>DBTU01000012.1:67273-166460 GCA_002307215.1 Lachnoclostridium sp. UBA1308
TGTGAAATTGTTCTTTATTTCACACGATCTAACATTCTGTCACATTTGGTTTCTCTGCACTTCTTAGGCAACTATTCTATATTGTTTGTCTCCCTGGTTGTAATTCTTCTGACCTGAAGTGCTGTAAGAATACTGGCCATCATTGTAACGGCAAATATTAACATTGGGTACATAAAATAAATCTCAAGGGGCTTAATTACAAAATCAACATGACTGGTTCCCATAATCTTAAAGCACTGTACCGTTGAAATTTGTGCCAAGGGATTTGATAGCAGTGCTCCTAATACAGTAGATATCAAAAGGATGATTCCAATCCGAAACGCCTGCCACTTGATGATAGCCCAATTGCTAAAGCCAATACTTTTCAGTACTCCGATTTCTCCTTTTTCCTTAGCAATAAAAATCTTTTCCATCAACACTGCAACCAACATATTTATTATAATGATAACAATCACAATCAATCTTTTAATCCCTTCCAGCTGCCCAGCGATATCTCCTATCTGATTACGAATATATTCCTGCCCGTCATAAATCTCATATTTAGGATACCATTCTGCTATATCTGCCTTGCGCTTTTCTCTTACCTGTGAGTTAGGGTGATCCAGATATCTGACTTGGACTGCAGCTGCACCGATTGCTTGTGAATAATCCAGAGTCGCTTTCTCAGAAAAGCGCATGCTCTTACCCAGATTATTCATTGATTGATAAATAGCTGAAACCACAAAGTCCTGTTCCGTATTCCCGATTTTTATTTTGACGGTATCACCGATATTAGCACCTATACTATCTGCGGTTATGTAGGTGAGTGCAACCTCATTTGCATACTTTGGTGCCTGACCATCGATATAGGTATACTGATCGGCATTTATATTGGTTCCCTGTTTAGTAAACGCTTTAATGCTCTTATCCTGATAGGATACACTGTAGGTGAACATTGTTTCGCAGTAAACAGAAGTTGAAATTCCCTTGTTCGACAGGTCCGTTTTTATCTGATTTAGATATTCCTTGACATAATCTCTTCCTTTTTCTCTGAAGTCAGCGAGATTATTTTCATTAACCATATATACATCACTCGCTGCCATACTTAACATGGAAATCATGCCGTCACCTCTCAGCGTATTGATTGTGTTAACCGGAAGTATTATCAAGATAACACCCAGCGTAAATGTAATAATTAACACACTGTATCTTCGTAATCCGCTCAGTATATCATTCAGGGATAGGAAGAAAGTCGCAGGAAGTTTGCTGTTGCTTAAGCTTATTAGGCCCTTTCTTTTATATCGTTCGCCGTTTGAGCCGTTCCTGATCGCATCAATGGGTGAAAATTTGTTCACTTGATGCGTACACCGATAGCAAAACAGCAGTACAACCGCAATAATCAAGACGGAACATATAAGATTTATAATCAGGGCTTCCCCGGTACTACTTACGATCATATTTTTAGATACCCGCTTTAAAAACATCTCACCAAACGGAATACTGGAAATGAATCCGATTATGGCTCCCACCACCGATATGGCAAAGTACTTGCTTATATAAAGACCCCTTACTTTACTGCTTCTGATCCCTATCGCTTTCATAATACCGATTTCTCTAAATTCCTCATTCAAGGTAAATGCAATCGTAAACCTAAGAATTACAAAGGAAATTAAAATCAGGCAAACACTTACCACTAAAAGTATGGCGGCAATCATCGTATCCATAATGTAGGTTGTCGAAACTAATTTTTGATCGCAGGTAACGAGGATATTAAACCCTTGCTTATCGAAATTCTTATTATAAGCCTCCAGCTTCTCGGTTTTGACGGAATAGATGGATCCAAAGCTCAAATCCGCACCGGTCTTCAATTTATCATAGTCATGATCACTGATGATAAGTCTTGCCGTCCCCATCATACTTGATCCCAATAAAGCATCCTTACAATTATCCTTAATTGTAAATTGCATGCGGATCTCACCGTTCACTATTGTGATCACATCCCCGGTTTTTAAGGCATTATCCTCCATTACCTTAATCGGTAAGTAGATCTCACCATCATTTATTTTAGTAATAACTCTGTCGCTGCTATCAAAAAACTTCTGTTGCTTAATATAA
Source organism: Lachnoclostridium sp. UBA1308 (assembly GCA_002307215.1). Taxonomy (GTDB): domain Bacteria; phylum Bacillota; class Clostridia; order Lachnospirales; family Lachnospiraceae; genus Mobilitalea. The sequence continues at coordinate 69,368 of DBTU01000012.1, forward strand.
TAGCTACTGATCAGGGCAATATTAGTCATGACAAACTCATTACCGTTCTTCAGCTTTATGTCATCACGAACCAAAAACATGTTCTCATCCCTGGTCCAGCTATCAACATTTTTGTTTTCCTTTAAGAATTCGGTGATAGCCTGGTCATTATTTTCTTCATTAATCGTTAAAAAAATTTGATCACCGAGGCCTGCCTTAGTAAAATAACTGTCAAGTGCCGAGGTTATTACAATCAGATTATTTACACTACTCGATATGAACATCGTCGCTAAAATAATAAAAATCAGCAGTATGATGTTCATCGTCTTTTTTCGTTTTAAATCTTTAGAGAGTATTCTATAATACATTCCAAGCTCCTTTCAAAAAACTATAATAAATCTTTGTGTATAGAAGGAGCTTTGCTCCTGTTCAAAAAACTATAATAAATCTTTGTGTATAGAAGGAGCTTTGCTCCTGTTCATTTCCACTGTGGTAATCTGATTGTAACAGGACAATTATTAAATAATCCTTAAATCAAAATATTTTTTTCAGAAATATCTACAAACAATTTTATCCGCCCTGTAGTAATATTTTAGCATATATTATTACATGTACTAATATAATATAGTAATACTCCTAAGTACTCTTGGCATTGCATAACGATTATAGGGGTACTCTGCGTTTATGGAGGATTTATGAAGAAGATTCTGCTTAAAACCTTGATTGTCAGTATAATGGTACTCCTACTCCCCTTCGTTCTGACCCTTCTGTTTGCAAAGAGTAAGGATTCTCCCTCACTTGAAGCAATGGATTTAACCATATATTATGAAGTAAATGGCACAAAACAGGAGCTTTCCTTTGATAATTACCTGATTGGTGTGATAGCTGCTAACATGCCGGCGGCTTATGAGATGGAATCCTTGAAGGCCCAGGCAGTGATTGCCCGAACCTATGCATTGTATAATATGAATCTTCTCTCTAAGAATGATTCGGGCAAGACGAGTTTTACCACTTCACAGCTGGGTCTTTCCTACATCGGGCTTGACTCCCTGGAACAACTTTGGGGTACATCGGAATATAATACATATTTTTCAAAAATTGAAAATGCCGTATTTGCGACGAAGGATAAGGTACTTGTCTTCCAGGATGAGCTAATTCTTCCTGTCTTTTTTGATACCGGTACAGGCCTCACCAGAAATGCCTCAGAGGCTTGGGGAGTCGATATTCCATACCTGATCAGTGTTTCCAGTAAACAAGATGTTACCTCTACCAATTACCTTCGTATTGAAGAATTTGAAGTCGCAGATCTTATCCAGACTCTCTCAAATTATTATACCGAGCTTGACCTTTCGGAAAAGGATTTCTTTGACGAGGTCAAGATAACCTCCCGTGACAGCGCCGATTATGTACTAAAAATAGACCTTGGCAACAAAACCGTTTCCGGTGAAGAATTTGCCAAGGTCCTAGGGCTTGCATCAAGCCATTTTTATATAGAAGAATATGAAGGAAAAGCGCGCATCATCTGTAATGGTGCCGGTCACGGTGTAGGCCTGAGTCAATACGGAGCCAATGCCATGGCAGAAGAAGGCTCGGATTATGTTGATCTCCTTAAGTATTACTATACCGGTGTTTCAATTGTCGATCTAGCTGAATGAGGAAAATAAATTCCTCCAGCCATAGCTTCAACCGATTCGCTCCCAACTTCAGCCCTGATGACAACCCAAGGTGATAGTCATAAACCTGTTCCAGTTGCGCTTTTGTTACTTCTTTTTCTGCATACCGATAGCGCATGAAGATATTCGCCACCTCGCGGAAGGTAACATTATTATACCGCAAATGCTCCTTCACCCTTTTTGATAGCATTAGGACGGTTTCCTGCTGATCCAGTGAATAGCCTTCTTTTTTTAGTAGTTGTAGGATTCTGAGGAACAAAAGGTACATCTTATTACTGCTATCTGCCTTTTGATAGGCCTTATGATAGCGATATCTTAGGACACAATAGTAAATAATTACTGCCAGAAGCAAGCTGAGCATAACGGCAAAAAAGATAAAAATTACATTTACTGCATTGTTTATTTTTTCTTTCACATGATTCGTCTGGTACTTCGTCATATCTATCGGATTCATCGGCTGACTGCTCTGAGGAATAATTGGCATGACAACTCCCGCATTCCCTGATGCATTTTTATTAATATCCGCCCACTCCGTATATCTTGTATTGAAATAAGGCGCTGTCGCCTCAAATGGAATCCAGCCGATACCTTCAATATAAGCCTCCGCCCATGCATGGGCTCGATTGTTTTTTACCTCATAGATTCTATCCTCTGTTGTAGTGTCACAATTAACAACAAAACCCTCGACATACCTAGTCGGTACTCCGATGCATCTTGCTAGAACAGCCATGGCTGATGCAAAAGAGGTACAATAGCCTTCCTTACTTTCGAAAAGAAAATAGTCAACAAAGTCTTCGCCCTTCGGTGCTTTTTCCGGAGACAGGGTATAAGTGTATTTCACCAGATAGGCTTCAATCGCTTTCAGCTTTTCATAAGTTGTATCATAATCAGCCGTAATATCCATGGCCAGTTGCTTCACTCTGTCCGGGAGCTCACTGGGCAGCGTCGTATCCCTGTCCTCAATTACCTTCGCCCGTTCTCCAAGTACCTGATAAATATTTTGTTTGTCAATCAATGAATCAATCTTGTCCTTATAAAATACATTATCCTGTAGCCAGTGTGCTGTTTCCTGATTGATTTGTGGTGCATTATCATAGGAAAAAGAATCCGCATCATTTAGCATCTTTTGAAAAGCTTCCCCTTGAAGATTCATATCGAAATAATAGTTACGATAGGAGGTTCCCTTTCCGCGTGCCTTTTTAAATGTTATCTGCGCCGATTCATCGAAAAGCTTATGATAGGATGAGGTGATGTCATAGTAACTCGTCTTTAGCGGATAGAAAAAAGTTTTTGTCTTAATATTATGATAGTTGATTTTTATACTCCTGCTTTGTACAAATCTGTTGTTCTGCAAAACCTCCAAATCCTGTCTGGATATCGCGAAGAAAAGCTCCTCGTAATCCAGTAAATAATCCTCTTCATCTTTCAGATAATCCTTACGGCTTTTCTCCCAGCTGCTACCTGTATATACATCACTGATGGAGCCAGTCAGGTAAACCTTATCCCCTTGACTCAGTCCCTCAAGCAAAAGTGCAGTCCGTTTATCCTCCGTAATTTCATTGTTATTTAAATTTCCGTTGTTATCACTATAACCAACTCGAGATACGGTAAATTCGATGCTGCTGTTTCCGAGGGTATAAGTCAGCTCAGTCCGCCATATTTCAATCTGATCGCTGATGTTTCGATACATATCTTTAACAAAGGTCCATTGAATCGGATCCGCCTTAGAGGGCATACTGACCGATAGAATTGTAAGAAGGAGACAGATTGGAGCAAGGTACAAAATTCCTTCCTTTTTATCCGAATGTCCTTCCTTTTTGCTGTAAATGATACCGCAAAGCTCAACGATAACAGTAACAATATAAAAAGTAGCAATCCCAACAGTAGCTTTATTCACATCAATCCGATTAACACAAAGCACCAATAGCGTTGCAATGATAATTGCACCCAACACTAGCTTGGCTGTTTGTCTTTTTGTTATGAGATATAATAAAATCATTTCCGGTAGTGCCGTAATAAAAATGGTAAAGTTAGCAAATGATGCCTGATAAAGCTCCTCCGAACCATTATAAATCATGCACCAGTTGACATAGTCCATAAGACATTTAGCAGGATTCACCTTCAAAATCCAAAAAATCAATGCCGCAAGAGGAATGATAGCTACCAACAGAATATAGCTGAGGATATTTTTCTTATATAGATCAAACAGGTAGACAATAAGCGCTGAAACAATCGAATATACCGCTGTCATTATAATCGGTATATTCAAGGTGCAATATTGATTGATTGCCAATTCCAGTGCCCATGTTATAGCCATGCTTAATATGGAATGATATATCTGATATAGTCGTTCTTGATTCTTCAACATGAAAAAGCCTCCCCCGTGAGGACATTACCGATCTCTTCCTCCGACATAATCTGATATATATTAACACCTGATTGTTTCATCATGTATATAATCTTCTTTGTATCTTCTGAGATATCATCGCTGAGAAAGAGAATACTCACATGATTTCCGCCTGTAACCGCCGAAAGTGAAGCGATAGAAAGTTCCTTTGTCAGGTAATGGGTGGCAATGACACAAAACAACCCATCATCATGATACAATAGACTCTCGTTTAAAAGCGCATGAATCGGTATACTTCCCCGAAAACGTATCTTCGCACAGGTTCTATAAAAGGCATCAAAATCATCTTTGGAGGAAATCGAAACCTGCTGCTTTCCGCCCAAATCATATAGAATGGTGGCGGGCGTTCTTCGAAGTGCGTAATAATTAGTAATTGCAAGTACGCTTTCAATAATCTTATCTTCGACAATTACTGCCTTAAGATCATCCTCTTTTACTTTCTTCAGATCCATAAATACAGCAAGCTTAGCCTTAGGAATGTGTTGATATCTACGGCTGATCATTTCACGCATTTTTGCGGTTGCTTTCCAATGAATTACCTTTCGCGAATCTCCCGGATAATATTTTCTTAGTTCTGTATCGAGTTCTTCCTGTGCTGAATTAGTGAATCTCTGCGGATTTTTTACATCCTGCTGAAGGGGTGCAATCCCCAGTTCCTCCAGCTGTACCACTCGGGGCAGAACCACTACCTTCAACTTATTACGAACGGGATATGTAATGCGGAACAGATAAAGAAAGTCCATGATCTCAACCGAATCCACACCAACGTAATATTCCCCTCTATAATTACATTTGATTCTGGTCTGAAGCTTTTCACTTTCGCCGGGAAGCAAGCTGTACCTTGTTGACTTCACCGCTTCAATCATGGAGTTATCACCCAGGAAATTCACCTTAACATTGCGGTAGGTAATATAATCTTCATTAGCAATGATGAAGGAATATACGGTCCAATCTCCCTTCACTACCTGATAGTTATCCATTGATTGATAAAGCTTGAAGCGTGTATAAACATAAACAGTATATAAAAACGATATCAAGGGAATCAAAAGAGACAAATAAAAAAGTGCATATGAAATATTACCTCCGTAGTAAGAGGCAAATACACTGCAGCCTATAATTAAGACGATACTGATGAGACGGTTTATTTTCATGGTATTGTCCTATCTGCCTGCCAGTACGGGTACCTGAACCTTGGCAATTATGGATTTCAGAATGGTTGCCGTCTTTGCTTGAGAGATTCTTGCTTCCGAGGACAAAATAATACGATGTGAAAGAACCGGTTGGATCAATCGTATGATATCATCCGGTATACAGTAATCTCTTTCTGAAATATACGCGAGCGCCTGTGCTGCACGAAGCAGTGCCAAAGTTGCTCTTGGGCTTGCACCCAGTGAAATGTTGGCGTCCTTACGTGTTTCCTGGACAATCTTCGTGGTATAGGTAACCAACTCCTGACAGATCATAATCTGCTCCACCTCTTGCTGCATCTTAAGAACAGTATCCCCATCAACCACCGGCTCCAGCTTCTTCCCCAACTGTTTACTAAGGAAACGATCGGCCATTACTTTTTCATCACCGGCCTTCGGATAACCAATGGAAATCTTCATCATAAAACGATCCAACTGTGCCTCAGGGAGATTATAGGTACCAAGAAAATCTACCGGGTTTTGCGTTGCAATTACCATAAAGGGTCTATCAAGCGAATAGGTAACACCATCCACCGTTACCTGCTTCTCCTCCATTGCTTCCAGTAAGCTTGCTTGAGTCTTGGGCGAGGTCCGGTTAATCTCATCCGCCAATATGATATTATTCACGATTGCACCCTTACAATATTCAAATTTACCTGTCTGCATATTGTAAATGGACAATCCGGTAATGTCTCCCGGTAGTGTATCCGGTGTAAACTGTATTCTAGTGAACCCGCAGTCAATGGTCTGAGCCAGTGCCTTGGCAAGTGTTGTCTTTCCGACTCCCGGTACATCCTCTAAAAGCAGATGTCCGCCTGCAAGCAGCGTTATCAAGGTATATTCCAGAACTTCTCTCTTCCCAACAATCGTCTGCTCCATACTATGTAACATATTCTGAACTCTAAACTGATTCTCCATAATTAAACCCCTTCTTTATCCCAATTAGTGTTATATTCTGATTTCATGATGCTCAAGCCATAGCTTCTATGCCCTTAATATCAATTCTTCCATTATTATACTTTAATTGGTTTATCCTCTGCAATGTGCAATTACAACACCAATTACAATATTTTTTGTACTATTTGCAATAAAAAATGGCATGCCTAAATAAAACTGCCAATTATTAACATTATTGTTAAATATCGGCAGTTTAATCATTATAATCTTAAGTGCATATATCTGATTTCCTAACTTATATTCTTGTCAACAAGGCTTCTAAGAGCTTAACCGTATGCCCGATTGCAATTTCTTCAAATTCCGCATAGCTCATTTCAGCACTATGATCCGCTTTGTCTGAAATTGCTCGGACCACCAAAAATGGTATATTATTTAAATAAGCGGTCTGCGCAACCGCAGCTCCCTCCATCTCAGTACAAAAACCACCAAAGTACTTGGACAGCCATTCCTTCTTAACATTGTCCGATATGAACTGATCGCCGCTGACAATCCGCCCGGTATGAATTCCTACCTCGGGAATCACTTCCTTACATACCTCTTTCGCAAGTTCTAATAAACTTTCATTTGCCCGGAACACCGATTGGTCCATTCTTGGAATGATTCCAAGCTCATAGCCAAACCCGGTCGCATCCATATCATGCTGAAGCGTATCGGTTGAAAGTACAATATCTGCAATATCTATTTCATTACGAAGAGATCCTGCTACTCCTGTATTAATGACCGCATCCACCTGGTACAAATCAACAAGAATCTGAGTACAAACCGCTGCATTTACCTTTCCGATACCGCTTCGGACCACAACAACCTCTTTACCCACCAGTATTCCCTCGCAAAATTCCATCGAGGCTATTATTTCTATGCTGGTATTTTGCATCTTACTCTTTAATACATTCACTTCTTCATCCATCGCACCGATAATTGCAATCTTCTTCATGTCGATCCCCTCCTGATATCTTATATCATCTTTAAAATTATTCTATCTTATATCATCCTGAAACACAAATAGATATTTCTTAATCACTAACCCTTGTTCCTATCTGTATTTTCGTGTTAATCTTATCTTTCCTCTCTTCTTTTAATAAGAAAAGCTCGGACTCTCATGGTTTCCTCTTTATCAACTTGAAATCTTAAGTATCCTGCTACTTCATTCTCCAATTCATTAAAGTAATCATACATCAGAACCAACTTGTCCCACATAGCTTCATATTCGCCTTCCGGAAATATCCCCTGAAGGCGACTCATTTCATCTTCGGAAAGGAACCTTTTTAAGTACTTATTGTGACTTCCGGTCGTTACCTTGAAGCCCTGTTGTATACCGATTTTCCAGCTTAACATTTTCAGAAACATCTCCATGCACGGAACCTCGAAGCTGTATCTGGCATAGTAGAATTCTTCTCTACACAAGCCCTTTGAGACATATACAGACAGCCACCTGAATTCATTACAGGCATTATAAAATTCCATCTTTGTCGGTGGCTTAATAAAAAATTCATCTTCCTTTTCAATCGGTACCAATTCCTTATATTGATCCTTGTTCAGCAACACCACCCTGGGTTCTCTATTGTTCGCTTCCCTCTCAATATTTTGAATATCCACAAGCGTAAGGTCAATTCGGTTACCATCTGCAAATTGAATTAAATAAGTAAAGGTATCCCTACTGTTATAATCATAGGGATGCGAATACCAATCCATCGGATACTGTATGATAAGAATATCTCCATAATAGCATACCCAGTTTTTATCTTTGGTAAATTCGCGCACATCTGTAACATAATACACAATATCAAAATCGCTGTACCGATCATGTACTGCGTTACTATTTGCTCTGGAACCCTCCATAGTAACTGCACGAATTCTATCGTCTTTGACCGCTTTTGTTAGGATTAAGTCCATCATTTCGGTTTCTGTCCGCATAATTACCTCCCCAATGTGCTTATTATAAATAATCTTCGTCATCCATTTGTTATAACCCTTTATTATTTTAATAATCCTAATAGTATAGCAATAATTGAAACACAAAAGAAATAGCATATAAAGTACTTAATCTGCTTCAGGTGCTCTGTCTGCTCCTTCAAGGCCTTTAGAATTTCTTCCTCAAAGTAGCTCATTTCTGCCAGTGAGGATCTGTTTTCAACCCTTTCTACTCCTACCTTAAAATCGATATTTTCTCCTAATTCTTTTTCACTCTTATCAACATCGCTCATACTATTTTACATCCTTCCTTTTGTATTAGATTAAACGTAGGATCACGCAGGCATAACTTTTTAAGTATGAATTATAATTTGATTATCAAAATATGTTTTACCATTCCAGAACGAAATTGTGCAAATTGACAATTGACACAATAAAGTGGGCTTTTACACCCTAACCTTACAACGATACTCATGACATCTCCAAACAGCGACTTTTGACCTTCTACTCAATTATGCTGTTCCATAATTCTCCTTGCTCTGATAAATATGCGTGATGATGGTCTCCATCGGCATCTCCTTGATAGAAATATCGGTAAAATCACATCGTTTCGAAAGCTTTTCTATAAATTCCGTAATTGTTATTCTTTCTAAGTCAACCGAAACCGTAATATTAAGCTCTGATTCCTTTTCTATAATATCGGCACCCTCAATATCAAGCTCTTTTAATGGCTTTGTAAGTACCAACCGAACGAGTTTCTTTTCACCGAGGACCTTACGCAGGTTATCGATGGAATCATCAAATACTTTTTCCCCATGGTTGATGATAATAACATTCTTGGCCAACTGCTCCACATCCTCTAAGTCATGTGTTGTAAGGATAAAGGTAGTTCCTCGACCATTCATTTCTTTGATGAATTCACGAATTTTTTGCTTAGCGATAACATCAAGCCCGATTGTCGGTTCATCTAAAAATACCACCTTTGGTTGATGAAGCATTGCCATGATAAACTCACATTTCATGCGCTCTCCTAAAGACAGTACCCTGGTCGGCCTTGTAATGAAATCCTCAACGCCGAAGAGCTTGCTCATCACCTCAAGCCGTTGTGTATAATCCTTGTCGGGTATTCCATAAATAGCCTTATTCATACGAAAGCTATCCACCGGTGGGATATCCCAAATCAGCTGTGATTTTTGCCCGAAGACCGCTCCAATCTGACGGACATAAGCCTTTCTGTTCTTCGTCGGATTATACTCCATAACCCTGATACTACCACTCGACGGATATAGCGTTCCTGTTAACATCTTTATCGTCGTTGACTTTCCCGCACCGTTTGGACCTAGGATTCCGATGATATCACCCTCCTCAACGGTAAATGAAATATCATTGACCGCCATAACGGGCACCTTAACTCTATGGAAGAAGCTCATCATACTTTCCTTTAATCCACTTCCTCTTTGAAAGGTTTCGTATTTTTTAATCAAATTTTCTACTGTAATTATTTTCCCCATCTCAGCCTCCAACACCCTGATACAGACGTACCATAGAGCGATATAGTAAAATTCCAAGCATCATAAACAGTATGCATGGAATGATTGCCAAAAACATCACATAACTTCCTCTTCCCATGAGCGTCGCCGCGGGAAAGAAGCCAATCATCGCCACCGGTATGAAACAGGCAGAGATGACAAGCACCGTCTTTGGAAAGATACTCTGCGGATATTTGCCAAAGCTTCTTATACTGTCAAATATTTCAGGTATTCGGGAGTTCCCAACCCATTTGAAGGAGGTTGCCGCCATGATGAGCGCTATTCCCATCATTACCATCATACCAATGAAAAACATCGCTGCAAACTGTAGCCACATAAATACGGACGGAACGGCAAGGTGGACCAGCGCAATGATAAATATGGTAAGGCCCCCAAGGAACAACCCGATTGCATCGATAGAGAAGTTTTTAGCCATAAGCAAAAACATCGTATCCACCGGCATCAGTAGGGACATCTCAAAATTTCCTTCCCTGACTGCCAGCATCGTAGCCCACATAATTCCGTGAAAGGTCATATCCGCGATTGCAAGTGACATCGTAAAGACAGCTTGGATTAACAGTACCTCATACACACTCCAGCCCTCAAAACCGGCTCCGGAACCATATATTAATACAGTAACCAGCGGAAATAAAATATCCCCCAGTAGCATGATAATCGTATTCAGAAAGAAATTCATACGGTAAGTAGCTGCTGTCGCAAAGGCTACCCGAATGCACTCCTTATAAATCAAAAAATATCTTTTCACAAAAATAACCACACCTTTCTTGAGGCCGCTGAAAAGTCCCTTATGCTCCGACTCCGTTAAAATGACGTATGGAAGCCTTATAAATTACTTCACTTAATACCATCGTAATTGCGACTGCGATACCCTGAAGCAGAACTATTTCAGAGATTTGCATCTTAACACCCGCCAACTCAAAACGTCCCGTGAATACCATCGCCGGTACATAGGACATATACGGGAACGGGAGAAAGAAAAGCACCCTCTGAATTATTTTCGGAAAGAAAACGAGCGGTATAAATACGCCCGAAAATATACCTGACAACAGATCGAATACTCTTCGAATTCCCTGTGACTGTATAAACCAAAAGGAAGTCATCCCAAGGATATAATGCACATAAAAGGTCATCAAGAAAGTAAAAAATATAGATAATGCCGTCCACCCAATATTCTTTGGAATCATATTTATACCAAATAGTAGGGATAGAATCAGAAAACAGGGAAGGACTTCAAAAAGAAAGCCCAAAACCCTGTGACCCACCTTCTGTGAAAACGCAAAGAATCTGTGATGAATCGGTCTCATGGCGAAGGTAAGAAATTTACCGGTTCGAACCAGCATCTGAAGATTCCAGTCAGCAGAGTCCATCGTAAGATATCCGATCAGCGTGGACGCCGCAAAATAGGTAATCATCTGCGTTAAATTCATCCCATTGATCTCACCTTTGCCGCCATATGCCGCTGTCCAGATAAAATACTGAACGATAAAATAAACCGGCCCAACAAAGATAGAGACCATAGAGTGGGTGCGGTAAGCACTCCACTCTTTATAAGTCACCAGCGCCACCGCTTTCATCACTTCTAACTGATGTCGTATGTATTTCATGGCTACCTCAATTCCTGTTCATGTTTGTTGACCCTATTCTTATTTCAGCCCTGACCACATAACGGCGGCAGCATTATTAATTGCCTCCGGGCTCCATGCATCGTTTACAAAAGGAACAAACCAAGCTGCCACCAATCGTTCCTTCGGATCAATAATCAGACCGCAACCTCCGGCACCTTCATGGAAAAAGGTTCCCTTCGAATACAGGCTGTCTTCATTGCAACGCATATCCGGTCCAAGTCCATATTCACGGATTACTCCACCGGCACCCCAGCAATAGTCCCTTATCTCAGGCCCGGTATATAAAGTTGACATCTTTTCTACGGCTTTTCGTCCGATAATTCTTGTTCCATCTATAGAACCGTTTTGCTGTAGCATAATCCCGAAACGGCACAAATCCGCCGCCGTAGAGAATAATCCTCCTCCGGTCCTTGGAATATTCTTAAAAGCAATATCCCACTCATCCTCTTCATAGGTACCTTCTTGGATCGCTTTAACAAACTGCTCCCTCTCTTCATCAGGGATATTTGTCCTGCTTACTATGTCTATGTTTTTGAAATTAAATCCTGTATCCTTTAAGCCGCAGGGCTTAATGATATGCTCAGTGATATAGTCATTCGCAAATTCTCCGCTTACCCTTGAGATAACTTCTCCCAGAATAACAAATCCGAAACTGCTGTATGCCCATTCCTCTCCCGGAGCTTTTCTCATACCACATTTTAACGAATTTGCAATCCAGTCTTTGCCTTTGGCCTCCATGATATATTTCCAGGGTGAAACAAAATATTTATTAGGAAAGCACCCCGGATCTGGATGCATGCCTGAGGTATGCGACAGTAAATGCGCAATTGTAATTTCATCGAAGGGCTTTTCGCTAAATTCCTCAATGATTTCACCGACTTTTTGGCTAACCCTGAGCTTGCCATCCTCCACCAGCTGCCAGATTGCCACTGCTGCGAATAATTTAGTTATGGAAGCAATCCGTTGTATCGTATCCGGCTGTAACTCTCTGGTATCCTCCTCACGATAGGAAAGCTTACCCACCGCATTATTAGCGAATATCTTGCCGTCCCTTGCCAGACAATAATTTGCCGATATAATCTTTTTCCTACCCATCAAGTCCTCAAACAGCCGGTTCACAGCTCCTATTCTGCTTTCCTCATAATCCACATCTGTTGGTTTATAGTCTGTTTTGAAACCAATCATATTCTCCTCCAATTCCCCGTCTGCTGACGACAACTTTCCCTACTGTTTCCCACTAGCAGCTACTGTCAAATCATATGGTAATATTATCCACAATAAATGTATTCAAATATTATACAATATCAGACTAATAAAGTAAAATTATTTTGGACACTTGTAAAAATTAATTTAAGGCATTGCAAAAAAAAATTTTGTGAGCTAAAATGAAGTCAATTATGAGTGCTCCGTCAAAGGATAGTCTCATACCTTAAAATAGAAGATACGTAAAGAAAGGGCTTTTTATGAGATATAAAACTTCCGGTGTATGTAGCCGAGAAATCAATTTTGAAATAGATGAAACAAACGATACAATTAATATGGTAGAATTTAAAGGCGGCTGTGCCGGTAATGCCAGCGGTCTTTCCAGGTTACTAGTCGGAATGAAGGTGGATGAGGTGATAAAGAAATTCGATGGTGTGACCTGCGGCTATAAATCAACCTCCTGCCCGGATCAGTTAGCCAGAGCCTTAAAGGAATGGAGGGCCAGGCCATGAAACGTATTGTTCTGACCGGAGGTGGCACTGCCGGACATGTTACTCCCTGCATCGCCCTACTACCGGAACTAATGAGAGAGGGCTATGATATCCAGTATATCGGTTCTTATCACGGAATTGAACGCAAGCTTATTGAAGAGTATCATATCCCTTATCACGGAATTTCCTCCGGCAAATTACGAAGATATTTTGATCCCAAGAATTTTTCAGATCCCTTTAAAGTACTAAAGGGGTATCTTGAAGCACGTAAAATATTAAAGCAACTTAAGCCGGATCTCGTATTTTCCAAGGGCGGCTTTGTAACTGTTCCTGTGGTTTTGGCCGCAAAGAACTATCATATCCCGATAATCATTCATGAATCTGATATGACTCCCGGACTGGCCAACAAGCTTGCCTTATCGTCAGCGACTAAAGTCTGCGCCAACTTTCCTGAAACGTTAAAATACCTCCCGGAAGGAAAGGCTGTACTTACCGGAACTCCGATCCGCAAAGAGCTGTTTTCCGGAAACAAATTGAAAGGGCTCGACTTCTGCGGTTTCTCTGCGAATAAGCCTGTCATACTTTTCATCGGGGGAAGCTCCGGCTCAAGAGTAATTAACGATTGTCTGCGCGGAATGCTACCAACCTTGTTAAGAGAATATCAAGTTATTCATCTTTGCGGCAAAGGAAATCTGGATGAGCGCTTTAAGGATAATACCGGATACGTTCAATATGAATATATCAAGTCCGAATTGAGTGACTTGATGGCAGCCGCCGATCTGGTTATATCAAGGGCCGGAGCTAATGCCATCTGCGAGCTTCTTGCCCTGCGCAAACCAAACATATTAATACCACTTTCTGCTGCCGCCAGCCGTGGCGACCAGATATTAAATGCGGAATCCTTCGAGCATCAGGGATATTCCTATGTCCTGAAAGAAGAGGATTTAAGTATCACGCGCCTCCTAGAAGCCATTCATACTGTTATAGAAGGTAGACCGGAATACATCAATGCAATGAATCAGAGTACTTTAAATAATTCCATAGAAACGATTGTCAATCTGATTAAGGAACAAATCAAATAAAAAGTTACAGTTCAGCCTAGCAGGGATAGTGACAAGACCGGGAAAGAAATGTTTCCGGTCCTGATTCATCTATTTGAAGGCTGAACTATAACAATAATACACCTCTTGGCATCATAGGTTAACTTTAACTAAATTCTTGCTGCAAGTTTTACGGCAAGAGCCGCTGCTTCGCCGTCGCCGTACTGAGTATGTCTCCAGGGAACAGTTACCTGATCCTCGTCATATCTGGGAATGACATGGATATGAAAATGGAAAACGGTCTGACCTGCTGCTTCCCCGTTATTCTGGAGTAGATTCACACCATCACAGTTAAGCTCCATTTGAATTGCTATCGCTATTTTACGTGCTACAATTAATGCTTTTGATGCAACCGTATCGTCAAGTTCAAATAAATTTGCATAGTGCTTCTTTGCTACCATAATCACATGTCCCTTTGCAGCCGGTGCAATATCCATAATTGCCTTAAAATTTTCATCCTCATACACGGTTGCCGAAGGAATTTCACCGGCTACTATCCTACAAAAAATACAATTTTCCATTGTTTCAATGCCTCCTATGTCGAATATTGTAAAATACTCTTGCTTGCAAATATTTCCATTTTCTGATACTGTTATTCTATTGAAAACATCTAATATGACCGAAATTGCCATACTAACTTAACATGCCTGCCCTTCGAATTAGTTTGGGTCGAGGATTACGCAGGCTCAAACTTCTAAGTGTGAAAATAGCTTTTTTATTTCTACATTAAGCGCAGTCTCTTTCTAAAATATAATTATTTTAATGATTAGGGAGGTAAGATAATGCTATCGGAAATCAATAATGATATGTTTGCAAACGTCGTAAAGACAAATCCGGAATTCCAAGCATTGCTTCAGACCATCATAGACGACAATAAGAAAACCACTTCTATGTTCGTACATGAATTACGTAACCCATTAAGCCTTCTTAAGGGTACCCTTCAATATATCGAACAGCAACACCCCGAGACCGCCAGCTATAAATACTGGAATCAACTGCCACAACTGCTCAGTGATATGGAACAGATTATGTCGGATGCATCGCTACTTAATACCTGTAATTACCTTCATAAAGATACTACCAATCTGCTAACCTTAATTCAGAATGTTACCGGCAGCTTCATGCCACAGGCGATCACTGCGAATATTGATCTGTCTCTCAGCATTGAGCCCGGAAGTGAAGAATACTATGAATCCTATCTCTGTGATTCTATTAAAATGAAGCAGGTTTTTTCCAACCTGATAAAAAATGCACTAGAAGCTGTAGCACCCGGCAATTTCATACATATCAGCTTAACCTACCTGCCCGGGGATGACGCAGTACCTTCGAAGCTGTCCTTTGAGATCAGCGATAACGGCCTGCCAATTCCTGAAGATGCACTAAAGGATATCTTCATTCCCTTCATTACTTATAAGAAGGGCGGAACCGGAATCGGTCTTGCTCTGGTAAAGAAGGTGGTCGATCTACACTATGGTAACATCTGTGTTAGTTCCGGTGAACACCTAACCTCGTTCACAGTATTGCTTCCCTTATAATATGTTAAACTGGAATACTTGGTCAAAGGAACGTAGTGTCTTAAAATTACCTTTGGCCGTCAGTTCTCCTGACATAAATGCACCCTGAAATGTGATTCGGCCTAAAACGAGCTTATTAAACATGACATTCGTTGTTTTTGCAATAACGTCTGCATCAGGTTTTTCACCATAGTAACATTTAAGGCGTTTATTATTAATCTCCACGACCAGTGTCTTATTGACATCGGCCAATTGAATCTCATAAGAAGCTACAAAATCATCAAGCGGATGAAAATTATCCTTAATGTTTTTGACAAAATCCTGCCCTCCATCACCCTCACTATTATTATCAAGCATTTCATTAAATAGCAGAGTCAGCTCCTCAATATCCTCCTTCTGCTTCTTCACATAGGTATCATCGGATACATACATGGACAGCTGCTCGCTCTCTTGAGGAGTCATAACCATGGTGTTGTTTTGTAAGACATTTTGCTTGATTGCGTTGATACTGGTTGGTAATATCTTCGTCTTTTGATGTATGGTTCTGTAATACGCTTCCACTTTCTTTTCAATAATTCCGGCATAATCGCTATTGGTCTCAAAATCCACATGGTCCTCTACATAGGTGCTGATTCCGTTACAAGGGATTCCTCCGAGCAGCTCCCATGCCTTAATCAAAGTCAGCTCCGCATCCCTCTCGCCATAGGTACCTGCAATAACAATCGGAAACATGTAAAGCTTACTCAGCTTGTCCTTATCCGCATACAGCCAACAGGCATCCAAAAATTGCTGCATCAGACCCCCGATGCCCATCCACTCCACGGTCGTTGCCAGGATTACGCCATCTGCCTCCTTTAACGTCTTTGGAAGCATGGAGATTGCGTTCTTCTCCTCATAGAGATTGTACCTGGTTACCTGCACACGGAGTTCTTCCAATACCGCCGTAATCTTACTCATTACATAAAGCGTCGGATCTTCGATTAAGCCCCTGCCACCGTAATAGATATTAATCTTCATTCAACAACCTCTCCTCTTTCATGTTTCGTTCCTGTCATGCACTTTAAGCTTCTTTCTATGTCTTCTATATAGAATAAGTGCCAGTACAATTCCCGACAGAAAACCTCCGAAATGATCCGCTTGATCAACCTGCGCATTTATAATGCCACTGTATAGGCTCAATACAATAAAAATAATAATCTGTCTTGTGCTGATTTGCTCCAGTCGTCCCCTGTTAGCGATTACAATATAAAGTAATGCACCTACCAGTCCAAAGATTGCGCCTGAGGCACCGATTGCCATAACGGAATCTCCGAATACAAATACTCCGTTTTCTTTCCACATATTATAACAAATAGAGGTTAACCCTGCAAGAATACCCGCGCCAAAATAGATAAAAAGATATTTTAGCTTACCCACAGCGCGTTCTACGTTTGCTCCGATAAACAGCATAACGAACATATTATTCAGTAGGTGGCTCCAGTTCGCATGCATGAACATTGAAGTAATCAGGCGGTAATACTGATTTTTATTAATTACATAATACCAAGAGAGCGACCCCTTAAGAAAAGCCCGTTCCTCTCCTCCAAACATCATTGTAAATTGAACCGCCAAAAATGCTATTATATTTATTAGTATGACACCTGTATTGATTAATGTAAACGGCGATGCTGCAACCGGCTGATTGCTACGTACCGTCTGTGCTGCTTCTTTTTCAAAAAACTGCTCCAACATAGTCCTAACAGCAGTAAAATCACCGGATTGTGTCTCATAGACCATCAGTCTTCCGGTACTTATATCTATTATGAAGTGGCTGTCCCGAACGACATTGACAAATAAATGCTTCGCCCTGTCAGGAACTCTTGTGATCACAATACTTAAAAGCTTAAGGCGCTGAGAGTAAGTCTTTTGAAAACTATCCTTCACCTGCTCCAGGATATTCTCATACTGCTGAGGCATAAACTCATCCCCATTTATCGCATCTATCATAGACACGATATTCAGCTCATACTCCCCGACCTGATAGTACAGCTGTATATCTTGAGTATTCGAATTCATCCTCTGATAGCCCATAGTAATAAAGCTGTTATTCAGTCTTTCATCCATCATTTTCTTTTACCTTCTATCGTTTAGTCCTCCCATGCGAAAGAACGGGTTATGGCCTTCTTCCATCCTGCAATTAAGACTGCCCGTCTATTCGCCGTCATCTGCGGAGAGAAGTTCTCGGCTAGCGCCCAGTTTGCTTTAATCTCATCCTTATCTCTCCAGAAGCCGACCGCGAGTCCGGCAAGATATGCCGCTCCAAGCGCCGTTGTCTCAATGCATTCCGGTTTAAGAACGATGGTATCCAAAATATCTGCCTGAAACTGCATCAGAAAACGATTCGCGCTTGCTCCTCCGTCAACCTTAAGTGAGGTTAAGATACAGCCCGAATCACCCTCCATTGCACGAAGAACATCGTTTGTCTGATAGGCAATCGCCTCTAGGGTAGCACGTATAATATGATCCCTGTTACAGCCCCTTGTTACACCCAGAATCGCTCCTCTGGCATATTGATCCCAGTAGGGGGCTCCAAGTCCCGCAAATGCCGGAACCATATAGACTCCATTTGTATCCTCTACTTGCAGTGCATATTTTTCGCTTTCTGCTGCCGTACGGATTAATTGCATTTCATCCCGAAGCCACTGGATTGCGGCTCCCGCTACAAATACGCTGCCTTCCAGAGCATACTGCGGCTCCGTTCCCGTGCACGCTGTAAGTGTAGTCAGCAGTCCATGTTTCGACCTTATAAATTCACTTCCGGTATTCATCAGCATAAAGCATCCCGTTCCGTAGGTGTTCTTTACCTCTCCCTTATCAAAGCAACATTGTCCGAACAGCGCCGCCTGTTGATCACCTGCCGCGCCTGCTATCGGAATCTCCTCGCCAAAAAAACTGCGATCCGAATATCCATAAATATAGCTGGAGGGCTTAACCTCTGGAAGCATCTCCCTCGGGATATCAAGCTCCTCTAATATTTTCTCATCCCAGGTCAAGCTCTTAATATCAAAGAGCATGGTACGGGATGCATTAGTAACATCTGTAATAAAGGTTCTACCTTTTGTAAGATTCCAGATAATCCAGGTATCCACTGTCCCGAATAACAGTGCTCCTGCTTTCGCATCCTCATAGGCATTCGGTACATTATCAAGAATCCACTTAATCTTTGTGCCGGAAAAATAAGCATCCGGTATCAGTCCCGTTGTTTCCCTAATATAAGGCTCCAAGCCTCTTGCTTTAAGATTACTTATCATATCTGCGGTTCTGCGGCACTGCCATACGATTGCCGGATAAACCGGTTGGCTTGTATGCTTATTCCACACAATCGTAGTCTCACGCTGATTGGTAATTCCGATAGAAGCTATCTCTGCTGCGCTAATCCCAAGCTTTGCCATTGCCTCTGTTGCAACCGAAATCTGAGAGGACCAGATTTCCATCGGATCATGTTCGACCCAGCCGGGCTTTGGGTAAGTTTGCGTAAATTCCTTCTGTGCGACGCTCTTCATTTTACCCTGTTTATCAAATATAATGCATCTCGAGCTTGTGGTACCCTGATCCAGAGCCATCACATATTTTTTCATACACCGGTCACCAATCCTTTGTCTGCTAATTGCGGCATCATACGGCTTCCATAATCGCCGATATAATAACGAAAACCGATCCTAAAAGCAACACCGAATCTAAAAATAATAATAGTCCCAGAAATATCTTATCCGTAAATTTATTATCTATCTTTTGCTTCAGCCTCATTGCTGTGTTGAAAACCAGAATTCCCGATAAAAGCAATAGTAATATCCCTTTTAAAATTGCATTATCCAAAAAGTTAGCAATGACAAGAAACAAAATTAATATAACAGCATGCGTTATATCATACCGTCTCTTCATTATATATTTCCCCCAATCACAAAGAAAAAGTCGATTTTTCTTCTATTTTATTGTACCACTATAGTTCCAGTATTTACAAGATGCAGATGGATTTTTTCCGTATCAATGGAGTTATGGTTTATAATTCCAACCTATTATATAATAAAAACTCTGCTTCATTTGTCGAAACAAAAACAGCCCTCCGAAATATTTATGACCGGGGGCTTTGAATCGGGAATTATAATTGATCCGAAAGGATTTTTATAATGTTATATTGAGAATTGATAACCAACCACATCTGTGTATAAAAGATCATAACATTCCATATATCCTTACCACTAAGAGCATACTCAGTAATTAGTTCAAGTATAGAATTAATACTTCTTGCATCGATAAACCACACGATATGTTCAATTTCCGTATCTATAAGAAATTCTTTATATTGGAAAAACGGAGTCTGTGATACCTCATCAAATTGTATGTTACTACTATTTTCACGCGCCAAATTAATGGCATCACGCAAAGAAAGAGCATGGGCAACAGTCCTTCCGGCCAAATAAGGAAGAGACCAATCATACCCAACAACAGGTGTTCCAATCCTAACCTTATTTGGTGATATTAATTTTACCTCGTAGTCAATAAATTGCCTTAAATCAGCAGTATAACTAACCGGACCGGGCGGATTCATATTTTTACCCCATACAAATTGTGTAAAGGATATCCTATCCGATACCTGACTAATCGTCGTGTAGTCAATTTCTTCAAAAGTAGTCCCATTCTTTGTTTTATTTTCTTTCGGGTTAATTGTTACAAAGAACAAATATCCTTCGCTCCTTATTCTATCTGCGGCATATGTTATAAAATTACTAAAAAACTCTATATTAGCCGAACTAATATAGTTAAATGCTATATTTGCACCATACAATCCCTTTTCCTTTATGGTACTAAGAATGTTATTGACAAGGTTATCTTGATATTGTTCGCTCATTAATATATTAAAGGCAACCTCTATATTTGGCTCTCCTTGCGGTGATAATGTTGTAATCATCATGAGAGGTACTGTCCCATAATTTATCGCTGTTTGAATAACCTCTTTGTCATCATAATAAGAAAAGAGATCCCCTTCTTCTATTACTCTGTAATTATAGATGGAAAGATAAGTAAGAAAAGGTAACGTCTTTATTAGTGTGCTAATTGATATGAACGGATAACAAAATGCATTTGTTGTAATATTCTCATTGGTTTTATAACTGATAATCAAGGTCTCTCCCTGGTGTATAAAATCTCTATCAGAAAGAAAGGGGTTATTCCTTAGCAACTGCATAATAGTTATTCCATTTGCTTTTGCAATTCCTTCTATCGTATCCCCGTCTTTCACCGTATATACCTTATCCGGATATGTTATTACAATTGTTTCCCCCGGAACCAACTCATATGGATTCGTCAATTCGTTATACTGAATAATACTTGCTACGCTGACTCCATACCGAAGGGCAATTAATTCTATACTATCATTTGGTTGAACAACATAAATATCCATTTGATTTATAACCTTGGAAAGTAATTATTACATCATATGAAAGTATATATAATAAATGTATGGAGTTATAGGGATATTCAAGATTTGAGGAGTATTCAAGATTTGAGGGATATTCGTAACTTTATTCAACACAAGTCAACAATTACATATATTATTTGGGATCACCTGTCAAATAATAGTTATACCACGCTTCGGTTGTTTCATGAAAACAGATTAATAATTCTCGATAATTTGTTTTGCCCATAATAATCCGTCGGCAGAGCTTGCGGTTCTTATATTACCCTCCGTCACAGCAAGTTCGTTTTTATAAAAAATTCCCTGTATAATTTCTAGAAAAGCCACAAAGATACTCAAGCGAGTTGCTTGTATGTAAATGATTATTTAAGACATCTAATTCACCCAAGGCTAAAGTTGCACCACATATCGCACTTACTAAAATCCCTCTTTCAATGTATGACCCCCTCTTTAAAAGTAGGCTTTTGTGCATCGTCATTCCATGTATCAGCACCAAGTAGTAGCAGCGCTGCTTCATTATCATCTATTTCTTCAAGTGCGCAGTCTGGGATTAAGGTTAACCCCCCCTAATGTCTCAATGCATACTTTTGTTTCTTCAACAATTTTAACTTCGTATTTAGGTCCTTTAAGCATATTCTGCATAATAATTGCTTGTTATATACAGCCGATTTCCCAGTCTGCCAAAATAATTGTTGACATTTATTTCATATAATTGTAAACTAATATCTACACAGGTGTAGATATTAGTAATTAGTATTAATTCCAAACTATGACAGGAGGTAATTATGAAAATCAAAAAGATTATTAGTACATTTCTTGTAGTATGCTTATTGTTTAATGGTATATCTCTATCTAATATAACTGCTAAAGCTGCTGTTAATGAAGCTGATAATGTAGTCTATGTGGATGGTTTAGGGTTTACATCAACATTGGATGATGCTGGAAACTTAACCGTCCGATCATTATCTTCGGGAGCCAATAATGCTTTTATAACAATTAACAAAGATGGCAACGCGATAGCCCGTGTGATCAATGATTCAAAAGTAGAGAATTATACATTAAATATTGATGAAATGAATAGCAAGAAACTTGATATTGATGTATATCAAAACAATAGAAAGGTCAAAGAATACAGCAACTTAAATGAAATTCAATATGATAAATATGTTGAGCAGGAAGCTATGGGCAATTATTTCGTTTACTCGTTATCTTTATTAATTGAAGTGCTAGTATATTTAGCGATTATGGTAATAATTTATAGTGTTACATATTATGCTATATGTGAAGTAATTGATATGGTTAGAACCATTGCCTTAGAAGAAAAAAGCAATAATTATTACTATTACAGAGCAACTCGTGTCGGAGCAAATGTTAATATTGATGCATATAATCCCATTACACTAACACAAGCTACTTCTAGACTTGCGACTGGTGCTGATGTATATACCTTTTTTAGCGGAGGAGCCGCCCTTGCATGTTCAGAAGGCGGAGGCTTAGTTGGACCAGAAATAGACCAAGATAGAAGATCTGGATGGATTTATTTTTACCATTTTCATATAAACAGATCTAATCCTTCACATGCTTTTTTTGGTTATCCCTATACATTATAGTTTTACATAATAATTATCAATTGTAAGGTATTATTTTTAGAATTTTAAAATAATACCTTACAAAATAATATTTTATTAATATTCAAAGGAGAGAAAGTCTTGAAATACAAATTAATTAAGTTATTTACTATTTTGACATTTATTATATTGATATTTACTGTAATTATATGGTCAAATTTTACCATTATTACAAAGAGCGGAACCTATAAAGATAAGGTTGGAATCATTGACAAGACATTATCAACTGAATATAATGCTATCACATACTCAAATAATACATCTTTTAAAAGTAAAAAAGTAACTCACGGTGATAAACTGGTTTCATTTGTACGCGATTATCAAGATAAAGCTCGTCTGTATTATTTTGATGCTTCAAATGAATTTGGAGAAATTGATACGAATACCATAATCGAAGGGTTAGTATGGATGATTTACAATGGTGTTAAAAGAGTTAATATAAGTTATAGTAATAGTATTAAGCATACTGAATTGGAATCTTGGATAGCTGAACATGAAGAAATAACTGTTTATGCAAGCTATAATAATTTGCTAAATAGCTTTGATTATCCCGCAATGTATGTGGGAGTCTTTGCGTCAGGATCTAACCCAAAAATCCTATATAAAAAAACTGATATCAAGTATAAAAGCAACAAAATTATTCTGTTAACAAACACCATAAAATACTACCATGGTAATTCTTTTTTATCAGTAATGTCAATGTTAAAATAGTAGTTCCTATTATTATGTCAAAACATTAACATAATCAGGAGGATTTATGATGTCTCACACCCTTTTTATAGAATCCAATATTATGGAAAATAAAAACTATGTCAAAAAGATAATCGCGTTTTGTTGTTCTATCTGTACTCAAATTACATTCGAAACATGCTTGGGTAATTACAATTTATCTATGGTGGAATATGAAAAAGCCTGCAGTGATTTTTTGAATTATTACGAACTTGAAGATGAAAAGAGAAGAAATGAATTTTCCTCCAATTCGGATTATAAGAGGTTCGTAGTGAATACATATCCGACTGAAAATGAAGTTACTAATTATTTTGACAGACTACATCAATATGATATGATTCAATTTACGGAACTTAAGAATAATCTAAGCCAATATCTTATGAACTCAACAAAGAACAATATTTCATTAGCAAAAAATCATAAAGCAAATGTTTATGCAGTAAAAGAAGTGTCCTTGCCGAAGGACGCTTACCAAAGTAACATGTACTCTTTTAATTCTCATTGCACAATTGGAGGCTTATATAAAGTATATAGGTTCAATTTGATTCGTTCTGTTGTAAATTATTTGATGAAAGAGGACTATTTGTTTAAGTACTATGAATTCGACGATACAGACAAATTAGAAAACCCCGCCTTTTACTTAAATAATAGTCTCATACTTTCTATATGCTCTCATGAACGCACATCTGCGCTTTATTTATCTGACAATCTGTATAAAATTTTTAAAGGTTATGATATACCATACAGCATCTAATATAATGCAACTATATGATTTCTATTTATTCTGAATCCATCATTAAATAATATTCTATTCGGCATGTAGAAATAATTAGTTTTCCGCACCGGTATCATAATCCTCACTCATCCGCTTACCCACAAAACAGATGATAAAGTCCCTGGCATAGAATTGAAACGTCGGCCGTTATCACCGGTCATTATAAGGTGCGGTCCTTCTGACAGCTACATGCTGCAATTATCTTGATTCCTATAATTATGATAATTGATATAGCTGAGTCTCTGACAACCATTCTCCCCTATCGTCTCAATCGTGAAGTTGACGATGAGATACCCGTCCTTTAGCCAAAAATCCTCCTTATAGAGCGATGGCTGCTTCAATAATGTCGGTTTATGAATGGTGTGTTACGTGTATTTATTTGTTCCTTGTTTCACCTCCTTTGTTATTTCCATAGGACCATACTGCGGTATAATTACCAATCAGGTGAGCTTGTGAACTTCTTATCCAGATTATAAGTATCTAGAGTCATATAATATCCGACGGTCTTGTAACGTTGCGTATCATAATCTGTCGCATTGTACATTTCTGTTTGAATTATTTTAGTTTTTGTACATCTGCGCTTTTAATACCATTGATATGGGATCCTTTCCCATTGTGAGCTGTCGGTGTAGGAAAACGAGGTCAAAAGTGGCCTATACATCCAGTGGACTAATTATTGTATTTTGCTTCCCGTTCATCAGTAATTTGTTGTATTTCTACCCTTGGTATCTCTCCACTCTCCGCTATCTCATGATGATAGTCAAATGTAGTTAAAAGATTGTAATTGACTAATCTTTTTTCGTAGTCCTCTTCTAATGGCGTGTTCTGATGTACGGATAAATTTTTAAAGTAAATTGATTAACTGTATCGTGAAGATTCCTAATGCAGATCTAACATAGACGTTTATCACGATCATGTACAGGGTGGCAAATCCGGTACACAAGTGATCTAGTTGATATTTATTCCTCCTGTCTTTCATAGTACTTATCAAATATTTTTTTAATCGCATCCCAATATCTATCATTAAAGATTGATTTTGAGTAAGATTCACTAAATGATATATATAAACAATCTATAAACAAGATAACAATAATCGCAATTTCACTATTAAAGATGAAATTAAAGACGATATAACCACAGATGATAATAACACAATCAAGTTATCTAACATTAATATTCCTCTTTTCATATTATTTTGTTTGATTATACCATAATGTTCCATAGTTCAATAACTTATATCATAAGAAAAGCTACTGGCTTGTTCCAGTAGCTTACTTATTCTTCTTAGCTTATTAATTGTATTATTCATAAACTAATCTGGAGCAAACTCTACTTTGAATTTGATATCTGCAAGGCTGACTTCATCACCCCGTGAAACCTCACGTTTTTCATAGGTCTTTATTGACTCTCCGTTTACATAGGTTCCGTTAGTGGAATTCATATCCATGATAAAGTATCGGTTGTCTTCCTTAAGAACCTTGGCATGATATCTACTGACAACATCCTTTTCCAGACAGTAATCCACATTCTTCTTAAGCTTCCCGATAAAGAAGGGAAAGCTTTCAATAGCAATGGACTGATAGTTTTCTTTATCAAGAGCCCGCAGCAAAAATTCTGGAGTGTGACTTGCAGAGTAAGATATGGAAATGTCCTCGCACGTACCATTTAATAGACATGTCGGATTATCATATTCCTTACTATTTTCATATTCCTTACTATTGTTAACTTTCTTACTATTGTCATATTCCTTCGGATGCTCTCCATGTTCCGGCCTCTTATGCATTACGGTACTTCCGGGTATTTCATCTTTAGTAATCTGTTGCAAAGGATTATTACCGTTTATGGTTCTCTGCTTCTGCAAATATGTCTCTGTATTTTCAAAAACAGCTTTCTTTGCCAATGTAGCTTGACCCATCAATTGCCTTGGATCAACATATTCATTTTTTCTTATAATTCGAGTTGTTTTGTATTTCTTATCCCAGAGCATTTTCATTAGATAACCTTCGCAACAAAAGATAATCAAAAGCAGAGCCGCCAGCTTTATATAATCCATTTGCTTGCCATATGTATTGTATATTGCCTTTGTCTTCCAGCTAAGTGCAAATAAAAGAAAACCTCCTGCTATACTGGCAGCGGTACACAGATATGTTATGACTGGATAGTAGGATATTTCAACTTCCTTCTCAAGCTTTTCCATCATCACTGGGATATTTTTTTCCTTCCTTATATCCACTTCCTGCGATGAAGCAGACATTACCTGGCCTCTGTTTATCGCTACATGCCTATTGTTATCTGACTTCGTTTCTAACCTTGTTTCTGCCTTTATTTCTGATTTAGTTGTTACTTTAATTCCCTCTTTACTTCCCGCTTTCGTTCCTGATTTCACCTGCTCTATCGTCTCATCTAGCGGTAGCTCCTGCAGCTCCTGAATGAGATGTTCTAGGGTATATCCTTCCTCCCGGCTGACAGCGTATAATCGATATATCAACAGCACCGCTTCTCTGTCATTATAATCTACCCTATTCATCAGATATTCCAGGAGCCCGCTTATCTGTTCCTTTATCGGTCTGTTGTATCCGGACAAAAAGCAGAGGCTTGGCTCATTCGAGGCCACCTCCATATAAATATATTCCGGTGTCAATATGAAGTCCTCCTCCGGGAGGAGGTATTCATATGCTCTTTCCAGGGTACTGATAATTCCCTTGCACAGGCTTATAATTTTATCTTTGGTTAAGGAGGTTCGGTCGAGTATTGCTGCCATAGATTGTCTGGAGGAAATATCATAATAATATAGTGTTTTATCATCCAGCCTTCTTTGCTCCAGCATAAGTATTCCTTCTATTTTCTGATGTTCCAGCATTTTTACACAATAATTCGTACCGGACTTATGTTCAACCTCTGTAATCACCAAATAATTGTGCTTAAGATCCTTTTTATACTCTGTCTCCATCCGAACACCTCCAAACAACCAAGCTTTTACTCTTTAATAAGAATTAAATATGATACATTTCTATATTTCATTAAGCCTATACTATGATTCGTATGTCGAAAGTCGAAAATTACCTTAGAGCATGTATATCCTAAATGCGACTTTTGACCATCAAATCTACCTGTTATTTTGAACCTATCATATTTTCAATTTTTTTCTTAAGTTCATCTACTCCCTTTATATCTGACGCGGTTTCTAAAATGACCTCTGTACATCGCACTGTCTCAGCCGGATTATGAACCACATGTTCTCCGGTTATTGTTTTATCAGGAAACACATAGAATAGATGAGACAACCCCGGTAAGGTGATTTCCGCAGCCGTCTCCACTGCTATACTAATATTAAAATTGCCTGCTTCAACCTTTATACTTCTGATTTTAACTAAAAATAATCCTTGGGATAATTCCTGTTCACAAAGTTCTGTTATCTCTTCTTCCTCTTTCTCTGTATTTCCCAAAAGCATATAGAAAATCCCCCTGTCATTTATATCCTCATACGTCACTTCACCGGTTGCGATATCAGCTTCATGTTTCACCGTTAATGCCGCTTTATGAAGGGTCAGATCCGCTACACCCTGAACTTTGTTAATATCATGCAGATAAAATGCTAAATATATCAACGCAAATATAATAAGTATGACAATTGGCATCACAAAAGCAGCCTCTACCGTAATACTGCCGGAAGACATATCTTCTTTGCTAACGCCTTGCCCTTTTACTGATAGGTGCCTCTTTTTATCCTTACTATATAACCCACTTCGCATTATTACCTTCCCACCATAATTAGTATCAGATAGCTTGCCAGTATAAACGGAACAAAGGGAATGCTTTTCTTTCTGTCTGCCAAACGTAAAATCAATAATGCAATCGATATTATCGATGCTAATAAAAGCGCAAAAGCAAACAATTCAATATTACCCCAGAAACCGAGTCCCAGTCCGGTTAGGCAAAGAAGAAGGGCATCTCCCATACCGATTTTTCCGGCTGTCACAATGCTGATTATCGCAACCGTAGCTCCTATTGCAGCCCCACCTATCCTGTCCATAATAGTAACCGTATGGCAAAACGGCAGGCAAATTCCGGTCAATACCACTCCTGCCATTATGACCCATAGGAGAATCTTTCTTTTCCTCAAATCCTGCACACCACAAAACAACAGCACAGCAAACAGTATTACCTTAAGTATAATCTCCGCCATAGACTTCCTCCATTCTGCCCAAAACCGGCGTACTTGGGCGACAGCACAAATTTATCGTGCGAAAACAGTCATTTATGATAAAATGCCGATTAAAATAATCCATAATACTTATTTCTATTTAACATCTTTTTACTTACCGCATCTTGAACAGGGTGTTCTGTTGCCTACCTCAGATATAGGAATTTCGTGTACACTCCGTTTGATTCCGGAACAATTTCTGTCTGCATGATACCTTGTTCCATATGAGGTTATGTAATAGGTTGCATTTTCACCCTCTTCTCCGGAACAACACTCCTCGCACCTCGAGTATTTTGCTCCATTTGCATTACGAAGACCAATGGGTATTCCCACCACAGAGGTGACGGACAACTTAATATGGGAGCAATCCTTGCTCTTATGGTAAACTGTGCCTGTATCCGTGACATATACCATTTCTTCATCGCTATCTTCGCCGATTTCGTAAGCTGCTACAACCTCATAACCCGTCCAGGCTCTAAGCCGTACTCTTTGGAGCATGCTCATATCACCAAGATTAATTATTCTTACCGGAATACAGATCTGATATTTCACAATAATATCTATCACATCATCCTCATTTGCAATGCTTGAATAGGAAAAATCAATGCCGTCAAATCCATTTTTGACACAGGACTGATTAATAAAATCCTTATCCAGATATTGCTTTGCGAATAGCTTAAGCGAATATCCGCTTATGATTTTATCCGTCATTTCATTAATACCACTGACGTATTCGCTATCTAGAATGGACTTATCAAAGCTTACTGCTTCATTGATATCCGGAAAGTCTTTATAGAAATAGGCCGATTTTGACAATCCAAGTCCCATTTTTGTGATAGTTGACTGTATCTGTTCCTGAATGGTAAATATCTGCATGAAGTACAGGAACGCAATCATTAAGTATAGAAATATCGGCATAACCAGAGACGCTTCTACTGTCAGGGAAGCCTTTTGATATAGGAACTTTTTATTAAAGATTTTTGTATATGTTTTCAGTACATGAATTTTCATAGTTCTCAAATTAATTGCAGCCTTTCTCTGGTGGGTCGGGATGTCCGTTCTTCAAATAGATATGATGAATCAAATTCATATAAGCAAACGATTTCTTGGAGAGTTTTTTTTTTTGATTTAAAGACTAATATAGATTTTAGATTGAAGAGCGGACATCCCGGCCCGCCGGACCTTAATAGCTGTATGCTTCCTTAACTTTAAATTGAAACCCCTTCGCGCCGGTACCAAGCATTTTGTGAACAAAGCTGATACCTGTAAATTTGGACGGAACCGTGTAATCTACTGCTGCCTCAAAGCCAAACAGACAGTCCGTAATATCAAAGGATTCTTCCTTGTATCTGAGCTTAGTATTTTCCTGCATCAGATCCATAGACCTAAATGTCAGCTCCTTTTTGTCCTTGATCAAAAGAAACATTCTAAGATAATCCTGATACGACATTGATAACTCTTTGGTACTCGTTATGGAAGACGCCTTTGTCTGAAGAAAGCTTCTGCTAATTATGAACAACTCGGGAAGCTGTAAGATTATTTTCTTCTTTAAGATCGGGACTTCCTTTCCCATCATTAAAGCGCAAACATCAAGTAGTGCCTCTGCAAATGACCATGTAAGCAAAATCAATCCTTGCGTTATTGAAACCAAAATTGGGAGTCCGGTAAATCCAACCAAAGCAGCGGCTGCTATCCTGGCCTCATTCCTTCTTGTGCTATCACCTAGGACACTGGCGAAATCTAAGATGGTTCTTAAAAACAAAATTCTTGATATGACAGATGCCATATTTTCCTGATCGGTATGCTTTCCAACCAACAGATATTCCTGCTCATAGGTAAGTGCAGAGGGCTTTCTCGACGAACCATCGTCCTCTGCCCGGTACATTTCAAAATGTTCCTTCAGATATTCTTGATAAAGGAGTTGCTCTGCTATTGTATTAACTGCTTTCCCTGAGAAGTCAGCGATATTTGATTCACTACCAAAGCTCCCAAAAAGACTGTCCATGCTGAAATTATCTCCTCCTGTTGCAGCACTTTGAAAAAAATCCTTCAACTGTGTAATAAGATCAGATCCTTCATATGACATAGCTGCAACTTCGGAAGGCAATGTATCCGCGGAAAGTTCCTTTTCTGATATTTCGCTGGGATCAATCACAAGACTTGTAATTCCGGCCTTAAATAGGTCATTTATAGCACTTAATGAGCTCTTTTGTAAAGAGTGGTCTAATACCAGCGTGCTATAGTCCAAAGTCAGTCCTTTGATTTGATAGCCTCTTAATATTTCTGATGCATTTTGATAATATTTATCTGCCTTTTCATATTGCACCCGGGTAAGTTCATCTTCCGCTTCACCAAGATAATTCTCTGTCTGCTCTAGGATATTCTGATCGTTTTCTAAAATTACTTTCATCCCCTTAAAATCATATCCGCTGTCGCCGGTAATGACATAATCCTTCATCTCCTTCAGTCCGTCTTCCAGCCCGATAAAGACTTCCTCCCCAACCTGATCTTTGTAGCTGTATAAAAGCTTTTCATATTGATCGATGATTGGTGCTGCAGTTTTCGTCTTAAGAATGATATTGTCGACTGCTAAAATAGCTTTATCAATAATTGGTGTAATTCCTGAGATTAATGCAGCTATATTAGCTTTGGAGATATTTATGTCAGAAATAAACTGTAGTATTTCCTCTTCCGATTCCTCAATTTCTTCTTTGTAATCTTTTATCGTTTCATCCAATGAATTTATATTTATCTTGATGTCTTTTATTTGCTGTTTGCCCTCTTTGGTTTTATTTTCATTTGCATTTTTCTCCCCCAATGTAGTCTGTTCTATCAATAGTT
This sequence comes from Lachnoclostridium sp. UBA1308, assembly GCA_002307215.1. GTDB lineage: Bacteria > Bacillota > Clostridia > Lachnospirales > Lachnospiraceae > Mobilitalea. The sequence goes on from DBTU01000012.1 coordinate 100,597, forward strand.
CAGATTCCGCGGCTTGCAACTTAATATTTATTTTTTCAATACTTTCCTGAATCGTGGTGATTTCTGTAAAACATTCATGTATTGTTACAAAATCAGGCTTAGGATTCACATAGCTGTCCTTTAAAGCATTAAATACTTGTTTCTGGTTGATCCCGACTTCTTCCGGTGTAATCTCTGTGATACAAATTTGTTTGGTAAAGTAATCTGCTGTCATTAAGCTGCCATCTTTTGCTACCTCAATTCCCTTATTACTTGTCCTAAGGCCATCTATAAGCTCCATTAGTTCCAGGATTCCTTTATCAATCTCAACCAGTTTTTCTTCGGCGTTTTGCTTTTCTTCATAGATAATACTAACCTTCTTCGGTGTTTCCATTAGCGACAGCTTATCAAGAAGCTGTTTCAAACCATTACCGATTTCACGGTATTTCATATACTCAACAGCTTCATTTATTAACAACTCCCCCTGATAATCCATGAGTCCGGTTTCATTATTCACCGATACCGAATTTAGCACAACTTGATAAAGATCCAAGCTACTGTCACCTCTCATACTTAAATTCTTGTCCGTATCAAAGGTATAGGACATATTGTCCGATAGCTTTTCCGCAATCTGTTCCTTGCGCGCGACATCACTATCTGCTTCTGTATAAAAACCAAAGATGTGGTATTCCTCCCATAGCGGCCCATAATATTCTGCGAGTACCGAATCCATAGCGGTTGACAGGGAGCGATCTACCTCGATCTTAGCAGTATTTACTCTGGCTCCCTCGGTTATTGTAAATATCAAAGATAATACGAGCAACAGAATAAGGGTTAAATAAACTGTGATAGAACCCGAGAATTCCTTTTGGTTGATTTTTTTTATCAGGTTTAATCACCCCCTTCCTTTATTGGTAATGTTCTATGGAATCGTTATCTCTGTTTCAATCCCTTTTGTATCTCCGGTTATTGATTGAAAGGCCGTAGTTACGATATCTGAAATCTGATTTCTAAAAATCAGAACCAGTCCAATAATAATCACCAGAATAAGAATTATTTCAATAATTCCTATACCCTCCAGCTGCTTTGTTGTTATATTTGCGAATAGTTGCTTTCTATGTTTTCTCATTCGTTTCATCCTTAATTCTCTATCCTTTTCGGATAGAACTCCCTTCTGTATATGATTCTAAGTATCCTAACCATGCCCCATGATACCCCTTGCTAATAAAAAGCAGCCAACCCTAAGTTACATTCGAAATGCCTTAAATGCCGGTATCATAATAATTAAAAACACCATGATCAACATAAGCATCATCGGTATCAGAAGCTTTGTTCCTGCTTCTTCTCCAAGTCTCTTTGCCGCCTCCTTGCGGTCTTCGAAGGCTTCTTTTGCCTCTCTCATCATTAGGTCTGTAAAACCCTTTGTTCCTTTTTTAAGGTTCTGTGTTATTAGAGAGCTGAATTTGATATATGAAATCAACCCAATTCGTTTACCATATTGCTCATACGCGACATTCTCCGGAATGCCAAGCTTCAGTTCATTCACTGTTATCAGCATCTCTTCGTATGCATACCTCTTTTTACTTTCATGGTTCCCTGTTTTCACCAAATATCCCTCTGCCATTTTGATAAAGGCTTGCTTCATTGTCATCCCGGCATTTACTAAGAGTGTGAATTTATTGATCAGTTCAGGATAATCAGACAGTAGTTGCTCCTTTCGTTTTTTCATCTTCTTATCGAGCTCTTTGTCTGATAGCCACCATGCAGCGATTGCCGTGATAATTCCCATAAATAGAAGACTAATACCGGAGTTACTCTTCTTCCCTCTCCACGACAATCGATAGGTACCAAGTGTGTCTGGAAGCTTAAGCATATGCTCTGTTGAGGATTTTCCAGAAGCTTGTAGAAGTTCCTCCTTCAATGACTCCATCAGCGCCTCATAAGCACTGGTTTTCTTTGGTAGTATGTGAAAGATAAGCTGATGCTCTGACTTCATCTTCTGACAGGTAAGAATAACCGTTACCGTTGTATCTAACCCATTATCCTCAATCTCTGAATTGTTCACAGCGCCATCCATACTAATCAGCTGTTGATTCTCAGGTCTCCATTCGATTACTACCCCACTTTCAGGTATTCTGCTGATGAAATCCAGATTTGTAACAATCTGATCAGCCGAACGGTTATCCCCAAGTACCTTCTCCTCCACATACCGAAAGCCTTTTTCAAAGATGACATTAATTTCCTCCTCAGAAAATTTGCGTTCTTCCAGATTTATTGATATATCTTGAGATTTTGGAGCTTCTTCCGTTGCTGTACCCTCTTTTTTATTCATTGCAACATTGAGCTCCACCTCCTTGCTTCCCTCTCCATATTCCGGTCGTACAAGATAACTTTGATCCAGAACTACAGAATTACTGCTGCCGGCCAATTGACTGAACAGGGAAAGGATATGAAAAAGAATAATTATGATAATAACGAGCGAAATTTTACCACACCAAAACATATGCTGTATTCCTTCGGGCTTTGTGGTCGTATAAAGCGCCTTCATGATATTACTTCTGCTGTTGTTACGCTTTATCATCTTTCCCAGTGGTGTTCTTTGAAGCAACCAATCTGCGAACGGATATATGGGATACAGTCTGTGATCATTTTTATCAATGGATTTTATAACCTCTGGGAATTTACTGAAACAAAAAAGAATTGCAAATAAGAAAATAAGAATAATTATACTATTAATGAATACAATCACAGCGAACCTCCCTACACCTCTATTGCGACTATTTTATCAATCAGCAGATATGCACCAAGGTAACTAAACAAAAAGAGTGTCATAATTAATACCCCGGACAAATTATGATATAGGGGGGTTAGAAAATCCGGTGAGGATACCGAAAAATAGAATAGAATTAAGAGAGGCGTCAGCTTCATGATGTTAGCCTCCAGACGTTTTCCCGTTATTAAGGTATTGATTTCTCTTTTTACTTCGATTTTATCACTGATAATACTACTGGTGCTTTTTATAATATGAATTAAGTCCCCACCCGTTCTTTTAGCAGTATGAAACACCTCAGAAAAGCTTTGGATATCTTCAATTCCGGTGCGCTCGCCAAAATCATATAATGCCTTTTCAACAGGAATACTCATTTTGATTTGATGAATGATTCCTGAAAACTCTCGGAGTATAAGCGCACCCTCCTGATAGATCTGACGCAGATCCTTATAAGCCTCTTCATAAGCATTTTCTGCACTGTAGCCTGCTTCTAGTGCGGCAGCTAATGCTGCGATACCATCCCTAAATTCTAGGTTGAGCCTCCATTTTTGCTCCTTCATCAACTCTTTTGCTCTAATACTTCGATAGAAAGGAATTACCGGGGATAGCACAAGTATTCCGAGAACACTCTGGAAAAACAAGATACCAAGAATGACCGTTGCCGCCAATCCCTGAAGTAGTATTAATATATTTTCTTTTACAGACAATCGGTATTTTTTATAATCGTTAATTCGCTCTCACACCTTTCCATAAGCAAGCCGGCACGCTTTAGTTTGTCTATATTCATAAGTCTATTTTTCATAACAAATTCACCCTTAACCTTGGTGGAATCTTCATAGGTATCTTCATAAGTTTCTTCAAAGATGTAAAGGGGGTTCAACCGAATCTCCCCATCTTTGCAGTCTAGCACTTCCGTTATTTCAAGTACTCTCCTCGATCTATCCCGAAGTCTCCCCAAATGAACGATGATGTCAATTGCAGATGCAATCTGCTTACGAACAGCCAGAAGAGGGATCTCCGCCCCTAACAGTACCAGGGTTTCCAACCGGCTTAACATATCCGCCGGTGAATTAGCATGGCCGGTTGACATGGAACCGTCATGCCCGGTATTTAACGCCTGGAGCATATCAATCGCTGCCGCATCTCTTACCTCGCCAACAATTATGCGATCAGGCCGCATCCGCAGGGATGTCTTTATGAGGTCACGTATTGTGATCTCATTACATCCCTCCGAATTAGCATTACGTACCTCCAATCGGACAAGATTTGGGATATTACGTATTTGGAGTTCCGCAGAATCCTCAATTGTAATAATTCTTTCATTGGAGGGGATAAAATTAGATAGTACATTAAGAAAGGTTGTTTTACCGGAACCGGTGCCACCACTGATAAATATATTATAACCTGTAACTACCAACTTTTTTAAAAAGTTGGCAACCTCCATGGAAATGGATTCTAATTCAATTAAACGTTCCATCGTTATCGGTTGATTCGGAAATTTTCTTATGGTAATAATCGGACCTTCCATCGAAATCGGTGGCAAGACGACATTAACGCGAGATCCGTCCGGCAGCCTGGAATCTACAATCGGAGATGCTTCATTAATAATACGGTTTGAATGTGATACAATCTGCTGGACAACATCCTCCAGCTTTTGGGTTGCTTCAAAACACCTGTCATAGGGATAAATCCTGCCTTTTCTTTCGATAAATATATGATTAGGTCCATTTACCATGATTTCTGTAATGTCCGAATCCTCAATTAATTCCTGAAGGATATCGAGTCTGCGGATGGAATTGAAGATGTCTTTACGAAGCCTACGCTTCTCTTGCATACTCACATATTCTTCTTTGCTGTAATTCATGATTTCGTAATCTATCTTGTCCAGCAGCTCACTATCTTGTACCTCCCTGCCTAAATCAACTTGATTCATAACTCTCTCTCGAATCAGCTCTTTCCTTTGAAGCATGTCTTCACCTGTACTTTCTACAAATTCAGATACTGTTCTGCCTCAGTCCAGGAGGAACTGTTCATAAGCTCTTGTAAAGTATTCGGCATAGCTTCGAAATCACTCTGCCTTTGCAACCTCACATACCTGATTCTTTCCTGTGCGGTATCAACTCCGGACCGGTTCATCTGCTTTTCCCATTCCTTAAGTACCGCCGTTTCAAAGGTATTGCTAAGTGAAACTGCCAGAACCCTGTCGCTCAAATTGATTAACTCTATGATTGCCTCTGAATAACATCCCAGATAGAAGATTACATTCTGATAATCTGCTGTTTTTCTAAGCTCTTCCAACCATTTCTGTATGTCTTCCCTGCTTAGGGATAAGAGGTCCGCCCCATGTATAACTCCTGAAAGAATATACAGACTTCCACTCTGGGTCAGCAGCGATCGCATTTTTTCTATGTTAAAATTCTCTTTCAGATAATATATAAATTCTGTTAATCCTTGATTATTTGTTGAATGTGGTAGCATAACTACAGGAAATGGTTCGAGAATAACCAGTAGGACTTTACTATGCTGCGTCATTAATGAGCTTAGTGCCCAGACAAAGTTAAGCTTTTCAGCTCCGGAGATTGGGGTGAATATCGATGTTATCCTTACCTGACTTAAATTGCTGACCGCCTTTACTTTGCCTTCCTTCTCCATATAATCGGATAAGATCTCCTTCATCACCATCATGGCCGATTGATACTTAAATATTTGCGGTTGGTCCATCACCGCTTCTTTCTGCGGGTTGTCCGATAGCCGGTAGATATATTTGATATTATGATGCGACAATTCTTCTGTTAAGATTTCATCACCAAGAACAAGTATATCAACCGAATTGTTATGTAGGTATTCCTTAAGACTTTCTTCCTTGGTAAACGCGGATATTCTAATGTTCAATTCCTTCTTTTTATTTACATACTCCATAAAGCGTGTAGTATATAAAAGGTCGGAATTATAGAGTGCCATTACTTTCTCCACACGGAGTCCTCCTATTGAATTTTTATTATTACTTGGGGGATTTTGTTGTACCGAATTTGTGATTTCAATGATTTTCTGTCTGATTTACAAGTTTTAAGATAATTTAGATTTTGTGATATAAATTAAGTGTAAGTATTGAACGCAAGTGACATGTCAATATATTACTTTATCGAACATTATATGTCAATTCATGATTTGTGAATTTACATATATTTGGTAATATTAAACAATTAAATGGCGAAATAGTGCTGATTTTGTACAGTAAAAGTCTTGTCTTTGCAGAAAATATGAGCTAAAAGGATCCAAAACTTTTAGACTGACAATTAATTTTACTTTTTTTCCTGTTGTTCCCATCACAGACGAACAATTGAATTTATTTGTAATAATATAAGTTAAGGTGAAAATGTGGACGCTACCCACACCCGGCCTCTATAATACAAACAAGGACAAAAACCACTAAAATGGCCTACCCCTCATGCAACTATTCAATTTTTATATAAGTTTTTTGAGTTTACACAGACTTTGAAACGGTCTCACAACAATCAAAGAAATAAAAACGCTATTATAAAAACAAGGGAAGCTACTGTGTAGGTTTCCTGTATATTCCTTGAGGAAGTTTTTGCGCGTTCTGATTGTCCCAAGCGAGTGAAGAGACCTTAGAAGTGCTAGTAATACTACAACTAGCTTTTCAAAAGGGCACCCCATCACCGAGATTCCTGTCAGCAACCGTCCCCAGAACGTTACATCGAAAATCATTCTCTATCTAGATAACTGTTTACAATCCAATGTTATCTTTTATACGAACATATACTCTAACTATATTTTAAAAAGTACGTACCCGTTTTGATATAACAATAACGTGATTTCTGTGGTGGTTTCATCTTTCATTGTAAAATAAAGATGCGTAATTTTATCGCCTTCGATACGACAAAAGCATACAATGCAGGGTTTCAATATGATGTTACATTTTATACATTGCATAACTAATATCTTCAAAGTATATACTAAAAAACGTATAAAAAGATTGCTGCCAAAAATCAGACAGCAATCCGAAATATTTTAAACATTTGCTATTATTTAACTCATAACATTGCTTGAATTAACGGGTATTGATGTCGAAATTTTCCCCCCCACTGGTGATGTATAAGAAAAATTAAACAATCCCAGATAATGTGCTCTACAATATGTATTACCACCAGCTAATAAAATAGTTGATCCTTGATCTGTAAAATCATCGAAGTTATATCCAAACGCATTGTAAAAACCCGATGAGTTTATCGATATATATAAATCATTATCACCGTTTATTGTAACAAATGCATATGCTTTATAGTCACACTTATAAAAAGGCAGATTTGAAACAGTGTAAGTGGCATATACGGTAGTATTGTAGGGCATAATGGAGTATGGTTGTACAGCTATTGAAGCTATTTGAGCCCTAAGCGAACGTTGTAGTTCTGCATTGGCTGTGCTTAATTGTTCTTGTACACTTTTACACTCCGCTTCAGCTCTCGCTAATTCTGAACTTAATATTTTTGGTGTAATTTTCTCCATATTAGAGCTATCGGTCAATTTCCAATCTATGCCGTATTGAGCGTATATCTTGCTCATCGCATTTTCATACTGCACAATTGAAATTGTTTTTGTCGCTGCAAAAGCTGATTCGCCTAATATTGATGTCATCATACTTAGTGCCAAAATGCTTGAAAAAAAAATTTTTATAAGTTTTTTCATTTTAAATCTCCTTTTTTTTCTTATTTTACCACATATTGTCAATTATGTAAATAGTTGTATTTTAACTTATTATATTATATAATATAACTATAAATATTTATCAATTTCTATTTTTAAGGAGGTTTCTATGTTTATATTGTGGTGTTTAACTATCGTAATATCTTTACTTTATACCGAAGCAGTAATTTATTTCTTATATTTAATAATAAAATTTTTTACCAAAAGAAATATTAAAATAAATTATACAAAAAAAACAATTAGAAGAATTTTGGTAGGAAATGTTATAGCATGTTTATTGGTTATTGGTATTTCAATGGGCTATAATTCTTATAATCATATAGGTAAAAATGAAATTGGTTTTCAGTCCCAGCATGATATAAAAGAAGTCACCGAATTATTAGATAAAAACAACATGGACTATAAAGTTTTATTTGGTAAAAAGATAAAAATGGAAAACTTGGATGACGTTCAAAGGATCATAAAAATATTAGAAGATACTGATATTAGCTTTAGATTGACCTAGCATAAGCAAAGATGTATCACACATGCTACGTAATCCCTTCAAATAAGTATCATATAAGAATATCAAGAGATTTACTTCTGACTTCAAGGCGGTATATAAGACACCAAATACAGATCTTACATTGGCAGAGTTAGAGACTGGAGTGGTAACGTTTAAGTAGAGTAGTAAAACTCACCAAACAGCTTTGTAAATCTATTTATCTTGGATATGGATAGTTATTCAGAAAAGTATGGATCTCAAAGCATTAGAACAAATGTTACTATTCCTGCTTGGTTAAAGACTTTTGGAGAAAAGCAAAATATTAATTTTTCTAAAGTATTGCAGGACGCCTTGTTAGAAAAAGAAAGCATACAATAAAAATTGCTTACACCACAAAATCACCAAGTGCAATCCGTTAAGATTAGTTTATTTGACAAGCACCCACCACCAAAAATCTGCCCGGGCATAATTTCGCCCGGGCAGATTTTGTTTTACTTTGTTTTGTATTACTTTACTTTATTTTGTTCTTCTATAAGAACCTTTTCTTAATCTCTTCAAATTTGTCCATTGTAATCAACGCATCCATAGTAAGATCCTTAAACGTGACTATGTAAGTCCATCTTCCGTAAGGTTCGATCTTTTTAATCTGCGACACATTAATCAAATAGGATTTATGGCTGCGCAGGAATTGCTCCGGGTCTAGCTTCGTCTCTATTTCAGATAAGCTCACTGAGGTTGTGAAGGAGTCCTGCTTGGTGTAAATTACTGTACTGCCATTTTCCCGCTGTACCAGAATAATATCCTTAATGTCAATGAAGCTCATGCTTTCTTTGCCCTTAACTAACAGCTTATCCAGACCTCGTTCATATCTGACGATCTTATCCAGCTCATCGTTTTTTACTGGGTTTGAAAGTGCTTTTATGCGTTCCAGTGTTTGATTTACCCTCTCCATATGAAATGGCTTAATCAGATAATCAAAGGCATACACCTCAAAAGCATTGGACATATATTCCGAATGCGCGGTTGCAAAGATAATCTTAGTCTTAGGCTCCAGATCTGCAATAATTTTCGCACATTCTAAGCCACTGCTGCCATTAATTTCAATATCCAGAAATATGACCTCTGCCCTGGTCTTCTTAAACAGGGTGACAGCATCCGTCAGATTGTCTGCCTCCCCGACTACCTCAAAGTCCGGGTTCTGTTCAATTATCTTGCGGAGCAACAAACGTATTCCACTTTCATCCTCAACCAAAATAACCTTCATTGCCATCGTTATCTTCTCTTTCCACGCTTGCTTACCGGTTTGTCAAGTATTTCAGCCCAGATGACAGCCTCCTGCAACCGTTCTGCGGATACAAGTCCTTCCTGGTTCGTCTTCGGCTTCGCTTTATAGATGTCTTTTGATTCTTTCATTGCCCTAAGATCGAAATTAATGCTTTCCGGACTCTTATAAGTCGGCTTCTCATATGCAGGCCTTTCATTTGCAGGCCTTTTATATACAGGCCTCCCATTTGCAGGCTCCATCTGATCCGGGCTATTGTTATTTTTATAAGTAATTGCCTTTGCAAAGTTCTGTCTTTCTTGATGATCCATGATTACCTCCGATCCGTCCGGCAGCGACTATTATTTCTTTTCATCCTGAATTGCCTTTTTGGAGGTTTCTGATATCTTCTCTCTCATCTTGGTATCGGCCTTGATGTTCTGAAGGTCATAATAATCCATTACACCCATGTTACCTTCTCTAAGTGCCTGTGCCATTGCTTTCGGAACCTCTGCCTCTGCTTCTACTACATATGCACGCATTTCCTGTTCTCTTGCAACAGCCATGGCTCTTCTTTCCTCAGCCTTTGCCTGTGCAATATTTTTATCTGCTTCCGCTTGAAGCGTCTGTAGCTGAGCACCAATATTTCTACCGACATCTACATCCGCGATATCAATGGATAGAATCTCAAATGCAGTTCCGGAATCCAGTCCTTTGCTTAAGATACGTTTTGAGATATCATCCGGATTCTCAAGCACTTCCTTATGAGAGGTAGCCGAACCCACGGTGGTTACAATACCTTCACCAATTCTTGCTAAAATCGTTGCTTCCCCGGCACCACCAACTAAGCGCTCCAGGTTAGCTCTAACCGTAACACGTGCTTTCACCAATAGCTCGATACCATCCTTTGCAACCGCTGATACCATCGGGGTCTCAATTACCTTTGGATTAACGCTCATTCTAACAGCGTCAAATACATCACGCCCAGCTAAATCAATTGCCGCAGCCTTCTCGAAATGCAATTCCATTCCTGCTCTCTCTGCTGCGATCAATGCATTTACCACGCCGTCCACGTTACCGCCGGCCAGATAATGAGCCTCCAACTGATTAACATTTATCGTAAGACCGGCTTTGACTGCTTTGATCAGTGGCAGTACGATTCTTGAGGGTGTTACACGTCTAAGGCGCATACCAACTAAATTAAAAATACTTACCTTTACATTTGCTGCCAGAGATGAAATCCATAGACCCACCGGTACAAAGCTAAAGAATAAAATGATTCCTAAAAATATTATTCCGATAATAACCAAAAAACCTACTGATTGTGGCATATCCTTATCCTCTTTTCATGATTCATAATTTTTTTCTCTTAACTATTATTAGATTATTTCTGTTCTTTTACTATTAATTTTGAGCCTTCCACCTTGTATATAACCAGTGGTGCTCCCTTCGTAATATAACTACCCTCTGAGAGGACATCAAAATTAATTCCATCAAAGTTACCGGTGCCCGTCGGTCTTAAGTCCTTTACTGCTACACCGTGCTTTCCCAACAAATAATTCAGGTCGTTTGAGCTTATGTATCCCTTATCCTTATTCTGTTCTTCCTTTAAAATGATCGGTGATTTTAATTTACCTTTTGACAACAGCCAAAGTATGACCGATAACATAATACCCAAAAGTGCAAGCACAATAATCGTAATGACAGCACCCTCTACAAAGGTATCCGATACCAGAAAAACCGCAAACACAAGGCAGCCGGTTCCGAATATTCCGGGAGCATGCAAGCCCGGAGTAACCATCTCAATACCAATCAGTACAAATCCGGCAATAAATAGTACAATTACCCAAAAAAGTAGCCATCCCATGACACCAAACATATTCCATCTCCCTTCTAGCTAGAGGATTCTACACAAATTCCAGGGAAAGCTTCCTCCTGACTTAGTTCCGGATAAGCAGCCTCTATCTGCTTTCTTATTCTCAGTGTATACCCACCGGATTAAAAATGAAATACATATTCGCTCAGTTATACATAATTCGAGTTATAATGTCAATTATCCACGATTACCTTGTGGCTCGCGCTGTTACAGTTCAGCCTTCAAAGAGATGTATCCGCGCCCCCTACTTTGGTATTACCACTGAAAAAGAGGTCTTTTCCGCATTCGAGGTTACATTTACCGTTCCTCCTGCCTCATGAACTATCTTTGATACAATGTAGAGTCCCATTCCATGGCCCTGTTCTTTCTTTGTGGTAAATCCTTGCTTAAAGATGTCTTCCAGATGGCTTTCCGGAATTTGTGGCCCGTTATTATATAAATAGAAGGTGTAGCTGTCTCTGTCTTCTCCTATTTCCAGAAATAATTTTCTCTCCGGCTCCCTCTCGGCTAGTGCAGCGATACCATTATCAATAATATTAGCCAGCACCTTACAAAGATTCCAAGGCTCAATTGAAATATTCTTAAGATCCGAACGCACCTCCAGAAACATATCAATACCATTTTGATCTGCAACCTCCATTTTGGCCCGAAGCAAAGCATTTACTGCAGGCTGTGCTGTCTTTAAGGCTTTACTGACCTTCATGATATCTTTAAATACCGGATCCAGGTATTTTTTCGCTTCTTCATATTCCTTTAGCTCCATTAATCCATAAATCACTTGAAAATGATTGAGATAGTCATGTCTTTGAGACCTAAGCGTCGTGTTTAATTCCTCAAGATTGTGAATGCTTTCTTCCATGTTGATATTCTTATAATGACTGGCAAAATACAACCCCAGTATTGTAATAAAGCTACTGAATAGCATAAATCCCATCGACAGATAGATATAGATACTTACCTTGCCAAGCAGGGAACTTCCGACCCCAATCCATATAGCCAGTCCTATTATAAATTGTAGTATATTAACTATTAATAATGTATTTACAATCTTTCTGATATTCAAAATAATACCCCTTTTTCACGTCAAATTAATCCCTGAACCTAAGCGTTCTTAACTTATATTATAGCACATCCGATGTATTTATGCTTCCATATATTGTATCGTACCGCAAGGAATCCTAACCGTCAAGTTACATTCCATTCTACTGTTGACGATTAATAAATATTGAAATCAAATACAATAAATACTGAAATAATTTCTTATTTAGTTTTATCGTCTTCTCCAAATATGTATTATAAAAATACAATAATTAATGAAATACTTTTCTAAACTGTTCGAAGAAACATATCGATTGTTTTTCGTTTTTTTTGGAAACCGACGTAATGCCAAATATTTAATTAATACCGAAAAACAGATGGACGTTATAATGAAGTACATAATACATCCTGTAACCATTTACCATCATTATATAATCGTAAAGACATTGGGCTGGTATGTTAATGCAAAGGATGCCGTATCATATGCCAAAATACATGGATATCCGAGTGCGGATGGATGTTATTATTGCTACCCTGTAGTGGTATATTAAACTTGTAACACTCCTACCTAATAGATTACAATATCTATTAGAAAAGGAGTTAGCTATGAAAACTATTAACGAAGAAACAAAAAAAGAAAGTTGTAAAACTGCACATCCAGGATGGTCGTACAATCTCTAGTCTCGCTGCTGAGTATGGAGTTTGCCATGCAACCATATCTAACTGGATTCGTGCTTACCGTGAAGAATGCCATACGAACGATGCCTCCAGATGGTGTCAAATATTTTTCGCAATTCATTTCCAGCCGTCAGGTATCTGGTAGTCAACCAGCTAGATACCGTCAAGTATTTTTTGCAAAATTAAATTTTGACGTTTGGTTGCCGGTAGTTAGCCGGCTATGTTAACTGCTTCATCAGCAGTTTCCACCTGATCAAGATGTTTCATGTTCATGTAAAGCTTTGCACCCCACTGGCTCCTGCTACATGACGAAGTCTATCATTTGTACCTTATGTACTGGTTTCTTTTCTCTTGCCATAATAAAAGGCCTCCTATGATTTAATATTTTATCATAGAAGACCTAATAAATCTTTATTTACAGAAAAACTTTCACAGACTCATGATTACTTATCACCGTTCTCGATAATCAATCCCACCACTATGTAACACAAAATACCAATAAAAGATATCATGCAATAATCCCAATTCCACACGTTATTTTTTATATAATAATATATAATATAAATCACACTAAAGATGAGGTAAATTATAAGTCCAAAAATCTTATTCAAAATACTCTTTTTCACATTATCAACCTTCCAAATGAGTAGTGTATCCAATTTGATTTGTTCTTGCGCTGTCAGAATAATACCATGTTTGATATAAATATTGTCCTGCCATAATCCAATCTGGGTATGAGGGCCAACTTGACGATCTTTCACATAAAACCCATGTTTCACATGTCCAATAAATAACTGTCCACTGTTCACCAATAGCCATACCAGCAATTGCTGCTAGACCTGCAGCTGCTGGTGATCCTGCTGCTGCCGCTAACGCTGCAACTATTGCCGCCACTGTATAACGATATATATTATTAGAACCGTTATATATTCCTTGAGAAAACCACTTGGTTTCAACCGCAGCATTTGCCGTAAGTGTTTCACTAACATTATTAGATGGTTTCTGAGTATCTAAGCTATTGTCTACAACATCGTAAGATTGAGAATCAATCACTTCTCCATCTTCCATCACCGAAACATTAAGATATTCTCCTTCCTTTTCTATTAATGTTGTTTGTTGTCCTATATACTCTTTCCCTAATTCTCCTAACACATAAAATTTACTTTCGACAGAACTTAAATCATCACTAATCACTTCTTCGACTTGATATATTGTGCTACCTACAAAGAAGCGTGAGGTAAAATATTTATCATCTTTGGATTCGATTAGTTCAAAGCTCTGCCGACCCTCTAACCATAGGTTAGTTAGTGCACTTTCAGATAGATATTTGTCTCCTTCATTTTCAGTTTCTCCGTAAGAAGCAGCGAATACATTTTTTGATGTTGTTGATAACATCAGAATAACAATTAATACTAAAGATAATACGCGTTTCATATAAATCTCCTTTTTTTATGTTATAATGTATAATACATGACCAGATGGTAAAAGTCAACAATATATGGTAAAATAATGTATTTAAGGAATTAAATGTATTTTTTAATTGTGTTACTTTTCACCCGCCACATTAATTCATTGTGCAAAGTGACGAAAATTATTTATATTTTGCGGATAACGATCTTGGAGGAAGATAATCATGTTTATGGTTATCTTCCTCCTTTACTCTTCCTTCATCAAAATCAACAAGAAAAAGAAAATTGCAAACAGTCGAGAAAAGACAGAAAAAAAGTCAGGCGGTCAGCCTGGGCACCAAGGACACTGCAAGAAAAAACAGATCGTATTAACTTGCCTCCAATTGACACCGATGAATTACCATTTCAATAGGCAGAGAGGGATAGTAATGTCCAAGGTAAATGATGAGGAAATAAATAAAATTGCTCACGTATACAATACTGAAGGGTGTGATACCGTCAAGTATTTTTCGCAAAATCAAATTTTGCCGTTTGGTTACCGGTAGTTTGCCGGCTATGTAAGCTGCTTCATCAGCAGATTGCATTTGATCAAGATGCTTCATTCTTCAATGCCGTCCTCAAGCTTTTTTGCTGCTTCTTTCAGCTTCATAATGCGCAGTTCCTCAGCTACTTGCTTTGCCTTTTCACGAACTGCCTCTTTGCTTTCCTGAGCATGAATTGCCTTAAGCATCTTACCTACAAATTTCATGCGACTACGTGGAGTAACCGAAAAAAATTTCTATAAAAGTGTACCGTACAGCGCCGATATTTGGCATCAGGAAACACTTGCGGAATGGATTCCAGCATGCCGAGATTTTTATCTCCAATCATTAAACGAACTCCTTTGAGACAGCGACTTTTTAGCTCGGTTAAATAGTTTTTCCAACTTTCCCTGTCTTCCTTCATACTTTCGGATGCGCCGATTATTTCACGATAGCCATCTTCATTTACACCGATAGCAATCAGAATGGATACATTCTCATATTCACCGCCCCAGCAGCGTTTCAGGAAGATACCATCAACAAAGACATATGGATAGTTACCGCCATTCAATGGGCGGTTACGCCAGGTTACGATATGCTCGTAGGCTTTTTTATTCAGGTTACTGATGGTTCCAGGAGATACCTTGGTTCCCCAGAGTGCCTCGGTGATGTCTTCAGCACGGCGAACAGAAACACCGGCCAGATACATCTCGATGAGAGCTTCTTCAACAGAACATTCCCTTCTGCGGTAGCACTCAATGATAGCCGTTTCAAAAGGAATACCCTTTAATTTTGGTACATTTAGTTTTACTTCTCCGGAAGTGGTAACGAGATTTCTCTGATAATGCCCATATCTGTAGCCCTGACGTTCCCCAGAACGCTCGTATTTTTCAGCATTAACGATTTCATCTGCTTCCTTATCAAGCAGGGCATTGAGGGTTTCCTCAACACTGGAACGTACTAGATCCTTTAATTCGGTTTTGATTATTTCTTTGTTTAATTGTATAATGTTATCAGACATGTTTCATAGCCTTCTTTGGAAGATTTGGTGTGGTAACTTTATTTTACCAAACGGCTATGGAACATGTCCATTTTTTGTTAAATTGATTTTGCGAAATTAATTATACGTCATCTCTTTCACTCAATACTTCCTTAATCCATTTATCAATTATCTCTTTCATTAAGTAATTCGTTTAGCCGTAAAATCCCCCTCAATCACTTGCACAAATTGCAACTAATCATGAGGGTACGTTATAAATTTTGTACTTATATCATTATTTATTAGTCGATATCATTAATTATTGAATTTCAACATCTACCACTAAATGATTACTAAGTTGTCTATTCTTAATATAGTATATTGTCTGTTTTTTATTCAATTGACAAACATTTCTGTACTATACTATTATAGTGATGTGAGTAACAATATTATGAAAGTTCCACCTATAAGGAAAACCTTAAAGATGGTCCCACAAAATAATGCGTACCAAAAGAAGAACCCCAAAATCCATGGGAATTTTATTCTGAACTTCTCAACTTATTCATTTGTAATGCCACAATATAGCCAAATGAGGAGAATAATGAAAACAAAAATGCTACGGCTTGTTTGTATCCTGTTTATACTACTTATTTTATTCATAGTAATTTTATTATGGAAGGGCATTCTCTGGATCGGAGACCCAAGCTTAAGTAAATATCCGGTCAGAGGGATGGGCATTGTTACTGGATGGTAGTTTAGTATCAACTGATAATGCATGGGAATCCTATCAGCAACTATATAAGTTTGAAGGATATGCGAAAGATTCTTTTAAGCCATCTATTTCATATGAAAATAGTACTCTGATTATATGTGGCCATTTTTCTAAAGACTACGGGACAATTGATATTTATCAATCAAAAGATGAAGGTGAAACCTGGAGCACCGGTCACATTAGTGACTCTGATATCGAGCTTGTGGGGGATGGTAATATATATAGCAGTTTCATTAATAATCAAAATGGTTATTTATTATGCTGTAGCAGTTCGGCATGTGGAATGATGGCTAAGTTCTTGTTCAAAACGAACGATGGGGGACAAACATATAAGAAAGTTACTAATCTTTCAAATATTATTAGCGGTTATCCAACCGGGATGACTTTTAATGCAGATGGCGATGGATTTATTGCAAGCTCTTATCATGGCGCTGATAATGCTTATTTATACTGTACCGGCGATAAAGGCAAGACTTGGAATTCTTTAACCGTACAGCTTCCGGCTAACTCCTCTTATAACTACATTAATGGATATCCTCCCTATTTTGATGGCAATGACGGTTTTATGGTATTGGGGTGCGTGTATACCGGGAGCTCCCCCTCCTATATCATGTTTTATTCTTCTGATACTGGGAAAACGTGGTGTTCAGAAGAAAGTTCCAACCTGCAACTTTCTTCTGGCGAAGGGATTAATAATTATAGCTTTAGTAATAATAGCAATGTTTATATAATTGATGATTTTGGAAATATGATTAAAAAAGTTAGAGATTATGAGGAATGGAATTGAGTTATATCGACGAATCCATCGTCATGATAGCCCCGTATTTCTCAGGTCTTCTGTCCCTAAATACCGCCCAGTAATATCTTCTCTCGGCAATGGCATCCAGATCAAATTCATGAACCAGTACGGTCTCGGTCTCTTCCAACGCTTCCTCAACGAGGCTACCCTCTTCATCCGCGATAAAGGAACCGCCGAAGAATGTCATCTCTGACTCTCCTGCTGTCTCCCTTCCGATACGATTGGAAGCGACCACCGGCATGAGATTAGCAGCGGCGTGCCCCTGCATGCACTGCTGCCAGTGCTTTTTCACACTTTTTGGAACCATCGGGTCCGATCCGATAGCCGTCGGGAACAGCAGTATTTCTGCTCCAAGCAGCGCCAGACATCTTGCCGTCTCCGGAAACCACTGATCCCAACAGATTCCGATACCGATGTTCGCATACTTTGTCTTAAATACTTGAAAGCCCGTGTCTCCGGGTGAGAAATAATATTTCTCCTCATAGCAGATTCCGTCGGGTATATGTGTCTTGCGGTATTTTCCAAGAATGGAACCATCCGCATCAATCACTACAATCGCATTGAAGAATACATTGCCTGCCTTCTCAAAGAAGCTGACCGGAATTACAACCTTAAGCTCCTTTGCTACCTCTTGAAACCTTTTGATTGCCGGATTACCCGCTACTGTGGTTGCCAGTGCAAAATGCTTTGTTTCCTCCAGCTGACAGAAATACGGTGTCTCAAAAAGCTCCTGTAAGAGAATGATATTTGCACCC
Source organism: Lachnoclostridium sp. UBA1308 (assembly GCA_002307215.1). Taxonomy (GTDB): domain Bacteria; phylum Bacillota; class Clostridia; order Lachnospirales; family Lachnospiraceae; genus Mobilitalea. The sequence continues at coordinate 118,643 of DBTU01000012.1, forward strand.
TTCCCTGCTGCTTTTCTGACAAGTCCTTCTGCTTTATCAAGCATATCTTGCCTGTCCCAGCTGCAGGCCATCTGTGTCGCTGCTACCGTTATCTTCTTCATCGTTTCATAATTCCTTTCCTTTGTGGCATGACTCTTTCCTCATGACTCTTCTATGAATCCTTGTTCATCTTCTGCTCCAGCATATTCTGCTCCAGCATATTCACTCCACCTATTCACTTCACCTATTCACTTCGCTTCTTCCCACTAATCTGGTTAACTACCAGTTCCATCACTGCCGTTGCCCTGACTTCCTTTTCGTCAAATACATGCTCTCTGCCGGTAAGGTATTGATTCATGAGTGCAGTAAGTGCGCCAAGCTTTTCTTCTGCCTCAAGTAATCGTAGATTTCCGTTACCGCACACGCTTTCAAAGCCCATACTGGAATCACATGCAAGGTCGGGCAGTACGATTTTAAGTTCCTTATGCATCTCAAAGGCAACATGCCCATTCTTCTTCAGTAAGTCTATCTTTGTTCCGGCTTTTGCTCCGTGAAAATATAACCGGAAGGTTCCGTCTTTCAAGACCACGCCAAAATTCATGGGTATGATATACGGATATTCCGCATCAAAGAAGGCTAAGTTACAAGCGGTACACCTTCTCATAATTTCCAGTAATTCGGTAGGTTCTTTCACTTCAAATTCTTTTCTTCTCATATTAATAACCCTGCCTTTCTTAATAACCTGCATACTTTTAGATCTCAGGCACAAACTTCTAAGTGTGAATTATTCTTTTCCATCATTCACATTATTCCCAATATCTCTTCTCTTACTTTTCAAATACAATCTCACCGTTCACCACCGTAAGAAGTGCTTCTGCCTTTTCGATATCCTCAGGGGCTGTCGCCAGGAGGTTTCGGTCGAACACAGCTATGTCTGCATATTTTCCGGGCTCCAGTGTCCCAACTCTATCCTCCATACCCATAAGATAAGCCCCGCCGTAAGTGTAATGGCGGATTGCCTCCTCCATACCGATTTTCTCTTCCTCAACGTTCACACCCACCGGTGTACCGTCAGAGTAACATCTGGTCACTGCCGCATGAAGATTACGAAACACATCGTACTGTTCCACCGGAAAATCCGAACCGAACGCCAGCACAGCACCGGCTTCTTGTAAGGAACGGACAGGCCACTCATAGCGGCACCTCTCCGCACCGATTCGGTACTCCTTCTCTCCTGCATCCTGAATCAGATGGATGGGCTGCATCGAAGCAATGACATTTAACTCCTGAAACCGTTCGATATCCTCTGCTGCCATACTTTCAATATGCTCGATTGCGTTACGAATTTCAGAAAGCTTTCCGCTCTCCTTCGCTGCTAGCGAACCCTTCTCAAACCAGTCCAAGGATTTCTTGACTGCAAGGTCGCCGATTGAATGCACTCTGACGCTTAAGCCCGCCCTGTTCGCCTCAACGATTACCTTTTCAAAGCTATCCTGCGGATAATTCATATAACCCGCCGTATCCGCGCGGTCCGTATAAGGTTCACTTAACGCTGCCGTATGAGTACTGGTCACACCGTCTACCATAAATTTAAGTCCCGGCATACGAAGCATATCGTCCGTCATGGTATTTTTATATTCTTCAAGCTTCTTAAGCTCCTCTTTATCAAACCCCTCTAAGGACATTCCCATATAGATGCTGACTCGCATTGGCAGAATGCCCTCCTGTAAATACTGCCTTAAAGGACGAAATGCTTCCTCCGCCTCCTCACAGTATACATGGGAGACATCGGCAAGTGAAGTGATTCCAAAGCGATTCATCCGTTGCATCATTTCAAGCATTAACAGCTCTTTCTTTTCCTTTGGAACCGGACTTGGAAATGGACGAAGCAGGAAAGCCGCATTTTCTTTAAATATTCCCCTTAATTCTCCATCCGGAAAGGCTTCTATATCCTGTGACTCTGCTGCCATTTCCTTTGTAATCCCTTTGACCTCCATACCTTTACTGTTTGTCCAAGTAGTATGAAAATCAGCTGCATCCAGATAGACCGGTTTGTCGGGAATGACCGCATCTATCGATTTCTTTGACGGAAGCGGTGCATCCCTCCAGTTCGTAGGAAACCATCCGCCTCCTATATAGGAGGGATATTCCGGATGCTTGTCTGCAAATTCCTTCAGCATACGGACGCAATCCTCCTCCGATTTGCTGTAAACGATCTCACTTAAGAAATACTCACTGTCCGCCATGCATCCCTCGAAGATGTGCATATGCGCTTCACAGATGCCGGGTGTTATCAGACCGTCGGTGTATTCCTTAACCTGCGTGGCTTCTCCCTGATACGGCTTCATTTCCTCTCTGGTACCCACCGCAAGAATCTTGTTTCCGCTGACAGCGATTCCTCCTGCAATGATACCCTTTTCACTTACAGTATCAATTACATTACTGAATAAAATCAGATCTGCTTTCTCCATACGCTCCTCCTATCTGCGAAAGACTACCTTTCCGTTTATCATCGTCATGATGACTTTTGCATCACGAATTTCTTCCGGAGAAGCAGCTGATAAATCAAGATCAATTGCTACGATATCCGCATAATACCCCACCCTAAGTTGTCCGAAACGATCCTCCAGCCCAACGGAATAAGCAGCTCCGTAGGTATAAGCCTTCAAGGCTTCATATACATTCATTATCTGAGAGGGATTCCATCCACCAAGCGGGAGTCCGTCATCATGTACCCTGGTCATTGCACGGTAAATGCCGGGCAAAGGATTAATATCAACAATCGGAGCATCGGTTCCAAAGGCTACATTTGCTCCTGTATCTAAGATGTCCTTGTTACGAAACAGCATATGATCTCGTTCCGGTCCAAAATATCCCCGATAAGTCTCGCCCTCATCCGTATCACTCATCAACACTAGGTGCTGTGGCTGAACGGAGGCTGTAATATCATACTGAGCGAACCTTGGCACATCCTTATCTTGCAATACCTCAATGTGCTCGATGGCATGTCTTTGATGCTGTCGTCCGTAGGTCTGATTCGCCATCTCATATGCATTCAGTACCATACGCACCGCCGCATCTCCGATACAGTGGATATGGATACTGATATCACTTTTATGTGCTGCCAGGACCTTTTCTTCCAGCTCCTCTTTTGTCATAAAGGGTTGTCCGCAAGTGGAAGGACAATCACTGTAGGGTTCCAGTACATATGCAGTATAGGCGCTGGCTACACCATCCATAAAATCTTTAAAACCAACACAGTACAGCTTATCGAATTCCTTCCAGCGCTCTTTCAGCTCCAACACCTTCTCGCAGTTATCCTTATCTAACTGAAGCGTAGTAAAGTATCTGATTCCTTGGCCTTTCTTTGCATAGGTTTCATATGCCTCATCTTTTCCGAGGTTCACGCCGAACAGAGGACGCATGTCGGTTACCGCGGTTACTCCGTTTGCCACCGCGTAATCGGAGAATCTATTTAGTATATCAATTGTTTTCTCAGTCGGAAAGTCATAACACTTCTTAATAATAGGCCTCATACTGCCTTCAAATAAGCAGCCCGTCGGATTGCCTTCGCTATCCACCTTCACATAGCCTTCTTTAATTCCCGGGAAGTTCCTGTCCATCCCGACCCATTCCATAGCCTTCGTATTCAACCACATTCCATGTTCCTCGCCCTGGGTTGCGATAACCGGCTTACCCGGCACGGCCTTATCTAGTAACTCCTTTGTGGGAAATTCATTGCTTCCCCAATCAGCCATAAGCCATCCGTAGGCTAAAATCCATTCCTTCTCCGGATGGGCTTCACTATAGATACGTACTTTCTCAGCCGCCGCTTCCATACTTAAGCATCTGCCGATATAAACTCCCTCATGGTGCATGATGGTCATCTGTACATGCGTATGGGCATCAATAAAGCCCGGCATCACAAACCGGTCACCATAATCCAGTATTGTGGTGGCCTCGCTTAGAAACGGTTCTACGCCGTCTCGGTCTCCTACATATATGATATGCTTTTCAACGATCCCAACCGCTCCGTCAAAGGTACTCGCATCCGTTCCGTTATAGATATGTTTCCCATAGATTACAGTCTCTGCTTTTTGCATAGTATTTATCTTCCCCCTTTTCATTTCCCGGTTCGTAACAGAAGCTTTTGAAGATTATTATCAATTGGGGAAGCAGTATAAACTACTTCCCCAGATGATTGTTACAATGTAGTGTTTTTATTATAGCATTTATTGCTTAAACTTTGTCCAAATTTCATCATAGCTCGTGAGCATATCGCCAACATCCTTCACATATACGCTCTTGCTTAATACGTCATCGGGAAGGTAAGCACAAGCACTGCTCTTAATATTTTCCGGAAGCAGGTCGGTTGCTGCGATATTCGGCACACCATAACACAGATAATCATCAAAGCTGGCATGGTTTTTACCGTCAAGAACCCAATTAATGAAAGTATATGCGTTGTCAGCATGAGGTGCCTTCTCAGGAATACAGAAGTTATCTGTCCAGAGAACTACACCTTCACTGGGAAGTGCAAGCTCCCAATTAACTCCCTCGTTTTGTGCTCTTAAGATCTCAGAGTTCCAGGTATATGCGATACCGCATTCTTCACTTACCAACTTAGCCTTGGGATCGCTGCTGTCAAAGAATTTGATATTGCTCTTTAGAGATTCCATCTCTGCGGCTGCTTCATCAAGTTTACCTTGGTCTGCTTCATTTACATCATAACCGAGCTTTAACAGCGCAAGGGAGATGTCCGCTCTCTCATCATCTAAAATCATCATGTCATTTGCATACATAGGATCCCAAAGGTCGGATACGGAATCAATCACTGCATCCGGATACTTATCCCTGTTAATACAAATTCCATAATAACCGGACATGAAGGGTAAGCTGTAGGTATTGTCCGGATCCCAATACTGCTTCAGATATTTGGGATCACTGTTCACTGCGTTCGGAATCTTACTCTTATCCAGTTCTTCAATTAATCCGCCAAGCTTAAGCATTGTCTGGATCATATAGTCACCGCACATCATAACATCATACTGTCCCAAACCGCCGGACTGTAGCTTCGCTAACATTTCCTCATTTGTTGAAAATTCTGTTAGATTAATCTTGATTCCTGTCTCCTTCTCAAAATTGGAGATTACAGGCTCCTGCATGTATCCAACAAAGGTATATACATTAACCACCTTACTGTCAGACTTACCGCATCCGGTAAAGCTCATTGTCACTAAAAGCATCATACAAAGCATAACCGATATCATTTTTCTTTTCATAATAATTCCTCCTTCTTATATTGTTAACAATGAATAAACTCATTGTACAACCTCAGTGTCCTCGTTGTTAATATACTCTTGTTATCTCACCGTAAAGTCCGGGCTTTCTGTCATTAAAATAAGTATAATAGGTGATTCTCTTTACCCTTGTCTCTTCCGTATCCACTACCCCGTATACATAATCCTCTACAGGTTCGGCTATTCCGGATACCACCTTACCGACACCACTTAAGATGCAGCTGCGCCCGGAAAATGATAGCTTAATATCCTTACCAACCCGATTACAGGCTGCCATCGGTAAAATATTATCGATGCAGCGAGCCTTCGTGCAAAGCTCCCAGTCCTCCACATAAGGGTCTTCCCAATTAGCTGAGGCGGTAAGTAAGTCTGCACCCTTCAGTGCATAGATCCTGGCAACCTCAGGAAATGCAGCGTCCCAGCAGTTCATAATACCGATTTTACCAATCTCGGTATCAAACACCGGAAATTCGTGTCCCGGTCTCATCCATAATACCTCGCTGCCAAAGGGATGTACTTTCTGATAATTACCGATTGCTTCTCCCTTGCTGTTAATCAAGGCCAGCGAATTATATAAAACATCAATCACATGATCATCTCTTTGCGGATAACCATAGATGATATGTACCTTGAATTTCTTAGCCGTCTCTCCGATACGTCTGAAGCTTTCCCCTTTGCCGTAGTATTCGGCTACCCGGTCAAATTCAAGCTTACTTCCCTCACAACCCGAGGTTGCAAGCTCGGGGAATACAATCAGGTCAGTATCAGGCTTTTCTGACATGATCCTTGTTATGAACGTACAGATTTTATCAATATTCTTTTCCTTCTCCATAAGCTCCGGTGCTGTCTGTGCACAGGCCAAATGAATTCTCATAATCTCACCCCGTTTCTAAAGTTTATATTTCATATTTATTTTTTTTATTTTATATTTTTATGCTGATTCCGCACTGTGTAATTTACTTTACTTTACGAATCAAGTCCATAATTCTTATCGCGTCTTGCATTGATCAGATTAGCTCCGCCCACGAGTACTATGGATAACAACAGCAGTATGATACAGAGTGCATTAACCTCCGGCGTTACACCGGTTCTTACCATGGATAATATTTTAACCGGTAACGTCGTGCTGCTGGCACTTGTTACGAAGAAGCTGATGATGATGTCATCCATGGATAATGCAAAGGACAGCATTGCACCGGCTGTAATTCCCGGCATGATGATTGGCAGGGTAACCTTGGTCAGCGTTTGCCATCTGTTCGCTCCAAGATCCATCGAAGCTTCCTCTACGGAACGGTCAAAGCCTGCCAGTCTGGCTTTGACATTGTTGATTACAAACGGGATGCAAAAGCTGGAATGTGCAACAATTAAAGCAGTCATCCCGAGCGGAATCTTAATCGTTGTAAAATAGGATAACAGTGCAATACCTAATACAATCTCAGGAATCACAATCGGAATATAAAGGACTGCATCTAATGCTTTCTTACCCGGAAATTTGAATTTTGACATACCAATGGCACCAAGTGTTCCGATGATTGTGGAGACAATGGTTGTCCATGTCGCTACCATAATTGAATTCCAGAAGGCACTCATAATGTCCGAGGAAGAGGATAAGAGCTTGATGTACCAGTCAAAGGTGAAGCCCTCCCATACGATGTTCAGTTTGGAATCATTAAAGGAATAGACAAACAGTATTAAAACAGGCAGATAGATGAATAAATAAACCAGGCCAAGATAAACATTATCAAGCTTCTTCGGTTTTCCCATGCTTCCACCTCCTACAATCCAAGTTCGTTGACATCGCCGCCGGTTTTCTTATAAAGAGAAACCAGAATTAATGTCAGGATAATTAAAAATACGGATAAAGCCGCACCAAAGGGCCAATTTCTTGCAACATAAAATTGATTTTTAATCAGATTACCTACCAGCATAACCTTACTTCCACCAAGCATTTCCGGTATGTAGAAGTATCCCAGAGAAGGTATAAATACCATGATGGTTCCCGCAAAGATACCGGGCATAGTAAGTGGCAGTGTCACATTCAGAAAAGTGATACTCTTTCTCGCTCCTAAATCTGCCGATGCTTCCAGTAAATTTGGATCCAGTTTACCGATTGAGGATACCAGCGGTAGAATCATAAAAGGAAGAAAGGTATAAGCCATACCAAGGATTACACTGCCATTGGTGTACAGCATCTGTAACGGCTCCTTAATGATATGCAGCGATATCAGTAATGTGTTGATAACTCCCTCTGTTCTTAAGATGACCATCCATCCGTAGGTCCTTACAATCGAACTGGTAAAGAAGGGGACGATAATAAACATCATACACATTGATTTTGCAAATTTACCCTTTTTGCATACAAAGTAGGCAAATGGATAAGCAATTAAGATACAGAGTGCAGTAGTCTCAAAGGCCATAATCATGGAGTCTAAGAATACCCTCAAATAGGTGTTCTGAAGTATATCCATATAATTCATAAGGTTAAATTTATAAATAATAAGGACATAAGCTTCCTTACTGCAAAAGCTGATGATAAATATGTAGGTCAGTGGTATTACCACAAATGCAACCATGGCAATCGCCAGTGGTAGGATATGTGCAATCTTAGGTAAATGCCATCTTTTAAATCTCTGAAAGCTCATTTTTCGCATCCTTACGGGAACTGCTTCTCTCATACTACCCTCATTCCTGCGCATATTTGCGCAATATTTATTCTTCAGGCTCCATTACGACATTCTCAACTGCGTTATAAAAGGTTTGATCCATGGAATGAAGTAATACCGATTCCCCGTCCTTCCAATATGGGTATATAAAAGTTCCAATCTCAGGAATTACTTCTCTGGAAAGGCGTTCGAGCTTAAGTTCCTGCCCATTACTCATGGCTACTACTATCTTAATGATGCTTCCTATATAAATGTGATCCTTCACCACTCCTCGAAGGGAAAAGCCGTCCATTGGTACATCACTCGTAAGAATTCGCTCCGGCCTTGCAGATACGGATACCATTTCACCCTTACTAAATCCTTTTCCGCTTGCCTTAATCGTTCCGTATTCTACATTGACAAGCACCTCATCTCCGGATATAGAGGCCACGATACCGTCAAACAGATTTGTCTCGCCGATAAAGGAAGCCACAAAGCGGGTTGCCGGTCTCTCATAGATGTCGGTAGGTGTTCCGAGCTGCTCCAGTACTCCCTCATGCATGATTCCGATACGATCGCTCATGGTTAATGCTTCTTCCTGATCATGGGTTACATAGACAAAGGTAATTCCAAGCGTTTTCTGGAGCTGCTTTAATTCCAACTGCATTTGCTTGCGAAGCTTTAAATCAAGTGCTCCCAGTGGCTCGTCCAGCAATAATACCTTAGGTTCATTGATTAAGGCTCTAGCAATTGCAACCCTCTGCTTTTGTCCGCCTGACAGCTGCTTGGGATATCTTTTTTCATAGCCGTTCAGCTGCACCAGCTCAAGCATTTCCGTTACACGCTTTTTGATAATATCTTTTTTAACATTTTTAATTTTTAGACCGTATGCAATATTGTCATAAATCGTCATATGCGGAAATAGTGCATAGCTCTGAAATACTGTGTTAACATTTCGTTCAAAGGGCTCCTTGTTCGCCACGGATACACCTTCTACTAAGATTTCTCCATCGGTTGGCTCTTCGAAACCGGCAATCATACGCAGTGTCGTTGTTTTACCACAGCCTGAGGATCCCAGTAATGTAAGAAACTCCCCTTCTTTAATCTGAAGGTTTAAATCCTTAACAACATGATTGGCTCCATACATTTTATTAACATTTCCCAGCTCAACGATATAACTGCTCATAACCAATCCTCCTATCCCTTGTCCCATCTCTTTGTCGGAGCTTATCCTTACAGAGCTTTGTCGCCACGCTCGCCGGTTCTGATTCGAACAGAATCGTCCATTGGCCTGATAAAGATTTTTCCGTCACCTACGTTACCGGTTACTACTTTTTCACGAATATCTGTGATGATATCCTCTACCATCTCATCCTTCACTACCATTTCCACACGTATCTTAGGTAACAGGTTAATAGTTGTCTTAAACCCCTTAATTACATTTACCGTCTGCTCTGTTGTTCCTCTTTGTGTTCCGCACCCCATGACACTTGAGATAGTCATACCGCCACACTGTCTGTTGTTCAGTATCTCTTTTACTGTTTCCAGCTTTTCCGGTCTGATAATGATCACAAGCTCCTTCATAAAAACTCCTCCTTTTGATTTTTGTAAGCCTTCTGTAGATGATTTAAATAAACAGGCGAGGATGAGCTGCTGAGCTCATCCTCGCCTGTAAAAGTATCTTTGATTTGCATAATATACATTATTTCCGTCAAGGAGTCAATAGCGTTGGTATCAAAAGGATGCATATTGATACCACTTTTTACAATGGCAAAACAATTCAAACAATTTGTTTGGGCTTTATTCCTATCTTATTACTTATATCCCCATAACGCTCTTGCAAATGGGAACTCAACCAAATGCATAATATGCTGCCAATCCATACAACACCAAAAACCCGGGCAAACCAAGTAACCCGTTTGTTAAGATTGTTGCACCATTAATTCCCACACTGATATCATAGCCCCTGCTCTTTAGAATAATATCCACCAAATAGACCCCTACAGTTCCGATGCATGCACGGAGTCCAAAATTAATAATCATATCCGGTCTGCGCTTTACAATACAGACGCCGATAAATGCCAGACAGGCCACTATGATTACAATAAATACGATACTTTCCATACTAACCAAATATACCTCCCTTCGACACTGCTCCTTTCAATAGATATCGGGGAGCCTGATTTTACCCTGTTTTAATACAACCTACTATATTTATATACGCCTTTAACCATTTTATGTTATTCAATAGAATAAATGGCAAATATTGTGACTATACTATTACCAAATCATATAAAGGCTGGTGAAGTAATGGGTCTTATTACAAGAAAGAAACCTCCGAAAGATAACTACCTGATTAATGAGATAAATAAGACGAAACTCGCAATGGAGTCGGCATATTCCAACTTTCAGAATGTCGTCGATCCCGACCTGATCGACAGTTGTATCTACGAAATGAATGCCGTTCAGAACAGATACCGCTTTCTGATTAAGGAAGCAAAGGCCTCTGACACAAGTTTTGGCTGATTCAGGAGAAACAAACTGATTTATCACTTATACATCCGTTAAAACAAGAAGCTGCCTCCCATATACATTGCAACTATACCACTAGGGTATCCTTTGCTCGTAATCGGAGGCAGCTTAATTTCTTTTATGTATCTAAACTTCTTCATTTGTATCTAACATACTTCTTATGTACTTAAACTTCTTCATTTGTATCTAACATACTTCTTATGTACCTATACTACTTCATTTGTATCTTGCATACTTCTTATGTGCCTAAACTACTTCATTTGTATCTTGCATACTTCTTATGTGCCTAAACTACTTCATTTGTATCTTGCATACTTCTTATGTACCTAAATCACTTCATTTGTATCCTTTCATACCTCGTACCGCGTCCATCTGTCATTCCTTCAAAGTCTGTGTACTTCATGAAAACTCATCTTTCGTTTCTTTATCGCTCTACAGCGATAATCTAATGTATTCCGGTATTCTCTGTTATTCTGGTATTCTTTCGTCTCCCAAAATATCTTTTGTGCTTCAGATAAAAATCTTTGGTATTTAATAAATTTCTTTGGTATGGCTTATTTATGCAATAAACCCGCGGCTCCTGTTACCAGGATCGATGTAAGTCTCATTCAGTTTGCCTCTGCCGTAGGTTAAGCCCGCATAGAGTTGTTGTGTATTGCGCATCAATGGTCCGCTTGTATCCGCCTTGCTCACACCCTCAAACCCGGTTAAGAGCTTCTTCAGTACGGATTCTGCACTGTCCAGTGATGCTGTATTCCTCCGGATGATGGCTGTAATAATTCTTTTATTAACATATAGATAAAGACTGACCAGATCATAGGATACCTTATAATGATAATCCAAAGGTACAATTAATTCATTGACATATTTATGGGCTTTCTTCAATTCCCTGTCAAATATGGCAAGATCGCCCTTTTCATATGCTTCCTTTGCTTCACCTATTTCAGTCAGAATCATTTCATAGAGGATAACGATAAGCTCACTTTTGCATGCCATCGTTACTCTATTAGAAAACGCTTGAACTGCTTCTCTTTTCATGCCTACCTCCATTAATCAATCAGATAAGAATCAGATCGTTTACCTTTCTCATTACTGCTGTAGCAGAGAAAGTATCATCTGCGGTCTCTGATTTGCTTGAGCAAGCATTGATGTACCGGCCTGTGCCAATACATTTTTCTGTGTATATTCTGCCATCTCTTCCGCCATGTCTACGTCCGAAATACGGGAAAGGGACTCCGTCATATTCTCTGAGGTTGTATCCAGGTTAGAGATAGAGTGCTCCAAACGGTTCTGGTATGCACCCAACTTGGAACGGATACTGGATATCGTATTGATTGCAGTATCAAGTAGTCCGATCGCATCCTGTGCCCCGTCTGCTGTAGCTATATTAATCTTATCAATTCCAAGTGTCTGCGGTGTTACATTCGGTATTCTGACAGCCATTGTCTGACCCTCGTTTGCACCAATCTGAAGATCCATAGGCCCTGCATCAAGTACTGATACCGCAATCTCCAAATTGTCTGTCGCAGCTGTTATGTCGGAATCTGTTACTGTAGGTGGTGTTCCTTCGATAACAGTATCTGTAAAGGTGGTTCCTACTGCTCCCGGCTCAACGTTAACAGTCATAGTAAAATCATTACTGTCGGATACCGTAATCTTATTTCCGTTTGTGGAAACTGTAGCCGTACTATTAAATAAAGAAGTATTAGTCGGATCCGTCAGATCTTTCACAGTCACAAGTGCCTGTGCATCAACACCTGTCGCACTGACACCATCAATCGTTAAACCCAATATACCGCACAGGGCAGAATTGTCGCAATAGATATCTATCTTTTGATTTGTGCCGTATTCCTTACTAACAAATATAAGAGAGGAACCCTCAGCTAATGGGTCACTGGTATAACCGGCCATGGTATGATCGGTGCCTGTATTATCAGGTGCTGATGCTGAGAAAACATTAATATTTACTGCATCACAGGCATCGCGGATTTTCTCAAATACCTCATCAACGGTGTCTCCCTCGTCTACCTTTATGGATTCGCCATTAATATTAATTGAGCCCGCTTCCGTTGCAGCTATTTTTCTATCCGAGGATAATTCGGTATCGGTAGTTAACGGATCATCAATAACGGTTGCATTACCGACAATAACCGCCTGTCTTGCATCCTGCGTAACTGTAAGGTCATATTCTCCCACGGCTACTGTATCTGATACAGATATTAATTTAACATCATTGTTACTGGTGTAGGACTTTCTGTCAATATTACCATTCAACAAATTCATTGTATTGAATTCTGTAGTGTCAGAAATTCTTGTAATCTCCTGATTTAATTGGTCAATTTCCGACTGTATTGCACTACGATCCTGTGTTGTGTAAATACCGTTGGCTGACTGTACAGCAAGCTCCCTCATTCTCTGGAGCATAGACTCTGTCTCTGATAATGCTCCCTCTGCTGTCTGAATAACCGAGATACCATCGGATGCATTTCTGGATGCCTGATCCAGACCTGATATCTGTGTTCTCATCTTTTCCGAAATTGCAAGTCCTGCGGAGTCATCTGCCGCGCTGTTAATTCTGTATCCTGAGGATAATTTCTCCAGAGCGTCATCTAAGGATTTGTTGGTTTTTCCTAATTGGTTATTGGCTTTCAAGGCTGAAATGTTATGGTTGATTCTCATTAAATATCACCTGATCCCTTTCTTTTCCGGCAGCCATCCCCCTCCGTGTTTTGATGGTTCGCACATTATAATATAATACTCATTAGTAATATCAGCGACATCCATGTAGCCGAATATATCATTTTCTAAGAAACAGCCCTGCTTAATTCATCTGTGCTGTTCTCTGCCGCTCGTACTGTCAAAACAACGGCCTTTGCAATCCGGTATAAGATCCGTTCCGTATCTCCTGAAACGTGTTCTGTGTCATTTCCCGGATTTTGATAGCTGTAACTTGCGCTATCTCTTTTCTGTACACTAAAATCTATCTGCTTGATGGTTATGTTGCTTTCTTGTGCCGCTGCTTCTATGATACCGGTATTACTCTGTAGCCGTTCCGATGTGTCCTTGTTATCACCACTGAAGAAGCCCTTCAGCGTCTGATCTTTCATCAGGAACTCTGCCTTAATATCACCAAGCTGTTCTGACCAGATATTGACCGATACTTTTCCTGAGGTATTCGTTCCCCGAAGGATTGTCAAATTCATATTCGTAATCCCTTTATCGGTTTCAATCGGTATCTGGTAGACCTCCTTTTCTGCAAGCGTTCTCATAAATGTCATCTGCTGACCAATGCTTTTCAGCTCTGCAAGCCGCCTGCTATCAATCTTTTCACCTGCACATGCCTGACTTAGAACTTCCTTTGCATCAGCCTCCAGGTTCCGGTATGCTTCCTGCATTGATCTCTTATCAATTAATTTATCGGACAAATCATTCAATTCCTTTAGGTTGTTTTCTGAATTTTCGACCAAATTATCATTTTTTTGCTTTAGCAGCTTCTTAATTGCTGAATCTCCGTTGCTTAACAGGCTGTTCGCCATCATGATATTTTGCGATGTTCCGGGAATCTTGTAATCATTTAAAAATCGGATAGATTGCTCTGCATTCTTATTAAGCTCTCGTATCTCTTGAACCTTGACTCTAGATGCCTCACTTTCTGATATCTGATCCTCCTTCGTATTGTTCAGCTGTTCAAGAAGCTTCTCGATCGGTACTTCCTTAATATTATTCCAGATACCTTTACCTGAAGTTAACTCGGCCGACGCAGTTGTCTGCTCCTGTGATGCTGCGGTCAAGGATACGCTATTGCTTGCCTCCGCTAATTTCTGCGGACTCAGTTCTTCCTTGATCTTCTTAAGAATACGATCCATATATTTTGTCTGCTCCTGTAGCTCGTCTTCTTTCCCTACTTCTTCCAGACTTTGATTGTCTTGTCGAATTCCCTCATCCGCGCTATGATTGTCCTGTCTATTTCCATTTTCTACGCTATACTCCTCCTGTTTAGTTCCCTTTTCCGTAAAAGCACTAAGTTGTTGAGCTATTGTATCCTTCGAATAGGAAATGCTTGTTAATTTACCAAACTCATCATCAACAACTGTATTAAGACTTCCTTTCCTGCTTGTTGAAACTGCTGTCAAAAGATTACTCAGAGTTACCTCCCGATCTGCCTTAATAACAGCACCAAGTGCCGCCCCATCCGACTTATCTACGTTATATAGCAAACGATAGATGCCAATATAGGCTTTTCTCTCCTCGGGTGTAATTCCCTCCTGCTTTTCAAGATCTCTAAGATATGTACTATATTTATCCTCGGAGGATATTCCCTGTTCCTCCTTTATCTGATCAATCGTTTGATTTAGTTCGTTCACCGGTATATTGAGAGGGTTCATTCCTTCCTTAATCATTCGAACCGTTACCGCCGGACTCAGGTTTTGTATCAGATCGGTAACCTGCCGGTCATAGCTCTTTACCTGATTGACCGCTTCCTTCGTAATCTCCATCTGATTATAACCGAGAATCCGAATTGCACGCTTGTTCTGCTCCGTGTTATCGAGACCCATCTGACTAAGCAGGAAATTTGCTCCTGCAAATGCCTTCTTAATGGAATCTCCGTATTCCCCATTCGGAACGGTTGCCAGCGTTTCATATGCTGTGCCTGCCTTTGCATATTCTGCCTGAAGTCTGTTACCCGCTGTCAGTAACCCGCTAATTGTCTGGGTGCTACGTATAGACAGGGTGCTTGCCAAAACCTTGGACGGTATATACTTTAGTCGCTCTATTCCCTGCGTTGTATCCTTAAGGGTCTGAACCGAGTCTTCCGTTTCTTGAACATCTGCTTCCTTTAATAGCTTCTTATAATATTGGTCCTCCTGATCCCTTAGATCCTCCACCACTTTGGAAAGCTCCTCTGTATCGATCGTAATCCCCTTGCTTTCGAGTCGGCCGGCTACTGCTAGTGTCATCTTAAGGCGGATTTCCTCCAGCTGACGTCTTGCCTTCAATTCCTCGTACGGATAATCCTTTGTATTCTGGGATGTACTTTCACTGTCGTTCTGTCCTGTTTTTGAAGAATCTGGTAACTCATCCTCTGCAACCGGGTTGACCTCGTCCGTCGGAACCAGATTTTGCACAGGCTTTTCAATATCCTGCGTTACATCAATTAATTTCATGGCAGCCTTTGCAATACTTGCAATTTCCCTCGTAATATCAACTGCTGCTTTTGTAATGTCAATTGCATTATTTGATAGCTGCTCGTCCTGTTTTACCATCTCCGGTGATGCTTCGGTAAGATCTGATATTTTCTGTGTTATCCTCACGGAATCTTTTGTTATCTTCGTTGCCATTCGCAGTATATCAAAAGCTGTATGGGGTATTTGAGATCGCTCCTGCTCTGTCTTACCGGTCGCTTTCACTGCATCACTGATGGCTGTTGCTACTTTTGTAATATCTTCTGCCTGTACCGATATTTCCGAGGAAGAATTTTCAATTTCACCGGTTGCCTTTTGAATATCGTCAGTCAATGGATCCGCCAGAGAAGCAGTTTCTTTCATTATTCTTTTCATATCTCTTGCTGCACCCGAGATATCAGTTGACATTTCTATAATATTTCCGGCTGATTTCGTTATTTGTAAAGCTGTCCGAATAATATACTCTTCTGCTTTGTTCTCTTTTACTTCTGCCGTCGGTGAAATATTCTTCTGTATCGCTACAAGGTCTTTAATCGTTAGTTTATCATTTTTCGAAACAGCCTCACAGACCGCTTCGTCACTGATAGAATGAATATCTGCCATCAGCTTATCATAGGACGCCGTATCTTTCTGCCGCAGGGGTACATCCTTTGGATGAATGCCCATTTTCATGCCTGCCAGCATTTTATCCAGTATTTCCTTTTGTGTCGTATTCTCCTTTATGAAATCCAAATCCTTTTTGTCGGTAAAAGTCTTCTCTGTCAGTGGAAGTTGATTTTCAATCAGCCATTTTGCATCTGATAGATTCTGTTTGCTAACCTCATATCCTGCTCCCTTTATTACATCCTTAACTTGGCTCTCAAGCTCCTTCCAGGCTGTATCTGAAAGCTTTCCTGTTGCTCCGGAACTCTGACCGTTTTTACTGTAACATGCCTTATAGATGTTCTCGACCGTCGGTTCCACCTCCTTGGAAATCAGATATTGCATTGCTCTGCTGTCCATGTTCTTTACCAGATCACTCAACTTTAAGGCTTGAGACAGCTTTGACAAATTTTCCTCCGTAACCGGAAGATTCTCCTGCTTTAGTTTCTCTGTCAAGGCAGTCTTTTCTAATACCATGCTATCCTGTTGTTTCGTATTATTTAAGACATTTGTTTTCTGTACCGTATCAGCTTTCTGTACCGTATCAGCTTTCTGTACCATATCAGTTTTCTGTACTGTATCAACTTTCTGAACTGTATCAACTTTCTGTACCGTATCAGCTTTCTGTACCGTATCAGCTTTCTGTACCGTATCAACTTTCTGTACCGTATCAGCTTTCTGTACCGTATTGGTCTTCTGCACTGTATCGGTCTTCTGCACTGTATCGGTCTTCTGCACTGTATCAGTTTTCTGTACCGTATCAGTTTTCTGTACTGCATCAGTTTTCTGCATTGTATCAGTTTTCTGAACGGGCTCAGTTTTCTGTACCGTATCAGCTTTCTGTACCGTATCAGTTTTCTGTACCGTATCGGTCTTCTGTACTGTATCGGTCTTCTGTATTGTATCGGCTGTTGTATTAGTACTGTATTTGCTTGTATTCTCTGCCGTTCCGGTATAAGCGCTTATTCTATCCTGCCTCATCTTCGAAGTGTCTGCTATCGCAAAATTTCTATCAGCTAATTTCCTCTGCCCTGACGATTTTTCATCACGAAGAGTCACTTTACCCATAGAATGGGTGGTATCACTAGATGGATTGGCATCTGTCTTTATTCTTTCCAGCGCCTCCGCTAAACCCTCCACCGTAAATCTTTCAATTGGAAAACCTTCCTTCTCAAGCAAGCTGCAGTCTCGTTCTGTAAGTGCCACACTGATCTGCTCCAGCTTCCCCTTCACAGCCTGATACTCGGATTCCTGGTCCATTTTCATAATTGACTGCTCTGTCTGAGTTCTAATGGTATCCCAGTCCGAAGCCTTGACCTTAACAGCGATGATTGCCCTTTGATTTCCTTCATTACTTACACTATCATCAATCACTCGAAGCTCTATCTCATTGGCCGTCGCCTTCACAACTTCAAAATTCTTAACCTCACCGGGCTTTACATCACCAAGGACCTCTTTAGAAGCTGATACTTTCTGCCCATCAAAATCAAGGGTTACCTCCTCGTCAGCAGCAACCACCGTACCGGTAATTCTTTGTCCCTGCTTAATTCCGGCTAACCCACTACTCTTATCATTATCTATACTTTCTTGTATGGCAAGCTTATCCGCCCTGCTGACGGATTCCGCCTTAACTGATAACCGATAGCCCATCCTGTCCCGCCTTTGTGGTTTTGTTAATTTGCTCTTTCCTATCATTAACTTTATCTATTCGTTGTTTTTGATTCGCACTTCTGTTCCTTATATTTCGGATGATTCGGCTTAAAACTTAACCTCAAAGACTGCAGAGGACCCGGTAATATACTATTGTCACTATAAAAAAATAGTAGTACTACTTCTTTTGAAAGAATCCCTCGAATAAACTCTATAAGAGGAGGCTAATGTGAATTATTGAAGAGCATAATTCACACTTAGAAGTTTGCGCCTGCGTGATCCTCGGCCCAAACTAATTCTATGGGTAGGCATGTTGGGTTTGCAGCAGAATGGAGTGTATTATGTGTAAAAAACTTATAAAGTTATTGTCAATCGTGATTGTTTCCCTATGCCTAGTTTTATTTGGTATCGCCTGCAATACACCTTCCGAACGTAAACAGCAGGAGGCTTTTAACCAATTCACGCAGAATTTATTTATTCAAGAGGTTCAGTCAGATACCCTGTCGCTGAATTACTCTTTGGCATATCCTGAAAAATATGGGATTGATGATACAAACGCTACGTTTGGGGGTTATGGAATTACTTGTATGAAAGGGGATCTCGTGGATTCCGAGAACTATCTTGACAGCCTACTATCCTATGATTATGACAGCTTAACTTCCAAGCAGCAGCTTACCTATCATATTTTAAAGGAATATCTGCAAGAGAGTCTTCAGTTTGGTGATTATCAGTATTATAGTGATTGTCTTGGCCCAACCACCGGAATTCAGGCACAGCTTCCAATCTTGCTCGCGGAGTACAGCTTTTATGATAAAAAGGACATTGAAGAATACTTAAATCTCCTGCCCTGCGTTAAGAAATACTTTCAGGAGATTATTCAATATGAACGCGAGAAATCTGCTAAAGGTCTGTTTATGAATGACCGGGTTGCTTCACAAATTATTGATCAATGTGAGGCTTTTATCAGCGACCCGGTAAATAATTTTTTAATCACTTATTTTAATCAGAGAATTGTCGAATATGACGGTCTTACTGCCAAAGAAATTACTCATTATGAAGCAATCAACAAGGAAGCAGTGCTTTGTAATGTTATCCCTGCCTATCAGGATTTAATCGACGCTTTGACCTCGCTTAAGGGAACCGGAACAAATCAAGCCGGACTGTATTATTACGAGAAGGGACGGGCGTATTATGAATGTCTTACCAAGTATAAAACCGGCTCCGGCAAAAGCATGCAGGAAATGATTCAGATGCTTGATCATGCAATTGATGCGGGTATTAATCATTTAAACAATCTTACCGAAAAGGATTCTTCTTTGATTAATAAATACCTTTCTTTTACCTCCTTTCCGATTACCGATCCAAACGATATTTTAGCTGATTTAAAGGCTGATATTACAAAAGATTTTCCTGCTGCCATACCGGTAAACTGCAAGATCAAGTATGTCCCGGAATCTCTGGCTGACTATCTGAGTCCTGCCATGTACCTGGTTCCCCCAATTGATAATTACAATAACAATAATATTTATATCAATGGGCACAGTAAGCAAACCTTGTCCATGATCTATACAACGGTAGCGCATGAAGGATATCCCGGACATCTATATCAATGCGTTTATTTTAGGAGCACGAATCCGGCCCCGATTAGGAATATTCTTAACTTTACCGGCTATGATGAGGGATGGGCCACCTATGTTGAGTATTATTCCTATCATTTGGCCGGTATTGATGAAAACCTAGCCGATTTCCTGGAAACAAACAATAAAGTAATCCTGTGTATGTATGCCCGCGCAGATATCGGAATCCATTATGAGGGCTGGACACGAAAAGAATCCACGGATTATATCCTTCCCTACGTCGGAGAGGCTGATATCGCCGACTCTATTTACGATACTCTGCTGGAGGAACCTGCAATTTATTTACCTTATGCCATTGGTTATCTGGAAATCGAGGAATTAAGACAAGAAGCAGAACAAAAGCTGGGTAAGAAGTTTAATGTAAAGGCTTTTCATAAGTTTCTTCTCGATATCGGACCCGCACAGTTTGATGTAATCAAAGAATATATGGAGGTCTGGATTAGTAATCAGAGTAAATAAGTTCAGTGTTGCCTCATAAATTTTAATTGCCGGCTACTAATATTAATATACAAATAAACAAGAAGGAGGTGTCCCTCCTTCTTGTTTATTGTTACGAATCCTCAATTAATTGACTTCAGCTCTTCCTCCATGTGGTTTAGGAATGTCGTACAATTATCTTGATCCTGTCGGCTTCCGTACAGATTTACGCAGAGTGTCATGCTATCTTTAAAGCTGGTAACCGCCATCTGGAAATGGGGTCGGTATTTAATTGCCCCACAAGCATAAGCATCTTCTACCGGGGCTCCTTCAAACTTCAATCGTTCAGCATCAATAATACCGATATTGGTCATGCATATCACAGGGTTTTTCAATGATTTTCTTAACAAGATATAACCCAGTCTTCTGCCGAATATTTTATATACAGCGCTCAGTTTTAGGTGTGTACTTAACCCCAGATAATTTTCTTTCTTGGCTTTCATCTGTGCATGTACCTTCATCAAGGTATGATTAAAATCCTCGCCCTGATTTACTGTCACACAAAGGATTACGGTAGAGGACATATTCGTCATAGCGTTCTCTCCCTTGTCGCCCAGATATCTTCTCATATCTATCATAATAGGAAAGCTAAGAAGTTTTTCTCTTTTATCCAACATATCGGAAAGCACACGAAAGTATGCCGTCAGTATAACATCATTTACTGTTACCTTATGTCTGTTGCCATATTGAAGTACCCCGACGTATCTGTCCCTGGGTAATTTTCTGGTCAGAATAAAGGGTGTAACTGCCTTTTTCGTACTCATAGGAAACTTACAGGCTCCTGCCTGGTTGTTGTCTTTATTGTTGTGAAGTAAAATCTTAATTCTGTCTCTGTAACGAATTCCATCGACAACTCCACTAATACTCCTCTCACCATCAATCGTCTTATCGGGCACATATTCCGGATTCTTAAGGAGCCTTGAATAAAGGTCTGACAACAGATAAACGCAGCGTTTTAGCCCGCCTCCGTCAGTCACCATATGATTAATAATGATGGACAGGGCATCCTTTTCCATTGAAAGAAGGCATACCTTGATCTGCGGCCCGGTCTCCTCCACCGTACGTGAACAGGTAAACCGATAAAAAGCGTCTTCACTATGTACTATCTGAAAAAGGTCTGACCGGTTATCCATTTTAGTATCCTCCCAATAAGCGTTTCCGTTATTATTTCTGTACACTCTTGACATGATCGGTACCATCTTGACAAATTGTATTAACGCAGCCTCCATGGTAGAGACCTCCAGCTTATTCGTAAAGCGAATCACGCAATGAAGTTGATGATCATTGAATCCGGTAGTCTCGTATAATTGTAATACATGATCAAAGATTTCTGATTTATATTTCATTTTTACCCCTATTCCTGCGCATTCTTTTTGCGCATATAAGTTTGTGCCGAGTGCGTTCTTCACACTTTGGTTACGCAGGCACAAACTTTGTGAGTGAAAGATTTGAAAAACCATTTCACTCTTTTATCCCCTTTGTTATCATTATATTATATAGAAAATATCATTAGTCTGCTACCTATCTTACACCTAACGCTCATAAAGTTTCCCAATGAAGCTCTACGTAGAATCGATACCGAATAATATAAACAGGGTATGTTGAAATGAAGTACAAAGCTCTAAAATGTTCAAATTTTGCTCGACATTTTGGAGTTAAGATTCTTCTCAACATACCCTGTTCTTTTAATTTAGTTGTTATTATCAATTATTAGCTTTTATAAATATTTTTTGTTTTGAATTACTTACAATTTTGAATTACTCATTATTTTGAGTAATTTATTGCTTTGAATTTTATATAATACCCATTCTCTTATTATTGAATCTCTGCTCCGGACGGCATCTCCTTCTCCGGTACCATGAGTGCCAGATTCCCCTGCGCATCCTCCGCACAGAGTAACATTCCTTCCGATAGCATGCCCGCGAGTGTAGCAGGCTTTAGATTTACCACGACCATAACCTTTTTGCCAACCATCTCTTGTGGTGTGTAGTAAGCCTTGATACCGGAAACAATCTGCTTCACCTGGGAACCAATCTTAACCTGAGAGCATAAAAGCTTCTTTGATTTTTTAACTTCCTCGCAGGAAATGATTTCACCTATTTGAAATTGTAACTTAGCAAAGTCCTCATACGTAATCTCCGGTTTTGCCTCAATATCAATCGCCTCACTGCTAATCTTCTCTGCCTTACTTTCTTCGACTGATCCTTCCGGTACTGCTGTCTGTTGTCCTTTTTCTTCTTCCACCTTCTGAAGCACCTCCTTAATATCAAGTCTTGCAAATAAAATCTCAGGTGTCTCTGTTACTCTTGTGCCATCCGGATACAGACCGAACTCCTTCAACTCTTCTATTGTTCTAGCCTTGCTGTTAAGCTGAGCAAATATCTTAGTGGCAGTCTCCGGCATAAAGACCCCAAGTAGGCTGGTCCCGATACAGATACTTTCCGTCAGATTGTAAAGTACTGTTTCCAGACGCGCCTTTTTATCTTCCTCTTTCGCCAGTGCCCACGGCAGTGTCTCATCAATGTATTTATTACAGCGTTTAAATAACGTAAATATTTCACTGATGGCATCCGCTACACGCAGCTTCTCCATTCTTTGAGCTACCTTCTTCGGGGTCTCATTTGCAAGTGCAATCAGCTCCTGATCCACCTGCTCTGCTACCTTCCCATTACTTACAACCCCGCCAAAATATTTGTTTGACATCGAAATAGTTCTATTCACCAGATTACCGAGCGTATTGGCAAGATCGGAATTAATTCTTTCCACCAGAAGCTCCCAGGTAATAACACCATCGTTATCGAAAGGCATCTCGTGCAGCACAAAATACCTGACTGCATCCACACCAAACAGCTTCACCAAGTCGTCGGCATAGATTACATTTCCCCTCGACTTACTCATCTTATCTCCGGTGCTTCCCTGCATAAGCCAGGGATGACCGAATATTTGCTTGGGTAGCGCAATATTAAGCGCCATTAACATGATAGGCCAATATATCGTATGAAAACGAAGAATATCCTTACCGATTAAGTGTAGATCCGCCGGCCAGAATTTATTAAACTGCTCTGTACTGTTGCCGTCCGCATCATAGCCGATACCCGTAATATAGTTACTGAGCGCATCTATCCATACATATACCACATGTCTGTCATCAAAATCCACCGGAATACCCCATTTAAAAGAGGTTCTGGATACGCAAAGGTCCTGAAGACCCGGAAGGAGGAAGTTATTCATCATCTCATTCTTCCTTGATTCCGGTTGGATAAATTCCGGGTGAGTGTTGATATGCTCAATCAAACGAGCTGTATATTTACTGAGCTTAAGGAAATACGCCTCCTCCTTAGCCGGCTGAAGCTCCCGCCCGCAGTCAGGACATTTGCCGTTCTCTGCCTGTGACTGGGTAAAGAAGGATTCACATGGGGTACAGTATAAGCCTTCATAATATCCCTTATAGATATCCCCCTGCTCATATAGCTTTCGAAAAATTTTCTGAATCTGCTTCTCATGATCCGCATCTGTGGTACGAATGAATTTATCATAGGAGGTGTTCATCAGATCCCAGATATCCTTAATCAGTCCTGCCACTCCATCAACATATTCCTTTGGGGTAATACCTGCCTCTGCTGCTTTTAATTCTATCTTCTGTCCATGCTCATCCGTGCCGGTCTGAAAGAATACTTCATAGCCTTCAAAACGTTTAAAGCGCGCAATACTGTCCGCGAGAACAATCTCGTAGGAATTGCCGATATGCGGCTTGCCGGAGGTATACGCAATTGCGGTTGTAATGTAATACGGTTTCTTACTCATGCTTATCATTCCTTTCCCTGTTCTATCTTAATTTTTTTTTATGGTACTTTCTACGCCTTTAAATATTATACCCAAAAGCAACGTGTTTGCCTTGATATTGACAGGATGTAAATTCTTATACAACAAAAAACTCCCATCCTTAAATTTCTTTAAAGACGAGAGAATATCCCGTGGTACCACTTTAATTTGCCCTTGCCTCACGGCAAAAACCTCCTGCGCTGCAATATCTACAGCCCGGCATTCTAACGGATGCTTCCGTCGCAGCCTAAGAATATTTCCTCGGTGCGCAGCTCCAAGACCATCTTCGGCAGCTTCTTCGAGTCTGTTATTTGTAACAAACCGGATATCAATCCATCTCCCCTTCTCAGCTTACCGGGGTTCTCTGTAGACCGCTCTACTGCTTACTCTTCTTTTCATAGCCTTTTTTAATTATTATTGTCAAAGTATACCACGCAGTATTGTGCTTTGTCAATAAAAGCAAAAGGCGAATACAAATACTCCTTATTATGTTACTTAACCATATCTATTTTATAGAATTTTATGATATCACATGTTATAATCAATGTTGTTCAAGGCAAAGCTTGTTATATATTTATGCCTTAAGGAGACCTTATGAAAAAACCGACCTATACTGTTACGATAGATAAATTAAGAATATACTTTTATGTATTTGTGATTATCCTCCTTCTTATGCCTTTTTCCGGCTGCAGTCCTTCAAAAAATACCACGACAACGACAGCAGAATTAATAGACAATCAGATAACTCCGACAAATGCCCCTCAGATAACAGATACCGTTTCTATCACACCTACCCAAGCAACTACAGATATTTTGGAGAACAGTGAGGAACCAAGCGGCGCAGTGCCAAGCCCTACGGTTACACCTTCCAGCGTCACCCTTTTGGCTGTCGGTGATAACCTAATTCACGAACAGGTTGTAGCAAGTGGATTGCAGCCGGATGGCACGTATAACTTCGACCATCTTTATTCGCGTATCAAGGATGTAATTTCTGCCGCAGATCTGTCCGTGATTAATCAGGAAACGATACTCGGCGGCTCGGATTTTTCCTATACCGGTTATCCCAATTTTAACTCACCGACTGAAATAGGCGATGCTATCATAACTGCCGGCTTTGATGTGGTACTCCAGGCTACGAATCATACCATGGACATGAAATATCAAGGTGTCAAAAACACCCTGGACTTTTGGGCACAGCATCCGGATATTCTTACCCTTGGAATTAATGAAACAGAGGCGCAGAGTAAACGGATACCGATAATCCAGAAGAATGGTATTAAAATCGCGATGCTCAATTATACCTATGGTTTAAATGGGCACACTCTTCCCGACGACAAACCATACCTAGTTAATATGCTGGATAAGAAGAAGATGTACGAGGATATCAAAGCGGCAGAGGAACAGGCAGATTTTACGATTGTATTTCCTCATTGGGGATCGGAATATTCATATGAAACGGATGATATGCAGAAGGATCTGACTGACTTTTTTTATGAAAATGGAGTTGATCTGGTGATTGGTTCACATCCGCATGTTCTTGAGCCGGTGGAATGGATTCAGACCAATGAAGACCACAGGATGCTTGTGTACTATTCTTTAGGCAATTTCCTTTCCTATCAAAAGGAAGCTGTTCGGATGCTTGGCGCAATGGCAACTGTTACAATCACTAAGGATTCCGACGGGACTTATATCAGTGATGCAGGAATAATACCTATCGTTACCCATTTTGAAATCGGTCCCTCTGATTATAATTACGGTATCTATGAGCTTAAGGATTATAGTGAAGAGCTAGCCGCAGGTCACGGTGTTAGTAAAATAGCACATAACGGCCCCTTAACTTATGACGAACTATGCAGTCTGGCAAAACAGGTTCTTGGCTCCTGGTATCAGCCTTAAAATCAAATAAGGTTGACCAAAAAGGTACATCCCCACCGACGTACGTTTTGGTCAACCTTATTCTATAATTTCTACCCTCTGCTTCCCCAGCTCTTCCTCTGGATAATACCTTCTCGAGTACTAACCTCTATTAGAGTATCAAATTTTAGTTAATATGTCAATAGTCTTTGCATCTTTTTGATTAATATATGTAATTATGCATAAATAATTTGTACAGCGGTTTTCCTACAATACCCAAATACTTTTATTTATAATTCGCATTGAGCACGCATGATCTTGTATGACTATTTCCAGACTTGCGAAATATTGATAAATCCTTTATTCTTATTCATAGAAAACACATAACAGAAAGTGGATGATGTCATTTTGGATAAACAACTTTTTAATATGGTCTGCGATGAAGTAATCGGCCAGAGAATGGGTATGAACGGTATCGGGACCTTAGGTGAAAAAACCGTTCACAGTGTATTAAAGAGCTATTTGTCTCCTGATCATATCAACCATGAAATCAAGGTCGGGGGATTTGTGGCTGACATCTGTACCGGAAGCGAAATCATCGAGATTCAGACCCGGAATTTTGACAAGCTGCGTAGGAAGCTAACCACCTTTCTTGCTTTTGCGCCGGTAACCATCGTGTATCCTATCCCCAACGTAAAGTGGATTCGGTGGGTTAATCCACAAACCGGGGAGGTTAGTCCACCAAGGAAATCCCCTAAGCTTGGAACGCCTTATTCGATATTTCCTGAACTATATAAGATTATGAGTTTCCTAGATAATCCGAATCTGAGTTTGAAGATCATCATGATGGATCTGGAGGAATATCGTTATCTGGACGGCTGGAGTGAAGATAAGAAAAAGGGCTGTACAAGGTGTGACCGGATTCCTACAAGCCTAATGGACGAAATCGAAATCTCCGGTCCGTCGCAGTATCAGCTTCTTATCCCTGCTTCACTGGGCAACAATTTTACCTCTAAGGATTACCGAAAAGCCTCCGGCCTTCCTATGCATCATGCTCAAATAGCCCTTCATGTACTACATCATGTCGGTGCTGTTGACCGAATCGGGAAAAAGGGCAATTCCTATATCTATATGAGAATAGTCTCGTAAAAACCATACGAGCCCTTAGGAATATAAAATGAATTCCATTGGAAATTCATTTTTATATTCTGCTTATTTAATATAGATTTGAAAGCCGCCGAAGGCGGCTCATGGGAGTTAGTGGAAATGATCCCTTTCATTTTTGCATTTATCCCAAAATATTACATCAATAATTTGGGTATATTGGTTATATCTGATATGGTGAATTTATGATATACTTAGTTTAGCTATCGAAAGTCAGATTATTACTATATTACCTGATAAAACGACAAAAGGAGGTTACAGGAAGGCATACGTCCTTTCTAAGACAATTATGAGTGATTTTGTGAATGCTACGGATGAAAATGAAGTAACAGAAAACGACCGGGTAATCCCCCAAGGGGTACCAATCGATACGGATATTTTAGTGGAGGAGGACGCTGTACCTGTACCTGAGATTATTCCTTCTATGGATGAATTTAAGGAAGAGCTGGCAAGCTCCTTTAAGAAAATTAAAGAAGGAGACATCTTAACCGGTACCGTAATTGGTATCTCAGAGATAGAGGTCATCCTTGATCTTGGTTATTATACGGAGGGCATCATAAAACTGGAGGAACTCAGTAATGATCCTCGTTTTTCAATTAAAGCAGATGTAACTCTAGGTGAAACCTTGTCAGCAACCGTGCTGAATGAAGATGACGGACAGGGTCATATATTGCTGTCCAGAAAGCGTGCCGATGATATCCTTGCCTGGGAACACCTTACCGAAGACATGAATTCAAAGAAAGTATTCACCGTGAAGATATCCCAAACCGTGAACGGCGGCGTTATAACCTTTTTGCACGGTGTTCGTGCATTTATCCCTGCTTCCCAGTTGTCTCTTACCTATGTTGAAGACCTTAATTCTTATGTCGGCAAGGAACTTGACGTTATTATTATAACAGCCTCCGCTGCTGATATGAAGCTCGTGCTGTCCGGCAAGGAAGTGGAGCGTGATCGAGAAAATAAAAATAAGACCGGTAAACTTTCACGCCTCCAAGTAGGTATTGTGACGACAGGATGTGTAGAAAAGATTTTTCCTTATGGTGCTTTTGTAACGATTGGGGATGGTCTGTCCGGACTCGTTCACATCTCACAAATCTGTGATAAACGAATAAAATCACCAAGTGAAGTTATAAAAGAGGGTGAAACCGTTACTGTCAAAATCATTGATATAAAGGATGGAAAAATAAGCCTTAGTATTAAGGCTGTTGAAGAAAAAGAACCTGTAACCGGAAATGCTAATGAAGCTCCCTCAACCTACTCCTCGGGAGAAGAAGCGACCACCGGACTAGCTGCCCTCTTAAAGAATATCAAGCTCAAATAATATTTACCTATCGTTACTTTTACAAAAAATCAGGCGCTGAAAATCCATCCCCATTGATGTGATTTTCAGCGCCTTTTACAATTTGCCTAATTACAGCTGATTGCCTAAAACGGTAGCAGCTCCATAATATATAAGATCATAAAAGCCAAGCCTGCCAGACTTACCAGATTGAATACAAATAAGAACCAAAGCAGTGCATTACTTTTTCTGACTTTTCTGTTCAAAATGCCCATATCCTTTTCCAGTTCTTCGTGGTGCTGCTGATTTTGCACGAATTCCTGTTTTTGCAGCTCCTGCATATACTCCGACAAACGGTTTACTACATTCTGATCCAGTCCGTCCATCTTATAATTTGTATCAAGTACTGTGGTAATCAGATGTTCCAGATTCGCAAGTGTCTTGTTCATCTGCTCTGTCTTTAATTCCTCCAAAAGCTCAATCGATCGGTCACCCTTATCCTTTAAGTAGGATATATCAAGCGCTGTTTGTACAATCGAAAGCTGGTTGTCCAAGGATCGTTTCTCATAGCTGTCAAGTTTCCCCGAATATGCCAAAATACAGTCCTTATAATTTTCCAGTGCTTCCCGGTATTCTGCCAGCTTCTGTTCGTATTGTCCGGAAGTGTGGGCTGATTCTTCTCTTTTTCTCGCTGCAGAATCTCTCGTCACGGTTAATCCGAATGGTAAATTTGCCATTTTATCCTCCTGTTAATTATGATCGAAATCCAAATCGTAACCGTTTACGGCCTATTCTTGACGTATCCTCTGCAGGCGCGGCTTCAGCTTCTACGGTGGGTTGTTCCTCAACTATGGTCCCAAAGGTTTCTGCCACAACAGCGCTATAGGTACTAGCAACCTCTTCATGGTATTCACCGATACGATCTTTGCTAAAAACCTTAATTTCTTCATTCAGTGTCAACATCTTCTGATCTAAATAGGCTACTATGTCAGCGCATTCCCTCAGCTCTTTACTGATATGTTCCGGAGCATTTCCTTCAAACTTATAATAAATCTTATGCTCAAGGCTGGCCCAGAAATCCATTGCAATCGTTCGAATCTGAATCTCAACCTTTGTTTCCACTGTTTTATCCGAGAGAAAAACCGGTATGGTGACTATCATGTGGTAACTGGTGTAGCCGTTATCCTTCGGACACATAATATAATCCTTCACCTTTAGAACCTTGATATCGCTTTGATTTGTTATTAGGCTTGCTATACGGTAAATATCAGACGTAAAAGAACAAATAATCCTAATACCTGCCACATCATTTACATATTCAACAATATTTTCAACTGTTAGGTCCCTATTATTATGTCTAAGTTTCTTCACAATACTCTGGGGTGTTTTAATTCGGGATGTAATATGTTCAATCGGATTATATTGATGAGCCAATTTAAATTCATTATTCAGTATTTCCAGCTTTGTATTAATTTCCCTTAGTGCTGCATCGTATAAAAGTAGAGCACTACTCCAATCCTCTGTTTCATTATAAAACATGGGTAAATCCATTTCATCACTACCTTATCTTTGTATTATATGCCTCAAAATCGAACCAATTATGTTCATATTTTGTTCATTGTTCCTATTATATCATAGAAATGTGAACAATTCTTTAAGATTCTCATTATTAATCAAAAATTAAGATTTACACATTATAATCTCATTTTAAAGGTTATGAATCCTATTACGGTTTCTTGTTACAGTTCAGTCTTCAAATAGATGTAACCGGACTAGGCAGAACTTTTACTGCCTCTTAACAATATTTTCAAATTTCTGTTGACAATCAATGTAATTTATGGATATAATATTGGCAGACTATTACAGAAAAGGAGGTAAGCATATGAAATTAAGATTCGCGGTCCATACCACAAGCTTTACTAAGAGCAATTTATATGATATTACCTCATGGAGTAGTAAATATTAGAATTTGTATCTTACCTTTCCTATATACAGACGGAAATGGTGTCTATTACAATTTCATATTACAACTATTGTGCCGTGGTGTATCATACCACGGCTTATTTTTGCCTTTAAACAGCCGCTACTCACGCCGCCAGTGCAGTAACACACGGCTTAAATGCAAAATCCATGGGGAAAATTCGTGCTTTGTAACTAAAATCAATACTACATCATGTGCATTTAGGGGAATGTAAGAACGGAGGAACATGAATAAAGTAACAAAATATATAATAAAATATTGGTTCGCTTATGTACTTGGAATACTATTTACTGTAGCCAGTGTAGCTCTCGACATGCTGTCTCCACAGGTAACAAAGCGGATTATCGATAACGTCATAATAGGAGGAGATTTGGACCTGCTTCCGACCCTGCTAATAATCGTTTTCATCATAGGCTTCGGAAGATGTATCTTTCAGTACTTTAAGGAATTCGCCTTTGATATTGTTAGCTCAAGAATATCCTTAAATATAAGAAGAGATTTGTTCAAGCATATTCAGAGTCTATCCTTAAACTTTTTTGACAAGAATAATACCGGCGAGTTGATGTCCCGTGTCAAGGATGATGTGGACCGGATTTGGGAGGGTCTCGGCTTTGTTGGCATGCTGATTATTGAAATAACTATCCATACTACTTTGGTTTTGTTCTGTATGTATCAATTATGCCCCACTCTTGCCGTCATTCCAACCATCTTAGTTCCGTTAATGGGTGCCCTCGCCATCTTTATGGAAAAGAAACTTGGCAAGGTATATGAATCCATCAGTGAAGAAAATGCCAGGCTGAATACGGTTGCCCAGGAGAACTTAGCTGGTGTGCGTACCGTAAAAGCGTTTGCGAGAGAAACTCACGAAATCAAGAAGTTTTTATCCCATAACCAGAAGTATTATGATTTGAACATGAAGCAATCCAAGGTATTTATTAAGTATTATCCCTATTTTCAATTCGTTACCAAGGTGCTTCCGTTAGTAGTTATCATACTTGGAGGATATCAAGTGATTCACGATAAGATGACACTTGGTACACTTGGCGCTTTTGTAGAATATTCGATGAATATCGTATGGCCTATGGAAATGCTTGGGTGGCTGTCAAATATGTGCGCCTCTTGCATTGCTTCCACCAAAAGAATCGGAAAAATCTACGCTGAGGAGCCTATGATTACTGAAAACAACCAACCGATTATCCTTAATTCAATCGAAGGAAATATTTGCTTTGACCATGTTTCCTTTTCCATCGATAATAAGTCCATCCTTTCCGATATCAGCTTTGATTTGTCTGCCGGTAAAACGATTGGTATTATGGGCGCCACCGGTACGGGTAAAAGCTCTATTATCAATTTGCTTCAACGTTTCTATGATGTTACAGAGGGTAATATTTATCTTGATAATATCGCTATAAAAGATCTCGCCTTAAAGCAGCTTCGTGGTTGCATTTCGCTGGTTATGCAGGATGTATTTCTATTTTCAGATACCATTACGGAGAATGTAATAATGGGCAAGAGATCTTATGTGAATCAACAGGAAGTCGAAGATGCTTCTTCCAAAGCTCAGGCCTCTGAGTTCATAGAAAAATTGGAGGAGCAGTACGAAACAATTGTGGGAGAGCGTGGTGTTGGTTTATCGGGAGGACAAAAGCAACGAATCAGCATTGCAAGGGCCCTTGCCAAAAAGACCCCGATTTTGGTGCTGGATGATTCCACCTCCGCACTTGATATGGAGACCGAGCATCTGATCCAGAGTGAACTTACTCAGACCGCATCCTCCAAAATTATTATTGCTCACCGCATCAGTGCTGTTCGTAATGCGGATGAAATCCTCATCCTCGAGAATGGTAAAATAGTGGAGCGCGGGACTCATGAGACCCTGCTTCAGGCTGAGGGTTATTACTACAAGACTTATATGGCACAATACGGTGATTATCTGAATGATATTGATATAACCGCTTCCGTGTTCTGCCAGAGGGGGGGTGCCGTATGTCAGTAAATGCTGTTAAAGACGATGAATATTTAAAGAAATCAAACAAAAAAATTATTTTATTGCGGTTATTTCGTTATATGCTATCTTACAAAGGGCCGATTATGATTGTTTTGATTATCATGGTCCTGACTGTTGGAATTTCAATTGTAAATCCATTGATTATGCAAAGGGCCATTGACGTAAATATTGCTGATAAGGATTTTAAAGGGCTTGTATTCCTCGGCATATTTGCACTCGCCCTAAATATTTCCTTTATATTCCTGGTGAAGCTTCGTATGTATCTTATGGCACAGATTTCGAACAAGATTTTACTTACCATAAGACAGGAACTTTTCACACATATTCAGAAGCTGAGCTTCAGCTTTTTCGACAGCCGCCCCACCGGTAAAATCCTCGCAAGAATTATCGGAGATGTCAATTCTCTGAAGGATGTACTATCCAACAGCGTGACCACCCTGATACCGGACTTCGTCACAATCTGTGCTGTAGTGACAATTATGTTGGTTATCAACTGGAAGTTGGCACTGGCCTCTCTGATTTCATTACCCTTTATGATGTTTGGTCTTTGGTTTATTCAGACTCACTCTCATCTGAGGTGGCAGACGCACCGTAAAAAGAGCTCCAATCTAAATGCATTTATTCATGAGGATCTCTCCGGCATGAGAGTTATACAGAGCCTTACCGCGGAGAATGAGAAAGAGGAAACCTTCGATACCTTACTTAAGGAGCATCGCGATTCCTTCATACGTGCCATCATACTTAATGATGCCTTTGGTTCTGTAATTGATATCAGCTGGAGTGTTGGCTCCATTGCCATGTATTTCACCGCAGTCACCGTATTAAAAATCAATGCCGGCAGTATCGGAACTCTGATGGCTTTTGCCATGTACATCAATATGTTCTGGAATCCGATTATGAACCTGAGTAACTTTTATAATCAGCTGATCACTAATATAACCGGTGCTGATCGTATTTTTGATATTCTCGATACAAAGCCGGAATTATCAGACGGCAAAGAAGTCACTGAACTTCCTTCTATACGAGGGGAAGTATGCTTTGACCATGTTTCCTTTGCTTATGATGAAGATACCACGGTATTAAATAATGTGAGTTTTTGCATCAAACCGGGTGAAACTATCGCACTTGTCGGCCCGACCGGTGCCGGTAAAACCACAATTGTTAACTTGATCAGCCGCTTTTATGATGTACAGCAGGGGAATATACTTATCGACGGACATAGTATTAAAGATGTTTCCATCGAAAGTCTTCGTAAACAGATGGGGATAATGACTCAGGATAACTTCCTGTTCTCCGGAACGATAGCGGATAATATTCGTTACGGCAGGCTGAATGCGACCGATGCTGAAATTGTTGCTGCTGCCACGGCAGTAAACGCACACGATTTTATCATGAAACTGGAGAAGGGGTATGAAACAGAGCTGAAAGAAAGGGGCGCCGGTTTATCCATCGGGCAACGCCAGCTCCTTGCCTTTGCTAGAACTATGGTATCAATGCCTAAGATTTTAATTCTCGATGAGGCCACATCCAGTATCGATACACATACCGAACTTTTGGTTCAACAGGGCATTGAAGCCCTGCTAAAGGGCCGAACCTCCTTTGTAATCGCACATCGCTTATCAACCATCCGTAAAGCAGATCGCATCTTTGTCATCGATGAAGGTAAGATTATGGAAGAAGGAAATTCAGAAGAATTGCTTGCCCGGAAGGGCGCCTATTACAACCTGTATATGGCTCAATTTAGGAATTTGATTGCTTAGTACTAAATATTTCATAAGAAAAGCCGGAAAGCTGATGAAAATCAGTTCTTTCCGGCTTTTTGTAAAATTTATTTACAACAACTTGATCACATACTTACTGTCAATTTGCAAAATTGTTCCTTATTTCGCATTATCTTCTGAATTGCTCTCAGTAACAATACTCTCATCAACACTGTCTTCTGCCTCATCCTGTGGTATTTCAGGTATCACTTCATCACAGGTATCGTTTTCTTTCTCATATACCTCATCAAATGTTTTATTCTCTTCAACCTTCGCTACTGTTGATTTAAAGAATAAAGTCATAAGTGAATATCCCAGTAAAATCTGAAAAATTGTAATAAAATAACCACTGGTTCCAAAGAGTTTAAGCATCGGTGCAATAAATATATCACTCACTTTCTGGTTCGGTATTAAAGCAATGAAATAAAGAGCAGAGACATATAACGAGGGAATAATGATAAGAATCAGTTTCGGTAAATTCAGTTTCCATTTGCCTATTCTTGCACGCTCATTGATAAATGCTTCTAATCCAAAGATTACACCAAAGACGATCGGATATAGAACAACAAGGGAATACAAAAAGTAATTAACCTTACTCGCAGAGTTGTTTTGAAATAATGTCTCCAACGGCCCCTTTACCCATATAAATAGTACAACCAACAAAAAATAAACAAAATACTTTAACCATGACAGTGCCTTCATTTTCTCTCCGTTTCCGCCGCATTGCGGCTCCCCAGTATATTAAATTTTTAAAACAATGAGTTCTGCCAAAGGCAAACTCTTACGTCCGGAACATTCAGTCCATACGCAATAATGGCTAACAAAACCGTAACTATTACCTGCCTGTTTTGTTAGCTATAACTCATCATCTTCCTGTTTCGGATACTGTTTACGTAACTGTCTGTTAAGAGAATTAGCAATTTTTTCCTCATTGCGGAAGTTGACTATCATTATAATAACATAAACAACGGCAACTAACAACAGCATTACCAAAATTTCCGGCATTAATCCGGGTGCCAGCCATTTGCACAAAAAGGCATTACTGTATACGATTGCATTAATGTAGATGTAATGACAAAACGTACGAATTATCATCTGTTTTTTACTAGGGACTTTCTTATAAGAAAATATTAGATTACCCAGTGCACATACGAAGGACATAGCGGCAATTTGCCATAATAAAGTAATACTAACCTCCAGCTTTGGAGCAAAAATCGTAAGAAACAATGCACAGCTTAATGAAGATCCTGTCATGATATAAGCAAACGTATTTATCATTTTTTTTATTGTATCCATCTTAATATTGCCTCCTATAATCCAAGCTTTTTCTTTAACTCTGGCACATACTGTCTCGAGATGACTACCTTCTCGCCGTTAAAGAGCAACGCTTCAAAACGCCCGGAGTAAGCCGGGCTGATACTTTTTATCTTGGTAACATTGAGTATGATTGACTTTGAAGCCCGAAATAAGTTGGTGTTTTTATAGTCTTCTTCGATCTCATATAATTTTAGTTTCGTTTCATACATGTTCTGTTTGCAATAAAGAAAAACCTTATTATCAACACCTTCAAAATAATACACATTAGCGGGATCAATCATCGTAATGTTGCCGTTCTTACTTCCGGCTATCTTTTTCTGTCCCATTTTCAGTTCAGATATTATTTTAAGCATCTGATCATCAATTTCCCTGCAGCGTATAATAATCTGGTCCTCTTCGCCCGGGCTTGCTTCCTCAATAATTATTTTCACTCTTATCTCCTATCTGCTCATTACATTTCTACGTTTTTGCAGAATTACCGATATTCCTATGAAAACCATACCACTGATTACCAAAAATGCCATCTTAATTCCTCCTCCAATGACATCGTCCTGATAAGTAATTGTAATCCCCATGTATTTTTTATAATCAACCATTATTTGCTCCGGGCAGTTGTTGAAAGTTTTCACAAGAATATCCTGTGTAAATATCTCCCGCAGGAAAGAGGAGCCATGAACCAACGGAAAACATTTGATGACCGTCTGTACCTTTGTGGGAAGCATACCTATCGGCATATAAATACCGGCGAAAAAGCCTACCAGTGTCCCAATGACCGTGCCAATTCCGGATAACGCTCCCTGACTATGTACAAAATTCAAGATTAAAAACACCATACTGGAGGAGGTAAATACATTCAATAGGATAAAGAAAAGAATTTTACCCATCTGCTCCAGAGATAGAAGCGCTACTCCATTAAAGAAAAAATATACTTCGCCGATCACTACTGTAAGACTGCATATAATGACACCCATAATAATAGCCGCAAAGATATAGCCAAGGACAAATGTGATGCGACTCACCGGAGACACATAGAAGCTGGAAAGGCGTTTCTGAGTTTCATCCTCAACCATAATGCCTATCATGGACAGTGTAATAGTAACCGAATTAACTACTACGATTCCGGCAAGGGTCCAAAGCATAACCAATTGCTGTGCATTACTTCTGTCAGCGACCGTATCCCGTGTCCCTCCGAATTGATTTAATAAATCAACAACACCATCCACATTCATTTTTCCTAAGAATACCACCATTAATCCGAGGATAATAAGTGTGGCGAGCAAGGAAAAGAATACACTTGATTTATCCCTTGCATAAACTAAAATATTTCTTTTTATTAATCTTAATAATAACATAGTAACCTCCTGAATTTGTACTTTATTATGAAATCCTTTTATTGAACTCAAGCATCTGTTTTGTGAATTCACTCCAAACTAATTTTATTAATCCTTATCCACTATCGTATCAATATATTTTATAAGTCTCTCCCGGTAATATTTAAGAACACATCATCCATTGTACCCTGTATAACCTCGAAGGATTTCAAGCTTTCTTTCATGCTCTCCAAAATCCTAAGTGCATACATAGTATCAGGTATGGTGACTTGAATGTGATTACTTTTCATTTCATACATAAGGGCTTCCTCGTCTAGCTTTCTCAATATGATTTCCTCATTCTCCGGTACCAGCTTTAACATATCATGAGCGTATTTTCCTTTTAGCTCCTGCGGTGTTCCGTCAGCCACGACCTTACCGGCTTCCATAATTGAAACATACTGGGCCTTTGAAGCCTCCTCCATGTAATGTGTTGTAAGAAAGACTGTCATTTGATCTTCATATCGTAATTTCTCCAAACTTTCCCATACATTCTTTCGTGTCTGCGGATCAAGACCCGTAGTTGGCTCATCGAGAAACAGTAGTTCCGGGCGGTTCATCAATGCCTTTGCAATCTCACACCGTCTTTTCTGCCCTCCCGATAGTTTACCGAATTGCCTTTTTAGTAGGTCTCTGATATCCAGTACCTCGCATACATAAGCAAGATTATCTTTGATGTTTTTACTGTTCTGATTATAGAGTGATGCTCTTGTTATAAGATTTTCTTTTATTGTTAAATTATCGTCCAGTGTATTGTCCTGGAATACAACACCGATTCTCCTACGGATTTCACGGTCTTCTTTACCTAACCTGTAACCACAAACCGTCACATCTCCCTGTGTGCTGCCTTGCAAGGTACACAACATATTTATTGTTGTGGATTTTCCCGCCCCGTTCACACCCAGAAAGCCGTAAAGTTCTCCTTTTTTAACCCGAAAGCTGATATCATCAACAGCTTTTACTTCTTTGTAGTACTTCTTTAAGTGGCTTACCTGTATAATATCGTCCATACTTTTACATTTATCCTTCCATAATTTTAAATTAATGTCTTGCTAGGAGTATATTCCATAAATGAACACCTGGCAATAGCTACCATAGTAAGATGCATTTATTTAAGGTGAGTTGATTAATAGGATCTGTGAGAAGATATCTTACTATAAAAATACCCCAGAGATAGACAATGATTTTGTTTCTCATTGCCTACTCTGGGGGTAGAGTATCGGCCTCTGTTCGTAGGTTTGTTATATTCGATAAATGCATTCTTATATCCACTGTATAAATGCTGTCTTATCCTCCCGGTTATATCCAGCTTTTTCATAAAAGCTTAAGGTACTATCCTTCTTGGAACCGGTCATCAACATGAGTTTATAACAATTTGCTTTTATGGCTATATCCTTGGCATGTTCGAGAAGTTGTGTAGCAAACCCTTGGCTTCTATTGTTTTCATCCGTTATCACATTTTCAATCAAGGCATAAGGTTGTTGGTTATGAGTAAGATTCGGTATGATGATAAGTACACAAGAGGATACAATTTTTCTATCCAGAGTGCCAATAAGAATATGATGATCCTTATCCTCAAGGATACGAATCCACAGCACCATCAATTCCTCTTTTATCTCCGGGATCGTATTATTATGAAGTTGTGTGTAAAGCTTAAGCAATTCAGTTAAGTCTTGTTTATTCGCTTCTCTTATCACAAATTTATCATTACTAACTCGCTTATCCATTGATTGTTTCCCTTCTGGGATGTCTTTCTTACCCGCTTCGCTAACCTATGCCTAAAATCTTCTTTTGGGAAGTGTGATAATAAAGCTTGTTCCCGTCTTGAACTGAGATCTGATTTTAATCTTACCTGTATGTGCCAGTATAATCAACTTAGCGAGAGATAGTCCCAGACCATGCCCGGAAATATTCTGGTTTCTTACATAATCCGAGCGATAAAAACGATCAAAGATATGGTCAATATCCTTTTTCGTCATTCCTATTCCGGTATCCGAGACCGTGATTACACAATCCCCATTTACCTTTTGACACATTATCGTGATCTCATCCCCGTCGTGGGTGTATTTAACAGCGTTGTCTATAAAAATACGGATTGCCTGTTTTAAAGATTGTTTGTCTCCGTATACAATAACATCTTCAAGAACCTGACTATTGATGTTCCGGTTAGTTGCCAGAAGCTTGGTCTCCTTCACCATATCCTCTACAACCGGTCGCATATTAAAACGCTTTTTATTTAGTTTAAATGTTTTCTTATCGTGTCTTGACAAGAAAAGCAGCTTTTCCACTAAATCCTGCATAGATCTTGCTTCATTCTGGATTGCATCGATAGATTCCTGCAATACCTCTGCATTCGTTGTTCCCCATCGGTTAAGAAGATTTGCATAGCCTTGTATTACTGAAATCGGAGTTCGTAGTTCATGTGATGCATCTGATACAAACTGCTTCTGGCTTTCATAAGAGGTCTCAATACGGTCTAACATTGCATTGATAACCGTTGCCAGATCCTTTAGCTCGTTCTTTGTTCCCTCCACGTTAAGACGTTCACTATGAAGATTATTTACTGTCAGTCGATTAGCCGTTGCCGACATAATACGAAGTGGCTCAAATAACTTACTGTCACTTCTTTTTCCCCTTCGAATAATCAGATATACCATAAACAGATATAGTATTGCTATCTTCCATAGTAATGACATACAATGCAGATAACTATCCGTCAAATCGAATTGAAACTGACCCACATATTCTTTACTTTTTATTTTGAAATGCCTATTTTCTTCAATCACCAGAATATCATATTTACTCTTTCGGTTATAATGTATTCCATAAAAGAACTGTGTGTTATCTAGCGGTTGAATAGTCAAATCACTATAAATCATCCTTTTTGAGGCCTTATCTATTATCTCTACTGTTAAGCCTTGCATATAATAGGGATTTAAACCCTCATTGAAACCTTTTCCTTCGACCGCAGTAATGATTTTCCCGGCCATCCGGTCATAATCTTCCTTTTCCGATAACATATAGATTAGGAAAAATCCGATAGCAAAGAATATTCCGAAGATTAAGAAGATCTTTAAATATGCCATTGAGATACGCGAGGCCATCGACAGTCTGAAATTACCAAGCCATTTCTCCTTACTTTTACGAAATGGGAGGACTATTTTACGTAATATATAGCGTATTGCCTCCAGCAGATTTTTCTTCATAGTGTTCACGGCGGTTTAACGCAGGTGCCTTCCTCCCTTATGTCAGTATAATTGTAGCGTAACCTTTCCGATGTTCGAACCGGATAGGTTATTCGCTATTCTTTAATAATGTATCCCAGTCCTCGAACTGTTGTAATCAAATGTATCCCATACTTTTCGTCAATTTTCTGCCGTAAGTATCTGATATAGACATCGACCACATTGGTATCCCCAAAGTACTCATAATCCCAAACATTATTAAGTAGCTGTTCTCTGGTTAATGCTACATTTTTATTACGAATCAAATATTCCAAAAGTTCATATTCCTTCTTTGTAAGAATCAATTCTTCCTTATCATAATATGCACTGTGACTTTTCAAATTAAGGATGAGACTTCCTATCTGCAACACATCCGTTAAGGGTTGTACTGCTTGCTTCTTCCTGTTAAGTGCTACCCGAATTCTCGCCAACAACTCTTCAATTGCAAAGGGTTTTGTCATATAATCGTCTGCTCCGATATCCAGCCCTGCTACCTTATCTGTTACATCATCCTTAGCCGTAAGCATAATAATCGGCACCTGAGACTCTTGCCGCACTCTTCGACATACTTCTATACCGCTTAATCCCGGAAGCATGATATCAAGAACTATCAAATCCACATTATTCTTAAGCGCCTTTTCGAGTCCGAGTCTTCCGTCCCCCGCAAGCTCAACCTCATAACCTTCATGCTTTAACTCCAATTCTAAAAACCTTGCGATCTTAGCCTCGTCCTCAACAATTAATATTTTTGCCATGTTCTTTCCTCCTTACCATAGTCCCGTACACATCTGCCTTAATTGTATCGGTTATGGAATATTTTTTCAATACACTGGTATTAAAATTCTATTAGAAAAATGAAATAAGGTTACCTGTTCACAACCCTCAGAAAAACAAGAAAGGTATGATATTGTAACTGCGCTTATCTATTCATAAACGCCGTAAACAAATATCATACCTTTTTTTATACACACTAACCCAGCATAGTCACATAGTGGCTGTAAACGCTGATGAACACCTGATAATATAAGAATGAATTACCAATGGAATTCATTCTTATATTTACCAAGAATTCAGCTTGCTGAATTCTTTATTCACTCTATAATTATTACCATATAAATAGTAAATTCTCAACTAATCAAAAACCTACTATAATACACTCTTAACCGCTGCAACCACATTCTCTGTGGTAAAACCGAACTTCTTGAAGAGAATATTTGCCGGAGCAGATGCGCCGAAGCCCTTCATCGTAACGGTTGTTCCATCCAGGCCAACATACTTACCCCATCCAAAGTCGATGGCAGCTTCAACAGCGACTCTTGCTCTTACATTCTTTGGAAGGATGCTTTCCTTATATTCTACAGACTGAGCCTCGAATAAATCCATGGACGGCATACTTACAACACTGATATCAACGCCTTCTTTCGCGAGCTCTGCCTGTGCATTAACGCCAAGCTCAACCTCTGAACCGCTAGCCATAATAATTGCATCCGGTACCGCTTTTTTGGAAGGAGATACGATATATCCACCCTTTAAAGCTTCTTTAGAGGAGCCGGGTAGCTGTGGAAGGTTTTGACGGGTAAGCACAAGTGCTGTCGGCGTCTTTGTTGAAGTAATTGCATAATACCACGCCGCCGTACATTCGGTTGCATCTGCAGGTCTGAATACGGTAAAATTCGGTAGGGCACGAAGCATAGCCAACTGTTCAATCGGCTCGTGGGTCGGTCCATCTTCGCCAACACCGATACTGTCATGGGTAAGTACAAAAGTTAACGGAAGACCCATTAACGCTGACAGTCTAGCCATCGGCTTAACATAGTCACTGAATACAAAAAATGTGGATACATAAGCACGAAGTCCGCCGTGTAAAGCAAGTCCGTTACCGATTGCTGCCATAGACAACTCTCTTACACCAAAGTGAAGATTGCGTCCCGAATAATTATCCTTAGAAAAGTCTCCCATGTCATTCATATAAGTCTTGGTTGAGGGTGCAAGATCTGCCGCTCCTCCAATAACATTCGGAAGATAATTCTTAATCTTGTTCAATGTAATACCGGAAAGATTTCTGGTAGCTTCCGGCTTATCCGCAAAAGCCCAAAAGTCATCATTATTAATTAAGTCATCGCCTGCATTCACATCATGATACTGATCCCACAGGGTCTTCATTTCCGGATATGCCTCAACATAGTCAGAAAACAGTGTGTTCCAAGTATCTTCAGCTTTAGCGCCTGCTTTGACAAGTTCTTTATAATTAGCATATACTTCATCGGGAACATAGAAATCTTTATCAACCGGCCATCCTAGATTCTCTTTTAATATCTTAATATTATCTGCTCCAAGAGGCTCACCGTGTGCACTCGCCTTACCTTCTTTGGGACTTCCGTGTCCAATCTTAGTCTTTACGGTAATCATGGAAGGTCTGGTAAGGTCAGCTTTCGCAGCTTCAATAGCTACTGCTATCTCTTCCAGGTTATTTCCATTCTCTACCACTAGTGTCTGGAAGCCAAATGCATCAAAGCGTTTCTGAACATCTTCCGTAAAAGCAATCTCAGTACTGCCTTCGATGGTAATCTTATTACTATCATAAAATACAATTAATTTGCCTAAGCCAAGTGTTCCGGCAAGGGACATTGCCTCGGAGGTTATACCCTCCATCATACAGCCGTCGCCACCAAGAACAAAGGTGAAATGATCTACTACTGGATAACTATCCTTATTAAACTTTGCAGCAAGATGTGCTTCACCCATTGCCATACCAACTGCCATAGCCATACCTGCTCCCAGAGGACCGGTTGTAGCTTCCACACCAACAGTATGACCATATTCGGGATGTCCTGGTGTTAACGAGTTTTCCTGACGAAAGTTCTTCAAATCCTCTATCGTAAGTCCGTATCCAAATAAATGTAATAACGAATATAAAAGCATAGACCCATGTCCACCGGATAAAACAAATCTGTCTCTGTTCGGCCATTTGGGATCTGCCGGATTATGTTTCATATGCTTCGCCCAAAGCTCATAAGCCATTGCTGCTGCTCCAAGCGGAAGTCCCGGATGACCGGAATTTGCCTTCTGTACACCCTCAGCTGATAATACTCTAATCGCATTTACTGACATCGTATCAATATTGCTCATTATAGATCCTCCTAAAAGTTTATGACTCAATCATTAATAATGGATGAACAGGCTATTCTGTTAATCCTTTTAATTATCACCAAATACCGCTTTATAATCTTGAACAAACTTCTCAATACCTATTGTTGTAAGTGGATGCTTAGAACATTGATCAATTACGCTGTAAGGAACTGTTGCAATGTGAGCTCCTGCCAATGCACATTCCGTCATATGAACCGGATTACGAATGCTGGCAGCTATAATTTCTGATTTGATATTATGAATCTCAAATATTTCGGAAATTGTCTGAATCAACTCTGTACCCGGCTGGGAAATGTCATCCAGACGTCCAACAAAAGGAGATACATAGGTGGCTCCTGCTCTTGCTGCAAGTAATGCCTGATTTGCTGTGAAAATAAGTGTTACATTTGTTTTAATACCTTCACTGGTCAACACCTTGGTAGCCTTTAGTCCTTCTAAGGTCATAGGTATCTTAACAACCATATTGGGATGAATTTTAGCTATTTCTCTACCCTCTGCAATCATTCCTTCAGCATCTGTAGTCGTAGCTTTTACTTCACCGCTGATTGGTCCGTCAACAATACTTGCAATTTCTTTGATAACTTCAACAAAGTTTCTTCCTTCTTTTGCAATTAAGGACGGGTTTGTAGTAACACCACAGATAACTCCTAAATCGTTAGCTTTCTTAATATCCTCTACATTTGCCGTATCAATAAACAGCTTCATAAACTTTACCTCCTGGGGACTGAGGCTGTATAAAACCATTACAATGTAATGCTAGACATATCTCCCGGTCCTATAGCCCGTCCAATTTTTTTATTTAGCTTAATATAAAATTACAGTATCTTTCTGTAACATGACATAGTTCTTGAGCTACAGCATATTATATTACTCCCCATAAGAATGTTTCCATCCCATATAATCCGCTGAAAAAGGCCGTCATACTTTTCTTATATTATGCTCATACATTATTTAATATACTATAAATGTTCTCGCAAAACAATATGCAATTTAAACACACATTTTATTAAATCAACTTTAAAACTATCAGCTTAGTCAATTGATTGAATTAAGTATCTTTGTTCAAACTGATTCGTCGTCATTGGCTTGGCAAAATAGTAACCTTGAATGATATCACACCCCACCTTACACAGATATTCAACCTGTTCTTTCGTCTCTATACATTCTGCAACAACCTTCATATGCAGATCCTTTGCCATATTAATTGTATTGCGGATAACAGTCCTTCCTCTTTCCATATTATTAGTCATGCAAAACATTTCACCATCCAGTTTCACTATATCAAGCGGCAGATCCTTCAGCGAATTCAGGGATGAATAGCCTGCACCGAAATCATCCATTGAGACCAGGAATCCGTGGCTACGTAACAAAACTACCGTTTCAATCAACATCTGTTTATTCTGAAGAAATGCACTTTCCGTAAGCTCTAATTCTATCAAATTATGAGGTACCATATAATCATCAACAATATCACATATAATTTTTGCCAGATAAGGATTTGAAAAATGAACTCTTGAGATATTGACGGAAATAGGCATCGGAGAATAACCCTTATCTATCCAGTTCCGAAGTAGTGCACATACATTTTTTATCATATAGTAATCTAGCTTTGTAATAAAACCATTCTTTTCAAATACAGGAATGAAAAATCCGGGTGAAATCATGTTGCCTTCAACGTTATGCCAACGTACCAGTGCCTCGGCTCCTGTAATTTCCTCTCCAACAGCGGTATATTTCGGTTGAAGATATACCTTAAACTCATTGTTTTTTAATG
Source organism: Lachnoclostridium sp. UBA1308 (assembly GCA_002307215.1). Lineage (GTDB taxonomy): Bacteria > Bacillota > Clostridia > Lachnospirales > Lachnospiraceae > Mobilitalea. The sequence continues at coordinate 163,388 of DBTU01000012.1, forward strand.
CTTCGTTCATCGACTTTTCAATATTTTCTTCTTCAATAAGTCTACCTCTGGCCACATCGTCAAAGTAATTTATTATTCCTTCTGATTGCTTCTTGTTATTATCTTTTGCAATGTTTGCAAACTGTCCCATACGATCAACCGATTCCAATCGTCCTGTAATAGTATATACTCCAAAGGAGATTTGAGCTGATGTTGTACAGCTCAGCTGATGTAACCTGTCATTCAATTCATTAATTCTTTCAGCTATTTCTGTTTCCTCCTGAAAAAACATCAGTATATAGAATTGATCCGCTGAATATCTGGTAAATGTCTCACCGGTCCGGCTCCACCACTTTATAGCTTGATATATTTCCTTGAGCACTTCATCGCCCCTTTGATATCCATATGCATCATTAATGGCTTTAAAACGATTAATATCAAAATTAATCAGTGCATATTTTTTCTTACCAAATTGCCTGCCGGATAAGATTTTATTAACCGTATTTCGGAAGCGATACCAATTATCTCCTCCTGTCACAGGGTCGAGGTAAAGCATCTTTATTACCTTATGGTTGGACCTGCTTTGTACAATTATTATCAGTATAAACAAAAGAAGCATACTAAGGGTAATATAAATCCACAATGCTCCGGAGAGCCTCAGAATTCCTTTTGTAATCGGACTAATTTTATTCTCTCTTCCAATCAATACGGACCAGTTATTCATCCCCAGTTTTTCTTTATCCCAGAGATAGGTTGTCTCTTGATTTTCATCCACAGAAAGGTACTCACTAAGATTTATTAATGACCTAGATTTCACTTTTTTATAACGAAAACAGCCGTCATGCACAATACTATTATAATCAAACTGTTCTATATCGGTTTCCTGCATATATAGTATCAAATCATTATTTGCATTCAATACATATACTAAGCTACCCTGTTCCATCTCGTTTCTAAACGGGGTCAGATTAGATATTCTGGGGCTGATATCTGCAATCAATACTCCCATATAATTACCATGATTAGTAATAGGCGCAGCGACGGTAAGTATTGGTTGATGATTGCCTGCCTCCTTTATCTTATTTGATACACTGATTACACCCTTCTTAGCCTGTATATAATATGATTGTGAGGAAGCATCCACAAGATTTCCTGCAAGATCATAACCAACTCCTTCTTCATTGACGATTGCTATGTTCAAATATTGTTTATTATCCGCCAAAACCGGTAGCAGATCCTTAATTACTTCCTTACTTAAATCACCGGCTTTACCAATAAGGTCTGCTGAATCCTTTAGTGATTGATATGTATTCCCTATTTCCTGATTAATCAATAAAACCATATTTTCTGTTAAGGAATCATATGTATTCATTTTTTCATTATAACTAAATTGGGATATTCGGTTGAGCTGATAGAGTCCTAGAATCAGTGATATTACTATACTGATAATGGCAAAAAAGATAATCGGAGTTATTTTGCTCTTTGGTAAAGTAAACTTCATGTTATGTCTCCCCGTATATTAATTTATCTTATCTATAAATATTATGCTTTATCACAATCTAATTATCATCAAATACCCTTCTTACTTTGTAACCCTATTTGAATCCATAACTACTACCTTCTGTAAATCGACTGTATTAGCCGTTGTTTCTTAATTATATTTTGTTTATTTGTTCATTTATTTATTTGTTTGTTTGTTTATTAGTTTGTTTATCTTGCTTATTCATTAGTTTGCTTACCTAATTATTAGCTTGTTTACTTATTCACTTATTAATTACCTATTAATTTACAGTTTGTATTCTACCATTGTTTCATATATTCACTTCTTATATCATACATTTTAATTGTTATAATTGTCCATGACTTTTTTATTAAATATGGTAACTTTTTATTGTTTACTGCTGAAATGCCTTACAATTACCCTGTTTTTTATTTTTATATTAACTTTATAATATTCTTATTTGGTATTATATTCCATTGTAAATGCAATGCTACCTTACTTATCTGTTACAGTCCTTATTCCCAATAAAAAAAGACCTCTTACGAGGTCTATATGAGACATCCGGGGTTCGAACCCGGGACACCATGATTAAAAGTCATGTGCTCTACCAACTGAGCTAATATCCCATGCTTATACAAAGCAAAATGCCCAGAACTGGAATTGAACCAGTGACACTAGGATTTTCAGTCCTATGCTCTACCAACTGAGCTATCTGGGCAAGGTCTCATTCGTAAATTCAGAAGAAAACCCTTCACTCAATTACGAAAACTATATGGGTATAACAAGTTGCGGGGACAGGATTTGAACCTATGACCTTCGGGTTATGAGCCCGACGAGCTTCCAGACTGCTCCACCCCGCGGCATTTTAAATAGTCCGCTTTAAGTCTTATCATACACGTATAAATTAACCAATAAGCTACTTCTCTTATCATGAACTAATCTCGGTTTAAAACCGAATGGATGGAGAAGGATTCGAACCTTCGAAAGCGCAGCTAACAGATTTACAGTCTGCCCCCTTTGGCCACTCGGGAACCCATCCAAAAATATCAACCATATTAAGTTGAAAGCCGATGATCGGACTCGAACCGATAACCTGCTGATTACAAGTCAGCTGCTCTGCCAATTGAGCCACATCGGCGCTTTCTAATTTCAGAATACAGAGCTTCGCGCTCTGCTCGATTGCTCTGTTGATAAAATTTACAAGTAAATTTTATCAATTATTGAGCCACATCAGCGCTTTCTAATTTGAATATTAGAGTGGGACCTATAGGGTTCGAACCTATGACCCTCTGCTTGTAAGGCAGATGCTCTCCCAGCTGAGCTAAGATCCCATGGGATTATTATGTGCTAAGTAATTTAATTCATCCTTATCATATCTTGGAAGTAAAGTAATTATATAAACTTATAAATATACTAATTGATAAGTCCTATCTTGCAAAGGTTGCTTATATATAGATATAAATGGACTAAATTTCCAGTCCTTTACGACCCAGAGGGGACTCGAACCCACGACCTCCGCCGTGACAGGGCGGCGCTCTAACCAACTGAGCTACTAGGCCAAAGTATTGATACTACACACGAAAATGATTACAT
>DBTU01000022.1 GCA_002307215.1 Lachnoclostridium sp. UBA1308
GTCGGTGTTGTTGAATCGACTGAATGATTATTGGAGTATTCTGGACGAGCATTTTTCAGAGTCCGTGACGAAGGCAGAAGACGAATCCATTAATGATGTTATACTTTCCTATGGTGATAACAGCACGTCGGATGCGGCCGTTACATATTTTGGCGGTACAGCGATACCTATTAATAAATACTGTATTGAGGGCACAAAGTAGTTTAAATGTATCGGGATCAATGATGCCAGTGGTGATAGGTGTTTAATTCCAATTCTTCCATATATCAGGGTAAAATCCCACGGTAGTCTGTTTTCCATATCTAACGATATGTAAAACGTTGCGATAAAAGAACCGGATGGCAGAATTGTAGAGATTTAGAGTAGTTGCCTTTATGCCAGAATCCTTTTTTGTAAGCAGAAAAACAGTGGATGCTAAGGGTTGCGTTTAAAAGTAAAGCTTGTTATAATGTGCGTAGTATCCAGACAAGGAAGCTATATTGTGGGGTAAAATGGTAAGAGGAATTTATTAGAAATTAATCGTTTTCTGGGGAGGATTGTATGAAACATATCTTGGCCATCGGATTTAATAGTACGATGTTTACATCGGTTGAAAATACGTTGAAGCCCTATTATGATGTGTTATCACTACCTTCCAATAGAGAATTAATTACTTTTTTTAGACAGCGGAAGCCAGTGGATTTATTTTTGTTAACGATATCGGAGGATGATATCGAAGGGTTAGATGCTTATGATCTGATAAAAAGATTTCCTGCGATGAAGACGAAGCCAATCATTTTTCTTTCAGAAAGCAAAGACACAATGCTGGAGAAGAAGGTTTTTTTACTTGGAGAGACGGATTATATTTCGCTCCCGGTGACGGAAGAAATGTTACTGCATAGGGTGGATAACGGGATTGAACTAGCTGATCTACGGAGGGAAAGACCCTATGTGGAAAGATATCAAGATGCCATTTCCATTAGCTTTGCAGAACTTGTCGAGTGCCGTGATGGGACCACCGGAGGGCATTTGAAGAATACTACCAGGTATTTTGATATACTGTTGCATGCAGCCATGGAAAGTGATGACTACATTGATGAAATATCGCCGGAGGAAGTTGCGGTACTCTTACGATCTGCTGCACTCCATGATATTGGCAAGATTGGAATTAATGATGAAATACTACGTAAGGGATCATCACTAGAAGACTATGAATTTGAATATATGAAGACACATACAACCTTGGGAAAACTGGCCTTTGAGAAGATAATTAAGGAGACCGGCGGCACCAGGTGGCTCTATATTGCAATGGACATGGCATACTGTCATCACGAGCATTGGGATGGATCAGGGTATCCAAACGGATTAAAGGGTGAGAATATTCCCTTGTATGCAAGAATGCTTTCAATAGCCGATGTCTATGATGCATTGACCTCCAGCCGTGCATATAAGGAAGCATACTCCCATCAGAAGGCGATGAACCTTATTGTAGAAGGGAAGGGTAGCTTATTTGATCCCACCTTAGTGAATATATTCATTATGGTAAATGAAGAATTCGAAAAGCAACTGTATGAAAATAAGAAAGTAACAATCCATTAGAAAGGAAGCAGCCTATGTCATATATGGCTCTTTATCGAAAGTTTCGCCCCGACAATTTTACGGATGTTAAAGGGCAGGAACACATTGTAACGACATTAAAGAATCAAATCATGGCAGGGAGAATTGGACATGCCTATCTTTTTTGCGGAACCAGGGGAACCGGTAAGACAACAGTGGCTAAGCTTTTAGCCAAGGTAGTGAACTGCGAGCACCCTGTAGACGGTAATCCCTGCAACGAATGCAACATGTGTAAATCAATTCAGGCGGGAGCCTCGATGAATGTTCTTGAAATTGATGCTGCCTCCAACAATGGAGTCGATAATGTCAGGGAGATTGTAGAAGAGGTCAGGTATTCACCTACGGAAGGCCGCTACAAGGTTTATATCATTGACGAGGTGCATATGCTTTCACCCGGTGCCTTTAACGCATTATTAAAGACAATTGAAGAACCTCCTTCCTATGTCATATTTATTCTTGCAACTACAGAGGTTCATAAGATACCGGTGACGATTCTGTCAAGGTGTCAGAGATATGATTTCAGAAGGATTACCATAGATGCAATCACAGACCGCTTATCTGAATTAATGCAGGCCGAGAATGTAGAAGCTGAGGATAAGGCACTGCGTTATCTTGCAAGATTGGCGGACGGTTCCTTACGTGATGCGCTAAGTCTGCTGGACCAGTGTATCTCCTTCTATCTGGGTCAGAAGCTAACCTATGATAAGGTCCTCGAGGTGCTTGGTGCCGTTGACACACAGGTCTTTCACCGAATGTTGACCGGAATTAAGGCGCAGGAGGTGGCAAAATGTATTCGTCTGCTGGAGGAAATCGAAAGCAACGGACGCGAGATTGGTCAATTTGTCGTTGATTTTATTTGGTATTTGCGTAATCTGCTCTTAATCCGAACAACGGAGAATATCATGGATATCATGATAGAAGTTTCGACAGAGAACCTAGAGCTCCTCAAGCAAGAGGCAGCAGGGATTGATGAGCAGACACTGATGAGATATATCAGAATATTCTCGGAGCTATCGAACCAGCTACGGTATGCCACAAGAAAGAGAGTGCTGATAGAGATAGCACTGATCAAGTTGTGTAAACCGGAGATGGAGCAAAATCTTGAGGCCATCCTGGCACGCCTTAAGCTTCTGGAGGAAAAGCTAGTGAACGGTGCGGTTATAAATGCTGCACCCGGACAAGTGGCGAGAACTCCCGAGCCGGTAGCAAAGAAGCCGGTAGTATTGCCGGAGGCCTTACCCGAGGATATCAAAGAGGCAGCAAAGCACTGGAAGAGTATCGTAACACAGATGGGAAGAAAAGCTCCTGCTCTGGGCTCGGTGCTTACGGGAGCCACGCTCAGTATCGATAATGGTAATAATCTCGTGATCGTGGTGACAGATCAAATTGATAAGGAACTAATTGAAAGAGAATCCCATATCCTACTGATTAAGGAAGCGTATGCACAGCTTCTTAATAAACAGGTTCCGATCAGTGCAAGATTTCTGGATAAGAACAAGGAACGCATCGAAGAGGTACCGGATTTGACGAAGCTGATTAAATTCCCGATTGAATATGAATAGAAAAGACTGTAATAAAATAGCCACTTGCATTTAAGACTATCATAATAAATACAGATGGATTATAATATAATTAATTGAAACAAACAGGGATAGCTCAAGTATAGAAATGTGTATGGGCTAATCCATGAATATTATTTTAAATATAAAGGAGAATGACACATATGGCTAAACATGGCGGATTCCCGGGCGGCGGGATGCCCGGTGGTATGGGTAATTTAATGAAACAGGCACAGAAAATGCAAAAGCAGATGGAAGATAAGACCAAGGAGCTTGAGGAAAAGGAATATGAAGCAACTGCCGGCGGCGGAGCCGTTACAGTAAAGGTCTCCGGTAAGAAAGAGATCAGCTCCATTAAGCTTTCTAAGGAAGTGGTTGATCCCGAGGATGTCGAGATGTTAGAAGATTTGATTGTGGCTGCAGCCAATGAAGCGCTTCGCAAGATGGAGGAGGATTCCTCATCTACGATGGGCCAGCTGACCGGCGGACTCAGTGGTATGGGAGGCTTTCCTTTCTAGTGGATTATTACAGTAGACAAATCAGCAAATTAATAGAGGAACTATCAAGGCTTCCGGGAATAGGCGCAAAGACCGCACAGAGATTGGCATTTCATATTATCAATATGCCACAGGAACAGGTGAGCGGTCTTGCAGATTCTATGATAGAGGCTAAGAAGAATATCCGGTACTGTAAGGAGTGTCTGACACTTACGGATAAGGAGCTATGCCCAATCTGCTCTTCACCGGGCAGGAATAAACGACAGATCATGGTTGTTGAGAATCCCAGGGATCTGGCAGCCTATGAGAAAACCGGTAAATTCGAGGGTGTCTATCATGTGCTGCACGGCGCCATCTCTCCGATGCTTGGCATTGGTCCTGCAGATATTAGGCTAAAGGAATTAATGCTACGTCTTCAGGGTGACGTTGACGAGGTAATCATTGCGACAAATTCCAGCCTTGAGGGGGAAGCGACAGCGATGTACCTCAGCAAATTGATAAAGCCCGCAGGCATTAAGGTCAGCCGGATCGCCAGCGGAATCCCGGTAGGCGGAGACCTCGAATACATAGATGAGGTTACCTTGCTTCGTGCTTTTGAGGGAAGAGTGGTACTGTAGAGAATAAATTTAAACCAGACCTAGATTAGGGCAGTGAACCGAAAAGCGGTTCACTTAACCGCCCTGTCAGAGGTCTTTTTTTGATCCTAAAACATCAGTTAAATAATCTTTTCAAAAACTAAAGTGAATAGGAAACTTATAGAATATGATTGACAGAATGAAAAAACCTTAGTACTGTTTAGTGTAGTCGGATATATCGAATCGATATATCCGACTACACTAAAATCATATAGGGAGAGATACAATGCTAGAAAATATAATTCTTGGATTTTTATACGGTTGGAGCCTGACAGGCTATGAAATAAAAAAAGTTATGGTGGTAAGCACATCAAACTTCATTGATGCAAGTTACGGAAGTCTATATCCGGCATTAAAAAGATTAGAGTATAAAGGTTATATTATTTGTAATTCTGATAATTCAAGTAATAGGAATAAGAAAAGATATTCAATAACCAATGAAGGTAAAACAAAATTTTTGAGCTGGTTAGAAGAACCAGTGAAATTTTCTCCACATAATTATGAATATCTTTCAAAACTTTTCTTTTATGGGTATTTAGAAAAAGAAAAACTTCCCGTATTAATTTCATCCTTTACTGACTCTGTTTCAATTGAAATATCGAAACTTGATAAAATAGAGCAGGATTACTTAAATGAGATGGATCCCTTCGCTCATAAAACTCTTTTGTTTGGAAAGGAATATTATAATTTGATAATAAAGTGGCACAAAGAACTATTAAACGAAATAGAAGTTTTGAAACAAGAAAAAAAGCTATAAAAGGAACTCTGAAACGTTAGAAAGAAAATATAACCCTATATAATGGAGGAATTATATGGATGCAAAAAAGACTGCCCCAGTAACTTATCTTATGATAGCACTTGTGTTTTTCGCTATTCTTGGATGTGAATATCCGGTTTTTTTCATAGATAGAATAATTGATGGAAGAAATATATCAGATCTATTTTCTTGGGCAATTCATTGGTATGGAGCTGTTGCTCATTGGACAATCACAATAGCACTTTGGGGAGGCGCTTCAGTTGTTTTCTATCTTTACCTAAAAAAGAATAAAAGATTCCTTGAATTATTTAAATTCAAGATAGACAAGTTTGCTTTGTTAACACTTATTATTGTTCTTATATTGGTTATAACAGATGGAATAATTGAGGCCATCGCTGATAATTTAGCATTCCCTCAATTATTAAGTGAGTATTATGGATTTAAAAGCATGTATGGTACATTTGCTTGGCTGGTATCGATTTTCCAAAATATTTATTACTTGTTTGAATCTATAGTTGTATTAGTTATGATAGCTTGTTTTCAGAAGGCGGGAGATTTATGGTTTCGAAAAACACATTTCCCTTGGGCAAGCATTGGATTAGCATTTACTTGGGGTGCAATTCATTTTTTATCTCATCCCGCCGGTGCAATGGGAGTATTTATTTGGTCAATTCTGCCGGGACTTGTTTATGTTTTAAGTAAGAAAAGCTTTTATGCAACTTTTGCAGTACTATTCTTAGCGTTCATTATATAAAAGATTAATTACAACTTGGTGGTAAAGTATTGAGTGGCGAGGTCACAAATATCAATGTTAATATCACATATGGCAACTCTACCTTGATATATTAAAGTTAGGTATTGCAGTTTTCAATGAAATATATGCAGAAAATGAGAATAAATGGAAATTTAGTAGATTATATTTATAGGCTAACATATAATATATTTATGAGCATAATTTTGTAAATGAATTAGTGCGCGATAAATTATTAATTGAGGAGTGTAATTGTATGTATCATAAAAGTTGTGTGAGCCGTACAATAATTGTTATGGTGATATGCTTTGCAGTAATATTTGGAGTAACCGGCTGTAGTTCAGCAGAACAACAAACGGATAATTACGAATCAACGAGCGATTATAGCAGTGAAGATGATATAAATACTCAGGATAATACATTCACAGAGAATGAAGATGAACCAACCCCAACCTTAAATAGTTCGGAAGCGAGTCAAAATATAGTAACAGAAGCTCCTACGAATGTTGTAGAAAAAGCAAATAGTAATTACGATTATACAAGTAGTGACGGAAACTGGGCAGTCAATGAATCCTATCTATCCGGTGAAGTTAATGGGCAAAAGAATGACTATACCCTTTATTCAACAGATATAAGTAGTCAATATTATGGGGATTTTGTAGTAGAAGTAACGATAATGTATTCGGACAATGTCACTTTTTATCTTGATCTCAATATGTCAAAATTAGAAGAAAAAGAGTACATAGATGAGGACTTCTATAATTTTGATGAGGGTTCTGTTGCTAAATTCATGTATGTAGATACAACGCTAATGGATAATTCAGGATGGGTGTTACCGGCCCCTTACTGTTATTATCATGTTGTAACCGGTATTACTGATGAAAGTGAAACATCAAAGAAATTTGACGCTGTTTACTTGAAGATTGATAGTATTGATTACAACAAAGGGGTTATTAATGCGTATCTTTATTTTTGGGGACCGGATGTGAATGGAGACGCTTTTAGCTTAGATGGATACTTTGCAGCAGGCATCCCATATTTATCATCGAACGATACCAATGTTAATGATGATAATTATGATTCCAGTGCTTCTTCAGGCTTAGCAGGTAACGATGATTCGACTACTATTTTCGATAATTATACTCAGACATGTACGGTATGTTATGGAACCGGCAATTGTCAAACCTGTCTTGGTTCCGGTTATTATTATAATGAATTTACGGGAGATAGAATGGATTGTCCTACGTGTAACAATCAGGACGGCAAATGCTGGCATTGTGGAGGAACGGGTATTGAACCATAATATGGATATATTAAATATACACCGTTAAGTAAAATTAGATATGGTTATTTACAGTTAAATAGGAGATATAATAGGATATCAGCGGAAAGGGAATTGTAGTTGAAAAGGAAGTATCAATATACTAAGATAAGTATTATGATATTTAAAGAATACTCTTATGAAAAGATAGATTTTCCTTAAGAATACCCAAACAGTTAAATAAAACTACTTAGGAATTAGGAGAATGTAATGAACACAATAACAAAACGAATACTCAACGTAATATTAGTCTTTCTCACAATTATCTTTCTGGCACCTCAGAATGTCTATATTGCCAGTGCAGCCACTAATGCAGCGGTTTATGAATATTCTCCTATACTGGAAGACGGAGGAAGTATCTATTATATACAGACGGTAGAAGGTGATGATTATACATATGAATATGACATCTACCGGTTGGAAGTTGCCACTAGTAGGAAAACTAAGCTCATATCTTCAGAGAACGGTATTTCGGGCATGTTGCTTCATAATGACACCCTATATTATGCCTGCGATGAAAGTGGAGAAGACATCTATCAGACTCATACTTATTCGGTTTCCATTGATGGCAAAGATAAGAAAACTATTTGTAGCGGCCGCCTCATATGTCTTGACGACAGCAGTATTTACTATACCGTCATTAAAGAAGAAGTAAGTAAGCTATATAAAAGAAATTATGACAGCAAGAAAGCTACTTTGATTTATACCGGTAACATGACCTTCAGTTTTGCAAAAAAGTTGGATAATACATTGTATTTTACCCAATTCAAGGAATCCACTTCGAAACTAACAATATATACGCTGAAGTCGGAGCAGACCAAGTTAGCTGTTTTAACCACCAACAAGATTAAGTTGGATGGATCGGAGAGGTCGAATCCAACGGTGTCCGATATTGTTGAAATAAACGGAGATATTTATTATCAATATGGTGTAATAGAGGGTACCGGCGACTATTGGTACGGAACATTAATAAAATTAGATCCCAGTACAAATACAAAATCTGCTATCGCAAAGCAGACATATGAAGAACAGATATATCATAATGATAACAGCGTCTTCTATAACGGAACCGATGGTAGCGGGGAACATTATGAATACAACACGAAGACCGGTAAAACCACTTCTTACATATACAAAGCTGCTAATATAGGAGCATCTTTCAATATCCTGGGAGATAAGACTTATTGTGCAAAAGCGGATGGGAAAGAATTGATTACGGTATTTCGCTATACCTCCGGAACTGATAAAGAAAATTTGGTTGAATCGTTTATTAATATTTCTTACAAACAAGAAAAGAAATATGACTATAGTACACGAGTTACACAATATGGCGATTATCTGTTAATTCCTGTGACATGTAGGTATTATGATCCCGACAATGGATGGAGAGGTAGAATTGTTAGTGTCACCTGGTACATCGCTGATTCTGATGGTAAGATACTTGCACAGTTTCAGTAAATGGGTCAGAACCAAAAGTTCCAGACAAAGGGCAGCTTTCGACTTAGGCCAAATGATAAAGAAGGATCTGGTATGATGTATACAATAAGTTTGTAACACAAGAAATATTTTTAAGTAAATACAGGTTGGATAATAGGAGGATGCTTATGAAGGATGAAGTTTTAATTGTGAATCAAATTAATCTAACTGGAAAGCACAAAGTGGAGCATGAACCTTATGAATTTGTTAAATATGAGATCACCCCACGCAAGGACTTTAGTCAGTGTTATGTTGCGATGTATGAAATTCCTCCAATGAAATCAAATTATCCATATCATTATCATATAGCAAATACAGAAGTATTTTATGTTATCAGCGGACAAGGTATCTTAAGAACACCGGAAGGGGACAGAAACATTAAATCAGGGGATTTTATTGTTTGCCCTCCGTCAGAAAATTGTGCACATAAAATAATAAATAATTCAGAGAATGAAATACTTAAGTACATAGATTTTGATACAACAAATTCACCTGATATTATTGGCTATCCGGATTCAGATAAAACGGGAATTATAATTCATAATCAATCCAGCACATTTTATAGAAATGAAGACAAGGTGGACTATTACGACGGAGAATAAATTGATAGGTAAACGTTTATGGTATGTGAATCAATCGAATCCCTCGGAGGACAATATGTCAAAAGATAGAACAGTGAAAGCTACATTTCTAAACATGTGCATGATTTATGATGAAGAGAGAAATATGGTTTTAGTTCAAGACAAGATAAAGGATGAGGATGAATGGGGTGGATATACTTTTCCCGGAGGTCATATCGAAAATGGTGAAAGCTTTATCGATTCCGTGATCAGAGAGGTAAAGGAAGAGACGGGACTGGATATATCCGATATCAAACCATGCGGGCTGGTAGATTGGTATCATGAAGAGAAACCGGAACGGTGGTTGGTCTTCCTATATAAGACCTGTGCATATGGTGGGAAATTAATAGAATCTTCAAGTGAAGGAAAAATATTTTGGATGGACTTGAATGAATTCATGGCTTCTACGAAAGCACCTAACATGGATACATATATGAAAATGTTTTTGGATGACAACATAAATGAAGCATATGCAATCTGGAACAAAAATGGAAATAGCGAACTCGTACTTAATTAGACATATTTCCGGGTCGTTTTGATTCAAATATATTTAATAAGCAAATGCTTTTTAACTACAGAGATATCTTGGGAGGCATTTATGAAACTAATAAAAACAATAACGGATAAATGCTTTATTGATTCCGAGGTTTTATCAGTATCAAAGCCTCGATTGACAGTTAGAACAATATTAATAAATGACGAAGATAAAATTGCATTAATGTATATGTCAAAACACAAATTATACTTATTTCCCGGTGGGGGAGTAGAAGAAGGCGAAAGTCTTGAGGAAGCGTTAAAACGAGAAGTTCTTGAAGAAACAGGATGTTCCTGTAACATCATTAAGGAATTAGGATACATTTATGAAAACAGAGGACTTCAGGATTTTACGCAGCAATCTTATTATTATATTTCCAAGAAATGCGGGGAAATAAGAAATGCAACCTTGACTCAAGAGGAAGAAGAGGAGGGTACGAGTTGTGACTGGTATGATAGTGACGAAATATATGAATTGCTAAAAGTATCAGCCCATGAGACATTACAACAAAAATTTTTACAAGCAAGGGACATGGCTGTTCTTGAAGAGTTTCGAAATGTCATGAAAAATAGTGACGATAATATGGCACAGGATATTGTTAATGAATGGTATGAGAGTAAAACCAACGTTGATGAAATGATACATTGGCAAAAAGAAACATTGAAATTGTGGGAAACTCAAGTTAGTCAAAAATACTTTCCTAAAAATGCAAAGATTCTTGATGTTGGATGTGGTATGGGAAGAGAAGCATTTAATCTCACAAAAATGGGCTTTTCTGTTACTGGAATTGATATTTCTAACGAAGCTATAAAGCAAGTAACGGAATTGTCTCTTATCAAAGGCTACAATATACCATTCCTTCATTTTGATGGATACAGTATGCCTTTTGATGATAATGAATTTGATGTTGTGATTATCTGGGCACAGACATTTGGTTTATTGTATGGAGATAAATATAAGATCACTTTTCTTATGGAATGCCGCAGAGTTTTAAAAAGGAACGGTATCCTGAGCTTTTCAGGACATGACTATAATTATTTAAGTAAAAATTATCTACAGTGTTTAAATGGGAGAAAGTTTTTCCCCTATGCTGATACGGAGATATACTGGGAAGCATTTACTATAGACGAACTGGCGGATTATGCTAAACAAGTGGGATATGCTATAAAACTATGTCAGACGGGAGAGATTTATAAGCCTGAAGATGGGACAATAATACATTGCGTATGTCAAAAATAAGGATTGCTTAAATCAGAAAAGTTAAAGTCAATAGGGGAGGGCATATGTTTGTCGATTATTATTCAAAGTATTTAAGTATTGATGCCGGAATATCTTTTAACAATTGTTTGATATGTAAATCCCCCAATAGAGATATACCACTAAATCAAAGATTTTCTTATAAAATTATTATAACGGAGTATTATGGTTGGCGAGTTGTTTCGGTATCACCGTCAATAGCGGATGATACAATAAGTAATATATGTACTAACATGAAGGATAGAGACTTTAATGAGGTCCTGCAATCTATGCAATTGCTCAATTCAGGGTATCGCATAAGTAAGATGTATCGAATGACGAGGAACAGTGATATAATTCTTGAAAATAAGCGTGGTAAGTTAGAAGCGGAATATTTATCCGATTATTCAAAGTATGTCATTAGTGTCAGTGGGCTTTGAGACGACTCAAATTGAAATCATAGCCTGTGAAGAGGAAAAAAATGAGAGATGACATTATAGAGTTTTTGGAAAAAGATATAAAGGCAAGGTGCGAAAGTCCGAATAATTTCTTTGGTATGGGCTGTTATTATCATATGAAAGCAGTCGTTAAAAATGCCATACTTTTATCTGATCAATTTGGTGCAGATACAGAAGTTGTAATCATTGCTTCCTGGTTACATGATGTTGCCTCTATTACCGATTATGATTTATATGAAGAACACCATATTCATGGAACAAAAATAGCATTTGAAATATTAAAATCATTGAACTACTCTTCTGAAAAAATTGAAAAGGTTCAAAAATGTATATTGAATCATCGAGGAAGCATTTCACAGGAAAAAAGCTCAATAGAAGAAGTGTGTGTTGCTGATGCAGATGCAATTTCTCATTTTGATAGTCTTCCATCTTTGTTTTACCTGGCTTATGAAAAAAGGCACTATGGAATTGAAGAAGGGATAGAATTTGTAAGGAATAAGCTGAAACGTAGCTACAATAAGTTGTCCCCGAATAGCAAGAAAGTTTTTGAAGATAAATATAAGACAACCATGGAGATACTTGCGCAGGATTAATCTTGTGTAGTCCCCCTCGAATACGGAGGTAGTGTGAATCATAATTCACACGGCAAATTTGTGCCTGCAGCCCAAAGTTTGCAGGCTATGAGAAAGGCATGGTTATTAAAATGATCACACAAATAGTAGACAATATTTCTTTCCATATGAAGGAGTCCCATGATTTTTCATTTTTATCAAAATACGGGAAGGTGTTTTGTGTTTTTGACCAAAATGACTCAGGTAACATTAGCTTTGGAGTAAGCGATGAAAAAATAAAATATTTTATAAAAGTTGCCGGAGCTAAAACTGCAAATTACGACAGAGACACGATGGAAGCGGTGGAAGTACTTAAAAATGCAACATCATTATATGACATATTAAAGCAATCAAGTTTAATACAATTAGTTGAACACTTTGAGCATGAGGGTTTGTATATAGTGGTATTTAAATGGGCGGAGGGTGATTGCCTATTTGACTATTGGAACTTTGGAAAATATGCAAATGATCCGCTTTTACAATCACCACGTAGCCGATATAAGCAGTTACCGATAGATAAACGCCTTAAATCGGTAAGGTCTATGTTCGAATTCTTGGTACATACAGAAAGAATGGGATATGTTGCGGTAGACTTTTATGATGGCAGCATCATGTATGATTTTATTAATGATACTACCACGATCTGTGATATAGATTTCTTTCGAAAGAAACCAACATATAACAATATGGGCGCAGATTTCTGGGGTACGAAGAGGCTCAAGGCTCCGGAAGAATATATTTATGGAGCGGTCATTGATGAGGTAACAAATATTTTTACTTTAGGGGCTATGATTTTTCATTTCTTCGGCAAGTATTCGGAAAGTGATATAGGCCGGATGTATGAAAACAACAGCTTTTTCCCATGCACAGAGGAGAAATGGGATTTAAGCAAGGAGTTATATGCGGTTGCATTAAAAGCAGTGAATGAAGACAGAAGCAAACGATACATTTCTATGACAGATTTCTTTAGGGCATGGGTTTATAGACTGTGTGGATGATCCTTCAGTGACAACATCATAGACGGCTATTAAAACATCTGTTATAGTAAATAAGTGTTTATGATAAACAACAAAAGGAGTCTGTTTATGCCCGATATCGTTATTTCAGAAGCCAAGAGATGTCTGCAATGCAAAAAGCCAAAGTGTAAAGAGGGTTGTCCGGTCGGCACACCTTTTAACGAAGTGGTCAGACTACTGCTCGAAGGTAATATTGTCAATGCTGGTGAAATGCTTTTTAATAATAATCCCCTTTCCGTGGTATGTTCACTTGTATGCCCTCATGAGAGGCAATGCGAGGGATATTGTGTATTAGGGAAAAAAGGTAGCCCTATCTTAGTTGGTATGGTGGAAAACTATATATCTGAGTACTATTTAAACTATGCGGATAGAAAGCCGTTAAATAAGTTTGATAAAAAAGTAGCTATCGTAGGTTCCGGTCCGGCCGGAATAACAATTGCCATTCTACTGGCAAGAAAAGGCTATGATATCACAATCTATGAAGCGCATGATAAAATAGGGGGAGTATTGAGATATGGTATTCCTGAATTTCGACTTCCTAAGACGATTCTGGATAAGTTGAAGGATAAATTGATTGAAATGGGAATAAAGATCAGGCCGAATACACTAATCGGTCCTAATATTTCCGTGGATGATCTCTTCCGAGATGGCTATAAAGCCGTATTCATCGGAACCGGAGTATGGAATCCCAAGATTTTGAAGATTAAGGGAGAGACCTTCGGACATGTGCATTATGCAATCGATTATTTGAAAAGCCCGAATGTATATAGTTTGGGAAAGAGGGTTTGCATCATAGGTGCCGGAAATGTAGCAATGGATGTTGCCAGAACGGTACTGAGAAATGGCACCCGAGATGTTACAGTCATGTATCGTAAGGGTCCGGAGAGTGTGGATGCAGATGCGGCTGAAGTGGAATATGCAAAGCTTGATGGTGTTAAATTCAATTATTATAAGAGTCCACTGGAGATATTAGACCAAGGGGTGAGATATATAGATACTAAAGTAGTCAGTATGGATGACACAGGGAGAGAAGTAGTAGAGGAGTCAGGAGCGGAAGGCGTCTTTGAGTGTGATTCGGTAATATTGGCCATTGGCCAAAGTCCAAGAAGATACATCGTGAATAATTCCAAGGGAATTGATGTCAATAACCGGGGATTATTAGTTACCGATGAATTCGGTCATACCACGAGAGACGGGGTATTCGCTTCCGGAGATGTAGTAACCGGTGCGAAGACTGTTGTTGAAGCTGTCAGAGTATCTAAAATAGTAGCCGATGCGATTGAAGAGTATATCTTAGAGAATGAGACGCAATTATCCTAAGGACTTTTCAAGGGAAACACTAAAAGTATACAGAGAGATGGGATGCGCGGCATGAATTGTGATATGCATGTACATACGGAATTCTCAGGCGATTCCGATGCAGATATGAGAAAGTATTGTGAGATAGGAAAGCAAAAGAGAATTGACGTTATATGCTTTACCGACCATGTGGATTTTAATAAATATGATGAAGGATATGGGTATTACAAGCCCGAGCAATATTTTGATAGTTTGGAAGAGGTCAGAAAGGGTATGGACCTTGACCTACTCTCCGGTATTGAATTTTCGGAACCGCATTTGTATAATGAACAGCTAAGCTTGCTGGCAAAATATCCATATGATTTTATCCTTGGAAGTGTACACTGGGTCGGTGATATGTTTCCGTGTCAAGAAGTGCGTGATAAAATAACTGCCGGCGAATTCTTTTCATTATATTGGAAAGAGGTGCTAAGAACCGTAGAACAAGGTGGTTTTGATTGTCTTGGTCATATTGATTTTCCGAAAAGATATTATAGAGAACTTTATTTTGAGGAAGCGCAAATTATTAAGATATTTGAAACGATGCACAAGCAAAAAATCGTGTTAGAGATTAATACGTCATCACTTAGAAAAGGCTTAACTACGACAATGCCGGATCAAGCATTGCTGGAGCTTTACAAGTTCACAGGAGGAGAATTTGTAACAATAGGTTCGGATTCTCACAGGGAAGAAGATTTGGGAGAAGGAATTGATGATGCTAAGAAACTCATCCGAAATTTAGACTTGAAGCAGGTAATCTTTAGAAAGCGCAAGCGAGAGTTGGTATAGATTTGAGTTGATAGGGGGAAGATGAATGCAGTATGATGAAGAATTTTGGAATGCTATAGATAGGCTGGTTCAACTATCGGAGATCATTATTGATAGGCCCAAGGGGACAGCACACCCCAGATATCCTGATTTTCTTTATGAAGTAGATTATGGCTACTTAAAAGATACGGCGTCAATGGATGGTGGTGGAATTGATATTTGGAAGGGAACAGAAAAGGAACAAATAGTTGATGCCATTATATGTACGGTGGATTTAATGAAAAAGGATTCTGAAATTAAAATATTGCTTGGATGCACCGAAGAGGAAAAAGAGAAAATATATCAAACTCATAATAATTCATCGTGTATGAAGGGCATTTTAATTCGAAGGTAAGAACTAGTGTAAATTATTGAAAAGCATATTGGCTCGCATGATTTTGCGAGACTATTTTCACACTTGGAAGCTTGCGCCTGCGTAATCTTCGGCTCAAACTAAGCCAAAGGGAAGGTTGTTTATATGGTTACAGAAAGAACAATAATGATATTTCCCAAGTTTAAGAATATGCACCTAATTAACAAAATCCGTAACGAATACGACCCACTGGCAGAGAAGCTATTACCGCATCTCACCTTAGTATTTCCGTTTACAAGTGAATTTAGTAAGGAAGAGATTGAGGAATGGTTAGCCGTAGCATTAAATAATATAGAAGCTTTTCCTTTGAAGATGGGAGGATTTTCAAAACAAGTAGACAGATTTGGCAATTATCTCTTTCTGAATGTAATGGAAGGAAACGAGAAAATAATAGAATTACATAGTAATTTGTATAAAGGCATTTTAGAAAGCTATAAAACGGATGTTATGTATAAACCCCATATGACGGTCGGAAGAGTACAGACGAAAGAAGATATGGATAATGTTTTTCAAATGTTGGAACATTATGAATACAAATTTGAAACAATTGTTGATACCATATCAGTAGAAGTAATTGGTGAAGATGAAGAATCAAATATTGAGTTAGAATTTAAATTGCGATAAAGCCTGGAAGGGGTGAACACATTATGTGGAGGATGCGAGGTATATACTCGGTGCAGTTTAAGGCTTATAAATAAGTCGTCTGGTAGCAGATTGCAACGAGGTAGAAAATATCAAGATGTTATCGGGACTGCACCGTTTTCCTTATGATTAAAAATAAAAGGAGATGGGCATATGAATGATGAGAATTTAAAGAAATATTTATTAAGCGAAGAGCAAGAATCCTTTCAAGGATGGGATTTCAGTTATTTGGATGGAAGATGGGAAAGTGAACCGCTATCCTTTGATTATACTCAAATACTAAATAATTACAGACGGAGTACTGATATTCTTCTTGATATGGGAACCGGTGGCGGAGAGTTTATTAAAAGCTTGGGGCATCCATATCATCAAATATCTGTGACGGAAGGATGGCAGCCAAATTTAGCATTATGCAAAGAACGGTTAGAACCTTTGGGTATTACAGTAAAGTATGTTGACGAAGATGATAGATTAGATTATCCCAAGGACCAATTCGACTTGGTTATTAACAAGCATGAATCCTTTGATGCAACTGAGGTTCATCGTGTTCTTAAGCCCGGCGGATATTTTATCTCTCAGCAGGTAGGCGGTCGTAACGACAGAAGATTAATGGAAAAATTACTGGGTCATATTCCGCCGCCATTTCCACTTCATGATTTAAAGCATAATGTAGAGTTATTGCAGAAAGTCGGATTTCAGGTTATGGAGCAGATGGAAGAAATGCCGCTGTTGAAATTTTATGACCTCGGAGCTGTCGTTTATTTTGCTAAACAGTGTGTGTGGGAATTTCCGGACTTTTCAGTTGAGAAATGCTTTAAGAAATTAAAAGCATTGGAGGAGGAAATAACTCAGAATGGCTATATATCTTGTGGAACGCATAGGTTCTTGATAGTTGCAAGAAAGCAGTAGTAATTAATTCAATTAGGGTTAAAAGAATATAAAGGGACAACCAAGCTATAAAATGGATCCTGTAAAAAGGACAGCTAAAAAGCGGATTTTCTTTTGAACTGACTTTGTTTTACAGAATCCATTTTTGTACTATATTTATAGTGGATGTTGTTGAACAAGTATTTCAGTAAATTCTTATCTGTAACCGGTAAGCTTATTTTCACATTTCTACTTTACACTTTACTTTATTATAGAAGATACTTAAAACTTTATCGTTTTTGGTTCCTTTGTAAAATAACATATAGTTGCTGTGGCATCTTTCAGATAAAGAACCTCCATACGCTCATCAGTAGCGGTGTACATTCCGCTTAAGGAAGGAACATCTGTAAGCATTTTTTCGCGAGCAGCCTTTCGATCATCACGGACTGCGGTTGCCTCCAGACGAATCCATGAATCCTTATTAGTACCGCTGATTTCAAGCTTGGGATTTTGAAGCAGTTGCTGATAGACTTTCTTGCTGTTATTCGTAACAAGGTAGATATTTCCTTCAAATTCTGTAATTGCACCGAATGGGCGTACCCGTGGTTGGTCTCCCTCAGAGGTGGCAATATAAAATGTTTTGCACTCTTTCAGATAAGCTAAAATCTCTTCCATTTTGTTGTTCCTTTCAAGATAAGATGTTATATTGATTTGTAAGATTATTATATGACAGAAATTTAAATTTACAAGGGCGATATTTATGATACTGCACTCTTAGCTAAAATGACTACCCAATCGTCCTATTGCATTATGACGTGATTTTATGGATAATTAAGTACATAATAATAGACACTACGAGAAAGGTAATGAAATCCGATGTCCAAGGCGAATAACTGTGAAGAATGTTTCCACTATATCTATGACGAGGAATATGACTGCTATGAATGTCAGATACATCTGGATGAGGATGATATGATGAGATTTTTAAACAATGTAGAATTTTGTTGTCCGCATTTTCAATTTAATAATGAATATATAATTGTGAACAAGCAGATATAGCAATATGTAATAAACGAGACAGTGATTCGGTTGTTTACGATTCGGGGTGAAGGAGATACAAATGGATGTAAAGGTATGTAAAAATTGCAGAAGGTTGTTTAAGTATATATATGGTCCTGAACTATGCGCGGATTGTGCCAAGCTTTTGTCCGAGAAGAAGGTAGAACCGACAAAGGAAAGTCCGGCAGTGGTTCTGAGCCATGTGGTTAGTGGTGAGGAACAAAAATATGATCAAGTCAGGGATTATATTATGGCTAATCCAAGAGCGACAGTTTCCCAGATATCAGAAGCGAATGACATAATTCCGTCCAAGCTATTTGAGTGGATACGTGAGGATAGACTGGAATTCTCGGATGATTCTGAACATGCCTGGTTTACCTGTGTACAATGCGGGGCAAAGATACGTAGTGGGAGATTATGTAACCGTTGCAAGATTAAATAATAATTATAGTTCAGCCTAGTAGGAGAGTGACAAGACCGGGAAATCTTTTTTCTCCAGTCCGGATACAGTTGTTGTTACAGTTCAGCCTTATCTAAGA
>DBTU01000013.1:0-58250 GCA_002307215.1 Lachnoclostridium sp. UBA1308
GGCGGCACTTGCTGAGCAGGCATTATTTATTGTATTTCAACAATTGTTGGCGTGTAATAAATAATGATATAAAGTGAAATAAATACTGATATAAAATGATTATATTTTTTTATTTATATAGTTATAGTTAAATCAAAATATGTAATAAATAATGACAATAATTCTTTGCTAATTAATTGAAGTGCCGATGTATAATTCTGCATTGAAAGCTAGGTGATTATGTTTCCCGTCAGTATAGCGTATATTTATTGTTTTAATTCAATCCTCTATATAAGTACCGCCAATCGTCTCCATGAAAATTTCTCGGAAAGGTACGTCAAGCGATGCACATACAAGGTCAGCCCATACCGTAGGTATGAGGTTCTTTCCCCTCGCGCACCATATCTTATAATGTACATTACCGTACATGCCGATTGAAACACCTGTTATCTTTTCTGCGTCACGGTATTTAGATTCAAAGATTTCTCTGCTGTACTGGTTTACCGAGAAGTCGATATGCTCAAACGCTTCGCACGCCGGATAGTATGTGCCATGAATGTAGTTAGTCATGATCATGTCCTCGGCATCTACAAATTTATCGGGGTTCCAGAGCTGTTCGATATTCACATGGTAGAACTCTTCCCCGGTTTCATCGGCACCACACTTGATGAAAACAAAAATTTTATGCAGCGTTTCAGGGTCATAATGCACTATGGTTTCTTTACCGCTCTTCAACTGCTCGGTGATATTATCAAAGTTAAGTGTAATACCGCGCCATTTTTGGAAGTCTACGGTAGCTGTACTAACCATTCGGGAATAGGGTATGGCGAGGTTTTCGTCGCAACGCGTGAGAATCTGCACAGGCGGCTTTACTCTCTGGATTATCTCAATCGTTTTCGGGGCTTTTGAATTAGGACTCCCAATCGACGTATCAAGGAAAATATTGTAGAGATAGTATTTATCTTTCAACCTGAACCCTTGCCGTTCAAATACCGCATCTGTCACATCACTCAGTCCATATTTATCAATAGGTAGCATCAGTTTTTCATAAGCAACAATCTCGTTTATATCATGAATCCTGTGAGCAAAACTATCAATAAGTGAGAAAATAAAGAGTAAAGCAAGGCGTTCCTCGTCAATATCAAAGTTTTCAGAAAAGCCTATTTTCCCTTTGATTGCGTCGGAAACAGCAACCATAGCCTCCATCTCATCGTGTCTGACAGAATTAATGATGTTGCCACAAGTGGCTATATATATCCTTCTTCCGTTTTGAGGGTTTTCATTGTCGCTCGGGTCAATACAAAGGCTATATCGCAATAATTCTTCAGCATCAATATTTACGGCATTAATCATCGTGCGAAACATATCAACTGTATCCAGAATCGGCGCTGGTATTTCAGCATTGGACGTAAAAAACAGATATGTGTATACTGGGTAATATTTCAAAAACATGTTAGGGTATCCAATATAGAAAACACCTCCATGCGGAGCTTTTTTCATCGAACGTAAGTAATAATTGATTTTCCAAAATTCCGGTGTGGATATTATACCCTGAATGAGAATCTTCAGTTTTTCTGACAACACCATTATGCGTTTCTTCCTCTCCTATGAGTGATATTGTATGTTTTCTTAAAAACAGTATTAACTATTGCCGTACAAATGATTTACCAATACCAATCTCCTAAAAAGAATTATCTTTAGAGGGACAACTGTTTATTGTTATTTCCGAATACTCCATTTCGTTAATGGCATCTAATAAGTATTTATCTTTAAAATAACCTTCAGAATAATAATTTATTAATTTTACCAACTTAGCAATTCCTATAGTAACAAGCCCAATAACAATTATACTCCCGATTGTCGTTGGAACGGTATTCTTATCTACATAAATTAGACTTGCAATTAATGCTCCTAAAGGAACTCCAATTAGCATATCAATTATTTTGCCATTAATTTTTATATACCTATCTTCACGAGACTTCAATGTTAATTCACATTCTTTTCTTAAAGCTTTTAACTTTTCCGGTGTATCGATGCCCTGTGAATGTAACACTTCTCGTACTCCCGAAGTATATTGTTCATAATTTTTCATTTTTTCTAGAACCTCATTCTCACGTGCTTTAGAATGATAGAAATATTTTTCTCTTGGAATTTGGCTCAACATATTTACGACAAATATTATTATAATGGGAATCCAAATAAGTAGACTTTTCGGATAAAAGATTACTACTACAACAAGAAAAATGCATGCAATTAAAAGGCTCCCAAGCATAATCCAGAATGGAAGCCTGAATAGGCGAACCATATCCGTAAAACTCCTATACGAATTAAGCTCCCCCTCCGGGTTTTTTTCGTAAATTTCTCTCCTTATATATTGATACTTATAGGTCATTATTCTCCTCCTAGTTACTGCTATATTCTCTGTTTTTAGTAGCTGTTCTTCACTTTTGATAGTTTATATGGCATGCAACATTTCACCAAAAAGATCTATCCATTATCATTTAATATTCCATCGCCGTATATTTATAACCGTTGTTAGCGATATCCCTAATTAGCTCCTGTACTTCATTATGAGAATTCTTTGCCATCTCTTTTCTGCAGAGTACGACACATTCTTTTTCATCCGAAAGAACATGTCCGTTATTCTGGCAGTAATCCAACAAGTCTTTGAAGCGTCCCTTCATGCCAAATCCTATTTTAGTATTATCTTCAATCCATTCTTCATTCTGCGTCCAAATCGGGCATGGTTGATACATTAATTGAAATGCTCTGTCGAATCCTCTGGTTTCTTTTAATATTACTGTTATACTGCTCTCCATTTTTACCCTCCATCAATATATCCAATCATAGCAATAATCTTAACAATTTAGTACAAAAAATCATACAACAAAATGAAGTCATTCCATGTCACATGGTTCAATTTAATTTCTATAGAATATGCCTTCAACCAAATCCATAATTCATTTGGCAAAGGCATACTTTACAACAAACATAATCTTCTTACAGAATTCAATTACCAATAGAAAGCAATATATTCTCATCCTATTAATGGTTGTAATTCAGATTCTGTATTTGTTAGTGGCGGTATCTCTAAATTTGATATCAGTAATTCTTCTCCTTTTCTACAAGTATTTACTGAGTAATCTAAATAGATATTAATAGGCGCTTGCTTTTGATAAAGTTTTCGAATTTCTGGTACATCATCATAACTTATTAGCCATGGAAATGTTTTCGATCTTATAAACTTGGCCAAGGCAACGTGTTGTTGTGGTGTGTAAAAGCACCGATACAATCCTGGTCCCTCTTTATAGTATGGAGGGTCTATATAAACAAATAGTTTATTACTTCTCTTATACTTTAAATATGCTGACATAAATTCTATTGCATCCATATTATATACTCTTATCCTGTTACGATATGATGATATGGATTCAATAGATGAAATTATCACTTCTTTATTAAATCTACAATCAATCGGATATTTCGAAGTCTGATTCAACCCTCCAATAGGAGTTGCTTTTAAAATTCCAGAATAGTTTGTCCTATTCAAGAACAGCCCTGCAAACCCTATGTCCACCGGCGATTTTCCAACCAAATAGTTCTCATTCCTATAATTTGATTGCACGCCCCAATTTTCTATGGTTATATCAGCGTCTTTAATTTTTGCAATGAGTTCCTCTGTGTGATAAAAAACAGAAATCCAAAAATAATAAATCAATGGATCCTTCTCATTAATAACAGCTTCTTTTATAATGTTAGTCTCCAGGAGTTTTAAAGATAATGCTGAACTTCCTGCAAACGGCTCATAAAAGGTACAGCCAATTTTATCTTCTGTTATCAACAATTGGCTGATATAGTCATATAAGTTTGACTTCGCTCCCGGATACCTTAATGGGTTTTTTATTGCCATAATACACCTCAGCTCATATAGTTTTGTTTTATAAAAGACATTTTTCGATAAAAGTACAATAATTATCAAAATATCCTATAAGTTCGGACTTTATTGGTAATATGCCATCATAATGAACATAACCATTAAATATATCAAAAGCCATCTCTTTATTACCAATCTTCGTAATATTGCTATGCATATTGTCACTAATCAATTTACTATTCCGCATATGGGTTACTGCATTGTTTACTAATTGTTTTAAATCTTTCTCTTTTACTAAATCCCCCGCGTTATTATTATACAGGTAATACTTTGAAGATAATTCTATTAAAACTCTTAATAAAACAGCTGCGGAATTTATATTCATATTTAAATTAAGCTGTTTTAATTCAAGGATGATATTATTAATTTTTATAGAAGATGTTTGAACCCCAAATGTTGGCGGAATTAGTGTATTTCTACTCGATGTTAGCGCTTTGTTTATTATAGTCGCTTTTTCAATTGTTGGAGCTGTATTAACACTTGTTGTTCCCGATAATTCATTTTTAGCGGGATTCGATTGCTGATGTAACTTTTCAGCATCGTTGTCCACCCTTGTGCCCGTAGTAGTGGGCTGTTCAGAGTCAACTTTAGCTGTTAACAATCCTTCAATGGTTAAATATTCCACTAGATTGGGAACATCCTCAAGCGTAGATCGAGTATCAAATGGAATTGTTTTATCAAATGAAGCTTTTGCAACCAAATAAATACAGTGGTTGAATATATTGATATCTATTGAGGTAACTGGTATGTATTCTTTACTAAAACTTAATTTTAGAATCTGTGATAATGTGGAATAGGACGAATTTCTAGGAGAAGATGTGAACACTCGGATGAATGGTGATATTTTAAGCTTATGTATATCAATAATCGTATTTTGTTCGTTTTTTTGCCATTCTTCCAGATTAAGAGCATAATTCACCAAATTATACTCTTTTATACCTTTTATTATGATATTTTTTGATGTCCCGGTTGTGTCTTGGATTTCTTCAACGGATTTTCCGGCAGAAAATTCTTTTGAAAAGAATTTTTGTTTAGATATGGGCGACCATCTGCGGATCCCATCAATATGTTTAGCCGCAAGAGAACTTTGTGCATCTGTTCTTGACCTCATAATGTCAACTTGTATATCTGAAATATTATCTAATGTATCCTGAAATACAATTAGGTTCGCTGCAGAGTACGGACGTTTATTGGCAAGTAATTTTTTATCTGTCAATATTTTACATGCCGAGATTCTCCTATTTCCCTCTAGGACAACATATTTATTGCCATCTTTATATACTATAACACGTTCTCCAGCATATAGCCCTCGATTCTTATTAATGCTCTGGGCAAGTTCTTCAACCTCTTCATACTCCAGTAAATAGTTAATAATATCTTGCTCAGTTGCATTCGGAGGCGTAATAAATCTAGGATTTTCAGTATCCAATGCTAATTGATTCAACGGTATCGTTTTTGCCTCAAATTTGTTCATTTTAGATTCCTCTTCCTTTTTATGTAATTTAAAGTATTATCATCATTGGTTGAAAAATATGAGCATAAAATCATTATATTAAAGCTGACCAACAAATATATTAATTACTTCTTCACTTTTTTGTAATAACGTATATCTTCCTCTGCATCTAAGCTTTTCTATGTATCCTTCTTTGATAAGTTCCCTTATTATTTGATTAGTCTGAATTTTGCTACATGGCACCAAGGCAGATATTTCTTGCTGACTTAGTGGGCAAAAACTTTTATTATCCGTTCTTACTTGATGTTCATATAGGATTAAAAGTATTTTCATTTTATTGTTTATAAAATAGTATATATTCTTCATTTATAATATTACCCTTTGTTATTATGGTCTAGTTTCTAGACTATTATAGTATGTTTTTCAATCATTATCAACTATTTTTTACAATTATATAATATTTTTCCAATTCATGTTCGTCCACTCTTGACGAGATTAAGAAGTGCTTTATTGGAATAAAATCTGATCAAGCATCAAGAAAACCTCTCCAATAATATTTGAATGAGGGTTTTATAATAACTATATAAGGTCCGACTTTGTATTCACATGATCTTTACTCGAAATAATATTGAAGATTATTTCAGCGTTTGTTATAATACAAAAAATAAGCACTAACGATTCAAGTTTGGCGACTCATCGTTAATGCTCATAATGTAAAGTGGCTGTCCCACTATTTCTATTTATGGATACTATATCATAGATTTATTTGCTGTGCAAGTCTTTAAAACAGCTCCATCCTTATTCTATGGTATATCCTCTAATATTGTGATTTGGGCTCCCACCACGTCTTTATGGGGACCTTTTTATTTTTACAAGAATGTCCCTAATAAATAAAAATGGGGGATATTTATGACTTATTCTTTTGATAACTGGCCATTTGATAAGGGGCAGCCAGCAACACTATGTTGGATTTCGTCTCCGAAGACGCAGGTAAAATCCGTTAATAGATTAATGAATTTACATTTCAAAGTGAAATCAGGTAACAGTCTACCTAATTATTTTTCATTTCAATTTGCATGGGGGTTATTACCGCTTTTTCAGTTAGGATATATTTATGTCGATGGGAATCCAATAGGCCCTGATAAAAGCCTAATACAAAAGAATTTCACTCTATCAACTCATGATTATTATATTGGAAGATTGAAACCCTGCTACACCCTTCCATATGAATTGCTATATTTGAAAGCTCTAGGAGTATCATCTCCTGAGCAAGTCCTTGTATTAAAAGAAAAAGAAAAATTATACTATATCCCCTGTATCGAAATCATAAGATGTCTGTATGTAAGCAAGCCCTTATACGCAGAAAGTCTTTTAACAACTGATGGACTTACACCCTATTACGAGTCACTAAATACTTTAGGTGAGAACAACTACGAAATAGTATTTAACCGGAATTTTCATACCTCCGATCTTTATTATAAAAATATATTGGACTTTGTTTTCTTTAATACAAATATTGAAATGCGTAACTGGCGAGATTCTATCTATACCAAATATGCCGAATCTACTATCCTTCATGCTACTTTACCGAAATTTAAGAATCTTGATCTGATAGGTTCTGGATGTAGTATAATGAAAGCGAATCCTTACAACGAGGATGAACAGTATGAGCACATACTTATACTCAATTTGCGTATTAACAATATACCAATTACGAATTACTCCATAAGTTATTGGCATCCATCTATTTCAAAAATTACCACTACTACTCAAGGACATCGTTCTAAACAGGACGCCGCTGAGGAATATGATCAAATAAATATCAGTTCTACCACTGCCCCTCATAAGGGCAAAGCAAAACAGCTTGAATCAAAAATTCAATCATCACATAGTTTTTCAGACCCTGCTTCTATAAAGCAAAATAAGTATCCTATCACTTCGGCCCATATGCTATTTCAAAAAGAAGAGGCACCTGAAAAATCACTATATTCGACTCAGCCCGCTATCTCAGGTGGAAAAGCGAATCCACTTAACATAACCCTTGACGAAAAAGAATATCAGGATTTTTTCACTGAATACATTGATAGTGATTTTATATGTTTCTGCAAAGCCATTGCTCATTTCCATAAGCTTCCGGGATATCATGCTATTATTAATTACGGAATATTACCATCATCAAAAACAACTGACGCCACACAATTATCAGTTATATGCCAACCCCGGCGTTATGCTTATGCGCGAATACTTTCGCCTTATTGTTCGGTTATAATCTTTGAACTTTGCACAAAAGATGGAGATAACAAATCAACCATAATTGTGAGAAATGTTTCTAATTGCCAGGCAACGGTAAATACACTCATCGAATCAATTCTTGAAGATAAGTATTGGTGTGATAAAAATCTTTCAATAAAATTCAGCAACAACTATACCCCGATTGCACATTATTCAAAACGTTCTGCAGTCAGATGGTTTGAAATTATGTTTTCACATATCAGAAAGTAAATTGATCTCTAAATTTATACCAATCCTTATCACGAATACCTGCTTTCTTTAGAATCATCCAGGGGATAGCAGGTTTTCCTTCTTTGTCAAATTCATTTTTTGCCCATTCAATCTTTCTAAGTCGATATCCCTGAGTACTTTCGATATTTACATTTATTTTATTCATTGTCATAGGTAGTGATTTTGAATTTCTATCAATAATACATTTCTGCCGCATATATCGGCAAATACTAGCTTTCGTAATTCGTTCTGGCTTTCCCTCGGTATTCTTTATTTGAATAACTGCGTCATCTACCAAACACTGGAGTTCAATATCAATGCTTGCCCATTCCTTATAAATAGTGGCTCCTTGTGGCTTCGTTTTTTGAGGTGAATTTTCTAACATCCAATCATTATCATGCCTATTCAGCCATGTATATGCCGGGCGATCTGCTTTCACTAGATCGATCCTATGTCCATTAGGGTTCATCTCCCAGGCAACAAGCCAACGTTCTCTATATTGTAACAATTTTTCCTCAAATCTTATAGGTGGTTGAAACACCGTTTTCTCTCTGTCTAAAAATTGCTCTTGCGCTAAAATTAATTTTATAAACTCTTCAAATCTACCTGCAAGAAAATCGGCAAATAAAATAAACCGAATTGGTATTACTGACTTACGGCTCCCTCTACATAAAGTAATTAACCAAGTTGATTTTTTATCATTATCCAAATCTACAAGTAATTCCTCCGGTTGCATATTATAATATTTACTATAAAATTCTTGATTCAATCTATCAATCTTTACATATCCCTTTTTTGTAGATAAACCTCGGTCGAATAGAAGCGCAGTAGTTGTTTCCCTGATCATATCATATTTATTCCATATCAATTTACGTATAAGCTCATAATTACTGTATATATAGTCAATATCATAGGTTATCTGTAATTCATTTCTACACTCAGATATTTCTTCCGTTTCCAAATCATCGTTTACATTGTTCAGTAGTTCTAACGCTGCATATCGATTATTTCTATGGTCTAGTATTTCAATACTACTATCTTTAAGATAGCAGCCATGCTTGCCACACCTTGAAGTCCCATATGATTGATGCACTCTATGCCAATATCCTTCCCCATATTCACATCTGTCATCTCGAATACAAAGGGGACAATAACGTAGATATCTAGGAAATAGATGGTGTTTATATATGCTAAATGACTTACCTTCTCTGGCCACATCATTAACGCTTGCTAATGCCTCATCAAAAGATCTCCTTAGCATGAAGCAAGTAAAATAGGGGAATACCGTATGCTGATAAAGTAATGTATTAAAATCCAATCCAAATCTTGTTGATTTTTCAGCCAAGCGTAAAAGATGTTTCGGAATTAATGCCGTTGCTCTTTCACGTCGATTGTCAAATAACTGTTCCATAGTATCAGCCATTTCATCGTTTCCGCTCCAAACATGATATCTAGCAATAATACTGTATAACAGCTCATCCGGATATGGCTTTGGGAAAAAAGGCAGCAAACATTCAGACCTCCATTAGTTTATGTAAGTATAGGTTTGCTACCAATTTTATTGTTTTCAATATATTCAGCAATCTTGGAATGGAATTCAGAATTAGTTCGTGGTATAGTTTCTGGAAAAGCATCTCCATTAGAGTATTC
Source organism: Lachnoclostridium sp. UBA1308 (assembly GCA_002307215.1). Classification (GTDB taxonomy): domain Bacteria; phylum Bacillota; class Clostridia; order Lachnospirales; family Lachnospiraceae; genus Mobilitalea. Next base: position 9,519 of record DBTU01000013.1, read on the forward strand.
TGATTTTTTATTATTATTCATCTTTTTACTGTTTTCATTTTTATGTTGTTTTTGCTGACTTAGGGCATCAATCTTTATTTCTCCTCTCCTGATATTTTCCTCAATCAGTTCTCTTTCAACTTCATATTCTTTTGAAAAATATGCTTTCGAAATCAGATCTACAGTCAAAATTTCCTCTTTTGTTGGGTCATCTGTTATTATTTTCTTCTGTGCAAGGTTAAATATCTTAACTGCTTCACCAATAATACCGGCAGAAGCCAAATATATTGCTGCATTTAATTCCGATGTCAACGGTGTTCCCGTTTTAGTCCATTGATATTTCCAAAGTTCCTTAATGAATCTCTCCCAATCTGATGAGAATATTTGAAGATTAGTTATTGTTGCATTTCCTATAAACCCCATTGTTCGTCTGGCATACATCAGATTTTCTGATATAGTATTGATTGCTTCTCCGACTCCTATTAATATAACCGGAACTCCGATAGTATTTACAAGATTCAAAATATAGTTCATCATCTGTTGTTTCCCACCGCTTTTTGCCTGGCTTATATTCTGAAATTCGTCAATGATTAATAGACCTAAGCTATGTCTTGCTGCAATAGAGGCCATTTTTGACATCATAGAATCAGTAGTTGTTCTCGGACTATCGGCATACTTTTTAAACGTATTGTCATTGGTTATCTCATCGAATTTCTCTAGAAACTTCCCGCATAATCCCTTTACGCTGCCATCAAAAGGGCACTCAATTTGCATCCAAGTAATCTGCATATGCGGAAAATCTTGATTTTTATATTTAAGATGATTGATTACTTGCGGAATTCCTGTTAAAACTCTGTTTACACAGGATGTCTTCCCCATACCTGTCATACCAATTATACTAAATCCACTTGTTTCAGCATTTGTTCCGATAAATCTACTATAATCCGTTTCATGTTCCTTTGCGCATTTTGCCAGTCCATTTAGTCTTTTAACATATTCATTGCTCAAGGGATTACGGTTTTCATATCCATGGTAAAGAACATTTATTATGTTCTCAGCCATATCCATATGAAATCCTAATGGTCGAAAAAATTGCGTTAATTGGGTAAGGCATCTTCTCCGGATCAATGCCGGCTGCTCCTTTTCATCTTTCTGGAATGGAAGAGGATTATTCAGTAAATTGTATATATCCTTACTTTCTTCAAACATAGGAATCGCTTCAATTAATGGATTGTTCTTATATGCGTTTACTTTTTGTTCATCATACTTTGCGTCAACAAATATAGAATTTCTCGGATATTTACTCATCAGAATCCCCCTTATCCATCGCATTTAAAAATTCTTCAGAATATGATTCCTCATTCCCCAACCACAAATCAATTTCTTTTTCATCGTAATTAGTAGCCGGCGTAAATTTCTCTGCTTCACGCTTAAGCTGCTTTTCATAAAATCTTGCTTCATCTATATTTTTAACATTATTCTTAACAGCTTTTGACTTTATAAACACAACCTTCTGCCTATTTACTGCATTTTGGATAATTAATGAAACGTTTTTACGATAGTCGCCATCCTTTTGAAGCATACTTGTCTTTATACGTGCACGTTTTCTGGCTTGAAGCTCCTCATACGTAACAAAATCCTCATAATACCAATCAACAAACTTTCCTTTACTGGCATCCGTCCTTTCGCACCATTCAAAACTACCATCATCGAGACATAACAAAATATGCTCTGTATCTCTAGGATCAATTTTTATATTACATTTAATGCCGCCTTTATCTCTAGCTCTCTGCATCCACTTTTTTTCAATTATATAGTCACATATATAATGATTCTTTTTATATAATATTCCCTGTGAAGTTACTGTAACATCGATAATTTTAGGCAATAGGGCTGTTCTAATCAATTCATCCTTTATTTGTCTAAGAGTTCCGCCTCGGTTTTCAATCCCCCAATTCCATATATGAAGCGGAATTGAATCAATGCCATCCTGTATGATATCATCTGTTTCTTGCGGATTTCTTCTCAATGCTCTGTTGTTATATAATAAAATGTAGTTTATTATTATTTGAGTAAAATCTTTTATATTTAACTTGGCATCCAGACGATAATCTTTACCTCCACGTTGCCTAAAATCCGGTTGTATCTTCCCCGGCGTAGATAAAGTGCTTAAGTTCTGTAATCGAAAACTTTGTTCAACTATTCCTTTTAAATCGGGTCTCCAAGCAGTCGTATTTTGCATATAAATTCCTAATTCTTCTACAACATTATTGCTATTCTTACTAATCAATTCACCATTATCGCATAGAATTGAGATAGGCAAGCCCTGACACGGCCATTGCTCTTCAGATATCTTAATATCATACATCTTACATAATTCAACTTTATTAATAAAAGTATAATATAATGCCATCATTGCACCTATCCATGACGGTCCTTCTGCTCCTACATAAAACCCTACAATAGTCCGCGAGTAAACATCTGTTACAAAATACAAAACCGGTCTGCCAACCACTTGATTGTAATCGAAAGTTGCAACAAGATATATATCAGCTATTGTAGCATCAATCTGATACTTTTCACCTGGACAAAATGCTTCCCCTTCTGAACTCCCTATTAAAGCACGATGATCACGCGCATATGCTTTCTCCCCAGTTCTGGTTATATCATTTCGAAATTGCATACCATTATAATAGAATTGGTAATACGTAGGATATGATGAAAATATCAAATTTGTATTTTTGTCTGTATAAAAATCAAATATCATTTGTTTATATACATCCATTAGCGTCCTTTTTTTATCCTTGTTATAATATCTTTTCATTGCCACCTTAATATTCCTAATATCCTCCGATGTTAGCGCTTTCCTTAGGTTTTCGGGATCTTCTTCAGCAGGTGCTCTCCCTGTTATTATAATGCTACGTTTATCCAACTGAGTACGATTACCTCTTGCATGATAATCAGGAATTAAAGCCCCTTTAGTACTGCCTCCTGACCAATAGTTATGCAGTATTCGCTGTATCTTAATTCTTTCTACATTCAGCTCATTTGTTACCTTAGTTAGAAATTCTTTTCTTTCCGTCCCATAATAACAGTAAGGAACATTTTGTACAAAGTCTTTAATAATACTCCATTCATTCTCAACTTTCCTTTTTTGAGCATCTGTCAATTTGTCCATATTAAATGCATTTGAAATTTCTGAAACTAAAGTGAGCAGTCCGGATTCGATTTCATATTCTATTTCTGAACGTTCTACAGGATACGGCAACCCATATCCGCTTGTTTTTATGACTGTAACTTCATTATCTATTATATTGACATATAAAATTCGATATTGCTCATTACTATGACTATCTTGGTATATATGATTACACGATATCTCCACTAACCCCTTCTCCTTTCAACATCCTTTCAAAGCATTCATAATCAAGGATTTTATCAATATTACAAGTTCCCACTATTAACTGGTCCAGCTTTACAGGAATGTCCTTCAACGCAGCATAATAATAAAAGAACCTAAGGGTAAAGCCTTTTTCGTATCCATTCTTCATATCAATATTTATGCAGATATCATTCAATCTTTTTACTGATCCTTTATAGAAAATGATATCCTTAACCAATTCAGAATAAATATGATCAACTACATCTTGACTTATTTCTGGTTCGATTGTAGCATGCGCAAATAACATGGATATGTTTCTCGCAACCATACGATTGAAGTCATTCTCAGTGATGATTTTATATGGTATATCCCGAAATCCCCAATAAGTTTCTTCAATGGCCAATTTTTCAAAAACTCGACGTTCCTTTAACTCATGACTATATTTGATCGTATAAGCCTCTAAATACTTCTTATTATTTTCTTTAATCGTGACAAGCATATCTGTGGACATAACATAAGGGCATCCGCTCTTATATGGTTTTGGCGGCTTATAGCCTAGCTTTTTTGCAATATCTACAGCTTCCTCCGGATCTAGTGGAAATTGTTCTCGTATATCATCAACATCATCGTTCCACAGCATATAAAAGAAGTAATCTCTTTCAAGGTCACTATGAAAATGATGAACTCTCTTATTGTTAGGGGTATTAACACGATTTCCTCTTCCTAAAGACGCAAAATCCCCAATTTGTAGCCAAGGTATATAGTGTTCCTTTTCCCCCTGTCCTCGTCCTTCTTTAATTAATTTATAGATTTTTTTCTTCGTCAAATTATTTTTCCGTCTAGGCATAAAAAACACCCCCTCAACATAATTACATAAATTGTAATCATTGTTGAAGGGGAATGTCAATATTTATTATTGAATGTCATTATTTATTTCACGATGTCATTATTTATTTCATTTCAACAACAATTGTTGTGTTAAAAGAACCACTGTCTCCACATGCACACTATGTGCAAACTGATCAAAAGCCTTGACCTTCTCAAGCTTATAATCCTTTTCACAAAGGTATTTTAAATCTCTCGCCAGGGTTGCCGGATCACAGGATACATAGACAACGCGCTTAGGCGCCATTGCAAGAATGGTATCCAAAAGGCTTTGTTCGCAGCCTTTTCTCGGCGGGTCTACTACGATTACATCTGCATGAATATTATCTTCACGAGCTGCCTTCGGTAGTACCTCCTCCGCTGCCCCGACATAGAAGGTCACATTGTTGATCTTATTAAGCTCAGCATTCGTCCTCGCATCGTCAATGGCCTGCGGGATAATCTCGACCCCATACACCTGCTTCGCCTTTTGGGCAAGGAACAGAGAGATAGTTCCGATTCCACAGTAGAGATCCCACACCACCTCATCTCCATGAAGATCGGCGTATTCCAGCGCGGTATCATAGAGCTTCTTCGTCTGAATAGGGTTTATCTGATAAAAGGATAACGGCGAGATCCGGTACTTAACCTCTCCGATTAGGTCCGTGATATAGGGCTCTCCCCAGAGTGTAATTATCCTGTCACCCAGAATAACATTGGTTCTCTCTTTGTTGACATTCAGGCAGATGCTCTTTATTCCCGGAAGCTTTGTGAGTTTGCTAATCAGCTCTTCTTTATGGGGCAATACTGTTCCGTTAATGACCAGACAAACCATGATTTCACCGGTGTTAAAAGCAACCCGCGTTAAGATATGACGCAACAATCCCCTATGGGATTCTTCATCATACGGCTGGACTTTATACTTTTCAAAAAACACTCTCATTACCTTCAGGATATCCACATTTATCTCTGCACCGATGTAACAATGCTCTGTATCTATGATTGCATGGGTTCTACCGGCATAAAAACCGATGATTAACTTCCCGTCTTTATCTCTTCCCACCGGAAACTGCGATTTATTACGGTAATAATAGGGCTCGTCCATACCACAGATCGGCTCCATCGTAACCTCAGAAAAGCACCCTATTCTTGTTAGGCAGCTTAAGACTTTATTATTCTTATATTCCAGTTGCTTACTGTAATCCACATGTTGCAATTGGCAGCCGCCGCACCTTGCCGCAATCGGACATCTCGGCTCGGTACGATACTGCGAGGGTATTACCAGCTTCATCAGCTTGGCATACCCATAACTCTTGCCGGTCTTCGTGACCTGAACTAAGGCGGTATCACCCATTACTGTATCCTTGACAAATAGAGTGTAGCCCTCATATTTACCGATACCCTCGCCTTCAGCTCCGATATCCTCAATCTTAATTTCTAACTGATCATTCTTATTTGGTATCATAGGTCCGTATCTCCGATTTAACTCTTTGTACTGCGCTTTATATTTGATTCAAATAACCTCTGATAACCCAGCCATTCGGACTTGGTATCGCCGCCATTTAAAAGTTCCGTCATTGTCTGAAGCTTTGCATCGGTATTATCTGCAAAATGTAGCGCCATCGCTTCAATGGTTGCCGGTTTCTTAGGTGAACCGTATTCCAATTCTCCGTGATGTGCCAGAATGCAGTGCAACAGTTCCTTCGTCAACTTTGCAGGGAATTTGGCCATACCCTTGATGTGGCTGTTAACCTTATTTGCTCCTATAAAGATATGTCCCAGTAACTGCCCGTCGTCGGTATAATCATTTTCAGGAAAGTTTGAGAGCTCTTCCATCTTTCCGACATCATGAAACAAGGCCGCCGCAATCAACAAGTCCTTATTAATGGCCGGATAGGCCACCGAATAGTATTCACACAGTTTCACTACGCTTAAGGTATGCTCCAGTAAACCTCCGACAAAGCTGTGATGTACCGTTTTAGCTGCAGAATGACTTTTAAAATCTTTTACAAATTCCTTATCCTCTATGAAAAAATCCTCTGCTAATTTTCTTAAGTTCGGTTCCTTAATTGCCTGTACATAGTTCTTGATCTCTGTGTACATTGTCTCAATGTTCTTAGCGGACACCGGAAAATAATCCTCCGGGCGATATTCACCCTCTCTGCCTTTATAAATCCTACTGACATTGAGCTGCAGGGCATCCTGAAAGCTGTTTACCCTTGCATCAATATGTACGAAATCCATCGTCTCATATTGCTCTATTTCATTGCTAAAATCCCATATCTTTGCATCGATCGTACCGGTCTTGTCCTGCAAAACAAGGGAAACATAGCTTTTTCCACTCTTACCTGTTAACACTTGCTTCGATTTACATAGAAATATTTCATTTTTTATTACATCATTCTCTCTTAACTCCTGAATAAATTTCATTCTCACATTTACCTTTCTAACCAGTCCATTTCATATCTTTTATATTATACCCTACCCCTATGGATATATAAAGCACTAAATAATATTTCCAACATCCTTGTACTGCGTTCTTGATCATCGTACGTAAATATCTTTCCAAAGTACAGTTCATTGTTTCATCAGGGAGAAGATGTACACTGTTGGCTATAAAAATGCTGTAAATCGGGAATATCTATGATCTATTTTCTCCCGTCTACAGCATTTGAGCTTACTTGAATTATTTCGCTTTATCTTGTAAGGTTACGTAAAGATTTATTTCACTCGTTTTGCTACCGTTAATGCGCATTATTTTGACATCGAGCTTATCACCCGGCTGATATTCGGAAATGACGTTATTGAAATTGCCGGAATCCAAAATGGGCAGCTGATCGATTTCAAGGATAATATCACCCTTTTGTATTCCGGCATCAAATGCCGGTGAATCCGATAGTACATCATTTACATAAATACCGTTTCCGATATCATATTCTGTTTTAGCCGTATCCGTCATATCCTGCATCTTAACTCCAAAGTAAAGGTGAGGTCCCTTGTTACCCATTACTTCGAGGATCGACTTCAGGCTGCTAATCCCGATCACCGTATTGATCTCCTCATTATTCTCTTCCTTTAGTGTTCTGGTAATCAGGCCAATAACCTTACCTTTCATATTAACAATAATACCATCACTATTTTCATTATCGGTAATGCTTGTATTAAATAATTCCAGATTATCATCTGTTATGCTGGCGATACTTCCCTTACTCGTTACAATACCAATTTCCATGGAATTCGAATAGCCATTTGGATTGCCAAGTGCTAGGATGGGACTTCCTACCGATACCGTATAGGATTCACCGAGCGTTGCCGGCTTCAGCGTACTCATATAATACTCGGGGATATCTTTAATTGCTACCGCAATCACTGCCAGATTAATTTCGCTTACATAATCTTGTAGAATGGCTTCCACCATCGTATCGTCCGATAATACAATCTTGATGCTATCGGCATCCTTCACCCTATCCAGACTTACCATAATCAATAGCTCTTTGGTGTTGTTATATACAATAACCCCGGTGGTTGATGTCTCTTTATCCACTGATTTGCCGAACCAATCCTCGACAGAAAACGAACTGGATATCTCAACGATTGATCCGCTAAACTCATGTGCTGCTTTTCTTATATCATCATTCATACTCAAATAGTCATCAATATCAGCTGCAATGGACTGCTCCACAATTACCGGAGTCGGTTCGGCAGTATCCGGTGTGACCACCGGTGTATTTGTATCCTCCACATCGGGTTCCTGCGGATATTCTGTAGGAAAACAGACCGGTGTAATTGGTTCTTCCTCATGTTGAAGATATTTACTTAGCTTCGGTTCCAGAATGACAAAGGTTAACGCTGCCGTCGCACCGAATAAGATAGCAAACCCCACGTTGGTAATCGTGGGAAATAAAAATCTCTTTATTTTCTTGCGCTTTTTCTCAATCACTTGCTCTTTGATAAACTCATATTCCTTATTGTCCTTATCGTTCTCAGACATTCATATTTCTCCTTATAGAAGACAGTTTTAAGCAAAGTTCTGGGGTGATGCATAACTATTATTTTATCACCAAAATATGAACAGAATATGAATTTTTTGTAAACAAAGGAGGGCGGGGATATCGGTGGTTTGAACTTAATGCAATCATCCTCAAATAAGGGCGCACCGGCAAAATACCCGAACACCCTCATTTTCATATTATATCTCTTTTACTTGTACTTGACTGTTATTAACACCTATCATCCGGCTTTTTCCATTTATGGTGACAATCATAATATTCATTAATGCTCTTATCAATATTTATCTCCGTATTCTTCTCAATATCAATATTAGTATTTTTCTCAATATTAGTATTTTTCTCAACGTTAGTATTTTTCTCAAAATTAATATTCTTATTTCCTATATCAATATCTGCGTTGTTCCCTATATCAACATCAATATCAACCTTATTACCTCTGCCTTTTCCTCTACCCATTATCAAGATACCGATTAGCAGCTTAATAATTACAGACAACAATGCAATAATGGTAATCAAAAATAAGAATAGTATAATGAATAATATGATAAAGGGTACTATTCCGAATGTCGCACATGGCGTTATAACCGGTAAAGCCAATGGATCAAACACGATAGCCACAAAGCTTACATCCGCCGGTTGATCGGGTGCAATATCCGGTGCTACCAAATCGATGTCATTATATCTTGAGTTATTATATTGGTAGAGATTAAAAGCATCATCACCCTGTACAATAACTGCATAAACAGGAAAATTACTGACCCATGCAAGCACCTTTGTAAAGTTATCACCAATCTCTGTTCCAACCGTAACAGCAAACGTATAAGGTCCTGTCGGATCGACAATTCCTGAGCTGTTAAAGGTCGCAATATGCGTTCCCTCCATTGCACTGTTCGGTATCTCATAATAGACATATCCGGCCGGTGGTGTATAATCCGCAGGATCCGAGGCATTGCCCGGATTAAGCAGAGGCGGTATACTGGCTGCATAAACGGTAGAAACGCTTATTACAGCGAATAATATACTACTGAGTATCGTTACAATTTTTTTCATATCAAGGCTCCCTTACTGTTTTACCGATATGCTTGCAGCTCATCATTTCGACATAGAGCCGCAGATTTTATCGATTTATATATAAATATGCAGTATAAAGATGTTTAGTTACATAGTCCGTCCGTTGAAAATAAGTAAATTTCGTTAATTAACTGTTTTATTTCTTAGTAATATACGGTAAAATAGTTTAGTAATGATCCATTCTGACAATTATCGAAATGTAGTTATGAAAGGTTTGAACCCAATGAATGAAAAAGCATTAAGAACCCTCGAATATAATAAAATTATTGATCTATTAGCTTCCCATGCAGCTACTACCTTTGGCAAGGAGCTCTGCACCCACCTGCCTGTATGTACCGATCTGAACACCATCCAAAGACTTCAAACCGAGACCAGCGATGCCCTCTCCCGTATTCTTCGAAGGGGCAGTATATCTTTTGGCGGTATCCATGATATAAGGTCTTCGATTATGCGCCTTGGAATCGGCTCCACTTTAGGTGCAGCTGAGCTTTTGCATATCAGCTCTGACCTTGATTCAACGCTTAGGGTGAAGGCTTACGGCGGTTATACCGGCAAGGATAGTGATACGATCAGTGAAGATTCCTTAACCGAATATTTTGCGGAACTTGAACCTCTTACCCCTCTGAACAATGAGATCAAACGCTGTATCATCTCTGAGGAAGAGATTGCGGACGATGCCAGCCCTTCCCTTAAGACAGTAAGGCGCTCCATTCATAATACGAATGACCGAATTCGCAGTGAGCTCTCCTCCATCGTTAACTCCTCCCGCACCATGCTGCAGGAGACTATCATTACAATGAGAAACGGGCGCTATTGCCTCCCCGTCCGTTCAGAATTCAAGAACCAATTTCAGGGTATGATTCATGATCAATCCTCGACCGGCTCAACCTTATTTGTGGAACCGATGGCAATTGTCCGCTTGAACAATGAACTGAAGGAACTTTCTATACGGGAGCAGGAGGAGATCGAGAAGGTTTTAGCTGATTTGAGCAATCAAGCCGCTGAGTACTGTGAGCAACTGAAATATGATTTTAACACCTTATCCGAGCTGGATTTCATCTTCGCACGAGCAACCCTATCGAAACAAATGAAGGCCACTGAACCCATTTTCAATCAGATGGGCATTATAAGCATAAAGAAGGGACGCCATCCTTTGATTGATCCAAAGAAGGTAGTTCCGATTGATATAATGATTGGTAAAGACTTTAGTCTTTTGATTATTACCGGACCAAATACCGGAGGAAAGACGGTTTCCTTAAAGACTGTCGGTCTACTTACCCTAATGGGACAGGCCGGTCTGCATATCCCTGCCTTTGACGGATCACAGCTTGCTGTCTTTGAAGAGGTTTATGCCGATATCGGAGATGAGCAAAGCATCGAGCAGAGCCTCAGTACCTTTTCCTCGCATATGACGAATATCGTAACTATTTTAAATAAAGCGGATGAAAAGTCGCTGGTGCTTTTTGACGAATTAGGTGCCGGAACAGACCCGACCGAGGGAGCCGCTCTTGCCATGTCGATCCTTTCCTCTCTTCATAGAAGAAGCATCCGTGCCATGGCAACCACTCATTACAGTGAGCTTAAGATTTATGCATTATCCACGGAAGGAGTATCCAATGCCTCCTGTGAATTTGATGTTGAAACGCTAAGACCTACTTATCGATTAATAATCGGAATTCCCGGTAAGAGTAATGCCTTTGCAATATCTTCTAAGCTTGGTCTTCCCGATTATATCATTGAAGATGCCAAGGAACGAATCGGTCATCAGGATAAAAGCTTTGAGGATTTAATCAGTGATCTTGAAGTCAACCGGGTTACAATCGAGAAGGAACAAAATGAACTCCTACGATACAAACAAGAAATTGAGCAGTTGAAGAAGAATCTGGCACAGAAGAATGAAGCTCTGGACGCAAATCGTGACCGTCTCCTAAGGGAAGCCAAAGAACAGGCAGGGCAAATTCTTCAAGAAGCCAAGGAATTTGCTGACTTAAGCATTCGCAAGTACAATAAGTGGATGCAGGAGGGCGGAAGCATAAAGGATATGGAAACTGAGCGAAATTCCTTAAGGGAGCGTCTCAGTGACAGCGACGTTGCACAGGCAAAACATAAACAGAAGCAAAATAAAAAAGTATCTGTTAGAGATCTTAAGGTAGGTGACTCTGTTCATGTCATCAATTTAGGACTTAAAGGAACAATTAGTACACTTCCAAACGCCAAGGGAGATTTGTTCGTACAAATGGGTATTCTTCGTTCCCTAGTGAATATGAAGGATATCGAACTTCTCGATGAGGAAGTAATCACCGCACCGGGTTATAATAAGACCCAAAGTGGGAAGATACTAATGTCTAAATCCGCAACGATTCATCCGGAAATCAATCTGATTGGTAAGATGGTCGATGAAGCACTTTCCGAACTTGATAAATATTTGGATGATGCTTATCTGGCCCGCCTACCACAGGTTACAATTATACACGGAAGAGGCACGGGTGCGTTAAAGAACGCTGTCCACGCCCACCTAAAGAAGTTAAAGTATGTGAAATCCTTTCGTGTCGGAGTATTTGGTGAAGGTGACCACGGTGTAACTATTGTTGAATTCAAATAATAGAAAGGAGTAAGTCATGATAGCAAAACAAAAAATATTGATTGTAGATGACGATGTAAATATCGCAGAACTCATTTCCTTATACCTGACCAAGGAATGCTTTGATACTATGATTGTAAATGACGGAGAAGCGGCAATTAAGCAATTTGCGGATTATCAACCAAATCTGGTACTGTTAGATCTGATGCTTCCCGGAATTGATGGATATGAAGTCTGTCGCAAGATTCGTAAAACTTCATCTGCCCCAATCATTATGCTTTCCGCAAAAGGTGAGATATTTGATAAGGTTCTTGGCTTGGAGCTTGGTGCCGATGATTATATCATAAAGCCCTTTGATTCTAAGGAACTGGTTGCCAGAGTTCGTGCTGTCCTTCGCCGTTTTCAACCTGTATCCAATGAGACGACTGACTTACAACCCTTGCAAACCGGAGATTATGTATCCTATCCTGACCTTTTGATTAATGTGAGCAATTACTCTGTACAGTATTTTGAAGAAATTGTCGAGATGCCGCCAAAGGAGCTGGAGCTGTTATATTTTCTTGCTTCCAATCCGAATCAAGTGTTTACCAGAGAACAGCTTTTGGATCATATCTGGGGCTATGAGTATTTTGGAGATACCAGAACTGTGGATGTACATATTAAGCGTCTACGGGAAAAAATCAAGGATCATAGTGACTGGAGCCTATCAACCGTATGGGGAATAGGCTACAAATTCGAAACGAAAGTTCAAAGAAAATAGAAGGGTCGGTGTAGACTATGAAGAAGACTCTGTGGTCAAGACTGGTACTATGTCTTATCATTGCAAGCGGGTTTATGCTCTTGCTCCTAAATACATATGGTCTGGATCTTATGGAGAGCCGTCTGAAAAAAGAAAAAACCGATCAGATGATGAGAGAAGCCAACTTATTATCCTCAAAGTACATAGATAACTTTAGTGAGAATAAGATATCCCTCGAATATTTGATTCTTCAGTTAAAATCCATTGAAACATTTTTAGGCATTCGCGTTTGGCTTGTTGATGAGAAGGGCGTAATTTATGCTGACAGTTACGGCAATGCCGTACAAGTTAATGTGAACAAGCTTGATCCCAACCTGCTAAACGATAATTATATCTCTGATCAGAATATTTTTTCCGGTGTTTTTACGGAACCGATGTTCAGCTTTACTCGTAAGATAATGTATGATTATAAGCTCAGCGGCTACATTATTTTGAATACTTCAATGAATAGTATTCATACTCAGGCTATTAGTTATTTTGACATCATTAATAACTGCTATCTGATGCTTCTTCCGTTGCTGTTCTTGCTATTCCTATATATTTATTATTTGACAGCAATTCCTCTCAAAAACCTTATCAAAGCGGCCAGGCAATACTCCTCCGGCAATTATAACTATGCCTTAGTGTTGAAAGGCTTGAGTGAATACCGGGATCTTGGAGCTGCAATCTCTTATATGTCGGGTGAATTGGCGAATTTGGATGACTATCAGAAGAAGTTTGTCGCAAACATTTCCCATGACTTTCGCTCTCCCTTGACCTCCATTCGAGGCTATGCAGAAGCTATGAAAGATGGAACCATTCCCTATGAAATGCAGGATAAATATCTGAATATCATACTGTTTGAGGCTGAGAGATTGACGAAGCTTACGAGTAATCTTCTGGAATTGAACCGTTTTGAGAATAAGGGCGCACTTCTTGACATTACTTCGTTTGATATTAATCAAGTCATTAAGAAAACAGCCGAAACCTTTGATGGCTCCTGCCGTATCAAAAAGATAACACTCAATCTTGTCTTCTCCTCTAAGGAGCTTATCGTGGATGCAGACATGAGTAAAATCCAACGTGTCCTGTATAATTTGATAGATAATGCCATTAAATTCAGCCATACGAATTCAAAAATCAGGGTGTCCGCGGAGGAAAAGGGCGATAAGATATTGGTATCTGTAAAAGACTACGGAATAGGCATACCAAAAGATTCGATCAAGAAAGTCTGGGATCGTTTTTACAAGACGGACACTTCCCGTGGTAAGGACAAGAAAGGAACCGGTCTAGGTCTCTCCATCACCAAAGAAATCATCCAAGCACACAATGAAAATATCAATGTAATCAGCACGGAAGGCGTTGGTACGGAATTCATCTTTACATTAAAAAAATCTGCTAAGGACGATAATTAACAAATTACCATAAACATCCATAGGCTTTTCTCCGATAATAGATATGAGCAGAGAAGTTGCAGAAATGGAGGATGGTTTATGAAAATTGAAAAGGTACAAAGTGATAACGTAACAATTAATATTTCAGGTAATAAGCAAAGTACAGGGGAAAGTCATACCTCCTCCGCCAAGAAAAGCAAAAATAGCAGTAATGTAATATTTGCCGGTGATCTGAATATAAAAGATGATATGGTCGAAAGCAAGAAACGACTCGCTGGTAGGAATGCACTAAAAACATTGATTGAACAGTATCAAAATGATAAAGGCCTTGATGGAAAAGTATTAGATATGAAAGAAAATCAGAGAAAGCTGCTTGCGGATGCAGACTTGGCTTCGAAGAATGTGAGAGATCTGAAATCCCTTAAGGTGGGACTGATGTCCTCTTATGGAGTATCGAAAGACAGTCAGGAACAGAAGGATCTTGATCTTTTGGAAAAAAGCATTTTTTCACCGGACAAAATGACAGAGGATGATAATCAGCAACTTAAAAACATCGGACCTCTTACCGATTACCAAAAAGCTGCCCTCAAAAACGATTCTATGCAGAAGATTTTCCAGGAGCGGGTGGATAATGCCGCAAACGATATAATTAACATAAATCACTCAATTACCAGTATGGCCCTGGAACGGCTGAAAACGCACCCGATGATCGATGCACAGAAAGAAGCTGCACAAATAATCGAAGATGCCGGCAAAGAAGTAATCGGTATCTTACTGAAAGATGCAAAAGATAACGTAGATGAAACGGCTAAGAAAAACAAAGAAGAAGCAGTAAAGGAACAAGAAGAACAAGACAAAAAGGATGCTGCTTCCAAAGATACCGATGATGTTGATAATACAAGCCTTTCCATATCCGAACAGACGAAACAGATTCAGAATGCCGATGAACTGAAACTCGTAGCCAGTAAGCAAAATCTGATCGAGGACGATATCAAGGGGCTCGTAGTTGATGAGGAAGCATAAAATCAAAAATACAGGTGCGATAAAATGTTATGAAAAATGTGGCTTTGTTAAAACCGACGAGTATGTCCACCCAATGGGCTGGACCGGCTATCATATGGTCATATCTAAAAATTAAGGTAAAGCTCTTTCTATAAACAGGACAGCCACAGGCTTGCCATAGTATAAGGTTTATGAAATCTTTTGCTGAAATCGTAATTGTACTTAGCAGATAGGACTTAGAATAATAAATGCACATAGAAAAAAGGAAAATCCGCCACGGATGGCGGATTTAGGTGCAGTGGACACGGAGGTCCATATACACCGACCTGTAACATATCAAAACCTACAACTCATTTATTATTCTAAGTCCTATCTGCATAGTACAATCGATTTCCAAACAACGATTTCTACAAACCATATACTACGGTAGGTCTGTGGCTGTCCGTTCCCAGCACTATGCTTTTTTCCTGCCATTGCTGTCCCGTTTCAGCCCTACGCTTCTTCCCAGCTGTGGTGGTGAAGTTTTCCCTCCAGCCTCATGCCCTCAAAGTTATTTTGTCTCATGGCCTCATAAAGAATGACCGCAACTGAATTTCCAAGATTGAGCGATCTGATATCACCCACCATCGGAATCCTGATGGTATTCTTCTTGTTCGCAAGTAAAAGCTCCTCAGGTATTCCTGCACTTTCCTTACCGAACATGATAAAGCAGTCCGGCTCATACGCTACATGTGTATAGGAATGTTGCGCTTTCGTTGAGGCCATATATATTTTACAATTCGAATTCTTCTCAAGAAAATCTTGATAATTGTCATATATCGTTACATCAAGATCCTTCCAGTAATCAAGTCCTGCACGCCTTATTTCCTTTTCGTTAATACGAAAGCCCATCGGTTCAATCAAATGTAGCTTCGTACCGGTCGCAACGCAGGTTCTTCCTATATTACCGGTATTCGCGGGGATTTCCGGTTCTAAAAGCACGATGTTCATAATTAATCTCCAAGCTGCCCACCGGCAGTATATCGTAATAATGTAATTGGATGATACGAAAAACACTACCTTAATGCAAAGAAAAAAGGTGACTTAATCACCTTTAATCGCGATATTGATCTCAACTGTCTTGTTGTTCTCATAATTTAATGGAATACATATGTTTTGCGCATAATTTGTCGTAAATGATATCGTTCCATTACCAATCGTAGGTGGTGTAATATCAATTGCGATTCCCTTTGTAGAAAAAATCGTAGCTGTATTACCCATAATCATATTACCAAGTTCGCCTATAGCACTCTTGGCTAAATCATCCAACTCAGTGACCGGCATCATAATCATCTTAGAGGCAATATCACATGCAATAGACTTATCAAATGTTATCATTGCCTGACCTTTCATTTCTCCGGTAAAGCCAATCATTATAATCAGCGTATCAGCAAAAAATGCCGGACTCTTTATATATGGTTTCCCTATTACTGCATCAATATAGCACATTTCTTTAAGAATCTTTGTCGATGCCATAAGGAATGGATTGATATGTTCTACATTAACATTAATACCCGCCATTCGGTTACCTCCTGATTATCCAAAACTTAAAATCATTGTAACACATAAGTTGACAAGATTTCAACTAAATAGTCAATATGTTCTATTTTCTGCGCTTTTCAACGAACCTTTCGATCCTTTCTAATGCGATTTTGAGGTTTTCTATGGAATAAGCATATGATATTCTGAGATATCCTTCGCCGCAATCACCAAAAGCAGTACCTGGGACTACAGCAACTTTTTCCTCTAGTAATAATTTCGTTGCAAATTCCTCGGAGGTCATACCCAAGCTTTTGATGCAAGGAAATACATAAAACGCTCCATACGGCTCGAAGCATTCAAGTCCCATGTTACGAAGTGCATACAGCAGATATCTGCGCCTCTTATCATATGCATCTCTCATAAATGCAACATCAGTATCCCCATTTTTTAATGCTTCAACACCTGCATATTGGCTATTCGTTGGCGCACACATAATTGCAAACTGATGAATTTTAACCATTTGCTCAATAATCATAGCCGGACCTACCGCATAACCAAGTCTCCAACCGGTCATTGCATAGGATTTTGAAAAGCCATTGATTACAATCGTCCGTTCCCTCATCCCTGGGAAAGAGGCTATCGATATATGTTTCATGCCATAAGTAAGCTCAGAATAAATCTCATCTGAGAGAACTATAATATCCTTCTCAATAATCACATCAACGATCTCTTTCAGATCATCATAATTCATGACTGCACCCGTAGGGTTATTCGGATATGCAAGAATAAGTACTTTTGTTTTATCCGTAATATGCTGTAACAACTGCTCTTTGGTTAATTTGAAATCATTGCTACCCTGAAGCTCGATTACAACCGGAGTTCCGCCTGCCAGAACCGTACACGGATGATAAGAAACATAACAGGGCATCGGGATAAGAACCTCATCACCCGGCTCTAACATGGCACGCAGCGCCATATCAATAGCTTCACTTCCCCCAACCGTTACCATGACCTCGTTATTACAATTATACTCAAGTTCACATCTTCTTTTTAGATAAGTACAGATTTCTTCTTTTAACTCCTTTAAACCGGCATTTGAGGTGTAATAGGTTCTTCCTCGCTCGAGTGAATAAATACCCTCCTCACGTATGTGCCACGGAGTGTCAAAATCAGGCTCACCAACACCGAGTGATATAGCGTCCTTCATTTCACTGACTATATCGAAAAACTTCCGAATTCCGGAAGGCTGCATATCTACAACTATCTTTGATAAGGGATTTCTCAAGGTGTTATCAACATCCTTTCATCTTGTTTGGTGGAAACGAGTGGCATTCCATGCTCTTTATACTTTTTCAATACAAAATGCGTCGCGGTACTTAAGATTGCATCCATCGGAGCCAGCTTTTCAGATACAAAATTAGCGACCTCCCTCATGGATTTTCCTTCCAGAATAACGGTAAGATCAAAGCCACCCGACATCAGATATACGGATTGTACCTCATCAAACTGATAAATACGCTCCGCTATTTTATCAAAACCCAAACCACGCTGTGGAGTAACCTTAACTTCAATCAAAGCTGTTACTCTCTCGCAATTAATCTTATCCCAATTTATTAATGTTGGATATCCACATATGGTGGCATCCTTCTCCATTTCACTGATTGCTGTTGTTATCTCCTCTGTAGTAGTACCAAGCATGATTGCTAAATCTGTAGCTGAAAGCTTACTGTTTTTATCAATCGCCGATAATATTTTTTCTTTCATGAGTTTCCTCCCTTTTACCGCAATACGGCCTCTCTTGTTACCATGCTCTTCCTGATTCTACATGACTTTATAAAGCTCATCGCTTTTCGGTGGCTCAAGAAAACGTCTTTCTTCTTCATTCAAAATAATTCTGTCATTCCCCTCCGTGATTCTTCCAATGACGGAAGCCGCGATTCCTTCCGCTTTCAATCTTTCGACCAGCTGATTCGCGTTGTCCGTAATCATCAGCATGCATCCGCTTGAGATTAGCAGATAGGGGTTAAGATCAAAGAATTCACAAATCTCTACCGTTTCCTGTTTCAATAAAATTTTCTTTAAATCTACCTCAAGACCGACTTTTGAGGCGGCACCTATTTCCCATAATGCGCCAAATACTCCACCTTCCGTGACATCGTGCATTGATGTCACGCCAACCGCTCGCGCAATCATCGCCTCAGGTACAACACTGATATATTCTATCATTTTCTTTGCATTTTCAATAAAACTTATCGTATATTTTGTTACAAGCTCTTCCTCTTTGGCGGCGGCAATAATCGCTGTTCCTTCGAGTCCGGCCCATTTTGTCATAACTATTTCCTGTCCGGGTCTTGCTCCTGCTGTCTTAATAATCTCATCTTTTTTCATCTTGCCGACACCGGTCACTGTAACAACAGGCTGGTTCACAGCTTTGGTTACCTCTGTGTGCCCACCGATTACTTCAATCTTTAGCTTCCTGCACACCTCTTCGATATCGTTCATTATAATTCTAAGTTCTGCCTCCTCGGTTCCGTCCGGGAGCAAAATTGAAAGCATTATTCCAATCACCTCAGCACCGTTTGACGCAATATCATTAGCGGTAATATTTACAGCGAACGTCCCGATGTCCTTTGCCGTCCCGGTGATAGGATCCGTAGACAAAACAACCACTTCATCCGGTCCTATTTCAAGAATACTACAGTCTTCACCTACGGCTGGTCCGACAAGTACCTCTTCCCGTCTATGCTTTATTTGATTAAGTACAGACCGTTTCAGGACTGTTTCCGATATTTTACCAAGGTTCATTCGTTTCCTCTATTCAGCCGCTGTATAGCGATTAATTTTTATAATCCTAAATGAATAAACTAATCCATATGGTATTACTGATTTCCATCATCCAGATCACCAATATCAACCGAAAGCTGATTCTCTTCATTTGTAGGATCCTGTGTTGTTTCCGTAGTATCCTGCCCGGCACTACCCGAAGCATCACCCTGATCTAAATTGGCACCCGGTTCATTATTATCTTTCTCATCCTTTTTATCAACCTTTGTTCCTATGATAATACATCTGGCCGCCGCTCGGTAATTACTTGAATTAACCAGTTTTTTTTCAACCTGGACCCCATCTTCATAGATGATTTTCCAAAGCTTCGCTTTGTACCCGGTATGAGCGGGCGTAGTCACATCTTGATAGGTAGTTGGCTTTGTTGGGTCTTTTGTTACGACATCGGCCGGAGGATTCGTCGTCGATATTACCTCAGAGACATATTTAATCGTTCTGTGTTTAACATCTCTTTTCTCATGTCCCCAAATGGTAAATGTAATTGTTCTGTTCTTAGTTGTTGCTTCTATTAATATCGGTGTGTCCGTATCATTCTTAAATTTAAAATCCTTACTGGTTCCGGCAATCGCTGCATCCCTTGACAAATCCACATAACTGATTGTCATGGAATGTGGCTGTCTCTCAACGACCTCCAACTCTGCCTCCAAAACTGTATTATATAAGGTGGTAGTTACCTGGCAGGCTCCTCCACCGACGCTGTCAATTACCTTGCCCTGAAGATACGCTCCCGCCACCTCGTAACCATTATCTTTCGTAAATGGTGACAATTGTTCATAGGCAGAAAAAGTCTCATTCGGGTATAGAACTGTGTTATTGATTAGTCTCGCTCCATTTGCCAGATTTGCAGCTCTTCCCCAAGCGGAGCTTGCGTATTCGGTTGTAAAAGTTCCTAATACTGTATTACACTGTTTCACGATATCCTTCGTATACTTTGGCATATCGTCTTCGATCACAGCATCTATAATGATGTCCTGCTGATTCCAGTTATCAATAGCCGCTGCAACCACCTTGGTCGTTTCAGTAATATTTATCTTGCTTCCAACTACATGATTGGTATAAACGAGCTTGCCGTCCTTGATTGAAACGGTTGCATCGATCGGCGCTATATTGAAGGCGCTCACATCCTTTGTGACGATATCGGTAATCTTGCTTTTGTCATAGGAAAAAGTAAGAGGCAACACCATGGTTCCTTGCTCAATATCTTTTAGATCTTTATATCTTTTTATTAAATTACCGGTCTTACCAAGATTCAGCGCTTCATCAATAACACCATCCATATTGGCTTGATAGCCCATATCGCCCATGGTTGTATAGACAACATTCTCACCTACTGTAATGGCAACACCTTTGGCCTTTAGGCCTTCTGTATATTCCCCTACTGCAGCTTCAGCCTGTTCTTTTGTCATACCGCTGACATCTATCCGATCTATGAAAACTCCCTTACAGATATTTGCATTCTCTTCTGCTGATGCATATATCGGTCTTCCTGCAAAGATAAGGAACACAGACAAAAGTAGTAAGGCGGATAATATATAATATCTCCTGCTCATATTCATCCTCCATTTTTTTGATAAACAACATTCCGGTACCGGTTTTAAGCCCTGAAGTAAGGCTAATGCACCTAAGCCGTTAACCTGTTCTATCAATATGTAACTTCTTCCTATTGTAGCATAAACCGGGGATTATTCAAGACATACTTACGTTCATTGACTTTTATACACGGATTATGTATATTGTTCTTAACCTGTACATTTAACTGAAGATACTGATAGCATACGGGATAATCATGGAAATAATAAGAATGATGATAATTACTGTTGATATTATTCTTTTTGTTTTTCTGCTGTAAAAATTCATTTAACGTTCACCTCTTTTATCATGATATAGAAAGGGTATGAAGACCTATGATACTGCCTGTACTGACAGCCATCGTTATCATATTTATTATATGGATCAATTACGAAATTCATAAAACCACAAAACTTCATGACAATGATACGGAAAAATTTTGGAATCGCGAAAAGGAATCCAATCAAAAGCCTAAAATGAATATCTCATCTCTTGATTATATCATCGTATCCACAGAACGACTACCCATAAATGATACAACGGATCAGACTGCTGATTCCTATCGGGACACGATTCAAGCACTTTCCGGCAAAAAGGCACTTAATCTTAGCGAATATACTAACACTGAGTTGAAAAATCTATATGGTGCCGCAAATATCAAACTGTTATCCGAATATGATAATAACTATACCTCTCTTGTCAGTGTTCTTCAAAAGTGGGCCGGGCGTCTGCACAGTTTAGGCTTATCAGAAAAAGCAAGAGATGTTCTCACATATGCTGTTGCCTGTCACACAGATGTAACTATGTCCTATCTGCTTTTAGCTAATCTTTATCGGATGGAAAATGAAATGAATCAGATTGAATTTCTTCTTAACGAAGTTTTGGAATCCAAAATCCCGGACAAAGAAAATTTAATTCACAAACTCACCCTAATCATGCATTCCTAAATTTTATTATATCCATTCCCTTATATACTATACTTATATGGTATTATGCACATTTATTGTAATGTAATTCTATTATATTTTCACTTATCTATCAAGATTTTTTTATTATTTCTTTTTCTTTTCTTTTTCATTTAACCATTTCTTTTTATTTGTACTATATAAGAGTAGAGTTATTCTCTATTCTTATTTTTTTGTTATGATGAGTTTGATTGGCTGACGTAATTTCAGTTGGGACATCACGCCCGGAACTAAACCAGTCAGCCGGCACTCATTATCATGCATTCGATTCAGCAAGTTGGGACTTAAGCTCCCGCGTAACTAACAAACCTAAATAGATACTTGAGATGTTGGAACCAGTCAATTGTCCACTGATCATTCCAAGGTGGTGCATTAAAAGCTTCAACATACATTTTTGCAAGTTCTGTTAAATGTTCCTTTTGCATAGGTTCAAATATCATAAGTCGTTTTCTCCTGATCAAAATATAAATAATCAACATTTCACATAGTAAAATTACAGTCATTTCGCAAGAAGCAATCCTTACATTTTGGGCTTCTGGCCATGCAAATACTTCTCCCAAGCGTTATTATCTGAATATTGTATAAAATCCATTGCTCCTTTGGCAAGAGACACATTAGGTCGAATTCTATCTTAACCGGATCCTCTTCTTTCGTAAATCCAAGCCTATTTGAAATACGTTTTACATGAGTATCCACTACAATACATGGCTCATGGTAGATATTTCCCCTGATTACGTTGGCTGTCTTTCTTCCCACTCCCGGCAGATTCGTAAGTACCTCCAGGTCATTTAAGACTTCACCGTTGTACTTCTCAACCAACTGCTTCGCGCAAGCTATGATATTCTTAGATTTATTCTTATAGAAACCGGTAGAATGGATATCTTTCTCAAGTTCCTCCTGCTCTGCGTGAGCGAAATCCTTAAGGCTTTTGTATTTTAAAAACAAATCCTTCGTAACTATATTGACTCTATTATCCGTACACTGTGCGCTTAATATGGTTGCAATCAAAAGTTGCCAAGGTGTCTCGTAATTTAGAAAGCAGTGGTACTCTTCACTATATTCCTTATTCAACGCCTCAAGAATACGTTCCATTCTCTCGCGCTCTTTCTTTGAAATCCTTATATCTGTCATATCCGTGTCCCCCTGCCATTTTGATTTATTACCGGTTTTCAGTTATTCTGCTTCGATGAACTTAATGCTTGCGGCTTTACTGAGTGGGTTGCGGTTTTGATAATCGAATAGTACTGTGTTCTGCCGTTTTACCGGTTTCCCGAGCCATACACAAGCCGATAAATCATATTCAAATTGCTCGATATGAGCGGTTTTACCGTCCGTGCTGTATTTTCTGTACAATTCCCGAAGAATATTTTTGGGTGGATAAGAAGGCGCAAAATCGGGTCTGGCTTTCAGATTTTCCCTCAGGTATAAGTCAAATACCAGGAGCTCTTTAAACATGAATAGCGAGGATTCCTCCTCTTCCATAGACGGTAATATGGTTTCTGTATAAAAATCCAACAATATTTCATAACGTCTCAACCTACTGTGAGACATTGAGGAGTGTCCGTATTTCTCGTAATAAGCACTAATATCCCGGTAAACCTGCATTGACGAGTCATAGTAATGTTCAATATAACCCAAGGAATTCGCAAACTGAGCACTGTTATAATATAACTCTACCATCTCACAGACGCCCTTTAATCTAAGAACTGCATCATAATCAAGATGCTTGGTCCGGAGAACCTCATAGGGTGGCTCGTCACGATAAATGATCCCGTAGGCGGCACTTTCTGTCTCCATCACCGATCCCTTTAAAATCTTAAGGAAGCCCAGCTGCAACTGGTCGGGCCTCATTTTATAAACATCATTAAACGAACGCTCAAAGGATTGTTCATCTTCATAAGGCAGTCCGGCAATGAGATCCAGATGTTGATGTATGTTCTCCGCTTCCTTAATACGGACTACATTTCTCCCAAGCTTATCGATATCCATTTTTCGATGAATGGCATAAACAGTATCCGGATTTGTACTCTGAACGCCTATCTCAAGCTGAACATGGCCGGGTCTTAAGGTGGCGAGGATATCGATTTCTTCTTCGGTTAAAAGATCCGCCGAGATTTCAAAATGAAAATTAGTCACATTATTATCATTTTCCTTGATATAGCGCCAGATTTCCATTGCATGCTGCTTATTGCAGTTAAAGGTGCGATCCACGAATTTTACCTGTGACACCTTATGATCTAAAAGCAGTCCAAGCTCCTGCTTTACCAGATCAGTACCCCTTAGTCTAACACTTTTATCAATTGAGGAAAGACAGTAACTGCAGGAGAATGGGCAACCCCTGCTGCTTTCATAGTAGATGATTTTGTTCTTAAAGTTCTCTATATTATCATATGGAAATGGGATATCATCAAGGCATAGTAACTGCCTATGAGGAGTCTCTATAATTTGATCCTCCGCCGTTAAGGTAGTGTTATTGCCAACATCTGCGATAAGTACCGCACTTTCTTTGAAGACCAGTCCACAGATAGCTTTCAGACTGCTTCTCCCCTCTACATAATACTGCACGAGCTCTAAAAAGGTCTGTTCCCCTTCTCCGATTATTATTCCGTCCGGCTCCCGGTTACCCTCCAGGCTACTCTTTGCATCATAAGTGACTTCGGGTCCTCCATACCATATTTTAACTCCGGGTTGTACTTTCCTAAGCTGTGAGGAGATTCGTCTTATCATTGCAATATTCCAAATGTAGCAGGAAAATGCAACCACCTCGGCTCTCTCCTGATAGATTGCTTTCAGGATTTCCTCCTCTAAATGGTTAATTGTCATTTCAATTATTTTGATATGATCGGAATATTTACCGGCGAAAGTACGTAGACTGTACACTGCCAGATTAGAATGTATATATTTCGCATTTACAGCGACCAGTAATATCTTCATGTTCCACCGTCCTGCTGTATTCCACAGCAAATTACAATAATTTTATGTTTGCATGCTCATTCTATCATAATAAATTAAATGAAATCTACCCAATTTAGAAAAATTTAATATTATCCTGTAATTTTAAGAAAATTCATCCATAAGTGCTTAGGTTGTCCCTATTTTAATGGTTTCCCACTTATCCGATGGATAAAGAATGAAATTTGCAGATAAAATATTACTAAGAAGCAGATCACACTATCTGGACATATAATTACTCATATGATATAGTGATTTTTGTCGTATTCTTTCTACTTCTGATGGATTATTAAGGAGATCATTATGTTGACATTTCATTCGATTACTGCTGATAATATTATGAAAACAGCAGAGTATTTCAAATATAAAATGAGCCGTACCAGCGATTACACGGTTGGAGCCATGTATATGTGGCGCGATTTTTATGAAACCAGCTTTACCATATACGATGACATGATTTTATATAAGGTTAAGTTTCTAAACCGGATTTCATTTACTTTTCCGGTAGGCGGCGGCTCCTTAGATAAAGCCATGAAAGCTTTGCAGGAATATTGTATCAGTAACGGGCTTCCTCTGTGGTTTTGTACTGTTCCCGATGAATATATTTCCGTTCTGATTAAGGATTATAATGGAACCATACCTGGAACTCCCAGTCGGGACTGGGCTGACTATTTATACTTGGTAAAAGATCTTGCCGAGATGGCGGGACGCAAATATAGTGGTCAAAGAAATCACATTAACAAATTCAAGAAAACGTATCCTGATTACAAATATCAAAGAATTACGACAGAAAATCATTCCCGTATCATTGAATTTTTAATTGATTATGAGCAGAACCACAGCAAAGATGCATCTCTTGCTAAAGAAGAGCTAAACAGGACTCTGGAACTGATACCCTATCTGGATACCTTTTGCCTTCCCGGTGGTTTTATCGAAGTGGCAGGCAAAATCATTGCTATATCAATCGGCGAGGTAGTAAATGATACATTATATTGCCATATCGAGAAGGCAAACAGGGATTACCCGGGCTCTTATCAGATGATCGTGAAAGAATTTGCCACTGATATGATGCAGTATGGTATCACGTACATTAATCGTGAGGAAGACGTGGGTGATGAAGGCCTAAGGACCTCAAAACTATCCTATCACCCGGTTCAGCTGTTGGATAAATATTGTGTTCTGGTTCCCTAGAAGATTCTGTAGCGTGGTTTTTCTTCACCCAGAAGAAAGTAACGCAGATAATCATCAAGTAAGATACCGGGCAGTGATAACAAGAACCATAGATTGGTATAGAGGAGACATATCTGCCCCATGAAATTGTAAGGAAGCTGTGAATAATCCCAAACATTCAGCTTTAGCCACTGATTTACGATGATGCCTGAAACAAGTTCAACCATTGTGATAATTATCGCAGAAATTACCATCTGGCTAATAACGGACATATCCCAAGAGAATCCCTCGTTCAGCAGACCGACCAAAACAAAACTGGTACCTCCGGCGATGAACATAGATATATGTGAGTAACCACGGCATGCATTCTCTATGAAGCCATAACAAAAACCACCCGTGATGAAAAGAAAAAGGTGTTTTAAAAAATTATTACGAACAATCAGCATGTGATGATTCCTTTCAATTGACAGGGCGACATTACGGACAAAATAAGCTTAATAGATAAGAAAACCGGCATAGTATCAAACGATACGATACCGGTTTTTTTCATCTTATTTAAGTATACTCACATTCTGATTGGAATATATCTAATTTGAATGACTGGCATAAACTCTACTTTTATGGTATTTATTGAATAAACAAATCTTAAAATGGACATAAAAAAGGACAGTTATGGGACTGTCCTTTTTCGGAGAAGGTATTTTTGTTACTTATGGGGGGGTGTAGCAAAAACTATATATTGTATTGGGGTTTACTATGATAGTATAGCATGGCAATTGAAATAAGTGTGCACAAATATTACAAATTATTCACAATAATTCCGTCATATTGCACAAATCTTGACAAATCCCTTTTTTGCTCTATTTTACAACTCTATTGTCGAATAATGCCTCGAACTCTTCACGGGTAATTCTTTCTTTCTCCATCAGTAGCTTTGCGCACGATTCTAAAACATCTCTGTTTTCATTCAGGTTTCGCTTAGCCTCAACATAACATTCATCAATTAACTTTCGAACTTCATCATCAATACGATTGGCAATATTCTCACTGTAACTCCTGGTATGCGCCAGATCTCTTCCGATAAAAACCTCATCATCATCGTTATCGTAGCTAACCATACCGATTGCATCAGAGAATCCATAGCGAGTAATCATAGCCCTTGCAGTCTTGGTAGCAACCTTAATATCCTGAGAAGCGCCGGTTGTGATATCGTCAAATATCATTTCCTCTGCAGCTCTTCCGGCCAGATCCACAACGATATCCTGCCTCATTCTGCCCCTGGTACTAAACATCTCATCCTTCTCTGGAAGTGGCATGGTAAAGCCGGCTGCTCCGCTACCGGTAGGAATTATGGATATGGTATATACCGGACCAACATCCGGAAGGACATGGAATAAGATTGCATGACCGGCTTCATGGTACGCCGTAATCCTCTTCTCATTCTCAGTAACAACCTTGCTCTTCTTCTCTGTGCCGATACCTACTTTTATAAAGGATTTCTTAATATCCTCACTGTTAATATAACTTCTGTTATCACGTGCCGCACCAATAGCAGCTTCATTTAACAAGTTTTCCAAATCTGCTCCGGTAAACCCGGCAGTAGTCTGCGCTACTTGCTTTAAATCCACGTCATCACCAAGCGGTTTACCCTTGGCATGGACTTGTAGGATTTCTTCTCTGCCTTTTACATCCGGACGGCCTACCATAACCTTTCGATCAAAACGGCCGGGTCTTAGTATTGCCGGATCAAGAATATCTACACGGTTGGTTGCAGCCATCACGATAATACCTTCATTCACACCAAATCCATCCATCTCAACAAGGAGCTGATTCAACGTCTGCTCTCTTTCATCATGTCCGCCGCCCATACCGGTACCCCTGCGTCTGGCAACAGCATCAATCTCATCAATGAATACGATACACGGTGAATTTTTCTTAGCTTCCTCGAATAAATCTCTAACTCTGGAGGCACCGACACCGACAAACATTTCAACAAAGTCGGAGCCCGAGATTGAGAAAAACGGTACTCCCGCTTCACCCGCTACCGCCTTACCGAGTAAGGTTTTACCGGTTCCGGGAGGGCCTACCAAAAGCACTCCTTTGGGAATTCTCGCACCAACCTGAATATATTTCTTCGGGGACTTCAAGAAATCAACAATTTCTTTTAATTCATCCTTTTCTTCCTCAAGTCCTGCTACGTTCTTAAAGGTAGTGGTTTTATTCTCCTCTGTTGTTAACTTGGCCCGGCTCTTACCAAAATTCATCACTTTACTGTTGCCGCCACCAACGGATGCTTGATTTGATAAAAAAGAGAATAAAACTATTATGATGATGAAAACCAGAATATACGGTAAAACAGAAGTCAGAAACCAATTTGGTTTGTCGATATTATGTGTAAATGTTTTGTCACCAATACCGGCATCCTCTGCAATCTTTTCGATTTCCGTGACATCTGAGGCATAAAAGCTCTTTTCCTTTCCGTCCTTAGTGGTAACCGTTATCTGACCAAAATCAACCTCCTGATTCGGATAAATATCCACACTCTCTAATGTCTTATCTTTTAGATCCTTTACAAACTGAGTTTTGTTATATTCATCTGAACCCTTCAAATCAATGCTGGTAGACAAATAGTATGCCCCAACCACAATCAGCAGAATGATGATATACCAGCCATATCCTTTCATCTGTTTTCTCACTAAACAACCTCCTTACAAATCATTTATAGTCCTACCCTTATTGAAAACTTATAACCTGTTAATCATATAACCTGTTAATCATATAACCTGTTAATCATATTAAAAATCCTTTACGATAAATGCTCCATCATGCCAATAAAGGGCAGGTTTCGGTAAAACTGATTATAATCCAAACCATAACCCACTACAAATTCATCCGGAATAACAAATCCGACATAATCAACCTCTACATTAATCTCCCTGCGGTCCGGTTTATCAAGTAGTGTACAGATGGAGAGGCTTTTTGGCGCCCTTGCTATCAGTAGATCCTTCAGATATGCCAGTGTTTTACCTGAATCAATGATATCTTCAATGATAATAACTTCCTTGCCCTGTATGGATTCATCCAAATCTTTTAGAATCCTCACTCTGCCGGAGCTTACCGTCTCGCTTCCATAACTTGACACCGACATGAAATCAAGGGTTGCCGGTACTGTGAGTCTCTTGGCTAGTTCACAGCCAAAGAATACACTTCCCTTTAGGATACAAATCAGATGAACACTTTTCCCTTTATATTTTTCACTAATCTGTTCTGCCATCTCTTTTATTCTAAGGTTAACCTGCTCCTCGGAAATCATGACCTTAACTTTACCTGTCATCAACGCTTTCCTCCAAATCAAACATTTTCATAATGAGTACTCTCTGTGTGGTTTCATCCACCTTATATCTTTCACTCATCCGATCCCACTCTCCGACAATCCACATGATGTGGCTGCCGTCGGCTACAAGAAGTATTCTGTCCCTAAGCCTTTGGGGTATCTTTTGATCGATAAAATAATCCTTTAGTTTCTTATTGCCGCCGGAAGAATTGATTTGTATAAAATCTCCTTCCCTTCTGGTTCTAATAGTAACAGCATTCTCTATTTTATCATAATCAAACCATTTCACACAACTACTTTTCGGAATCGTTATATTATTTTTATAATTTATTAATACCGTTTCACATATTTTGGCTTTCCAGGGTATCAAGGTCTCCCCCGAGGTACCTACTCGGATAGAATCCGGTGCTATCCGAACTACATTATTCCTGTCTCGTGCGACACAAAAAAGCTTAATCTGTTCATATTCCTTTTCAGCGATAATTTCATAGGGCAAATGAATCAAACGTCCAACCTGTTTCTCGAATAGGGACAACACTGCTTGGATATGTTTCGCTTCAATATCCTTGCGCTTTCCTGAAAGTTTCTCTAGCATCTTCATTATTATACCCTTTTGAATGACAAGATGCTTCGTGAGGAATTCATTGATTGGAATTCTTAAACAGCCTTCGGATTCATCAACCAAGCTTAAATAAGCTTTGCAGACCTCCGCTTCTATAAAATCTCCGGCTTCTCTGAGTTGGGAGGCTGTCTCCGTAATATTACAGGTAGCACCTGAATTGATTTCTTTTACCGCATATGCAAGTATTTTGTTACGAATCTTATTCCTGCTATAGTCCTCGTGTAAATTTGTAGAATCTGTTTGCCAGGTAATGTTACGCTGCTGCAGATAATCTTCAATTTCCTTTCTCTCGATATACAGCAACGGGCGTATTAATATGATTTCCCCGACTTCGGTAAGAATGCTACGCTTTGACTCTATCCCGGATAATCCTTTGATTCCGGTTCCTCGAAACAGGTTAAATAAAACTGTCTCTGCATTATCATTTCTATTATGAGCAACTGCTATTTTATTACACTTTCTTGATTTACAAATCTCCAAAAAAGTCTCATAACGAATCTTTCTTCCCGCTTCCTCTTCCGAAAGCCCCAGCTCCTTTGCTATCTCTTTCACCGGATAATAAAAACTGCAGAAGTCGATCTTTAAGCCCCTACATAACTCCTTAACAAACTGCTCATCCTGTTCAGCCTCTTCTCCCCTAATTCCATGGTTGATATGCACCGTCGTAAGGTGCGCTCCGCACCCCCGGCAAAACGCCTCCAACACATATAAAAGGCAGACAGAATCGGCACCTCCTGATACTCCTACGACAATCCTATCTCCCTTTTCTATCATATTATTCAATTTGATGCAATCCCATGCTTTACTTAACATCATTATCCCATCTTTGGACCATAATTCCATAACATCTTTTAGTCATTCTAACCCTTTTATCATCATAATTCAAATGATTTTTCTTACAACACTCTATTTTATCCACATTCCTGCCGTTATTACAGTCATATCATCCATCGGCTGATAATTACTCAGTGAAAGGGCCTTGTCGAGTATTCGGTTTGCCATCTCTTGCGGATTCTTACTTTTAATTTCCATAATCAGCCGTTCCATTGCTGCTTCCTTGTCCTCTTCCCTGATGCTGTCCAGTACACCGTCAGTAACCATAATAACAACATCACCTTCATAAAGCTTTTTTGTTACAGAATCATAATCAACATTTCCGAACATCCCAATCGGAAGCGTGGTAGAGCTGATGGTTTCTACCCAGTTTTCTCTTTTGATAAATGTGGCTGCAGCGCCTAGCTTGATAAATTCACACATTCCTGTGAACAAATTGATGATACTCATATCAATCGTAGAGAAGGATTGCCTATCCGACTTGAGTACAAGGCTGGAATTAATCAACTTGATGGCTGTTTCTGCTTTAAAGCCGGACTCTATCATCTGCTCCAACAAAGACATTACCATCTCGCTCTCATCCCCGGCTTCCTTTCCCGTTCCCATCCCATCGGATAAAGCCAGCATAGCTTCTCCCGTCTCAAGGTTTATGACCGAAAAATTATCGCCGGAGACTGTCTCCTTCATGGATCTGGCAACGCCGAACAAAGTCTTGAACTTTGTATCCTCCACAAACATGAAATTCTCATAATCTTTTGAAATGACAGACTTAGAGGCCTCGGATACCTTAATCTTAACCCCGAGTGCATCTGTAATAATAGAAGCTGCTTCCTTTGCGGTAATGCATCTGCTCCCATGGCATGCAGCATTTAATATTACTTCCTTCCTCTTATCTCCGCGTTCAAAGATCGTGATTTCCTTTACATGAATATACTCCGCCCGTAGCCTTTTCGCCACCTTTTCCTCTTCCTGTCGAGTAACTTCAACAGCCGCATAAATGTCCCCTGTAATATCTTGTATTACCGAGGATACTTCCTTTAACTGGTCGGAGATCACCTCCCTGCTTTCCATTATTCTGTTGCGCCACATACGGTTCAGCTTTGCTAATTCAAATCCGCGGTTTGTCTCGGCAACGAACTGGTCCGCACAGATACAATCCTCCAGAAAATGAATCGGAACATCGCCCTTATTTACAATCCCCTTTTTCTCTGCGGTCTCAAACAGGGCACAGGCAGCCTGATAGGTCTGCTGAAAACTATTTTCCCAACATTTATTGCAGTTGTTGCAGTTTTTACATAACTTTTCTGAAATATCCTCAAATATTTTATTGATCTCCGGCTGTTTGAAGCCTACTTGCCTTTCTGTAATTGTATCCAATGTTTTCGAAAGCTTTAGGAAGGATTCGGAGAATATCTTCATCTTTGTCTTAGCTATCTTTTTAAGATTTTGAGCTGCTGCCAGCTGCTCCTGCCTCCCTGTTTCTCCGGCAGTATCTACACGGTTAATGAAACTTCTCGGTAGCAACAGAAAAAAGATGACCGCGGAAATGAGTGCCCCAATTTCTTTTATGGTAAATTGCATGGTATGATTCGCCATTCCCATAAGCGCAGCAGATATCAAATAAATGGATGCTGTTGGCAGTCTTCCCATCTCCCGAAAAATTGCCGGGATAATCCCCATCATCGTAAGCATCCCTATCTCTGAAACCGGAACTCCCCTTAGACTTAATGCAAAGCCACAAACCGCTCCGGTGATCGCCCCCTGCCCGACTCCGTACTTATAAGTGAAATAAAGTATGATAAAGTAAACAGTCGTTTCCATCGGAGCCAGATAATCATTCTGAAATTCCGGGATAGCATAGATACATACCGCCACAATGACCGCTATACTAACCATCTGTTCATTATTCATTCGAAAACCTTTCGCTGCCTGAAGAAGAAAATCAATTCCATATTTGAATAATCCGGCCGATACAAGTGCTACGATTGCTTCCAGTGCTGCCAGAGCCGCTGTTTTTGGCAAAAGACTTCCTCCCTGCGTTCCTATCAGAGAAAAGATAAAGAGTATGACAGGTGGAAATGTATATAACAAAGGTTTTGGTATGTCCCTGTCTTTAAAAAATGGTGACTGAAATATAATTACCATACTTATCATAACCAGAGAATATTTTAGGATCTGCGTAGGCTCCATGGCGGAAACTATTCCAATAAGCACTGCCACAAACGCGAGACCCCCTCCTGTCTTTGCAAGATATGCTGCGGTAAAATATCCGATAGCCAACGGGTTCATCCCACAAAAGGCTGCTCTTGCAATAATAAAACCGATTACATGAATCAGTAGAGTCCTTTTCTTAAAAGTCTTCAATATTATGTCCTCCTATTTTTGTCTTCCGGCCATTAATGCACAGAGTGATTATGCTCGTCGGTGTGCTAATGATTGTGTTGTTATTATAGGCAGGGTATTTTAAAATCTTTGTCAAAATAAATGCTCATTTACCAAAAACTTTTTGACAAGAACCCCATAGAAAAGGCGATTATCCCGATTAAAGGCACTTGATTAATTTTATCAGCATAAAACTTTTTAAAATATTCTTGAGCAAACGTCAAAAATTCAGTGTTGACATTTCCATAATATTGTAATATAGTATGCTCAAATGTTAATGATAATCATTTTCATTACGAATATAAAACAAGGAGGATAACCATGAAAAATTTAATAACATTTCATGATGTAGTAAAAGAATACGGCAGCAAAGATAGTCGTCAGCTGGCAGTCAACCACATCGATTTTACTATTGATGAAGGAGAGTTTGTAGTAATCCTTGGGCAGTCGGGGGCAGGAAAATCTACGGTATTAAATCTGATCGGAGGAATGGACTATGCTACATCCGGTACAATTACGGTAAACGAGCTGGAGCTTAATAAAATGAACGAAAAGCAGTTGGCCGATTACAGAGCAAACAATATTGGATTTATTTTTCAATTTTATAACCTTCTTCCCACATTAACAGCCTTGGAAAATGTAGCAATAACTAAGGATATTATAAAAAAAGCCCTTGATCCCAAATCCATGTTGGAAGCGGTAGGCTTAGAAAAACATATCCACAAATTTCCTTCCCAGCTGTCCGGTGGAGAGCAACAGCGAGTATCCATTGCACGTGCTCTGTGTAAAAATCCATCATTAATACTTGGGGATGAACCTACCGGAGCGCTTGACTCTGAAACAGGTATCGTTGTTTTGGAACTGCTTCAAAAAATGTGTAAGGAAAATAAGAAAACTGTTATTATAGTAACCCATAACGCTGCTTACGGTAAATGTGCAGATAAGATTATCTATATGAGAAATGGATTTATTCGAGAAATTCGGAAGAACGACAATCCCCTTCCTGTAAATGAATGTGAAAGCCAAGATTCCCGTCTCAATGATAAAGGAGGCCTTTAAATGCTTCTTCGAAAGATGCTTCGGGATATGCGTGCACATAAGATGCAGTTTATTTCGATTTTCATTATGGCCTTCATGGCTGTATACGTATATTGCGGAATAGGCGGCGAATGGTATGGAATCTTATAATCCCGAATTTGGTTATTACAGCAATACTAAGGATCTGATTCCGGATTATTCACAGATTGGATATGCCTACTGCTCCATAAATGCCTTTCCCAATAGGGATTTTATTAACAATGCAAGCGTGCCTTATACGGACCTATTAATAAAAACAGACCGTAAAGACATGGTAAAGCTAGAAGAGGATATATCAAATGCATTAAGTGGTAGATATATTGCATTTATAACCAGATCGGATTTTACAGGTGTATCGACTCTAGACGCTGAAGTACAACAGCATAAAGCCATGGGAAATGTATTCCCGATTGCATTCGCAGCCATAGCACTGTTATCCATAATTACAACTATGTCAAGACTTGTCAACCAACAAAGAACCCAGATTGGTACCTTAAAAGCCTTAGGCTTCTCTCAAAAAAAAATAATCAGACATTACTTGACTTATGGGTTTTTCCTATCCCTGCTGGGTTCTTTTTTCGGAAGCATAATCGGTGTACACACTCTACCTCATTTATTCTATCCCAGTATGTCAACCTACTATACCTTACCGGAGTGGAAGCCTGCGATTTCACCAATATTCCTCCTGGCCCCACTTATAACTACCCTTGCATGTACTGCTGCAACCTATTTCTCGTGCCATAAATTGGTTGGCGATACGCCTGCTCAAACCTTACGCCCAAAAGCTCCGGAATCAATAAAACACACGGCTTTAGAAAAAGGAAAGCTGTGGGAAAGGCTGTCCTTCCGAACAAAATGGAATCTTCGGGACATTGTCCGTTCTAAGGCAAGAATCATAATGGGCTTTATCGGGACTATGAGTTGTATGGCTCTATTGATCTGCGCTTTCGCAATGAATGATACTATGAATGATATAAAAACCTGGATGTATCATGAAATACAACATTATAATACCCAGATCTTTGGGCGTAAAAACAGGTGACCGGATTACCTGGCATTTATATGGTGAAGTAAAATGGATTACCTCCAACATTGCAGTTATTAACCGTATACCAGTAGGCCAAGGAATTACAATGACTAGGAAAACTCTGGAAAGTCTGGGTTGTAAGTTTACTCCAACCTCTGTTGTATCAAAAGAGAGTATCACCTCCTATGAGAGTGATAAGGTAATCAGCGTATTCACCAGCGATCAATTGTCACAGGCGTGGGATACCCAGATGGAGGCAATGAATATCATGGTCTATGTCATGATATTTGCAGCTGCCCTGCTTGCTGTCGTAGTTCTATATAATCTTGGATTACTTTCCTTTACGGAACGGGAGAAAGAACTTGCTACCCTTAAGGTCATTGGTTTTTGTTCAAAACGGATCCGTAAGCTACTGTTGATTCAAAATATATGGTTGGCAACTGTCGGCTCTATCTTCGGAATTCCTGCCGGTATCTGGATTCTGCAAGTAATGTTAACTACCTCCGGACCGGATTTTGATATGATGACTGCTCTCAGTATACGTTCGGTTATGGTAAGTGCCGCCATTACCTTCGGCTTATCTCTACTTGTCAACCTAATGTTTTCAAGAAAAATAAAAAAACTGGATATGGTCTGTTCACTTAAGGGAATGGAATAAGGTACCCGGAAAAATATGACCGTATATTAAGGGTCTGATACGCATAAAAAAGGGAGTTGAAATCAACTCCCTTTTTTTAGTAGCGAAGGACGGATTTGAACCGCCGACACTGCGGGTATGAACCGCATGCTCTCGCCAGCTGAGCTACTTCGCCAAAGTGACGAACTTCATTATATCTGCTTTCTAAGAGCTTGTCAATCCTTTTATTCACAGGTCAACTAACCCATTTATGAATTATTTATCCTCTTTTTTAAACAAAATCTCATCCTTATAAACAAGTCCAAGCTTCTCTCTGGCGATATCCTCGATGTACTCCCTTGACTTAGTATATTCTCTGAGGTTGGCGATATCCAGTTCCCGCTCCTGTTGCTCTTGTATCTTCTCATTAAGACGGGTTAATTCCGTATTATCCTTATATAACTCTTGAGAAAGACCAATTCTGCGATAGGATATAATTGCAAACAAAATCAATACAACAAAGGCAATAATTCCAGCGCCTGTCCTATTTTTACGTCTTTTCCTCATAATTTATCATCTCCTAAATTACTTATCTACAACATGGTTCTGTTTTTTGCAACTGTTACCTGCCTTTTAGCTGCTGTTGCCTGCTTTTTAGCTGCTGTTGCTTGCTTTTTGGCTGCTGTTGCCTGCTTTTCTGCCGTTTTTCCCTGCCTCTTAGCTGCTGTTGCCTGCTTTTCTGCCGTTTTTTCCTGCCTCTTGGCTGCTGTTGCCTTCTTTTTAGTAGCTACTGCCTGCTTTCTTTTATTCACAGATATTCTAACCGAATTTGTCCATTTTTTCAATCGCCTTGTTATAAAATTCAAAAAACATTTTATCCGTTTCCACAGGATAACAAGAAGACCTTTTACTTTTTTAAGGGCAAAAACCAATGGACTGATCAATGTCTTAATCAGCCTTGTGATCAGATTTACAATCAGCTCACTGACTATATAATGATAGAGTACCGCCCCGATTGCCATTCCCATAATTGCAAACCCGCGAATAATTCCATCATTTTCCCGGTACAACATGGTAAAGATAAATAGGCTTGCACCCACCCAGAAGAAAAAATCTTCAAATGCTATGAAATAACTGTTATGTTTAATTAATCTGCGGGCAATTCGAAATACATCATAAACAATAAGAAGGACTGCTCCGCTGAATATGGAAATCATAAAAAATCGTAGTTCAATTGAAAGTGCTTGATTCATACAGGCCTCCTATTTAAAAAGCCTGCCGAATAAGGATTCACCCGATTTTGATCCCGTTGTATCCGAATAAGTTAAGCTGTCAATTCTTCCGTCGATATCCACTTCACCTTTTTCCAAGGTAAGACGGTTCACATGCAATTCCGTTCCCCGAATCATCAGCACACCCTGTTCTGTTTGAAGTAATACCTCCCCGGCATCAAAGGACAGTACGTCATTAACCCCTGTAATCATGGCACTTTTTCTGGCGTTGATATTCAGTCTGTGGCCCTTAAGAACCTGCTGCTTTTCTTCCATAAAATAAGCCTCCCCATTTCAATACCTTTGGATATATCTCAAAAAATGTAAACAAGATATATCTTTTTAAGTATATGAGAAGACTTTCCACTTCATTCCACCCGTTCATTTATTTAGACAAGCATCTCTGTAACCTACTAATCTGTATAATAATAGCTGCTATATATATTTATAAAGTTCCTTTGCATCATCTTTCCTGGTAGTTTCCGAAACATCCAGGACTTCAACTTTAACCGCCTTGCTACCAAATCCCACTTCGATAATATCGCCTATCTTCACTTCTGCGGATGCTTTCGCAGGCTTTCCGTTGATTGTAACTCTACCTGCATCACAAGCTTCATTTGCAATGGTACGCCTTTTTATTAACCTGGATACCTTTAAATACTTATCAAGTCTCATTTCCTACTCCGTTTCCGTTACCATTATCACTGATTTTCTAAGGAAAATTCTATATAATAAAAAAAAAGACTGTTTTAAACACCCTACACCCCAAAGAGATACGGAATTTAAAACAGCCTTTTCCATTTTAAATCAACTATGCGTTGATAACGTCCTTTAAAGCTTTACCTGCTTTGAATTTCGGTGCTTTAGAAGCAGCTATTTCAATTGTCATCTTTGTTAAAGGATTTCTTCCTGTTCTTGCGGGTCTCTGGGAAACCTCGAATGTACCGAAGCCAACTAACTGAACCTTCTCACCCTTTGTTAATTCTTCTGTAACAACATCAATGAAAGCCTTTAAAGCCTTTTCTGAATCCTTCTTGGAAAATTCTGTTTTCTCTGCAATCGCTGCAACTAATTCTGCTTTGTTCATGGATTTGCTCCTCCTCTAAAGTAATCATTATATTTTTAATCAAACGAATTTTTTACTTCCCCCACAAAACGTCTTGCTCTATAGGGGGTAGTTCGCATAGATTTACACCCCTGCTTTCGGCTAAAACAAAGGCATCTACAAATCTATTTATAAACTTATTAGTGGCATTTGTCAAGGAATTTTCTGCATTTAATTGTAAAAAGCGTGATAAATTAACTATTGTGAATAGAACGTCTCCAAATTCCTCTTCTATCCCACTTTTATCCCCAATTGCAATAGATTCCTCAAGTTCTTTGAGTTCTTCCTTCACCTTATCGATCACATGTCCATAGCTTTCAAAAGACATTCCAGCCTTCACCGCTTTCTTTTGAACCTTCTCCGCCAGGAGTAGCGCCGGAAACGCTTTGGGTATGCTAAGTATCTCCTCTAATAGATTCTTATCCTTCTTTTCCTGTTTCTTAATCTCTTCCCAATTCTTAACTACATTATCAGAATTTTCTACAATTACATCCCCAAATACATGCGGATGTCTGCGTATCATTTTCTCGGATACCATTTGAAGAATATCCTCCACCTGAAACTCCCCTGCCTCCTCGGCGATAGCACTGTGAAGTGCAATCTGTAGCAATAAGTCTCCCAGCTCCTCACAAAGATTTTCATCATCCTTATTGTTGATGGCCTCTATCACTTCATAGCACTCCTCAATCAAACAGGTTTTCAGACTTTCATGCGTCTGCTCTCTGTCCCAAGGACACCCTTCCTTGCTTCTGAGCTTTCTAATAATATCCATAAAATCATCAAAACTGTAATCAGCCATATCCCCACTCCTTATCTTGCGTTTTTTGTACTACTGTAAGGCCCGATCTACTAAATCTCTAGTCATCAATAAAATATTTATCTCCTATATAACCTCGATATACAGATTATAACAACATTATGGAGAAAATTTCAAGCATAATAGACTTAACAAGCATCCTGTAAACTATCCTGCCGGGAAAATTATTATACCGTTATTCTGTTGATTATATGTAGCTTTTTCATGAACTCCTTCTATGTATCCCTTATATTTCAAATATTTCTAGTAATTGTTTCGCACTCTAATCCAACAATACACAATTGGATACCACCTAATCACAGGTATGAAATGTTTTGTTATCGTATCTATTTATACTTTATTTATATTAAAGTGAATGAAAAAGTTAATCAATTAGTAAATAATATGCATTATTATTACTATATTACGGAAAGGATATATATTTATGAGAAGAGAATTAAATTCTATATATGTTATAAATGCTTCTAGTAAAATGGAAAATTTTGAAGAAACAAATGATGAAACAAATCAAAATATTCCAAATATATTCCAAATTTAAGGCCCAACAGAAAATCTATTAATCAGAAGTAAATTAAATCCCCCTTCAATACCAGGGATAGGGACGAGATTAAGCTATTTGACTGCCTTTATTACTTTCCTGGTAATACTTTGCTTCCGGCATGGAGCGATCATGTCAGTAAAATGTCCATGGACGGACATTTTGAGGAGTAGCGATATAAATATCGCTGCGACATGGATGTCGATATGCTCCGACAGACTTCCTCAAGCTCCCTGCCGGAAGCTTAGTATTACCTGAAAGTTATAATCGAAAGGGAAATAGCTTAACCTTATCCTGTACCGTCCCTAGAACGACGTTTTCATTGCCACTTTTCATTGGGCCTTTTCATTGGCCCCTCATAAAAGTGCACCCATTATGGCGTCTCACAACTGTGATTCGCATATTGAGTGCACTTCGTGTACCTGTTATTGTTCCATCTGTTTTCCCAAAAATACTGCCGCTGTACCGGAAAGCTTTGTTTCTAATTCCCCGAATTTAGTTTTTGCATCTTTTGTTAATATGATTACTGAGCCGATTGCATCTCCTTCACTGATGATGGGTGTTATTACTTGATACATGAATTCCGCATCATCTTCATTTAAAATTCTAATAAAATTCTTATCATCCTTTCCTGCAAGAACAACTTCACGCTCATTAATAGCCTCTTCCAGATCATGGCTGATTCCTTTTGTCACCATGTCCTTTTTGGCGGGCCCTGCAACGGCGATGAATTGATCCTTATCAGTAATCGCCACGATATGTCCGGTTGTCTGAGTTAGTGAATCAGCATACTGTTTTGCAAACTGACCTAATTCACCAATCGGTGAATATTTTTTTAAAATGATTTCACCCTCTCGGTCTGTAAATATCTCAAGTGGATCTCCCTCACGAATTCTTAAGGTTCGTCTGATTTCTTTAGGTACCACAACACGACCAAGGTCATCTATTCTTCTTACTATTCCTGTTGCTTTCATAAATGATCTTCCTCCATTTTAGGTATTTATAATACTGTGAATAGTCACTAATTTCTATCTATTTATATTGTTTGTAAAATGGGAAAGTTTATACATTTATATCATATAATATTTTTTTTAAATAAGATTAATAAATCATTTCCTGTAATTTTTTTAAGCATTTTGTCTTAAAACATCAAATGTATTAAATAAATTCAGAACCCCATACCCCCACTCTCTGTTAGGGTAAGTTAGATTTTCACTTCTTTCAGCGCCGCGAATCAAATATTTCTTAATCTCCACGGTATCAAAGCTGGTTTGATTTCCTCTAACAACACCCCACTCCATGAGTAAAGCAACAATTCCTGCTGTATGTGCACTGGCGACCCCTGATCCTGTATAATTTGTATACCCCCCATTCAGCGCCGGGGCTATATAATTGACTCCGGGTGCTGCCAATTCGGGCTGGACTACATTACTTCTTGTATAACCTCTGCTGGCATTAACATAAAGGGCTCCTCCAATCGGATTATAGGCTGTTACAGTGATTGGGACATAGGCATTTCCCGGTGTTAAAACAGTGGTATAAATATCCGGTTGAAGGAAATGAGTTTCCCTTGTTATAAAATCTCCCATCGGAAGCCATACGTGAAACTCACCTACCAAATCTCCCTGGGCATAAACCGTGAACCTCCAGGTACCGGCAGCGGTGTTTTTAAAATTAAGCATGATCAGCTGATCTCCGGTACCGAGTTCCACCGTCTGATATTCAATATATATAATTGTCTCTTCAAAGATAAAGGTTATCCTCCTACTCACCTGTAAACTTGCCGGAATCCTCGGAATATATTCACCCGACGGTGATATGATATCAATACTATAAATTCCCGGAGCACTGCCCCATAGACACATAGAAAAACCTTTATCACTTTCTCCTACATCTAGCTCCATGACTATTTTCCCGATGGCCGGATCTATTCTTCCAAAGAAATGTCTACCAAGATTTCCTTCATTCCCGGCCGGCATCACAATTCCGATATGAGGATAATCAGCATAATCCGAGAGCATGATAGACAACGGTGCTGTTCCGTCATGACTGGATTGTGAAGTTCCTAATCCCATGCAAATAATAATCGGTTTGTTCATTTGTCTGGAAACCAGTAGACAATACTGTACTCCCCACATGATATGATTTTCCTGATAGCATACCACACCTTCCGGAATAGAGTAAAAATCCCTGAGATATCTCTTAGCCTGAGCCAATTTCACTATTACAAGCTCGGCATCCGGTGCAACCCCTGAAAAGCCGGCACTACTGTCCTGTGTTCCTGCTGCAACCGCTGCCAGCATCGTGCCATGACCGTTTTCATCCATACTTGGCACCACATCCAGTGAATTCTGACTGCTGATTGCCTGATTGATCTGATTCATGCTATATTCTGATCCAAAATTTAATTCAAATGGCGCTGTACCACTTTGAATATTCTGATCCCAAATTGAGTGTATCTTAGTTGTTCCATCCGGTTTTTTAAAGACTGGAAGTGCGTAATTGATCCCGGTATCTATAATTGCAATTAAGGTCCCTCCGCCTCTCAGATTAAAATCAGGCAAACTGCGAATCCTATCTACACCGGAAGCATCCAGCGCCGCCTCACTGGTAAGTCCGAATACGGTTGGCAAAAGAAGAAGTCTTGCTCCCCTCATAAGCCTGTCATCAAACTGCGATACCGGAAGATGTAGAATCGAATAGGTATTATTAATCTTATGAACCACCGCATTTGGAAATAACTCGGAAATATTTAGATTAGTTCGGGTGTCTATTATGAAATCTACATAGTCTTCACCCATGTATCTGCTCATTTCACCACCGGTCACAATATCCTCCCTCCCAAGTATAATTATCTGTCGAATATAAGTTATACCGCTCCACTTCGCAGACTGTCGAATACATTGTATATATCCAAGATACCAAATCCCCAATCCCTGTTAGGGTACTCTAATCCTGCATCCCTTCTTGCCCCTCTCATAATTAACTTATTTATTTCGATGGTACTCATTCCCTGCAAATTACCTTTCGTGATTCCCCATTCTAATATCATAGCCACAATCCCCGAAGTATGGGCCGCCGAAACACTTGTACCCGTATAGTTTGTAAAGCCCTTCTCCAAAGTCGGTCCGGGAATATTAACTCCCGGGGCCGCGACATTAGGCTTGACTGCTCCTAGTCTGGTGTATCCTCTACTGGCATTGATATAAAGACTGTCATCTGCATCATTATACGCTGTAACGGTAATCGGTACCGGCGCATTACCGAAGGCCAGAATCGTTGTATAGGGATTGGACTTTACGAAGAAGGTATTATTCGATATAAAATTGTTCATCGGAAGCCAAATATGAAAACCAAGGTTTAGATTGCCTCTTTCATACACCTGAAAACGCCAGATCCCCGGTGATGGATTAGCAAATCGTATCAAAATCAACTGATCTCCACTTTCACTCTCCACAATTCGGTAATCTATATAAATAACAGTTGGTTCAAAAATGAATGTAATTTCCCTGCTTTCATTTCGGAATGCAGTTATCCTTGGAATATACTCTCCGGAAGGCGACAGGATATCCACGGTGAATATACTTGGTGATTGTCCCCAAAGCTCCATGGAAAACCCTTTTTCATTTTCTCCGACATTTAACTCAACCGTATCAAAACCGATCGTAGGATTTACCATACCATAATAATGCCTTCTCGCATTACCTTCATTCCCTGCTGCAACAACAACCCCTGTGCCGATTCTTGTAGCAGAAGCAGATAAATAATTACTTGTTAACCCTCGCCCATCGTGCGCACTTTGCGAGGTATTGATGGAAACGCATAATGCAATTGGTCTATTCAAACTGTCCGCCGTATTAAGAACATAATCAATGGCAAACAACATGTCTGTTTCCTGAAAACATACCGCTTGATCGGGTATATAAAAAAAATCTCTGAATACTTTCTTTGCCTGCTTTAGCTTTACAACTATAAATTCCACTCCCGGTGCAACCCCGGTGAAATCGCTTTCTGGAACCGGAGAACCTCCGGCAATTCCTGCAACCATAGTTCCATGACCATTCTCGTCCCTGCTTGGAACCAGCTGAT
Source organism: Lachnoclostridium sp. UBA1308 (assembly GCA_002307215.1). Classification (GTDB taxonomy): domain Bacteria; phylum Bacillota; class Clostridia; order Lachnospirales; family Lachnospiraceae; genus Mobilitalea. Next base: position 53,313 of record DBTU01000013.1, read on the forward strand.
AGGGGTCCTCGCTTTGTAGCGCCTGATTAATTTGCTCTCTGGAATAGTCTGTGCCATACCCCCTCGAAGTCGGAGGATCTCCGCTTTCAATCGTCTGATCCCAGATGGCCGCTATTCTGGTGGTTTTATCCGCATACTGAAAAATGGAATTGGTATAATCAACTCCTGTATCAATGACACCAATCAATACTCCTTGCCCCAAAAAATTAAAATTTGGAATACTACGAAGCCTCAGCACTCCGGAATCCTCAAGACCTCTCTGACTGACCAGCCCTAACAGTGATGGTATCGCAGCATAACCTAATTCCATTATGGAATTACTCGTTATCTGCTGAGTGGGAACATGAACCATTGCCGCTTCTTCATTTATAATAGTGATCGGAGAATTTCTATAAGCTTCCAGTAATGACTCATCTCCGTTGTATTCTATCATTAAATCAGCGTAGTTTTCGCTGATTATTGGATTCTCTCCAGAGGTCATACTGCACCCCAACCAATGGTTTCTTCCTATTATGTATATTCCGGTAATATAAAAACATGAGCGGCACATTATTGATTTGGTATGCCTTATTCGTACATAAATGTTCGCCTATGGCATACAAAATCAATAATGTGTCGCTCAAACAATGCATTATGGTGAATATATGAAGCCTCTTGAATTCTTACAGTGAATGTGCAACAGCCCAATATTAGCCCGCATGATTTTGCGAGACTATTTAAACTTTAACCCTGTCTATGAGTGTTTGAAGATTTATAGCCAACTCTGTTAACTTGCCACTGGTTTCTGACAAGGTCTTTGCAGCAGCGGTCTGTTCCTCGCTAAAAGATGCAGCCTGCTGTGTTCCCGCTGCATTCTGTTCAGCAATCGCTGATAAAGATTGGAGCATATGAAGAATCTCGTTCTTCGCGCCCTCCATATCATTTTCCGATGCATTCAGTTTTTGAACAGCCTCTTTCGAAATCTGCATGGAGTCTGCGATCGCCCGGTATTTCTGTATGGTTTCTGTTACACTCTTTTGCTGTTCCTGTGAGGTTGATTTTATTCGTTCAATGCTTATTGTAGATTTCATAACATTTTGCAAAAGTGTTTTTATTATTTTATCAATATGACTTGTTGAAGCTGCGGATTGATCAGCCATCTTCTGGATTTCCTGTGCAACAACCGAAAAGCCTCTCCCTGCCTCACCAGCCCTTGCGGCTTCGATGGAGGCATTCAGAGCAAGTAATGTAGTCTGGTTTGCCATCTCAGAAATTACTTTACTGGCTTCACCAATCTGCTCCGAACTTTTTTTTGTCTGCATAATAATTTCACAGATATCTTCCGTGGCATCCCTATTATCCTTGGCAGATATAGACAACCGATCCACATCACTCAGACCACTGTTTACTAATTCGTTGACCTGCTCCGAGGTGCTGTTCAGATGATTCACATACTCCTGATTCTTCTCAATCAGCTCACCAAGAAGTGCGGCATTCTCCGATCCGATCTCGGTGTTAGCTGCCTGCTCGGAAGCTCCCTGTGCAATATTATCAATAGCGCAGGATATATCTTCTGAAATTTTTGCGGATTGCTCGGAAGCTGCTGTCAACTCTTGTGCCGAGGCTGCAACATGACCTGCCGATTCATTAATATTTGATATGATTTCTTTGAGTTGTAGCGTCAACGATTTGAATGCATGAGAAAGAACACCGACCTCATCTTTTTGCTGCAAATATTTCTCTGAAATAATTTCCCGAAAGTCCAGATTTGCATATTGCTTTGAAAGCTTTGTAATACCGGTCAACGGTCTTGTAATTGTCTGCTCCAGCAGTAACACCACCCCAATACCTGCCAAAATTACAAGAATCATCACGATAAGGATGGTTCGCAACATCCCGGGAATAACTGAGAACACCTCCTGTTTATCCGCAGTTGTTGCAAAAATCCAGTTCGTACCCTCAATAGGAGCGAAGCCCGCAAAATAACTCTTATCATCTTTCGAAAAGCTTGTTACTCCGGCTTCCTCGTCCAGCATGTATTGAAAGGCAACTGACATTTCGGTAAGCTTTGAATCCTTGGTAGCTTCCTTGATTGGATTATAAAGCTTAGTTACCATTTCTATATCAGGATATGCAATTATTCTACCCTCCGTATTAATCATAAAGGCATAGCCATCATCGCCATAACCTTCATCCTGTGTTAATAGACTCAGTGTATTGGCTTCGCTGCGGGCAACTAAGGCACCTACCACTTCACCGTCCTTTTTCACAGGAACGCAAATCTCAATCTCCGGCTGTCTTGTCACCCTGCTTATGATGACATCTGACATGGACGCTTTTCCATTCAGCCCGGCTTTGATATAACTTCTATCGCTCATTAAGCTTACTGTCCCATCCGAATAATAGGAATATCCGTTGGCAAGAACATATCCAATGTCCAAAAAGGAGGTTTTTGAAAGCTCTTCTTTTAATGTGCGTAGGTCCACATCCCATCCCATATCTTCAATTTCCTGTTTTTGAGCAATTATCTCTAGGGATGTAATCAAGGTGTCCATTCTGCTTTCTGTCAGCTTAGCCCCCTCTGCGGCCATTAACCCTAGCGATTTTTCAGCTTCATCTTGTAAAGAAGAATAGCTTGTTTTTAGAAACACTAATCCCATTACCAATATTACTACAAATATCAGAGTGGAAAACGATACCATTAATTTTGTTTTAATACTCTTCATCTTAAGTCCTCCCAGCATAAATCTTTCGTCTGATTAGAGTTTAAACAAATTTATCATTTTCTTCCCTCATTATTTATCAAAATCCAGGTGAACTTTATGTGAAACTGTGAGTAATCCTTGACCAAGCTTCGAGTAACCGATCTATACTGCATCCGGCATTAGCGGGACTGGTAGAAGGAAGTCCTATACTTTCGCGACCGTTTATCGGAAGGATATACTTTTTATACAGATCGGTCGCTGTATTCCCGTTCGTAAATATCTGCTTGATATCTGCGGTATCCAGCACCGGACTCAGATCATTCGGTATGATGTCACGTATGCTGCTGTCAGACGAACCGGTTATCTCACAGCTTTGTATTACATCCCAGACTGCAATATGATGATTCAGTAGAAGCACTCTTTTCTCCGCGATGGTATGAGGAAGCGCATCCTCAAAAAGAGTACTGATAACTCTCCAGAAACGGTTCTGGGGATGATGATAAAAGAATTCTCCTTCCCTTGATTTGACAGACGGAAAAGATCCCAGAATTAATATTCCGGAATCTTTATCATAAATCGGAGAGATTGGATGTATCACTTTGCCCACTCTATTATTCACCTCCTACTGTCTGATCAGTTCCTTTAAGAAGGAAGTACCTGCCACCTTTTGTTCGATATCAAAATAATCCAAAATCGTTGCTGCAATGTCCGCAAAGGTTTGTCTCGTTCCTAAATTTACCCCATGACTTACTTCTTCCCCATATGCTACAAAGGGTATATACTCTCTGGAATGATCGGTGGACGGTGTGGACGGATCACATCCGTGATCCGCTGTTATAATCATAATATCTTCTTTGCGAAGAGCCGCGAGAATTCTTGGAAGTTGTTGGTCAAAATAAGTCAGAGCTTTCGCATATCCGTCAACATCATTACGATGTCCGTACATCATATCAAAATCCACCAAATTAACAAAACAAAGACCTTCAAAATCTCTTCCGCATCTTTCAATCAATTTTTCTATTCCCTCCGTATTACTATGAGAGCGAACGGTATCTGTAATCCCTTTTCCGGCAAAAATATCATTTATTTTCCCTACACCCAGTACCTCCAGACCTCGTTCCTTCATCTGATCCAGCATAGAAACCGGCGGTACCAGTGAAAAATCATGGCGGTTTGATGTGCGTTCATACTCCGGATAAGTCCCGATAAAGGGCCTTGCAATGACACGCCCCACTCCATGATTTCCGGTCAGAATACCTCTTGCAATCTCACAGTAGCGGTAAAGCTCCTCAAGCGGTACAACCTCTTCATGAGCAGCGATCTGAAACACACTGTCTGCGGAGGTATATACAATCAGGGCGCCGGTCTCTACATGTTCCTTTCCATAATCCCTTATTACATCAGTTCCCGAATAAGGACGGTTGCACAGTGTCCTACGTCCCGTTTTCTCTTCAAAGAGCTTAATAACTTCCTCCGGAAATCCATTCGGAAAGGTTGGGAAGGGTTTTTCCGAGATAATCCCTGCAATCTCCCAATGACCGGTGGTTGTATCCTTTCCCTTTGATTGTTCCGCCATCCTTGCGACACATCCCTCATAAGGAGTTACGCAATAACCTTCGGGAAATTTTTCCTTCACTCCTTCTATCTCAAACAACCCTAACTTATTCATATTCGGCATATTAAAATATGCGCTGGTGGATGCTGCATATAAGGTATGACTTCCTACATCACCGTAAATGCAAGCATCCGGTAAATCGCCGACCCCCACACTATCTAAAACAATCAAAAATACTCGTTTCATATGTCTTCCCCCCATCTAATCTTTTTTTTTATGCTAACCTACACAAATTATCATCTTAGCTTCCATGGGCAGCCTTTGGCGGCTCTAAAGCTTATTTAGTTTTTCCAATTAATTTAATTATAATTATTTTTGCTAAATTTGTCTATGAAAACAACATCCTTAGATCTATATACTAGCGTAACATGCCTTGCCTTTTGAACATAGCTTCATAAAATACCGGAGTTGTTTACCTTAGTAACCTTTCTTGTTGAATTATCTATGATAAAAGCAAAGGTAGAAAAGAAAAAAAAGAGCATCTGGCATCCTTGGTATCCTGGTAAAACGATTCAAGAACAGGTTATTGGCCGGAAAAACGGTGATGGGATTCTTGCAAGCAACCGTCCCTAGAAATTACAGTTCAGCCTTCAAAGAGATGTATCTAGACTGGGGAAAAAATGATTTCCATATAGGAGT
>DBTU01000013.1:58582-67539 GCA_002307215.1 Lachnoclostridium sp. UBA1308
AGCGAAAGCGGCTCCTATATGGAAACATCTCTTTCTCAGTCTTGTCACTATACTTGCTAGGCTGAACTGTAGCCCCAAGAACGATACGAAAAACATTCATATTGTTATCGCTGTTGTTCTATGCTATAATTTACAAAGCTTGAATGGAATTAATTCCTTCGGGTATGGAAAGGTGTGACACGATGGAAAAGCGTAAAACCATAAAACAACTTTTGATTCAGTATAAACATGGTGTTATTCTAATATATTTTTTTATCTATCTTCCTTGGTTTTTCTATTTGGAACACCGCACCATTAAATATCATTTGATTCATTGCGGCCTGGATAATTTAATTCCCTTCAATGAGGTCTTTATTATTCCTTATTTCATATGGTTTGCATATATTTTTGTGACCGTGGCGTATTTTTTCCTGACCTCAAAGCGGGATTTTTATAAATGCTGTGCATATCTTTTTACCGGTATGACAATCAGCCTTATTATTTATACTGTCTTTCCGAACGGACATCATCTGAGAGTCGATTTAAGCAATCTGGGCAGAAGCAACATATTTACACGTCTACTATCGGGGCTTTATGGCTTTGATACCGCAACCGATGTATTTCCAAGCATCCATGTCTTCAATTCCGTAGGCGTACTAATTGCAATATATAAGAGCCAACGCCTTACAAAGATGAAATGGTTACAGCATTCGGCATTGATACTCACCATATTGATTTGCCTCTCTACGGTATTCCTGAAGCAGCATTCCGCGCTTGATGTATTCGGTGCTCTGGTTCTCAATATTATTTTGTATTTTATTGTGTATGTTCCCTCTTGGGTTAGGCTAACGAAACATTCCAAACAAGAGTTATCAAATATTTAATTTATGATCTTTCAAAAACATACCGGGTTATTGCAGAAGGAAAACCTGTAATAACCTTATTTTTATGCGAATACTTAAAATCTATTAAAATTATCCTGTATCATTTATACAAATATTACTATATTCATGAATATTCTTCCATCATATAATATAGTCGTAAAGTTGCTTACACGCCAGAGGGTAAGCATGCAAATACAAACAGAATATCTAGGGAGGAAAATAGTATGAAAAAAAAGACTGTACTTATTTTAATCAGTTCGCTATTGTTCTTATTTGTAACAGGTTGCGGTAATAAAGCAAACAAAGACACTGTTGCTACTGACACAAATGCTTCCCCAACAAGCACACCAACTGTGACTTCTATGCCAACAGAGCCCGCAGATATTGCAGCTTCTGCCTCGAAAGTTACAACAGCACCCGATGTATCGGCATCTGCTTATAAGGATGGAACATACGAAGTCAAGACGGATAATGATTCCGAAGGATATTATACGAAAGCAACTGTTATAATAGAAAACGGGAAAATCACGCTCGCAGACTGGTGCATCTATGACAGTTTAAGAGATGACATGCCCTTCGATGAGAATTATTACACCGTATTTGATGACGAAATATATCAGCAGCAAAGCAAGGACGACTACAGCGGTTCCAGAGATTATACCTCTGAATATATCGAAACGCAGGACCTCAATCAGGTTGATGCGGTTTCCGGAGCCACCTGGACCAATGAGCATTTTAAAACAGTTATCAAATTAGCCCTTCTTGAGGCAAGTAAATAGTTACTCGTCTTTAAGGAGTTGATAACCCATGGGGATCTAAAAGGTGCTGTTGCATTGATATCCGATTCAATACAACAGCAACCCTGAATTTGTACTAGTTATAACCATATATTTTCTTGGTAATATTATAACCCATCTCAATCATCTTTCTTCCAAACTTTCCGGGGAGGTTCATGGATCTTCCGAGAATTTGGGATCGTATTTTTTTATATAGCCGCTTATCATAGCTTCTGAGGTAATCCCACAAATCCTGTTTTTTGGAAAGCCCTTCTTCCGAACCTTCTTTTATACAAAATACACTGCTTACTGTCATCATCATAGAAAGATATTTCACCATATAGTTTTGAAGCTTTCTGCTTTTAATCTGAAACAAATCATGAGATTCAATCATAAGCTTAGTAATTTTCAGCTGCTGATCAATTCGGCGGATCATCACCTGTTCGTTCACAGATTGATCAATCCTCCCAATAAAATAGCGATACAGATTTACATCCATGTAATACAGGGTCTTTACAAAGGGTAATGGCTGGTACACAAAGATGTTATCCACATAGAAGGTATGTTTGGGCAGACGAATTCCACAGCTTTTTAACAGCTTTGTGCGATAAATGGTCGAATGCATCAGTATATTCTGGCTCTGCTTGAAATGCATGATATCATCCCAAGTAAAAACCTGATCCTTAGGAAGTGCCCAATTATAATTTATTACCTTCTTTTTCTTGACATCAACCTTTTCATAAACATAGTTTGCAAGGAACAAATCTGGACTATTACCGTCTGCAATCAAATTCTTGAGTACTTCCATTACCTGTGCGAGAGCATCCTCATTCACCCAATCGTCACTGTCTACAACTTTAAAATATACACCTTTTGCATTAGCAAGACCTGTGTTAACCGCCTCACCGTGGCCGCCGTTTTCTTGACGGATTACTCTAATAATATCCGGATATTTCATCTGATATTCTTCCGCTATCTTCTGGGTATCATCCGTAGAACCATCATTAATAATAATGATTTCTATCTCATCCCCTCCTGATAAAATGGTGTCAATTGCACGTCCCATATATGCCGCTGAATTATAACAAGGTATAGCTGTTGTCAGCAATTTCATACTAATCCTCCATTCTGCCGCAAACCCGCGAATTTGGGCGACAGCACAAATTTGCCGTGTGGAAAATCCTGATTTTCCACACTAAACTCCTTTGTACCGCCCCTAGCGGCATTCTATAGTTTCTAATGTCCTTTTACTCTTATATTAGGTTTTCCGGATTTAAGCACTCCAATTCTTCGACCACAAAACGGCCATCCTTACGGATTAATACATCATCAAAATAGATTTCTCCACCACCAAATACCGGTGTCTGGATGCATACAAGATCCCAATGGATTGCCGAGGAATTACCGTTTGGTGCCTCCGTATAACAATTACCGGGTGTCATATGGAAGGAACCCATGATTTTCTCATCAAATAAGGTATCCTTCATCGGCTTCAAAATATAGGGGTTTACACCGATTGCAAATTCTCCTATATGTCGCGCACCTTCATCAATATCCAGTACCTGGTTGATTCGAACGGTATCGTTCGCTTTCGCCTCGACTATCTTTCCATTCTCAAAACGAAAAGAAATATTCTCAAAGGTAAAACCTTGGAACACGGCAGGTGTATTATAGGTAAGCATACCGTTAATGGAGTCTCTGACCGGTGCTGTAAATACCTCGCCGTCAGGAATATTGCGATCCCCGGCACAAGGTATCGCTGGAATGTTCTTTATAGAAAAAGTAAGATCAGTTCCGGGTCCGATAATTCTTACCCTGTCTGTCCGGCTCATATAATCTACCAGATTCTTCATTGCCTCACCCATCTTTGAATAATCCAGATTACATACCTTGAAATAAAAGTCCTCAAATTCTTCTACACTTGTATTTGCAAGCTGTGCCATCGCCGCATTGGGATAACGAAGTACAACCCATCTTGTTTTCTTTACACGAATATCATGATGTACCGGAGTCTGATAATAGGTTTCATAAATTCTCATTTTATCAGAGGGTACATCTGCGAGCTCTGCTACATTGTCTGCTCCTCTTATTGCCACATAGCAATCCATCTGATCCATTTCGGCCGCATCAATTTTAGCCGTCAAAGACATCTGCTTTTCCGTACAGTTCAAAAGAACTTCTCTCTGAAGCTTTACATCGGTATAATGTACAAACGGAACTGCCTCCACCGCATATACTTCCTTCACCAGTTGCCTTGCCAGCTCCTGTGTTGCGGCACCAATGTAATGAATATATACCTTGTCCCCCTTTTTTACCTCCATCGAGTAATTCACCAGATTATGAGCTAAACTTACGATTCTTTCATCCATGTGTATATCTCCTTCTATTTGATACAGTGACTATTCAGTCACTGCGGTTCTTTCGAACCGATGCACACAAAATATGTTGAAAAACACATATTTTGGCGCTGGATTTCTCGAGGTATTGAATAGTTACTGATTTTTATATTACTCAAGATAAGACAGGAATACATTACCTGCAGACTCGAACAATTCTGTACTATCCTGAATTCCCATTTTTTTGACGTTCGAATTCGCCGGATCGAGAAGCATGATATTAAAGGTATCATAACCATAAATAATAACTGCATTATCAGAATCCGTCAGTGCAATCACCGGTCGTCCTTTCGCTATATAATAGAGGGCGTCGTTCAGTGTAATTCCGGTTAGCCTTACCGGAGTATATTTCGAATAATTCTTAAGCACTTCATAGGCTGAACTTGCTGAAGTATCCAGCTTACTCTCAGGCACAGCAGCCCCCTGATAATCCAATACAAGCTTAAGACAACTCTCTATGGTATTAGCGGTGGATGGCGTCCATGTCATATTTTCAAAACGGGAAATCGTATATGAAGTGGCTGTTATCCCTCTTTCCCAAACCAGCTGTCGATTACTGTTCAAAACCACCCCGATGTCTTCCCTTGCAATTTGAATTGCTTCGGCAGCATTCTCATAGGCTCCGGCAATGCCTCCGGCTATATAAGGATAATAGTATAACTGCTTTTGCTCCGTTTCCGGTAGCCTGACGGTCGGATCCTTTGAAATAACAGTGTTAACCGTAGTAAGTATCTTTGGCATCTTCTTCATAACAAAGCCCTTAGGAAGAGTCATATAATATTCCGTCAATACTTGTTCCGAATTAACGGGGGATATTTTGATGAGTGCTTCTTCGGATTTCTCTTGATTCATAATATTGTCTTTGGGAGCCGATATAAACTCAGTCTTACCGTCTTGCGTTATCTTCTGGGCTCTTCGTAACTCAATGACATTATCCTTCACCGTGATTCCGGTAATATAATAGCCTTCTTTGGCATAGCTCTTACTCTTTAAAATCTTTTTATCAACCGATGCTATTTTAACAGAACTGAGCGGTGCCAGAACACTTCCGTCCTGCAGGGAAGTTATATTTTTATTATTTACAAAACCATAGATAATGTTATTATCTATCTTTCCCAGTAGGCGAATATTATATCCATTATCAGCACTGATTGTATCGGTCGCTCCTGTCTCAAGATTCATAATTCGTAGATTTTTTGAATTATTTAAATCCGATGTCTCCTGCCATACTACATAATTTGTATCGGACATCACCAATATCTGGTCCCTATTAATACCTGTCGCAACTACAGTTATCTTCTTTGTAATCAGATCATATGCATAGATTGTATCATACATCTGGATATAGAAAATATCACTGGAATTCAGATAGGACAATTCACCCAAATTCTCTTTTAGATTCTGGTAAGGTTCCTCCACCGGGATATAAACAAGCTCCTCTATCCGCTCCTCAGCCCTGATATAGCGGTACAAGATAACTGCCATTCTACCCTCATACTGCCCGCGGTTCATATAACCGTATACAAGAAAATTCACATTTCCTTCCGCATCCATATTTAAAATACGAATATCGTGCTGGTCATAGTAGTCTCTCAGATAATCGGGTGTATTTTGACGGAATGTAAATACCTTTGTTATTTCATTTTCGGATAAATCATAAAAATACAATTCTTTATCCCTGACAAATGCCAACTTTGTATTATCCGACCCTACCCTATAGGAAACCGTATCATCCGTGGTAATACCAAGCTTCAGTTCACTTTTATCAATACTTGCCAAATTAATATCAAAAACAGATTCCATGTGGCGCTCATAGTTCAGCAGATACATTCGGTCGGGGGAGTAGCGGACGCGGTAAACTTCAGTAACCCGATATTGTTCCGTCGCACCTGCCACCTCAGCTTTTATAAAATAGTCCAGCTCAATGGAAGCTGTGTCTTCATAGATTTCCTTCACTGTTGGTACAATATCCGTAAGCACTTTCGGTGTCAGATCACCCCAACATACCATATCATAGCTCGAATGTATATTCACATAAGCGAGCGTCGTATTATCCGCGCTACTATTAGGCTCAAGATATTTGATGATATCCTGGGACTCATCCTTATTCATTATGGTATTATGAAAGGACATAACAAAGTCCAGCTTATCTTTTAAATGAGCCTCCTGGTATATTTTAATCCGCTGATAATAGTAAATCTTCTCACTCTTACTGGTAATCAACGTTATTTTAACTGCATATTCCTTCTCGGAAACCAGCTCCGAATTTAATGTTATTTTAGCTGTCTCATTATCCCCGTCTTCCTCAAATACGCTGATAGAATCCGACTCTATTAGTCCATTACCAACAAATTCCCTGACCTCATAATTTAATTTCTTTATCTCAGGGCCATCCTTACCAAACTGTATCGTAAAGGTTTGGTCCGTGCCGAGCATAGTTACAGCTTCCCATAATTTATTTGCATCCATATTAGTATTGTAACCATGAAGCATATTAACCGTACAGTCCCCTGTTTTTATCGTAATCAAAGGAAACGTTGCTGTTCCCATTACCGTAGTGTTATCGAGGTCAAATACAACCTCCTTGATATCCCTACTAAAATAATAGAGTGCAACCGCAAATATTGCTATTAAAATGATTATCCGATAAATATGCTTAAGCATCAATACCTCCATGCACTTAACTTTTCGTTCCAATATTACTTCTTAAACATTACCAATGTCATTCTCTTCATTTAACAGATGAACTAAACACGGCGTAACACCAAGAAAATCCATACACTTAGCAAGCTGTGCATCCTTATCTATCGATATCCCGGCTGTCCTTCTCACTGCACGGATTAAAATATTCTTTGGCGTGTGCTCCATATCGATGAATTCCAGTAACTGAACTTTGTATCCGTGTGTCTCTAAAATCTCCGCACGAAGAGCGTCCGTAATTAAAGCTGCCATTCTTTCTTTTATTATACCGTATTTTAAGATGGGCTTTAATACCTCGCTTTCAATCTGATTGTTTAGTTCATGCTGACAGCAAGGCACCGAGAGAATCACTTGCGCTCCCCAGGATACTGCCTTATAAAGGGCATAATCCGTAGCCGTATCACAGGCATGTAATGTGACTACCATATCAACTTTATTGTTATCCTGATAATTCGCAATATCTCCTACAAGAAACCTCAGTTTGTCATATCCATATTTCCTACTCAGTTCATTACAATGTATAATTACATCAGATTTCAAATCCAGACCAATGACATTGATTTGATATCCCTTTAAGATTTTGAGATAATAGTACATCGCAAAGGTCAGATAAGATTTACCACAACCAAAATCAAGAATCGTAAGCTCCTTTTCTTTCTCTAGGTATGGTAGGATGTCCTCGATATACTCCAGGAAACGGTTAATCTGTTTGAATTTATCAGACTTTGCTTTTACAACCTGCCCCTCTTTTGTCATTACACCAAGATCAATTAAGAAGGGAAGCGGTTTACCTTCCAAAAGAATATAATTCTTAATCTTATTATGAAGAAGCTCCACCTGATCCGGTGAAATCGATTTCCCACCTTTTGTATCGCTGTTTTCATCTCCTGATTTAATCATCCGACGATTTATAGTTACTTTACCCTTTTTGCTTATTAAAAGAATTATCTTTTCCTGCTTTGATGTGATTTCCACTTGATGAAAAAGGCCTTCAAACCAATCGGGCAATCTGTCAATCAACCCGTCGCAATGATAATTTGTATGAAATATTTTATCTCCGATATATTCGGAAGCCTGGTATTGTATTATATCCTTAATCATAACCGGCCTGATTTTTATCTTGGTTATCTTCTCCCTGTTGGTAGAATTACTGATTATTATACTACTCAGACTGCTACCAAGAATATCCTCAAAGGTCTTCCTAATTATTTGCTCCATTGCACTCATCCAATCTACTCATTTTAGCTCCCATGTACCGATTGTATACTTTCTGTGAGACTATTTCAATTCTATCCGGTTCGTGGATCTTGGAAACTTATTCATTTTATATTTTAAAGTCTTTTGACGGATAGTACAACCTAATTATTATTAATTTTATCTAAATACTGGTTTAAGTGCAAATGATGATGAACTCAACGCATTTCAGTTTATTGAATTCTTTATTTACACTTCCTGACATGATGCTTTAAAGCAGGATCACAAACATAACCGCTTAAGGCTACAAACACAATTTTTAAAATATGCAGTATATAATAATGAATTTCCAATGGAATTCATTATTATATACCTAATGGCTCGCACGATTTTGCGAGACTATTTTCACACTAATTTCCAGACTGCATATATTAATTATAAAAAGCTTAGGAGTACTTACATGTCATATACAATCGGCAGAAGCTACGGTACCGAAAGAAATCATAAGGTGCCGAATTATTATGTTAATTCTCAGAATATGCGATCCCCGGATAACTTACAACAGGCACCCGGTACCACAAATCAAACATCACCCACGAGAACTCCGGCTCCGGGCACAACTACTACACCATCTACTCCCAAAACAGGCTCAAGTATAATGCCAGGAAGAACAGTCACTCCCGGTACTCCCGGCACAACTCCCGGTTCGGGATCAGGTATGGCTCCCGGCATTCCCAGTACAACCCCCGGTACGCCCGCCACACCCCCCAGCTCAGGTTCGGGTATGACTCCCGCCATTCCCGGTGTCACTCCCAGTACACCCGGTACGCCCGCCACACCTTCTACTCCCCCAGCAGGCCCAATTATAATGCCCGGAAGAACAGTCACCCCCGGCATTCCCGGTATAACTCCAGGTACCGGTATGGCTCCCGGTATTCCCGGTATAACTCCAGGTACCGGTATGGCTCCCGGCATTCCCGGTATAACTCCAGGTACCGGTATAACTCCAGGTATTCCCAGTATAACTC
>DBTU01000013.1:67907-91113 GCA_002307215.1 Lachnoclostridium sp. UBA1308
AGGTATTCCCAGTATAACTCCAGGTGCAGGTCCTGGAACAACTCCCGGTGCTCCGGGTGTCACCCCGGGCTCAGGTACCGGTACGACTCCTAATAGGCCCGGATCCATAACAACTCCCCCGACCACCAGAACCGGCTCCGGCACAACAACACCCTCCGGAACAAGTCAAACAATACCGGGATCTACTAGCGGCACACCTGGCTCAGCTCCCGGAACTACTAGTCAGGAGATTATACAACAGGACACATCTCAAGGAATGGGAAACATGAATTTCAACACCCCCTATTACATGTATCCAAGTATGCCGAATATGACACCAGGTATGCAACTGGGTATACCGAATATGATGCCAGGTATGCAACCGGGTATAACTCAACCGATAGGTTATCCTTTTTATCCAACTACGCCAGGTGGGTCATCTGATATGCCTTATATGAATACTCCTGAATATCAGGGGTCTCCCGGGATGTATCTCCCGCCTCAAAATCCGTACGGAGCACCCATGGGAGTACCTCTCTACCCACTCTATGGTTATGATAATAGTACGGATTTGGATAAGGATGCAGAATATATGAAGTATCTTTATCCGCATTCTGCAAGATTAATTCAAAGGGAAATTGACAACGAATGTGACCAGATGGAATACGACGGAAGTGTAATGTTTGATGAATATCCTGATAAGGTGTATCTAGAAAGAATTGTAGATCGTATCTATGAAAAGGTAAAAGATGTTGATGAAGAACCTCAGGTTGAAACCCAAAGCCTATATTTCTATCCTACAGATCGACGCAGCAACCATCTAAATGACCTCATTACAATACTGTTTCTAAACGAAATGTTCAATCGGAGAAGACGCTACCGTGGAAGAAGGCGCTGGTTCTGATTATATATTATGGGCTGCAGCAAAATAAGCTGCAGCCCATTTATAAGTTACTACCAATTCTCATCAAGCACCGGTGTGGCCAGTGTTATCGTCGTTTTATTCGTTAGTTCATTGTAGGTAATTGCAATTTGAATGTTAATCTTGTTTCCCACTGATGTTACATATTCATTCAACATGCCGGTATATGCATACACTGTATAAAGGTCTCCTTCATCATACTCAACTGCAATTTTACCCTGCAAGTCACTTACCAGCATTGCTGCTATTTCCTTCTTTTGCGTTGTGGACAGATCCCCGTCCTTGCTACCCTCGTATTTTAATGTGATCTGTTTATTCGTAACTCCAAGATCATCAATTTCCTTTTCCAGTTTCTTCTTAAATTGATCAATACTGCTTATTCCATCAAAGACTGTGAGTCTTACTATAATATAGTGCTTTGTCTGAATACCCTCGTCTGCTTTTTGTTCCATACTTACGACCTTAATTTCCGTCGTAGCTTTTCTCGCCTGCTTATAATAATAGTATTCACTGCGGGTGTCCTCCTGAATAAACCTTATGTCACTGTCGATCGTTAATCCAATCGAATCTGCCAGCTTATTGATAAGCTCTTTCTTCGTGGCTTCATTCAAATATCCCGTCTTATATTCAGCAGCCAGTTCCAGACTACTCTGCATCTTATCCGTATCAGATTTTACAAAGGCCTCTGTTATCCTGATCTCCTGCCGAAACGTGTTATTTATAACAACCTGTGCGGCAACTGCTACCCATAATATGACTGCAATATACAATGTAATCCTTGTGCGTTTCATTGAAAATATGTCTTTTAGCTTATCCATTGTTTTGTTCCATGAATTATCTTTCATCAAATTCAACCTCCGTCATGTGGTCGTCTACGAATCCACCTGATAGTTTTCCCTGATTACGAAAGCATATTCAACTTGTAGCTAATAATTGGCCAAAAATTTCTAAAAAAGTTGATTCCTCCCTACTATACCATCCTAGAATTTCATGCTATAATGAGTTAATTACCATTTACCCATACGCCTATACCTGCCCTTAAAATTAGTTTGGGCCGAGGATTACGCAGACACAAACTTCTAAGTGCGAATTATACTTTTCAATAATTCACACCACCTTCCCTCGAATAAGGAGAATTTCATGAATATACCCCAATTGTATCGGAGACGATTTATCCCGAATGAATTGATACATCTAAAGGATGATATTGTCCTGGTAATGGAACAGGACTTAATTATTACAAAATGGGTTACGCTTCATCCGCGTAAAGATATTTACCGGGGTATTTCTGCCTATTATCTGGATAAAGGCTTTAAGATAAGTAAGATTTATGATAAAGATAACAAGATCGTTTACTGGTATTGTGATATCATACAACTGGGAAAAAGTTCAGAAAACAATACCGTCATCATAGAAGACCTGTTAATTGATGTCATTCTGTATGAAGACGGTACCATGAATATTGTGGATTTGGATGAATTATGTGATGCCCTGGATCAGAAGGTGATTACTCAGTCCGAGGCAACTCATGCTCTACGTACATTAGACCATTTACTTAAAATTATTTACGAAGGACAATTTGATTTATTTAAAGTAGCTATAAACGTTGCAGAAGGATTCAATCCTCTTCCAGCATATTAATTCTATTAATATGTCTCTCATCTCCCGAGAACTTTGTATTTAAAAAGGTTTCAACGATTTTTACGGCATGTCCTACTCCAATAACTCTTGCACCCATTGCCAGTATATTAGCATCATTATGAAGCCTTGTCGCCTCGGCACTGAAGCAGTCATGACATAATGCAGCACGAATTCCTCTCATCTTGTTCGCTGCAATTGATATACCAATTCCGGTTCCACATACTAATATCCCTTTCTCGCATTCCTTTCTTTGAATCGCCCTGCCTACCGCTTTAGCATAGTCTGGGTAATTACTCGTTGTTACGTCTCCACAACCGAAATCCTTATACTCAATCCCCTTGGAATCCAAATAATTCATGATTTCTTTCTTAAGTTCATAGCCGGTATGGTCATTGCCTAATGCTATCATTTTTGTACCTCCATTATTCGTCGTTTAATTTATATAATGTTTTTTTTACGAGTCGTCCCAGCTCTATGTAGCATTCCTCATAGTCCATCAGTGTTCCCCCATAAGGGTCCACTACATCTCCGATTTCGCCCGCATATTCCTTAATGGTATAAACATCCTCTGCTTCGGGAAATAATTCTGTTATTTTCTTCTTTTGATTTGCTGTCATGGTAAGAATTATCGTATTTTTATCCAAATCCGAAGCCTTCAGTCCCTTGGAGACATGATTAATCAATTCCAGATCATTCTTTTTCAGGACTATTTCTGCCTTCGGGTTAATCGGCTCTGAGAATAACACAACAAGCCCTCTTGACATAACCTTCATATCACTTACCTTTTCAAGGTTTTTATAAATTGCTTCTGCCATTGGGCTCCTACAGGTATTTCCGGTACATACAAATATAAGTTTTTGATATTTTCCCATACAACCTCCATCTACATTACGAGTACTCTCCCCATAAATATACGCTGGCTCACATGATTCCAGCAAAAACCATGCCCCTAGAAAATTGTAACCATCTGATATCCTGCGGCCTTTAACAACCGATTCATAATTGCTTGTCCCAAACTGTTATCCCCAAAGCTTTCACTATAAATATACTGCATATGCAGTTCATCAAATTCACGCAGGATGCCATACAAACCGGCAGCGATGGAAGCATCATCTTTCCTTGAACCGATCGACTTCACAGTTCCATATCCGTATAAGGCTTTGGTTTCCTCTGTAGCAATAACTCCCACTTTGTTACCGCGTTCGAAGTGATCCTTTGCCTTAAGGTTTATCTCATTCACTACCTTACGAATGTCTCCCTCATAAATTGTGAGGTTTCCTTCCGGTGCATAATGACGGTACTTCATGCCCGGCGCTCTCGGAATTAGATTCTTATCCGGTTCTTTTATAAGTATTGCCGGATCATATTCTATCGTGCCAATGACACTCTCAAGCATTGATTTTATAATACATCCCGGTCTTAATATCATCGGTTTTTCACCGGATAGATCAACAATCGTTGATTCAAGTCCAAGTATCGCCTGTCCTCCATCGATTATCATATCAATCGATCCGCTTAAATCCTTTATGACATGCTCAGCAGAGGTCGGACTTGGTTTCCCGGACAGATTGGCACTTGGAGCTGCTATATAAATACCTGATTCTGTAATTAGTTTTCTAGCAATCCTATTTGCCGGAAGGCGGATTGCTACTGTATTAAGTCCCCCGGTAGTCTGGTATGGAACACAGTCCTTTTTCTGAAAGATCATAGTAAGCGGACCGGGCCAAAATACCTCGGCCAGTTGATACGCCTTCTCCGGTATATTCCTTGCCAGAGCTTCCATATCCTTCGTTTTTGCTATATGGACAATTAGTGGATTATCAGATGGTCTACCTTTTGCCTCATATATCTTTCTGGCTGCATCTTCCTTCAGCGCATCGCCCCCAAGGCCGTATACTGTCTCCGTTGGAAATGCCACAAGTCCTCCGGCTCGAAGTATCTCAGACGCTTCCTTAAGACAATCTTCCTGCATATCGTCCGTGTCTATAATGATTACCTTTGTGTCCATTCTTTCATACTCCTTACGGCTGTTTCTTTAGCCATAGCTTTCATTATATCACTATGTATTTATAAAATCAATTTTTGACATAGACAAATGAATAATTATCTGTGATTCTTCTGTGATTTGTTTACTACTTTGTATCTTCAAGACCGCCCTTATTAATAAATTGCATAATTGCTAGATGAATAGCCCATGCCATATTTTCTTGATAATCATCCTGCAGTAAAAGCTTTGACTCATTTGAATTAGACAAATATCCACACTCCACGATAACCAGCGGACACTGCGTCTTCTTCAGCATATAATACGATACATTTGATTTTGCCTTACGGTGATTATCATCACCAATCGTCTTGACTATCTGAGTCTGAATGGTTTCCGCGAGCTGTTTTCCCTGATTAGACCCTGAATAATAAAATACCTGCGCTCCTTTGACATATTCCTCAGTAAAACTGTTTTGGTGAATACTGACGGCAAGGTCTGCATGACTGGAATGTATCAGATCAACTCTACTATCCAAATCTGCTCTTTTCTTATTAGAATCACTCTGTGAATACAGCCCATTATCATCCTCCCGCGTCATGATGACCTTAACGTCATTTAACTCAAGAAGTGTCTTTAGCTTTAAGGAAACCCTCAGATTAATGTCCTTTTCCAGTGCATTATTAACTCCTACTTTCCCTGGATCTCGACCACCATGACCTGGGTCAATCACAATGACAATCTGCTTTGTATTCTTATCTGTCATGGTAGTGGCGAAAATCCGTTTCATTACTTTAATCGACTGATTAGAGGAAAAAACCACGGCCAATAGTATCAGTACCAGAAAAACCACTGCAAAATATTTCTTCTTCATTCAATTACTTCCCATTTTCTATTCCATATATATGTATGAAGTGGGTTTTGTTCCTATTCTCTTCTATACTAAAAACATAGGCTTGTAAATTTTAATTACATTTAATGGTAGCATTGCTTTACCATATATCGTATAATTTCTTTAGAAATCACGGTCAAAGCCATGCCCGTGGTAAGAAAAGGAGAACGTCATGATAGAAGTGAATTTTTATGAGAATATTGATGACCATCTACTAAAGTTTGCTGTCATTATTTCCAAAAGTCAAGGGAAATGGGTCCTTTGTAAACATAAGAACAGATCTACTTTTGAATGCCCCGGCGGTCATAGAGAGGACAGAGAAGAGATTTTGATGGCTGCGATAAGAGAACTTTACGAAGAAACCGGAGCAGCCGACTATTCCATTCAACAAATCTGTGTCTATTCTGTTACCGCAGAGGATGATACCGAAAACATAAGGGAAACTTTTGGAATGCTTTATTATGCGGATATCGCAAGGTTCGAGGCTCTTCCTGAGTCTGAAATAGAGGAAATAGTGCTGCTTGACAGCCTACCTGACAACTGGACATATCCAAAAATCCAGCCTAAGTTAATAGATAAAATCACCTATGTATTAATGGCCGGGCTAACGCTGAGTTTGAAAATCATAAACACAGAAAGTAAAAATAATGATTTTATCAGTTTGACAGCACAATTAGATGACGACCTCAATCAGCGTTATGGAAAGTTACAAACGCAATATAATAAGCATAATAATTTAGATTATATTAATGGCACGGTAATCATATATAAGAACGAAATCCCCGTTGCCTGTGGAGCATTCAAAGAACATGATGCAAAGTCTATAGAGCTAAAGCGTATTTTTGTAAAAAAGGAATATCGACGACAAGGACTATCTAAATTAATTGTTCACGAGCTAGAGATCATCGGTAAAGGCAAAGGATATACCTCTGCTTATCTGGAAACAGGAATTAATCAGCCGGAAGCAATTAATCTATATCGAAGTTCAGGGTATATCACAACCCCAAATTTCGAGCCGTATATCGGTAATAAGAACAGTATATGTATGAGAAAAGATTTCTATTAAGTACCCCGAGAAATCCATTACAGACACCTATACCCGAGATGAAGGAGAATAACTCATGACACATATTTACTTTGTACGGCATGCCGAGCCGGAGTTCGAATGGGCGGATTTTGATTTCCATGAAGAAGGTGGGGAATCTCTTAGTATGGTGCAGCAAAGAAATATAGAGGCCTTACTGGAGCTTATAAGTACATATAAGGGTAAGAACATTTTGCTGGGAACTCAGACTAGTGTGCTGTACACTACTCCTAATTGTCAGTGATACAGCATACTATGGCCTGCCTCTATTTCATCTAATCAACCATTCAGGTATTTGATAATTATATTCCAAATGCTTTCCGACTCAAGTCCCAGCTTCCATGCAGCGCAACCCGCTACATCTGCCTGATAGATTACCTTCATCTTCTCCTCAATGGATTTGTCTTCTTCCTGCCACATGCGATAAGTAGCATCCTCCGCCTTAAGCTCTGCATAGTAACAAGCGCTTTCCGCATCCCATTTCGGCTCAATACCGTTATCAGCAATCCATTGCTTGGCATTTGCCATACCATAGCTTTCGGAGGCAACCTCTTCATCAGGAGTTTCCTTCCATACTCTGGTGTAGAACGGAATTGCAATAATTGTCTTCTCCTTCGGAACCATCGTAAGGATATTATCTACTGCATCCTTTACAAAGCCGATAGAGGATACCGGCCCAGCCACTTCAGAGCCCGCATAATGCTCATCATAAGCCATGACTACAACATAATCAACCACCTTACCCTGTTCTTCTCTGTCATAATACTCTGTATACTCCGAGGGTACATAGCAGTCTACTGAAAGTACAATACCGTTATTTCTACATTTGACCGACAACTCACGGATAAATTCAATATAGTCGTTGCCTGCATCCGAAGGGATTTTCTCAAAATCTATATTAATACCGTTCAGCTTATAAGTTTGGGCTGCTTCTATCAGTGAATTGGATAAAGCTTCTCTTCTTGAAGTATAGGAAAGGAGTTTCTTCATATCAACGTCTTTATTAAAATCATCGACCAGCGCCCAGACCTCCAGACCAAGATTTTCTGCTTTATCAACGTATTTTTTAGTAGCCAGAGAGGTTATCGTACCCGAGACATCATTGATACTAAAAAAGGTCGGAGATATTACATTAACACCCTTTGTTGCGCTGATCAGACTCTCAAGGTTATCTACCGCTTCTTCATTAAAAACCTGATGGAACACCATATTAATCTTTTCCGATCTGTTCTGCGCGGTATATTCCGGTGCTTGGTACGAGCTTTCCAGTTTCTTATATTCGGCTTTCTTTAAATTCTTCTTCTTTACATAACCTTTAATACCATCTGTGGTCATGACCTTGACAAATCCATTCTTTGGTGCCTCCTGTGTATCCACATACATCAAAGTTTCACCTGCCGGCAGCTCTCTCAGGATAGGGCTCTTAATATTTGGTTCATAACGTAGTTGGGTCTCCTTGCTTACATCAGCATATAAATAGTCCCCCCAAATATAATCAACCACAATTCGACTTGGATTTTCATAATATTTATAGGTCATATCCGAATACTGTTGGACATAATCAAGCGCTATATAAACCTTGTCTGCGAACACCTCTACAATCGGGTAATCCGACTCGACCTTCGTCTCAATCGTACTTTTCGTCACACTATACTCATTTTTATCGGCTTCTGCTTTCATAATTTCGGTTGGTGTCGTATACGTAAGTATGTTCTCGTTATCATCCCAATAGAATCGTTTATTAAATTTATCCACAACAGTATCATAATCCATATACACACCGCCATTAATTAACAGGCCTTTTGTATCATATATTTCGCTTTGCAGGAGGACTAAAACTTCGCCGTCTCCGACCTTATAATAATCCGTCAACTCCATGATTTCTTTACTTGGAGTAAGACTTTTGATTACCATAGATGTCAGGGCAATGACAATGATTAAAACACCAACTAAGGAACCAATCAACGCTACTTTTATTTTTCTATCCATAATAACCCCCCACTGCCACAAATCTTCTACCTCATTATAGCATTATTGTTCTCTACCGTCATCACTAAAATTCGACGTTTTGTAATATAAGCTTAAAAGGACATTTACATCCTGCATACAAGCAATGTAAATGTCCTTTTTTAAAAATATCATTTGATGATTCTAATTAGCTCCCATGTGCCGCCTTCGACGGCGCTCAAATCAGGGATGTGAATTATGCTTTCCAATAATTCACACTATGATCAGTCTTTTAATGGCATACCGGTTGCATCTACATTGATTTTACCTGTCAAAATCATAATGCCCTCAACAAGACCCCAAACCCACATTGCAAATGAAGCAATACCGCAGGTTATTACACCACCAACCAGAGAAACCACTAATTGAATAACGGCTTTTTTTGTAAAACCAAGATAAAAGTTGTGTATACCCAAATAGCCTAAAAAGATGCCGAGTAGCCCGGCAACAAGCTTGGACTTCTATCATATTCCATATCTTGCTCTTAAACAAAGATCCTTTTAAAATAATAACGCATATAATCGGTATCGTCCAGAATGCCTTATGGAATTCATAAGCCTCCTTAAAATGCCCGTGTATTGCTACCTTCCAAGCTCTGGACATTCCGCATCCGAGACAGGGAATATGAAGATATTTAAGAAAAATGCACTGGTAGTCAAAAATGTATATCCCTATAATAAGCACCGCACACAGAAGCAACCTCAATATCCCAAACTTATATTTTCGATATAATGTATTAAGCATCAACGAATCCTTTATTTCCCTCCAACATACATAGCAGCATTAGGCTAGTAACACAATATAAAAATATGCAGAATATAAAAAATAATTTACAATGAAATTCATTTTTATGTTCCTAATGGTTCGCATGATTTTGCGAGACTATTTTAACACTAACAATATTATATTTTAATTCTGGTATAAAAGTCAACATATGTTTCCTTTTCATCACTAATTCCTTATATTTGCTTATATTTCTTGCATTTATTGCATTTATTACAATTGTCAAATATTTATCTTTATGACAAAAAATATAGTGTGATTTGTTCTCACAAAAGACAAGAACACAAAGTAACGCATTGCTTAATGATTAAGGTTAAGCCCTACGCCTTCCTATTTACATTCTATTGAGCTTAAAATTTCCCAAAACAGTATGTATATCCGGGTTACCAATTATGTTTTCTGCCGACGTTTCATACAGAGGGTTTTTAAGTGTCGGATTGAAGATATCATACTATTTTGGGTTATTTTACATAATCTGCCCTTCTTGTTTGCAGACGTTTATGAACACAACAGCGGCAAGAAATTCGATGCCTGAAATTTAAAACCTCGGATAAGAAGGTCATTTGTGATATGCTACACTTATCCTTATCGTTTAGACCAGTAATACTGCTGTTCGTAAATTCAAAAAACACTGCTAAAAAATCGGTTGATTTCCCGGGAAGGCAGCACCGGTTCATCATTCGTCGGAACTGCAAGAACATTCCTTTTTATTTCATTTCTTATCTTGGTAATCGTCTTATGTTTAGCCTGTGGAATAAAATACATCCAGGATTCGCTGCCACGGACAGTCTGTACGAAATTCGAAAATGTATGCAGCTTTTGTAAATCCCATTCTGATCTTCCGCCAATGACTATTTTTGTCGTGCAGCGAAGGAACTCATCTTTGTTTGCCATAAAGTCAACGCCAAAATCCATAATAATACTCTCGTACTCATCACTGAAAATCCGCGTTATTTGTCCCCCCATAACCTCGGGATAGCAGGTTGTCCGCCCAAAGGAAAAAGAATCCTCATCAACTGTGCTCCAATCATAGGCATTTTGAATATATGTCATATCATGATGTCTGTTACATTCCAAAAAAGCTGACTTTTTCCCAAGTTCCTCCCCCATATAAAAGGAAAGCATAAGACCGGTATGCGTCACTCCAACACCGTGGTGGGTTCCGATCAGTCCGATTACCTCCCGGCCCTTACACCTCTTTGTTCTAGCAACCTTCTCAAATAGTATCGGCTTTCGCTTCATGTTCATCTTCTCCTCTTAAGGGCTTATGCGGAATTCTCTTTTTACTGTTTCTCAATTGCGGTTGTATCAGTTGATCAAAAAATTCTATTTCATTTTTTTGATTGATTTTGGTATATGGATCCGGTTCATAAGGAATGCGAAGACAGCGCATCAGTCCCATGCTGTTTAATACCTGCTGAAACTGTCTACCGTCCACATAATTAAACAGGTAAGTTATCTCTTTATATTCTGCAGTCATTTGAATTACCTGCTCCGCATTACTAAGTTCCCAATCCTTTGTTCCAAGTATCACTAATTTAACATCCGCATTTAAAAACTCAGCCAGGTTGCTCTCAGTGAGTGTACCATAATCTACTACGACATAAGGAAAATCCAATGTGTCCGGTGTATACTGCTGCTTGAAGGGTAGCATAGGTATCTCATTGATCCTATGAATACCCTGCTTGACCTCGACTTCATTGTAACAATTCATGATTGAACGGATACAATCACTGTTATTATTCTCTTGGTACAGGCACTGTGCTCCCATGCCAATCAGATAAAGGCATATTCGAAAGCCCAGATGAGTTACGCCAACCCGCGGCTGCGCTCCTGCAACTGCAATCTTTACGATTCGACTTGATTCAACACACATATGGTTCTTTCGTGTCATTGTTGATAATTCTTTGCTTAATCCGGCTACTGAAATAAATCTTTGGGAAGCATGATATCTAAGACAGTTATTAATTACCTTCTTCAGATTTTTCGAACATTTACCGATATAATCAATATGATTGATACCGGTTGTATTGCAGCTGTCTTGACCTGTAGCCATAAAATACATCAACATTCCGATGCCATAGACATCACACCGATGATTAACCTTACCTTCCCTGTAAAGCTCCGGTGCGGCATATCCTTTTGTACCAAAGTAGCCCTGTTGCTCTGACAGTTCATCCAGAAAAACAGCACTTCCGAAATCAATCAGCTTCAAGGTCATATCTGACAGAATGATATTATCCGGCTTAAGATCTACGAACAAAATCGGTCTTTCGATGGAGTGCAGATAACCGATTAAATCGCAAAGTTGTAGCCCAAATTTGATGATGACATCTTCTCGGAGTGGTCCTTTTGTCATAACATGTCGTCTCAGGGTTTCACCTTCCAGATATTGTTCGACAATATAGGAACCTTCTTCATCTTCTTCAATATCATAAATTATAGGGATGCAGGAATGTTTTAGATTTTTTAAGATTAATGCCTCATTACATTGTAAGTCATATAAGGGATGATTTTTAGAAATAAATTTAATAGCTCGAAATGAATTTAATTTGATGTGCTCCGCGAGATAAACCTCAGAATTACCGCCTTTGCCAAGCGATTTTAAGATGCGATACTTTCCGAACCAATTTGCTTGATACATTCTCTCCTTTCCTATCATCAATGAACAAAATCAAGTCGCTTTCATTATATACATATAATGGAAGTTTAGCAATTGTTTTTTAATTGTGTTTTTTAATGAAAATTTTGCTTGTTTTTGTTGATTTTTCCATTGTCATACGCTGTGTTATCTTGTAGAAATTGGACGCCCGTTAATGCAAATTTAACATCAATGTGTATTGACTTTACCTGTTTTTTAAATTATACTTTTTTTACACCAATGGATGGTTTTCGTTTACCGATAATCTGTTCCTTTTAGTACAGAAAGGGGTGTACTTTATGAAGATAGAAAAAATCAGTGATAATCAAATCAGATGTACCTTAAATAAGAGTGATTTAATTGACCGTGAATTAAAGATCAGTGAACTTGCTTATGGAACCGAAAAAGCAAAAGAGCTGTTTCGTGATATGATACAACAGGCTTTCTATGAATTTGGATTTGAAGTTGATGATATTCCTTTAATGATTGAAGCCATTCCTGTTTCCACCGAGTGCTTGATTTTGGTTATCACCAAGGTTTCGGACCCCGATGAGCTGGATACCCGCTTCTCTAAGTTTTCATCCTTCAATGTTGATGATGATAAGGACGATATCGATGAGGATTCTTACGCAGACGAGATTCTTAGTAGCTTTGATCAGTCAGATGATGATATGATTGATGATATAGAAGACAGCACAAAGGATGATACGCTCGAGGAAGTAGGCGTTTCTGCAAATGAAGTTCCTGAAAAAGTGAGCGTTCATATTCCCGCAAAATTAATTAAAATATATTCCTTCCGTTCCTTAAAGGAAGTTGTTGATTTATCAATTATCCTTCTTGGTTCCTATAACGGCACAAATACGCTTTATAAAAATCCGGTTAATTCAACTTATTATTTGGTAATCAGTATCTCCGAGCATACTCCGGAGGAATTTAATAAAATCTGCAATATCATATCTGAATTTGGCAAGGCTGAACGCTTTACTTATGCAAGTTCAACTTTTTATGATGAACATTTTGAGGTGATTGTAAGAAATCACGCATTGCAGATATTATCTGTTATGTAATTCGGAGAACAAAAATTAAGGGGCTTCCATAAGAAGCCCCTATTTTTTACCCTTATTTACTCACCGACTACTGCCTGAATTCTTTCCATCAGTTCGTCCGGATCTATTCCATGAACCATAGCAGCCTCTTCTAATGTTTCACCTTGTGCAGAAGGGCAACCAAGACAATGCATACCGATATCTAAAAGTACCGGGATAATATTCTGATCAGCTCTAAGTGCCTGAGCGATTGTCATGTCCTTTGTTATAGTAGCCATAATAGTACCTCCTTATTAAAATATGAAAACCCAATATTAACAGTACGGGCTGTTACTTACCTTTTTAACATATCATCTTTATATAATATGTTAAACATAGCTTATTATATTCTATCATGATATATCCGTCAAGACATACGCAATTCTTTATATAAATTTAATTTTTAAATGTACTTGCATTATTATTGTCCGTATATTAAAATGTAATCGACTATTTTGTAAAGGAGGTTGATACAATGGCTTATACGATTAGTGATGAATGCATTAGCTGCGGCGCTTGTTCCGGGGATTGTCCTACAGGAGCAATTTCCGAAGGAGCAAGTCGTTATGAAATTGATCCCAATACATGTATAGATTGTGGTGCATGTGCAGACACATGTCCTACAGGAGCGATTTCCGCTCAGTAATATACATAAAAATAAGGATCGTCAAAAAAGAATAATTCCAAACAGGAATTATTCTTTTTTGTTGGGCTCATTTTATACTAAGATTTGTTGTACAAAATGAGTGCTCATATAAATGCATTACCTATCTATATACAACATTTTCGCTTATAGTAAACGGAAATGTATTTCTCTCTTAACTATTCAGTACCCCGAGAAATCCAAGGGATTTCGAGAAAATCCAGCGCCAAAATATGTGCTTTTCAACATATTTTGTGTGCATCGGTTCGAAAGAATCGCAGTGACTGAATAGTCACTTTTCTCTTCTTAAATATATACTTTGTTTTTCTTAAAGAATTTTGATTTCTTTCTGTTTTTATCGATTGTGGCTGCAGCCATTGATCTGCTCTTCTGGTAATCCCGTAAGGTCGCATCAAACTTTTTAAATCTTTCCTCTTCCTTCTCCTCCTGGATTCTCATCAAATAATTTACTTCCCTGACTACACCTTCCGTAACATTCATGCCAATTTCTTCTGAGAGTACCCCATTGTTCTCCTTGAGAGCCTCAAGAATAATATGATTTAAAATAGCCCTAAACTGACCCATCTTTGTATCAGTCTCTTTATTTACCTCACTTCCTTTGTCGTCAGTAATAAGGCTTGTCCCTTCTTTATTTTCAGGAAGCTTGTCCTCCTTAAATAAATCTATCATTTTATCCTCCCGGCCTTCCCATTGTTTTGTCATTGTATCAGCATCTTCCGTATCCGGCATGTTAAGATTTAACAAAAGCATCTTAATTGCTTTTAGCTGAAATCCACGCTCCTTCAAATGTTTAACCTTTTTCAGAAGCTCAATGTCCGATTCCTTATAATAACGCTGTTCCATTTCATTACGGGAAATCGGTAGAGCAAGCTCCTTCTGCCAGTATCTGAGAACATGTGCCTCAACGTCGACACGCTTTGAAGCCTCTGATATCATATATCTAATCTCTTCCACTCGTTTGCCCTCCCTTATAATGTAATTATTTTCCACTTTTTACATTATAACATAGCAAACCTCAATTGCAATACTATTTCCACATATTCCCATATAACTTATCGACAGAAAAAAAGGAAACCTCAACGAAGGTTCCCCGTTTCAACAATACCTTTCTTAATCGGGATCTATATTCTGTCCTTTTATCTTTCCAGATTCGCAAACTTAGTGAACTGTGCCTGCCAAGCCAGCTTGATGGTTCCGGTCGGACCATTTCTCTGTTTACCAATAATGATTTCTGATACCCCTGGTTCTTCCGTATCACGGTTGTAATATTCGTCACGGTAAATGAACATTACCACATCGGCATCCTGCTCTATTGCACCCGATTCTCGAAGGTCGGAGAGCATCGGTCGCTTATCGGGACGCTGTTCTACGGCACGGCTTAACTGGGAAAGTGCAATGACAGGAACATTGATCTCTCTCGCCAGGGATTTTAGTGATCTGGATATTTCTGATATCTCCTGCTGCCTGGATTCGGCTTTTTTGCTTCCGGACATTAACTGTAGGTAATCTATAACAACCAGACCAAGATTCTTCTCAAGCTTCAGCTTTCTGCATTTGGATCGGAGCTCACTGACGGATATTGCTGAGGTATCGTCAATAACCAGGTTGGAATTGCCAATTATTCGCGCACTTTCCATAAGTCTTGTCCATTCCTCCCCGGCTAAAGAGCCGGTTCGGATTGCTTGGGAATCGACCTTCGAATTCATGGCCAAAATACGCTTTACCAGCTGATCCTGTGACATTTCTAAGCTGAACAGAACTGTCGTAATATTCGATTTAAGTGCTACATATTCTGCAATATTAAGTACAAAGGCAGTCTTACCCATGGAGGGTCTGGCTGCAATCAAAACTAAGTCGGAGGGTTGAAGTCCTGCCATCTTGTAATCCAGATCATAGAATCCGGTAGCAATGCCCGTAACGCTTCCTTGATTCTTTGCCGCAGCTTCAATACTGTCAATCGATCGTAATACCGCATCCTTGATATCCGTAAAATCCTTGGTTCCCCTATTTTGAACGATATCAAATACCTGCTTCTCTGTCTTTTCAAGAATATGATCCAGCTTCTCTTTGTCCAGATAACACTCATTTGCTGTTTCCTCCGAAACCTTGATCAGGCGACGAAGTACTCCTTTATCCCGTACAATCTGGGCATAATATCTTACATTGGCGGAAGTAGGCACCGAGGTAACCAAATCCCTGATAAATTCAAGACTACAGACCTGCGGAGGAACATCCTTCTCTTTCAAACGGTCTTGCAGGGTAACCAGATCCACCGGTTTTCCCTCATTGTAAATCTCAACCATGGTATCAAATAAAATACTATACTGCTTTTCATAAAAATCGGATCCGGTTATTATTTCAGAAGCTGCAACAATGGCATCACGATCCATAATCATGGAGCCTATGACGGATTGCTCCGCTTCTGCACTATGTGGAAGTATTCTTTTTATAAATGATTCATCCATTGATATTCCTCCTCATTCGCATAACACCACCAAACTAACGGTAGTATTCAATAACCGTACCTAAATGTCTTTAAACCGCCTCAACCTTAACCGTTAGTTCAGCGGATATCTGCGGATGTAGTTTCACCGGAACGGAATAGGAGCCGGCATTTTTGATTGGGTCATTCAGCACAAGCTTTTTCTTATCCAGATCAATTCCATACTGCTCCTTCAGCGCTGCTGAAATTTCCTTGGTAGATACAGAACCAAAGGTCTTGCCGCCTTCTCCTGCCTTAACAGTAACCCTGATAGTAAGTTCCTCTAATCTTTTCGCCTGAGTTCTAGCTTCCTCGAGTATTTCCTTCTGCTTCTTAACCTCGGCTGCTTTTTTCATATTTAAATCATAAAGGTTTTGCTTTGTCGCTTCCATACCAAGTTTTTTGGGAAGTATGAAATTTCTTGCATAACCGTCGTTTACTTTTACAGTATCACCTTTTTTACCAAGTGCTTTTACATCCTGTGTTAAAATAATATCCATATTTTCCTCCATTCTGCCGTCATAATAGCGGCATATCTATAAAAAATCTTTATCAATTCAAGGCTTACTATAACTCACCCTCTAAATTCATTGTGTCCAAAGTCGACTTGATTTGTATAATTGCTTCCGGAATCGTTGTGCCCTCCAGCTGCGTTCCGGCAACACTTAAATGTCCTCCACCGCCGAGTTTTTCCATAATTATCTGAACGTTGACCTCATCGATTGATCTGGCACTGATATAGATCTTATCATTATAATCGGTTAGTACAAAGGATGCCTTGATATCGGTGATGTTCAATAATTCATTAGCAACTTGTGCTCCAAGAATCATCGGACTGTCTACATCAGAGCTTGCACATACCGTAATCGCATAATGGTTCTGATAAATTTCTGTATTACTGACTGCCTCTGCCTTAATCTTATAGTCTGCGATATCGCTACGAAAACATTTTCTGATTCTTGTAACATCCGCACCGCTTCTTCGTAAAAAAGCTGCCGCTTCAAAGGTTCTGACCCCTGCCTTAGTAAGAAAGTTATTCGTGTCTATCATAATACCGGCATACAGTGCATCCGCCTCAATCGACTTCAATTTGAGATTTCCCCCAATATACTGCATAATTTCCGCTATCATTTCACTGGTTGATGAAGCATACGGCTCAACATACGACAATGTCGCAGATTCGATTGCCTCCTTTGTTTGACGATGGTGGTCAAATACAACAATTGTCTTGGTATAATTTAGTAGCTCCCGACATTCCAGATAACTGATACGGTTTACATCAACAACAACCAACATCGTGTTCGCATCCACCATTTCCAGAGCACGATCATTTTTTATAAACATATCTTCTTCGTAATCATTGTTTCCAATAAATTTACTCATCATTGGACGTAGTGAAGATGTGATTTCATTGATCACAATATGAGCCTTTTTATTATAGGTTTTAGCCATCCGATATACACCGATTGCCGCACCAAAGGAGTCAACATCGCCTATCTTATGACCCATGATTACTATCTTATCTTTCGCCTCTATGAATTCACGGAATGCATGGGCTTTTACTCTTGCCTTTACACGTGTATTCTTCTCAACGGTAATACTCTTTCCGCCGTAATAGGATATCTTATCTCTGTCCTTAATGACAACCTGATCGCCGCCTCTTCCGAGTGCGAGATCAATTGCTGCTCTTGCATATTCATAGCTGTTCATATAGGAGTCTGCATTTACGCCTAAGCCCATACTGATGGTTACGGACATCTCATTACCGATATTGACTCCTCGAACTTCTTCAAGGATTGAAAATTTACTGGATTGAAGCACGGGCAGATGTTTTTGCTGAAACACAAAAATATACTTATCCTTTTCCAGCTTCTTGATAATCGCCTCAATGTTCTGCATGTATTTATTGATTTTCCGATCCACCAAAGCCGTAAGCAAGGAACGCCTTACTTCGTCAATGCTTTCCAACGCTTCTTCATAATTATCAATATACAATAATCCGGTAATTAATTTCTGCTCCTTATTCTCCTTTTTAAGAGAAATGATCTCTGTCCTATCATACAAGTAAATGGCTATCAGAGCATTACTGTCATTCCAGGCTCCCTCCGTATCATGTGTTTCCAATCCGGAATCCTCATCAAAATCGGGAGCTATCACCTTACGAAGTACAGCCTTATAATTATGTCCACGGAATATCAGGTTAAGCTCTTCATCACTCTCCATTTTTGGCAATACATCCATCGTTATCTCAGGAAAAATGTTGGATATAGCGCGTCTGGCTGCTGCTTTCTCCTGAATAATATCCATAAACTCATCATTACCCCACTGCATTCTTCCTTCCAAATCAAGGATTGCGTAGGGTAAATGAAGCTCTTTCAATAATTTTTTCTGTACCTGACCGTAATCCATGGCATATCTGACCAGTTCAGTCGCAATTTTGCTGTTTTTTGATTGATATATTGCGATGGACATAAAAAAGTAAATTAAGGTAAAACCGGTCGCTATAAGCGCTGCTCTCTTATCTATAACATATAAATTCAGATCCATGCACAACAAAAGAACTGTCAGGAAAATAGGCCATAACAGATATGCTCTTAGTGCACCTCTAAGTTTAATTTTACGATTCATTACATAACTCCTCACAACCTAAAATGTACGGGATAAGCAAGCTTGAAGAACAGAGTTCTTCAAGCTTGCGTTGCGCGGTCTGATAAGTAAATGACAGCCTGGAAGCATAAAGGCTTCCGACCTGTCATTTATTTATCAGACCTTTGCTTATCCCGTACATTATAACATTAACCCAACCTATTTTAAAGATGATTTTTATTTATTAAAAATTAATGCATTTTATCTTCTTTATTTATTTTAGTTTTTTAACTGACGCTCCTTTTTCTAACTCACCCTGTATCATAATCAATTCGATTAAAGTCGTCTTTGGTCGCTCTATTAAGTCGATTAGTCTTTCTGCCGCTATCCGTCCCATTTCTGCTGTGTTTTGATTAATGGTTGTCAGCATCGGATCTATAAATCTTGTGATGCGTATACCATCATAGCCAACAACGGAAATGTCATCGGGGATAGAAAGTCCCCTTGATTTAATCGCATTGACACCCCCGATTCCGGCAAAATCATCCGAAAACATAATACAGGTTGGAGGATTTTTCAGATCCAACAGTTCGTCTGTAGCTATTGCAGTCTTCTCGGTATCTCTGTAAGGGACCTCTTTGATGTATTCGTCCGGAATCTTCAGCCCAAGTTCTTCAATTGCTCGGTGAAAGCTTGATAATCGGCTCTGGGTTACGGCAGAAGCCGCTCCATGAATGAAGGCTATTTTACGGTGACCGCATTCGTATATATAGCTTACCAAATCCCTAACTCCCTTTACGTTATCGGACATAATAGCAATCCTGTTATTAAACAGGTAATCAATCGTGACAATCGGTAGATCACTCTGTACTAATTCCTGTACATCTAATTCTTCGAAATTAACACATGCAATAACTACCCCATCAACTCCTCTGTATCTGCAGCAGTCCAGATAGGACATTCCGTCCTTTCTCTGCTTGCTCCCATTGATAAAGGTAATGTCATAACCATTCTGTTCAGCCATGCCTTTAAAGTTGTCCAAAATAGATACGAAATAATCATGTGTGAGGCCACTTCTTGCCTCATCAATAAATAATACTCCTAAGTTATAAGACTTATTAATTTTCAGCGCCCTGGCTGAGGAATTCGGGAAATATCCCAATTCTTTCGCAGTTTTACAGACAAGCTTCTTTGTATCTTCACCAATATCATTATGTCCATTCAACGCCTTACTGACGGTAGCAATAGAAACACCACATATGCCGGCAATATCCTTCATGGATGCCATAAATATTCCCCCTTGATCCGTGACAAAATTATTAGTACATCTAAACAATCATCTATTATATTTGAATGTTAAAAAACAGATACTTAATCATTTTACTGTTAATATATTAATAATAAATATACGATATTTTCTTCCTTTATGCAACTTCTATTCTTGCTCTCAAAAATACGCTCAACTGTTTAAAATACGTTCTTGAAGCAATTGAAAGGGTGTGCCACAAAACGTATGAACGTTTTACAACACACCCTGCTATCGGAAACAATATTTATGCTTCAATGTTTATACAACACATATATCAGGCTTTAGAACAGCAACCAACCTGATTGTTTCTTACTCAAATAATCCTGCAACTTTCTGTAAGGAATGAATGATTTCAATATGTTGAGGGCAATGTGTTTCGCATGCTCCACAGGCAATACAGTCCGATGCTTTGCCGCCTTCGCGGGTAACCCATCCATAAAAACCTTTTGAACTATCTAAGTTCTGATATATCTGATAACCCTTATAACCATTAAATATTTCAGGTATATTAATCTTCTGCGGGCATCCCTCCACACAATATTTACATGCAGTACAAGGAATTGTCGGTATTTTATCCAACTCCTCAACGACCTTTGCAATCAACTTATATTCGTGTACCTGCAAGGGTTTAAAATCTGTCATATAACTTAAATTGTCTTCCATTTGTGACAAATCGGACATCCCGCTGAGAACAGTTATTACACCCTCCAGCGAAGCCGCAAATCGTATAGCCCAGGAAGCAATTGATAATTGTGCTTCTTCTTTCTTAAATATTTCCTGGATTTCAGGCCTCATTCCTGCCAATGATCCACCCTTTACCGGTTCCATAATAATGATTGGCACATTATACTTTCGGGCAACCTCATAGCATTCTCCTGACTGGACATCTTTACTATCCCAATCGATATAATTAATTTGTAACTGAACAAATTCACATTCCGGATGCTTCGCAAGAATTTCTTCCAGTGCATCCGCTTTATCATGAAAAGAAAAGCCCAGATGCTTAATCAATCCCTGCTCCTTCATCTTCTTACCGAATTCCCAGCCACCTATTTCATCCATCTGCTTTGCTCGGTCCCGATCCAGTGCATGTAATAAATAAAAATCAAAATATCCTGCTCCGGTCCTCTCCAGCTGGGTGCTGAAAAGTCCTTGAAAATCCTCGTATTTATTCACCATCCATACCGGCATCTTTGTCGCTAACTGAAATGCTTCTCTTGGATAACGCTTTACAATGGCCTCTTTCACTACCTCTTCCGATTTACCGTTTATATAAACATATGCTGTATCAAAATAGGTGCCTCCCGCTTCCATAAAGCGATCCACCATATCTTTCGTCTGCTCCATATCAACTTCCTCTTGGTTCATCGGAAGCCGCATAAGTCCAAAACCCAATTTGGAAATGTCTTTCCCTAAAAAATCATTATTCATGTTCCATAACCTCCGTTATCATCAATTAAGTCAAAGTTATATTACAGGCTCATTGCAAAATTCGCCTGTCTGTGATATTCTTATTTTAGTACATTCGAGTTACTCGAAGTCAACAAAAAAATTTATTGGAGGAAAAACATGTCAGCCTATACAGTAAAGCAAATTTCGGACAAATTTAATATTACTACCCACACCATACGATTTTATGACGATCAAGGCCTTTTTCCCGATGTTGTAAGGGATATTCATGGAACACGACTGTTCTCAGATGAAAATCTGGATTGGATTCCTCTCGTTCTATGCTTAAGAAATACCGGAATGTCAATCATGGATATTAAGCATTATGTTGATTTATGCATACAAGGTGAGTCAACGGTCAGAGAGCGTTATGAGATTATTTTAAAGCAAAAGAGCAAGGCAGAATCGGATCTGGCTGAATTGCAACACAGACTGGAAATTCTTCAGATGAAGGAGAACTGCTATGAGCAGATTTTGTCCCAAAAATCAGGCGATGCGTGTAATCCTGCAACCAGAAAAGTCGCAAATTGATTACTAGGGGCTATTGAAAATCTCTGCCGATAAACACAATAGCCCCATAGTACTTCTTTCCACTCATATTTTCTTAATCTAAATATTTTCTATTCCGTTCATGTTTCTTGAACTCATTTTCTTCTCAACACATTCAAGCAGCATTTTGGTTCCATACTCATAAGCCCACCTATTATCATAAAGTCGATAATCACATTCTAAGCAAAATAATAAAAACAAATAAATATCATACCACTCTGCTCTTATGAATTGATTATGATTCAGTTCAACGATACCATAACCATCAAAAAACGCTTTCTCATACCAGCAGGTTCTAAACCCGACCTCCATGAGCTCGTCCGCCCATAGACATCTTTCAAAATCGATGAGTCCTGTAACCTTATCCTCACTGATAAATACATTTCCGGCCCATAGATCCCAGTGCACCAATTTAGGTTCCTTAACCTCTTTAAAGATATCTCTGTCCTTATCAAGCATCGCGAGCAGCTCATCTTGGGGTACCTTGATTTCAATTCCTTTTCTATCCGCATCATAATAAGTGTCTTTTAACATGCTCTTGAATACGCTAAACCACTGATTCCCCTGCTTGTCAGGCTGACCATAATAACCAAACTTATTGCCTTTTATTCGATTAATCGTTGCCGTATATTCACCCACCTGGTAAAGCACCTTATACTTTTGTTCTTCTGTCATAGCTTCCATGCAGGAAGAAAAACTCTTACCATCAAGCTTCTTCATAAAGAAATAATCAGAATCGCAAATCGTATGGCTGTTATCATAGAAGAGAATTTCCGCTACTGGAATATCCGTATTCTTTGCAACCATTTTCATAGAGTCCACTTCACTGAACATAATATTGATTTCGTAAGTCATAATATCACTAACGCCCGAGGGTGCAATTTTTAGTATTACCTCTGAACCATCGGTCAGGGCAATGCTGTAGGCCACATTAAAAAACCCTTCGGTCAATTCTTTCATAACCTCTATATCCTTATCCGGAAACGCCTTATGAAACATGCTTACTATGGCCTGCTCATCTTTTATATTCTTTGTTATACTGTTAGGCATACTAATCCTCCATTCTGCCGCAAACCCGCGAATTTGGGCGACAGCACAAATTTGCCGTGTGGAAAATCTTGATTTTCCACACTAGCTCCCATGTGCCGC
>DBTU01000043.1 GCA_002307215.1 Lachnoclostridium sp. UBA1308
TACCGACGAATGCAAATACTCCTATGTGGAAATCATTTTTTCCCAGTCTGGATTCATCTCTTTGAAGGCTGAACTATAACGAGAGTCTTATAAGAAGGATAATATCCGCTTGACAAAGCAAATGTTCTGGCATAGAATTAGTTCATTATTTACAGTGAAGCATAGGAATGTATAAATAGAAAGCGTTGAAGAGGAAAATGATAATCATCCCATCAAAGAGAGAGAAGCACAGGTGTGAGCTTCTTATGCAGAGATTACCATACCGGCCTCCGAGCCTTGTATGAAAGGAAGTAAGATTTAACTTCCCCCAAATGCAGCGTAGCACCGGCGTTAACGGTTCCAAGAGAACTGCCGTAAGCAGTTAATTAGGGTGGCACCGCCGAGTCTTTCGGTCCCTTGTGGGACGAAGGACTTTTTTTTTATAACTAAAAATAAAGGAGAGATTATTATGGCACAGGACAAGAAATTAGTAGAAGCGATTACGGCGATGGATGTGGATTTTGCGCAATGGTATACGGATGTTGTAAAGAAGGCGGAATTAATTGAATATTCCAGCGTGAAAGGCTGCATGATACTGCGCCCGCTCGGATATGCAATCTGGGAGAATATTCAAAAGGAGCTGGATGCGCGGTTTAAGGCAACCGGAGTTGAGAATGTATATATGCCGATGTTCATACCGGAGAGTTTACTGCAAAAGGAAAAGGATCATGTAGCGGGGTTTGCACCCGAGGTCGCATGGGTAACCCATGGCGGCGGTGAGCCTTTACAAGAGAGAATGTGTGTTAGACCCACCTCGGAGACACTGTTTTGTGATTTTTATTCCAAAATCATTCATTCACATAGAGATCTTCCCAAAATCTATAATCAATGGTGTTCGGTAGTTCGCTGGGAGAAGACGACAAGACCGTTCCTTCGTTCCATGGAATTCCTGTGGCAGGAGGGTCATACCGCTCATGCGACCGCAGAAGAAGCAGAGGAAAAGACGATCCAGATGCTTCATCTTTATGCTGATTTCTGTGAACAAATCCTGGCCATCCCGATGATTAAGGGACGTAAATCAGAGAAGGAGAAGTTCGCCGGAGCCCATGCTACCTATA
The DNA here is from genome assembly GCA_002307215.1 of Lachnoclostridium sp. UBA1308. Lineage (GTDB taxonomy): Bacteria > Bacillota > Clostridia > Lachnospirales > Lachnospiraceae > Mobilitalea. Next base: position 1,098 of record DBTU01000043.1, read on the forward strand.
CCATCGAGGCCTTGATGCACGACGGCAAGGCACTTCAGTCCGGCACCAGCCATAACTTTGGTGATGGCTTTGCGAAAGCTTTTGATATCCAGTATGCGGATAAGAACAATACCCTTCAATATGTTCATCAAACCTCCTGGGGGATGTCTACCAGAATTATCGGGGCAATCATCATGGTACACGGTGACGACAGCGGCTTAGTACTTCCACCGAGAATAGCGTCTACTCAGATTATGATTATTCCGATCAATCAGAATAAAGAAGGGGTACTCGATAAGGCAAATGAGCTGAAGGATCAATTAAGTGCCTTCCGTGTCAAAGTGGATGCCTCCGATAAGAGTCCCGGCTGGAAATTCAGTGAGCAGGAGATGCGTGGTGTTCCGATCCGTATTGAAATCGGACCGAAGGATATCGAGGCTAATCAGGCAGTAATCGTGAGAAGGGATACCAGAGAGAAGATCGTGGTTTCCTTGGATGAAATTGTTATAAGAGTCGGAGAAATTCTTGAAACCATGCAGAACGAGATGCTTGAGAGGGCAAGAAATCACAGAGATTCCCATACCTATACCGCCACCAATATGGAGGACTTCGAGAAGATAGCAGCAGAGAAACCCGGATTTATCAAAGCAATGTGGTGTGAGGACGAAGCCTGCGAAAAAGAAATTAAGGATAGAGCCGGATGTTCTTCGCGTTGTATGCCGTTTGAGCAGGAGCACATTTCCGATACTTGCGTATGCTGCGGTAAGCCTGCCAAGGCAATGACCTACTGGGGTAAGGCGTATTAGGCGCTAAAGGATGCATACCGTGAAGAGGAAAAGGCTTGGCACCATTACATTGAGGTAAAGGGTGATATCAGAGTATATCATGCCTATGATAATATGGATGAAACAGGTTACTATATCAATTTCTTTTGGGAGAAGGAGAAAGGATTGATATATTTTCAGAGTGGATATGGTGTCGGTAGGGATGGAATTGAACTTAACCGTATCCGGGATTGAAGGAACAGATAAATGTATGCAGGAGGTGGCCCATGAATTTTTCGATTCCAGTAAAAGTGAATACCATTATTGATGAGCTGATGAAGCATGGCCATGAGGCTTATGCGGTTGGAGGCTGCGTTAGGGATATGGTTCTTGGAAGGGAGCCGGAGGATTGGGATATCACTACATCTGCTACTCCGTGGGAGGTTAAGAAGATATTTCGCAGAACCGTAGATACCGGCATACAGCATGGTACCGTAACCGTGATGTCGGATAAGGATCACTTCGAGGTAACCACCTATCGGCTTGACGGCGTATATGAGGATAACCGCCACCCAAAGGAGGTTTCCTTTACCTCAAGCCTTACAGAGGACTTAAAGCGTAGGGATTTTACCATCAATGCTATGGCATATAATGAGAAAGAAGGCTTTGTTGATCTGTTCGGCGGGCTTGAGGATTTGAATAAGGGCATCATTCGCTGTGTAGGAAGTGCAGCAGAGCGTTTTGATGAGGATGCTTTACGAATTCTTCGGGCAATACGCTTTTCCGCCCAGCTTGGGTTCACGATTGAAGAAGAAACACAGAATGCAATCAGAGAAAAAACAGATCGATTAAATAATATCAGTGCGGAGAGAATAAGGGTGGAACTAACGAAGCTCATACTATCGGATCATCCGGATCGCCTTCGTACGCTCTATGAATTTGGAATAACCGGAGTTATTCTTCCGGAATTTGATCGGATGATGGAAACTCCGCAAAAGAATATCCATCATATCTTCACGGTCGGGGAGCATACGATTCGAACAGTTGAGGAAGTGGCAGGAGCTCTTCGGGATAACAGCTTCACGATAGCACAGCGAACCCTCCTTCGATGGACTATGCTACTACATGATATCGAGAAGCCCGCAACAATAAGCGTTGGCAAAGATGGGCAGAATCATTTCTATGGTCACCCGGAAAAAGGCGCGGTTACCGCTAAGAATATCTTAAAACGGCTAAAATTTGATAACGATACGCTGGACACAGTCACTCACTTAGTAAGGTGGCACGATTACCGCTACATCCTGTCTCCTGCCGATATGCGAAGGGCTGCTGCAAAGATTGGTAAGGATTACATGGAGTTAATGTTCGAAGTAAACCGCGCCGATACGATAGCAAAGAATCCTGCGAATACCACGGGGGAGTTAGAAAAGCTGGAGTTGGCAAGGAGACTATATAGAGAAATTCTTGTGAAGCAGGAATGTGTAAGTCTGAAGGAGCTGGCAGTGAACGGTAAGGATCTGATTGAGATTGGGTATAAGCCGGGAAGAGAGCTGGGAGAGACGCTGAACCGGCTTTTGGAGGCTGTTATTGAGAATCCGCAGTTAAATGAGAAGGAGACCCTTCTGGCGAAAGCAAGAGCTTAAAGTGTGAAGAGAGAACATCTTCACACTTGGGAAGAAGTACAAAATGAATTCTATAGGAAATTCATTTTGTGCTTCTTCCGGGTATTGTTTGTGATAATAAATAAGTTATACAGTATAAGCTTCAAAAGAAATTGATCTTTTTCTTTTGAAGCTTTTTTATATTCATGAATTCGAATCTCCTATCATAATATTAGAAAGACGGGTTTATCGTTAGGTAGGAGGGGTCAGCCATGGAGGATAGAAGCCAGGAAGCATTAAAAGAATATCGCTTGAAGATATACAATACATATAGAGCCAGAGGCGCCTTTTTGTTGGAAACTGACGGCGGTCTAAAACTGTTTAAATGCTTTGAAGGCTCAAAAAACAGAGCCTTATTTGAAAACAGTGTTAAGGAGCATCTATCTCTTTATGGCTATCCGAATACGGATTTATTCATAAAAACAATAGATGAGAAGCTGATCTCAGAAGACAGTACAGGGTGCCAGTATATCATGAAGAATTGGTTTTGGGGAGAGGAATGTAATTTGAAGGAATTACCCCAGATTGAAGCAGCGGCGGCTAATCTGGCCAGACTTCACTGTCTCCTATGTGGCGTTGATTTTACAAAGGAACAGCAGGAGCATAATATATCCCCCGATTTGATGGAAACCTTTGATAAACGTAACAGAGAGCTGAAGAGGGTAAAAGCTTATATCCGTGAAAAGAGACAAAAGAATGAATTTGAACTTATTTACCTTAATTATTACGATGCATTTTATGAACAGGGTTTAGCGGCGGCAGAGCTATTGATTGCATCTGCCTATACAAAACTTTTAGAGGAGGCTGTGAAGAAACAACGAGTATGTCATGGCAATTACACCTATCATAATATTATTATGCTTAAGAGCAAGGCAGAGTCAATTTCCAAGGTATATATTCCGCCGGGATGGGTTAATAAGCAGCCGTTAAGTGCGGCTGAACTGGGTGGAGCCACAGGTCCTATGGCTACGACGAATTTTGAAAAAAGTTACATTGGACTGCAGATTTTTGACCTTTATCAATTTATTCGAAAAGTTATGGAGAAAAATGATTGGGATGTTATTTATGGAAGCAATATCATTGAGGCCTATGACAGGATTAAGCCCATTTCAAAGGAAGAGCTGAACATTTTGTACCTGTTGTTACTTTACCCTGAGAAGTTTTGGAAGATCACTAATTTTTACTATAATGGTAAAAAATCCTGGGTATCAGGGCGCAACATTCAAAAGCTTAATACAATTGGGGAACAAAACAGCAAAAAAGAAAGCTTTCTGCAGAAGCTGGGAGGCATCCTATAGAGCTCACCCTGACAGGCACATCAATATGGACAAATTACAGAATTTTGATATTTATATGATGGTATTGATTATAGATTGAATATACCCTCAAGGTAGGCTATAATTAACATCAGATGCTATAAATGTTTTTGAATGGGGTACCTTGGATGAAGCAGTCTAAAAAAGAACTTATGAATCGTTATCATGTGAATACCAGACCGATTATACTGGTTTTAATTGCATTGGGCTTTATATCCGTAATTCTTGCTGCGACCATCATATCTTCTGCCAAGAAACTTCAAGAACAGAATGCATCTTCCGGCGTGAATCCACAGACTGGCGATGCTACGATAACACAGACGGCGGTGGGTGGAATGATTCTTGCGGTCGTTGAGAATATCGATATCGATAATCATAAAATAACACTTTTTGATGTAGATCGACGGGACCCACTGGTTTTTTCCTATACAGGAGGAACCGATATTACAGATAAATACGGTCAGGTCATTTCCATAAATCAGATTGATGCGGGAATTATGGTAGATGCTTCCTATGATCCATCGGATTATAAACTGACACACATGAATATATCTACTGTAGCATGGGAATATCCGGATGTGAATAACATGACGGTTGATAAGACCGGTCATGTTATGAAGATTGCTTCTTCTAAATATAAATATACGGATGATGTCTTTGTAGTGGACGGCAATGAATCTGCTACGGTTGACAATGTTGCGGAGCAGGATGTCCTAACGGTATGGGGCAATGAAGAGACTATATGCTCAATCATTGTAACCACGGGACACGGAACAGTAAAGCTGGAGGATTACGGGGATTATCTGGGTGATACAATCTCCATTGGTTATGAGTCAATGCTGCAAGTTACGGATGATTTTGCAGTCGGAGTCAGGGAGGGAACCTTCAATCTTACAGTGGAAAACGGTAAGTATAGTGCAACGAAAAGTATAACAGTACTGCGAAATCAGATCAATTATGTATCTTTAGGTGATTTGGGTCCTGTCGGTGTAAAAAAGTGTGATGTAACCTTTCATATAACCCCCTTCGGAGCTGATCTGTATATTGACGGAGAGCTTACTTCATATTCCGATCCGATAGAACTAAGCTACGGGAATCACTCGTTGAAAGCTTCGCTCGGCGGATATACTACTTATGAGGGAACAGTTGATATAGACTCGAAAGGGAAAGTCGTTAAAATAGATCTGCCGGAGGCTACCAGTGACAGTGGTGTGCAAGTCACCGAAACTGATACCGGTGAAAGCGATGAGTCCTCCGGAGACACCTCGGATTCTTCATCAGGTGACAGCGCGACAGGGGGCTCTTCCGACGATATACAGTATACCGCTGAGGATCCTGACTTTACACTGGATGAGAGTGATTCACTTGACGCTGATCACAAGATTTATATAAAGACGCCAAGTGATGCTTCAGTATACATGGATGGGGATTATATAGGTACGGCGCCCTGCAAATTTAATAAAATCATAGGTAATCATGTGCTAACCTTTATTGAGGATGGCTATAAGACAATGAGCTACACGGTTGAGGTTTCGGATGATGGTCTGGATGCATACTTCACCTTTCCACCGCTAACAGAATCTGATTAATTAACTTTCTGACATATTGTGTCAGAAGGCTTTATAAAATTGGCAATTGAATCATTTTATGTAGTATAACTAAGAAACATGTCAATCGATTTTCAAACCCCTCTCTTTTCAAAATAATTACATTAGGCTATAATGTATGTAAAATTATGGAAACGAGAGGGGCTTTTTATGATTAAATTTTTATATGATAACGATATCATCATCTATACCTATGCGGGTTTATGTGCCCTGGGACTGCTTTTGCGTCTGATAATAAACTTAGTATATAAACATCTGGTAAAAGAATCGGATAATTTGGGCGAAACTAAGAATAAAATGTTGAAGCATATCAAAATGAAATTCGAAACCTGCTATAAGCTTAAAATAGGCGTGAATAATGTGGATACATTTGTGGATAAAAACATTTTAAAGCATCGTTTTTGTGGAATTTTATTATCCACATGGGATAACCTGTGTGGACAAGCCCTGTTTTTAAACCTACTAGCAGTGCCTATAATCGCGATTTTTGGAGTTGTATACAAGTGTGGACAAGACCGAATTTTACTTGCCGGAGCTGTAGGAATTTTGACTAGTGCCATAATGATCCTTGTAGATAAAAGTATAAATCTAACCGGTAAGAAAAAGATTATGCGCTTGAATCTTCTGGACTATTTAGAAAATTTTTGTAAGGTAAGGCTGGAGCAGGAGGCAATTCATCCGGAACTAACCTCACAGCTTCGCAAAGAATATGTCCAGGCAGCTGAATCAGGAAAACAAATTAGTGCTGCGTTTGCGCAGGAGCCTAATAAGGTGGAAGTTAAAGATGAACTGAACAGGAGAAGAGAGACAAGACTTAAAAAGGAAGAAGAGAGAAAACTTTTAATAGCAAAAAAGGAAGAGGAGCAGAAGAAGGCTGAGGAAATAAGAAAAGAAGAAGAAAGAAAAAAATTAGAGGAGAAAAAGCTGGCGGCATCCAGGCGTAGGGAAGAGGAGCGTCTTAGAATAGAGGAAGAGCGACAGGCTCTGGAGGCAAGGCGTGAGGAGTTGAAACATAAGGCGCAGGAAAGACAAAGGGCAATGGAGCTGAAGAAGCAGCAGGAACACGCAGAGAAGGGGATATTACATTATCCTGAGGAGGAGTTGAATTACTCTGCAGAAAAATCTGACATGGATATTCTTATGGAAGGTTTAGAGGAAATTGCAGCTGAGAAGGAAAGAAACCTTCAGGCAAAAACAGAAAATGACGCGAGAGAAAAGGAGAGACAAGATAAAGAACTTGCGGAAAACAGCAAAAAGCAAAAAACGGCTAATACAAAAACAAAGACGCAGGCTATGAGTATTCAGGAAGAGAAGCTAATTGAGGATGTTTTGAAAGAGTTTTTTGCATAAATGGTATTTAAATGTTCCAGTTCAGCCTAGCAAGGATAGTGATAAGACAGGGAAAGAAATGTTTCCATATAGGAGCCGCTTTCGCTAAGTTGCATTACGTAGTTCGTATGCAAATACTCCTATATGGAAATCATTTTTTCCAGTCCGGATACATCTCTTTGATGGCTGAACTGTAATATTAATTATCATATTTCGGAAAAATTGTTGAATAATAGGTTTGCCTTTGATAGAATATAAGAAAAAAGATGAAGGGAGTATAATAATGGCAAACAAGATATTATTTGATTTTTCTGTAGCAAAAAAATTCATCTCAGATACTGAGATAGATATGATAAAGACTTTTACCGGGGCTGCTAAAACAGAGCTTGTGGATAAATCAGGCGCAGGAAATGAATTTTTAGGATGGATTGATCTTCCGGTGGATTACAATAAGGAGGAATTCTCTCGCATTCAGAAGGCGGCAACAAGAATAAAAATGGATTCGGAGGTGCTTTTGGTTATAGGAATCGGTGGTTCCTATCTCGGAGCCAGAGCTGCAATTGAATTCTTAAGACACAGCTTCTACAATTCGGTTTCAAGAGAGATCAGAAAGACTCCGGAGATCTATTTCTGCGGGAATAATATCAGCAGTAATTATATGAATCATCTGAAGGATGTAATCGGCGACAGAGATTTTTCCATTAATATTATCAGCAAGTCCGGAACAACAACTGAACCAGCTCTTGCTTTCCGCGTATTTAAAAAGCTCTTAAATGAAAAATACGGCAGGAAGGAAGCAGCGAAAAGAATATATGCAACGACGGATAAGTCAAGAGGAGCCCTCAAAAGTCTTGCAAGCGAAGAAGGCTATGAGAGCTTTGTGGTACCCGATGATGTCGGCGGACGTTTCTCTGTATTGACTGCAGTAGGTCTGCTTCCGATTGCAGTCAGCGGCGCAGATATCAGTAAGCTGATGGAAGGGGCTGCAAGTATGAGAAATTACTGCTTAAACAGCTCTTTTGAGAATAATGATGCCTTAAAATACGCAGCTGTACGTAACATATTGCTGCGAAAGGGCAAGAGCATAGAAATAATGGCTAACTATGAGCCATCACTGCATTTTGTATCTGAATGGTGGAAGCAGTTATTCGGAGAGAGTGAAGGCAAGGATCAGAAGGGTATCTTCCCGGCAGCAGTAGATTTCACTACAGATTTACATTCTATGGGACAGTTCATTCAAGATGGCCAGCGTACTCTTTTTGAGACTGTTATCAGTATTGAGAAATCCTCGACGGAGATAATCTTGGAAGAGGAAGAAATAGATTTAGACGGCTTAAATTATCTTGCCGGTAAGAGTGTGGACTTCATCAACAAGAGTGCAATGACGGGTACTTTACTTGCACATACAGATGGTAATGTTCCAAATCTTTCGGTAACCATTCCCGAGCAAAATGAGTTCTATTTGGGGGAATTGTTCTATTTCTTTGAATTTGCCTGTGGAGTCAGCGGATATATGCTTGGCGTGAATCCCTTTGATCAGCCGGGCGTAGAAAGCTATAAAAAGAATATGTTTGCGCTTCTTGGAAAGCCCGGATTTGAGGCACAACGTGAGGAATTGTTAAAGAGATTGTAGTAACAATAATACTTTTTCAGAGTATAATGTATTGAATGAATAAGGTAGCAAGACAGTTTGATTGGGATACGATACATATCTTTGATCATTCGCAACCGAATCCCTTTTACCTCGTAAAGAGCGTGAACAGATTACTGCCTTGATACCTTACCAGAATTATTCGGCTGCTTAAAATAGATATGCCAAACCGCCCCTAGTAACCTAGGGGCGGTTTTGTGTGTGGGTAGATGTTTATTTATCTAACACGATTAATTTAAGCTATAGTAGAGACCTTTTCTATTCATCAAGTCTTCGTGCGTACCTTCTTCTGCAATTCCCTTATTGGCAATATAAAGAATTCTGTCCGCATTTCTTATGGTAGATAATCTATGAGCAACAATAAAAGCTGTTTTATCCTTTAGTATAACATCCATTGCTTGCTTAATCAGATTCTCTGTCTCTGTATCGATGGAGCTGGTTGCTTCATCCAGTATGATGACGGAGGGGTTCTTTAGTACAATACGGGCAAAACTGATGAGTTGTTTCTCGCCTGCCGACAGTCCTTCGCCTCGTTCGTCAAGCACCGAATAAAATCCATCCTTCATTTTTTCGATGTATTTGTCTGCGGAGATGGTGCGAGCAGCTTCCATACACTCTTCATCCGTAGCATCTTCTTTGCCATAACGAATATTATCTATAATCGTCCCCTTGAAAATGAACGGATCCTGCATCAATACACCAACCTCTTTACGCAGTGAGGTTACTTCAATATCTCGGACATCTACGCCGTCGATCTTTACACTTCCTTTTGCTACATCATAGAATCTTGTAATGATATTAATTACCGTGGTCTTTCCTGCTCCTGTCGGCCCGACCAGAGCAATCGTTTCCCCCGGTTTTACATTGAGATTAAAATTCTCCAGTATATTGATGCCTTCATCATATGCAAAGGTTACGTTGTCAAAATCTACTTTGCCTTCAATATTTTGAAGTTCTACCGCGGCTTTCCCGCTGTTAATATCAACGGGATAATCTATGGTATCAAATACCTGTTCCAGGTTGGAGCTTACTTGAGCCAGTTGTTGAATAAGAACAGCAATCTGTGTAAGCGGCCCGCTAAATAAGCTCATATAACTTGTGAAAGCTACAACGGTACCGGTGTCTACCGTATTAGACCCATGAAGAATCATAGTTAAGGATACACCATACAGGCAGAGCACTCCGATATTCCAAAAAATCTCAACAATGGGGGTGTTAAGCTCATTTCGGTATACGATCCGAAGCCAGGACTTAATACTGACACCATGAATATCTCGGTAAATGCTTTCATTCATTGCAGATCGGTTATAGTTCTTTGCAATCTTCTCACCCATTATGGATTCCACAAGAAAAGCTGTTCGGTTCGAATTCTTCGCCCGAAGAATTGCAAATAGTTTCCGGATAAAGAATCGGAGAACAAAGACACATGTCATCATCGGAATTGCTGCAGCGAAAACAATAGCAGTCAAAGGAGGACTTATGGAAAGCATAAATACAGTCACTACGATTATTTTCACGATATAGATAAGAAATTGCAACAAACTGTTGGTAAAAAAGTTGGCAAGGTCATTAATATAATCTGTAACGCGTACTACAATTTTACCATCAGGTCGGGAATCAAAATAATCAAAGGGCAGTAGTTGAAGCTTATAAAAGATATCCTGACGGATATTAGCGATTACTTTGTGACCTGTCATACCCATAAGCCTTTGATGAGCAAAGGTAATGCCGATTTCAATAGCAGCAAGTGTTGTCAGCCCGGCAATGACAAAAATCAGTGTCTGGGAATCCTTTGTAATAATTAAATGATTGATGATATATCTGAGCAACAGAGGGGCAATCATAGCTGCACCTGAAGAAATCAACATCAGGAAACACACCAGTATAAAGACCTTTTTATACGGCAATACATACCGTAGTGTTCTGCTAAGCTGTTTTACATCTATCTTTTTTTGAATTACTTCATCTTGAAAATATGTATTTCTCTGTGCCATATTAACCAATCACCTCACTTTTTTTCTTATCAAAGTGGATGACCGATTTTTTCTGGGCATCCTGAATATTGTATACATTGGCAAAATGACCACCCAGCTTCATTAACTGATCAAAGGTTCCTCTTTCGATAATCATACCATCCTGCATGTAAATAATCTCATCACAGTCAACGACGGATGACAATCTGTGAGCAGAGAGAAGTATGGTTTTTAGGGGATAGTTTATCTTGATATCCGAAAGAAGTTTCTTCTCAGTCTCTACGTCCAGAGCACTGGTGGAATCATCGAGGATAATGACGGGAGCATCCTTTAGGAGGGCTCTGGCAATCGAAATCCTTTGTTTCTGGCCACCGGAGATACCGAGGCCTCTTTCACCTACGATGGTCTCATACCCGACAGGCAGTTCTTCGATAAAGCTATGTGCCTGAGCATGCTTAGCCGCCTGAACAACCTGTTCTCTTTCAATATCGGGCTCGGAATATGCAATGTTCGAATCAATCGTGTTAGAGAACAGAAAGACCTCTTGAAATACGCAGGAGAAATTATTTCTTAGGGAATCTAAGGCGTAGTTTCGGATATCAGTACCATTAATCTTAATACTGCCTCCGGTCAGGTCGTGAATGCGGATTAGCGACTCTAAAAGAACGCTCTTACCGCTGCCGGTCCCTCCAACAATTCCGATCTTTTTCCCATAAGGAACGTCAAGAGTTATATCCTTTAGCACTTGTTTGCCATCCATGATAAGAGAGGCATTTTTTATCCTGATATCAGGTGATTTAATCGCATCAATTACTTTATATCCGTCGGGTATCTTTGGTACGCAATTCATGAAATTCATCATCTTCTGTCCGGATACCATCTGTTGCTGTACCTGGAAGAGGGTGTTGTTAATTTGGGAGATAAAGTCCATAATCTTAAGGACATAATTAGAACAGGCCACAAGATATCCAACCATCAGATAACCTTTTATAACAAGAATGGTGCTGACTGCGATGGTCCCGATATAGGCGAACTGCTTGATTGAGCTGAACATAACTTCAAATTTAGACGACAGCTTGATCTGTTTTATGTAGGAATCTCTCAGTTTCTCATTTGATTTATCAAACTTCCTCCGTTCCAAATCCTCATTGGTGAAAGAACGAACGAGTCTTACTGCTTCTATGTTCTCCTGAACGGTGAGGTTCATCTCACTGTTGCAGTTTCTTATATTTCTATAGTTGAGTTTGGCGGCTTTCTTAAAATTCATTAACGCTATGATAAAAAATGGTGTCATTATCAAGGGAATAATAAGAAGATTAATATTAATATGAGATAACAGATAGGCACAGCTTGCCAATACAAAGATACTGTCAAAAATATTAGGTATCATTCTACCGAAAAGTTCCTTGAACATAATCGTATCAGAATTAATGGTAGTTAAAAGCTCACCGGTATTATATTCAGATATGGTTACGGTATCCAGCTCCAACAGCTTATGATAGGTAGCCATCCTTAAATCAGTTTCCATTCTGAGTCCAAGATGCTGGTTAGTGATATTTTTAATATAGACAAGAATAATACGAGTAATTAAAAAAATCATAAATATAACGGAAAGGCTGAAAAATAGTTTAAGAGTATGAACACCACCATACTTTCCGTTTAGTAAAAATGAAAATATATCGGTATTATTTGGTTTGTTATCACATATCACATAATCAATAAACATTTCTGACATCAAGGGTATCATCAAATCCGCGGTGATTGCCAAAAAGCTGATAAGCTGTATCACTGTTGCCAAAGGGATACTTCGTTTCCAAAATTTGAGACCAAACTTAAATACATCCATAAAATAAATCCTTCCTTCTGCCTTTTTCTCATGTTTTATCCGTGCTGGTACACGATGTTTCGCTTATTATTACCAAATCATAAGGTTTCTCCTTCCGTAAATGAGTACTTGACCACGCAATCGTGTACAGTACTGTCCTTATTAATTTGACGGTGTAAAATAGAAAATGCTTTTCTCCCCAAATAGCGTATTTTACAATCAACAGACTGTATACGCGGAGATATCACCTTTAGTAGATCGATATTATCAAAACCCATAATACCGGCTTGTTCAGGTACTTTAACTCCTCGGTCCCTGAATAAATGCAAGACCCTTATTGCTACACTGTCACTGGGGCATAAGACGGCTGTTTTTTCATCTGCATTGGCCCTAACAAGGTCAATCAGAGTATCCGGGTCATAGCTTTCAATCACCAGAACTTCCTTAAGCATTTCTTTTTTAATTCCTTCCAAATACCCAAGGCACCTTTCCTCTCGTGAAAAGATGTTAATACCCCTTTCACGTAGCTCCTGTATTCCATAATTCAGATATATAATCCGACGGTAACCTTTTTGGACGATAAACGATACAGCATTTCTCATAATTTGCCGACAGTCCACATCAACATGAACAAAGTCGGGAGAAATCCTATTATACAAAGTAACAATCGGAATGTTTAATCTCTTTAATTTATTTTCGTACTCTTTGCCGATACCGACCGGGAAAATAATTAATCCATCTACTTTTCTTCTTGCCAGATATTGAATTCCCTCTATCTCTTTCCCGGCATCATTATGTGTTAATATCAGATTAATAAAGTAGCCGTTATCCCTTGCAATCTGCTCAATTTCCTCAATAAGAAGAGAAAAGAAACTGTTGCCAAGATTAATACATACAACGCCGATGGTATGCGTGCTTCCGGTTACCAGGCATCTGGCTGCATGATTAGGTTGATAATCAAGTTCCTTTGCGGTCTTTAGTATTTTATTTTTCGTTGCTTCATTAATACCGCCTCTGTTGTTTAAAGCACGATCAACTGTACCTGCCGAGACCTCGCAGACGGCTGCAATATCCTTTATTGTACTATTAATAGTAATCACGCTCCAATTTTAAATTAATTATTATTAGCATATTTCGGTATAATAAAGTACACCGTGCACGTCCACGTTATTATAACTGTTACGATTTGGGCTGTCCATGTACATTCTTATATAAAAGTAACTTAATCTTATATAAAAAAACCCAAAAGTTCGATCGTTGTGATCGTACCTTCAGGTTCCTGCTTTATTCATTTATTTTGTGTTTCCTAAGACTATTTACTTGGGGATAGAGGATACCGGATCTATATTTAATTACGGCATAGTGGCTACATATTGATACATCAGCATAAAATGGCATATGCTTCCTGCGAGGCAGAACAGGTGAAAGATTTCATGGGTTCCGAAATATTTATGGCGGTTGTTAAAGATCGGAAGCTTCAGCGCATAGATTACGCCGCCAATGGTATAGATAATTCCTCCTGCAAGAAGCCACTGAAAAGCTGGACCGGAGAGTGAATTGATGATTTGAGTAAAGGAAAGAACACAAGCCCATCCCATTGTAATGTAGATGGCTGCGGAAAACCATTTTGGACACTGAACCCATAAGCTGGTTACAATGATTCCGGCAAACGCTAAGCCCCATACAAGTGAAAACAAAATCAAGCCGGTTCGTCCCGGCAGTACGATTAGACAAATTGGGGTATAGGTTCCTGCAATCAGTACGTAAATTGCCATATGGTCGAACTTTTTAAGCCGGAGATGGCTTTTGGTTGTATTTCCAAAGGTATGGTATAGGGTACTTGCTGTATATAATAATATCATGCTCAGAATAAATATTCCGAGTGAAATAATGTGGATGCTTCCCGGGCTGCCGGCTGCCTTGATTAATAGAGGCATAGCCGCAAATACTGCCATCAGCATTCCAATCAAATGAGTTATTGCACTTCCCGGATCCTTGGCTTTCACCTTTTTTACTGTCATAAAAATCAGCTCCATTCATTAAAAATATTTATGCATATATTATGCACGTGATTCTTCATTGTTATTACACGAGATTAACCATATTATACCAAATAAACCTTATGAACTGCAAATTATCATTACTATAGAACATGGTAATTAATACTACATTATCTATATTTTTATACTACACCACGTTGTTTTTAAATGCAAGATAAATTTTATTTTAAATAAATAATAATTATGTTATAATTTACAACAAACAAGGACTTACTTTTCGGGATAGTGTGAAATGAAAAACAATTTCTCACTTATAAGATTGTGCCTGCGTAATCCTCGACCCAAACTAATCCTGAGGTCAGGTATGTTAGCTAAGTGTAAATTATTGAAAAGCATAATTCACACGGCAAATCCGAGGGTTTGCAGCAGAATGGAGATTAATATGGAATTAAATATTGGTGAAATCGTCAAATTAAAAAAGCAACATCCCTGTGGCAGCAGCGAGTGGGAAATACTGCGAGTAGGAATGGATTTTCGTCTGAAGTGTCTCGGCTGCGGACATCAGGTGATGTTACCCAGAAAGCAAGTAGAAAAGAATATTAAGCAAGTCAGAAAGCCGTAAAAAATCGTAGGTCACTGCATGAAATCAGAATTCATCAAAGTGGTGGTATATGTCATGGGAAGGAGCACAAATGACGAAAGAATATATATTATTTGATCTTGACGGTACACTGACTAATCCTAAGTTGGGAATTACTAAATCTGTTCAATATGCGCTAAAGGCTTTTCAAATTGATGAACCCAATCTGGAGGCTCTGTGCCAATACATCGGCCCGCCCTTAAGAGATTCATTTCGAGAGTTTCTCGGATTTGATGAGGCACAGGTTGAGGCTGCCGTTGAAAAATACCGTGAGTACTTTGCGGTTACAGGAATATATGAAAATGAAGTATATGAGGGAATTGATAAGATGCTTAACCGGTTGAAAAAGGAGGGAAAAACATTAATTGTTGCAACTTCAAAGGCAGAAGAATTTGCTCGCATAATTCTTAAGCATTTTAAGTTGGATGGGTATTTTGCCGATATTTGCGGTGCTACGATGGATGCCTCAAGAGCCACCAAGGAGGCAGTAATACGCTATGCCTTGGATAAAAATAAGATCACGGATCTTTCGCATGTTGTCATGGTCGGAGATCGTATGCATGATGTAGAAGGAGCAAAGGCGGTAGGAGTTGCTTCAATCGGAGTGTTGTTCGGCTATGGCAGCAGGCAAGAGCTTGAGAAGGCCGGTGCCGATATTGTTGTGGAAACGGTTGAAGAGTTGTACCGGAGCATTATGGAGATGTAGCGTGAATTATTGAAAAGCATTAGACTCGCAAGCTTTTGCGAGACTATTTTCACACTTAGAAGTTTGTGCCTGCGGAATCCTCGGCCCAAACTAATTCAAAGGGTAGACATGTTACGTTAGTATAAGTGGCGGAAATAAAATTTGAACTTACTCAGCCCATGCAAATTAAAGGAGGGTGTAAAATAATATGAGACTTGTATCATGGAATGTTAATGGCTTTCGGGCTTGTATGAATAAAGGCTTTGAAGATTTTTTTCGAAATGTCGATGCGGATATATTCTGCATTCAGGAAACGAAAATGCAGCCGGAGCAGGTGGAGGTTTCCTTTGAGGGATATTATCAGTACTTCAATTCTGCAGTGAAAAAGGGATATTCCGGAACAGCAATATTTACGAAAAGCAAGCCGATCAGTGTATGCTTTGACTTAGGGTTGGACAGGCATAATGATGAGGGTAGGGTGATAACTGCTGAGTATGAGAACTTTTATCTGGTTACAGTTTATACACCGAATTCACAGAAGGAATTGGCAAGACTGGGATATCGTATGGAATGGGAGGATGATTTTAGGGCTTATGTGATGGCGCTTGATAGTAAGAAGCCGGTTATCATCTGCGGCGATCTTAATGTTGCACATCAAGAAATCGACCTTAAGAATCCAAAATCCAATAGAAAGAATGCGGGCTTTACAGAGGAAGAGAGGGAGAAGTTGACCGGGCTTCTTGGAAGTGGGTTTATTGATACCTTTCGTTATAAATATCCGGATAAAATGGATGCTTATACCTGGTGGTCTTATATGTTCCATGCCAGAGATAAAAATGTAGGATGGCGTATTGATTATTTTCTTGCATCAAAACGTCTGGGAGATCTAATTGAAGATAGTGTAATTCATATGGAGGTCATGGGAAGTGATCATTGTCCGGTGGAGCTTGATATAGAATAACGAGAGCCGCCTAAGGCGACTCTGATTGTTCGTGTGAAATGAAAAGCAATTTCGTACTTGAAAGGGAGGGTATGTTACGATTGTATGAAAATATACGATATAACACAGGAATTATTCAGTGGGAAGGTGTATCCGGGAGATCCGTCACCTTCCTATGAAAGAGTATTAAGCATTGACCAAGGAGCGGTATGTAATCTGACAAGTCTGACCATGGGTGCACATAATGCAACCCATCTGGATGCGCCATATCATTTTTATAATACGGGCAAGACGGTAGAACAGCTGGAGCTTTCCAAATGTGTAGGCCCCTGTTCTGTTGCAGAATTTCAGGAGAACTGCCGGGAGGAAGAGGTCTTCAAATTTCTAGAAACTTGTCAAAAAAGGCTTTTAATTAAGGGGAATGCGGTTGTAACGTTAGAAATGGCAAAGTCATTTAACAAATATGGGATAATGCTTGTTGGTGTAGAATCACAGAGTGTTGGTCCGGCAGATGCACCGAGGTCGGTTCACCTTGAATTACTTGGAAGCGAAGTGGTTCTTTTGGAGGGTCTGGTACTTCATGAGATTGACCCGGGAGAGTATTTTCTATGTGCGGTACCGATTAAGCTCGGAGGCAGTGACGGAGCACCTTGCAGAGCTATTTTGTTAGATTTTGTCTAAGGTTCTGCTTGTAATTATTTGTGTAAAAAGGTATACTGCATTTAGAAGATATGAATCAACTTGAAGGGTGGATTACAGATGGAGGCAGTTAGAATCAGGACTGATCAGGCTGAGACCGGCATGACAGTTGCTTCAGATGTTTTTAATGCGAATAATCAATTAATCATTACCAAGGGAACTTTATTGGATGACAGACTGATTACGCGTCTGAGATTCTATAATATTTACGGACTTTTAGTTTATATAGGTGATGATCAGAAGTTTTTGGTTAACGAAGAATCCTATATTGAGATGCTTCGCAGCACACCCGAATTCAAGAAATTCAATCGTACGTATGTGGATACTGTCGGTGACGTAGAAGCTAACTTCAACAGTGTTTTGAATGGCGAAAAAGATTTTGATGTTGACGAGATGTTGGAGCAAACGGATCGCATTTTGCGAGAAGGCCGAAACGGAACGCACATTTTGGAAATGCTTCATGGAATTCGTAATTATGACGACATGACCTATGTCCACAGCTTAAATGTATCACTGATTTGCAGTATTTTTGCCGGATGGCTTAAATTCTCCAAAGAGGATACAAGAGTACTCACATTATGCGGACTATTGCATGATATCGGTAAGATGCTTGTACCCAAGGAGATAATCACTAAGAACGGAAAATTAACCGAACAGGAATTTGCTGTAATTAAAACCCACACCATTAAAGGTTACCAAGCACTTAAGGATCAATCAATAGATATCAGGATAAAGTACGCAGCACTAATGCATCACGAGAGAACTGACGGAAGCGGTTATCCAAACGGTTTTATCGCTGAACAGATTGAAGAATATGCTAAAATTGTAGCAATAGCCGATGTTTATGACGCCATGACTTCGAATCGTCTTTACCGTAATGCGATTTGTCCTTTTGATGTAGTTGAGAATTTTGAGAGGGACGGATTCCTGAAATTTGACCCGGGATTTTTGATGACCTTCATGGAGCGTACAGTAGAATCTTATCTACATAATATCGTCCGCCTAAATGATGGACGAGAGGGTGAAGTGGTAATGATCAACAAGCTATCGCTCTCAAAACCGGTAATCAGGGTAGGTAATGACTTTATTGATTTGTCGAAGGAACATAAGCTTATGATTGAAGCAATCATTTAATAAATAGTAAATATAATAAATAGTACATATTGGACCAAAAATATAGAATGTTTGACCAAGGAAGGCGCATTTGTAGCATATGCGCCTTCCTTTTTTGCCTTGTAAATTATATCTTTGCTGAAGAACCGGCATAAACCGGTGTAAAATCCTCTGTATCGCCACACAGGAAGCCGAAATGCTTTTCAATGATAGTCTCAAAGGCCGGCAAGAGAGTAGTTAAGTCCGACTCACATAGGTTTATGGCATATATGGTTTGAATGTTGCGATTTTTTACAAAGGCAGCATCGGTTGGAGCTTTGAAGTAAGGCTCCATGAGCTCAAAATCGACACAATTTTGATTGGAAAGTTCGAGCTCAATGATATTCATTTCCTCCCACAGCTCTATTTTTAAGCCAGGGATATCTCGCAAAATTATACTGATATCCTTTGCACTGACCACGGTGGGTGACATATATAACAGATCAATATATTGTTCCGTAGTTTCGTGATTTAAATTTTTACTTTTTCCGGACATAATTGCCCCTTTCTATTATAATAATGGTCTCTAATCATTATAATACAGAAGGAAGTAAACCGCAATGCTGCCGGTGCCGTCGACTAATATTACTTTTTGACATTTAAATGAAATAAAAGTATAATAGGATTTGTGCGTTTTTATATTACTAATATCTAAGAAGGGAAGGCTAGTTAAATGGGATTTAATGCAATAGTATCACTTATCATCTTTGTCGTAGTAATGGCGTTAATAATCAGTGAAAAGTTAAACAGAACAGTAGCAGCACTATCAGGAGCCAGTATCTTAATCGTTATGAAGCTTTTGTCAGGCGAGGAGGCTCTGGGATATATCGATTTTAATACACTTGGAGTATTGATCGGTATGATGATTATAGTTGGCATAGTGAAAAATACAGGTGTTTTTGAATATCTTGCTATTTTAGCCGCGAAAAAATCAAAGGGTGATCCATGGAAGATTTTATTGAGCCTTTGTATTATTACTGCTGTAATATCGGCATTTTTGGACAATGTAACAACAGTCTTATTAATAGCACCGATGACCTTCATTATCACATCCAAATTAGATTTGGATCCGATTCCATTCCTGATTCCGGAAGCAATTGCTTCCAATATCGGCGGAACCGCGACTCTGATCGGAGATCCCCCGAATATTATGATTGGAAGTAAAGCAGGACTTGATTTTATGGATTTCATGGTCAACCTGACTCCGATTATTATTGTTGTATTTATTGCTACGTTTGCCGTTCTAAGATTCGTTTACCGCAATAAGTTCAAGGTAACAGAGGAGCAAAAGAATGATATCATGAAGATGGATGAGAAGATTTGCATCAAGAATGTACCTCTACTTATAAAGTCCTTAGTTGTCTTCGCACTTATATTGGTAGGTTTCTTTTTACATTCTCAGTTTGGATATCCATCATCCGTAGTAGCTTTGGCAGGAGCAACCCTGTTGTTATTAGCCAGCGGAGAAAATATAGATGAAGCAATGCACAGCATAGAATGGTCAACATTGTTTTTCTTCAGCGGTTTATTTATTATGGTTGGAGCTCTTCAGTCAGCCGGATTAATCGATCTGCTTGCGAAAGGAATTCTTGGCTTTACCGGGGATAATCTACTGCTTACAGGCATTGTAATTATATGGTTTTCTGCAATTTTCTCGGCATTTTTGGATAACATTCCGTTTGTTGCCACATTAATTCCGTTAATTGTTGCAATGGGTCAATCGGGAATGAATATAGCTCCGCTCTGGTGGGCTGTTTCCTTAGGAGCTTGCTTAGGCGGTAACGGTACCCTGATCGGTGCATCAGCAAATGTTGTTATTGCGGGTCTGTCAGAAAAGCAGGGACATAAAATAACCTTTGCACGTTACTTCAAGACGGGATTTCCTCTGATGCTTCTATCAGTTGCAATAAGTACGATTTATTTAGTAATATTTTATTTGAGATAAGGGAGGAAAACGAATATGAATTTATTATCGGCTGAACAGGATAATATGAATATGTTATTGACACAAATGGGCGCAGAAGTACAAAGTTATCACGGCCTGGTTTGTAATGTAAGCTTTACGATAAATGATACCAAAATATTTTATGTATATAACTTGGATTCAAAGGAACAGTATTATCTGCAGAAGTTGTTGCCATATCCGATCGGTGTAGGTGAGTTTACCAAGGCATCGGAAATCATTGATTACATCGAGAATGACATTGCTTGTTATAAGAATGCATCAAAAAGTTCGGTGTTCAAGGATTTCATTCATATCAATATGGATCTTCATAAAACCATTCAGAAAATGGATGAAACCTTCCTTAAATATAATGTACCTCATGATAAACTGAATGAGATTCTGGGCGAAATTGAGAAGATTAATAATACATTAACTGAGATTACAAAGGTAAGCAGCCCGGTAGCTTAATCTATTACCAAAACGTTCTGATTGTCAACATATAATTTAGCTTATCGAAGGAAAGGTGTAGGATTTTATGAATCCTACACCTTTTTTTGTTAAAGATAATTCAAGATTGACAAATCATTTGATAAGTGATATACCTATAATTAGAACTGAACGGACAGTACTAAACTAGGAGTAAAATATGAATATACCCAATGCAAAGATAAGAATTTTAAATACAGCGGTTGGAATTTTTGCTGAAAAGAGCTTTGAAGGCTCACGTATTGACGAAATAGCCAGAGAAGCCAATGTCCCGAAATCTTTAATATATTATCATTTTAAAAGTAAAGACGATATACTGCAGGTACTGGTAGATAATTTTATAAAGGAATATCTTGACTTAATCGAGGATACTACACAAGAAAGCCATCAGGAGAAAGCAGAAGAATTGCCGCTTAGGATGAAGAACAGGTACCATGAGTTTGGACAAAGAAATGCGGATTTGGTGCGGGTTATTTTAATTGACTCCTTAAAGAAATCCAAGGAAAAGCCGGTGCTGTTTCAGATAGTAGAAGCCATGACAGCTAAGGAAGCGGCTCATAAGAATGCTCGTGAGATCAATATTCAGGAAAGAAGGATAGCTGAATTCTTTACCAGCTTTATGCCGAATTATGCTTATGTCTGCTTTGCCGAATCCTGGGTAAATTATTTTGAGATGGATCGGAAGGAGTTCGACCGGTTATATCTCAAGGTATACGAAGAGACACATGGAGCCTATCACAAAAATCACGAATAGGAAAGGATACAGATGCAATCATGAAGCAGGAAATTATACGGATCGATCTACACGGAGTTAACGCATATCTTGGGAAATCGGAAGAAGGGTTTATTCTGTTTGACACCGGTGGACACCTTACCATGGATAAGGTATTTACGAACCGGAGGGAGGAATTGATCAGAGGACTTGAAGAAGCCGGGTGCAAGCCCGGGAATCTTAAGGCGATTGTACTTACTCACGGTGATAATGACCATGTCGCGAATGCCGCTTTTTTAAGAGACGAATATCATACTGTAATTGCGATGCATGGAGAGGATATTGACCTCGTTCACGATATTACTGTGGAAAAGATGTTAGAAAATTTCCGTTTTCAATCTGTTGTTTTCAAGGTAATTTCTCGACTAATTAATAAGAAAGTCAGAAAATTATGTGCAAAGACGTTAAGTGACTATGAAGGCTTCCGACCCGATATCATCTTAAAGGAAGGGGATAATCTGAATGACTATGGATTTTTTGCCAGTATAATTCATCTTCCGGGACATACCAAAGGCTCGATTGGTATACTGTGTAAGGGTGGAGACTTAATCTCGGGAGATATTTTTTCCAATATGAAAAAACCCTCTTTGGCATTAAATGCACTCGACTTTCGTCAGCTGAAGAGCAGCGTTAATAAGCTTAAAGCTATGAACATCAAGAAAATTTATCCGGGACATGGTGAGCCCTTTGAAGCGGGCGAATTAGGTTGGTAAAACAGTTAGGAACCAGGATTTGATGTATTATTTCTTCCTGCAATTCATAGAATTTAATAAGTGATAATTCTATGGAGGTTAGAATGAAAAGGTATGCAACGGCAATACTACTTCTAACGATAATAATCATGGCCACGATGTTATGCGGCTGTAAGACTGAGAATACGGACATCAAAAAAATCAAGGATTTGGATTTTACGGTAGTTGAGGACGCCGATCTTCCCGGAGAATTAAAAGGGATTATTGATGAAAAGAAGGAGGCACCATTTAAACTGACGTATTCAAACAAGGATGCCCTTTATATTGTTGTTGGATATGGAAGGCAGAATAGTGGTGGCTATAGTATATCGGTGGATGAATTATATTTGACCAAAAATGCAGTTAATATTAATACGAATTTAATTGGTCCATCGAAGGACGATATGGTAGCAGAGGGAGTAACCTATCCTTATATAGTAGTTAAGCTGGAATATAGAGAGGAACGAGTTGTATTTAATTAATTTATATTAAACGTGGGGATTTAATATTACATCCCCACGTTTTTTTTTGTATCCGCTAGGAAAATATGGAAGCATTATACAACTATAACAATATTTAGTTATTGACAGAAAAATACTTACAATATGTTGTGGTTTTATAAAGTTTGGAGATATACTGGAAGAATATTTAAATTAATTTAAGTTTTTTGTGCATGTTTCCATAATGATAGGATGTACTTTCCTGAAATTAAAAATTATTCCATGATTTTATACAAAAAATATGGGGTTTCATGTGCATGTTTTTTGAAATAAAACCCTGGAATAGTCCAAATTGTCAGAATGTTGATTGACGATATATGGAATTTATGTTATAATACAAAGGATACATGAGTTTGTTACAGATTTATTTATATTAGTGTTTTCGGAGCTTTAGGGTTCATCCGCTTAGATATTGGTGAGAGAGAGCATTGGCAAGGAGAAAATAATGATGAAGCAAAATGATGTAAATTCTGTTAGGAATGCGGTTATGAATCAAACAGGTAAGAGGGTTAAGATCAGAATTAACAGAGGACGGCACAAGGTAGATATTACTGAAGGCATTATCTCTGAGACTTATCCAAGCATCTTTCTGATAAAGATTCTGGAAGCAAAAGATATGCCGGCTAAGACAGTATCCTACAGTTATACGGATATTCTAACAAAAGATGTTGAATTAATTCTTTGTAGTTAAGAAATAGATTCAAGGCTAAAACCGATAGTACATATGGTTTTGGCTTTTTTTATGCCGTTTTTAAGACAAATTCAATTCATAATTCCCTGTACCTTCGAATAAGATATGACAGAGGCATCCGTCATATGTCCAAATATAAGGAGGGAATATCAGTGGAGTTGGTTAAAAAGAATATTCATATGAATAAATTAAGATGTAAGAGCACCCTGCAGCTTACATTGGATGATGACTTTAACGTTCCGGATGTCAAACCGGACATTGATCAGATAATAACCGAGCAGGGCGAAATCAGAATCAACGATATCAAAGCTATGAACGGTAAGCTTTTGGTGAAGGGGGTTCTTAAATTTAATATTCTTTATCTTAGCGAAGGAGATCAGAGACCAATTCAGAATATTTCGGGAGAGATACCCTTTGATGAAGTAATTAATATGGAGATCACCTGTACGGATGATGAGCCATCCGTAAAATGGGATCTTGAGGATCTTTCCACCGGCTTAATCAATTCAAGAAAGCTTAGTGTCAAATCAATCGTACGTCTGTATGTTGCAGTTGAAGATCTGTACGATGAGGAAACGGCAGTAATGGTTCAGGGGCCGGAGGATGTGCAGTATATCAATAAGAAAATTGAAGTAACAGATGTAGCTATTAATAAGAAGGATACCTTCCGCATCAAGGACGAGATTACACTTCCTACGAATAAGAGTAATATTGCGAATTTACTTTATAAGGATATTGGATTGAGCTCTGTGGAGGTAAGATTATTCGAGGATAAGTTTACAATCAAAGGGGAAGTACCGATATTTATTCTATATACAAGTGACGGTGAGGATAGTTCGGTGGAGTATTACGAAACAGATATTCCATTTAACGGAACGATCGACTGTAATGGATGTAACGAGGATATGATTGATGACATTACCTATGGAATCATCAGTCAAAATCTTGAGATCAAACCGGATCCGGACGGCGAGGAAAGAGTAATGGATCTCGAGGTAATTCTGGAACTTGGAATAAAGGTGTATAAAGTGGAAGAACCTGAAGTTTTGCGTGATGTCTACTGCCCCTCCAAGGAAATAATACCAGTCATTCGTAATGCCGATTACGAGAATCTGGTAATTAAAAATAACAGTAAACACCGGATTGCAGACAGGATAAACGTACCGGTAAACCTGCCAAAGATTTTACAGATCTGTCATGCCCAGGGAGACATTAAGATTGATGATATCATTCCGGGAGATACTCAGCTTCAGGTCGATGGCATCATTGAGGTAAAAATTCTTTACATATCGGAGGATGACCATAGACCAATGAATTCACTCAAAGGGGTCATCCCGTTTTCACAAATCATCGAGCTAAAGGGAATGAAGCCTGATAGTAACTATGAAATCAAGCCTTATATTGACCAGCTTAGCGTGATGATGCTAGACAGTGATGAAATTGAAGTTAAGGCTACTATTAATCTGAACGCCATTGTGTTTGACCTAATTACCGAGGCTATCATTACAGATATTAATGTGGCAGAGCTTGATATGAATAAATTACAGTTGATGCCGGGTATTATCGGTTATATTGTTAAAAAGGGCGATTCTCTCTGGACAATTGCTAAGAAATATTATACAACGATGGACAGTATCAGAGATATCAACGAAATGGCCGATGACCGCATCAGTGAAGGCGACAAACTGATTATTATGAAACAGGTAGATGCTATTCTATAGTGAATTTAAGCCGTGCTGTGTAGGCTTATACTGTACTCCTTGTTTTACTAATGGATTTTAAAGATTCTTATAATTCATTGGTAGGAATAAGGGGTGCAGTTTTGTTTTTAAGTATAATTTTCTGTATATAAATAGATTTAGTAGAAAAATTTTATCACATATCCATCACCTATTAAGAAATCTATAAATCATGCCGAAATATATACCACAACAATATTGTACTTGGGAGGTAAAGCCCTTCCAAAAGCATGGTGAAATTTTCCGTAGGATAAAGGCGGATTTCCACCAAAATCACGGAGGAGAAATCCTCCCAAAATCATGGAGGATTGGATATGAGCGTAAACGGAGTTACGAATTCAACACAAACTTATGACAGTAAGAGTACGACTAAGACGAAGGATACCGAGAAAAAGACTACCGGCGATACTTCAGGAATAGACAGTACGGCTGTCGTATATGAAAAGAGTGATCGGTCAACAACGGAAAAGAAGGTCTATAAGACAGATACTGCGACGATCGAACGGTTAAAAGCAGAAGCAGATCAGAGATACCAGAGCTTGAGGGATCTTGTTGAGAAGATGTTAGTAAAACAGGGAAAGACTTTTTCCGATGCGACAGATATCTATGCACTTCTTCGAGCAGGCAAGGTTGAGATTGATCCCGAGACCAGTGCGAAGGCGAAAGAAGATGTTGCAGAAGATGGTTATTGGGGAGTTGAGAAAACTTCGGAGCGCATGCTCTCTTTTGCAAAAGCGCTTACCGGTGGAGATACCTCGAAGGCTGATGATATGATTAAAGCGATTAAGAAGGGCTTTGATCAGGCGACAAAAGCGTGGGGTGACGATCTTCCCGATATCTGTAAGACGACGATGCAGACGACCATTAAGAAGCTGGAAGCATGGAGAGATGGACTTGGTAGCAGCGACAGCATGAGTAACGAGGCAGAAGACACTATTACCGGACAAGCAGCAGCCAGTACCATTGCAAAATAAAAAAGAAAAAGAATGAAGGTTTTGACAAAATATATAATGCCGGAAGTGTTTCCATAACTTCCGGCATTTCTTATTGTGTTCCCAGCATGGGCGCAATCTGATATCGTAGTGAATTAAGAGTTATATTATTCGGTGGGTTGATAGGGATAGGTGAGAAATACCTGTCGGTAAAGGCCCGGATTCACTCTAAAATAGTGAAAAGCCTTTCTGGCAGACACGGGATTTCGATAAATGCCAAATACAGTCGGACCGCTGCCACTCATTAAGGAAACCATAGCTCCAAGCTCGGTCATCCTGGATTTTATTTCATGAATGACCGGATAATCTTTTATGGTTACAGTCTGAAGGATATTGTCCATTAGGCCGGCCAGACTGACCAAATCGTCTTTTGCTAAAGCTGCCCTCATACCTGCTATATCCGGATGCGAAACATTGCCATTTAAACGTAGATTCTCGTACACATATCGGGTAGACACACTGATATCCGGCTTTACAAGAAGAATCTGACATCCCCGTAGGGCCGGCAGAGGAGTAAGTATTTCGCCGATGCCCTCGCTCAATGCAGTTCCAAGCAGGATGCAATAAGGAACATCAGCTCCGAGCTTAACGCCCAGCTTCATAAGCTCTGCCTGTGTCATGCCCGTGTCGTAAAGCTCATTTAAACCCTTAAGAGTTGCCGCGGCATCAGAGCTCCCGCCAGCTAAGCCGGCAGCTATGGGTATTTTCTTATCAAGCATTATATGTACATATTCTCTAGCAGAGATTGTTTCTAAAAACAGAGCAGCGGCCTTGTATACCAGATTATTCATATCTACCGGAAGACCCCTGCGGTTTGTCTGAAGGAATATGCCATTTCCGCTTGTCTTCCTTATTTTTAAAGTATCATGCAGCGCAAGGGACTGCATAATCATACATACCTCGTGATAGCCGTCTTCACGTTTTCTTATTACATCGAGTCCAAGATTGATTTTTGCATAAGCCTTTACCGTAATGGAATCCATAATATCCTCCCGCAATCTTGTGATAAGCGTATTCTATCATAGATTAATTTTGTTTACAATAATATGGTACAATCAATGAAAAAGCTTTTTAATGGAATCTAAAATCTTAAATTTTATTTTAATTGGTTTTTTTTGATTAACCAGAGAATCATATTCCTCTTCCGTTAGCAGATGCTTTAGCTTTTTGTTCGTTGTTTCGTCGACAATACCGTAGGTATCATCAACAAAGCACAAGGGCGGAAACATGACACACCACCAATTCTTTCCCTCGGCTGCTCCTATCTGGACACGAAGAGCCTCATAGACGCCCGGAGGAAAAGTGCAGCTTCCATACACCTTCAACGGAAAAAAGCAATCGCCCATAGTAACTTTTACCGGATAATTGTATCCATATTGTTTTATGGATTCCTCTGCTATCTTCTGAATAAAATCAAGGTTTTTAGATAGAATGTAGCGAGCATCATCTATGGAGTTTACGTCACTTAACAGTGGCGACAGGCTGTCCACAAGTTTATCCTTGATCTTAAGCTTAAGAGCCTGATCCGCGGTGCTATCACTATTTGCAATTACATGAAAACGAATAATGTTCTTTGCGATACCCTCCTGAATATTTGAATTATGTATAGCAGTTACTTTGATCAGACACATGGCAACGAAGCAGATAAAGAGTAGACTTATAAAAAGTGGGGTTCTGAACTGAATTGACCTGCAAGTATCCCTTCCCCGAAACAATCTGGCTTTTAAAAATAAACATATAGCATTTACTTTGTTATGTAATTTCATATTTCCCTCCATTTCTTACGATAAATACATGCATGACTTTTTCTATTGCCTTAGAATAATAACTCAATTATTTACCACAATATGGATAGCTATACAAATAGCAAAATAATATTATCAAAAGGATATTAGGAAAAGATAAAATTGTAAGATTTGCTGTGGAAAAATGAAACATTATTGTAGATAAAATGAGAGATTATTCTATTGCCACAAGGGGTGGAATTAGATAGAATAGATAGGGAGATGAAGAGAACGGAGGTTAAGATGACGAAGGAAGTATTAATCACGATCAGAGGGATTCAACCGGATACGCAAGAGGATCCTATCATAATGACCGCCCCGGGAACCTATTATTTGACGAACGGCAAACATTATATACATTATGAAGAGAGTATAGAAGGTTCGGATAGCAAATTGAGGAGTATCATAAAAATATCCGAAGACAGGATTATTTTAATGAAAAAGGGGATATCGGCGGCACAAATGATATTTGACATAAAGCAGGAGGAACAGGCTGTCTACCAGACTCCATACGGCGATATTGCCTTACGGACAGTTACGAAGGAAATCAATTTATCGGTTTCCGAAAACAGGGTGGAAATTGCGTTGGAATATGCTCTATATACAGAAGATGGTAAGTTATCAGATAACAAACTGAATATATCGATAGAAGAAAGAATTTGAGTTTTTACTTAGACTCGGAGATGAAGCCGTCTTTATCGATGGTGACATGATAGGAGATTTCCTCCATATAATCGTAATAGTCCTTCTTATCAACTCCATCCGTTAACAGACTTGTATAGGTATCTGAGTACACAGCCGGAAGAAGTTGCATCCTCACCCCTCCTTCGGGGTCAAGATAAAGCTTCAAGAATCCGGACTTATCCGACCGGCTGGTGAAGATAAAATTCCCCAGACTGTAAGCAATGGGCTTACCCTTATAATACTCAAACCCTTCCATTACATGGGGGTGACATCCGATTACCGCGTCAGCACCGGCATCTATATATTGCTTTGCCAGGCTCGTCTGGTATTCTTGCGGGTGATTATCACGCTCGACGCCCCAGTGAACGAAAATTACGACAAAGTCACTATTTCCTTTCGCTTCTTGAATAGATTCAAGAATCAAGGAGGGATCGTAGGTTCCAATCATTCCGGGGGTTGTATCGGTAGCATACCAATTCATTGAAAATACGACACGGGAGGCAGCTAAAAAAGCGATTTTCTTACCCCCTATTTCACGATAGATCGGCGCTTTGGCACGGTCCATCGTATCACCGGCGCCGACATAGTTAATACCTGCATCGTCTAAGGTACGGAAGGTGTCGAGTAAAGCCTCCTGGCCATAATCCAAGGCGTGATTATTGGCTAGGGATACAACATCGACTCCCATATCCGTCAGGATACTAACGCGGTCAGGATCTGCCCGGAAGGTGTAGGTCTTATCCGGTGTTTTTGTTCCGCCCGTGCTGTAAGAGAACTCATTATTCAGCATCAGGACATCGACAGCCTGCATTTCCTTTAATAAATCTTCGGAGAGAATTCCAAGAATACCTTTATCCTCAGAGTCATACTTTTTAGCAGGGGGATTATTTTCGTCCAGATTAACATCTCCCGCAAACCCAAGTACGATAGGGCTGTCAGGTTGTTCAGATGGAAGAGGAGTCACAGTGACAGGAGTAGGCGTAGCGGAGGGTGTGTCGGAGCCTAGAGCTGCAGTCGGGCTAATGGCTATGCTAATCGGAGTAGAAGCGGGTGTTTTGTTCGCTTCGTTCTGGGTTGTCCGATCCTGATTTTGATGATAGGCAAAAATAAGAAGGGCAGTTAATACACAGACAGATATAATACTTATTAATATAAGTATTATGATATTCCTTTTTTTCATAAGCTCCTCCATTCATACATAGAGCCGGTATTCGGGTATGCGATAGGAAATATAAATCCCCTTAACCCTCCGAGTACGACGGAAGGTAAGAGGAATGTATTTTGCTATTTATCTTTTCTAAGTACGCCGGTGAGCCTCTTAAAGATGCTCTTTTTCTCTTTCTTGACTTCCAAGTTGCCTCTTAAGCCCTTAACCTCCATGATATAAATGCCGCTGATTACGGCTTTAATTTCCTTTTTAACGGGAATTAATTCGAATACCTTGGGATCACTGACGAGGGACATTACCTTTGGTCCGATTTTGGCTTTTACAATCGGAACCTTTGAACCGCGCATGTACCTTGGAGTCTGATCAAGGACAATCTTAGGTAAGTTGGCATCCTTCATTTTCATTCTCTTTTTATCAATAACAAGGATGGAAACTGTTTGGGCTGCCGCTTGCATCTGTGCCTGTGATTCGTTCTGACGCTTCTCAAGCCTCTTTCCAAAAAAGAATAAACCGATAACGATGCCGGCTACGATAACCACCGCTATAATTAAAAAAATAATCCATGATGGCATGAGATATGTACCTCCTCAATAGTATCAATTTCAAATGCTTGTCCCTTATTGGGTACGGTATATTGTATCATCTTTTTATTAAAAAATAAATAAGAATATTTTTGTCTGTAAGGATAACCATTCGACAAAATATATTATATTAAATCATCTCTACATTTTTCGTTAAGGTATTTCGTATAATATCCTGAACATAGGAGCCAAGGAACTTCTGCTGTTCCTTGGACAGCTCTTTCGGATATATGGGTTTTCCGTATTCTATAACCACATGCGCATGATGTACCCAAGGTAGGTGTTTCTCAAATATCGCATCTGTGTTACTGATAGACACCGGAATGATGGCACAGCCGGTCTTTTCGGCGATCTTAAAGCTACCTTCCTTAAAAGGTCGCATTTCATCGCCTTGACTTCTGGTCCCCTCGGGAGAAATAAATACCGAATAACCGGCCTTTATCTGGGCGATTGCCTTCAGCACGGTTTTTAAACCCTGCTTGATATCTTCGCGGTCCAAGAAGAAGCATTGCAGAAAGCGCATCCACCAGCTTATAAACGGTATTTTGGCCATTTCCTTCTTAGCCATAAAGCCGGTAAGAGTCGGAACGGTAGAATATGCAACAAGGATGTCAAAATAACTTCTGTGATTGGAGACATATAATACGGATTCCTTCTTTGGTATATTACTTAGCCCAAGTACGGTTCGTTTCACTCCGCAGATAAAAAGTATCACATAGAAAGCACCAACGACAATTTTTTGGGAGCTTGCTACCATTGCGCGGTGACTAAACCTTCCAATCAATAGTTCGATCAGAAAGAGAGGGATACTGATAACAAAGAATATCAACAAGAAAATTAGTGTAAAAACCGATCGCATAAAAACCTCCTATTGTTTATTCAATAATAATATCCATAGTTCCTGTAATGTTATCCGAATTGTCTGTGCCGTTGTCTATCGGGTTATTACCCGAATTGTCATCTGTCGGTATGTCTGTCACCAAAGCACCTGTAGTAGGGGTTGGTACCGGTGTTGCACCTTCTCCGTCACCGGGATAGTCCGTATTTTCATCAGGATCTGAAGGATCAGAAGGATTGTCATTGTCTGTATTTGTATCGGTGGGGGTTGGAGTTGCAGCACTCACCGTAACAGTTGGAGTAGGGGTAATGGTTACCGTAACAGTTGGAGCAACATAGTTGATGATATCTGCATACATCAGCTCAAAATCAAAATTTGGATCCGGTGTATAGTGATAGTACTCATCGAGTGTAAGCTGGTTATCATATAAGTAATAGGAAAGTCCCCTACCCACGTAGCGGATATGCCAAGGCTCATAGGCATATCCGGTGATATCCGCTTTATCCTTAGGATATCTTATAATAAAACCATATTTATATGAGTTATTAGCGAGCCATTTTCCCTCAAGGGTATCTGCAAACTCATCAGAAAGTTTATAATTTAAGGATTTAGTAGAAACATCCATTGAAAGGCCGGTTTGATGTTCACTTGTACCGGGTACGGCCGAATATTGAAGGGTATGTGTCTTGCCTTGGGTTACGATATTGTTTGTAAATATCTTATATTGACGAGCATAGGAACGGTAACCGGAGACGCCTGAGAGAAAACAGCCATCCTTCTCGGCCGCAGCAAACAGCTTTTCGATGGCTTTCGCAGCTTCGGAACGCATCAGTGTACGTTCGTCGTAAGTCAATATGTCAAAGTGGATATTAGGTGTTACAAGATCGCTCGGTTTATAATTCTTCGAAAGGGCATATTCCTTGTTAACATAGACTGTAATACTGGAAGGGTCCAAATCCATCTCGGTGGAAGGAACAAAGGAAGTGACTTCTTCGTCAATCACCGGTTCCGGAGCGGCGGTGATCGTAGGATCGTTATTTTCTAACGTTGGTGAAACATATGTAAAGTCATTGCCTGTAACTGCAATCGCTCCGGGTGAAGCTACGGCATCAACATTTTTACCGGTATGGGTTAACACAAGGGGTAAAGCACAGCTAATAATAATAAATATAACGGCTAAACTCATCGTAATAATTAGAAATTTTCTATTTTTTATGATCAATCTGATCAATTTCCTTTGTTTATTCAATCAGATAGCTCCTTTCGTGACTGGCAAAAACATGGCGCTACAGGTAACTACGTAGAAACATTCCGGATCATACGTATAGTAGCGCATTTATTAATACTATATGGGGGTATTGACAACGACCCATTACAGACGGTTCCTTCTTATATCTTATAGTATAACATACAAAACCATATTTTTAACTGCCAAATTTTATTAAAGAAATATAAAAATCATAGTTTATTGAGACTGTTTGTTCATTATAGTAAGACTGTCCAGAAGTTCTGTTTTCATATTGTATAGTTTGGAAGAGAGATCAACATATACGATATGGGGGTTAATCAGACGCCTAACCTCATCCCAGAGAGTGTCCTGCTCTTTTATGCAATATTTCTGTATTTCCATAACGGAAGGCGATTGATATACGCATTTTCCGGATATAAATATGGGTAATAGAAGTTCACGAAGCGTGTAGGTATTCGGATCCAGACGAGTTTTCTTCCAAGTAGCCAAAGGGTCAAATAACAGTAACGGTTGATCAGAAGAAAAGACCTCGTCCGCCAGGGCAATCAAATCCGCTTTCAGCTTACCGCTTTCTTTTTCGTAAATACGGTAAATCTTCTTGTTGCCGGGATTCGTAATCTTCCACTGGTTTTCAGATAGCTTAATTTTGGGGATAAAAGTCCCATCTCTAAAAATTGCAGACAATTTATAGACACCACCAAAGGATGGACAGTCTCTTGAGGTGATAAGCTTGGTCCCGACGCCCCAGGAATCGATTCGAGCGCCTTGGGTATTCAATGAGTCAATCAGATACTCATCAAGATCACTGGAAGCAGTGATGACTGCATCTGTAAAGCCCACTGCATCAAGCATTTTTCTGGACTTCTTTGAAAGGTAAGCAAGATCGCCGCTGTCTAGACGGATACCGTATTTTTGTGGCATTTTATTACGAGCACGGAGTTCCTCAAATACTGCGATGGCATTAGGAACGCCGGATCTGAGTGTATCATAGGTGTCAACCAGAAGAGTAGTATTTTGTGGATACAGCTCAGCATATTTGCGGAAGGCAGTAAGCTCGTCGTCAAAGCTCATAATCCAGCTGTGTGCATGTGTTCCGAGTGCCGGAATATCAAACATCTTTGCGGAAAGTACATTGCTGGTGCCGACACAGCCGCCAATTACAGCAGCTCTTGCCCCCAAGGTTCCGGCATCCGGCCCCTGTGCTCTGCGAAGTCCGAATTCCATGACAGGCTGACCACCTGCCGCATAAACAACACGAGAAGCCTTGGTAGCAATCAGACTCTGGTGGTTAACTATATTTAAAAGAGCGGTCTCAACCAACTGAGCTTCCATAATAGGAGCTATTACCTTAATTAAGGGCTCCATCGGAAATACTATGGTACCTTCCGGAATGGCATAGATATCTCCGGTAAAATGAAAATTTTTCAAATAGGACAAGAAGCCTTCATTAAATATCTTCTGTGTACGAAGGTATTCAATATCCTCCTCAAAAAACTGAAGTTCCTTTATGTAATCAATTACCTGTTCAAGTCCGGCGCATATGGCGTAACCGCTACCGGAAGGGTTCTCCCGGAAAAAAACATCAAAGATAACGGTGTCAGTATTATTATTGTTGTAATAACCCTGCATCATTGTCAGCTCATAGAAATCAGTTAATAGGGTTAAATTTTGTTTTCCCATAATTATCTCCTTTTAAAGCAATACGGCATAGTGTGGATTAAGAAGCAATTCACACTTAGAAATTTGCGCCTGAGTAATCCTCAGTACAAACTAATTCTAAGATTAGGTATGTTGGTTAGTGAGTAAAGTTTTATAATTACAAACCATATACCAGAATTAATAATAAGTCAAGTATCAACAGCCGACTTATTTTGTTTGAACATGTTTTGTTTCATGATATAGTTCAGCCGTCATAGAGATGTATCCGGTCTTGTCACTATCCCTGTTAGGCTGAACTGTTACTTTTTCAATTATTTTTTCAGAGTATGAACTAAATATTCGATTTCTTCTAAAAGTAGAGCAACCATTTCCCAATCATTATCTTTTGTTGATTTCTCGGCGACTTCAGCAATTTCAGCAAGCTTCTTCGCTCGGACTGTGCTTGCGGAACCTTTCAATTTGTGAAAAAGGATTAAGGCATCTGCTTTGTCGCTTCTGTGAACGGCTTTTCTTATAGCTTCCATCAGAGGAAGAGATTGATCACAAAAATCATTAATCAGTTCCATACAGGATTCATAGTCAAAATCAGTTTCAATCATAAAAGAGGTAACGGTTTCTGTCAAAAAATCAACGGTAGCTTGCGGATCAGACTTGATGGTATATAAATATTTCATAAGGAGTTGCTCCAGTATATGAATAGAAATGGGTTTATAAATGACGTCGTCCATGCCCGACTCCAAGCATTTTGTAGTATCCTCTTCCAACGCATAGGCCGTCAGCGCAATGATTGGTGTATGTCTATCGTTCCCTTCAATAGCCCTAATTCTTCGGGTAGATTCATAACCATCCATTATCGGTAATTGGCAATCCATAAAAATAATATGATAGGGTTTATTTTGATATGCAAGCAGAGCTTTTTCTCCGTCAGTAGCCAGATCACAATAAAAGCCTTTGGTTCTCATTAGTTTCGTAAAGAAACTTATATTTGTCTCATTATCTTCGACAAGTAAAATGGAGACCTTACCTGCAGATTCGAAGGAATATACCTCGGTGTCATATTTGATTGACTTATGGAGAGCGGAAGAGTCGTTTTTAAAGGATTTTTTCAACATAATGTGAAAGTGAAAAACGGATCCTTCTCCGGGTATGCTCAAAATGTTTATTTCTCCCTGCATCATTTCGATTAGATTTTTGCAGATTGCGAGCCCCAGACCTGTTCCGCCGTATTTTCTGGTCGAGGAAGCATCTGCCTGGCAGAAGGGTTCAAATAATCGACCGATTTCTTCCTGGGAAAGGCCGATACCGGTATCTTCTATAGAAAAGGATATGATTACTGTTTGATCAAATTGGGTTTCCAATTTTACCCGGATGGTTATAGTGCCCATATCTGTAAATTTCACGGCATTACTTACCAGATTGCTGATAATTTGTTTCAGTTTCGTAGGATCACCCAGCGTATATTCGGGAAGTCGGGCATCGTAATTAATACTCATTTCCAGACCCTTTGAAGCGGCTTTTACATCAAATAAATGAATAGCTGTTTCAATTGTCGGTATTAATTCAAAGGGAATTTGCTCAAGTACCATTCTGCCGGCTTCAATTTTTGATATATCCAAAAGATCATTAATGATTGCCAATAAGGAATCGGTAGAGCCGGCAATGGTTTTCACATAATCCAACTGCTCTTCGTTTAGGGGGGTTTCCTCCAGTAGACGAAGAAATCCTACAATACCGTTCAGTGGAGTTCTGATTTCATGACTCATATTAGCCAAAAAGCGACTTTTATATTTACTGGAAGCAACCGCCTGATCTTTGGCGGCGACCAGGGCCTGATTAGCAGTGGCAAGCTCCGAGGTTCGGTCATGAATTTTGTCCTCAAGGGTAATAATTTGGTTGTTAATCTCATCAGCCATGTGATTAAAGGCTAGGGCTAATTTTCCGATGTCATCATTTCGAAACACAGCGGCTCGGACAGTGAGTTCGCCCTTAGATAATTGTTCGGCGGTAACTACCAGGTGCCTTATCGGCTTTAATATGATTTTGGAACCGGCAAAGGTAAAAAGTATCACTATGAATACAGTAGCAAGGCAGAGAATAGCAGCCGAGTAC
This sequence comes from Lachnoclostridium sp. UBA1308, assembly GCA_002307215.1. GTDB lineage: Bacteria > Bacillota > Clostridia > Lachnospirales > Lachnospiraceae > Mobilitalea. The sequence goes on from DBTU01000043.1 coordinate 37,247, forward strand.
AGATTGTTTTTAAACGCAGAGGTTAGGATGCTGTCCGGAATACAGGTGATGATGATCCAGTCAATATCATTGGAGGTGTATTCGTTGATGTTTACATAATATCTTTTGTGCATAGACTTAATAAAGTATTTACCTTGTCCTGTTTTTATATATGTATGATAAGCTTCCGTTATGGTTTTATCATCGGCTTGACTTAAGGGTATTCCGGTAGAGGATCCATCAGCCAGAATACTGTAATTTGCTGTGCCGTTGGAGTTTGCTATAATATTGCCTGTATTATTATCTATAATAAAGCCTTCACCCAATTTTCCCTGAAGCATACTTTGAAGGGAATTACTGAGCGTCCCCAGACGAATATGGGATGCTAATACACCCAGTAAGGCTCCGTCATCATTATAAATAGGACATGAGGCAGTTATCATAAGGTCATCGCTAAACATATTTTTTACCGGACTGGTAAAGACTTGTAGGCCCTTATTCTTGGCAATCATATACCAATTACTGGTTCTTGGATCCTTGTATAGGTTTTCGGGTTTTGAATTATAATTACTCGTGGTATCTGTATAACCTGTTGTTGAATAGGTTTTATACTCAATCCTATTCGTTGTAGTATTTCGTTGTGCACCGTAGTAAGTACCATTTTCAGTAACATAGCATACACTGGAGATATCATCAATGGAAGCGCTGATCATACCCGTTAAAAAACGTTGTCGATCCGCTGAATCACTCATATTAATAATCCCGTTTTTTATCAAATACTTATTTGATTCATTCACAGATAAAGGAGTAGTTATCATATTATCAATATCATCATAGATAGATTCATAAATATTATCCTCCAGCTGTATAATGGTTTCACGAATGGAGGTTTGCAAAGCCGCAAATACAATAATTGAGATGGCGCAAATACTGATAATATTGAGCAAGATAAAGCTTGTATTTATCAATAGTAATAATGACTTCCCTTTTTCTTCTTTTGTATTTCTACTTCGTTTCATTGGTTAACTCCTTGCTGTTTATCGGAATCATTGCAGAAAAATGGTGACGGCGTATGAAAGGCGGTCAACTATAATATATCATATATTTAAAATAATTTGAACATTGATACCTAACTAATAAAAATATTTATCACACCAAAAAACAGGGTATTATTCATTAGACAAACGATATTATATAGGCGAAGTATAATGCTTGATAATAAGGAGAAACTTATAGCTGATAATTAAATTCAGTGAAAACCGGACACTTGAATACTCAGTCGTATTCACAGAAAACGGTAAAAATATAATCTGTATATTTGAAGTAATCCGGACAGAGAGGTATAAGTGTGAAATGGTTTTTCAAATCTTTCACTCACAAAGTTTGTGCCTGCGTAACCAAAGTGCGAAGAACGCACTCGGCACAAACTTATATGCGCAAAAAGAATGCGCAGGAATAGGGGTAAAAATGAAAAAAATACTTGTTGTTTTCACAGGAGGGACAATAGGAAGTAGAATACATAATTCTACTATCGATGTAGATGAGGAGAGTGGATTTTATCTTTTAAAACTGTTTCAGGATAAATATCATTATGATCTGGAGTTTGATACATTACAGCCAATTAACATTCTGAGTGAGAATTGTACTCCAAATCATTGGGAAATATTATTAAATGCGATGTGGCAAATTGACAGAAGTAAGTATGACGGCATCATCGTAACACATGGAACGGATACTTTACCGTATACATCAGCCTCCATAAGCTTCATATTCAATGATACGGAGATACCGATTGTAATAACAGGCAGTAATTATGCTTTAGATGGTGAAGGAAGTAACGGTCTAAATAATTTTTGCTGCTCCGTGGAATTTGTTATTAATACCGCCCTGCCCGGTGTTTATACGATTTATGAAGATAACCATGGTAAAAACGTCGTATATCTGGCAAGTAGAATTCAGGAAGCGGATTCCTATAACGATCAGTTTTCCGGCTTTGGAGGGGATGCTTTTGGTGAAATCAGGAATGGAGAGTTTCTTCTGAACAATAATCGGATTAACCCACAGGTAGACCGGTTGAAAGAGCAGATTCATTCTCATACGGGATCATTTGATGCCAAATTTACCTTTCATAATCAAATTATTGCAATAAGGCCATACCCCGGACTTGATTACTCTATATTACAATTTGCCAAGAAGCCCAAGGCCATTCTTCATAGCTTGTATCATTCGGGAACGGGCTGTACGGATGTCGCAGACTGTTCAATTGCAGAATTTGTCAAAAGATGCAGGGAGGAAGGAATTGATCTTTACCTGATTTCCTTTAAGAATATTGACAGGGATTTATACAGAACCAGCAGAGAGATATTAGAGAATGGAGCGATTCCGCTGCAAAACATCTCCTTTGAAGCGGCTTACGCTAAGCTGTGCATTGCTTATAACCAGACGGAGATGCCCCCGCAGGAATACATGATTAAGGAGTTGTTTTTTGAGTATTTACCGAGATTCTCTTGACAATTTAATGTTTATATAATAATATGAAAAAAATTGATAAAAACGATGACGGAGAGAGTAAGCATTCGTAAAAGTGACAGCGAGTCGGGGATTGTGTAAGCCCGGTACGAGTAACTGATGACTGAAAATCACTCCATAGCTGCGAGACCCAAAGGCAAACTTAGCTGAGTAGGTTGAGCCGGTATCTACCGTTATATAGATAATGTATGAATGCCCGACCGGCTAAGTACGTGAAACAGGTGGTTAAATGAAAGCATATGCTCTCATCCTATTTCGGATGAGAGCCTTTTTACGTAAAAACCTAAGGAGGATTCACATGTACGATAAGGTGTCCACAGATCTAAACTTTGTTGAGAGAGAGAAGAAGGTTCTCAAGTTATGGAAGGATAATAACATTTTTGAGGAAAGTATTAAAGAACGTAAAGATGGTGAGACTTATACCTTTTATGACGGTCCACCGACGGCAAACGGAAAACCGCACATCGGCCATGTATTGACGAGGGTCATCAAGGATATGATTCCGAGATATAGAACGATGAAGGGCTATAAAGTTCTTCGGAAGGCAGGCTGGGATACTCACGGACTTCCGGTTGAGCTTGAGGTTGAAAAGAAGCTGGGCATCGACGGTAAGGAGCAAATTGAGGAATATGGCTTGGAGCCGTTTATACAAGAATGTAAGGAAAGTGTGTGGAAATACAAGGGCATGTGGGAGGAGTTCTCAGGAATCGTAGGCTTTTGGGCTGACATGGAGAATCCTTATGTAACCTACAATAATGACTATATTGAATCAGAATGGTGGTCTTTAAAGCAGATTTGGAATAAGGACCTTCTGTATAAGGGCTTTAAGATTGTGCCCTACTGTCCAAGATGCGGAACCCCTCTGTCAAGTCATGAGGTTGCGCAAGGCTATAAGGATGTGAAAGAGAAGTCTGTAATCGCAAAGTTCAAGGTTAAGGGAACACAGAATGAATATATCCTGGCATGGACAACAACACCTTGGACACTTCCCTCCAATGTTGCCCTTTGTGTTAATCCGAAGGAAACCTATGTTAAAGTAAAGGTGACAGTGGATTCTAAGGGTAATGTCTTGAAGAAGGATGGAAGCTGTTCCTGCGGACATGATCATGGACGCGACCAAGAGCCACAGGTTCCAGTTGGTACGGAATATTACATTCTGGCAGAAGCTCTTCTCAATGTCATTGAGGGTGATTATGAGGTTACCCAAACCTATGTCGGTAAGGATTTAGAGTATAAAGAATATGAGCCGTTATTTGATTATGCAGAGGTGGACAGAAAGGCCTTTTATGTTACCTGTGATAATTATGTTACGCTCAGTGACGGTACCGGTGTCGTGCATATGGCGCCTGCTTTTGGTGAGGATGATAACAGGGTAGGTAAGATTTATGACCTTCCATTTGTACAGTTGATTGATGCGAAAGGTGAGTTTAAACCTGAGGCAACTGATTTTGCAGGGCTATTCTGTAAGAAGGCAGATGAGCAGGTCATGAAGAAGCTCGCAGAAAAAGGCCTACTCTTTAAGATACTGAAATTCGAACACAGCTATCCGTTTTGCTGGCGTTGTGATACGCCCTTGATTTATTATGCAAGAGAATCATGGTTTATTAAGATGACCGCGGTTAAGGATCAGCTAATAGCCAATAATAACACCATCAACTGGATGCCGGAGAGCATCGGGCAGGGTCGATTTGGTGACTGGCTGAAAAATGTCCAGGATTGGGGCCTTTCTCGTGACCGTTATTGGGGCACCCCTCTTCCTATATGGGAATGTGAGGATGGACACCGTCACTGCATCGGAAGCATCGCAGAACTTAAATCGATGTCCGATAACTGCCCGGAGGACATAGAGCTTCACAGGCCATATATTGATGCGGTTACCCTTCGATGTCCGGAGTGTGGCAAGACAATGACCCGTGTTAAACCGGTAATTGACTGTTGGTACGATTCGGGATCTATGCCGTTTGCACAATGGCACTTTCCTTTTGATAACAAAGATATTTTTGAGGATAATTTCCCGGCTGATTTCATCAGTGAGGCAGTGGATCAGACCAGAGGATGGTTTTATTCTCTGCTTGCAATTTCCACGTTGATCTTTGAGAAAGCACCATTCAAAAACGTTATCGTACTGGGACATGTTCAGGATGAGAACGGTCAGAAGATGTCCAAATCAAAGGGAAATGCGGTAGACCCGATGGAAGCACTGGAAAAGCACGGAGCCGATGCAATTCGCTGGTACTTCTATATTAACTCTGCCTTATGGCTACCAAACCGATTTAATGACGGTGCTGTAACCGAAGGACAGAGAAAATTCATGGGAACGCTATGGAATACGTATGCATTCTTCGTTCTTTATGCCAATATTGATAATTTTAATGCTACCGAATATAAATTGGAATATGATAAGCTTCCGGTTATGGATAAATGGTTGCTCTCCAAATTAAACACATTGACAAAGCAGGTTGATGAGCATCTGGATAATTACCGCATCACAGAGGCTGCAAGAACACTTGCAGACTTTGTAGATGAGCTCTCCAACTGGTACGTAAGAAGAAGTCGCGAACGCTTCTGGGCAAAAGAAATGCCACAGGATAAAATCAATGCCTATATGACACTTTATACTGCACTGGTAACTACAGCTAAGCTATCCGCTCCGTTCATTCCGTTTATGACCGAGGATATCTATCAGAACCTTGTGGTTAATCTTGATAAGAATGCACCGAAAAGTATCCATCTCTGCGATTATCCAGCCGTTGAGGAAAGCTTTATTGATGCCGAATTAGAGGTAAATATGGAGGAGGTGCTTGAGGTCGTAGTTCTAGGCCGTGGATGTCGTAATACAGCCAATATCAAGAATCGCCAGCCGATCAAAACGATGTATGTAAAAGCAGAAGCAAAGCTATCAGATTTCTATAAGGAAATAATTGCGGATGAGCTTAATATCAAAGAAGTTGTATTTGCGGATGATGTAAGAGACTTTACCTCTTATAGTTTCAAACCGCAATTAAAGACCTTAGGTCCAAAGTTCGGAAAGCAAATCGGACAAATTCGTACCATTTTATCCGAACTTAACGGCAATGCAGCTATGGATAAAATCAATGCCTCCGGACATCTGTTGATTACCTTGGACGGTGTGGAAGCAGTGCTTGATAAAGAGGATTTGTTGATTGAGGCAGCTCAGACAGAGGGCTTTGTCTCTAATTCAGACCACGGGATTACCGTAATATTGGATACCAACTTGACCGAGGAATTAATTGAAGAGGGTTATGTAAGAGAGATTATCAGTAAAATTCAGACCATGCGTAAGGAAGCGGATTTCGAGGTTATGGATAATATTCGTATATCTGAGATGGGTAATGATAAAATCAAGGCGATTCTGCTTCGTAATGAGGAAGAAATCAAATCCGAGGTGCTGGCGAAAGAGATCATCCTTGATGAAGTCAAGGGTTATACAAAAGAGTGGAATTTGAACGGCGAGGATGTTACGCTGGGTGTAGAGAAATTATAGGAGTATTTGCATTCGTCGGTACTTTGGCTCTGTCCTATATGGAAACATTTTTCCCTGTCTTGTCATTAACCTCGCTAGGCTGAACTATAACTCTAAATTAGCTTTTAAGTATAGGATCTTTCTTTACATTGCATTTATCATATCATATAATGTTATCATAACAAGGACAGTGATATTGTGCTCATTAGAGGAGGGTATTCCATGAAATTAATCTATGTAATTGTCCACAATGTTGATAGTGGTTACGTTACAGAGGCATTGAACAAAAATGGATATTATGTAACGAAATTGGCATCAACAGGAGGTTTTCTGCGGGAAGGTAACACGACACTGATGATAGGTACAGAAGCAGACGAGGTCGAGAAGGTGATTGAGATTGTTAAGAAGGAATGCGGTCCGAGGCGGCAGATTATTACGAATTCCATCGGTGTTCCGGAATATGCGTCAATGAACGTGGCGGTGAATGTAGGAGGAGCGACTATATTCGTTATGGACATTGACCGGTATGAGAAGATATAAAGGAATGACATATCGTCCGGCGTAAGGCAGAAAATATGTATTTATATCCATGAAATATTTGTGAACTATGGTTTTTGACTTTTCTTTTAAATAAAAATGTGGTATAAAGAAAGATAGCACTGCAAATATATAATGGTGAAGCCACAGGCTGGTCAATTGAGATTGGAAAGGATAAATGAAATGAAAAAGAAAGTATTATTAATTATGGGATTAAGCTTAATGCTTCTTGCGGGGGGATGCACAAAGAACCCCAGCAATATAATAAGCGGCGATAAATCTGATGTAACGGTTACACCTGCTACAACAGATACATCGGATGAAGCTGCAACAGCAATAACAATCCCGCCGAAGGAAGTATATAATGTTGATGATTATTTCAAATTGGGACAATATAAAGGGATTGAGGTCTCTGTAGATAAAGTAATTGTAACGGATGCCTCAGTGGATGCTGAAATAGCATATGAATTAGAAAACGCGAAATCTCTTGTTGAGATTACCGACAGGGATGTAGTTCAGACCGGAGATGTTGCTAACATTGATTATGAAGGCTTGAAGGATGGAGTGGCTTTCGATGGTGGGACTGCAACAGGTTCTGATCTCGAAATCGGCTCAGGCTCATTTATCGAGGGTTTTGAAGAGGGTCTTATCGGTAAGAAGGTTGGAGAAAAGGTAGAAATTGACCTTTCCTTTCCAGAAGATTACGGTGTCGAGGAGTTGGCGGGACAAGCGGTAGTATTTAATGTAACTATTAATAAAATACAGAAATATGTAATTCCCGAGCTTACAGAGGATTATGTAAAAAATAATACAGATTATGATTCCATTGCTGCATACAAGAAGACAATAAAAGAAAATATGGAAGCTGCCAATGAATCAAGTGCTCAATCGGAAATCTCCAGTGGCGTTCTGGAAAAGGTTGTGAGCAACTCAACAATTACTTCCTACCCGCAGTCGTTACTTGATTATTATTCCGCTTCGTATGAGAATTACGTAACCCAGACGGTATATAATAATTTTGGTATGACATTAAGCCAGTATTTTGATGCAATTGGTTCTACGCGGGAGGATTTTGATGCCAACTTAGTACAAATTTCTCAGAGCTATGCCGGGTTGGAAATGGCGCAGAGAGCGATTGCTAAAGCAGAAGGCATGACTGTTACGGATGCGGATTACTCTAGTAAGATTGCTCAATATGTAAAAGATTACAGCGCGGCTTCCGAAGAAGAATTATTGTCACATATAACTAAAGAGGATATCATGGATGATATCCTATTAAAGAAGGCACTGGAGTTTGCGGTAGATAATGCTAAAGTAACAAAAAATGATGTTACACCTACGCCTGCACCTACACCTGTAGCAACACCTACGGCTGCTGCACAATAATAAGAAAGAATGTAAGGCATGCAAAAAGGATTTTTACCTATCAATACAAATGATATGGAACTAAGAGGATGGGGGCAATGCGACTTCGTGTTTATCACCGGGGACGCATATGTTGACCATCCTTCCTTTGGTTCGGCGATTATAAGCAGAGTATTAGAAAGCCACGGTTATAAGGTTGGAATTATCGCGCAGCCGGACTGGAAGGACGAGAAAAGCATAACAGTACTAGGGATGCCAAGACTTGGATTTTTAGTAAGTTCGGGTAATATGGATTCCATGGTAAACCATTATTCGGTTGCCAAAAAGCGCAGACAGTCCGATGCCTATGCTCCGGGAGGAGTGATGGGGAGACGTCCGGACCACGCAACATGCGTATATAGTAATTTGATACGGAAGCAATACAAGAATATCCCAATTATTCTCGGGGGTATTGAAGCCTCCCTTAGAAGGTTGGCTCATTACGATTATTGGAGTGATAAGGTTAAGAGATCAATTCTTCTTGACTCACAAGCTGATATTGTTTCCTACGGTATGGGGGAACATTCCATTGTTGAGATAGCGGAAGCACTTGATAGCGGAATTGACATTAAAGATATTACCTATATTAATGGGACTGTAGTGAAAGCGAAGAATTTGGAATCGGTTTATGATGCAGTGATACTGCCAAGTTACCAGAGTATCGCAAACAGTAGGAAGGAATTTGCAGCCAGCTTCTATACCCAGTATTGCAATACGGATCCATTTTCGGGAAGAAGGTTGGTTGAACAATATAAGGAACAGGAATATGTGGTTCAGAATCCACCGGCAAAACCTCTTTCACAGACAGAAATGGACAGAGTATATTCACTGCCCTATATGAGGGATTACCATCCTTCGTACCTTGAAGCTGGCGGAATACCGGCAATCGAAGAGGTAAAATTCAGCCTTACCAGCAATCGAGGTTGCTTTGGTGGCTGTAATTACTGTGCACTAACCTTTCATCAGGGAAGGATATTGCAGACCAGAAGCCATGAATCAATTATAGCAGAAGCCAATCAATTGATCTGGGACAAGGATTTTAAAGGTTATATCCATGACGTCGGAGGACCTACCGCCAATTTCAGACACACGGCCTGTGAAAAGCAGCTATCGAAGGGAGCATGTCTCAATAAGCAATGTCTTACTCCGACTCCCTGTAAGAGCCTAAGGATTGATCATAAGGATTATCTGGCTCTACTTAAAAAGCTACGTAATCTTCCGAATGTAAAGAAGGTATTTATTCGTTCGGGTATTCGTTATGATTATCTGATCGAGGATAAGGATGAAACCTTCTTTCAGGAGCTATGCGAGCACCATGTCAGCGGACAACTTAAGGTCGCTCCGGAGCATATTAATGACGGCGTATTGGAACTGATGGGCAAGCCCTCTAATTCGGTATACGAGAAATTTGTTACGAAATTTAAGAAAATAAATGAGAAGTTAGGTAAGAACCAGTTCATCGTACCCTATCTGATATCCTCTCATCCGGGCTCAACCCTAAAAGAGGCTGTGGAGCTGGCGGAGTATCTCAGAGATCTTGGCTATATGCCGGAGCAGGTTCAGGATTTCTACCCGACACCCTCAACAATTTCGACCTGTATGTATTATACCGGACTGGATCCTAGGACAATGACTGAGGTTTACGTACCAAAGTCGCCGCATGAAAAGGCAATGCAAAGGGCATTAATTCAATACCGTAATCCTAAGAATTATGACCTTGTTGTAGAAGCACTAAGAAAGGCAGATCGTGTGGACTTGATTGGCTTTGATAAAAAATGCCTGATTCGTCCGAGACAGTTTGCCAAGGAAAAACAGTGGATAAGCAAAGATAAGCCGTTTCAAGGCAAAGTATACAAGGAGAAAGGAACAGATAGACAAAATATAAGTTCCAATCGTGAGCAAAAGAGTACAATAGGCAAAGCAGAAAACAGGAACCAAACCAGCGCTAAGGGCAAGAAGGCCGATGACCATAAAGCATACAGTCAAGGCAAGAAGGCCGATGATCGTAAAGCATACAGTCAAGGCAAGAATACCGATGATCGTAAAGCATACAGTCAAGGCAAGAAGGCCGATGATCGTAAAGTATACAGTCAAGGTAAGAATACCGATGATCGTAGGGTATACAGCCAAGGTAAGAAAACCGATGATCATAGAGTATACAGCCAAGGTAAGAATACCGATGATCATAAAGTATACAGCCAAGGTAAGAAAACCGATGATCATAAAGTATCTGGCCAAATTAAGAAAACCGCTTCTCATACAGATAAAAATAACAGGCCGCCTCAGAGGGTGGGAAAACGCAGTGCAAGGTAATTAGTCAATCAATTAAAGTTATGAAAAGGGATAATCAACAATACAGTGTTTGTTGATAGAATGTTACAGTTCAGCCTAACAAGGATAGTTACAAAACCGGGAAATCATTTTTCCCCAGTCCGAATACATCTCTTTGAAGGTTGAACGGTAACAATAGAGAATACCGCTGTAATGAAAATTTCTTGACAAGAATTTATCGGAGTGTTATACTACGCGGAGTGTCTATTTCATAATAACATGGTTGACCAGCTCTCGGTCCTGTTGGGTCAGGAGCTGATTTTATCGTATAGAATAATGCGTTCTATTATTTTGTAGTATAAGATGAATATGTGTGTCTATAATATAAGTAGGGCGTACATAGGAAGAATAATAGTGGGAAATATATGAGATAAAAGATACAAAGAAAGGAATTAAGAATGGAAGTAACAAAATTTGAAGAATTAGAATTAAACCCCAATATACTTCGTGCTGTTGAGGAGATGGGCTTTGAGGAGATGTCTCCGATACAGGCTAAGGCAATTCCCATCATACTTGCGGGGAGGGATATTGTCGGACAGGCGCAGACCGGAACCGGCAAGACAGCAGCATTTGGAATACCGCTCATGCAGTTAATAAATCCGAAGGACAGAACCCTTCAGGCAATTGTTCTGTGTCCTACAAGAGAACTTGCAATACAGGTGGCAGAAGAGATTCGTAAGCTCGGTCTATTCATGCATGGAATCAAAATCCTCCCGGTATATGGAGGACAGGAAATTTCAAAGCAGATACGTTCATTAAAAGCAGGAGTTCAGCTTATCATAGGAACACCCGGACGCGTTATGGATCATATGAGAAGAAAAACCGTTAATTTTGATGCTGTTAAAATGGTCGTTTTGGATGAAGCGGACGAGATGTTAAACATGGGATTTCGTGAGGATATTGAAACAATCTTAAGCCAAGTTCCGGAGGAACGTCAGACGGTTCTTTTTTCGGCAACCATGCCGCAACCGATTATAGATATTGCCAGAACATATCAGAAGAATGCGGAAATTATCCGTGTGGTTAAGAAAGAACTTACCGTACCAAAGATTGAACAGTTCTATTACGAAGTAACCCAAAGGAATAAGGAAGATGTGCTGTCGAGGCTTATAGATATGTATAATCCGAAGCTGTCACTTATCTTTTGTAATACCAAGAAACAAGTGGATGAGTTGACTTCATCGCTGCAGGGCAGAGGATATTTTGCGGAAGGACTGCACGGAGACCTCAAGCAACAGCAGAGAGACCGCGTTATGAGCAGCTTCCGTAACGGAAGAACTGAAATACTTGTGGCTACCGATGTTGCAGCAAGAGGCATCGATGTGGATGATGTGGAAGCGGTTTTTAATTACGATGTGCCGCAAGATGATGAATACTATGTACACAGAATTGGCCGTACGGGTCGTGCAGGCCGCGAAGGCAGAGCATTTACCTTAGTTGCCGGCAAAGAATTATATAAGCTTAGAGATATCATGAGATATTGTAATACCAAGATAAAAGCACAGCCGATTCCATCCTTGAATGATGTCAATGCTGTCAAGGCTGATAAAATATTGGATAAGTTAAAAACTATTATCGAAAATGAAGATCTCTCAAAAATGGTAGATTTAATCGAAAGCAAAGTAAATGACGAGGATTTTACAACCTTAGATATCGCTGCAGCCTTCCTGAAGATGATGATGGGAGATGAAGCAATTAAGGCAGAAGAGGTAAAAACGACTGAGGATTTTGGCGATACAGGTGCGGAAGCAGGGATGGTAAGAATGTTTATCAATCTGGGTAAAAACCAAAAAATCAGACCGGGAGATATCCTTGGTGCGATTGCCGGAGAGACCGGAATGCCGGGTAAATTAATCGGTTCCATTGACATGTATGATAAATATACCTTTGTAGAAATACCAAGGGAATATGCATCGGAAGTAATTCAGGTAATGAAGTCGGCCAAGATTAAAGGTAAGAGCATTAATATAGAACCGGCAAACAGAAAGTAAAAATAGCAAAGCTGTGACTCAAATTGTTTCGTCTTCTGGAAATGAATTGATTTGCAGCTTTTTTTATGGGTATCAAAGCCTACTTTTATTATGTCTATCGTCAATTTGCACAATTTCGCTAGTGAATGGTAATACATAAAATCGTTCATTTGCAACACGCTTCCGCTTGGATGAAGTACATAGTGGTACATAAGGTCCTAATAAAATTTACAAAAAGCCAATTAATTTATAGGTAAATTTGACCTTGACAAATAAAATATGATGTATATAATAATAATTATTACTGTTATCCTAGAAAACAAATAATTGATAGTTTGTTATTTTGTATTTGTGGATAGAGCATGTGGAGGTCGATTATGGCAGTTAATAAGTACAGTAGGCAAAGGGAAGCTATTAAGGATTATTTATCGAAGACAAAAGAGCATCCGACTGCAGATACTGTTTATATGAATATACGTGAGTCCTATCCGAATATCAGTCTTGGAACCGTATACCGTAACTTGAATCTCTTGGCAGAACAGGGCGAAATCATGAAGTTAAACTGTCAGGACGGCTGCGATCGTTTTGATGGAAATGCCATGATGCATTATCATTTTCTGTGCAAAGGCTGCGGAAGAGTTCTGGATATTGAGATGGAATCAATTGATCATATCAATGTAATTGCAGGAGCCGGATTTGTTGGTAAGATTGATGGTCATGTTACGTTTTTCTACGGCCGTTGCAGCAATTGCTGTAATAAAGAATAGATAAAGCATAAATATATATGAAAGTTGTGTCACGCTGCCATGGTATGGCGGCGTGATTTTTTTCTAGTCTCGTAAAAACATGAGTCCGTTAGAAATAAACATGAAGTGCATTGGAAATTCATTATTATATACTGCATATTTTAATAATTGTGTTTGTAGCCTTATGCGGTTATGTTTGCTAGTGTGAAAAATGTTAAAATAAATAAAAACGTTATTGACAAATAAGTATTAATATATTATTATATATATCAGTAACAGTTACTATTATTAAAAAATAAAGCCAATAAATTTTAAAGGAGTAATATAGTGTGAAAGAAAGTAGTGGATAGCCAAAAAATGGCCGCATTTGAC
>DBTU01000045.1 GCA_002307215.1 Lachnoclostridium sp. UBA1308
TGGCGGCGGAATGGAGATTAATATGTATAAACCTGCACGTAAAATTGTTAATACGAGGTCAAAAAAGAATATTGGATACTTCCCAAGTAAAAAAAATGAGCGACTTGTAGCTTTCGAATCACTTATAGAACGAGACTATATTTTTTTACTGGAATATGACAGAGATGTCATTTGTTACAAGGAACAACCACTAGAAATTGCTTATCGTGATATCAATCGACTCAGAAAGTGCTATCCGGATTTTGAAGTTCAGCGAAAAGACAGAAAGCAGCTAGTTGAAGTTAAACCACATGCCAAGTTGGTTAAGATACTCCACGATGAAATCACTATCAATAAATTTAATGCAGTTGCACTTTATTGTGATGCTAATGGATATTCAGATTTTAAAATAGTCACAGAAAAAGATATTCGAACTGGTAATTCATTTAAAAACATATGCCTTCTCTTTTCATACTCAAATATTATTGTTCCAAAAGATATGAAGAGTGCTATCTTAAATGTATTACTTTCATCGGATCAAGATCAAACAATAAACCAATTGCTTTCAAAAGTATGTGCCAAAGAGAACAATCCGACTATTTATGCGTATATTTTAAATATGCTGTATTATCAAGAAATAAGTACAAATTTAGAAGTACCCATCACAAGAAACTCATTAATATATTTAAATAATCAATAAGGCGGTGAGATAATGTTTCCTGTTCTACTAAAGCCTGGTATTAGGTTCATGCTCTTTGAAGATACGTATCAAATATTAAAAAAGTTACCCAATTTAAAAGTGCAGGTTGAAAAAGAGAATTTCAATGTGACACAAATATTTACACAAGCTGAATTAATTACAGCTTTAAGTAATGGAGATCTTAAATTTGAATGCACCGGTAAGAACTTATCAAAGACTAGTGGTGGCATTAATACATCCTATGCCTTAGGTGAATTAGATGTCTCAAGTTTTAAGGAGGAGGCAATCTTTCGATACGAGGTAATTAAACCCCTTCTTGAACTTTCAGAGCAGAATGCCATTTCAAGAGCAGATGAGGTTAATTCTTGGTCTGTTAATCCTAAGAAAGCAAAAAGAAATCTTAATGATTGTTTAGTATATCATACGGTTAGCAGCCAGAGCATTTACAGATGGCTTAAAGCATATAAAGAGTCATGTGGTGACATCAGATCATTGCTGCCCTCCTATCATAACTGTGGAGGCAAAGGAAATCCCAGAATATCTCCAAAAATAAATGAATTCATTAACGAGGCTATTGATTTATATTATAATAAACAGCAAAGAATTTCTATAAAAGAGTTATGGCTTTGTCTAACCAATATGATAGCTGAGCATAATAGATTTTCTGTAATTAAACTTGATATTCCACCCTATCCTACATTAGCTAGATATGTATCAAAAATCCCGGAATACCAATCTATTGCAAGCAGATACAGTAAAAGATCAGCTGATTATAAGTTCAAAGTAATTGGTAATGGGGTAGAGACAAGTTTTCCTTTAGAACGTGTAGAGATTGACCATACCCCAGTTGATATAATTATTAAAGAAGATAATGGAACCGAGATAGGTAGACCATTTCTTGTATTAGCGATCGATAAGTATACTAGAAATGCTCTAGGGTTTAGTTTGGGTTTAAGTAATGGTGTTGGCTGGCCAGAAGTATCCCAATGTATTAAAAGTATCATGACAGATAAGTCTTATGTGAAAGATATGTATCCATTCATTGAGAATGAATGGAATGCTTTTGGCGTTCCAAAGACTTTAGTGATTGATAATGGTCTAGAATTTAAAAACAGTTCTATGAAAGATACCTGTTATCAGTTAGGCATCGTATTGCGGATATGCCCCCCTAAAGTACCAGAATGGAAAGGTTCTATAGAAAGATTCTTTGGTACAACAAATACAAGTCTTGTTCATAACCTGCCAGGAACAACTCGTTCAAATCCAACTAAGTTAGATTCAGATGAAAATCCAAGTGCATTAGCTACATTGACTTTTTCTCAATTTAATGCATTACTTCACAAGTGGATTATTGATGTATATTCACAAGATTTTCATAAAGGAGTAGGTGGCATCCCTTCAAAGCTATGGAAGAAAGCTATTGGAGATTATCCTGTCTCTTGGCCAAACAGTTCTTCCGATATTGTTACTTTACTTGGTCGTACCGCCCAGAGAAAAATTAGTAACCGCGGTATTGAAATCAATTGCCTTCATTATAATGGTAATAATCTAAATAGACTTTTAATGCAGTTTAGCAAAGAAAACAAAGGACTTGAAGAAGACTTCACTGTAAAGTACGATCCTTATAACCTTAGAGAACTTTTTGTATATGATCATGTTATTACCAAAGAATGGATCAAAGTACCCTGCACTAACCCCCAATATGCTACTAACTTATCGGAATGGGAACATAAAGAAATGAGAGCCTATGCACGCAAAGAATATGGGATTGTTGATTATGAATCTTTAGCCAGAGCGAAGCATATGATTAGGACAATGATAGAAAACAACATAGGATATACCCCAAAGGAAAAAGCACGCGCCAATAAAATAAATGCAGATGAAGAAATAAATAAAGCGAGAAGAGAGGTTGAAAGCGCTAGTAATATTTTATATCATATGAATGCTTTATCAGAAGATAATATATCTGATATAGGTATTACTATAGCCACACCTAAAATCATAATTCCAGAGAGCCTTGTAAGTACTGAAGAAAGCAAGCAAGACGATAACATAATTAATATTAAACAAGCCCGAAAAGAAAAGGCACGAGGAACGAAAAAACAATTATCTTCTAATGAAATACAATTGTTGGATGGTAAAAAAGATAAACCTTTAAATGATAATATTTGCATGGATGATTTTAGTGGATTTTCGATATTAACTGATTTTTAGGGGGAGAAATATTATGAATCAAACAGCAGCAAATTATCAACCACCACAAAAAATTAGTAAATTCTCCCAGCCAGATAAATCTAAAATTTTATCACTCTCTCCTTCAGAAAAAATCAAGTATACTGATAGTATTAGAATAAGCTACCCCAAATTGCAAGAAATGTTATCGCTAGTAGCTGACTGCCATAATAGTTCAAAAACCCAAGCACGTCCTACTTGCATGAGAATAAGTGGGGAATCTGGTACAGGGAAATCCAATCTTTTTGAGTTATATTCAAAAAAATATCCAGTAATATATGATATAAATGGCACTATTAAGCCTGTTCTCTATTCCAGAATACCATGTCCAGCATATATCGGAGGATTACCCCCTCAGCTTTTATACGATTTAGGTGATCCATTCTACAATAAATCTAAAACGATTATATTGCAAACTAAAAGACTTTATAATCTATTAAAGGCATGTAAAGTTGAAATTATCTTTTTAGATGAAGTACAACATCTGGTTGATAGAAACAGTCATAAACTGCTAAGAGATTCATCTGACTGGTTCAAAGAATTAATCGATGAAACTGGTATACCAATAATCTTTTTAGGTATCCCGGACTCAGATAAAATATTTATTGAAAATGAACAATTGTCGAAACGAGTTAGAATTGTTAATACTACAAAAGAATTTGATAATGATGATACCTTTAGGAAATTCTTATACTTATATGATATGGCATTGCCTCTTGAAGAATCGTCATCCATAGCAGATAGCGATATGTGCTGTAGGCTCTATAATTCCACAAAAGGAAATGTAAAAAACATTCATGATTTACTCGTGGAATGTGTATCAATAGCTATCGCTAATAATGCTACTAGAATAACTATGCCCATGTTTGCTAAAGCACACAGTAAAATATTATATAGCCAAAGCATTAAAAATCCTTTCACTTAAATGAATCCAGTACGTCTATACGTTCTGCTAGCAGCAATAGTAATTCTTTTTTTATTTGGTTATATTGATAAAATATGGTTGCTATTCCATGAAAGGTTATTGGATCAAATCTAACACTTGATTCACTGTTCATTTGTACGTAAATTATATCACTTATTGTAATACCAAAGTGTTGAAATAGTATAAGAAATGTAGAGTAATTATCAGATTTCCCTTTAATATCACTAAATGTAATAGAACATTTCTTTTTTATTTTATTATAAAAATCAAATATTTCTTCTATGTCTAAATATTCTTTATTAAAATATTTGTATATATGAAAATATTTAATTACAAATATTCTTATATCCCTATCCAAATCACAAATATCAAAGAATATTCTAATGGCAATGTCCAATTCTACATAATTATTTAAATAAATGTATTTATTCATTTTTATTTTGACATTTTCTATATTACTATTCTCATTATAGTAATTCATTATGGGTTGGTATATTTCCTCATACCCAAAAACTATACGAGATTTACCTCGTAATTTTAGGCATTCCAGCGGATTGAAAATTCTCATATACCTATCTTTAATTACGTCCATATATGATTCACTATATGCACTTTGATTATCTACCTCAAATGATGATCTATTTATGTAATTAATATCTAGACAATTTAATATATTCAAGAATTTAATTAAGTTTGTCGGCCAATCAACCATAATCCATGAAGCAATTATATAACTTTTAAAACCATCATCATTGTCAAAAAAAATTTCAAGATCATTTAAGCCATCAGTATATAGCTCTGTTAAATATTGTAGATGAGACAAAAGATTGCAATAATCCACTCTCGAGAGAGTATTAAAGAGCAAATCACATACTATTAATGGAACACTACTCCTGATATTAAATATTTGGTATAATATGTTTTGACCATGTAATACATACTCATTAACACATTTAAAATAATTAAAGTCAATAATATGTAATCCGCAATTGCATTTTCCCAAAAAAACAATATCACTGGAAATCTTTTCTTTACAATGCGGGCATTCATCTACAAGATAAATCTCGTGATCCAAGCACACTTTTATAAGCCTATTTTTCCAATGAATCCTTTCATAAGATCTCTCCCTGTAGCATATAGGACACACATAAGCTTCAGTATGACAACTAAAATCACTATACATATCAAAGCTAAATCTATTTGTAGTCATATTTTCAATTACTTTTATTTCAATACCTGTTAGCTCAGAAAATTTTGTTATATTTTCTTCATTGAGTTTTCTATAATAATGTCCGATACCTCTCAGTTTAAAACCTATCAAATCTGATATCTGATTTACCTCACACGAATTCTCAGAACATAATCTCAATACATAATTCCCTATAGATTCATTTATATAGGGTACTGGATGTCTTAAAAGTCTATCAGCCATTTTCTCACCTCAAAAATAGAACAGAGAGATACTAAAAGTATCTCTCTGTATATTCAAAACATTAGATGATAATTTACATTGAGTGATACTCAAAACAAAAAGTGAAATTTACAAACTTCCTAAATACTATTTTTCTCAAACTTTTTGAGAACTTTTCTCAAACTATTTGAGAACTCACAACATTCCTTCATCCACCCCATTTATTCCACCGTAACGGCCTTTGCCAAATTACGTGGCTGATCTACATCATAGCCCCTGTGAACACAGGAATAATACGCAAGCAGCTGTAATGCCACTGCGGCTGTAAAAGGCGTCAGGTAATCCGGTGTCTTTGGAAGAACGATAGGATAGTCATAAGCCGAGGCTTCTAATTCTATTTCACCATTGGTGATCAATATAACAAAAGCTCCTCTGGCTCTGACTTCTCGGATATTGGAGATCATCTTTGTCAGTACCTTTGACTGTGTGGCTATAGCAACCACCGGTACGCCATCCGTAATTAAGGAGAGTGTTCCATGCTTTAATTCTCCTGCTGCATATGCTTCGGAATGAATATAACTGATTTCCTTCAGCTTAATTGACCCTTCCCAACACAGGGGATAATCGATGCCTCTGCCGATAAAGAATAAATCTTCCTTATCTGCAAGATTGCTGCATATATCATCGATGTGTTTATTAAGTGTCAGCGCCTCTTTTACCGCAGGTATTACGTTTCTTAGTTCCGTAACGTACTCTTTGCACTGCTGCGTCGTTATCGTTCCCCGAACAAGAGCAAAACGGTAGGTCAGCAGATACAAGCAGGAAAGCTGTGCTGTATAAGCTTTTGTACTTGCTACCGCTATCTCAGGACCGGCCTGTGTATATAGTACATAGTCACTTTCCCTGTCAATGGTTGAACCCTTGACATTTACGATAGATAAGGTCGTCGCTCCTTCGCTCTTAGCCAGACGCAGAGCTGCAAGCGTGTCAGCCGTCTCTCCGGACTGAGAGATCGTAATAACCAAGGTATAATGATCCATAATCGGATCCATATAACGAAATTCCGAAGCAATCTCAACCTCTACCGGAATACGAAGCAACTTCTCAAGCATTACTCTTCCGATCAATCCGGCATGCATGGCTGTTCCGCAGGCGGTAATAATAATTCGGTTTACATCTTTAAAAATGGTGTCCGGGATCTGCTCGACTGTAAAATCCACAATCCCTTCCTTTGTAATCCTAGGTAAAATCGTGGATAGAATGGTATCCGGCTGCTCATGGATTTCCTTCAACATAAAATGAGGATAGCCCTTCTTCTGAGCTGCGGTAATATCCCAGCTTACGTGAAGCATTTTGGGTATAACCACCTCATCCATGTCATTGGTTACGGTAATAGAATCCTTCGTAAGTCTTGCTATCTGTTGTTCCGGAAGTGCAAAATAGTCCTTGGAGTAACCGATCAACGCTACAACGTCGGATGCCACAAAGGTTCCTTCTTTGGATTTACATGCTAACAATGGGCTTGCATTACGCAGGCAGTATATTACCTCCGGCTCATCTGCAAACATAATACAGAAAGCGTATGCTCCATCCAATTGTGCCGCCGCAGCCTTTATTGCCGCGATTGCATTTCCGGTATACAGACTGTCTAATAACATAGCTACTATCTCAGTATCTGTCTGTGAAACCGGATATCTGCCGGTAGCGGCCAACTCAAGCTCCAATTCATGATAATTCTCTATGATTCCGTTGTGTATCAGTGTCACCTTTCCATAGGTATGTGGATGCGAGTTGCATTCCGTTACTCCACCATGGGTTGCCCATCTTGTGTGCCCTATACCGGAGGTTCCGTTTAAATCCTGATACTCCTCTGTCTTTTTAGCCAGATCAGCCACCTTGCCCGCTGCCTTAATTGTCCGGATTCCGTCTTTCTCAAACATAGATATACCAGCACTGTCATAGCCTCGGTATTCCAACGCTGTAAGGCCCTCTAAAAGTATATTTTTAGCCTTGAGGCTACCTGTATAGCCAATAATTCCGCACATACTTATCTCCATTTCTGCGCTGCTTTTTGCGCATTCTTCCGCCTAATGCGGCATTTTATATGGTTTTCAATGTCCTTACCCGATGAATTCTCAGCACAAAAAAGCTTCGTAAATGACTCGAAGTCAATCCGTACCTAATTCATTTTCTTGGTTATGTCGTTGTTGTGCTATAGTTACCCATAGTTTTTTCGACACATCACATGCCCAAGTGCACGAGAGAGCATCCGCCGAAATCTTCGCTGACTCTCTTCCTCGTTAACCTCTAAATTTTGTTTATCCCAATAGAGGTGCATGGCGCTAATTTTAAACATTTCTGTTAGGCAGATCTTGGGTTGATCCGGTTACTGGTTACCCTCATCACAATCCCACTTTATTCTATGCAGCTATCCTCCTTCTTGCTATAATATTGACTGCTCAATGTAATTTAAAATGAATTGCGATAATGCAATGCTATCATCATAGAATAGAAAAGTCAATAAAAAACAGGGCTTTCGCTACAGCCATTCGTTACAGTTCAGCCTAGCACGGATAGTGAAAAGACTGGGAAAGAAATGTTTCC
>DBTU01000058.1 GCA_002307215.1 Lachnoclostridium sp. UBA1308
AAGAAATAGAACAAGACTGGGAAAGAAATGTTCCCATGTAGGAGCCGCTTTCGCTAAGTTGCATTACATATCGGTACATAAGGCTCTATAAGACAGGGCCAAAGTACCGACGAATGCAAATACTCCTATCTGGAAATCATTTTTTCCCGGTCCGAATTCATCTCTTTGAGGGCTGAATTGTAACATTTATACTCACCTGGGTTTTAAACCATACTAAGCTTCTTTCTCTTCTTCAAAATATGGGCTTCAATGTCCTTGGCCACCTGAACCGGATCGTCTCCCAGTGCCACCTTTCCTCCTGTAATTTCCTCCACCTCTTCGGTAACAAGCTTTACCAGTTTGGGTGCACCGGTAATGAATGGTGTCGGGGACAAATGGGTATAGGCACCGTAAGCAACCGCAAAGATTCCGTCAATCGTAGCTTTTTGCTCCATCCATTCCGGCGCAGTAACCGCAATCGGAAGATCCGGGATGTCTACCTCCAGATAATCCGCAAGAGCAGTTACAAGCATTGATATTCTTCCGGTATCGGTACAGGTTCCGAAGCTTAATACCGGGGGGATTCCAAGAGCTTTACATACCCCTTTCAGCCCCTCACCGGCCTGATCCACAGCCTCCAGATTACACATCCCTGCGACTTCAAGTCCATGATTGCCGCAGCCTCCGGCAACCACTAGAATATCCCTCTTAATTAGTTCTTTTGTAAGATTAACCGTATTCCAATCCTGGGGGCCGTTCCTTAACGTGGAGCAGTTTGCCAGTGCGACCACTCCCTTAATCTGACCTTTCGCAATCACACCTGCCAGTACACCCAGATCATTACCGATCGCTTTCATGACAGCTTCCGTGGAAAAGCCGGCAATTGCCTTGGTAATATGCTTCGGAACCATCGGCTTAATATTCCCGTGTCTCTTCTTAAAGTTTTGGATCGCCACTTCGATACATCTGTCAGCCATCTCATCCGCTTTTGCCGGATAATATGGCATCTCATGCTCCACACCGGGAACCCCGATGATGGTACTGACACTGATTAAAGCAACCTGATATTCCCTAGCATACTGATCGATATCCGGTGGTGAACAGTTTTCTTCCATTACCAGTGCATCTACGGTACCGGTCGCTAAGAAGGGTTCAATTGTAAGCCAGTTACCCATGAGTCCGACAAATACATCATCCACGGCAAAGCGTTGCAAAAGCTCCTGTCCCGTCTCGATCGAGCCAACTATATGGATGCCCTTTGCTCCTGCCTGCTTCGCCTTCTCCTGGTATTCAGGCATTCTTGCTTTCTGTAGTGTTGCCACTCCAATCCAGGGTTGATGTCCGTTAAAAGCGATATTTACATAATCCGGATCCATAATACCAAGATCCACATTTACCTCATGAGGCATCGGGGTACCAAATAAGATATCCTGAACCATCTCAAGTCCTATCTGAGCTGTATAAATGGTGGAGACACCCAGACGAAGTGCTTTCTTTGCCAGTGAAACATAGTCACCGTCCACATTCGTCAGACAGCTGGCAATACTATTTTCCACCTCATGCTGCAATCCTGACGGATAAAGATGAAGCTCCTTCCATATTGGTTTTCTTATTTTTGGAGCGAAGGCTTCTACCATGATACTCTGTTGATCCGGATTAATCTTTAGTTCTCGGTCCAATAGATCCGCTAATTGTATCGCCATCTGATTAATGTCTTGATTGGTATTGATTCCGGTCTTCTCGCACATCCACTTTAATTTATCAATGTCACCGATTTTAAAGGACGTCTTACCCTCACCCGTTGCTTTCAATGTGCGGAAGGCCTCATAGGCATGGTGTCCGTACGTAGCGGCCCCCATAATATTTCTCATCAAAAGATTACGCATCGCCATTGCATCCGGCCCGATTCCGCATACTCCCTTATCGGCCCCACTCTTTTCACTGATTCTGCAGGGGCCCTGCGTACACAGTTGACAGCTCATTCCCTGAAGACAGTACTTACACCTGATTTTCTCTTGCTCATTCCATCTGGAAAACACACTGGACATTCCATCCTCTTTAATTCTAATTAACATCTCCTCAACAGAATCATGATAACTGACACGGCCTTCCGGCTTAACTAATATTGTCTCTGGCATTATTAACCTCCTAATTTTTGTTTAGGATTAATATATCCAGACAATGAAATAAAATACAACAGGATTTCACTTATAGTTACTGTTCAACCTAGCATGGATTGTGACAAAACCGGGAAAGAAATGTTTCCATATAGGAGCCGCTTTCGCTAAGTTGCATTACGTAGTTCGTATGCAAATACTCCTATCTGGAAATCATTTTTCCCAGTCCGGATACATCTCTTTGAAGGCTGAACTGTAATTTCTACATGAGAATTGCACCTTTATTTCCCGAGGATACGCTTTTGGCATATCGATGCAGATAGCCTGTTTTAATCTTTGGCTCCTTCGGCATCCACTTCTTTCTGCGCCTTTGTAATTCTTCCTCGCTGACAAGAGCATTGATCTTATTTTCAGGAATGTCAATCTGTATGATATCTCCGTCATTGATCAAAGCAATATTTCCTCCAACCGCTGCCTCCGGTGACACATGACCGATTGCCATGCCTCTGGTCGCTCCGCTAAAGCGCCCATCCGTAATCAGAGCGACACTATCCCCAAGTCCTCTGCCCATAATAGCAGAAGTCGGATTGAGCATCTCTCTCATTCCCGGTCCGCCCTTTGGCCCTTCATAGCGAATTACCACTACATTTCCCGGCTTAATCTCATCGCGGTTAATTGCAGATAGTGCATCCTCTTCACAGTCAAACACTTTTGCACTTCCTTCATACTTTAACATTCCTTTAGCGACCGCGGATCTTTTGACCACACAGGAATCCGGTGCTAGATTACCCTTCAATATAGCGATTCCGCCTATATTACTATAGGGACTTTCAACCGGTCGGATAACCTCCTGATTTTTATTGACACAACCTTTGATATTTTCCTCAACCGTGTTACCGGAACAGGTCAGTTGATCGATATGCAGCAGTCCGAGCTTATTAATCTCTTGCATGACTGCATAAACTCCGCCTGCCTCATCTAATTCTTCTATGTAGTGATTCCCTGCCGGAACCAGATGACAGAGATTAGGTGTTCTCGCTGAGATTTCATTGGCAATTTCACAATCCAACTCAAATCCGCATTCATGGGCAATTGCCGGTAAATGCAGCATCGTATTAGTACTGCACCCTAATGCCATATCAATTGTAATGGCATTGATAAAAGCCTCTTTTGTCATGATATCCCTCGGCTTAATTTCCTTCTCATGCAATTCCATGATCTTCATTCCGGTATGCTTTGCCAGACGAATACGCTCCGAATATACCGCAGGAATTGTACCGTTCCCCTTAAGCGCCATACCCAATACCTCTGACAGACAATTCATGCTGTTTGCAGTAAACATACCTGCACATGATCCACATGTCGGACAGGCCTTATTCTCATATTCATATAACTTTTGCTGCGATATCTCACCGGTACGGTATCTGCTGACAGCCTCAGACACTGTTGAATAACTTATCTTCTCTCCTTCCACAGAGCCGGCTAACATCGGACCTCCGCTCACAAAAATACTTGGTATATTGAGCCTTGCTGCTGCCATCAGAAGCCCCGGCACATTCTTATCACAGTTGGGCACCATAACCAGTGCATCAAAGGCGTGTGCCATAGCCATAGCTTCCGTAGAATCCGCAATTAACTCCCTCGTCGCCAGCGAATATTTCATTCCCTGATGTCCCATCGCTATTCCGTCGCAAACGGCAATCGCCGGGAAGACAATGGGATTACCTCCTGCCATTGCAACACCAAGCTTCACAGCTTCGACAATCTTATCGAGATTCATATGTCCCGGCACAATATCATTCTGTGAACTGACAATACCGATTAACGGTTTTCTCAATTCCTCCTCTGTCATCCCCAAGGCATAAAGTAGTGCCCTCTGAGGAGCAGCCTCTATCCCCTCTCTTATTCGCTTACTTCTCATCCTAATCTCCTCCTTCATTTCCACACATCATCTCCACTCAGTATCTCCACGCAGCAATACGGCTCTATGCAGCTTTTACTCTATGCAGCTTTTACTCTATGCATTCTTGCTCTATGCACTCTTGCTCTATGCAGCCTTGCTCTATGCAGCCTTGCTCTATGCAGCCTTTACTTAAGCCTTGTACATATCTTTTAGTTGTATATATTATTATATGATGTATGTTGTCTTATGTCAATACTGTTGTATGCTGTATGTTGTATTATTGTATTTTTTTAAACAGAAATCTCAATTTTTATAAAACAAAAAACTGCCTTCGGTTGCATCCGAAAGCAGTTTTTACACATTTACCAATCTCATATATTCAATTCATTTATAGCATGCAGGATATGCAGCTTCATGGCAGTTCTCGCCCCGTCTCCGTCCTTTTTCTTAAGGAAATCAACAATCATACGGTGGTCATGAAGGGTATCTTCAACCGCTTGTTCATTGTGTTCGGAAAGAACAACTCCTTTACCGATGGCCTGATAAAGAATTGGCATCAGTTTATTCATAAACTCATTATGAGTTGCCCTCGCTATCGCCTTATGAAATTCTTTCTCGGAAATTGTTCTGTCTTCCCCTTTTCGTATATTCTCCTCTATTATAATACCATAATCTACTATGTGCTGCAGCTCCCGGTCGTTTGCACGAAGGGCGGCGTAGTAAGCCGCTTCCGGTTCAAAGATCAAGCGCATTTCATATAAATCTCTCGCGTTAATTTTATAATCAACGATACGATCCATCCCCAGATTATCCTTGATATCCAGGTTCTCTTTTACAAAGGTACCTTTCCCCCTTTGTACTTCCAGTACTTCTGTCGCTGTCAGTATTTTAATTGCTTCCCGCAGCGTTGTTCTGCTTACCTTCAACTCCTCCGACAACAGATTTTCATTCGGCAGCTTATCACCGGGAGCAAATCTCTTATCAGCTGTAATCATATTAAGGATATCCTCTGCCGCACTTTCCGATAGCATCTTTTCTTTTCTCTGCATTGTATCTCTCCCTGTATCTTTTCCTACATCATACTATATTGGATGTATGAAATCAATGTCGTTGTATGATGTCCAAAATATCAAGTCATCTGTCTGCTTCCATCAGATACAGCAGATTATCATCCAAATTATAAAACAATGGAGCGATTAATATTTTAGGGTATTTATCCCTGAGTCTTTTGATTTCACTGTTTAGAAAGGTAATCTCATTCTCTATCTCAAACATTGGAGCGAAGCTATTGAAATGCTCCTCTGCCTGCTTTTCACTCCAACCTGCATTCTCCGCCAAGCCTTTAATAAACTCCTCTTTCCTAGAGATCAGATTCACCATTCCGCACTGATTATGGCCGATTATGGCTATATGTTTGACCTCACCCAAGGCAATTGCATAGGATATCTTAAATTCACTAAAACGAAGATTACCTCCGCCGGTGCGTATAATGTAAGCAAAATTATTAGGTATCGTAAGCTGTTTTCTATTGTCCATGCACATTCCCACTAACATCTGTGCTTTCGCGTATTGTTCAAAAGGCTCTCCAAAATTATGGTACATCAGTAGCTTTTCGATCGGTGTATTCCTGTACTTGGGATACAAATCCTTTATGTCCGCAACCTTCACCAATTCACTCATTCCCATTCAAGCTCTCCTTCATCCGGTCTCAATTATTCTTATGTAAAACAATAGCTGCATAACGATATTCATGACATATCATAGAAGTTTCTTATGACACTCAAATCATTGATATGTATTGGTATGAAATCCGTACAGCAACCATTATATCTTATTTCTTGCCATAATTCAATTGACTTAGAGCTTAATTAGGGTAGTCCCGCGTGCACTTATTCAGACCATTACCGGTGTGGCATCCAGAGATACTTTGTGATTAACATAGTAATTATAATTTCTTTTTTCCAAATAGCTTAATAGATGCAAATAAGCTGGAGACTGTTAGTATTATGGTAATCCAGATTGATTTTATTACATCACTGCTGCTCATATCACCGATAATCAGATTACTGTTGACAGAGGCTAGTCTGATAGGATTATATTCTTTTACACTCGGAACCATATTTAAAAGCATCATAAGGAAGATGATAATTACTGTCAGAATCAATCCTCCAAAGCCGCCTTCGGTTACTGCGCTTGATAACAGGATCAAAGCTATCACAAAGCATACAAATAGCCACATGCATAACAACGATAAAAATAAATTGGGTACGGTGGTATCTTCAAACAAGAAAACCGAATATCCGTAATTTGTTACTACAGAAATCAAATAACATATGGTCCATAAAATAACCGCAGCAAAGTATTTGGATAATATCACGGTATGTCTGGGAAGTCCCTTAGCCAACATATTTACTAAAGTGCCCTTTGTCAGCTCATTCGATAATGTTCCGCCAAAAACCAGAAGAACTGCGATAATTCCCATCTGTGTTATATACTTAAAAAACTGTGCATACGCATCGGACACCACTGCGTCCGGCATATGAAAGCTTACCCCTTCCATCTTTATACCCGCCATGATTTCCGGCATCAGTTTCGCTAACAGGGGACTCATCATACCAATAACAAATAAAAGGGAAACCATAATCAGTACCTTATAAGTCCTTATCTGTTCCATAAATTCTTTTTTTGTAAATGCGATAAAGCCTCTCATCTAACTACCTCCAAAAATACATTTTCAAGTGAAGGTTCCATAATCTCATAGCGCAGAATTTCTATGTCTTCTTTCACCAGAAAAGCAAGAATTTCTTTTCCGTTTACCTGAGCCTTTTTTAGGTGAACATCCAGTATATTTTCAGAGGAAATCGCCTCAAGGACAAAAGGAAATGACTTGATTTTCTGTACCAACTGATCCATATTTTGCTTACTTACAAGTTCAAGCTGTAGAATATCCTTCCTATTACTATCCTTAATTTCAGCTACAGTTCCCTGCACTGCAAGCTTTCCCAGGTTAAGCATTCCGATTCTGTCGCAGATACGTTCCACATCCGAAAGAATATGTGTGGAGAAAATGATTGTTGTCTTACTCTTTGCAAAGGACAAAATATCAAGAATCTCCTTTCTGCCGACAGGATCAAGTGCTGAGGTCGGTTCATCGCAAATAAGCAATTTGGGTTCGTTCAGTAATGCCTGGGCAATTCCAAGCCTCTGCTTCATACCTCTGGAGAAGCTCCTAATGCGTCGGTTCACTCCATCAAGGCCTACCATATGTATCATCTCATCCGTTCTTTCCTTAATCTTATCTTTGCCAAGACCTGTTATCTCACCGCATAGACGCAAATATTCCTTCGGATTCATATATCCGTAAAATTCCGGAACATCAGGTAGGTATCCGATATACTTGTTTGTACCTGTGCTGCCATAAGTTACTTTTTCGTTACATACACGAATTTCACCTGCATTCGGGTTCAGAAAACCCAATATCATTTTCATTGTTGTCGTCTTTCCGGCACCATTCTTACCGATAAATCCAAACACCGTATGTTCCGGCACAGAGAAGCTCAAATTGTCAATTACCTTTAAATCTCCAAAATTCTTACTAAGATTTTCTATTTGTAAAATATTCATTATTTCCCTCATTCCTGCGCATGCTTCTGCGCATATACACAAACGTTGCAATGAGCTGTTGCTCATTCACTGTAAGAATTCAAGAGGCTTCATATGCTTGCCATAATGCACTGTTTGAGCGACATGTTGTTAATTTTGTATGCCATAGGCGAACATTTATGTACGAATAAGGCATACAAAATTAATAATGTGTCGCTCAACCTGTGTGTGAGGGGAGTATATGAAGCCTCTTGAATTGCAAAGACTATAAATGCAACAGCCCCTATTCTTCCCCTCTTCCGATTGCAAAATAAGCAATTGGTCCAACGAATTCTATCACTACTACAATAACAACCCATAAAATTCGGTTTCCGAAGCGATAATTCTTATGAGTCAGTACATGGTACAGTGCTGCCAACATAAGCCCCAACTGGATAATGAGCACCGGTATTAAAAACGGTAAATACTCTTTTATCATATTTATGTCCATAGTCTTCCTACCTTTCTTTTCTCTGATTAATGATTGTTTTAAAACTCAAATTCTAATTTTTTCTTTATTTTCAGGTAACGCTCTTCTGTTTCTAATGGTGCAAATACCGGATTGGCTGTCACAAGATTTTTTATATCTTTCCATATGACTTCGGAATTTCTGGGTGCATCATTCTCTATATCGATAGAAGCAAAGTATCCTTCCAAAGCATCAAAATATTCATTACCCTTAAGGAAGAAACCATCTTTGTTAATCAATGTTGCCGCTTGAAGATACTTCTCGAGTGCATCCATAGCCTTTTCCTTGTTGCCCTGACTAACATAGGTCTGAGCCGCTATCAAATGAACCTTTATCACAGAGGCCGGATGCATTCTGTCCACATCAAATACTGCGGCCAACTCCATAAATTTATGATAATAAATATCCATCCTGTCAGGCTGATCTGCATAGAGCAGAAAGTAATCAGAACATGCACCTATGATTTTAATCAAGTTTACATACACATAGCCCTGAAGATACTCGATGGCCTTATCCTTATCTCCTTTCATCTGATAAGCCTTAATTAATAAGGTTTCTGCTGAGATCAGAGGCTCCTGCATATCCTCCAGAATATCAATTGCAGGTATCGGTTCGTTTAGGCAAAGGTAACACAATGCCTGATACTGGAGTGCTTGCTTTGCAAGATTTACATCCTCACAAGACTTCGCTACTCTCTCAAATAACTCAAGCACCACTTGGGTAATCCGGGTGATTTCGTCCTGTGAACCCGCGAGATTAAGATGGTTAATCAGAAGTAGCCCCATTTGTACCTGCAGCTGCCAGCAGGAGAAATACTTTTTAAGGCTCTGCTCAATTTCTTGATATACTTGATTAAATGGCTCCTTTGCAAAAGCATTTGCCAGCCGGCGGTAAAACTTTCGCACCTCAGCAAGGCTCATCTGCGGCTCATAGCCAATCAGATCGTCCACACTGATATCAAAGAAGGAAGCCAGTACCGGTAATAACACAATATCCGGATAGCTCTGACCGGATTCCCACTTGGATACGGCAGGTTTGGATACACCTAAATGTTTTGCTAATTCCTCCTGGGTAATACCTCGTTCCTTCCTTCTTGCAGCAATCACTTTACCAATCCGTATACTCTCCATACCTTCACTCCCTCCGGATTTCTTAATAAGCTCCGTCTTTAGTATCATTGTAAAACCAACCAAAGCCTTTTTCAATAGAGTCGAAGTTAACTTTCGTAAATTATATTAACCACAGGTTAACAAAGTGGATGATAATTAATAAGTTTCCTGATATTAGTAATTGTTCATACCTTTTTCACAAACATTACAATTTTTTTCCACAAATTATTGATAAAATCTTTTAACAACAACATATCCTTGCTAGAATGAAGGAGTTATAATAAATAATTCATTACAAGCGTTCCTCAGCATTTGCTGCCACTATGTAGCAATACTGGGGAAGTTTGTTCCTACATAATCCTCGTTCCAAACTAATTGAAAAGGCAGGCATGTTACATTAATGAAGAAATCAAAAAATACATAAATATAAATTTGGAGGTGTTAATGAACCAAAATATAAAAAAAATCCACCTGTCAATATTTCGTACATTTATCCAATTAATATTCTTCTTTTTGTTGCCCGGTCTTTATGCAAATGCCTTTGTAGGTATCAGTGTAATTTCTCAGGGGTTAGCCGAACGTGATTTTAACTTACTAAGGTCTTTTCTTCAACTGATCAGTACCCTTGCAGTCATACCGGTTACTCTCCTCTTCGGGCGATTTTTCTGCGGATGGATGTGCGCTTTCGGCACACTTGGAGATCTGCTTTATTCCCTGTCTTCTAAAGTGTTTCATATTAAGTTTCGCATTGATGCGGAAGCCGACCATTATTTGAAATACATAAAATATGCCTTATTCCTCTACATTTTAGTCGTCGTCTGGATTATCAAAGCATTTAAAATCAGTTCACTGAGCCCTTGGGATGCATTCGGCAGTCTGCTTACCTTTACAAGTCTGCCTGATTTTTCTTACGTGATAACAGAAGTAAGTGTAGGCCTTCTTCTTCTGGTAGCCATTATTCTTGGTTCTCTCTTTGTGGAACGCTTTTTTTGCCGATATTTCTGTCCTCTTGGTGCAGTTTTTGCTATTATTTCACACATCAAATTTCTCCGCATCAAAAAACCCACAGATAAATGTGGGAGCTGTAAAGCCTGTACGAATAAATGTTCCATGGGAATACCGTTGTATCAGATGGAACATGTTGCTTCCGGTGAATGCATTGAATGTATGAAATGCGTTAATGTCTGTCCGCATGAAAATATACAGGTAACTGCTATAACAGGCGCCACACATCCGGCTCTTACAGCCGCTTTGGCGGTAACGGCGATAACCGGAGTATATTATATCAGTAACTTTACCTACGACACTTACCTACAGAACACTGCTGTTACGGCTGACACTGCTTCTTTAGAAAACACAAGCATCTATGCGGATGGAACTTATCAAGGCTCCGGTACGGGCTTTCGGGGCGCTGCCACAACAGTATCAGTTACGATTGAAGGAGGTATCATTACTGATATTAAAGCACTATCCACCGGTGATGACAGACAATATTTCAACACTTCATTTCCTTCCATCATAAATCAAATGATAACCTCCCAATCAACAGAGGTGGATGCTGTTTCAGGTGCTACCTTCAGCAGCAACGGAATTATAGAAGCTGTTACCAGCGCGCTAAATAAAGCAATGCAGGCACAACCTTAAAACATGCCTTCCGATAATTCGATTTAATAAACTTACTAAAACACAAATCGCATGGATATCATCCTGTTGTATATTTCGTTAATAACCCTGTCTTCGTCAATCTCATCACCGGCGACAAAAGTTACGGAAAGCCTTATGAAGTGACCTTCGTCATCCCAGGGAACAACAGATATCATAGCTTGGCGAATCAAATACTGTGTAAATTGCTCTGCATCGTGAAATTCCACTCCATCCACTGTTCTCTTTGGGATTCTTGCATATTGATAGAAGGAGGCCTTCGGAGCCTCTACCAAAAAACCGATTCTTTCGAGAACCTTCGCCAGCTTTCTGTGTCGCCTCTCGTATTTGACACACGATCTCTTCGTCAACTCCGGATGTTCCAGCGCATATATTCCTGCGTGCTGGATTGCCTTGAACTGCCCTGAATCATGATTATCCTTCACTGCTGCCAGTGCGGCTATTACATCACTGTTACCGCAAGCAAAGCCCAGCCTCCACCCTGTCATATTGAATGCCTTGCTCAGGGAATGAATCTCAATTCCCACCTCTTTTGCACCTGGTATGCTAAGAAAGCTTAGTGGCCTGACATTGCCGAAAGTTAACGCTGCATATGCCGCATCCTGAATTACAATGATTTGATATCTTTTGGCAAATGAAACAACTTCCCGAAAGAACTCCTCCGTCGCGCTACTACCCGTCGGGTTATTAGGATAATTGATATATAGAAGCTTTGCTCTTTTTAATATGTTATCCGGTATTAAGCTCAGATCCGGCAGGAAACCATTCTCTTTTGTAAGTGCGAGCTTATGAACTTCACCACCCAGCCACCCCGTAATAGTACCTAATATCGGATATCCCGGTACCGTAAGCAAGGAAACATCCTGTGGATTGATAAACGCCTGAGGTAGCATAGACAGTGCGGATTTGGAACCCATGACATGCAGTATTTCCTTCTCAGGAACCAATCCTTTGACATGATATACCTCCTCCATATAGATCGAGGCCGCCCTCTGAAAGTCAAGGATTCCATTATCAGCATAACCTCGATTATCAAAGATACCGGCTTGCTCACTTAAGGTCCTGATAATCCCCTCATCTGCCATCTCATCCGGCTCTCCCACACCCAGATCAATCAGCTCCATTTCCGGATGCTCCATTACTACCTCTCTCTTTGCTCTCTTAATTTTCTCAAACTTGAAAATCGATGTACCTACTCCAAAGTTTTCTCCACCGATGCGATTTGCGTATAATTTTTGAATGTTTTCCATAACCGTTCACATTACCCCCTTAGAATAGGTTTGCGCCGAGGATTACGCAGGCACAAACTTTGAAGTGTGAATTATGCTTTTTAATAATTCACATTGCTCCCTTTAAATCCATAATCACTTAATACCTTATCTGCTAATTCAGCATGGGTATCTTTTTGCCTGGATACCAGAAGTTCATTATTGTATATGATATATTCCGAAGGTATTGGTCTCAAATTATAATTCGAGGCCATAGAGCAGCAATATGCTCCTGTATTTTGTATTGCCAAATAGTCTCCTTCTCTTATCTCAGGTATCTCCCTATCGCTGGCAAAGCAATCTCCCGACTCACAGATATTTCCATAGATATCATATTTACCGAGCTCTCCAAAAGGATTGGATATGTTAATAATATGGTGATACGCTCCATAAAGGACAGGTCTTATCATATGAGGAAAGCCCGAGTCTGTTCCAATGATATATCGTTCTTTTGCTTTCTTTATCGTATTTACTTTCACAACTAAGCAGCCGGATTCTGCGACGATATATTTACCCGGTTCGAAATATAGAGCTAATTCTTTGCCATAACCTTTACAGAATCGGTCAAATAATTGAATTGTCTTCTCACCAAATGTCTCATAATCGATTTCAACTTCTTCCGGATGGTATCGAACCTTAAATCCACCACCGAAATCGATAAACTCCAAGTCGGGAAATTCTTGCCGACTCGCGATACCAAGTAAATTATTCATACTCTCAAGTGCTTTTGCTGTATCGGAAATACCACTACCGGTGTGTTCATGTAATCCAACAATCTTAATACCATACTGTTTTGTTATCTCTAATGCCTTCGGTATATCGATAAGCAAAATACCGAATTTATTGAAATCTCCGGCTGTCTGCACCTTCTTATTTTCACCTGCTACTACACCGGGGTTTATTCGGAGTGAGACTTTAGATCCCGGAAAGCACTTTGAATATCGTTCCAATCTTGATAAAGAGTCAATATTTAATAAAACCCCTTGCTGTTGAACAATATTCATTTCTGTATCCGTCATATTGTTTGCCGTAAATAGAATCCGATCTTTATCAAATCCTATTCGAAGTGCAAGAAGCATTTCAGCCGGGCTGACCGTATCCAGGCAAAAGCCGTTCTCATTCATTACTTGCAGAATATGTGGATTGTAATTTGCTTTCATTGCATAAAAGATCTTTAGCTTATTCCAGCTGAAATACTTTGTAAGCTGTTCCTGTTTATTTAAGATATCATTCATATCATATAAATAGAAGGGTGTCTCATGATTGTCACATAATTCTTTCATACTTATTGCCTGCATAAAGTATTCTTCATCATGGAAGTAAACTGCATTATTAAGAGAATTCATTCGCGTCCTGTATGCTATAATCAAAAACAAATAGTCATACTTTTCCTTTCAAATCGATTTTTGATTTTGTTACAGTTCAGCCTTCAAAAAGATTTATCCGAAGTTCAGATATTTCTATTGCTAATCGTAGCAGAATATATTATGATTTGTAAAATGAATATATTAAATGATTATCATTCGATTTATCGATTGTACTCTTTATGAATTAACAGACTATAATTAGAGTGTCATACTATTTCAATTCACATGAACGGAAGGGGGGCTGACAATGAATACTGATACCTTATATACCTTTGTTCAATTGGCAAAGTATAAGAATTTTACACAGACTGCAGGTAAGCTTTATGTGGCTCAATCCACTGTCACAAATCGGATTTTTGAATTGGAAGAAGAATTGGGGCAGAAGTTATTCCTACGTAATAAAAAGCAGCTTAGCTTGACCCCTGAAGGGGAGCATTTTCTGGAATATGCAATGCGAATTCTCGAATTAGAGGCTCAAGCGATGAAAGAAATCGGAGCATTAAATCATTTCAAACATTCCTTGCGAATCGGAACTACGAATACCATATATGATTGTTATCTTGAGGAAAATTCGGTGGATTTTATTCAAAAGCATCCTGACATTAAGCTGAATATAACCATAAGCCACTCCCATCCTCTGATCCAGATGCTTTATGATAAGACGATAGACATGGCATTTACTTATATTCCATGCCATAAGAAAGAAATAGCCTGCCATATACTAAGCACAGAGTCACTTGTGCTTGTTACCGGCAGGTATAATGATACCTATATTAATGGGATTACTCAGGCACAGCTTGCTGCTATTCCTTATTACTACTGCGATTTTAATATTCAAGATATGGGAAGCTATATCAAGGATCTGTTTCCGAAAGGCCATTCCTTTCCACTGGAGATTGACCGCAGTGCCAATCTCCTCCCCTATCTTAGCTCCGGCTGCGGTTATAGCTTTCTTCCCCAAAGCCTGATACAAGAAGAGATTACAGCCGGTACCCTAATTACAATACCGTTGCTTGATTTTACGATACCGGAAGTCATAAGTTATGTGATTACACGTGAAGAAAATCGTGAAACCATCTGTGTTCGTGAGTATCTGGAAAGCTTCAAGGGAAAAATATCAGAAGTTATTTCCGTTCCATCCCCAGGTTGATACCTCTTCATATTTTACGTAAATACCCTCAGGTTTGATACCAAGCTCCTCCTTTAGAATCTCTGTAATAGCTTTCGTTAGATCATTATAAGCCTCAGCGGAGGATTTTCCAAAAATTTGAACGTCAACAAAGGCAAGCGGTATATCATTGCTTCCCTTGAAATACATAATACTGTTATCCTCAAAGGAAAGCATGAGCCAGCTTTCGTTCTTACCGGGTATCAGCTCGATGGCTATTCCAAGCTTTGACTTGATTATTTCTCTTTTCTCAGGTGTTATTGTTACTGTAGTTTTTGTACTGATATAGGGCATAGAATTACTTCCTTTCTAAATTGATTTATGAATCTAACATTACATGCCCGCCCTATGAATTAGTTTGGCCGAGGATTATACCGTCAGATTGTGCTTTCCTTGTTATTTTATACTTATATAAAACAGAACGCAATACGCAATAAATAATCGCAGACATGGACTAACGCATATGCAAAAGTCATACCGGAAATGGACAAAAGAATTCGCAGAAATTATGCCGTGAATGGACGAAAGCATAAACAGAAATGGAGGATACGATGAAGAAAATAATTATGTTTACCGGAGGAATTGAGACGCAGGAATTCTTTACCCTTCAGCTGGTGAAAGCTTTTGATAAAATGGGATATGATATTTTCCTCTTTCGGTTGAATGAGGGAGAACTGGATTTTCCAGCCCTGACTCATTTTATAGAAGAAAATAATACGGTCATGATTACTTTTAACTTTCACGGACTTAATCAGGAAAAGCCCTTTTTCAGTAACGGACTATTCTTATGGGAGGCAATGGCTATCCCCTGCTATAATATTGTTCTCGATCATCCGTTTTATTATCATAAGTTTTTGGGGATTGTTCCTCCTCTTTATACTCACATCTCAATCGACCGCGGACACGAGCACTATATGAAGCGATTTTTTCCAATGATTAAGCTTGGACCGTTTCTTCCTTTGGCAGGTACGCAAATTTCGAACAAGCCGATGAGTGCCCGAAGTACCGATATTGTTTTTACCGGTAATTATACCCCTCCGCATCAGTTCGACAAGCATATTACAAGAATTGACGACGAGTATACCGAATTCTATCATGGAATTATTGATGACCTGATTGTTCATCCAACACAGAGTATGGATGAGGTATTTGAGAAACATCTTCGTAGGGAAATGCCGAATCCAAGTGATGAGGAACTGATGGTTTGCATGGAGAACATGATTTTTATAGATCTTTATGTAAGGTTTTATTTCCGTGGACGGGTAATTCGTACGCTTGCAGATAACGGTTTTCCGATCCATGTATACGGCGGCGGATGGAACCTGTTGGAATGTAAACGGCCTGATCACATTATCCTTGGAAGGCAAGCCGGCTCCTTTGAATGTCTGGAAGCAATCGCTGACAGCAGGATTTCCTTAAACGTAATGCCCTGGTTTAAGGATGGAGCACATGACCGCATCTTTAACTCCATGACAAATGGCACCCTTTGTCTTAGTGATGACAGTCTCTGGCTAAGAGAAAATCTTACAGATAAGAAGGAAATCGTCTACTATTCCTTAACAGAAATCGATCAAATTCCTTCTATCATGAATGAATTACTTGCCGACACCAATAAGCTTGAGGCAATTGCAAGAGGCGGATATGAGAAAGCATGTGCACTCCATACCTGGGAATTTAGGGCTAAGATATTAGAAGAGCTGATCAAGGGAACCGGAAAAGTTTCTTAATCAGCTCTTCAGACACGATATCTTAGGCCTATAAATAGTAACTATTTGATGAATCCGCATAGCAAGTATTACATAGTAAACTGTTTGCTCTCTTTTTCCAACTCAATCATATTATCTGCAACATTATTAATCTCATTTACCACACTGGCAGATTCATTTTTAAGTTCTAAAATATCAGATGTGATATTCTGTATTTCAGTAGCAGAATAGGTATTCGCCTTTGCCATTTCACCGATTGTAATAACAAGTGTCTGTACCGACTTGGATAAAATGTCTGAAAGCGTGCTAACACTCTGTGCAAATTCCTTGAAGGTTTGGGAATCGTTTCCGAAACCATTGCCATATTCCATCATATTACCGTATTCAGCAATTACATTTGTTTTAATAAACTGCAAAAGCTTCTTTGAATTCTTGGTAAGTTCCTCTACCGAGGTCGCAATATCATTTACAACTTCGCTGATCTGGGATGCAGTAAGATTGGACTGCTCCGCCAGTTTTTTTACTTCATCGGCTACAACGGCGAACCCCTTTCCATATTCACCCGCCCTGGCGGCTTCGATGGACGCATTCAGCGCTAGCAAATTCGTCTGTTTGGTTATCTGTAGGATTGCCTCGGATAATATATGTATCTTATCAACCGCTTTTACTGCCTCAAGGGATTTCTCCAGTTCTGCCTCTGTTGTACGCAGTACATTTTCTGAATTGCTTTTAGCTTCTTGAATATTTTTAAGGGTTACTCTTGTCTTTTCATTAATATCATCCGCAACACGGTAACATTCCTTCGATTTCTCAAACATGCTTAATGCCGATTCATCAAGCGAAACCGCCGTTGCATCGATTTCCGCGGCCGATGCTGAAAGCTCCTCGGTACTCCCCGAAAGATTCTCTATTGTTTCGGAAATAGTGTGAACCTTCTTATCAAATCGAATAATACTCTCATTTACCTTATCAACTGTTTCTCCAACATTTGAGGAGGTTGTGGAAATAGTATTCAGTGTGTTTTTTAGGTTTTCTACCATGTGATTAAAGCCCAAGCCCACCGCTCCAATTTCATCTTTTGAATCAACTATGATCGTACCGGTCAAATCCTTATCCGCTATCCGTTTTACACCTTCACTAATTTTCTTGAT
The DNA here is from genome assembly GCA_002307215.1 of Lachnoclostridium sp. UBA1308. Taxonomy (GTDB): domain Bacteria; phylum Bacillota; class Clostridia; order Lachnospirales; family Lachnospiraceae; genus Mobilitalea. Next base: position 17,542 of record DBTU01000058.1, read on the forward strand.
GTTACTTGTAATCGACATCATAAAAGCGATATAAATATAAATCAATATCGGAATTGCTAATACTAAAATAATTATAAATACTGTTTTATTGCTTTCATAGCCATCTACCCTAATTTTACATAGCAAATAAAGCTTATCATTAACTTTGTCATACATGGCGGAATTAGTGTCAACGCCGGAAATGATAGCGGCGACCAGCTTATCCTTATCCGTGTTGCTGCCTACCGCATCAATCTGTGCCTCCAAATCCTTCATTGAAACACTCAGCTGGTCAATCAGATCTGTTACATCCTCCAACGATTTCACCTTCTTGCTGTCATTAAAGCTGAAGGCTGTTTGCATATCACCGATAATGGTATCTGATAATGTTGTAAGCTGTGTATTCAATTGTATCACTCTTTTTGATGCTGCTCCATCCATATTACCTAGATCAGTCTTTTCTATCAATGCTTTTTGATCATATAAATTCTGCAGAACCGAAAGTGCTCGAAACATTACTACATCCATGCAATAGTAGGAGTCCAAATCGGGATCCAGAGTAAGATTAGAGTTATCCGAGATATCCGTATGAAGCTTATTAATCATACTGAACATACTGTTAAAATCATCCTCTGATTTACTTGTTTTTAAGGTCTGCCACAGATTAAAACAATTCTCAACATCCACAGACACTTCCTTTTCGGAGGCCTTATTATCCAAGGTATTATGATACTTTTTATTCAGGGCTCTAAGATTATCTATCGCCAACTCAATATTAGTTTCCTTCTCAGTAAGATCGCTTATCTTATTATTCACTCCATCTCTATACATCAAGACATTTAACATTATCGCCTTAGATTCTCTGGAATATTCCGCACCTATCACCTCTTTTGAATTAAAGGAGATATAGCTGTTTACCGAAGTAAAATATTGATTTGCCGCCAAGACGAGAAGTAATAATAGGACAGAGCTTATTAATAAAAACTTGGTCAAAAGATTGAATCTACTAAATAATTTGATCGCCGGCTTGAATATTTTTCTCATAAGTATCCTCCATAATTATAATTTAGAATGTTATTTTATTGCTCCAAAACGACAAAAAGCACTACTAAATTAAGCTGCACTTAATATAGTAATGCTTCATTGCAATATTAAAACCACTATTTTTACATTTATATTATGATTGGTTCACCTTTAAAACAAAATCATACAAAATGTAATATCAAATAGGGCAATTTTTTCTTATTTTCTGTCTATAATGTGATTATAATACACTTATAAGATTAAATCAATTAATTTAAGCTCCCTCATCCAATTTTTCCCCCAGCATAATGTGAAATAAGGAATAATTTCACATCTAGAAGTTTGTGCCTGCATAGTCCTCGGCCCAAACTGATTCAATGGGTAAGCATATGAACTTTCATGTGATAAAGTTACGGAAAAATGACTGAATTTAGTTGTATTATTCTCGCACAGACCGGCTGCAGCTTATATCTACAATAATATCGGTTTACACACATCCTGTATTGCAAAAATTGCTACATGATTTTTACATATAATTCCATTGGTTGTCATTTGTTTTACTGATAAAATTGATTGTCGGTTCGTTTAGAATTTGTCATACGGAAGGAGAAATGATTTTGGAAGGTTTCGTATCATCGCATAACATAAGTTTTTTGCTCGTATTTACGGAGGGTCTCTTGTCCTTCTTTTCTCCCTGTGTCATTCCCTTACTTCCAATTTACATGAGTTATCTGTCCGGCAGCTCGGAAGGCTCCGGTGAAAATGGTGTCCTCACCTTTAAAAAAAGAAAGGTCTTGTATCATACCCTTTTCTTTATACTTGGCATTTCATTTGCATTTTTTGCTTTAGGTACTTCCTTCACGGTACTTGGTAAATTCATAAGCAGTAATCGTTATCTTTTCATTCGTATCAGTGGCATTCTGATAATTATACTCGGTTTATTTCAGTTGGGTGTTTTTCAATTATCCTTTCTGCAACGGGAACGCAAGATACCCTTTAAGATCATTAATAGAAAAGTAAATCCCTTGATTGCCTTTCTGCTCGGCTTCACCTTCAGCTTCGCCTGGACTCCCTGCATCGGACCTGCCTTATCCTCCGTTTTAATGCTTGCCTCCGGAGCAAAAACAACACTCATAGGCAATCTTCTGATTCTGGTCTACGCCATTGGTTTTGTATTCCCGTTTCTGTTATTAGGCTTATTTACTGCACAGGTTTTGGATTTTCTAAAGAAAAAGCAACGGCTACTGAAATATACGATAAAAGCGGGCGGTATCCTTCTTATCATTATCGGCTTCATGACTTTTTCAGGCTTTATGAACGGCATATCAAGCTATTTGAACAGCTCCGATATCGGCAGTGGCTCGGAAAATGATAGTTCAAACGACAGTAGCTCCGAAAACGTTATTGCTGATGATAGTACTACAACGGATGCTGATTCCTCCATTGATTTTACCCTGACCGATCAACTCGGTAATGAGCATACCCTCTCTGATTACCTTGGTAAAGTTGTATTGATCAACTTTTATGCTACCTGGTGCGGCCCCTGCAATCAAGAGTTGCCCGATATCGAGAAGCTCTATGAGGAATACGGTTCAAATCAGGCGGATGTTATTTTCCTTGGCATCACTAACCCAAAAACGAAGGATTATCCGTTTAACTCCGATGAAAAAGCGGATGCTATCAAGGCCTTTATTAAGGAAAAGGATTTGTCCTATCCCACCTTATTTGATGAAACCGGAGAAGTATTTAAGAACTATGGAGTATCCGCCTTTCCAACCTCCTTTTTCATAGATAAGAAAGGCAATGTATTAGGATATATCCAAGGTGCGATGACAGAGGCTATTATGGATAGTGCTATTAAGCAGGCACTGAATGCAACTGAATGAGACTGAGTGAATTTTTCTTTCTAGGAACGGTACATGGTAACTAACACAAACTACTTTCTTCTTTTTATTAATAGAAGAATTAATATAGCACCTACACCTGCGAGCAGAAGTGCGACAGTGGTAATTATTATACTATATTTAAGTGATGTGTTCCGTATAGCTGTACTTTCAGCTTGTGAGGTCTTATAGAACACGGCATAATTTGATTTTGCCGCTGAAGTGTTTCCCGTCTCCTGTGAGCTTATTAGGTACTCACCACCGGAATTGACTGCAAGTATTTGAATCACATTAGAAACCTCCGGGTCCGTTACCAATATACTGTCCGGTATCTCGCATATTGCTTGACCTGAGGATACTTGGACGTTGTAGTGATTGATGCCGTTTATCAAGAATTCGATAGAGGCGGTGTCTTGATTTGTAGTCTTTGCAGTTATTATGGTAACCCCTCGTTTCGATTGTGTATCCACAGAAAATACCTCGAGTTCATCATCCTGCTTATAGTAACCAAGCGACGATATAAAGGTGTCCAGAGAAGCAAACTGATCATCCATCCATTCCACGCGAGTATTGATGAACTTTTTCATATTGCTTACGGAAGTCTGAAAGCCCACACTCTTATATTTTGCATACGTATAGCCCCATTTCGCATCGTTTGCTGCTGCGGCATCCTTAAGTTTGGCGGTATCTGCATCAATTGTACCACCATCCCTAATCATGTCCTCGATTACTGTCCCTCTTATTTCATGATATTTTTCATATGCCCTTACCAAAAAATATGGATCCCTAATCAGATATCTGTTCCACTGAACGGTCTGATAGTATTGCTCTTTGGTGAAGGCCTTTTCCGTCGTATGCCAGGAGGTTGGATACCAAGTGTTTGTACCAAACATGTTGATATTCCCCCAGGCCCAGTCAAAGTCCCATTCCGGTCCCATATAAAATAATCCATTGATATCCTTATACATAAATACACTGTTTTTCATTCCGTCCCAGTTCATGGAATATTCGCATACAATAAAGTTCTGCACCAAGGAGTCCATATCGAACAATTCACTGTAATGCTTTCCATCATATTCGGGTGCCGAAAAATCGCTTTTTACATAGCCGGTATTCTCGTTTCCTCCCGATTTGTTCTTTGCTTCGTATTTCACGTCACCTTCATGGTAGATAAAATCCAAACTGTGAAGCGCATATTCAAAGCTCTGAATATATTGATCAATAGAATGAAAGAAGGTATCATTTGTTATTGCATTCTCCGGTGATTTGAAATAAAGAGGCTGCGAGTAATCAGATACGAATGTAGAGGCATTTTTACCATCAAAAGCGAAGAAATCCATTTCAAGCAAGGCCCCTCCGGTTGCTTTTGGCATATCGATGTAATCCGTTATCGTATATGTTTCATCTATTCCATCCTGATTGATATCATAGGTAAAGGTGAATGGACTGCTCATCCAGCATAGATTCAAACACATGGCCTTCTTAAGATTATCTTTGGCTTTTTCCGCCTTCGTCTCTGACAGTATCCCCTGTTTTTCAAGCTTATCTACGATTGCCTTTGCGGCGTCTCCTGCAGTGTCTTCCCAGTCATAAATATCCACTCGATCAGATCCCAAATCCACAAGCTCACTCAGCTGATAGACTCCATAGTATTTATTGTTAAAGATAACCACCACATTTTCGGATTTTTCATAGGTTTCCATTCCGATTGCTCCCGAGAAGTCATAAAGGAGCTTGTTGCGCATCAGAGTGTGATCAATGTCATTAGCCAATAGGGCAAAATTCTTATTCTCGCCAAGACCGAGTAGGTCCGCTTTACTGTCCAACTTAATATGAAAGGGTCTTTTATCACGCCACTTGGTCGAATTGCCCCGTAGCTTAATTTGAATTATTCCGGTATAATACTGACTGTCGTCCGAATAAGCTTCATTTCCCTGTAAACACATGGAGGCCTCGGAGTATTCTTCACCAATATTACTATATCCTGTTTGGTTTGATAAATATATCACCGGCAAGGAACTAAAGTATATAGATGCCGACTGATTCCCGACTGTTACAGTAATCAGCTTCTCTCTGTCATTCTCTGTCGGTATATAGAAATTCTCCATCGTGGTGAAGCTGTTTTTCGAGTCGGCAGCATCTGTGATTACCCATTGATACACCACATCCTCTGTTGCACCTTCTACTCTTAGCGGAATACCGACCTCTACCCGACCATTCTTAAAACAAATCCTACTATCATTTTCTGTTACGGTACCATTAACCGCACCATAAACGGTGATAGTAGCTCTCGGTTGCAAAGGAAGAGTAGTCAAAAGGAGAAATAATATCCATATACCTGTCTGTTTGTTCCATGATATAATTACTTTATACTTTATACTTGGTTGCATATTTTATCACCTCACAGTATGTTACAGTTCAACCTTAAAAAGATGTATACGAACTTGAAAAAAATTTTTTCATATAAGAGTATTTGCATTCGTCGATGCTTTGGCTCTGTTCTATAGAGCCTTATGTACCATAACGTAATGAAACTTATCGAAAGCGGCTCCTTGCTTTTTTTCGAATCATTTTATATAATAAAGAAAGAATATTGCTATTATCTCGATTTTGATGGAAAGGAAGATTATATCCTATGAAAAAAGTTAAACAGATTTCAGCTATTATTGGCATCGCTCTTATCGTCTCCATGTATGTTCTTACGCTAATCACGGCATTATTAATACCAAAATATACGAGCGGATTATTTACCGCCAGTCTTTTCTCCACCTTTGTCGTTCCCGTTCTGATTTATTCCTATATGCTAATTTATAAACTAGTGAATAAGAAAGATCATACCGTATTTTTAAATAAATTAAAAAAGTTGGACGATACGAAGCCTTCGGATCAATAGCATACTCCTGTAGGTGGTTCTTTATTCTCCTTTAATTTTCTTAAAATATTCCTGAATTTGTTTTTCATATCCGTTATCCGATGGAACGTAGAATACCCTGTCCTTAACCTCATCGGGCAAATACTGCTGTTTGACATAATGATTTTCAAAATTATGAGCATATTGGTAGTCAAGCCCATGTCCAAGTTTCGCCGCTCCTTTGTAATGAGCGTCCATCAGATACGCCGGTATAGTGGCTGTCTTTTCATTTTCTACTACCTTCATAGCTTCATCGATAGCGCAGATGGCAGAGTTACTCTTTGGCGCACATGCCACGTAAGCGGCAGCCTGTGCGAGAACGATTCTTGCTTCTGGCATTCCAAGCCGTTCCACTGCTAACGACGCATTTGTTGCTACCACAAGTGCATTCGGATCTGCATTGGATACATCCTCTGCGGCACATATCATGATTCTTCTTGCGATAAATGCAACCTGCTCTCCTGCATACAACATTCTTGCCAGATAATAAATAGCGGCGTCGGGATCAGAACCCCTCATACTTTTTATAAAGGCTGAAATGGTATCATAGTGGTTGTCTCCATCCTTATCATATCTTAATACTCTCCTTTGAATACATTCGCACGCTACGGATAGAGTGATATGGATGAATCCGTCCTCAGAACGCTCCGTCGTAAGTATACCGATTTCAATTGAATTCAGGGCTGCTCTTGCATCTCCATTAGAGATATCCGCAAGGAATTCTAAGGCATCCTCTTCTATTACGGCGTGATATGCACCCATACCTCGTTCCTCATCCGTTACTGCCCTTTTCAACAGTATTTTTATATCCTCTTTCTCAAGAAGCCTTAATTCGAATATGATAGATCTGGAGATTAAAGCCGAATTTACTTCAAAATATGGATTTTCTGTAGTCGCACCGATTAATATAACAGTACCATCCTCAACAAAAGGCAGAAGGTAATCTTGCTGTCCTTTATTAAAGCGATGAATCTCATCGATAAACAAGATGGTTTTCCTGCCGTACATGCCAAGATTCTTCTTCGCCTCTTCCACCACAGCCTCCAGATCCTTTTTCCCTGCAGCAGTAGCATTTACCTGAGTAAAAATCGAACTGGTCGTACCCGCTATCACCTTAGCAATCGTTGTCTTTCCCGTTCCGGGTGGTCCATATAACAGAATCGAGCTTATCTTATCTGCCTTTATTGCTCGGTAAAGCAGCTTATCCTTACCGATAATATGATTCTGACCTACTACCTCCTCCAAGGTAGAAGGACGGAGTCTGGAAGCCAGTGGTGCTTCCTTCTTCATGGAATTTCCCCTCATATAATCAAATAAGTCCATAAACCCTCCTGTTCTATACCAATGCCATCCTTACTTTGCTACTTAAGTATTGATAAATCTGTATAAATGTGCATAATAAAATAGTACTTAATAATATCGTTGTACTGTTATGGATAGGAGAACCCATGAATATACCGCAGGATCCATATATTTTGCTTAGCTATATCAACACGAAGCTGAGAGATCAATATTCCAGCCTTGATGCTTTCTGTCTTGATTTGGATATCGACGATAGCAACATAAGAAAAGTCTTGTCCTCAATTAATTACGCTTATATAACCGATAAAAACCAGTTTACTCCTATATAACAGAAGAAGTTCTTCCTTTTTTTATTTTACCTATAATATTAATGACAATCAATGCAAAGATGAGCGATCCGGCTACCCCTCCCGTTGTATCAAGTAGCACATCACGAAAGGCTCCGCTTCTTCCCGGTACAAAGAGCTGATGTAATTCATCAATCGAAGCATATAGGAACACCACCACTACCGGCAGTAAATATAAGAGCTTTCCCTTTTGCTTACGAATATATAGATGAAATGCCAGTGCTGCTGCCAGAAGTGCATATTCACAAAAATGGGCACTTTTCCTAACAATATGATTTAGTGTATTTTCTATCTTTTCTTTCGTTTCCGCTTGATATTGCACATTTGATACATTTTCATATATTTTTAAGAACTCAGTTACGATGCTCATACTACTTTGGTTAGAATCATCAGCCGGCTTAGAAGAAAAGGAAAATATAATAATCATGATAATGATAGCCGGTAATAAGGATAGATATTTCAAATTTATTACCTCCGATTATTTACTTACAATAATACCATACCTATCAGCAAAATATCAACTGCTGTATGATTTCATAAACCATACTATGTTACAGTTCCGCCTAGCGAGTATAGTGACAAGACCGGGAAAGAAGCTGATCTGTAACATTACTATAGATTCTATTATATTCCAAGAATAGGAGATCTGACAGAATGAAAGAAGCTTTTCAAACAGTTTTCGAAGGCGGCATTGGAGAATATGAGATGAAAAAATCCAGATTCATAGCTACTGTATGTCCTGTCAGTACCGAAGATGCTGCTGTCCAAGTTATCGAAAACCTTAAGAAAAAATATTGGGATGCGGCACACAATTGTTCTGCCTATATCATCGGCTCTGTTAACCCTCTGATGCGCTGCTCTGACGACGGTGAGCCCAGTAAAACGGCCGGATGGCCTATCCTTGATATTCTATCTACGCACGAACTTACCGACCTTGTAGTTGTTGTTACCAGATACTTTGGCGGGACCTTGCTTGGAACCGGAGGTTTGGTGAAAGCTTACCAATCTGCTACATTAGAAGGCCTAAAATATAGTACCATAATCACCAAAGAACTCGGCATCAGATTCAGTATCATAACTGACTATAATCTGATCGGTAAGATTCAATATTATATCGGACAGGAACAGTATACGATTTTATCCACAGAATATACCGACATTGTAAACCTTACGGTTCTTGTACCTCCAAGTAAAAAAGATTTATTTATAAAAAAAATAGCCGAACTCACAAATGGTTCGGCTACTCCGGAAATCTCAGGGCAAGTATACTTCACAAGACTGAATGGTGAAGTTCACTTATTTTAAAGTCCTCCCTGTGTTACAAGCTCGTCCACAATTTCAACCATTGAGACGGGTGTTACGGTAAAGAGGTAAAGCTTTTTGATAATTTCTACTGTATCCTCCCACGATTCCGATACCGAGGTCTCGTCTGACTCAATCAGATCATCAAGATACTTGGTGATTTTTACACCATAATAATGCGACTGATTAATCTTTGAAATTTCTTCTGTCAGACTGTAATCCAGCTTCATAACCTTCTCATCTTCCAGCATTACCTCATTACTAAAAAGTAATTCTTTCATTAATCTACCCCCAAAAAAATATAATAACAGAAAATAACTGACAAATTTCATTATACACAGATTTTTTCATATATAAAGTGAAATATAGCGCATCATATTGTTGAGTTCGTTATATTTCGACAGAACTTCATGCATCGTGTAGTTTATGTAATCCTTATTGTTCATATATCTATGATTCATGGATATTTCTGGGAATTTTAATAAATTATTTCTAAATTCTGATTATCTTTCCATAATATGGATATCATTATTACTGTCATAAAAAATATATTCCCATAATACTTTCATTTTAATAAAACACTAGACATAAGTGCCATTCTGTACACAAATATTTAACTTTATTTCCCCAGAAAAATATGTTAAAATGTACGGGATAAGCAAAGTACTGAAAGGCTCGGTAAATCCGAGCCTTTGAGTACGCCACATTCGATTCTTTGCTTATCGGCAGAACTATCTGCTTTGCTTATTGATTGGGAGGACATATCATGGATTACAGTAAAAAAGGAATTGAGAATAAGCAGAACACGATAAAGTCCAATACCAGGCGAATGGTATCCAAAATACGGATTACTCTGTTTCGTCTTTGTATTATATTATTTGTTTTTCTGGCGATTGTTGGTACCTTTGCAGGCTTTGGTTTCATTACGGGGCTAATTAACAGTGCCCCTGATATAAAACAAATCAATGTTGTTCCACAGGGTTATACAACATCTGTTCGTGATAAAGAAGGAAATGTAATTGAAAATCTTGTTGGAGCTAATGCAAACCGTACCTATGTATATATAAAAGATCTTCCTGACTATGTTAAATATTCTTTTATCAGCGTGGAGGATGAACGTTTTTATGAGCATGACGGAATTGATGTTAGGGGTATTTTTCGAGCCGCCGTTAAGGGTCTTAAATCCGGTGATTTTACCGAGGGCGCAAGCACCATTACGCAACAACTTTTAAAAAATCAAGTGTTTAACGGCGGAAGAGAAACCGATATGATTGCGCGGACTGAACGTAAAATACAGGAGCAGTATTTGGCAATTCAACTGGAAAGTTTTTTGGATAAAAATACTATATTAGAATACTATATAAATACCATTAATCTTGGTTCGGGTACCTATGGTATCCAGACTGCTGCCAAGAAATACTTTAATAAAGATGCCAAGGATTTGACACTTTCAGAGGCGGCTACCATAGCGGCAATCGCTCAGCTACCGGTCTATCTTAATCCAATTAATTATCCTGACAGAAATGAAGAGCGCCGCAATAAAATTCTCGGTGCAATGCTGGAGCAGGGTCATTGTACACAGGAAGAATATGATACTGCAATGGCAGATGACGTTTACACTCGAATTAAATCAAATAATGCAGACCAGAATATCGACACTTATTACTCCTATTTTGTTGACGAATTAATTGAACAAGTTATGGATGATCTACAGAACAAGCTCGGTTATACTCAGGCACAAGCCTCCAATTTACTCTACAGTGGCGGTCTAAGTATCTATACGACGCAGGATCCGGAGATTCAGAAAATATGTGACGATGTTTATTCCGATGAATCTAATTTCCCTGAAATTGGTATTTCCTATTGGGAGTTGACCTATGCCCTATCCATTCAAAAGAAAGACGGCACCGCAATACATTATCACGGTAACGACTTGTTGAATTATTATAAGGATTATGATGACCCTGACGATTTATATGTGGATGATAAAGGAAGCTCCTTTTCTCTACTGTTTTTAGATAAGAAGGATATGCAGAAAAAGATTGATGCATTCCGTGATGCCATGATGGAGAAGGATGACACCATTCTCGGTGAAAATATCACCATGATTATTCAACCTCAATCCTCATTTGTAGTTATGGATCAGTATACCGGTCAGGTACAGGCTATCATTGGAGGCCGCGGAGAAAAGACAGGTGATCGTACACTGAATCGTGCCACGAATACGGTCAGACAGCCCGGCTCCACCTTTAAGGTGTTATCTACCTACCTCCCTGCATTAGATACTGCCGGCCTCACCCTTGGAAGTATTCAAGACGACGCCGGACCGTATTACTATCCGGGCACAAAGGAAGAGGTAACCAACTGGACACAAGTGCAGAATTACAACGGCCTCACCACATTACGCCAAGCCATCTATAATTCCATGAATATTATTACTGTAAAAACAATGGCCCAGGTTACTCCGCAGGTTGGTTATGATTATCTCTTGAAGCTCGGTTTCACTTCTCTCGTTGATTCACGTAAAGAAAAAAATGGTACTATCGTATCCGACATCAACCTTCCTTTGGCTTTGGGGGGTCTGACAGATGGCGTAAGCAACCTAGAATTGACTGCCGCTTATGCATCGATTGCTAATGACGGTGTCTATATCCAGCCCACCTTCTATACAAAAATACTGGACAAGGACGGTAATATACTTCTTGATAATTCCCCGAAGAAGGTTCAAGTAATGAAGGAGTCTACTGCATGGCTGCTTACCAGTGCCATGGAAGATGTTGTAACGAAAGGAACCGGAACAAATCTTAAGCTTACCGCGATTGATATGCCGGTTGCAGGCAAGACAGGATCTACCTCCAGCTATAATGACTTATGGTTCTCCGGCTTTACACCTTATTATACCGCCACCGTATGGTCAGGCTTTGATACGAACCGTCCCCAGATTGATAAGCTATTTGCGAAGAAAATATGGAAAACTATAATGGAACAAATTCATATACAAAAAGGCTTGGAGAAAACCTCCTTTGCGAAGCCGGATTCTGTTGTAGCTTGTAAGATTTGTACGAAATCGGGTAAACTTGCAGTAGAAGGACTTTGTGATAAATATGAAGGGGGCAACTGTGTAAAAACTGAGTATTATGCAGAAGGTACCGAGCCTACTGAGTATTGTGACGTTCATGTTAAAGTTAAAATATGTACGAAATCCAAGAAACTTGCGACCGATAATTGCCCTGCCGAACTTGTTAAGGAATTGGTATTGCTTAATAAGAAGGAAACCTGTGTCACAGCCGATACACCTTTCGTCATACCAATGGTTTCATGCTCGGTTCATAAAGGCACTACTCAGAGTCCCACAACAAATAATTCTCCGAGTGATATCCTGAGTTCCGATCTGCAGGGAGATGATTTGGAGAACGCTATCAAGAATATCATCGCTCCCGATACTAATTAAGCTCGGAAAATCACTCATAAGGCTGGGCAATTTTAAAGTGTCAAATTTCGTTTTAAGTATATATAATGAATTTCGTTGTATTTAATACAAATAAGTTGCTACGTAAAATATAAGAGCTTATTCAGGCAGTGGTATGCATCCTGAATAAGCTCTTATATTTTAGACAAATCTCTGTCTGACAGCTTCATAAAACATTACTGTTGCTGCACATCCTACGTTAAATGAGGTTGCATAGGAGGATTCTGACATTGGGATCGTTGCAAGAATATCACAGCCGTCCTTAAAGGCACTACATAATCCGTCTGTCTCATTTCCTATCATAAATAACAAAGGCCCTGTCAGATTTAACGTAAATACAGGATACTCCTTGTGGGCAGTTGTCCCTATTACTTGAAACGCTTCATACCGCTTTTTCATTTTCACAATAAAGTCCGTTATTATCTGGTTTTCAGTAACTCTTATCACCGGTAGCTTAAAAAATGAACCCATAGAGGAAACCACGACATCGGGGTCATATAAATCAACGGCATGTCCGGTAATGATTAGGCTTTCAACTCCTAACGCATCACAGGAGCGTATGATTGTACCAAGATTTCCTTTATTTGATGGTCTGTCAAATAATGCAATGATAGGATTTTCCGAAAATTGTAAGGAATCCAAATCATCTATGCGCATACTGATAACCGCCATTAGCTCTGATGTATCCTCTTTACCACTTAATTCCTTCATCAGTTCCGGCTCTAATTCATAATTTATTACTGTACCGGTGTTTTCCAGTAATCCCTTTGCCCAATTTGACAGTTCCTTTTCCTTAGAAAACAGAAAAGATTTGATTATCCATCTATTTTTAATTGCTTCATTGATATTACGTACACCTTCTACAAGAAATTCCTGATGCTTATAGCGCTTATTTCGATTACTCTTTAGTACCTCGAACTTCTGATAAGTCGCATTTTTTACAGTTACCTTTTCTGTCTTCATCCATACACCTCTGATACACATCTTTTATATCAGGTATATTTTATCACATCCGTCTGTTAAAGCAAACAAAAAACGTGAGCCCATCTTGAATCTGTTACAGTTCAGCCTTCAAAGAGATAAATCCAGACTGTGAAAAAATGATTTCCATATAGGAGTATTTGCATACGTCAGTACTTTGGCTCTGTCCTATAGAGCCTTATGTACCGCTACGTAATGCAACTTAGCGAAAGCGATTCCTATATGGAAACATTTCTTTCCCAGCCTTGTCAATATCCATGCTAGGCTGAATTGTAACTTGAACTCAAGATTTCATCTTTGGTCCGAAGAACCATGAGGCAATGTAGCTAAATATTAATGCGGCGGATATTCCGACGGCTGAGGAGGTAAAGCCTCCTTTAAAGATACCGATAAAGCCATCCTTATCCACTGCTTGTTTTACTCCTTTGAATAGTGCGTTTCCAAAGCCTGTCAAAGGTACACTCGCTCCGGCACCGGCCCATTTAGTGAAGGGCTCGTAAATCCCGATTGCACCAAGCACTGCTCCGAGACAAACCAGAATGACCATGACCCTGCCCGGTAACAACTTCGTTTTATCCAGTAAGATTTGAACCGCGGCACATATGACACCACCGACCAAAAATGCTTTCAAATATTCCATTACGACGATTGCTTCCTTTCCATGTAAAAAATTGTTTTACCTATTTCTTAATCAATTCGAATTATTCCGCTTCAACAATAATTGCATGAGCAATTCCGGGCACTGTCTTCCCCTCATTAAAACTTACCTGTGATAACAAAGCCCCTGTGGGAATAAACAAAATCCTTTTCCAAGCTTTTATACGTAGTTGCTCTAAAATATATCCGGCAAAAATGATTGCTGAACAACCACAGCCACTTCCTCCTGCATGAGTGTCCTGGCTATCTTTATCAAATATCTCAATACCACAGTCCATATGATTCCCGCTGATATCATAATTTTTTTCTTTCAGCAAATCAATCAGGATATTCTTACCGACATATCCTAGATCTCCGGTAATAATTTTATCATAATAGGAGGGCTCAACTCCCAAATCCTCAAAATTCTGTCTTATGGTATCAAATGCTGCGGGTGCCATTGCCGCTCCCATATTCATGGAATCCTTAATACCATAATCAACAATTTTTCCGGTCGTAATTCCTTTAATTACTACCGAAGCTTCACCGGCTTTTGGATGGTTACTGTTACGGTCCCCAATAATTACTGTACCGCTGCCGGTCACCGTCCAAGAGGCGGAATACGGCCTCTGATTACCATAATCCAAGGGAAACCGAAATTGCTTTTCAGCTCCGGCAAAATGGCTTGAGGTCAAAGCCAGTACTTTCTCCGCATAACCACCCTCAACCAACATAGCCCCTACCGATATCGCTTCTCCCATCGTGGAGCATGCACCGTATAAACCAAAAGTCGGTATTTCCAGTTCGGCTATTCCAAAGGAGGTAGCTATCAGCTGTCCTAACAAATCTCCACCCACCAGATATCTAATATCTGTGTTCTTTAATCCCGCTTTTTCAAGTACCTTTTCTGCTGCCTGACGGATTAGTTCACTTTCAGCTTCTTCCCAGCTGTCTTTCCCAAGTAGGGGATCTTGCTGTATTACATCAAAGTGAGCTCCCATCGGTCCTTCTCCCTCCTTCTTCCCGGCAATGGAGGCCGCAGCTATAATATAAGGAGAATTTTGAAATAGAACACTTTGCCTTCCTACAATTTTTGATTGCGCTGTAATATTATCTGCCATATCTATACTCCTTAATCAAATAACATACTTGATGAAAATACGAATTATGATTCGATTGTAATATATATACAACGAAATTCATGACATATCCTAAATCAACTTTGACACTCGAATTAATCATACAAAATGAAAGCTTTTAAGTAGATAATAAATCAAGCCCAGAAGCCATGATATAAAAATACCATATAGAATAACAGGCCCGGCAATCGTGAATATCTTGCAGCCTATACCAAATATCTGTCCCTCCTTTTTATATTCTATCGCCGGTGCTGCTACCGAATTGGCAAAGCCTGTGATCGGAACCAGTGTACCCGCACCACCGAATTTAGCAAGCTTTTGGTATATTCCGCATCCGGTCAATAAAATTGCAAAAAAGACCAATGTTACTGTATTATATAATTTTGCTGTCTCCTTTTCCGCACCAAGATAAATATAGTAGTTGATCAGAAATTGCCCGATGATACATATTATCCCCCCCATTAGGAAGGCTTTCGCCATGTTTTTAATGAGACTGGTTTTCGGTGTGACTTCTTTCACATACTTGTTGTATTTTTCATTTCTTGCTGTCGTATTTTGTTCATTCACTATTCCCTGAACAGATTTCTTATTCTGATTACTCATATTCTTGCCTCATTTCTACATAAGCCTTCTTTGTATCTAAAGAAGCATTTCATTTTGCCAATATTGCACCAGTGTCCCGTCGTATTCAGTGGGATGGTTGTTAATTAATCCAAAGCATAATACGATTGCGATTGCGGCGATAATAATTAATGTAGAAATCCAAAAAACCTTTTTCTTTACCGTCATAAAAATCCTTCCCCTTCTGACTTAGTAGATTGATAATAGGACGCAAATACCCTATTACATAAAAAAAGCATCAGTATAGATATCTGATGCTTTTTTTATATAATAATTATATTATATGGAATACAATTTTTACTATACTGGGAATATCTAGTAATTTCAACGTGTTAATAAGCCTGATGCTTTAGATCTATTTACAAAATCTCAAGCTCCTAATTTCTCACGCATTATTCTTAATATTCTCTTTTCCATACGCGATACCTGAACCTGTGAGATGCCAAGTTCTTTGGCTATATCCGTCTGTGTTTTATCCTTAAAGTATCTAAGCCTTATAATTTCTTGTTCCTTTTCATCGAGGGAAGCAATGATTTCCCTTAATGCCAGCTTGTCCACCAAATTTTCGCTTTCATCTTTTGTTTCAGCTAATTTGTCGATTAAAAAAATAGGTGTTCCATCACCTTGATATATGGTTTTATACAGAGATTCTACTTCCGCACCGGTTTCCAGTGCCATCACAAGTTCCTCTTTTGCTATATTCAGTTCCTCTTCTATCTCTTCAAGGGTTGGCTCCCTACCAAATTGATTACCGAATTTTTCCCTCACAATTCTGATTTTGGTCGCAGTCTCTTTTAAAGACCTGCTTACCTTAATCATTCCATCATCACGCAGAAACCTCTTGATTTCACCGGTAATCATTGGTACGGCATAGGTTGAAAATCTTACCTCATAGGAATAATCAAACTTATCGATTGCTTTGATTAAGCCAATACTTCCGATTTGGAACAAATCCTCCATCTCATGCCCTCTGCCTGCAAATCTTCTGACGATACTCCAGACCAGTCCGACATTTTCAGTTACGACACGGTCCCTTGCATCTTTATCTCCCTCCTTTGATAACTTTATCAGTTCAAGCGTATCCACATTAAAGCTCACTTCCCTTCTTCTACCTAACATATTGCCGGTACTAGCCTTAAGATGTTTGTAGCTACCCGGTATGTATTCTGTTGTCACACCTTCTGTCTTGCTTCCTGCTTAATACCGCTTTGTCTGTCCGATTTCTTTATACTTTTTTTCATCCTGACTAATGTACCCTTCTCAACTGCAGACTCAACCTCCAGATCATCCATAAAGGCTTCCATGAATGAAAAGCCCATACCGGAGCGCTCTAACTCCGGTCTTGTAGTATAAAGCGGCTCCATCGCCTTCTCGATATTTGCTATCCCAACACCTTTATCAATGATCTCTACAGTCAATTCATCATTACATATTACACAATGCATTTGGATGATGCCACCCCCATCTGCATAACCATGAATTATCGAATTTGTGACTGCCTCCGAGACTGCCGTTTTGATATCGGCCAATTCCTCAATTGTAGGATCAAGTTGAGCTGCAAATGCTGCAACAACTGTTCTGGCAAAGCTTTCATTTTGCGATTTACTTTCAAATTCCAACATCATTTCATTCTTATCCTTCATTACCTTTTTATCCCCTTTCTCTACCTAAGCTTCGCATTACTCAATATATCTTTATGATTCATTTTAAAACTACTGTTTCTCTATATCTTTATTGATGCAGTATCTTAAGCGCTGTTTCCACAGTATCATACTTTTCAATAATCTTATATAAACCTGACAGCCTAAATATCCTATCAACGGTACTATCTACATTCGCTACTGCAGTTCTGCCCCCAATGAAAATCACCTTCTTATATCTCCCCATAACAACACCGATTCCTGCACTGTCCATAAATCCGGCTCCGGAAAAGTCGAAAATTATGTGTTTTATATTATTTCTATCAATTAACCGATCTGCTCTTTCACGGATCTTAATCGCATTATGATGGTCCAATTCCTCATTCAACCGGATAATCAGACAGCGCTCATATACCTCATAGATTGCTCCCTTATCTCCTTCCCCTTGCATATTCTTATTGTATTTTTTTGCCTCCTGCATTCGTCATTACCTCCCATTGTTCCAATATCTATTTATTTTTCTTTCCAGTTCAAATTACTCTAACAGGTAATTCGCTGACAATCCGGTTGTATGGATGAAAAAAAGACCTTAAATGGAGTGGGTTCGCCACTCAACATATAACGTCTTTTAATCTTTTATCTTATGTATCAAATTGTGACTATTCAGTTACTGCGGTTCTTTCGAACCGATGTACACAAAATATGTTGAAAAGAACATATTTGGATGCTGAATTTTCTCGGGGTACTGAATAGTTACATTAAAATTCAACCTATTGTATCAGTGCTAATTTATCTGTTGCTTCCGCAACTCTTTTAGAATTCGGGAAATCACTAATCACCTTATTATAATACGTAATTGCATTTTTCTTGTCGCCAAGACGGTCATAAGCCCTTGCGGAAAAATATACGGCATCGACATCCTGTGGATCCAGCAATAACGCCTTAGAGAGTTCAACCAGAGCCTCTTCATATTTTCCGTCAGAATACAGATTGTGTCCTGTTTCATAATGTTGTTCGGCTATGCTCGGATACGTAGTCGCTCTTAACGTTGCCAGAAGGCTCAAGGAGGTATCACTAAACTGACTGTCATCTATGGTTGTCAATGTATCAGCAATCTCTTTATAATCCCTCTCACTCTCCGGTTTACTCAGCTCAGTCAAATATAAATTCATCACCGATAATAAGGTTTCATACGCTGAGGTATCAGGAACAACCGTATTGTCAATCTGAGCTTGCAGCTTAGTTATCTGATCCTTTAGTTCGCTTTTCTCTGAATTCAAGGTACTGATTTCATTATCTTTTTCTTCCAACTGCGCTACCGCTGATGCATTATCTGTATATGAACTATTATCATCAGATGGATTATTTTTCTTCACCGTTGGGATAATTAATATAGCGGTTACTGCAATACCGATGATAACACCAATCACTAGGTTTACAAAAGCCATGATATTGGGTTTATCCTCTTTATAGGAAGATATCGGTATAATGGTATTGGTAATACTGCTCTGCTGTTCCGCTTCAGGATTCGCATTTATATCCTTCCCCGCAGGTGATTCCAGTTCTTGCATATAACGAAGAGTCAGTGTATTGGACACATCTATCTTACCGACTTTGAAAAGATATTTCTTTGCCTTTTCATTTTCTCCGGTCTTCATATGAAGCAGTACCAGCAGTTGATATGCTCTGATAAAATGTGTATTAAGGCTCACTACCTTCTTTAATTGAATTATGGCTAAATCATCACTGCCCTGTTTTGCATATTTAAGAGCCGTGTTATATCTTTTAATTGCCTGATTTAAGACATCTAGCTTGGTAGGATTAGATTGCACCTTATTGATATACTCATCTGCATCGTTATCCAACGGTTGTATATGTCTGCTGATTACCCATTCACTGAGGGCTGCAACCACCTCGCCCATCTCATAATAAATAAGTCCCAGTAGATTTCTTGCATTTGTATTTTTTTTATTAAAATCAAGACTTCTGCGAAGAGCAATGATTGCACCGGATAAATCACGGACCTTTGCTTTTGCAAGACCACTGTTATAATTATAATTAGAAATTCTGATTACTTTTTTATATATAGTTAAATCTACGCCGCATCTTTCACAGCGTTTTCTTTTCTCTGACATATTACTTCCGCAATTCGGGCAAATCATATCATCTCCACCTGTCCGTTCTAATCTTTTTACTGATTATCCTTATTCCCCTTAAGTAATTCCTTCAATATGTCAGTCATATCAGTTAAATCATTATTAGTAATCACATCTTCTGCTTGTTCTATCTCTAAGCTCGGTTGGAATTTTTCGATCTCTTCATCAAAATTGATCATATACTTTCGCCTCCAAGTTTTTATGTTTATCACAATATTTACATCCTATATATCATCATACTATAAAAGCAAGAAAAATCAATAGTATATACAATTATTACGATAAAAAATACACCAAAATTTTCTTTAATTCCATTGAATTTTATATTGAAGTTCTTCTAATGCGTATTTGATTTATTCGCATTGAACTCGCGTGATTTGCGAGACATATATAGGGAGATTATATAATAGTTGTCATATATAATCAAATACATATTGTCTTTACAATTCGACGAAAGATTCCTCACGTTACTGATTATAC
Source organism: Lachnoclostridium sp. UBA1308 (assembly GCA_002307215.1). Taxonomy (GTDB): domain Bacteria; phylum Bacillota; class Clostridia; order Lachnospirales; family Lachnospiraceae; genus Mobilitalea. Next base: position 37,411 of record DBTU01000058.1, read on the forward strand.
CCCAGTTTAAGAGAGTGCACTGAAAAAGTCCCTTTTTAGGTAGCCAATTGAATAAAGTTGTATGATTCAAATGTCAAAAGTCGCTTTTTGGAAATTCCATGAATGTCGTTGTATATATATGCATTTGGTTGCCTTTCCTTCCTAGGCATATTCTTATTCGAGCCTCAAAGCATCGTGAAAATGTCGCAAAAGTAGGCACCATTTCACTTGATTCTCAAAACGAATATTGACACTCGAATCATACACCTTTATTCATGCCAAGTCGATGAAAGGGATTTTTTCAGTGCCACAGTTCAGGAAGAGAATAAGATTGGCTGGGGTGTGAACAGTTACTTCCTTTCACCATGCACCATATTTCATGGTAGCAGCATGTAATTATATGATGTATAATACTAATAAATTAAGATACAACGAATTGAAATGCTTACGAGAAATAATATAAAACGGAGGGATAACCGTGCGAATAAGAAGATTCTTTATTTTAAACCTGTTAATCATTTTGACATCATCATTTTTATTAGCCGGTTGCACCCATACTAAAAAAACTACCATCATAACGATTGATACAACAGAGCTCTCTATGCAGGATTTTTTATATGAAATCTTTCAGGTTGAAGTGGATGGAAATCACCTGGAAGATTATTATAAGAAGAACTTAGGCTACAGCTATTGGGATAGTGTATATAAAGGTACCACAATGCGCGAGTTGGCTAAGAATGCCATTATAGCCGGTGTTGTTATGCATCAAATCCTGATGGATCAAGCAGAGAAAAACGGATTAACCCTCACGAAGACGGAAGTTTTGGCAGATCAAACCATTGTCGAGGATATCTATAAGGATAATTCTAGTGAGGCTCTGAATAATGTCGGATTAACCGAAGATATCCTGCAAAAATCCATAGATAAGATTACACTTGCGGATAAATATAAAAAGCAGCTATGTAAGGATTTTGATATTGATGAGGATGCAATCCGAAGCAGTATCAAAAGGAATGACTACAGTTCAGAGGAATCGTACGAAAAAGCTGTATCGGATGCAATCGCATATGATACGGATAAGCAGTTTGAGCCTGCCTATCAGAAAATAAAAGCCGATTATAAGATAACCATCAATTTTGATTACTGGGACGGCATTACGATTGGTTCTGTATTTGATTTTCATGAAAACGACTGAATAATGGATAGTCTGATTTATCTTCTCATATAATAGGATTGAAAGCTATTATGTTGCCGCAGAACGGCTTCTTGGAGGTAATATGTTAAAAGCCACGATACGGTTAATTGGTATATTGTCCGCAAAAATCAGAGATGATCATGTCGCTGCCTTTTCCGCACAGGCTGCCTTTTTCATCATCATCTCATTTTTCCCTTTTATCATGCTTTTATTAAGTATGATTCGGTTCCTTCCGGTAGAAGAAAGCAGCTTAATGCATTTATTCTCCGAGGTGTTTCCGGTGTCTGTCAATTCCATGATTATCTCTGTAGTTGTCGAAATTTTTGATACAAATGCCTCCAGTACCGTGATTTCGATTACCGCTATAACTACCCTCTGGTCTGCAGGAAAAGGGTTCCTTGCAATTATGAAGGGCCTTAACGCAGTGTATGAAATCAAGGAAACTCGTAACTATTTTTTCTTAAGAGCCATCTCTGCATTTTACACTTTGATTTTTGCTGTAATGCTCATAGCAACTATGATTTTGTTTGTATTCGGTAATCGGTTATATTTCTGGATTGATCAGAAGTTTCCCGCGCTTACTGACGCTGCATTCCTAATTATCAGCTTGCGAACCATTCTGGGTCTCGCTATTTTAGTAACCTTCTTTTTAATTATCTATGTTGTTATTCCGAATAGAAAAGCTAAAATCACTAATGAGCTTCCGGGCGCACTTTTATGTGCAGGTGGCTGGATGAGTTTTTCCTACGCTTATTCGTATTATATTGATAATTTTTCGAATTACTCCTCCATGTACGGAAGTCTTACAGCTGTCGTGCTTTTCATGCTGTGGATGTATTTTTGTATGTATCTTTTGTTTCTTGGTGCTGAATTTAATCTTCTGATGGAAAACAAGAATTTTATCAACAGAATAAAGCTTTTGTATCGTATCCCCAAGTTGCATTCGACTAATCATAAATGAATCCAATTTCTGTTCCGGTATAAAAGTATGAAACAATCTGCTTATAGTCCTTGCCGGAGTCCACTAATGACTTAACTGCATTTTGGCTCATTCCTACACCGTGTCCGAAACCACCACCGGTTAATTTAAAGCTTTTTGAATCACTGTCCGCTTTTTGCTCCTCTATCATGAAAAACGCACTGGGTAGTAGATTAAGGTTATTAACTTCACTACCATCCTGCCTTATGATACTATCATAAAGAGGTGCGAGAAGGGCTCTGATATTATATTCCTTTAATACCTTAATTGTATGTTCACTTCCGGTTATCAAAAGTTCGGATATGATTCCGCTGCTCTCACGTTTTTCGACACTGATGTCCTTGATATCGCCCACCGTATCTATCGGAACACTCTTAAAGATCGCATTCTTCCCATCCTCTGCATCGCTTGTCTTGGTAAGAATCAAATCGGGATTCGAATTATAACGGGTAGACAGCTTACTGTCTATTACACTTTTTATATCCTTGATACTCATTGTTACATTCCAACGATACCAACTGAATTGACTGTCATAAGTGGATAAATCAGTACTTTCAATAAAGCTTTTAAAGTTCTCTTCGGAGGATAAATCCATATATTTTTCCCCCTGTGCGCTCTGTGCTTCTACTGCCTCTTCGCCTTCTTGCTCTGTCACCAGTAATTTACCCTTCAGATAGGGAAGTTCCTCTCCATATTCCCAAACACTGGAGGGATCTGTGGTATGACCACAGGAAGTAGAATAATAATATGCAGTAATAACTTCATTATCATACTTTACAACCTCTCCGTAGGTATCCTTTACCGCCAGAATGGAATCTTCATTCTCTGCTATATTGTTATATACCTGATAAGATGAACTGTCATCAACATGAGCACCGTACTTACTTAGGCTATTAGCTAACAGATGTCGGTAAGAATAGCTTCTTGCGCAGACCGCCTGTACCTTTAATGCCTCGCTCCCATATGACGTCGGCATCTCGCTTGGTATTACCGCATACAGATATTCTTCCAGCGGTAGTTCATTCACAACTATCAGTCCGCTATCATCCTCCGCTATTTCTATGCTTCCACGATATTTAGGATTACCATAAGCACGTTCCACTGATAATAACTTGATTTTGGCATCTTCAGATTCGGTTTTTACAGTTATTCTTCCATCCTTAAAAAGGTCATTTCCGGGTTTCAAAGATACTTTGTCGCCTTTTTTATATGATTTTGTCGTATTCTTTGTACTTACGGTAAAGTCCGAGGTTGCCGTAAGCTCAACATCTGCATGGTAAATATCTTTGTACCCTGTAGTTTTAATCAACACCCTTATATTCTCTGCCTTGATACTTTCGGTTATTAGTGCTGCACTGAGCTTACCGCCGGATACAACAAAATCGGTATTATCATATCCAACCAGTATGCTTCCGGTCGGCTCCATGGATAATTCTCCGTAAATTTTATAAATCTTAAAATCTTCCTCCATGGGAACTTTTCCGTAGCCTTCTATCTCAATGAAGCCATCACCTGATCTTAACACTTTACCTTGTATCATATCCGGTTTGACATTAATCTTTACAATCTTCTGATTCTCAATTGTAATATCCCCTACTACCTTTTCAATCGGGTCCTTCAATTTTGATGCAGTTGTAAAGCTCTTGTCTATACCATTTATGTAAGTATCTACCTGAAGTTCAGACCCTTGTTTAATCCAGACATTATGAACCATGATTTTATCTGTTGATAATGCTGCAATATAGACGATTTCTTGATTGCAGACATACGCCTCAACACCTTTGTCCATATATTGGTCAATAAAATCCGCCGAATCTATGGGTTCATCTATTTCATAGCTTTTCGCATCCAGATAATAGTATTTACCCAGATTCGTTACCATCCGATCTATTCCATCTTCTGTTACTTCCCTTCCCACTACAAGTAAGGTTACCTCTGTTACTTTCTTATCCTCTTCTGTCCCTATTGCAAGAAGGGCTTTATATAACTGTAGAAAATCCTTAATGGACATGTCGTTATCAGCATTCGTGAATTGAAAGGATAATCCTGTGTAAACTACCTGATAATCCGGATTAGTAAGAATCAGTTTATCCATCAATTCCTTACAATAACCATAGGTCAGTGCTTCCCCCGGATTAATGCTTACAATGTCTTCTATGAGTCCCATCTTACACACAGCATTCACGTAAGTATCATACCAGCCGGACATTTTTCCATCCGAATAGTTGATTAGACTGGGGATTGCTTCTCTTTCACTTTTATTATATTCCAAATAACTGAGCAGTCGATATGCTTCTGCTCTCGTCATGATTGTCCCTTTTACCGTAACGTTTTCGGGTCCGTTATCCTCTTTCAACCTGTTGAAGACATTTACTGATAAAACAATTAGTATAATTCCTATACATATCCCCATTAATATCAATTTTCTTCTTATACTCATAGCCGCTGCTCCCATCTCATGCCTAATCACAAGCTTGATTATCCCATATGCTAATATATTATGTCAATGTACAGAATATTCGTACAAGTTAAAGCAAAGAGCTTACAGTCTCATAGATCCATTATACAATAGTACTCGATTTTCTGATACATCATAAATAAGGTAGCCCCCTCCGGATCAAACAGATATTTGTCATATCTATTTAATGCGAACAGGGCTACCCAAATACATCTCTTTGTGGAACTGTACCTTGCTTCTTTCTTTTCATTAGATCTGTATTTATATAGTATACTTATTCTGCCGGTTTAAAGGTAGAAACTGCGGTTGCCATGTCATCGATTGTTCTCTTATCAACCAGGAAGTATTTACCGCTACCTTTATCAACAATATAAAAGCTGTCGTCGTATGGAAGGAAATTGGTAGTAAGTGTAGACTCACTGTCTCCGAAGATATGAAAGTTGAGGGTCATGACCGGCTTAAGGGCTGCTATATCAACATCCTTAGTAAGTTCTGCATCATACTGCGGCATAATCATGGTTTTATATACATTCTTAAAGTCCTCTTCCTCTACCTTACTGCCATTATAGCTGTAGGACGCCGTGGTTGTTTCCTTATCATTCTCATCCTTCGATGTAGTACGGGATATCTCCATGGTATATTCTTTTCCTGCTATATCGGCTGTAACTTTATCAACCGTCTCAATATTCGGTATATTAAGATATGGATCCAATAAACTGAACACATCCACCGTAAGCATAGTCTCGACCGTTGACTTATCAAGCGTATAAACCATGTTGGAACCATCAACTCTTACATAATAGTTACCATCATCATTCTGGTTACCGATAAATATCTTATATTCCATCTCCGTTTGGGTTGTGTCTTCCGTAGAGGTATCATCACCGGAAGCTTCCACAGTAGGAGATGGTGCCGGCTCCAAATACTTGATATCAATGGTAGCCAACGGATTATCAAGACCATAGCTTCCAAAATCATTGCCCTTATAATCCACACAGGAGAGGTAATCAAACTTTGTATAATTTGGCTGGATATCCGCAACTTTATCGCTATCGGCTCCGTAATTCTCACCGTACGGTTTTAAGATGCGCCAGGTATACATCATTGATCCACTGTTATCCATCGTTTCCCCATTACCATTCTTTAGTTCGAGATCATCTCCGTCACGTTTATCAACACTGATATCTGTAATATCGGTTGCCGTAATAGTAGGAGCTTTTTCAATATCGGTAAAGTTAATGTCCTGATAATCTAATGCATAGCTAATCGCAACTACATAAACGGTCGGATCATCATTAACCATCGCATAATAACCGTCTGAGGAAATCAATTCATCTCCTATGGATAGGGATACGTTTGATCCATCCTCTAATGTTACCTGTACATAATTGTATGGGTCGTCTAAGCCATACTCGGCAAGATTATCAGTATTCTTAACCAATGTCTGGTCCGCCTGTAGATTACTCATTTCCTTCAATATACTGTCAACATCATCCTGATCGATCGGCCGATCCGGCTCAGCTGCAGACTTCCAGACACCGTCCTCCAACTTAAAATTAAGATCCGTATCCTTACAGATAAAATGGATTGCAGTGACCTTTGAGGTATCAACTGTGGCCATCGTAGTCTTTTCTGTATCCTCTGCAACATCCTTGGTCACAGCGGTCCTACCGCTGTACCAGACATACAGACCGATGAATGCAGCTAATACGATAAGAAGAGAAAGCAATGTAACAGCATTCCTTTTCTTTCTTTTTGCCATTACCTTCTCCTCCTTCTAAAGCAAATCACGCCACCAATAGCCAGTATTAATAATGGAATGATTATGACCGAAGTTGCGGACAGTATGATTGTCTGCCGTGAAGTTAGGGCTATAGTTGAATTTGCAAGGCTCTTTGTCGGTATGGACAGTAAATTTGTATCTCCTACCAGATATCCAACCGTACCGGTCAGTAGCTTCTGATTCGAATAACTCGTTGTATCATCTCCGAAGGTATATGCCCCACCGGAATAAACTACAATATTTGAAGTTACACCATTATAGGTATCCGTGGCAACTAATCCCAGATGAAAGGGACCATCAATATCTCCATCCTCCTTTTCAGACGTTGATATTTGTGTCGCAGTCTTTGAATAAGCGGAATCTGAGGTAGTAAGTAAAGGCTCAACAGTTAATGTTTTTCTTAAAGTATCTGAAATCTTTAATCCGGAAGCAACCGGCATGGAAATAAGAATACCGCTGTCATTTGCCTGACTTGTAATATCATGAACCTCGATTTTGGGTAATAATTCATCAACATAATTTGCGGAATGCATGCTTTGGTCACCTTCAAATACAATACCCTCGGTCATTTCGATGCCATAATAATTGAGTAATGAATTGAAGTTCGTAAGATTGTATGCATAATAATCCAGCGTAATAATTGCCTTACCGCCCTTAGCAAGATAATCCTCAATCATTTTCACTTCAGCTTCCGTAAAGTCCGACTGGGGTGCATTGATAAAGAGGATGTCACAGTCTTCCGGAACACTGCTCTCGGATGCTGATTGAAGTGATGCTGTATCAATGTTCATTTTCTCGACATTGGATTTTAAGGTATCACCTGTTTCCGTCTCTCCGTGTCCTGTCAATGTATACATTTTCGGACGGTCTGTCGTGGTTACATATTGTATTGCTGAGGTAAGTTCACCCTCTACATCAATTCCTGTAACAGTATTCTGATAGGTGGTATAATCCATCTCTTGAACCAGCATGTCCTCATAATCAACATATTTTGCCACATTGGTCTTGTTATTAACTACCAGAAAACTGTTCTGTTGTATTGTGGCATCCGTATAATCAGAAGCGAATTTCGGATAGAGAACCGGATCCTTGTCCACTATCTTTACTTTATCTGACGCAGCATCATACTTTTTCACAATATTCTTAAGCTGCTCCAGCTCATTACCCGGCTTAACCAGATAATATATCGTAACATCATCCTTTAGTTCACTCAACATCTTGGTGGTATCCTCTGTTAAGGTATACATCCCCTGTTTACTTAAATCAACCTGAAGGTTTATTTTTGAACACAGCATATTAGCAACTAATATGATTACGATAACCACAGCTGAAACCATAGTGACATAGGCTCCACTACGAAACTTTCTTCCCGAAAAGGATTTTCTAATCGTTCCGAAAAAGCTTTTCACATTTGATTTTTTACCAGAATCTTTCACGGTGTTATTCTCCTTTCCCTAGCTCCATCTCTTCTTACGTATTACTTGTGTTGTTAAGAACGCAAATAAAACGATAATACTTAAGTAATAAATCAAACCTGTAATATCCATAATCCCATACGAAAACTGATTATAACGGGAAAGTACTGATAGCCACCCAAACAAAGCAGCCACAGAACCGTCAAACATGGTAGGTTTTATGATGTAAACCACCATCAAAGCTGTCTCAACAACTAAACCTACAGCAACCGCGATTGTCGCGTTGTGCATCATCAGATAAAGAACCACACAGACAACAACCAAAATTACCGTAAACATAATAATTGCCGTAACGTTATCGGTCGGAATCGCACTTCCCAGTGAATCCATTACAACAGTAAATAAAAATACAATAAACGATATTACCGCTGCCACAACCTGATTTTCGGTCAGTGAGGAAATATATAGGCCCATGGAAAGATAAGCGGCTCCCAGCATCAAGAAGCCCAAGATACTGGCATATGCAGCTCCAAACTGTACCGTACCGTATTTTGATAGAATCAACGGATAGATACAGGTTATTGCCATCCCTACTCCAAAAATCGTAATTACGGCAAGTAGCTTACCTACAACAATGGATCCTGCGCCCAGAGGTGATGTAAGCAATAATTGATCGGTCTTTTGCTTATTTTCCTCTGCCATTAATCTCATCGTCAATAACGGTGTCAGTAAAACAACGATAAAGGATATCGATGAAAGTGAATATTCAAAATTAGCAATTTTACCGAAGACATTCGTAAATAGAAAACCAATACCGACAATGACCAGAAAAAACGCAATAAATACATAACCGATCATCGAAGTGAAATAGGATCGTAACTCTTTTTTATAAATCGCCAGCATCTGTATTTACCCCCTCTGCATCCTCACTTTTGTTTTTTTCCATATCGGTAGAATAATCAAGCTGTATTACTTCTCCGGTATGATTCGTAACTTTAAGGAAAATGTCCTCCAGACTCATTTTCATTGTCTGCATCTCTAGAATGGGTGCTTTGATATCACACATTGCATAGAAGACTTCCTCACGGATATCGTCCTTTTCGCCAAAGTTTAACGTCAGCTCTACAATGCCTTCAATTGTCCGGGTGCGTTCCTCGACTTTCGTAACACGGTCTATCTTTTTAAGTGCAGCTATCACTGATTCGCTGTCACCCTTGACGGAAATACTTATTTCACCGGTAGCTCCAAGATGTTCGCTCAAATTCTCCGGCTTGTCACTGATCACCAATTTACCTTTGTCAATAATCATTACAATGTCACATACCGCGCTTACTTCCTGCATGATATGAGAGCTCAATATAATTGTATGGTTTTTGCTCAGCTCTCTAATTAAATCCCTGATTTCATTAATCTGCTTGGGGTCCAAACCTACGGTAGGCTCATCTAAAATGATCAACTCCGGATATCCCATGATTGCTTGTGCCAGACCGACTCTTTGCTTGAAGCCCTTTGATAAGTGCTTAATCAAACGATCTGCCATCTGAGTAATCTTCGTTGCATCCATAATTTCAGAGATCATCTGTCCTTTTTCACTTTTCTTTACCCTTTTTATGTCCGCCACAAAATCAAGGTATTCCCTAACCGTCATATCCGTATAAAGGGGAGGAAATTCAGGCAAATACCCTATCATTTTCTTAACTTCTTCCGGTTCCTCAAATACATCCAAACCATTCACGGTAACCGTCCCTTCCGTCGCTGAGATGTAACCGGTGATAATATTCATGGTTGTTGATTTACCAGCCCCATTTGGTCCCAGAAAGCCCAGAACCTGTCCCTTTTCCACGGTAAAGGATAAATCATCCACAGCTGTATGATTCCCGTATCGCTTCACTAAATTTTTTACCTCGATCAAATTCGCTTCCTCCTCGCTTTTGGTCCGAATGATACCAAGTAGCTTCCATCATCCAAACCATATGTTTCATTCATGTTTTTTGGAAATGATTACTTTTCCTGTTCATGATACAATAAGAATAAGGAAATTTTGTGAACAAATCGAATAAATAAAATATTTATTAAATTAATTTGATAGAAGGAACGCACCCTAACCGTAAGGTACAAAAAATATTTGGAAAAAAATAAATAATATAAAAAATGTAATCAGAAACAATTAAATTCAACGAAAAAAAGCTCCCTCCTAAGTAAACAAGTTTTATTTTACTTGTCTTCTTAAGAGTGAGCATATTAAATCTGCAACAGCTTTCTAACATCTACGATTAACCCATGATATCACTCATATGATACATACCTGCTGACTTCCCGGGTAGAAATTTAGCTGCCTGTATAGCTCCCTTAGCAAATATGGCCTTCGAGTATGCAGTATGCTTAATTTCAATTACTTCATCGGTTCCGGCAAAGATAACTTCATGTTCACCGACTATGGTGCCTCCGCGGACAGCCGAAATACCGATTTCCTTTTTACTTCTCATGATGCGTTCTCCGGATCTGTCATATTTATATCCATATTCCTGATTCAATACTTCATTCATTGCATCTGCTAGTGCTAATGCTGTTCCGGAAGGTGCATCCACCTTCTTATTATGATGACGCTCCACAATTTCAATATCAAAACCTGCGTCAGCAAGCACAACTGCCGCTTCCTTGAGAAGTTTCGTAATCAGATTGATACCCATTGACATGTTAGCTGACCGAAAGATCGGAATTTTTTTCGTAGTTTCATCAATCAAGGATAGCTGCTCCTTCGTAAAGCCTGTCGTACAGAGTACAATACCAACATCTTTTGTGACCGCAAACTCAAACATCTCCTCTAAATTAATCGGAGACGAGAAATCGATAATTACATCTGCCTTAACATTACACTTACGAAAGCTTTGATAAACAGGATATTTATTGACCCTGTTCTGAGTTACATCAATGCCCGCAACTATAACGGCCTTTTCATCCGCATCAACAAGCTCCGTTATCACCTGCCCCATCTTACCGTTGCAGCCGCGCAAAATGATATTTGTCATATGCTTTCTCCTATCTATTGGTGATTTATTTAATTCTAACGCCCATGCTTTATGGGCACCAATACCCGGAAGAATAAGGAGGGAGCACCTTTGTGCGAGCTTCTTATTCTTCCCAAGAATTTTGGTCTTTTCAAAATTCTTTATTCACACTAATTCCTGCTGCTTGCATCTCCTTAACCAGTCGTTCAACATTAGCAGGCTCCATCTCGGTCAACGGCATTCTGAGTGTCCCAACCTCAAAACCCATCAGGTTCACAGCCTTCTTAACCGGAATCGGATTAACCTCACAGAACAATGCATTAATTAAAGGAAATAGCTTAAGTTGTAGTTCGCGGCTTCCTGAAATATTTCCCTCCAGGTAATTGTAAACCATATCATGTGTTTCTCTCGGTGCGATATTGGATAATACAGAAATGACGCCAAGACCGCCCAAGGATAAAGCAGGGACAATCATTTCATCATTCCCGGAATACAAGTCAATCTTACCATCTGTAAGCTGCATTATCTCAGCTACCTGAGCAATGTTACCGCTTGCTTCCTTAATTCCAACAATATTAGGTACATTCCGAAACATCGTTGCGATTGTCTGAGGAAGTAAATTGCATCCGGTTCTTCCCGGTACGTTATAAAGGATGATCGGTATGGATACTGCTTCCGCAATCGCTGTAAAATGAAGGATCATGCCCTTCTGTGTTGCTTTATTATAATAAGGGGTTACTAACAGCAACGCATCAGCTCCGTGTTTCATAGCCTCAGTCGATAGATAGATTGCTGTTTCCGTACTGTTGGACCCTGTACCGGCAATTACCGGAACTCTTTTTGCAACCTTTTCCACTGTATAGCGAATACATTCCAAATGCTCCTCATGTGACAGGGTGGAGGCCTCACCGGTTGTTCCGCATATTACAATACTATCGGTTCCATTTGCTATCTGATATTCAATCAGTTCCCCCAGCATCTCATAGTCCACTTCATTGTTTTTCGTAAATGGTGTTACAATGGCAACACCTGCTCCTTTAAATACTGCCATTTACTTACCTCCTGCTTTGATTCAAAAGTTAATAGGTACCCTTCCATTCAATTTAATGATAAAAAAAAGCCGACCTTTCGAGTCGACACTAAAGAATAACTGAATGAAATCATGATATACCAACTCTTCATGAGCCAAAACAGAATTTATATTCTTTAGGCAGCTCTCCATCAAATTCTGATGACAGTCAGATGGTTCTTCACCATTTGCCCAGCCGTAATAACTCAGGATTATTACAACTTCGGCATCGTTTCCTTTCGCTGCTTTCTTCTATGCCTGGCATATCCAGCAGTCTACTCTTAAACAATGCACCTCTACCATAAATTAAATATTACTCACAATATTAATGAATTCATATTACCACCGAGTAAAAACATTGTCAATATTTTTTCCGGAAAATGTTCTTCCTGTCAACAACCTGTCTTTGGATTGTTTTGCTAAGATATCAAGGATACTTACTTCAGCAACTCATTTTCTCATAATCCCAATATATTTTACAATAATTAATTTTTCACCCTGTTATGAAACCGATGATATCGCTTGTTATGAATACAGCTAAAATAATTGCCAAAAAAATAATAGATCATTTCTTCTTACTTTTGTAAAGATACAAAATTGCCTACAAAAATACAAGAGACTTCACATGTTCACCATAATACACTGTATGAGAGACATGTTGTGGATTATGTACGCCAAATACGAACATTCATGTACGAATATGGCGTACATAATCAATAATGTGTCTCTCGTCCGGTGTGTGTGGGGAGTGTGTGAGGTCTCTTGTATAATACGATCTATATATGCAAAAGCCCCTTCTATCTATGAATATCAAAATTCTATTATCAGTCCATATGTTATTTTGTTTTCATCATCGATTCTTTTCCTATTATAATACGTTTATATTGAGTCCTTAATCAATACTCTTCCAGATATTCAAGTTTGCTTACTGATACCTCATAAGCAATACGTTTTTCAAATTCAACGTCATTGACCTTCTTCTGGTATTCCCTACTTTGGATACGTCCCCAAATCTGAACATGGCCGCCTACCGCAAAGCCTTCCGCAAATCTTGCATTTCTTCCCCAGCAGATACAAGGAATATAATCAGATTTGCCATACGGGCGGTTTACTGCAAGCAGTACATCTGCGATTTCTCTTCCCAGAGGAGTCTTTCTATAAATTGGGGGCTTACATACAAACCCATCGAGAAAAATGTGATTTGGTTTTGCATTCTCCGATAATACATCTACCATTTTTATTTCTCTTGCAAACACGGATAAAACCAGCTTGTTTTTGCTTTCTTCATGGCGGTTATAGGAACGGAATTGTCCGAGAATCTCCACAAATTTGCTCTTATAATCTTGTTTTACATCAATGAGCCGTTCTGAAACCATGACGGGTATCATATCATAGGAATTACTTAACCGGCTTACCACAACCTCCAGAACATAAAAACCCTCCCCAAAAACGTCGTGGCTAAATGTAAAATCACTGATTACCTCTCCTGCAATACTTACTTGATTGTTATCAAATACTTTATCGGTCATATCGTACCTCTCCCTTCTTCCTGGCGTACTTTTTACGCCAATCTGCTCTAAAATGTGGGGTAAATATCTCTGTTTGGTCAAAAACAGCTTGATTCACCTATGTTTAAAATATATGCAATTTCCCATATTTTAGAAGTAAAATATAATATATATTATAAAAATTCCCATGTTTTGTTATTTTATACAAATATATATTAAAAAAATTATAAATTTTTCCGAAACTGTCGTTGATTTTTCTTATTTTGATGTGCTACAATGGTTTAGTTATTGTTATTTGTGATATGTGGCGTAAAAGCCTGAGAAAGAAGGTATAATTTAATGAAACGAGAGGATATACGGAATATAGCCATCATTGCCCACGTAGATCATGGTAAAACAACCCTGGTGGATGAATTATTAAAGCAAAGTGGTGTATTTCGATCCAACCAAGCTGTTGTGGAAAGAGTCATGGATTCCAACGCAATCGAGCGGGAACGCGGTATTACTATTTTATCAAAGAATACGGCCGTTACCTATAAGGGAACCAAGATTAATATTATAGATACCCCCGGTCACGCCGATTTCGGCGGTGAAGTGGAACGTGTTTTAAAAATGGTTAACGGTGTTGTTCTGGTGGTAGATGCCTTTGAAGGAGCCATGCCACAGACTAAATTTGTATTAAAGAAAGCTTTGGAATTATCTCTACCGGTAATTGTATGTGTAAATAAAATTGACCGAGCAGAAGCAAGACCGATCGAAGTAGTGGACGAGGTTTTGGAATTACTCATGGAATTGGATGCAAGTGATGAGCAGTTGGACTGCCCTTTTGTCTTTGCTTCCGCAAAGCTTGGAGTAGCGTCTCTTTCCGTTGATGATGAGGCTGTTGACATGACTCCTTTATTTGAAACCATCATGCAATCTATCCCTGCTCCTGAAGGTGACCCCGATAAGAGTACACAAGTTTTAATCAGCACCATAGATTATAATGAATATGTAGGACGTATCGGTATCGGCAAGGTTGATAGCGGTACAATACGTGTAAATCAGGATGTCGTACTTGTCAATGCACATGAGCCCGATTTAAATGTCAAGGTAAAAATCAGTAAGCTCTATGAGTTTGACGGACTAAAAAGAGTGGAGATAAACGAAGCAACCATTGGTACCATCGTTGCCATCTCAGGCGTTTCCGATATCCATATCGGGGATACAATCTGTTCACCTGACAATCCGGTACCGATCCTGTTTCAGAAAATTTCCGAACCGACAATTGCAATGTATTTCAATGTGAATGACAGTCCTTTGGCCGGTAAAGAAGGTAAGTTTATAACCTCTCGCCATCTACGCGAGCGCCTTTTAAGAGAATTGAATACTGATGTCAGCCTTCGTGTAGAAGAGACGGATACGACGGAGAGCTTCAAGGTGTCGGGAAGAGGTGAGCTTCACTTATCCGTACTGATTGAAAATATGCGTCGTGAAGGTTATGAATTCTCTGTGAGTAAAGCAGAAGTATTATTTAAAATTGATGAAAACGGCAAGAAGCTGGAACCGATGGAACATGCAATGATCGATGTACCTGATGAATTTACGGGAATTATAATCGATAAAATGGGTCAGCGTAAGGGTGAGATGATTAATATGCATAACTCCGGTAATGGCCATACACGAATTGAATTCTCAATTCCCGCTCGTGGTCTCATTGGATACCGTGGCGAATTTCTCACTGATACGAAAGGAACCGGAATTATAAATACTCTGTTTGATGGACACGGTCCATACAAAGGAGATATACAGTACCGGAAGACCGGAAGCTTAATCGCTTACGAATCGGGAGACAGTATTACCTACGGCCTGTTTAATGCTCAGGAAAGAGGAATACTATTTATTGGTGCAGGAGTTAAGGTCTATGCCGGAATGGTGATTGGACAGAATCCAAAGGCCGAGGATATGGAAGTTAATGTATGCAAACGTAAGCAGTTGACGAATACGCGGTCTTCCAGCGCGGACGATTCCATGCGCCTTAGTCCTCCTAAGACATTAAGTTTGGAACAGGCTCTGGAATTTATTGAGACCGATGAATTGCTTGAAGTAACACCAATGAGTCTTCGAATCAGAAAAAAGATACTGGACGCAACAACACGTATGCGGTATAGAAGAAATAAACCAAGCAATTAGTAGTTAGTTAAAATCAATACGCCTGCAGTAAATACGGTTTTACAAAACCGTATTTACCGCAGGCGTATTCGATAATCTCAAGTTTATTATTTACAAAACTCTTTGATCTCAGCAAAGCGTTGATCGGGATAATTATGTATAGATTTTATATTTTCTATCTGATATTTATTTACTATATCTTTAAAATATGCTTTTAGATTTTCCTTCGAAATAATCTTATTATTATATTTATCCCTGGAAATCTTTATCATTGATTTCTCGAGGGTTATCATTGCTTCCAAAGCCTTCGATCCATACCAACAGAGACCATCTGCCACTTGATTAATTAATTCCTTTTCTTCTGCTGTTAGATATTCTTCAACACCTTCCAGTGTGTGAATGCCACATTGATGCATCCCTTCATATAACTTCAAATAAGGTTTTTGCTCTGTGTTAATACAAAATTCTTCATGAAAAAGCTCTTTGTCATATAATGCCAGCGAAAAAGCTTGTGCATAATACAGTAAATATTGTATGCACCCCGCACAAACATCTGCGTTACACCTATTGACTATATAATAAGCAACAACATAAATCTTAGTAGCCATAATCTTGGTCATGGCTGCATTTTTGCTTTTTTTATAAGCAACTCCGGTAAGACATTCTTTTTTCTTACAAAGCAATTCATAATAATACTCAGGATCTTCTAATATTATTCGAAGCTTGTTGGAATATTCGTTGGTTGGAACATCCCCCTCCATGTACCTAATGATGGTTGTCTCACCCCAACCAAGAAGTTTTGCAAGCGGTTTTTTTCCGATTCGATATTGATCTAATATTAGTTTTATTTCCTCTGTAGTAATAGTCTCTTCACTCAATTTTTCATTTGTAATGCTCATATATATACTCCTCAGTTAATTATGATATCATTTGAAAAAATATTTCAAATTTATTTTACCATTGATTTCCTAGTTTGTATAGCTTGCTTTTAAATTTATTTAAAATTTTTAAAACTTTCTAAATTCATTAATATCATGTGCAACTATTTTGAAACCACGTATCAGTCTGTCAAACATGCCTACTCTATAGAGATTCACTAACACCATACCGACCGGTATACCTATAATCATTCCAACGACACCGTAAAGTTTGTAACCGATAAATAGCAGAATCAACGTTGCAAATGGATGAAGTCCGATACTGTCTCCAACCAATTTCGGCTGTAAAATCTGCTTCACAATCTGGCAAATCAGATATATCGCAACTAATCCAATAGCTTTTACATAATGTCCGGACAGCATCTCCAGAACTGCCCATGGCCATAAAATTGCGCCGGTTCCAAAGACAGGCAGAAAATCCAGAAATGCTATTCCAAGCGCAAACAAAAATGAATAACCCACCTGCAATATCTCAAAACCGATGAACATAATAACAATTAAAACAAGCATGATTTTAAACTGTGCTTTAAAATATCCACCAAACGCTGCTTTAAAATTATCAAAAATCAGTCTCCAATAATTGATAATGGATGCCGGCAAATGCTTCTTAAGCCCATCAGATAACTCGTTCCGATAAGCAGTAAAAAAGTATGCCGAAAGAATGGTTATTATTATATAGAGGAAGGCCTCTGCCACATTCTTCGCTACCAGACTGACACGATCCGGAGAAATAGGCTTCGAACTATTCGCAAAATTATTGACATAGCTTCCTATTCCTTCAAATGTATTATCAATGGCACTGCGAATACCGCTCGGCAAAACCGAAGTCTTTTCCTTAAAGTAGATTGACGTTTCGGTAAATTTGGCGCTGAATTCACTCATAATAGTCGGTAGATTATCAATTAATTGTTTTGCTTCTTTTAGAATCAACGCCGATAACAGTATCATAATACCAACGATAACTATGATAACAGTAACAATAATAATAAAAGAGCTGTGTTTTCGAAGCAGTTTGACTCTCTTTTCCAGAAAATGTACCATAGGGTTCGCAATTAAGGAAACAACCCAACCTATTATCACCGGCATAAAAAAGACAATAAATTTTGGTAGCACTAAAAACAGAAAAAGTGCGACCATGATAATAAATATGAAATTTATTATTATTTTAACATATGTCAAGCCTTTTGATTCCTTCATAACAGTCCCCAATCCCCATGTTACCTATGATATGAAACGACATCATTAAGTGCATCGTTATTATTTTTATTATAATATACAATATTCATAATTGGAATTAATATTTGATTAAATTTCCATTTTGTGCTGTATCCATTTTGTGCTGTATCCAATAGTCCGGTAATTCCGACGTAAACATATATCACGAGGAAAAATGCTTCCATGACAGAAAATGTTGATATCGCAAGAGTACAAATCATATCATATATTCTATCCATAGTCTTCCTCACCGATACCGATTAGCAGAGATAATTAACCAACCTTTAACCTCGGTGAAATCATCTCTCCCAGTACCGGGCCGTATATGATACAAGGAATAGCACCATCCATATATCATATCGTGAAGCACACTCATATAATATACCCCGAAACACATTCCTATGATATAACGCTTGAAATATAGGGTATTCTATGCTATGCTTTCACTTGAAAATGCGGATAAGAAAGACAGGAGGCTTTATCATGAAAAATGCCGATAAGATTATTAAACTTGTCACAGCTGCCTTAATGGCTGCTTTGACCTGCGCGGTTACTATATCTCTTCCAATTAAAATACCTAATACAACCGGTGGATATATTCACCCCGGTGATGCTTTTGTATTACTTAGCGGTATCATACTCGGGCCATTATACGGCGGGTTGGCTGCCGGTATCGGATCCATACTTGCAGATATCTTCCTCGGTGCCTTTCTATATGCCCCGGCAACTCTTGTAATCAAAGCACTGGCAGCAATAGCCGGAGCTTATTCCTACCGTCATATCCGTAAAGGTTCCGTGATTGTAGCCGGTGCTGCCGTTGGAATAACTGTTACTGTCGGATACTATATCTATGAATGTATTCTTACCGGAAACTTAATCACTCCATTGTCCTCCGCGCTCTTCAACCTAATTCAGAATGTAATGGGAATTGTCTTGGCCTCTATACTTCTGCCATTAGTAAAGAAGGTCCCTCAGATTAGGGCTATGATAAATAAGTAGCATGTTCATACCGAACCAATTGAATATTCATAACCAACTAATAGCATCTTCTTAGTAAACTAATAACATGTTCTTAATAAACTAGCAGCATGTTCTTAATAAACTAGCAGCATGTTTGTAAAAAATTATTATCTGATACGTAGCAAACGAGTAGTAATCTCGTAATGAGCAAATGACAATTTGTAATAAATACAGATGTTATAATGAATATGTAACTGATACATGACTAATCCAACTGAATTATTGTCGAAACCGGTAATTTAATATATTTAAATCAATACTTGAATCTTGACAATGACGGATTAGAACTTTATAATTTAATTATATCGGAACTGGCGGATATGTGGGTAACCACAGGGGACCGATAATAACGCTTCCTAATATGAGAAGCCGGATGTAATATGTCGACCGCCTGGGCAAAAAAGCTCAGGTGTTTTTTTATGCTTATTCGGCAGATTGGAGGATTACATGAACGAATGGAACGATTTTGTCCCTGGAAGATGGCAACAAGAAATTGATGTCAGAGATTTTATTTTAAATAACTACACACCATATAACGGTGATGAAAGCTTTCTTGCACCGGCAACAGCCAGAACGCTTACCCTTAACAATCAGTATCAATTATTAGCAAAGGAAGAACACGAGAAGGGTGTTCTATCTATAAATACCGATAAGGTAAGCTCGCTTTTAACCTATGAGCCCTCTTATCTTGACAAGGAAAATGAGATTATCTTTGGATTTCAGACCGATGCTCCCTTAAAACGAGGTGTTAATCCATTTGGCGGAATTAGAATGGCACGTCAAGCCTGTGAAGCTTATGGCTATTCCTTATCTGAAGAGGTTGAGGAACATTTCAGGTATCGAACAACCCATAACGATGGCGTATTCCGCGTCTATACTTCAGAAATGAAAACCGCAAGAAAAAGCGGTATTATTACAGGACTTCCGGATGCCTATGGCAGAGGCAGAATTATCGGTGACTACCGCAGGGTTGCACTTTATGGCGTGGATTACTTGATTAATCAAAAATCAAAGGATAAATTCATTCTTGGACAACACCTAATGGATGATGAAAACATGCGTTCCCTGGAAGAATTATATCGTCAGATTGATTTTCTTAGGCAATTAATCACTATGGCAAAGGAGTATGGTTTCGATTTAACAAGACCTGCGGCTAATGCTACAGAAGCAGTTCAATGGTTATATTTTGCCTATCTAGGAGCAATTAAGGAACAAAATGGTGCTGCGATGTCCTTGGGACGAACCTCCACCTTCTTAGATATCTACTTTGAACGGGATTTGAAGAATGGAACTATAACGGAAGTTGAAGCTCAGGAAATTATCGATCAGTTTGTACTGAAGCTGCGTATGGCAAGACAGCTTCGTACACCGGAATATAATGAGCTGTATGCCGGCGACCCGACCTGGGTTACCGAATCAATCGGTGGAATCACGGAAGACGGTAAAAGCATGGTCACGAAAAACAGCTACCGTTTTCTCCATACCTTAACCAATCTTTCTCCCGCACCGGAGCCAAATCTAACTGTACTTTGGTCTTCTATGCTTCCACAAACTTTTAAGAATTATTGCTCTAGGCTGTCAATTGAAACTGATTCCCTACAATACGAGAACGATGATTTGATGCGGCCTGATTATGGGGATGATTATGGTATCGCTTGCTGCGTATCCGCTATGCGTATCGGAAAGCAGATGCAATTCTTTGGTGCCCGCTGTAATCTGGCTAAGGTACTGCTTATGAGCTTAAATGGGGGACGCGATGAAAAGAGCAACGAACAGGTCGGACCCATATCCGCTTCGTTTGAGGCCGGTACGCCTTTAGAATATCAAAAGGTAATGGATTGCTTCCTTCCCATGATGGAGTGGCTGTGTGGTCTCTATGTGAATACTATGAATGTTATACACTATATGCATGATAAATATGCTTACGAAAAACTGCAGATGGCACTTCATGATACCGAGGTCGAACGCTTCATGGCATTTGGAATTGCCGGTCTATCCGTTGTCGCTGACTCTTTGAGTGCAATCAAATATGCAAAGGTCACTCCTATCAAGGACTCGAGGGGTATCATTACTGATTTTAAAATCGAAGGTGATTATCCGGCTTTTGGCAATAACGATGATCGTGTTGATCAGATTGCAACAATGCTTACCGATGAATTTATTACACGCCTTCGCAAGCATCCTGCCTACCGTAATGCAGTGCATACCCTATCCGTTCTTACAATCACCAGCAATGTGGTATACGGAAGTAAAACCGGATCAACCCCGGATGGACGAAAGTCAGGCGCTCCCTTTGCTCCCGGTGCCAATCCGATGCATGGAAGAGATAAAAACGGAGCGCTTGCCTCATTAGAATCCGTCTCCAAGTTGGACTATGAGAATTGTAGGGATGGCATCTCCTATACCTTCTCCATAACGCCCGGCACCCTAGGAAAGAGTAAACCGGAGCAAATAAGTAACCTAGCAGCTCTCCTTGATGGGTATTTTGCAAAAGCGGGCCATCACATTAATGTCAATGTTCTGGATCGAGGATTACTGCTTGATGCGAAGGATCATCCTGAAAAATATCCGAATTTGACAATACGAGTGTCAGGATATGCGGTAAGATTCAATTCCTTGAGCGAACAACAAAAGGATGAGGTTATTTCAAGGACTTTCCACAGCTGTTTATAATCTTCGCGTTACTTATCTCATAGAAGGAATTTCGTACTATTAGATGGAATTCGTACTATTAGATGGCCTCCTAACATCATTGGTCTAGTAATTGCAAAATACACCACATGAACACAAAGCTTAGTTCCCATCTCTTAAGTAAATAAAAACAACCGTATTCCTATCGAAGCATCATATTACTCCTCCGATAAGGATATACGGTTATTTTTTATACCATGTCCTCGTAACGATTTATCAGCTGCATCCATTCAACGCGGAATAAAGAAATTACTTTATATTAATACTTATGTTCGGCTTTCAATATAAACTCCTAGGAATACTAATGTCCATCTTTAAATATAAATTTCTAGGAATAGTTACTTCTTCAATTCCAATTATTATTTTTTTTCGGAAGTCTATACACAAGTTAAATAGAATAATTAAAATATACTTTTCTTCTTATCAATTTTAATTTTTCTTTAATTTCTTCTTTTATCTCAATTAATATAATTTGCAGCCTCTAATCTCATCTCTTCTCTCATTTATCAGAATCTGCAGCCTCTAATTTCATCTTATCTCTCAACTATTAGAATTTGTATCTTCTAATTCCTTCTTTTTCTTTACCGCCTTTTCTGCTTTAAACTCTGCAATTTCCTTAAGTATGAGTGGCTTTGCTTTGAGGTTAACTGCAATTCCGACACCCATCAGAGTCCAAAATACCGGAGCTGTATTAATATTCGAATCATTTGTTATCCCTGTTACCATATAACAAAAAGTTCCAATAAATATTGCTAATCCAAGCTTTGCATAATAACTAGTGAAACGCCCCCTTATATATAAAAATATACTGGATGCAAAATACATACCATAAAATACAAGAAAAGCAATCAGTGACAGAACTCCGGTCTGTACAGCCATCTGAAGATACATGCTGTGAGGTTTGGTCATTATCTGGCCTCCAAATCCATAACGTATCATGTTCATATAATCCTGCTGCGGATATACAAAGGTAAAGGTATCCGGTCCACTTCCCAATAATATATAGTTCTTAAGTAAAGGTATTGTTCTGGACCATATATACCCACGCCCGGAAGCAAAGCTTTCATGACCCTTAAACAATACAGATGGTGCTGTAATCATCTGATCCATTTGATTATACGGATTCATATAATAGCATTTACCATCGTCCGCTGAATATTGAAAGCCAAAACTTGATCCATCAACTGCTACATAAAGTGTACTTGGCGTTTCTGCATCACATCCGAAGGTAACATCAGAGAATCTTTCATCCATAACGATATATACTCTTCTTGTATCATCAAAACTTGTCAAGAGTTCAACATTGCTTTGATCATAGAGATGCACTTGAGTAATCACACCATCTTCTTGATCTCCTTTTATCTTTAATATATTATTATGATAGGTCAAAGAGATACCATCATCCTCTGTATGAATATCTGTTAATGCGTGTTCTGTCTTTGTAATTTGTATTGTATTTTTAACTTTATCCAAGTAGTAATGATTCGAATAAGTAGCGATAAAGATTAAACCAAATACAAGTATAAGTACAAGTGGAACAGTAATAATGAGGCGTTTTACTAGGTGTCTCCACATGAATAGCATAATCACTATAATTGCCACTCCAAATCCGATTGTACCCGCTAAGGAGTGAGAGCCTATCGCACTGATAACAAGTCCAATTACAGCGCATGATATTAGAATGATTGATATCACACGTTTCTGAAATAAGAGCATAACAAACAGGATGGGTGTAACTAATGCCGCATATACACCGACATAATCCGGATTAAATAAAGTCATGTATACTATTCCTTTACCAAACACAGAACTCGTTTGAATATATGGTCTCAAATCGCTTGGTATTATCATATTTATTCCTATCTGAGTAGAAAAGAAATCATATCCAAGAAATTGAAATACCCCCAATATCCCCAAAATGATAACAACCCCCGTCAAGAAATTCACTATCAGCTTAAAATCATGTTCCTCCTCTAAAAACAGGAAGCAATAATAGACAATCAAACAATAACCCAATAATGCAAATACAGATTCGAACATCTCATAGCTGCCGGTAAAGCTAAAAGAAGCATATTTTGATACGACCGCGGATAGAAGTGCCAGGATTGCATAAACAGCTAACGGAATGAATATTTTGGGTAGCTTCACTGATTTTCTTATCATTATAGTCTTTATCACTGCTGCACCCGCAACAATATATGAAATTATAATGAACCACCTTTGCTTATAGTATAGAAATAAATCCACAACACTATCCTTGTCCTTAGGAAACCATGTATTCTGATTCAACTTCGGATCATACATATAACATTTAACAATCAGTGGTATAATACATAAAATAAAAAATATCGGTATCAAATTATATAGTTTCTTTTGCTCCACCTGAACTGATTTCTTTTTATTGGTATTGGAATGATTATTCATCACCTTGTTTGACTTATTCATTTGATTCGTATTCTTATGATTCGCACTCTTATCACTACTGTTCCCCTTATTCGACATGATATTTCTCCTTCTGGTATAATATATACTTATTCATTATACAATATTAACATGTTGACATCAATATATTATGAAGGTTTTCATTGCAAAAATGTCTAAAAAAAGTCCTGCGATTATAAATCGCAGGACTTTTCTCACCTTTAGTTTTTATACTAAATATGAATTAATTAATAAGCAGTAATGCTCTGGTTAATATCAATCTTATACAAGAAGTAAGAAGTATCAGTATTAGCAACCTTCACATATACCGCTGATACATAAATACTTTTTCCAGCAGTTAAACCAGTATCTGCTGATATTATCCCTGTATCACCTAAAGTATAGTCAACTTTTTCTATCGGCAAGGTAGTTCCGTTAACTGCTACAGATACTGCTGCATTAACTGCTGTTAATACAGTAGTGTAAGTAGAAGCTGATACTGTAGGACTAACAGAATTAATTGTCTTAGTAGTTGTATCAGTTAATGTAAATGTCTTCTGATCAAGAAGTGCTGTAGCAACTCTATAATCCGAATTACCTGCTGTACTCAGCTGAACCTGAGCTGTAACCTTTACAATATATGTGCCAATAGCATCTGAAGTAACTGCCTGACCTGCTGCACTTTGTACAACCGGGATTGTTGTATCATAATCGCTGGAGGTAACAGTAGGAGCGTTGCCGCTAGTATCTGTCACTGCAACAACATATTGATTCGGAAGAAGCTTTGATACCTTCACTCCTGCACTATTGTATCCATATACACCAACAGTAATAGATGAATCTGTAACGCTCTTAACATCAATAGCTGTACTGCTAAGCTCTACCTTATAGGAAACTACCTTCATAGCATCCACAGAAGTAGCATCTGTAACATTAACTGTTACCCATACATATTTGGTAGTAGTTAAAGAAGTAATACCTACTTTGTATGAATACTGACCAACTTGTGCCTTTGTACTAGAACCTATAATTCCAGTATAACCTTTGAAATTAAGTACCACTTTACCAGCGGTTGTAATATCAAATGAAGGAGTAGGTAAACTACATCCTGAGGTTATTGTAGGACCTGCTATCTTGTCGAAAGTTACACCACTAGCGGTAGCATCATTACCCATAGAGTCTTTAATAGCAACATTTACATTGGCTCCAGATTCATCTACATCGCTGTTACCAATTGAAACACTGGTTGCATCCTGTACTGCAGAAGCAAATGATCTTGCAGCTACGATTGTTACATCAAATGCACCAACCTGAGTTGTTCCGCTGTATACAAGAACTGTTACGGTACCGGTTGATACAGGATACATTACGTAACCGCCAATAACCAGCTTAGAAAAATCAGTTGATTTAAATGTGAAAGCTGAGCTGTTATATATGTTTGTTGAATATTTTATATCTGTAGTATCTTTGTTGAGAGTATACTTAACAGCAATTTTGTTGTTATCAGTTGCAGCTACAGTAACTCCTGTTGCAGAATATGACAAGCTTGCTTTATCGGTTGCATCTGTAAGCAAAGGAGCCGCAAACTTCATTGACCCTGCTGTAATTACATCCTTGTTCTTAGCAGTTGCAATAGCATCATCACTGAATGTTAATGTCTTAAATACCAAAGCTGTTGCATCATATACTGTTGCTTCCCACTTAACAGAAATCTTAGCTGTATTACCATCTGCATAAAGGAAAGCAGTACTTCCTGCTGAATAACCCTTATTGAAATCTCCACCATAAGTGTAGGTCAAATATGTGCCAAAAGCAGAGTCTGAACCGGTGTAAATGATAACGCCATCACTGTTGTATGCTTTAACGCTTGATGACATATCTTGATAACCTACTGAGGTATCAACATCAAAGTCATCGAAAACAACGCTCGTGACGTTAATTAACTCAACCTTAGCTGCCGTAAATGTACCTGTAAGCTTACCGTATACATAATTGTATGCACTGCCTTGTGTGAAAGCACCGTATGCATCAAATGTTACGATCTTGCCAGTTGCATCAAGGGATGTACTCTTAATCTTTTCTGTACCGGTTAATACTGGCTTGCCAGCGATAACCTGATATAAAGAAGATCCGGTTGTAACATCAGTCTTGCTCATGTCTGCATCAAAGGTTACCTTAAAGGTATCTAAGTCAACTTGTTTAACAGAAACAATGCTAGGAACAACTGTGATTACTTGAGTATCTGTTGCTTTAACTAAATTTGTGCTTACGCTTGTTGTTGCATTTGCTGTAACTGTGTAAGTTCCAGGAAGTGTTGCTGTAAACACACCTGCTGTTACAGTAGCGCCTGTTTTATCAACAGTCCACTTTACATCACTTGTTGAACCGGTAGTAGCTCCACCAAATGTTGTGTAGGTATAAGCAAGTGTAGTAGCCTTGTCAATAGCAACTGTACCGGGATCTGTAATTGTAATAGTCTTCATATTATCCTTTACAGTTACCTTTGCGGTTACAGTAGCAACTTTCTTGCCTGTGCTCTTCTTTGTTACTTTACATGTGATTGTAGCTGTACCGATACCAACTGCCTTTGTAAGACCATTAGTACTGGTTACTTTAGCTACCTTTGTGTTAGACGATGTCCATGAATATTTGCATCCGCTAACCAATGTAGCTTTCTTGAAGTTGAAGTCAAAACTCGATTTCGCAGCTGGCTCGCCAAGAAGCAATGTCTTGGATGTAGTGCTAAGCGCAGGTGTTGTAGCAGCAAATGCGCCGGTGGCAGGAGCGAGTGTAGTAACAATCATCGCTAAAGCCAGAACGAAAGATAACTTCTTAAAGAAACTCTTTTTCATATTCTTACTTCCTCCTTAAAATATATGGTTTGGTGTTATATTGTACGCCCCTTTGTACCTCCACAAGGTGTGTAACCCCTGTAAAAATCAAAAATGGTACGTTTGAATATAATCTGCCAATAACAAGATGATTATAACAATAAAGGAAAAAAAGGTCAAGTCCTATTATCGTTTATTTGGATAATTTACCAATCGCCAATTTAACTCAATTGTAGTAATTATCTATCATCGGTGACTATATCTTAGTCAAAATGCTTATCCGGGATACCCCCCTATTTGTCATTCACCGTACTATCAGAACCGGTATAACAGATGTAGAATAGGATGTGACATCATCTATTACTATTGTTCTTCGCTACGGCGCCTAACTGATTGCCTTGACTATGTTTATATAATGCACTTTGGTTGTGTCAATTTTATGTCATGCATTTGTCACAATTAGATTATTTTCAAAATATCTTCGACCACTGATTGCATCTCATGAATCGCACACACCCTATTGTGTAGAACCGGAGCGGTGCGAAGCTCTTCCACCGCCTTAGGTATCTTTGTATCCGATACCTTCTGCAGCAGCTTCGCCTGTTCGTAATCGTCGGTCGGAATGCTTTCGATCTTAAGTGCTCCAAGGACGCTGTCCGCAAATTTGTAAGGGCTTGCGGTCGATACGATAACCGCCGGTGTAGAATCCTGTGTATTCTTACTATAACCGGAATAAACACTGGCGGCAACTGCAGTATGGGTATCGATGACATAGCCATTCTGCTGATACTCCTTATAAATGGCTTCTCTTGTCTCTGCCTCGGAGGCCCACCCCCCTACAAAGTCACTTAGCTTTGCCTTCATGCTTTCCGTAATCTCATAAGTTCCGTTGCTTGCCAAGGCTTTCATAAACTGATTGGTTTTCTCGGAATCCTGATCTGCTATATGATATATCAGACGCTCCAGGTTACTTGAGACCAGAATATCCATGGAAGGCGATTCGGTTAGAATAAAATCTCTGTTCCGATCATAACGTCCTGTCTGGAAGAAATCAAAAAGTACCTTGTTTTCATTTGAGGCACAAATCAGCTTTCCAATCGGTATCCCCAGTTCCTTTGCATAATATGCCGCAAGTATATTCCCGAAGTTACCGGTCGGTACGACAACGTTAATCTTTTCACCCTCGGATATCAACTTCTTCTTATATAAGCAAACATAGGAGTAGACATAATATACAATTTGCGGGATCAGTCTTCCGATATTTATCGAATTGGCTGAAGAGAAAAGATATCCGGAATTCTTAAGACGGGCAGCGAGCTCTCGGTTATTAAACATCTCCTTAACACCGGTCTGTGCATCATCAAAATTACCCCGGATAGCAATCACGCTGGTATTATCACCCTTCTGTGTCACCATCTGCTTTTCCTGTACAACACTTACGCCGTCCTTCGGATAGAAAACAATGATCTTTGTGCCCTTAACATCAGCAAAGCCTGAAAGAGCTGCCTTCCCTGTGTCACCCGAGGTGGCGGTAAGTATTACGATTTCCTCCTGCACATTATTCTTCTGTGCAGCCTTGGTGAGCAGGTGCGGCAGAATCGATAATGCCATATCTTTAAAGGCAATGGTTGCTCCATGAAATAGTTCCAGATAATAAGCCTGTCCGGCCTCCTTAAGCGGAGCTATCTCCGGCGTATCGAATTTGTCATCATAAGCTTTATTGATACAGTCCATTAATTCGTCCTGTGTATAATCGGTCAGAAAAAGCTTCATTACCTCATATGCAAGTCCGCGGTAATCGAGACCGGCAAGTTCCTTCATGGTTTTTGTGAAAACCGGAATGCTTTCCGGTACAAATAAACCTCCATCCGAAGATAAGCCCTGTAATATAGCTTGTGAAGCTGTTACTCTTTGATTCGAGTCTCTGGTGCTTCTGTACATTAGGTTCATATCGTTTCAATCCCCTTTTCTAATATTTCATATTGCCTAATGCTATGTACTACAGGCAAGTTTCATGTATTATAACATGCTTAATCTTCGGATTCAATACTTCTATTTGTTTTTGTAGAATTCATGCCCGCCATGCGCAAAAAGCCGATCCAGCTGATCGTCAAACCAACTCATATGCTTTGAATCTGTCCTGTCCCGTGCCACAAAATACAAGGCACCCATGGAATAATCTTTCCCCTCCAAAGCTTTCTCCACCGCCTCCTCTGTCTCGTCAGAGATGTTGACTGACCAGTACCTGCCGCTTCCAACCGGAGAAAATTGATAATCACCGTCGGATTTTTGAAAGATAACCTCTTTAATGGTATCCGGAAAATGCTTGTCTGCGACCCTGTTCATAATTACATTCACAATCAGAATTTTACCGGTCATATCTTCTCCGCCGGCTTCTGCTTGAACGATTCGCTCCAGCATCTCTACCTCTTTATTCGTAACATTGCCATATCCGGATACAGAAGCCGTCTTTATGGATAATTTTTCGGCTACCACTTCCTTGTCGTCCTTTTTCTCTGACATGGTTTCAATGGTACTTCCCATCTTCTCCATGACATTATCGAAGGCTGCTCCGTCCATTGCATTACCCAAGAACCAAACAGTATCGCCACCGGTTGATGATTTGCCCGACCTATTACCGCCGGGAACCATTGCCGCTGAATCGGCGATGCCATAAGGATTCACAAGTTCTACACTTGTTTTAAATAAGCTTTGCGTTTCTTCATCCGTAGTTGTATTCATCCCCGCTGCCGCCGAATTAATGTTATAAAACACATCCGAGCCTAGAACCAGCATCAACGCAGATAATACATATGCTATGAAAATCATAATAAAGCCATGATGACTTTCATGCAATTTTCTCTTTTGAAGAAACGAATATATTATAGACATATTCTTTCCTCTTTTCTGATAATTTGGTAAAATAAGTGTTTCCATTTATTGCCACTGTTAGAAACAGCTAACATGGATTATATTTAACAGATATTTTTGTGTCAATATCAAAACACGATTTTCGTTAATTGGCACGACACTCGTATTACTTAATTTTACATAAGAGGTAATATGTAACAATCTACTTTAAGTATTATGGTGATGTTCTGTGTATAATCAACAAGATATTTTTAACAAATTATTAATAGTATATTAAATATTTTACAAGGTTATGCATAAAATTTTTCATATTCTACCACTCTAGTACGATTTTTCCACAAAACAGGGTCATTCTACATAGATGGTGGTTCATATATTCTTAACAATTGTTCTGATTCTCTACCTCTTCTTGCGATTTATTTCCATATCTGCTATATTTAAATTAATTGAAGGCATCGATATTATCAGCAGTATTTGAAGAAGCATCGGAGGTTACGAACATGTTATCCGGAGTCTATAAAGCCGAGAAGATAAATGGCGAGGTTTATTACAGAGCATCTATTACTTATAAAGGAAAGCATGTCAGTCTTGGCGGTTTTTATAGTGAAAGTGATGCAGGTCAAGCTTACTTGCTGTCCGGCGAACTTCTTTCCAACCCACAACTATGGACAATCGATGATTATCCGGGCTCCTGCGTCCTACCCTTTGAAAAGTGGGTTGTTCTTATCAATTTCCGCGATAACCTCATATATTTCAAAAACCCTATTTACCTGAAGAAACGATATTTCCTATATTATATTGACAGGGTAACCGCTTTGAAGTTTGATGTGGATGACCTCTTTTATTATGCCCATCACAAGATTATGAAGCGTGGTGGTCATCTCTTTGTATCAGACTACGGAATGCAGGTCAGCATTCTCTCCCGTTACGGTATTAAGAATTTTGCGGTCCCCGGAAAAGACTATATCTTTATTAATGGAGATAACAGTGATTTCAGCTATCATAATATCGAGATTATTAATCATTATCACGGTGTTTCAAGGATATTCATAAAAGGTCAGCCTCAGTATGTAGCCAAAATACATATCAATGGCGATTACAGAATTGGTTGTTATCCCTCAGAAACAGAAGCGGCAATCGCATATAATAAGGCTTCTCATGTTTTGTCAGGTAAAGGCATACAAAAAAAATTCCCTCAAAACTTTATTGAGGGAATAAATGATATTACTTATGCGGCCGCCTATCAAAAGCTAAGGATTTCAAAAAAGTTTCTGTCCTATGCAGACTCTATCGTGAAAAACGATGATTGATTCTATTTGAATAATCCTTCTGCTGATATGTTAACAATATTTTAAATTTATAAAAATGCTTTCTTTCTATGAAATCTGTGGTATAATATAATTATATTTTTTCTTCTTCCGTTACATAGTTTACAAATGAAAGCCATTAGATTCCATGAAGGCATAGAATACATTCGAATGTATTGCATGACCGGAAATCTGATGGCTTAATTTGTATCTGTAGGTTCATTCTTAAGTTCCACTGTAATAACAGTTGCCCCCTCGTCACTTCTGGCATAGATTGCTCCTCTATGCATTTCAATGATGCTCTTCGCGATAGCAAGTCCAAGTCCGCTCCCTCCGGTTTCACTTGATCTTGAGGACTCTACACGGTAAAAGCGCAGGAATATCCTTTCCAGATCTTCTTGTGGGATGATAACGCCGTAATTGGTTACTGATATATTTACCCCCACATCATTTCTATCGAGCTTAATTAGGATACTCTTGCCCTCCCTGCCATACTTGATAGCATTGCTGATTAAATTGGCAAAAGCTCTGGCAAGCAGGTTCCCATCAGCCTTAATGGTTGCCACCGGATTATTTGTAATAAACTCATATTCTAAATGATTTTCTGCGAAGGACGGATAAAACTCATCCACCAACTGGTTGACCAGCTTCACCATATCAACTTCTGATAAATCTGCTTTGACCTCTCCAAAGTTAAATTTGGTATACGTAAACAGATCCTCTATCAGCTTCTCCAGACGCTTTGACTTATTGTAAGCTATGCCGGTGTATTTATTTTGAGTCTCAGGATCAAGCTCCTTCGTGGATACCAGCTCAAGATATCCGATAATGGAGGTCAGCGGTGTCCGAAGATCATGGGCTACGCTTGTTATCAGTTCATTTTTGGCATTCTCAATAGTCCGCTCATTCTCCATAATTCCCTTGATATCATCCGCCATCTGGTTCAGCTTATCCGCAAGAAATGCAAATTCATCTTCATTTTTAATATCGATGCGGTTATTCAGATTTCCTCTGGAAATCTGATTGATGCCATCTGATATCTCTCGGATATAGTCTATGAACTTCTTAGTAAGCATCAAAAAATAGATAATAAATAATAGGATACAGAAAAAAACCGCGATTACCAAGATGAGAACCGCAGGAAACCCGCAAATCCATCGAAATAATCCTCTAAACAAAATATATGTGCCGGTGTAAGCAATCGTGATTGTAAGGAACGTATAAAAAAGACTCAGCAGACTATATAGCACGATTTCAAACCGAAAGCTTTTAAAAATACTATTCTTCAATCTTATACCCTACTCCCCACACCGTTTTGATGATCTGGGCATCCCTTGAATCCATCTCTATCTTCTCCCTGATTCGTCGTATGTGTACCATTACTGTATTATTAGCTTCAAACATCTTCTCATTCCATACTCTTTCAAAGATATCATCGGTTGAAAACACCCGACCGACATTGCTTGACAGAAGGTGCAGAATGTCAAATTCAATCGGTGTCAGCTTCACATCCTTGCCATATGCCACTACCTTATGGCTTTCTTTATTGATAATCAGATGATCAAGCACGATCTCCTTATCCAGCTTATCGTCATGAGAACTCGGATTGAATTTCGTGTACCTTCTTAATTGAGATTTAACTCTGGCTGTAAGCTCCAAAGGATTAAAGGGCTTGATTACATAATCATCTGCTCCTGTCCCCAGACCGATAATCTTGTCCAGGTCACTGGATCTGGCACTCAGCATGATAATCGGAACCGTGCTGTTCTCCCTGATTCTGCCGCACATGGTCAGACCGTCCATTCCCGGCATCATAATATCTAGTATGACAAGCATAATATCTGCTGTTTCCAGTATCTGAAGTCCTTCCTTAGCCGTATTTGCTTTTCGGACACTATATCCCTCACTGACCAGATGGATTTCTACCAGATCAGCAATCTCTTTATCATCATCTACAACCAGTATTCGGGCTTGCTCCATACCCATATCCTCCCTATCTATATACATTTCATTATAGTCTGACAACATACAGTAAAATGCAGTGC
The DNA here is from genome assembly GCA_002307215.1 of Lachnoclostridium sp. UBA1308. GTDB lineage: Bacteria > Bacillota > Clostridia > Lachnospirales > Lachnospiraceae > Mobilitalea. Next base: position 70,295 of record DBTU01000058.1, read on the forward strand.
GAATTATATCTGAAATAATTTCCATAACCTACTCTTAGATTTAGTTTGTGCCGAGGATTACGCAGGCACAAACTTACAAATGTGAATTATGTCTTTTATAATTCACAATAATCAGTATAACCTACTCTTAGATTTAGTTTGTACCGAGGATTACGCAGGCACAAACTTACAAATGTGAATTATGTCTTTTATAATTCACAATAATCATATCATATTCGCCATATGAAATCCTTACAAATTTCTTAATCCTTTTCCACCTATTCCAAACAGAATTTTTTTCATCCATAAGTTCTGTTATATCCGTATCTGAAAGGCCGGATTAATGTTAGGAAAAACACGGATTATTGGATTGGAAACCAGCATTTGGCTTCCTTAGTATCATAATAGAATAGTACGAACTAATGTACAAAGAAAGGTTGCTGACAGGAAGCATGGTGATGGGAGGCGATTTTGAAGGCATTTGCAGTTTACGTGCAATTCTTGGGTCTCTGAGAGAGCGGAGTTTTTTCGGACATGATAGGGGCACTGAAAAAGTTCTTTCATAGACTTGACATGAATATATATACAACTTTATTCATTTAGCTACCTAAAAAGGGACTTTTTCAGCGGCCTCGCCAAATTGTCCCAAGCGACGATGAGACCTTAGAAGTGCTAGTAAACTGCAACTAGCTTTTCAAAATCGCACCCCATCACCGAGATTTTTGTCAGCAACCGTCCCTAGAACACTATATCGCAGCGAAATATTTCAAACAATTCTCATTTACAATTATGAAACACCGTGATAGAATACAACCTGTGAGTAGCACAGATGGTCGCGCCTGTTACAGGCGAGGAAAGTCCGGGCTTCACAGGGCAGGGTGCCGGATAACGTCCGGTGGAGGTGACTCCAAGGCTAGTGCAACAGAAATATACCGCCAAAGTAATTTGGTAAGGATGGAAAGGTGGCTTAAGAGACCACCGCTCTGCTGGTAACAGCAGGGGCTATGTAAACCCCACTCGAAGCAAGACCGAACATAAAGCGATACGGTTGCCCGCCGTGCTTTAGGGTTGGTCGCGTTGTATCTGCGAAAGCGAATACATGAGCTGTATGGCAACGTGCAGTCAAGACAGATGACCATTTAATACAGAACCCGGCTTACAGTGCTGCTCATACCATTATTAATTGAATATCTTACCAGAAACGGTGTATGAATACTATTGTTCATGCACCTATGTTTTATCTAGATATTAATAATAATTCTAATAGGAAGGATTCTTTTACATCCAAGTTCTTAAAACCTATTAACCTAAAACAGTGCCGGTATCGATGCTTTCTGCATCCGATACCGGCACTGTTTTAGGCTATTTACGCACGCAAATTTCCCAGACTATCTTTTTCATCTCATACCGATTCATTTCTGTTTCTTCGATATATTGTATCTTCCATTCCTTAAATAATTCTATTAACGTCACTTCATCAAAAAATCGTTTCTGCTTATCTGCTACAAGATAAAAATTTTCTTCAATCTTAACACCTTGCCCTGCTCCGTAATTAAAATCCTTTACCGAATTTACTCTGCATAACAATACCCCATCCTTCCTTAAAACCCTTTTTATATCCTGTACGATTCTAACCGTATCCTCCCAGGTAAAGTAATGAAGCGAAAGATCTGATATGATTACTTTCGAATTGTTATCATCAAAAGGCAAACCATCCTTCATATCAAAACAGAGCGGATAAAAATCATTGATATAATACTTTAAACGTATTAATGCTTTTTCCGAAAAATCACAGGAAACAACCTGATATCCTCTCTCTGTCAGATAAAGAGTATCATTTCCGGCTCCACACCCCAAATCAATGATCGGAACAGTTACGGAAGAAGTCAGTATTTCATCATATTTATCCAGCCACAGATCATAAGTCGGCTTCTTATTCATGTCAGCTTCATAAATCCTATCCCAATGTTTCTTATCAAGACTCATTCCATCATCCCCACTTAACAATACCTGAAAGAATTTCTAAATGAATCTCTTATAGAATTCATTTTGGAGTTCTTTTCATGCGATTTTAATCTATAATTCGCTTTGGGCTCGTATGTTTTTGCAAGACTATACTTTGAAGCAGCTTCCTCCGACAAATTCCTTAATAATTGAATTCGGCGGAATGACCTCGCTTGGTGCTCCAATAAAGTAATCGAGGAATTTTAGCAAACGCTTGGCCTCCACATATTCCGGACAATTACGGTCAATACCGAAGAGAATGGGTTCTGCATACTGCTTTAATACCGCCAGCTCGTAGATGAGTGCTGAATTAAACATGACATCTGCGTCCTCTTGAAACGGAAATATATTCTCATCTTCCCCTCTCCTTACAGACGGCCACATGGAAATAGTCTTCTGAGCGGAGGCACCCCTGGTTCTTGCATCCCTTACCATTCTGCGGATCAAGCGCCCGTCGGTGGTCGGAATCCGATTATGCTCATCAATATTTAATTGTGTCAGTGCGCTGATGTAAATTTTAAATTTGCTTTCCCTTGGTAAAGAGTAGGATAATGCGTCATTTAGTCCATGGATTCCTTCTATAACCAGAATATCCTCCGGTCCCAGAGTCAGATAGTTCCCCTTATACTCCCTTTGCCCGGTGACAAAGTTGAAATACGGTATATCTACAGTCTTTCCGTTCAGCAGATCAGTCATATCCTTATTAAATTGTTCTATGTCGATTGCACCGAGTATTTCAAAATTAAAATTACCCTGTTCATCCTTCGGCGTCTTCTCCCTGTCAACAAAATAATTATCTACAGCAATCGGGTGCGGCTTTAATCCATGGGCCTTTAGTTGAATACTGAGGCGGTAGGAAAATGTTGTCTTCCCCGAGGAGGACGGGCCTGCTATCATGATAAATTTCTTTTTACCGGCTTTTTTAATGGTTTCGGCGATATCGCTGATTCTCTTCTCCTGCAGTGCTTCCTGTACCAGAATTAATTCATTCATTTTGCCTTGAGCAATGATATCATTGAGTGCTCCGACATTCGGTACATCCAGCATCTTCGCCCACTGGTTTGACTCTCGTAAGGTTTCGTAAAGCTTAACTTGCGGAACAAAGGGATCGACAATGGTTGGAGTCTTCTTGCTTGGCAGTAGCAATAAAAAACCTTTATCATAATCGACTAAATCAAAGTAATTTAACATTCCTGAACTCGGAGGCATATATCCGTAATAATAATCCTCAAAACCGTCCAGACTATAGATATTGGCTTTGGATACACGACGATAACGAAATAATCGTTCTTTATCCTTCATACCGTATTTGTGAAAAAGTTCAATCGCGTCATCCGTACCAATGCTTCTCTTCATGAATGGTATGTCTCGGTTTACGATATCTTGCATACGCCTCTTCACTGCATGAATACGTTCCTTTGTAAGCGGAACCTTTCCTTCATACTCGCAGAACAAACCATTTCCCACGGTATACTCAATCGATACCTTATCTACATTGTCCGCTCCGAATTCTTGATAAAAGGCTTTCAACATAACCAGTATCAAACCACGCATGTAGGTCTTACCGCCCGCATCCTCGGAAACCGTTACAAACTGTATATGACTGTTATCCACAGCTCGCTTAAAAAGCTCCCTTAATTTGTTATTCATAAAAGCCAGAATAATCTGATCCTTATAATTCTTCTGAAAATCCCTGCTTATCTCAAGTAAAGTCGTATTCATTGGATATACATATTCACTGCCGTCAATCTCTACTTTAATGTTTGTGTCCATATGATGGTATCTCCTCATTATGATGCAAGTGAAACTGTTTATTATTCACTCCGCTTTTTCATCCTTAGTGTATATTATACATCAAAATACTTAAGACCACACCCAATTGAATGCATTCTTTCTTCTATTTCCTTTTGTCTTTGCAATGAATGCTCCGATTCAACCTCTGTTAAAGTTTTTATGATGTCTTCACAGATTCCGAAATCCCAAAGCAAAAATTCTCTCAGTATCTGATGACGCTGCTCCAGCAAAAGTCTTCCGTACAGAAAATGCTCCTTAAAGGTAAGCAGATATTGCTCTGCATGATCACTGTTATTTACCGGTACAGCTTTCATCATGGAATAATACTTACCGTCTTCCTTCACCATGTTTTCCGCTATAATGATAAAGCCTTGCTCCTGAAGCAACTGCCTTACCTTATGAATCTCAGCCTGCGGCTGTAGTACCAGTTCCTGTATGTTCCTAATTACTTCGGGATACTCAGTCAGAATTTGAACGGTTAAGGCTCCCCCCATCCCTGCTATGAGGATGGTATCCACTTCCTGTGGATTAAGCTTTTCCAGTCCGTCCGATTTTCTTACTTCGATTCGGTCATCGTATCCATACTTTATTATGTTCTCCCTTGCCCTGTCGATAGGTCCTTGATTGACATCCATCGCTATGATATATGGCGCTATATGATGTTTCGCCAGATAAATCGAGGTATAGGCATGGTCACAGCCCACATCGGCAACACGATTTCCCGGTGTCACAAGGTCTGCCACAGTCTGTAAGCGTTTCGAAAGCTGCATATATTCTCCATTTATAAAAGAGCAACCCTAGTGCACTGTCTCACTGACAATGAGACAGTGCACTAGTTCATGAATACTAGCTGCCCTTTTTTATCCCAATTTAGTCTATTTATTACTCCAGATAATCCTTAAGCTTCCTGCTACGGCTCGGATGACGAAGCTTTCTGAGTGCTTTTGCTTCAATCTGGCGGATACGTTCTCTCGTTACATTGAATTCCTTACCAACCTCTTCAAGGGTACGGGCCCTTCCGTCATCTAATCCAAAGCGAAGACGCAACACCTTCTGCTCGCGTTCGGTAAGTGTCCCCAGAACTTCCACCAACTGCTCCTTAAGTAGTGTAAAAGCAGCTGCGTCTGCCGGGACCGGGACATTTTCATCCTGAATAAAATCGCCAAGATGGCTGTCCTCCTCCTCACCGATCGGAGTCTCTAAGGATACCGGCTCCTGGGAAATCTTCTGGATTTCTCTTACTCGCTCCACGGGCATACTCATCACCACGGAGATTTCTTCCGGAGTTGGTTCTCGACCTAATTCCTGAAGTAGCTGACGTTGGACGCGAGTTAATTTATTAATGGTTTCAACCATATGGACAGGTATACGGATGGTTCTTGCCTGGTCAGCAATTGCTCTTGTGATAGCTTGTCTGATCCACCAGGTAGCATAAGTACTGAACTTGTAACCCTTACGATAATCAAATTTTTCAACCGCTTTTATTAGTCCGAGGTTCCCTTCCTGAATAAGATCTAAAAACAGCATACCTCGTCCCACATAACGCTTTGCAATGCTGACAACCAGACGAAGATTGGCCTCTGCCAGACGTTTCTTGGCATAATCATCGCCTTCCTCCATCTTTTTGGCAAGAACCGTTTCCTCATCTGCATTTAAGAGCTGTACCTTACCGATTTCCTTCAGGTACATGCGGACAGGATCTTCAATGTTAATGCCTTCCGGAATCGTTAAATCTATGGTTTCTACTTCTTCTTCATCGTCATCATCGTCAAGAATGATATCCTCTTCATCCTCTTCTGATATACGGAGAACATCGACATTATGTTTGTCCAAAAAATCATAAATCTTCTCAATTTTACCGGGATCCAGTTCCATATCTGCAAAGAAGTCATTCACTTCCTGAAATTCAAGAACATTTTTCTTCTTCTCCGCAAATACCAATAATTCCTTCAGTCTCTCGGTAAACTTAATTATATTCTCATCCATAGATAATCCTTCCTTCTTTGACTCTTTTTATATTTTAACCATCATTTGATGAAATATGCAATTGCTGCCATGTAGGCAGTCTCAGACATACTTCGGTTAATTTGTAAATAGATAGCTTTTATTCTTCAGTTCTTTCTTCTCAATAATAATTCTCATAAGTGAATCCGTATCATTGTTCTCTATCGCTTTCTGGCTCTGTCTGTCCAGACTGCATTCTTTTAATTTGAAAACTGTATCTGTAATTGCCTTCTGTCGTCCGGCTTCATCCATATTACCGCGAATTTCTGCAGAAAATAAGCCTGCAACCTCGGACTGTTCCTCCTTGTTCTCAAAACAACTGATAATCTTCGCCGGGTTGACCTTGTGTTCCTTCTCGTATTGATCATACACCATAGTCGCTACATTATAATAAATTCCCTCAGCAAAGTCCTCCGGGCTCAATAAACCTCTGATTTTTTCAAATAATGTATCATCCTCTATGAGCCAAGTAAGCATCAACTTCTGAGATTTGGCCATGCCATCTTCAGGGAGTCTTTTCCCTTTCCCGGTATCCATCCTAGGCTCCTTGTGTTCATTTAAACCCACGACAATCTGGGAACCAAGTTTATTAACAAGCTTACGCAACTGTTCCATATCAATCTGATAATTCTTGGCCACTGCTTCGGTATAAAAATTACGCTCCAGTTCTTCCGGAAAAGTAATCAGCTTTTTAGCCGTCTCATGAAAGAACTTCGTCTTTTGTTCCGGATCCCCAAGATTAAATTGTGTCTGTAAAATATCGATCTCAAAGAAAAAGCTGCTCTTTGCTTCATCAATCCGCTTCTGATATTCCTCTGATCCAAGTGCCTTGATAAATTCATCCGGATCTTTATAGGGCTTCATATTTATTACTTTAACGGACAGTCCTGCTTCTTTTAAGATCGGGATGGCACGAATAGCCGCCTGAATCCCTGCACCGTCACTGTCAAAAGTTAAAATCACCTCATTCGTGTATCTCTTCAACAGGCTGGCATGGAACGTGGTAAATGCTGTCCCGAGAGCTGCAACCGCATTTATAAAACCCGCCTGATGCAATGAAATAACATCCATATAGCCTTCGCAGATTAAAAGCTGAGATTTCCTTGAGGCTCTGGCAAAATTTAGACCATATAAATTTCGACTTTTTTCAAAAATAATCGTTTCGGGAGAGTTTAGGTATTTCGGTTCTCCCTCCCCCATAACACGTCCGCCAAAGGCAATGACTCTGTGGTTAATATCCATAATCGGAAACATGACTCGGTTCCAGAACTTATCATGACCGCCCTTCTGCTCATCAATGGTTATAAGACCCGAAGACTTCAGAAAAGCGTCATCATAGCCCAGACCCTTCAGATACTTGTACAAATCATCACTGTACTTGTTTGAATATCCCAAGCCGAATTGCTTGATCGTATCGTCTGTCAACCCTCTATCCACTAGATACTCATACGCTTGCTTTCCTCTTGGAGAAGTCAGCTGATAATAGAAATATTTAGCTGCCTGCTTATTAACTTCCAGCACCCTTCCTTTTAAATCAGACTGTTTTTTCGCTTCCTCGGAATATTCCTGTTCCGGAAGCTTTATACCGGCACGTTCCGCGAGAAATTTGAGTGCCTCGATAAAGGAATAATTCTCGTATTCCATTACAAAGGTCAAAACATTACCTCCCTCCCCACATCCGAAACAATGATACATCTGTTTGGTGGAGCTGACCGCGAAAGATGGCGTTTTCTCATTATGAAACGGACATAATCCCATATGATTACTGCCCTTTTTTTGCAATCTTATATAGGAGCCGATTACGTTAACGATGTCATTTCTGCTTCTGATCTCTTCTATCAGTTCTTCCGAATAAAACATATCGTACTCCCTCCACTTCTAATATACACTCCAGGCAGACGGAATCATCAGTTCCTTGAACTTTGAAACAGCATAATTATCAGTCATTCCGGCAATATAGTCACAAACCACCCTGTAAGGCGGTTCACTTAGCTGCTCCATCCGGAGTCGGTATTCCTCCGGTAGATAATCAAGGTGCTTTTCATAGTATAAGAAGAGCTGTTCCAGCAGGCGTTCCGCCTGTTCTTCCTGTGATTTCGCCTTCTTATTCGTGTAAACACTTTCGAACATGTAGCCCCTTAAGCTTCGCATGGCCGACTCAATTGCCGGCGTCATGGTAATATCTCCTCGATTATCACTATTTTCTATGATATCGTGGGTTAATGTATCCAATCGTTCTCCCAAACTATGTCCGAGAATATCGGTAAACTCACGTGGTATTTCTTCCTCCTTAATAATCTGTGCTCGAATTGCATCATCAATATCATGATTAATATATGCTATCTTGTCGCACAGTCTTACTATTTTCCCTTCGAGAGTTGAAGGATTACCCTCTGTCTGATGGTTTCTGATTCCATCTCTTACTTCCTCTGTCAGGTTCAGACCCTTTCCGTGTTTCTCCAGAATCTCAACCACCCGGATGCTCTGCAAATGATGTTGAAAGCCCCCTGGACAGATACGGTTCAGAGCCCTTTCACCGGCATGTCCAAAAGGTGTATGTCCAAGATCATGTCCCAGTGCTATGGCTTCTGCCAGTTCCTCATTTAAAAGTAACGCTTTCGCTATCGTTCTGGCAATCTGTGCTACTTCAAGCGTGTGGGTAAGTCTTGTCCTATAATGATCCCCTTCCGGTGACAAAAACACCTGTGTCTTATGCTTTAATCTTCGAAATGCCTTGCAATGTAATATTCTGTCCCGATCCAGTTGCCATATTGTCCGGATATCACAGGGTTCTTCAATTACAGCTCTTCCAATCGACAAATCGGAAAATGCAGCGTATGGACTTAATATTTGATGTTCTCTTTGTTCCAGCCTTTGTCTTACATTGAAACTATAATCCATTTTTACCTCCATGATGTAAAGATATGCATCTTAAAATGCAAAATCAAAATCACCATCGTGTCCTAACAGAAATATCCAGTAACCCTACGTTTACGCTTATACTACTAATATTCTACACGGATTTCCTATTTCCTTTTTTATTTCATTAATTGCAGAAAGAAACTTTGACCACTAGATTGCCAAAGTAACTTCCAGCCTCCCCTGCTCGAAGGCTGACGTTACTTTGGCATACTCCTTTCCGGAAATTAATTCGTCAAACTCTATTTCATGCTATATTTATATTGCTATGTCCCCCGGTAAATAAGGTACTAACATGGCAAAAAACGATTAAATCTTACTTGCGCTAAACCGTACCCCCTTTTCCCTTATTTAAGACCAATTCTACACCTTACAGTAAAAAAAAGCATCTATACTACATAATATTTTTGATAATTTATATCTAATTCTAATACTTTATAAACTAGCTAGATATTTACTTCGACAAACAGGAACTTACTTTGTCGTTTGACCTAAGATCTTTTGATAATAATATAAAAACAACTTCATCTTCCACTTTTGTCCTAAAGAGGAAGATGAAGCTATTTTAGGTGAATGGGGCGCCGCGATGCTCTTTTAGTGCTTTATGTATAGCGTTTTCCAATTAATTAGGCGTATAGTTAAATTTTTCAAACCAAGCTTTACTTTGACCTTCAGAAAAAAGTCCAATAAAACAACCTGTAAATGTCATTGGCATACATTCTGTTGATAAAAGTTGAGTCCTGCCGGTACCAACCTGCACCCTCTCCATAACCTCCGTTCCGACAAAGAAAGAATACTCCAACTTTTGGGCAATAATATACAGTATAATTTTCCCCTCCTCCGGCAAAACTACCGGGTTACTTTCTGTCTGCATATCACCTACGCGCTTGCGCAGTATTGCCACCCGTTTACCATTACATAATCTTATTGCAAGATCATAATGATGCTCATTTGTATGAAAGATTGTCATTCCGGCCATATCATTATCTTTCTTAGGTAGATAATCAACAATTGTTTTTGCTTGAAGGTTAAAGTGTTGTTGTCTTCTTCCAATAAATGTCGGGGAAGCACAATCATTTAAGGAAACTTTGCTGCCTATTAAACATATGCTACCCGGACGTTCACTAAGACTATATGACTTCATATCAGGATTTCGAAGAAAGGACCAGTATTTATCCAAGAACAAGCTTTCTATTAAATCAGGACCTTGTATCTTGGTTACAAACTTCTCATCCGGAATATCTAAAACTTCCATAATTGGAGTAATATTCTTGCCACCATAAACCAATGGCCATCCATCCTCAACCCATGATACCGGCGCAATCATCGTTTCCCTTCCTAAATGATGCAGCATATATTGAGAAGTACGAATTCCATGAAAAATCATCCATGAATCACCTTCCGGTGTTACAACCAGATCAGCATGCCCCAATGCTTGAAATTCCTCTAGCCTTGTATCTCTATGTGTTAGGATCGGATTACGGGGACAGCCAATAAACGGCCCCCAAGGCGACGAGCTGCGCGCTATTGTTTCCATATGTCCATACTCCGTGCCACCTTCTGCAATCATTAAATAATATATCCCATTCTTTCTGAACATATGAGGTCCTTCAGGATATTTTCCACCGCTTCCATTCCAAATAATCTTGGTTTCTGTCAGCATATTCCCTGTTTCTATATCAATAATACATTGACCAATCGCTTGCCCATCAGGCATATCGTAGGTGCTTACAAAATATACTGTTCCGTCATCATCAAAGAACAAGGAGGGATCAATTCCTTTTTGTTTTATCCATATCGGATCAGACCATTCACCATCAATATCATCCGTCCATACAATAAAGTTTCCTCCATGGCTAAAATTAGTAGTTGTCACATAGAAGCGACCTTTGTTGTAACGAATAGTTGGTGCCCATATCCCACCTGATACCGGGCACTTCTCCAATACCAACTGAGACTCTCTTGTCAATACATGACCAATCTGTTCCCAATGTATCAAATCTTCACTGTGAAATAATGGCACGCCCGGAAAAAATTCAAACGAACTGGTTACAAGATAATAATCCCTGTTTACTCGACATATACTTGGGTCGGGATGAAAGCCCGGAAGAATTGGATTTCTATAGTATCCCATTTTTTCTCCTTTTATTTGTTTTTGTAGTGAAACGCGGCTTTTGCATAATTGTTGCCCAAAATACAAGAGGCTTTACATACTCTCCATTATGCCTGTATGCTGGGAGTATGTGAAGCCTCTTTATTTAATCGAATCAGAATTCAAACTCAAGAAAAACTGTGCTATTCTTTTTCAGTTCTATACTGAATTCGCTTTCATTTTCTTCGAACAATTCATGATCAACCAATAATTTCTTATATCCAATCGGAAATGAAAATTTGATTGTTTGATCTGCCAGCGACGAAATATTAGCTTTTGCATACCCCTCTTCCATATTCCATTCCATTTTTTCTATTTTAGCAAATGTATATAACCATACACCCTCTACGCTACCCTTATTAAGATCCTGCGGTACCGCCGGAAGTAACTTGATAAATCCCTCATCTGAATAAACCAGCATTTCCAGTATCATCGCAGGCATCGCACCCAATAAATCCGGGCAAAATACACGATATGGATAATGAACCGTATTTAATGTACGAGTCACATAGCCGTGCTCCATCAATGTCCGTAGATTATGCATTGCATCCGGTAAATCATTTAATCTTACCGCCGTAAAATATCTATGAATTACACCATGCGCCGAATCATCCTGATGCCCACGCTTACGGTTTGATAAAATAAATGGTTTGGATAACTCCGGGGTCTTTTCAGGTGTGATAGCTCGTCCCGGCCATATATCGTAATGATGCGAAACATGCCTGTGATCAAAATTCTCACCGGAATATTTAAATGACCATTCCTTGATTGCACCGTCTTCATCCATAAGATAATCCGGTAGCTTTCCACGTAATTCTTTCCATTTTGGTATGTCAGGCTCATTAATCCCCAGTATCTTGCAGGCTTCCAATAAATTATCCAAAACTTCTCTGCATACCATGACATCCATCAAAGAATTTACATTCATTGCATACACATTCTTCGGAAATGGAACATGATAATCGTTCATTGAAGGGTCTTCCGGCGAATAGCTGGGATAAAAGAGCACCTTACCATTTTCGTCAACATCAGTAAGATAGTCTTCATAGAATAAAGCTATTTCTTTTAATCCCGGAACGACACGATCCCGTAGAAATTCTTCATCCCCAGATACTAAATAATGACCCCAAAACTCATTATAAATCCATCCTAAGCAAGCAGTCCAACAGTAGTGTGGATATACAATCGAGAATTGATAAAACTTACCGGAATTATAATCGCAATGAATATTTCCCAATACTCCTCGTGCTCCGAAGAAACGCTTAGCATTTAGCCTAAAATCATCAAATTTGTCTTCGTAAAAACGGAAATACGTATCCATAACCTCCGGTAAACCAGTCATATTTCCGGCACAAACTTGAAGATTAGTATTGATATTATGTTGGAAAAGAGATGGCGGATCTTCACCTGTATCAGTTATCATGAAGAATCTACCCATATCATACAATTTTTCAAGCATCATGGGGCTAAGTTCTCCGCCACCGTGCTGCTCATTAAGTAATTCTTCCGCCGCTAATGCCCGGTCTCCTGCAAGACTGATTGTTGAGCGCTCCATCATTGGTTGTAAATGATTTCTATTCCCTTCTAACATTTCCTCATATGTATTTGTAATCATTTTTACATCTTTAAGAACTTTATCCGCTAATTCATGACAGTAATTATCTTCATACTTATCAGTACGCGAGATGATTGTAATTGTATGTGCGTTACTAATCTGAATATAACCGCCTTCACTACTGGTAGCTACACCGTCAGTTTGAATCGTTGAGCAGCAGCAATACCCTCTTTCACCAAATTGTGGATCATATGCCAAGGATACCGTACAATTATCAGGACTTGTTTTAATTTCAGTATCACTGCCATCAATTTTATACATATCATTATATGTTACCAAAACGAATTGACTAAAATTGTCAGGCAAATCATATCCACCCGGTGCAACAAAACGCAAATTTACATCAATTTCTTTGCCGTTTAAACGCTTTATTTCCTGAACAACAGCATCATGTTCAAAGGAAACAAATGAGCGGCGCAAGATACCTCCCTGATCGTCGTCACATCTAACAATTGTCTCACCTGACAGCATATCCAAATACCGAAGATAATCTTTACTATTTGTTCCTTCCTCGAACTCCATCAATAATTCAATTACTGAATGAAGACGCGGATGCAAACGAGGAAAATCAACACCAAAAGGACGACTATCTATCCATTTGTCATACCCAGCATCTTTGGTTGCTTTATCCATTACAGCTGCTGCTTCCATAAACTCTCCTTGAAGCAGTTTTTTTCTTGCTTCCGGGATTGCATATGCGACATCCGGTGGATCCGGCGTATCTTTCCAACGCATATCCATGATACGTTCTCTTCGATAAATTATTCTTTCATGATACGGTTCCCCAATAATATCAATACGTTGCTTCCCATTAGCTGTAACGAGGACATCTTCATCTGCCTTTGCCGGATATAAGCTGCAAACACTCTTAGTTGGTAGTAAGGAGTGACGCTTTTCCAAACTCATCGGTGGATATTTAAGTCCAAACTCTACAGCTTTCATGCCATAATTACTCATATAAACCTCCTTCGTACTATCATTTTATCTATGTGGTAATGCTACCACCTGTAATACATTATATTTTTTCTCTGTCTCCGAGTAAATGGAATATGCTGAACTGAAAGCCTTGAAAATTTTGCACTAATTAATCTCTCTACTATCCTCAATCCTCATTCCTGCATTTATTCTTGAACCCAATAGGATTTAATCCGTATTGTTGTTTAAAAACCTTACTGAAATAGTACTGGTCACTAAATCCAAGCATATCTGCAACATCTTTAACACGCATATCTTGATAATCACTTAAAAGTCTTTTTGCTTCTCCGATTTTAAGCTTATTATAATATCCAATTGGGGTATCATTGTAATATACCTTAAATAGTCTGCATATATAAGAGGGTGATATTTCAAAACGTTCCGCAATATCCTGAAGATTAAGGTTTTTATATACATTTGTCTGCATATACTCGATAATATGCTGCGCAATCTTAATCGAAACATTGATTTTATCTCCCTTTGAATTAGCAACAAATTCACCATAACTGTGCAGACAGGCTTCTAAATCCTCATAATTTTTGCAATCATTCAAAATTTTATCTGCGAGCGCCCCCGGATCCTCAATTAGCCACTGTGTATTTCTTATTGAAGAATCAAACAACTCATCCAATAAAACAATAATAAAGCCTCGAATTACTCTCACTGTATATCTCTTATATTCCCATTCCTGTACTCTTTTTTTTATTTCCGTATGAAAGTCTTCCTCTGATTTGTTCTTTAGAATGTGTTCCATTTTTTTCCGAAATACATCCATCTCTTCCTTCTGTTTAATATGCTCTATATGCTCATCTGATGAAGGTACATCTTCATACAACCCGCTATGGTCAAATACAATCTTTCTACTCAAATGACCGGATAGTTTTTCGTATTGAACACTTAGCTCTTCAATACAGCAAAATACCGTCGAATAAATTATATTCACATGTAGATACTGTCTGCTCAATTCTTCCAGTAAAAATGTATTCTGAATCTTAATATCTTCTTCTGATTTTTGCTCAATATTATATACAATAATCTTTTCGTTATTTAATTTAGTGCTTACAATCCATATATTCCTGTCACAGGATGATTTCCCCATAATTTGATATATTGTCTCCTTGTCAAGAGGTGCTGCGTACTGTTGAAATAGTCCGACACGAACTAGGGAAAGTATATACTTTCGCACAAGACTAATATGTGATGTCAGAGCTACTCCCTGTAATATACTTTGTAAATATCGTTCTTCCTTACTCGCGTGAATCTTATCAATTTGCTCTATCAGCTTGGCTAAAAGAGTTTGAAGCTGAATCTGATCAACTGGTTTCATAATATAATCATCTACCTGCAGAAGAAGAGCTTCATGCGTAAAAGAGAAATCAGAATAGCCGCTTATTATGATGCATTTCAGTCCCGGATAGCGTATTTTAGCCTTATGTATCAGGGTAAGTCCATCAATAAAAGGCATCTTGATATCAGTAAATATTATATCCGGCTCAAATTTTTCCAATATAGAAAGAGCTCCATCACCATCATAACTAGTTTCGATGAGAGTCTCATAACCGGAAGCTTTTATTTGACGAACGATATCTCTTAAAATCAGTTTACTGTCTTCTGCCACCAAGATTTTATACATACCATCACTCTCCCGTTAGGTAATCTTTGATTTCTAATTTCTATATTACAATCGGTCCTTCCAATTGAATTGTAGCGCCATTCTCAGAAAGGTTATTACTAATGGTAAATATAAATTGGTCTCCAAATAAAATTTTAAGTCGTAATACAGAATTAACTATTCCCATACCACACATACCCGGTTCATTATTATCACTCTTTTTCTCAAACTCTGTATATAAGGTTGACTCCGTTAACTTACATTGTATTTCTTTAATTTTATCCTCTGTAAAACCATTCCCATTATCAATTACTTGAACCAACCACCTATCGCCTCGGACTTCTCCAATTACAATAATTTGATATGGTGGCTTCATGTTCTCAAATGCATGCTGAATAGCGTTTTCAACAAAGGGAAGGATGCACAATCTTGGAATGATAAGATCGCCAGCTTCCTTATGAAATCGAACTTCATATTTTAAGAAATCTTCATAATATTTCCCTTGCAAGGAAAGATAATTGCTTACACACTTCATTTCATCCTCCATTCGTACCATGTGCGCATTTGAATTTACTGTATAGCGTAACATATCCGAAAGTTGTTTGCTCATCGAAACAACATCTTCCATGCGCTCTTCTTGCGCCGATATACTAATCGAATAGAGAACATTATGAATAAAATGCGGTGCTATCTGTGCTTGCAGTGCAGATAACCTTGCATGCGCTTCCGCCTTATTAGATGCAATCTCACGTTCTGCCGTCATTTTCAAATCATCTAATATACTTTGAAAAGCATCTTTCAATGCAACTATTTCATTATTTACCGTGTTATTTATAGTTAATCCCATATCTTCATATGTAACATGCAATATACTATCATGGAGATTCTGAAGAGGCCTCACTAACATTTTGGTAAATATAAATACCATTAGGATGCTGACGGTTGTAACACATGCAAAAAAAATAATTGTTATTCGCTGTAACAAGTTCAGGGAAGAATGAATTACATTTATGGGGTACCGTATATATGTTATAAGTTCAGAATAATCCGATACACAATAGAAGTATATATTTCCATTGTCATCACGGAATACACCGCTTCCGCAAGAAGGTACATTCTCTAAAAGAATTGATCGAATCCGCTCATCAATCCGAGTTGATGGATATATAATATGTCCATCGTCATTCATCAGAACAACATCTCCGATATTATTAATATCGCAAATATCATCCAGCTTGGAATAGTCTGATTGAAGTTCAACATAACCATACATATTTGCTCGGATATCGAAAATAGGTCTCATAAATGAAATGGTTGCATCTTCTTTATAGTCTTCTGAATAATTATTATTTGGAAAAATGACCAGCTGCCTGTCATTTAGTTTATCAATGTATTCCGCATTCCTCATTATTAAATCAAAATTACTTTTATCTTGATAATAAACATATTTATAACTTCCGTTCTGATTATATAAATACACATTCAAGAACGAAAAAGTTGTGAGTGTAATTGCGTTAGCTATAATAGGAGCTATTTCACGATTATCTTTTAACATCTCATAACCAGATTGATAATTTGGAGATGTATTTTTCTTTAATATACTTTGCAAGGAAGTGTTCGAAATTAATTTTTTTGTAATATCATCCATCTTTTCTACATAGGTATCAAAATTTTCAGAAATTTTGATACCTAATTGTAAATCATTGTATGTCGTTTCTTCTTCAATCTGATTAAAAATATGAACTCGCATAAACACACTAAAGCAAATCAGTAAAAAAATAACAATCAAAGAATAAGCCGCATAAAGCTTAGTTCGAAATTTAAATTTAATACAAATCACTTCCCCTTGTCGCTAAAATTGATAACTCCAAATACCCTACTTAACAGTATACACTAAATTATAAAATACCATACCCCCTTTTAGCCTTTTACAGCTCCTTCTGTAAGTCCGCTAATAAATTGTTTTTGCATAAATATGAACAGAATAACAATTGGCAACGTAGCCAGCGTAAGATCTGCAAATACATAATTCCAATTACTTCCACCATACATTCCAAAAAACTGGTATACGGACAGCGGCATCGTACGCTTTAACGGATTGTTCAAAAAATATAATGGTATGTTAATCTCATTCCAAATTCCTGTGAACAATAGGATTAATACCGTGATATTGCATGATTTTAAGAGGGGCAGAATGATATAAAGGTATATTTTAAAAGTTGATGCCCCTTCAATAAATGCAGATTCATCCAGCACCTTCGGGATTCCCTTAATAAAACCAGTGTATAAAAAACAACTAAACGGTATATTAAGAGCACTGTAAAGAATAATTATATTACTATATCCACCATAGATGTTAATAGCACTAAACAGACGTATTGTTGGCATAATTTGCATGGGTATTATAGTTCCAATAAAAAAGAAGTAATAAAGGAAACGGGAAAGTCTTGCATTTCTCCGCGCAAGTACAAACGAAGCCAAGGAACTCACAAAAATCGTAATACTAGTAGATATAATTGTTATCAGCATACTATTACCAAATGCTCTCAACAATTTTCCCTCTTTAAATACTATTGGGAAATTATTAAAATTCCATTTCTTGGGCAATTTTAAATCAAATGCTGTAACCTCAGCAGAGTCCTTAAATGATCCCAAAAGCATAATCAATAACGGAACGATAATTATTAACGATAAAAGGACAAGAACAGCTATCAGAACTATACGTCCAATTTGTTCCTTACTCTTACTAGACATTATTCCTCAACCTCCCTTTTTCGCATCATATGCAGAACAGGAATACATATAACTAAAACAAATATTGCCAATGTCACGTTTAAGGCCGTACCAAGTCCCCATTGACCCTTTCCGAATTTTGAAAACACCTCAAGTGCTATTACCTGTGAAGCTTTACCTGGCCCACCATTCGTTAATGCATACGGTTCACTGAATACTTTCAACCCTCCTATTAGGCTCAATAGTATATTTATATTAAATGTCGGAGCAAGCATCGGAAATGTGATATATTGAAATCTCTTGAATGCACTTGCTCCATCGATTTTAGCCGCTTCATAATAGGACTCCGATATACCTTGAAGTCCTGCCAAATAAATAACCATATGATATCCCGACCACTGCCATATTGATACCGCGGCTATTGATAACATCACTATTTTGGTATCCACCAACCAACTATGCTGCAAGAAGGATAGTCCAATAGCTCCAAGGAAATTATTTAATATTCCATTTGGATGTAATATCGGTACAAAAACCAAACCTATGATAATAGTAGAAATCACACAGGGAAGGAAAAAAACGACTCTGAAATAACCTCTCAAAGCCATTTTCGTATTCACAGCCAGAGCCAATAGCAGGCCGATCAAATTTTTACCTATTACGACAACTATTGCATACAAAAAGGTGTTGTTTATAGCCAGCCTTAACTCACTGCTTTGAAATATCGTTTTATAATTACTTAACCCAATAAAGCTCACTTTTTCTTTACCGATCGTCCAATCAGTTAGTGAATAATAAATACCATAGATACTTGGTGCAATAAAGAAAATCACAAAAAACACAAGTGCCGGTATTACAAGTGCATAACTATAAATATGTTTTTTATTCCGCATTTCTAACACCTCAAATCATTATAATTAGTAATAATCACAAAAAACTATTATTGTTTTCCTGGTCTGTAATCACTTTGAACTCATGTTCCAAACAAAACCTTATCAGTAAAACAAAATAACATAAATGATCAGTTCTTGAAGAACATGAGTTCCATCTACATAGAGTGATATTTTCGGAAATATGTTGAATCTAGAAATTATCAAAACCTTTTGCTTGCATCAATTCCTCAAAAGTCTTGTCCCAAGCTTTAAGAACTTCTTCCGGAGTTTTAGCATCTGCAAACATGTCTTGGAAAAATCCCCATAAATCATTTAGATCCACTTTCATATAGGCATTCATCTCAAGAACTGTATTTCCGGTTTTATTATAGTTGTCATAAAGTCTACCCTCAAAATCATCAAAATTTGGTGCTGCCGCTCCTGTAACATTAGGGACAAAAGAAGATGCATTCTGTGCTGTATCACACTGTTTAGGCTGTGCCATGAAATTCAAAAACAACTTAGCTTCATCAATATGCTTTGCATCCTTCGGAATAAAGAACTCAGCATCAAGCTGGCTAATTGTAAGATATTCATTTTCTCCCTCAAATACAGGATATGGGAACATATCAAAATCAGTATCCGGATAAGCATTTAAAAGGTCTCTGACAGTGGTATTGGATCCTACTGTCATCGCATACTTTTCAGAACTCATTGCTGTAGGAATGCTATTGTAATCATCGGAAAGAACAGTGCTTTGCATATATCCGTCTTTATACAAATCATATGCTTTCTCAAGACTTTCCTGGAACGCAGGTATTTCATCCCAGCCAATCTCATTTGCATTCAATCTATCCCACAAATCCGGCTCATTTTGAGCTACATAGTACCCCCATGTTGAGGTTGTCCACATCTGGAAGGTCCAAATATCCTTAAACGGGCCATAAAATGGAGTTATGCCATTTTCAATCAGCTTATCACAAACAGCTAAAAATTCATCATAGTTTTTAGGTATTTCAAGATTATACTTTTTAAATATATCCTTGTTATAAACAACACCCATTCCACCTGTCTTAATTTCATATGCGAAGCCATAAATATTTCCATCCGGCGCCATTAATATTGACTTATCAACTAAATTATTAACGAACTCTTCATTGGATAAATCAACACAGTTGGTAGCTATCTCTAATTCATTTTCAGCTGAAACCTTATTGTAGCAAATTAGATCGGAAGGCTGCCCCGATGCCAATTTTGTCTGCAAAACTGACGTTGCCTGTGCATCAGGATCTAATACTAACTCAACTTTAATCCAGGGATAAGCGACTTCAAACGCTTTAATGTTTTCATCACTAAATGCATATGATATATTACCCACCATTTCCTGACTCGCCTCAACTGTCAATGTAATATTTTCCTTATCCTCACTACCTCCTTCTTCATTACCGGTTTCTTGGCTCCCGTTTGTATCCTTCTCTTCCGTGTTATCTTCCTTATCCCCATTAGAAGAAGCACAGCCCGAAAACAAAATTGAAACCACCAGAATAACACTAATCATTTTCATAATACTTTTCATTTACTTTCCTCCTTATACAGTTTGTTTCAATAGTATTTTTGTGGAAAACTAATTCCATCCACTGATAACATTTTAACTTTTTATACACATTTTAGTAAATGGAATAATCTGAACATAACATATTGACAATATTGAACAAATATTTTATATTTTTAATCTTTTTGATATATTAAATATACAATCTCACTGTATAAAGTATAAAAGGCCACATCAGAAAGGCTGAGTTACCTCACTAATGTGGTCCGCGTATTAGTTTGTCTTAAATTTTGAGACTAGCTTAATAACATTGCAAGTATATACTTCTCATTCTTAATCCAAGTTCTCATATTACATTTTGCATTTGCCCTTCGCAGAACAGGAAGCACAGCCTGAGCAACAGGATTTCCCCGCCTTCAAATCCCTCGATTTCTTATAGAGAATAAATACAGTATAAGCAATAATAATGATTCCGATAATAACTCCAATCATATTTGCTCCTTTTCTGCCGGATAGTACCGGCAAAACAATAACCCCTTGCTATTTTATGAACAGACTTCCTATTTGGTATACCAATGTAGCCATAAGCATTGCAACCCCCAACTGGAATGCAATTGTAATTACTGTCCACTTGAAAGAACGCATCTCTCTTTGGATTACACCAATGGTTGCTGCACACGGAATATAAAGAAGTGAAAAGACCATCAATGCATAGGCATTCAACGCACCAAAGCCATATTGTCCAAGAACTTGTGTCAAACTCGTCATTCCTGCCGGAGAAGTAATATTCCCAATCTGAAAAAGCACACTGAAACTGGACACAACTACCTCTTTGGCAGCAATTCCGGAAATAAGTGCCAGTACAATCTGCCACATTCCAAGTCCCGCCGGTGCAAGCGCCGGAGAAAGTGCTTTACCAATAATTGCTCCATAACTTAAGGACATATCTGTAACCATTCCACTCGGTCCAAAATTCAGAATAAACCAGATGATGACGGAAGCTGCGAAAATTGTGGTGCCTGCCTTCGTTAGATAGTCTTTTACCTTTTCCCACACATAGATTAAAATTGTATATTGGTTCGGAGTCTTATATTCCGGTAATTCAATCAATAAAGCATTGCCATGATCCTTACCGGATCTATCTTTCATTACAAACGCTACTGTGATTGCGACTATAATTCCGATCAAATACATGGAATAAGCTACGAGCATAGCCATATGACCGAAAAACATCTGGGAAAACAGGATATAAATCGGTAATCTAGCGCTGCAGGACATAAAGGGTGTTATCAAAATGGTTCGCCTTCTGTCCTTCATATTCTCAAGAGATCTTGATGCCATAATCGCCGGTACAGTACAACCAAAACCTAATAACATCGGGATGAACGCTCTCCCCGATAACCCTAACTTGCCCATGATATTATCCATAATATATGCCACTCTGGCCATATAGCCGCTATCCTCTAAGTAGGCCAGTGCAAGAAACAGAATAAAAATATTTGGGAGAAAGGTTAAGATGCCTCCAACTCCTGCAATTATTCCGTCAACAATCAACGAAGTGATAAAAGTTCCGGCATGAACACTTTGCAGCAGGTAGAGGACAAATTCCGAAAATGCTCCCAAAAAAACCACTAAACCGCTTTTAATAAAGTCGCCGATTGTAAATGTAAAAAAGAATACAAAGCCCATAATTAAGAGAAAGATCGGAAGCCCAAAAAAGCGATGGGTTAGTATTCTGTCCGCTTTATCCGTTAAAGCTACTTTACTGCTTTTATTAACCAGAACCTCCTCAATTACTTCTTCGATGAAATCATATTTTTGATTAATGATTTCTCCTTCATAGCTGCTCTGTACAATATTGTGAATATACAGAGGGTATTTTGCAAGAATCTCTTTATCCATTTCCAGCAGCTTAATTGCATGCCATCGAACATTATATATCTCATGATATGCATTTATCAGCAGTTCACTGAGGTCATCTATTTTATCTTCAATCTCATCACTGTAAACGATCGGATAGTCCTTATGATGCTCATGCTTATGTCCCTTGAATTTATCAGCTATATTTGCATGATGATGTTCCAGAATATGGTCAATGCATTTATCCTTATGATGTGCTACGGTATGCATAAGAATATCCAGCCCGGTTCTCTTTCTGGCAGATACAGGAATTACAGGAATCCCAAGCATCTCAGGAAGTCGGTGAAGGTCAATTTCCATTCCCCGCTCTTCCACAATATCCATCATGTTAAGTGCCATGATGACAGGTTTACCTAGTTCTATCAATTGAAGTGTAAGATACAAATTTCTTTCCAGACTTGAGGCATCAACAACATTTACAATCACATCTACATTCGAAGTAAGTATATATTCTCTACTGAGTCTCTCTTCCATGGTATAGGAGGTTAAGCTATAAATACCCGGCAAATCAACCAGCTTGAACCGGTTATCATGATATTTAAATGCTCCCTCTTTCTTCTCAACAGTAACGCCCGGCCAATTTGCGACCTTCAGATTAGCACCGGTATAAGCATTGAAAAGTGTGGTCTTACCACAGTTGGGATTCCCGACAAAGCCTACTTGAATCTCGTTCTTCATCATGACACCTCTTTCATCTGGATTGCATCTGCTATTTTACTGCCTAGAGCTAATCTGCTTCCGCGTACCATTAGAATTACGGAACCGCCATTGTTTCTGTTTAATATCTTAATATTAGTTCCTCCGGTCAGCCCCAGTGCTTCCAGCCTACGCATGGCTGCCATATCAAGATCAATTGATTTCACTGTGTAAATATTGCCGATTTTAGCGCTTTTTAATGTCATAGCATCAACCTCTCTTACCTGAAAATCAAGCAGTTCACATTATCTTATGCGGCTTATTGATAATAATTATCATTTGCTATTAACATTATAACATAACAATTTCGTCTGTCAATCGTCGAATTATCTAATTTTTATCCTTGTATATTAAGATTTATGCATAAATCATAAAAATAGCTTCTGCAAATTAAATAAACCAATCTGCAAAAGCCATTCTTTTATCTTTCCTTCAACTTATCCATTTAGTTCCCGCTCTCTCTTTGAGTAAATGCATCCGCAATAATCCTGACGATATAGGTTATACTCCTTTGATAGCTCAATGGAACGTTTATAGCCGTTTTTTTTCTTAAAGTCTGAGGGAAGCCATAATGTTTTGTATTCCTGCGCGATTTCTTCTCCTATTTCATTAAGCTTTGCTGCATTTTTATGAGGACTGATGGAAAGCGTAGTCGTAAAGTATTCGAAGTCCATGTCTGATGCAACCTTTGCTGCCTCCAGTAGTCGAAGTCTATAACATGCAAAGCATCTGTTGCCTCCTTCTTTCTCTTCTTCCAATCCTTCTATCATACGGTAATAGTCCGCCGGATGATATTCACCGGCGATAAAATCGACCTTTGTCCGAAGCGGTATCTCTTTCAGAAATCTCTTCTGCTCTTCTATCCTTCTGTAATATTCTTCCTCAGGATAGATATTCGGATTATAATAAAGTATCGTTATATCAAAATGTATTGACAAGCATTCTAAAACATAGCTACTGCAAGGTGCACAACAGCTATGAATCAGCAACTTAGGATATCTATGTTCTAACGATAGTTTATTTGTCAGATCATCCAACTCTTTTTGATAGTTCATTATTAGCTCCCAATTAATTCCAGCTTTCTTAATTCGTTTTCGAACTTTTCTCTATCGATGGGCTTACCGGCATATGCAGTACATCCCAGCTTAAATGCCTTTGTAACATTCTTGCTTTCACTTAAGGCAGTTGTCATAATAATCTTGACCGACTTCTCCTCAGGAATTTGATAATCGTTTTCAATCCCCCTAATTTGCGTGAGTGCCTGAAATCCATCTACAACCGGCATCATAATATCCATACAAATCAGGTCATAGCCCTCACCTGTCTCCAACGCCATTTTGAAAGCTTCCACCGCCTCATTACCGTCAACTGTTATATCACACTCACCATATTTGGTCAAAAACCTCATCATAAACTTTCTGCTGGCAAAGTCATCCTCAGCAATCAGTATTCTCATTAAATCCCTCCCTGGATCAATCTATATTGTTATTTTACATTCATATTTTACCAAAATAAAGTAGGCTATTTGCATTACCTGCGTCTATTCTCAATATCTTTCGATAATTTCATGTAATAATTCCAACACCCTCTCCATTTCTTCATCAGTTCCGATTGAAATCCTCAAATAATTATTGATTCGAGGTAAATTAAAATGTCTGACATAAACATTCTTGACACGCAGTGCATCGAACACCTCTTTAGCAGGGATCTTTTCATGTGTCGCAAATATAAAATTGGAACCGGATTTAGGAAACGAGAAGCCCAACTTCGTTAACGCAGCTTCTGTTCTATCTCTTGTTGCAATAATTTTGCGAATTCCCTCTTCGAAATATCCGTTATCCTTAACAGCCTCAACACCTGCCACAATAGCAGCTTCATTCATGGTGTAGGAATTGAAGGAATATTTCACATCATTCAACGCTTTAATCAACGATTCATTCCCCATTGCATAACCAATTCGCATGCCTGCCATGGATCTGGACTTAGAAAAGGTCTGCACCACTAAGAGATTCTCATATTTTGCAATAAGTTCGGTAGCTGAGCGACCTGCAAAATCAATATAGGCTTCATCAACAATTACAATAACATCCTGATTATGCTTGATGATATCCTCAATCACCGACAATTCCTCATATACTGAGGTTGGTGCATTCGGGTTGGCTATAATCACACCGCCATTGTCTTTATAATAATCCTCTTTTACAATTGCAAAATTCTCATCCAGTGGCGGCGTCTGATAGGGTATCCTTAACAAATCACACCATACCGGATAAAAGGAATAGGTGATGTCCGGATATAAGATTGGCTTTGATGAGTTATAGAAGGTCAGGAAAGCCATCGCCAGAACATCGTCTGAACCGACACCGACAAATAGCTGATTATTATTTAGATGGTAAAAATGAGCCAGTTCCTCCACTAGTAGTTTTACAGTTGGATCAGGATACCGTCTTAAGGCATCCATATCTATCTCCTGAAGAACTTTTTCTACACCGGGTGCGGGTGGGTACGGGTTTTCATTTGTATTCAACTTAATCATCCCCTGTTTATTCGGCTGTTCACCGGGAACATAGGGAACGACTTTGCGAATATTATTCTCCCATGGCTTCATATTCTACCTCCATTTCGCTACATATGCAGCTATTTCTTATTAACAAGTGAATCCATTTATCGGCTAATCTTATAAACCATATTCCTGTGCTAACTTTTTAAATTTGGGAAGTGACCGCTCAATCATATTATAATCTACACAATAAACAATTCTGCAATAGCCCGGGCAACCAAAAGCGGATCCCGGAACAATCAATAGATTATGTTCCTTTGCTCTGCCCGCAAAAGCCTTGTCATCCTCTTCGAGAGCCTTAACAAAGAGATAAAATGCTCCCTGAGGTTTCACACATTCATAGCCGTATTCAAGAAGATTATTATACAGTAATTCTCTGTTACGGTTGTATATTTCAACGTCAACCTTTGCATCAATACATTTTGCCACTGCTCTTTGGATTAGGGATGGAGCATTTACATAGCCGAGTATGCGGTTTGCAACGTTCGCCGCCTGAATCATCTGCTCAAAATCATCCACTTCCGATGGGATGACCAGATAACCGATTCGTTCACCCGGGAGGGAAAGTGACTTACTGAAGGAATAGCCTACAATTGTGTTGTCATAATATTTAGTTAGATAAGGTACCTCTACGCCATCATATACCAACTCACGGTATGGCTCATCGGAAATCAAGTAAATCGAGGTCCTGAATTCCTTCTGCTTTTTGTCAAGAATTAGTGCCAATTCCTTAATCGTCTTCTCCGAGTATACCACACCGGTCGGATTATTCGGAGTATTTATAATGACAGCTTTCGTCTTCGGCGAAAGTTTATGCTCAAATTCCACCAAATTAGGTTGAAAATCAATTGTATTCGGGGACACGGCAATTAACTGTCCGTCAAAATTGCTGACATAATTACGGTACTCACCAAAGAACGGTGCAAATACCACCACCTCATCTCCGGGATTTAGGAGTGTCTTAAGGATTACATTTAAACCCCCTGCCGCTCCGACGGTCATGATAATATTTTCCCCGTGGAATAAGGTTCCAAAATTATGATTTATGGATTCCGCAATGGCAGCTCTTACATCCTCATAACCAGAGTTGTTCATATAACCATGTACCAGATTGGGACTCTCTTCATTAAGAATCTGAAGAAGAGCCTCTTTAATCTTCACAGGTGGTTCTACGCTGGGATTTCCCAGACTGAAATCAAATACATTCTCTGCTCCGTAAATACCCGCCAGACGTTTACCTTCCTCAAACATAGCCCTAATTACCGAGCTATTTTTAACCAGGCCACTCATTTTATCCGAAATCATTGATTACCTCTTTCCAGGCAAAATGCCATGATAAATTTTGGTGTAAAGTATAACATACAATTGATGGCTTATCAATACTTAAGTTAATTTGAATAATTTTGGCTGTTACAGTTCAGCCTTCATAAGATATTGATAAGACTAGGGCGGCAATGTTCCCATGGATGAGCCGTTCTCACTTAATTGCATTACGTAGCGGTACATAAGGTTCTAAAAGACAGAACCTAAGTACCGACGAATGCAAATACTCATCCATGGGAACATTTCCACCCTAGTCTTAAGCGGTAGTCTTAGATAAGGCTGAACTGTAACTTTTGGCTGTATTGTTCTAGGGACGGTTGGTGACAGGATTGTATTGCTTTACCTTACTGCTACTTAAGGGACTTTACTTAAAAATATATTTATTGATGTTAATCAAAAAACAACAGCGGGGTCTTGTGTTCATTCCATGCTGTTGTTCTTATTATTATTATTTATTCTGCAGTTACAGTTCAGCCTTCAAAGAGATGTATCATGACTGGGAAAAAATTTCCCGGTCTTGTCAATATCCTTGCTAGGCTGAACTGTTGCATTCTGCAAATCGTATCTTAAGATAAGTTTTTACAATATCAACACATTTTTGATAGCCTAAGCGGCCGCTATTCAGACAAAGATCATAGTTTTTCGCATCCTGCCAGTCTCTTCCGGTGTAATATTTATAGTAATCCGATCTGCGCTTATCAATGGCAACTATCTGCCTCTCGATTTCTCTATCAGGATTATCCGATAATTCTTTAACATTTTTAATACAGTCCTCAAAGGGTGCATGCACGAATATCCTAACTGCATTTTCATTATCCTTAAGGATAAAATCGGCACATCTTCCAATAATGATGCAGGTTTCAGTGTCTGCCAACTCTTTAATTATTTTGGCTTGGTAATTAAAAAGATTGTCATTTGATACAAACTCATCGCTGTCCGGAGGAATGATTTCTCCTTTATATACGTTGTGGGCGATTTTATATAGCGGACTTTTCTTAAGCTTTTCATCTGCCTTCGCAAATAATTGCTCATTGATACCGCTATCATCCGATGCCAGTCTTAGAAGTTCTCTGTCATAATAGGGTACCCCCAGTTCCTCAGACAACATCTTACCAATTGTTCTGCCTCCACTGCCATATCCTCTTGCGATTGTTATTACATATTTACTCATACTTATCTCCATTCTACCGAAGCGTATAAATTTGGGCATGAATTAATGGATTACTTACCTTTACAAAACTATTCTCCAAGATATGCTTTCTTCACTGATTCATCGTTCATCAAAATTTTTGCATCACCATCAAGAACAATGTTCCCTGTTTCAAGCACATAGGCACGATCAGCAATGGCAAGAGCCTTCCTCGCGTTCTGCTCCACTAAAAGTACGGTTGTTCCGCTCTTACTGATACTCGTAATAATATCAAAAATTTCCGCTACCAAAATAGGAGATAGACCCATGGACGGTTCATCCATCAAAATGATTCGCGGATGTGACATTAGCGCACGCCCCATAGCAAGCATCTGCTGTTCACCACCGCTTAAAGTCCCCGCAAGCTGTCCCCGGCGCTCCTTCAGCCTTGGAAATCTCTTATATATATTATCAAGGGAAGCAGCAATTTCGCCCTGCTCTTTACGGGTGTAGGCTCCTAGCAACAGGTTATCATACACCGACAGCTGGGCGAATACTCTCCGTCCCTCCGGTACATGTGCGATTCCAAGTGATACTATCTTGTGCGCCGGAATTTTCTGAAGATCCTTACCCTCAAATAATACCTCACCTTGCTTCGCTGCAATTAATCCCGTAATTGTATGAAGAATCGTAGTTTTGCCCGCGCCGTTTGCTCCAATCAGAGCGATGACTTCACCTTCCTTCACTTCAAAGGAAACATTCTTAATCGCCTGTATCACTCCATAATAAACCTGTAAGTTTTTAATCTCTAGCATGGCCATAATTCCAATCCTCCTCTAGCTCCCATAGCCGCCTTAAGCGGCTCTCAAATCATGCTAACATAACAGCCTGCCTACCCTTCGAATTAGTTTGGACCGAGGATTACGCAGGCACAAACTTCTAAGTGTGAAAATTGTTCTTTATTTCACACTAACCCAGCATTGCCACATAGTGGCTGCAAATGCTGATGAACGACTGTAAATATAATAATGAATTTCCAGTGGAAATCATTATTATATTTACCAAGAATTCAACTTGCTGAATTCTTTATTCACATTATTCACCGAGATATGCCTTGATAACCTCGGGATTATTTAGTACGTCTCCGGGAAGACCATTCGCCAACTCCTGTCCAAAGTTCAGCACAAATATTTTCTCACAGATTCCGGCTACCAATTTCATATCATGTTCAATCAGCAGGATTGTCACCTGATATTTTTCCCTGATCAGGGTGATAGTCTCCATCAACTCCGCTGTCTCTGCCGGGTTCATGCCTGCTGCCGGCTCATCCAGGAGTAAAAGCTTCGGATTGGTCGCAAGGGCTCTGGCTATCTCAAGTTTTCTCTGCTTACCGTATGGAAGATTAGAGGAAAGAGTATCTGCTTCTTTATCAAGTCCAAATACCTTCAGTATGTCAAGAGCAGTATCGTTCATCAACTTCTCCGTCTTAAAATAGGCCGGTAAACGTAAAATTCCGGAGGCAGTCGAATATCTAAAGTGATTATGGAGTCCGATTTTTACATTATCAAGCACTGATAATTCCTTAAACAGACGAATGTTTTGAAAGGTTCGTGCAATACCCATCTTATTAATCTCAATCGTACTTAAGCCCGTAATATTTACATCGTCCAGTAAGATACGTCCGCAATCCGGCTTATATACGCCGGTAAGAAGGTTAAAAGCTGTTGTTTTTCCTGCTCCGTTCGGTCCAATCAGACCATACAATTCACCTTTTTCAATTGTTATGTTAAATGAATACACGGCTCTCAGTCCGCCAAAGGAGATACCTAAGTTTGTTACTGATAACATCGCCATAACGTTAAGCCTCCTTCTTTATCTTCGTCCGTAAAAGCCTTTGAATCGGATGGCTTTTACGCCATGCAATACAAGCAGGGTTCCAGTTAAATATCATCATTATAATTAAAACAATTGCATAAATCAGCATACGGTAGTCATTCATGAACCTTAAATATTCCGGAAGCAAGGTCAACAAAACCGCTGCAATAATGGATCCCCTGATATTTCCGATACCACCAAGTACAACAAATACAAGTATCATGATGGACATATTATATCCAAAGTTTTTCGGTGTTGCCATAAGACTGGATATATTATGAGAATACAATACCCCAGCAATACCAGCCATGGAAGCTGATAAGGTAAATGCCAATAATTTAAATTTAGTAATATCAATACCCACTGATTCAGCAGCAATTCGGTTATCCCTGATTGCCATAATTGCACGACCCGAACGAGAATGAATTAAGTTTGTAATAATTAAATAAATAGCAATCAGCAATATTACAGAAACGGTAAAAGTGGTGTCATTTGGTGTTCCCGTTATACCCTTAGCTCCATTTAAAATAACTTTTCCGTCTCCCAACAAATTCAAAGATACTGAATCCTTCATGGAGATATGGAAACCTCTGCTGTCGAAACCAATATATAATACATTAATCACATTTTTAATTATCTCCCCGAAAGCAAGTGTAACGATTGCCAAATAGTCACCGCGAAGCCTTAGTACTACTACCCCGATTAATGTCCCAAACAGTGCCGCAAATATCGCTCCTGTAATGATTGCTAATGAAAAACGAAGAAATGTATTATGGATAATATCCACCATGCTGTTGGAGAAGAATGCCCCTGTAAATGCACCCACGCACATAAAACCTGCATGGCCAAGACTTAATTCACCAAGGATACCCACCGTGAGGTTTAATGAAATCGCCAAAATAGAATAATAACATAACGGAACCAACAATCCCTGCATAAGGTTTGTCAAGTTTCCTGTTACTATCATGATTTGAAATACCATATACGCAAGTATAATTATGCCTATTGTAATCAGATTTGTCCGAGTGTTCTTATTGATGCGCTCAAAAATATTACCTCTATTATTCATCAGACCCACCTACACTTTCTCATGCATCTTCTTGCCAAGAATACCGGTTGGCTTAACAAGAAGTACTATGATCAAAATCACAAAAACAATAGCATCTGCCAGCTGTGAAGAAATATAGGCCCGACTCAATATTTCAATTACACCAAGCAGAATACCTCCAAGCATTGCTCCGGGAATAGAACCGATCCCACCAAATACCGCAGCTACGAAAGCTTTAATTCCGGGCATCGAACCGGAGGTAGAAGAAAGACTTGGATATGCCGAAAACATTAGCGCACTTGCTACCGCTGCCAGAGAGGAACCGATAGCGAAGGTAATGGCTATGGTTTTACTTACATTAACGCCCATTAATACTGCTGCATCTTTATCTTCCGATACCGCTAACATGGCGCGACCGGTTCTTGATTTTTTAATAAATATAGATAAAGATACCATAATGATAATACATGCAGGAATTGTAATTAATGTTTCTCCCGATATTGTAAGTTTATCTCCCGCAAGCTTTAATGCAGGTATTGATATAACAGACGTAAATGATTTTGAATCTGCACCAAATATCAAAAGTGCTACATTCTGCAACAGATAACTAACACCGATTGCCGTAATGAGTACCGCTAACGAAGATGCCTTTCTGAGTGGTTTATATGCAATTTTCTCAATTGTAACTCCAAGCGCCGCACAGCATACGATTGAGGCAAGTACAGCAACCGCAGGATTCATCCCCATTGAACTCATCGTAATAAATATGATATAACCACCAATCATGATAACATCGCCATGTGCAAAGTTCAACATCTTGGCAATACCATATACCATTGTATAACCGAGCGCAATAATCGAGTAAACACTGCCAAGGCTGATTCCTTTAATCAAATAAGTAATGAAGCTCATAATTACCCCCGTTTGCATACTGTTCCACTTTTGAAAAACAGCCTAATAAAAAAAGTGTATCATAGTAAATTTACTGTTACAACTTGTAAAAATATCTATTACTACCATTTTATAGTAAAACCTCAAGATATTAACATGGGGACTCTTTTCCAGAGTCCCCTATGCAAGCTAATCATGTTGTGTCAAGCTATCCTATCTTATTCTGCCAAAGCATATTTACCATTTGAAACAACAAATATTCTGGGAGTCTTCGTTACATCACCTTTGTCAGACCAAGTCATTCCGGTTCCGGTCAAGCCATCCACCGAAATCTCTCTCATGGCCGACGCTAGAGCTGTACCCATATCTTTAATACTCATATCCGGAGTAGCACCAGATTTTTCAATTGCTTTTTTAATAATATAAATCGCATCATAGGCATCTGCTCCAAACTGGTTCGGTGTATCTGTGTATTTACCTTGATAAGCAGTCACAAATTTTTGTGTTGCATCGTCCTGTGAATCTGCTGAAAAAGGAGTAAGAAGCATAAGGCCTTCCGCTAATGACGTATTAAAGTTTTCTACGGTAAGAATTCCATCAAGGCCGTCGCAACCAAAGAATTTGGGGCTGTAACCAAGGTCGGAAGACTGCTGTAAAATCAAGGATGCTTCCCTATAATAAATCGGAAGAAATACAAGCTCTGCTCCACTGTCCTTTGCTTTTTGAAGCTGTACGGAAAAATCAGATTTACTGTCAGAAGTAAATGCTTCTTCTGCTACTACCTGAAGATTCTGATTAGCAGCTTCTCCCTTGAAGGATGCTTCAATACCTGAGGAGTAAATATCAGAGCTATCATAGATAATTGCAATTTTCGTAGCAAGACCTTTCTCCGCAATATACTTAGCAGAGGCAATGCCCTGATTAGGATCGGTAAAGCACACCTGAAACATATTGCTATATTTCAGAACATCAACAGAGGATGCAGAGGGCGTAAGCTCAAACATTCCGTCTTCATTTGTCTTCTCAATCACAGATGCACAGGCACCTGAAGTTACAGTTCCCATAAGGAGCTTGATACCTTTGTCTTTTAATGTATTATAAGCATTTACTGCTTTCTCACCATCAGATTCATCATCTGCAAACATCAATTCCAACTTTGTACCATTAATACCTCCTGCCGCATTGATTTCATCAACTGCCAGCTGAGCACCATTTTGAACCCCTTGTCCGTATACCGCATTATCTCCTGATGTCGGACCGATACCGCCGATATAGAATTTGTCATTCTTTGCTTTTGCACAGCCAGTGAAGCCTGTTGCCACTAAGCTAAGTGCCAACAATATGCATACTAACTTTCTCATCTTCTTCATAATCAATTCTCCTCCAATTATTAACATTACTTATAAATTTTATACGATTCCCTAATATATAATAACCGCCTAAAAATATCTTGTCAATACATATTATAAACAAATTCGTTTCAATTAATTCCAATAAATTCCGATGGTTTTTGCTATAAACTCAAAAAGCAACCTTATGAAACAACAAAGGAGCATTATGCCATCTATTGTAATTTTCTGCCTCTCACATCCAACAGAAAACTCTCAATACAAGCATCATGCTCCTATAAAACAGCTATGTTATTCCACTAATTTATTACAATTCACCGCCACACTTATCGCAAAATTCGAGACCTTCCAGTGTGATACCACCGCAGTCCGGACAAATAATTTTAGCCGGATGTATCTCCCTCTCCAGAATCTCGTAGGTTTCCTGATCTTCTTGGTTTACTGCATTGTCACCTGATGTTACCTCCGTGCTCTTCGTATCCTCTTCCTCCCGATCTTCCTCCTCCATATTAAAAAAGGTTGGTTTTCGGCCATGAGCATGGGTTTTGCTTTGCTGTCCTTTCTCATTAAAAATACGTCCTAAAAAAGACATTGGTTTCCCCCAATCCGTAAAATATTGTGACTATTCAGCCACCGCGGTTCCATCGAGATACAAATAATCTACTCTGATCATCAGCCTGCAGAATTCTTTGCACTCAGTCGTTTCGCTTGAGCGCTACCTCTCATCTCTATCAGCGGAACTCCTTTTCCTTCGATATAATCCCTTGTAATCAAAACCCTGCCAATATTATCATCCTTCGGAATCTCATACATAATATCTAGCATTAGCTCCTCAAGTATTGCACGAAGTGCCCTTGCTCCGGTTTTCTTCTCAATCGCCTTATCCGCAATTGCTTCTAAGGCTTCGGGATCAAATTGGAGTTCAACCTCATCCATCGCAAGCAGCTTCTGATATTGCCTGAGAATTGCATTCTTTGGTTCCTTCAGTACCTGAACCAGCATTTCCTTTGTTAATCCTTCCAAGGTATACAGAATAGGAAGTCTTCCAAGAAATTCCGGAATCATTCCATACTCCCTCAAATCATCCAAATTTACTTTCGAAATCAGATTCAGATCAGCATCATGCTTATCCTTAAGATCTGCTTTAAAACCTATAGAGCTCTGTTTGTTCAATCTTGTCTTAATAATCTTATCCAGATCCGGAAATGCCCCTCCACAAATAAATAGAATGTTCTGCGTATTGACAGTAGTCAACGGCACCATAGCATTTTTTGAAGTTGCTCCAACCGGCACTTCTATATCACTACCCTCTAAAAGTTTGAGAAGTCCCTGTTGTACGGATTCTCCACTGACATCCCTGCTGTTGGTATTCCTCTTCTTGGCTATTTTATCAATCTCGTCAATGAATACGATTCCACGCTCGGCCTTCTTGACATCGTTGCCTGCTGCCTGAAGAAGCTTCGAAATAACACTCTCAACATCGTCACCGATATAGCCTGCCTCGGTCAGGGATGTTGCATCCGTTATGGCAAGCGGAACATTCAGTAGCTTGGCAAGGGTCTTAACCAAATAGGTCTTGCCGCTTCCGGTAGGACCTATCATCAGCATGTTGGATTTTTCTATCTCAACTTCAGAATCGATCATGGTGCCGATTCTTTTATAATGATTATAAACCGCAACCGATATCACCTTCTTTGCATGCTCTTGTCCAATGATGAACTCATCGAGGCTTGCCTTAATAATATGTGGTGAAGGAATACTCTTTTTGTCAAACTGCTCCGGTTCAACTTCCTCCTCGGTCTTACTCTTCTTTAACTTCTGCGCCTGCGGGATCTCATTTTGAAGATTCGATAGATTCATCATGCTAGGGGAAAACCCCATCATTTGCAGGTAAGGATTATCGCCTTTGTTGATTGTATCAAAGGTCTTCTGCATACAATCTGAGCAGATACTAATCTGATTCGGAATATGTATCATCTTGCCAACCTTACTCTCCGGTCTGCGGCAAAGATAGCAAACTTCCTCATAATCCTCATGTTCCTTGGAGCCATTCCCATCTATATTCTTATTATTCATGTTATCATCAATATTACTCATGTTTCTCCTCCTTACTGCGCTGCCTTTTAGCGCATCGCTGCCTTTCGCGCATCAGTACTACAAACAAATATATCAAGATTATATCTTATTAAATGAATTCCTTCAATAGGCTAATAGAAAATACCGGATTGCAAATCTCATGATTTGTAATCCGGTATTTCATTATAGAATATCAAAGCATTTATTTATTTGTACTGTCTTCCGTATCGTCTTTCGTACTACCTAGTTTAGGATTCTTACCTAAGGTCACCGTAACAGTTGCCTCTTTATACTCACCATCAGTATTTCGCATATAGGTTATTTTAACCTCTGTACCCACCTTTTTACTGTTTACATATTCCGCCAACTGTGTAATTGAAGTAATCTCGATATCATCTGCCTTCGTGATAACATCCTCTGCCTTTAATCCGGCCTGCTCAGAAGCCGACCCTGGGTAAATTTCACTAATATATACACCGACCGGAATATTATAATAAGAGGAAACATCCTCGGTAACATCATAACCGCCAATGCCAAGATAACCCTGCTCTTCAGCACTTAAGATTTCGCGACTCATCAGTTCTTTGATGATCGGTGTAGCACTGGATATGGGTATTGCATACCCCATGCCTTCTACCTCATCAGAAGCATATTTTATCGTGTTAATTCCGACCACTTCACCCTGCATATTAATCAAGGCACCACCGCTGTTACCCGGATTAATCGCAGCATCCGTCTGTAAGAAGGTCATTTTCTTTGATCCGTTATATCCATCGGAAACATCAATTTCACGATCCTTTGCACTGATATATCCAACTGTAACTGACTGACCATAGCCGAGTGCATTACCGATTGCAACTGCCATCTCACCGACCTTAATCGAATCCGAATTCCCCAACTTTGCCACTGTGATGACTGTCAAGGTATCAGCCGATATGTCACTGATATCTACTGATATCACCGCAAGATCAGCTGTTGTGTCAGTTCCCTTAATCACTGCCGTCTCTTTCGAACCGTCCTTAAACGTGACTGATATTTCATTCGCACCTTCTACTACATGGTTATTGGTAGCAATCAACAGTTCTTTACTATCCTTACTAACTATGATTCCCGATCCACTGCTCTCAACATCTTGACTTTGCTGCCCACCAAAAAAATCCTGCACGGTCTGAGTAGAAGAACAGTTAATTGATACGATTGACGGAAGCGTATTATCAGCCACCTCGGTGATTACTGATCGATCCGCTGTCTTTACTGTGGCAGCCTGCGTATAATTTACCTGATAATCTTTATTGTCCTGATCACCCGCCGAATTAATGAAACCAACAGAAAGCGCATTGGGATCTATTGTAACAACCAGCTTTTGCAGCCCGATAAAAACCGCTCCTGCAATGAGCCCAAAGCATACTGCCTTGGTTAGGAATCGTATGACCTTACCACCCGACCCTTTTCTTTTCTTCTTTTGGGGTTCATCCGGTGTTTGATTCTGATTTTGATTCATATTTGGTGCAGGATTTCCATTCTGCCATGTATTTGTTCCCTGATTATTAAGATATGGATTCGGATTACTGGGGACTTGCTCTGCCCAAAAGCTATATTCCGGTGCTTTATTATACTGATTCTGACTGTTCATTCTGTCATTGTCCCTACTGTCTCCCGGATTTGGATTGTTATTATTAAACTCTGTCATACGTAATCTCCTTTCAGCTCGAGCTATTCTCTAGCTTCTATTTGAGAGTTTAGCAAAGTATTGTGTTTAGATTGTGAAAATTATATAAGAAATAAAAGAAAGATAATAATTTGTATAATCAGGTCACCTGTCCTTACCAAAAATATTTAAACTATGTATTGGCGCATTGATCTATGACAAATCTGTTAAAATAATCTTAAGAAAAATTATATTGTTGAAATTCATATAATCATGTATTATATTAGAGAAGTTAATCTAACGCTTGTTATGAGGATGAATCAGAAGTAGTTGTATTCTTTCCTTTAAATGAGCTATCACAAACTATTAAAAAGCAGGGATTGATATGATAAAAGACAATCAAAAGATGTTTAACAGAGTGCACGTTCTGATGGACGCCTGCATAATAGTTATTTCGTATTTATTGACCTATTACCTTAGATTTAAGAGCATTATCGCAGTGAAAATATCACTTCTTCGGGTAGAGCCGGGGACCTATCTGTCAATATCGGATTATGCAAAACGCCTGGTGTTTCTGGTTCCCGTGTATTTATTTGTTTATTATTTCAGTCGTCTGTATACACCAAAACGCGGCAAGCGCGGATTGACTGAAATATTCAATCTTTTTGTTGCCAACACCTATGGCCTAGCCTTCTTCTTTGCTTATTTATATATAATTAAGGAGATTAATATTTCACGTATATATGCCGTACTCTTCTCTGTACTTAATATCATCCTAGGTATCGTCTTTCGTATGGTGCTCTCCTATTCACTCAGAGTTGCACGCCGCAAAGGCTATAATTTAAAACATGTTCTTCTTGTCGGTTACGGACATTCTGCAGAGGCTTACATTGACCGAATATTTGCGAACCCTCAGTGGGGATACTATATTCATGGTATTCTCGATGACAATATAGAAGTCGGCACCATGTATAAGCATATTCCTGTTATCGGTACGATTACGCATCTGAACGCTTTTCTGTTAAAGATGAATCTGGATGAAATCGCTATAACCTTGAGTGTTAAGGAATATGAAAAACTCGAAAAAATAGTTGGTATATGTGAAAAGTCCGGTGTTCATACTAAATTTGTTCCTGATTATTACAGTTTTATCCCAACTACACCTTATACCGAGGATCTGTATGGACTTCCTGTAATTAATATACGTAATGTACCGTTAAGTAATACCTATAACCGCATCATAAAACGAATTGTAGATATTGCCGGAGCGATTACTGCATTAATTATTGCCGCTGCACCGATGCTATTGGTGTCGCTGATAATTAAAATCTCATCTCCCGGACCGGTTATTTTTTCACAAGTGCGTATCGGTAAGCATAACAAGAAATTCAAGATGTATAAATTTCGTTCCATGGAGATTCAAGCAGAGAGCGATGAAAAGAAAGCATGGACAACCACTAACGATCCTAGGGTTACCGGTATCGGGAAATTCATACGAAAGACCAGCATAGATGAACTTCCCCAATTATTTAACGTGTTAAAGGGTGATATGAGTCTTGTCGGACCACGGCCTGAACGCCCTTTCTTTGTAGATAAATTCAAGGAAGAAATACCTCGTTATATGATTAAGCATCAGGTTTCTCCCGGACTTACGGGATGGGCACAGATTAATGGCTACAGGGGTGATACCTCCATCCGTAAACGGATTGACCATGATTTGTATTATATAGAAAACTGGACTCTGGGTCTTGATATCAAAATACTGTTTTTAACAATATTCAAGGGCTTTATTAACAAAAATGCTTACTAAACAAGTGGAAAGAAGGCAAATGCTCTTATGGCAAACCCACAGAAAAAGAAACGAAAGAGTAAATTAATTATCATTTTTATTATTGAGATCATCGTTCTCGCCATCATTATTACTGTCGGTATTTATGCATACCGTTCCATGCATAAATTACAACGTGACACGAGCCAGAACGAAAACATACAAAAAAACGAAGATGTTGAGGTTATTGAGGGTTATCGAACAATTGCACTATTTGGTGGTGATTCCAGAGATAATCGACTAACAGACAGCACGCACAGCGACACCATCATTATCGCCAGTATTAATAATAAAACAAAGGATGTAAAATTAGCCTCCGTGTATCGCGATACGTATGTTAAAATCTCCGACCGAAATGAGTTTGATAAAATTAATGCTGCATATTTCCGGGGTGGTTATTCCCTTGCACTTACAACATTAAATAAAAACTTTGACCTAGACATCTCTGAATATGTTACCGTTAACTTCCGGGCTGTTGTGTATGCTGTTGATTTACTGGGCGGAATCGAAATTGATGTCCAAGATGATGAAGTAAAATGGCTGAACGGTTATGTCAGAGAGCTGAATAGAATTAATAAAACGGATGTCGCCGGAATCAAAGCCTCCGGCAAACAGTTACTAAACGGTACACAAGCTACCGCCTATGCAAGAATTCGTTATACCGACGGTGGCGATTTTAAGAGAACGCAACGTCAGAGACTGGTTGTAGATGAGGTTTTTAAGAAGCTCAAAAAATCTGATTTATCAACCATTAACGGCTTCATCAACAAGGTCTTTCCGGAAGTATCCACGAATTTAAGTGATGTCGAGATGCTGAGCCTGGCTAAGGATATTCTATCCTATAACATCGTTGACCAGATAGGTTTCCCCTATGAAAAGGATGCACATAAGTATGATGGTATATCCTATGTATTCCCTACCGATCTGGCAGCGAACGTGATTAAGCTACATGAGTTTCTATATAATGATACAACCTATACACCAAGTGCAACTGTTCAGGAATATTCGGATTATATAGATACTCTGAAATAGTATGAATTAATAAAAAGCTGCCGGTTCTCAATTTGAACCGGCAACTTTATTTACGTATGTGAACTATATATCTATTAACATGGGACTGTTGCAGATTTACTGGCAAAAATACAAGAGGCTTCATGTACTCCCCATAATGCACGTTATGAGGGGAATGAAAAAGTCCCTTCATAGACTTGACATGAATAAAGGTGTGTGATTGGCGTGTCAAAAGCCATACAAATAACTTAAATTCGTTAATTTGCACATCTAATCCTCCGCTATAGCGTGATACAGAATATAGTTTGATGAGCAATTGTATGAAGTCGTTGGTACTTAGGTCCTGTATTTTAGGACCTTATGTACCACTACGTACTTCATCCAAGCGAGAGCGTATTGCGAACGAACTATATACTGCCTCACGCAATCAAGAAATGATATTGTGCAAATTGACGAACCATAATTTAAATTTGGCTTTTGGCACTCCAATTATACAACTTTATTCATTTAGCTACCTAAAAAGGGACTTTTTCAGTCCTTCTTATTCCTGTTCTATCAGCTTTATCAGACGATCAACCGCATTCCCGTCCGCATAGCTATAGTTTTCTCGAATAAAGGCCTCTATATCTTTGACATTCCATTCGCTGTCCTTTATTAGCTTAACAACATTCTTGCATCGGTACGCAACCGGCCCCGGAACGAAGCTTTCATAATCATAATAACAGCCCCTGCCAGTATCCGAAAATTCATTATAATCATAAGCATAAAAGATCATCGATTGTTTCGTAATGCAATACTCAAATATAATTGACGAGTAATCCGTAATCAATATATCCGCAGCCAAAAGAAGTGCATTTAAATCCTTCTCAAAGGTAAATTGACAGATTTTCTGATCCATCTTCTCCTGCCGATAAGCTTCTGCTATATACGGATGAAGCCGAAGTCCTAGGTAATACTCCTCCGGGAGCTCCTTACTCAGTTCGTTGATCAGCCCATATAATTTCATATTCTCTTCGCTGTTATCCCGAAAGGTTGGTGCATACAGAATTAACTTACGGTCAGCAGGTATCTGATATTTCTGATAGATATATTCCTTATCCGGATTCTTACCGGTCTGTCCCATCTTGATCATTCTCAGAAATAATTCATCCGTCCTTGGCAACCCAATCGGATATATAACCTCTTCCCTGACTCCAAACGCACCGGCATATTGTGATTTCGTGTCCTCCGAATTAACAATCAGATGAGTAATATTTGCATTAGCACGGCTTTCCAGTTCTCTTAGCTTTCCTTCATTGACATCCTGACCGAACTTCTTAATTGAGCCAGTACCATGCCAGAGCTGTATTACCTTTGTACCCTTCTTCCGTCTAAGATAGGCATAGGGAAGAAATACATTATCCATCAATATGATTTCAGCTCTTGCAAGTTCATAGGGCTTCACAAAGAAAAAGCGCAGCGCAGTTAAAAGGCCCGGCATACTTTTCACAAATTGAGTATCCCTTCTCGTAAGGTAGTTGAAGGAATAACCTTCTTTCCTGTTTTTCAAAGCTTTTACCGTAATACTGACATTGCTCCCTTCCCCATCGTCATGTGTCATAATGCAGAAAACTCTTTTTTTCTTAACAGGAATCGGCCTAAATACCAGATATACCAGTGAAAATAGATAATATCCGAAAGTTTTTATCATTATATCCTCCATGGTGCCGCTCTACGGCAAAATCTTTTCAAAAGGGGCTGTTGCGGCATTACATTCATTATGCTTCTGCAATCTGTCGAATTAGGTCAACGACCTTTTTCGAAGCCTTTCCGTCATCCGCATGATTATATTTATGATAAAACGCTTCCTGCCTGTCTTTAAAATCTTCGGGGTTATAGTGTAGAATGGAATCGATCAACCTCTCTGTTGTAAGGGTAACCGGCCCCGGTGCCTCTGCAAGAAAGTCAAAATAAAATCCTCTGAGCGTATCCCTGTACTCCTCTAAATCATAGCAGAAGAAATGCATAGGTCTCTTTAACAGGCTGTAATCAAACATAACCGAGGAATAA
This sequence comes from Lachnoclostridium sp. UBA1308, assembly GCA_002307215.1. Taxonomy (GTDB): domain Bacteria; phylum Bacillota; class Clostridia; order Lachnospirales; family Lachnospiraceae; genus Mobilitalea. The sequence continues at coordinate 111,909 of DBTU01000058.1, forward strand.
TCGGTTATCAACAAATCAGCAATCAGATAGAGCAGCGAAATGTCATAACTTAAATTACAGGAATAAATAAAACCCTGATAGGGGCTCCAATCAATCTTATCCTTGACCAAATAATGATATTTAACAATCATAACATATTCATCACTTAATTTTTCCTGACATAGATCAAAATCCATGGCGCGATTGAATTTATAATGTCCTTTTGCATAGAATTCATTATCTCTCCAGGTCGGAGCATACAATATTACCTTTTTACCTTGAGGAATCCCCAGTTGATTTTTAAGCTCGTTTATATCCTTTTCATTATTCTTTGCAAACAGAATATCATTTCTCGGGTAACCTATCTCAAGCATTTCTTTGTCGAATGCAAACGCCCTACGAAATATCTCTGATGAAAACCGGTTCTGAGATATCAGATAATCCCAAGTCTCGGTGTTTTCCGTAAAGTTCTTCTTGTAGTTATCGATACCGGTCTCACCCGCCATATGTACTGTGTCCATATCTAGGGCAAGTTTCTTAAGTGGAGTCCCATGCCAGGTCTGAATATAAGTTCCCTTTGTTTTTTTAATAATATATCTCGGCAGTCTTGTATCACAAACCCATATTCCGGCTATCATAAACAAGAAAAAATATTTCAAGCGGTTACGCTTTACTGTTTTGCCTACACCCGCAATTTGTATGTTAGGCTTTTCCAAAACAAAGTAACAGTGATACTCTCTGTCCAGTCCCAGCCTTACCATTTCTTCGTAAATTGCCCTGGGACTACCCGTATAATTCCTTCCAAGATTACTTTCAAACATAATAATCTTTTTACTCATGGGCATAATCTTCACTCCAAGCCTGTAGGTCTTAAGAATTATGGTCATTCCCCTTTTCTTAAGCATTTTATGAAGTATCTTTTTACTCTTCTGCTTGAGTTCCGTGTATTTCCGAGTCAACAAATTCATTATATCCTTCTTTCAACTCTAATTTTTCTTAGAACCAAGATTTAAGTCCTGCTTAATCTTAGTTGTTGAGATACCATCAGTTCTGGGAAGATATACAACCTCACAATAATCCTTCAAGAAATCAAATTGTCCATTCCAGTCATCGCCCATAACAAACAAATCAATTTTGTTATCCACTACATCCGAAATCTTCTGCTCCCAGTTATATTCGGGAATTACCTCGTCTACATATTTGATTGCTTCAAGAATTATCTTTCTGTCTTCGTAGCTGTGATATGCCGATTTATGCTTAATCGCGTTAAACTCATCCGAAGAAAGAACTACTACTAAGTAGTCTCCAAGTTCTCTTGCCCGTCTCAGTAAATTAATATGACCTACATGTAAAAGATCATAGGTTCCATAAGTAATAACTTTTTTCATAATTTATTATCTCCTTTATTAGTATAAGTTGATGCATAGTGTACTGTATATCATTGACTTTTTACTTAATCATTTCCATTATCGTTGATCTTAGCCTCATATATTATACTAACCTTCTTTACACTGCCTTTTGCAATCAGCTTACCCTTTTCCAATAATATGGCTCGATTACATAAACGGTTTACCTGCTCCAGTGAGTGTGAAACAAATAATACCGTGACCCCGCTGTCAAACATTGCTTTTATCTTTTTCTCACTCTTTTTTTTGAATTTGGCATCACCAACGGACAGCACTTCATCAAGGATCAGTATATCCGGCTGGACAACGGTCGCAATAGAGAAGCCAAGCCTGGCCTTCATACCCGAGGAATAATTCTTCACAGGTACATTAATAAAATCACCTAATTCTGAGAATTCCACAATTTCATCGTATTTTTCCCTGATAAAATCCTTGGAATATCCAAGCACCGCACCATATAAAAAGATATTCTCCGCACCGGTATATTGCGGATCAAAGCCTGCTCCCAACTCAAGTAAAGGTACCAGCTTACCCTTCGTCGTAACTTTACCCTCTGTTGCCTTCAAGACACCGGCGATGATTTTAAGCAACGTACTTTTGCCGGCTCCATTCAGTCCTAAGATTCCTAGTCTGTCTCCCTTGTTCAGTGAAAATGAAATTCCCTGCAATGCCCAGAATTCCTGGTATCTCAATTCGTTCTTAATCATTTTAATAAAATACTCTTTTAGGTTGTCAACTTTCTTTTCCATCAAGTTAAATCTCATGCTGACATTATCAACCACCAATACCTTTTCTTCCACAAAATCCTCCGATCCAGCGCAATAATCCTAGATATTTAGTATAAATTCGTCTTGTTTACGATAGAACATAAAAATACCGATAAACAATGTACCAAAGCTATAAATAATCGAGATAAGCAGTTCCTCCCGGCCTAAAGGTCTTCCAAAAACTGCATCCCTGAAATTTGTGATGACGTCAAACAAAGGATTTACAATCTTTAAGATCGGTGCCTTATCAATAAATTTTTTATCTGTTATATCATAAAATATCGCAGAGGCGTACATAATCATCATAAGCATTACGCTCCATAAATATTCCAGGTCCCTGAAGAACACAGCCAAAGTTGCAAGAATCATTCCAATTCCTAAAGATAATACCAGTATCAGAAATAATGGTACTACTATCTGAAGGAGATAGAATGTAATTGATACTTTAAACACTATCATCGCTGCTACCAAAATAATCATAGAAATTAAAAATGTAACAAAATTTGATAATATTGAAGATAGCGGATAGATGTATTTCGGAACATATACCTTCTTAATCATCGCACTATTACTGCGGATGGATTTCATCGCTGCCTTTGTGGAATTAGCGAAAAAAGAGTACATCAATCTACCGGTCAGAATATAAACCGGGAAGTTTTGATCGCCCCTACCATACCATCCGGAAAAAACATACCACAAAACTAAAGTAGTTAATAGTGGCTCTAATAATGTCCATAACATTCCCAGATAAGAGCTTCTATATTTCAACTTAATATCTTTCTTAACCAGTTCCTCTAAAAGGAATCTGTATTTATCGAAGTTCTTCCAAATTCTGTTCACATCTACCTCCGTGATGCCGTTTTTCAGTACCGGTTACCGTCCAAAGACTGATTTTACCACTTTTTTTGTAGCATGTCCATCTTTCCATTCACAAACTCTGCAATAGAATCACCCAAACATTTGGTTATATTTAACATTTATTTTGAGATTGTTGTACCGGTATCCTTCCTTATTAATAATCCTGTTAACTTATCCATCAATAGGTCATATCCCTTCTTTACAAAAGGCAATGAATAGATATAAACGATCAAAGCAGCGATAAAGAATGAATATACAAGGTAAAGATAAGGCTGTTTTCTGAATAACTCAATCTTTGCAAGTACGGGTATGGTAAACAAATGAAGTACATATATTGTCAGAGTGCTAGTGCCGATATATGATAGAAAATTTTTCCTGGCAGTCATCAGATTCGTTATCGCTATAATCATTGCAAAAGCAATAATATAGATTAATATGCGTATTAACATGCCTTTTAGCTGTTCATCTTGAGCATAAGGTTTTCGGAGTAAAAGATACTCGATCTTGAACCATTTTTTTAATGACAGATACATTGATACGCTGGCAACGACAACTACCACTACTACACCAAGCAACTTGGGAAGTTTACGTATTTTAGTAATATGTTCTGCTGTGCAATAATAACCAAGTAGAAAAAAAGGTAAGAAATATATGACTCTGCCAAGTGCCATATATTCCGAAAACTCTTTGCTCCAACCGCATAAAACTGCAATAACAATGCTAATCGGCATCAAAAAGCGCATCTTAATTATATCTTTTAAGAAGAACCTCCAGATAAAGAGTACCAGCAAATACCACAGGCCCCAATAAGGCTGGAAGAAACGGTAACCAGAATTCACATCATGGATAATCCTCGACCTGAATAAATAGTTGATAAAATTTAATATAAGGTAAGGTATCAAAATTGTTATAAATGCATTGCTTCTTATTTTTTCAAGGTTCTTTGAAAAATATCCGGATATGAACACCATAGCCGGCATATGAAAGAAAAATACAAAAATGTATACGCTACGTGCGCTGTTATAATCACTTTTCAAAGAAGTGAGTATATGTCCCCAGACTACTAATAATATTAAAACTGCTCTTAAGTTATCAAACAAATAATCTCTAGTATTGTCTATCGTGATGGTTTGCTTCTCTAGTATACTTCTCTTCATGTAACCCTCCATATGTCATGAGCTTGCGCTCGAAAAAATTCCACACTTATAAAATGCTGCTGAACAATATTCATTATTCAGCAGCAAATAAGTTTTCACTTACCTAAATTTAAGTCTGTTTAAAGCACTGAATATCGCCCTGATTGAGGCTCTTGTTATGTTGGAGCTGATTCCCACTCCAAAGGTCGTCTTCCCATTTGATAAATCCAGCATCTGAATGTAGGCCGCTGCCTGGGCATTTTCACCGCCACCCAAAGCATGTTCTGTGTAATCAAGTATCTTAACCTGAATACCAAGTTCCTTCTGTAAGCCCTTCAGCGCTGCATCGAGAGGACCGTTACCGACCGCCTCAATTTTTTTATCTATGCCGTTATCTGTATACACGATTGTTGCACCGGTATTCGCCTTGTCATTTTCTGAAATATCCTCAACCTTACATTTCTTAAAATACAGCGGATCCTTCTGATCCAGATAGCAGGTCTTAAATTCACTCATTATCTGCTCCGGCGAAACTTCTCCCTGCTTTTCCGATAATGACTGAATTACATCTGCAAATTCCTTATGCATAGCTTTAGGCAACTTAAAGCCGAAGTAGTTTTCCATAATAAATGCTACTCCGCCTTTACCGGATTGGCTGTTAATACGGACAATCGGTTCATATTGTCTGCCGATATCGGCTGGGTCAATCGGCAGATAGGGCACTGCCCAGATAGCACTATTACGCTCCTTCATTGCCTTAACACCTTTATTGATGGCATCTTGGTGTGATCCCGAAAAGGCTGTAAACACAAGCTTACCTGCATATGGATGACGATCATGTACTTTCATCTTACAAAGACGCTCATAAGCTTCGATGATATCATTGATATTATCAATCTCTAATTCCGGATTTATTCCCTGTGAAAACATATTGTAAGCCAAAGTTAAAATGTCTACATTACCGGTTCTCTCACCGTTACCAAACAAAGTACCTTCTACTCTGTCAGCTCCTGCAAGTATTGCTAATTCAGCAATTGCAATTCCGGTTCCACGGTCATTGTGCGGATGGACACTTAAAATAATGGAATCCCTGTTTTTAAAATGTCGGTCCATCCATTCAATCTGATCTGCATAGACATTAGCTGTATTCATCTCAACCGTTGCGGGCAGATTAAATATTAGTTTATTCTCCGGTGTAGGCTCCCAGATATCTTGAACAGCTGTACATACCTCAAGAGCATACTCAAGTTCTGTCCCGGTAAAGCTTTCCGGCGAATATTCCAGTCTGATTTGCCCCGGAAAATCCTTTGCATACTCCTTTACTAACTTTGTTCCTTCCACCGCAATCTGCTTAATTTCTTCCTTAGACAGATGGAATACAACATCCCTTTGCAAAGTTGAGGTTGAATTATAGATATGAACAACTGCCTTTTTGATACCCTCTAGGGCTTCAAAGGTTCTCTTTAATAAATGCTCTCTACACTGTACCAATACCTGAACTGTTACATCCGCAGGTATTAATCTGCGGTCGACTAGTTGTCTTAGAAAATCAAATTCTATCTGAGAAGCCGACGGGAAACCCACTTCAATTTCCTTAAATCCCAGCTTCACCAGTAATTGGAAATATTCAATCTTCTCCTCAACCATCATTGGTTCGATCAAAGCCTGATTTCCATCTCTCAAATCCACACTACACCAGATAGGCGAATGCTCAATCTGCTTATTCGGCCATTGTCTGTCCGGTATATTTATTACCTGATTTCGTTGATATCTTTTATAATTCAACATAATAATCTCCATTCTGCCGCAAACCCGCGAATTTGGACAGCAGCACAATATTTATTCAATACAAGAATGACCAAATTATAGCATCAAGGTATTGATTTGACAACTATTTTTTAGAACTTCACTGCTTAATCAGGTGGATATTGACTGATGGCACATTGCCCAATTTTGAGTAGCCTGTAATCTCGGATCCAATTATTACAGAATATGTACCAACCGAATAATTGGTTAAATCAATATATGGCTTGATATCATCTTTTGAAATCTCGTCAATTTCCTTTTTCGGCCCTGAAAGCAGTAAGGTAATCGGACCGGTAGTCAGATAATCAAGTCCCATTCCCTTCGGCAGATTCTTAACATCGATTTCGGACGGCAATACAGTGAATTCCTTGGTCTTAGCCTCCTCAACCGATATATTTACTACGGCCGTCTTATTATCACCAACAAGGTAAACGCCACTTGGCAGCTGCTCCTGAAGATTAACTTCTTTTTCGACATTGTCAAAAACCCCGCTTACATCCTCCGATATGGACAAATCATCAATACCGGCTAATACCTCATCTTCTGCTGCCACCTCAATTGTTTGCGGTTCATATTCGATACCGGATAATGTATATCCGCTCACAGGTGTTCCGGTCGGAGTAATATCTAAATTAATTGTCTTGGTATTATATATCCCAATAAATACCGGAATTGAATTCTTGCTAAAGGACAGATTCGTGGAATCAATCTCTTTCCCTTTTTCGTCCAAAACTTTCGGTTCCTCAATGGAATTAAAAGACTTCGTATAACCTGTAACATCTACATTAACAACCACATTTGCTATCTTATCTATCTTACTCTTGGGTCCGGATATCCGAATAATGGTACTGGCTGTCTTCTCATACACATACAAGCCTTCCGCGAGATCACCCGTCTGTTCGACATTAACCTTGAAGTGTCCCTCTACCAGATTCTCAAGCTCCACTTTCATTACCTGATTTAAGCCGCTGATAACCGTAACATCATAGGGATTTCCCAGATACTTTATGTTGATCGTAACTGTATTTAGATCTGACAGCTTCGATATATCGGCTGTAATTCTAAAGTCATCCTTATTAAGTTTCTCTGCAACGGATCTTTTTGCTGCCGCTGTAAAATCTATGGTTGCTCCTTCCGTAATGTTATACACCTGATTCAGAGCTTTTATTTCATCCGCATTCTGTACATCTACCTTTATATTGGAAAAGTTCACCTTGGTAATCGGATCATCTACATTGGTGATAACCAGCCATAGGATTACAGCGAGAATAATAGCAAGAATTTTTAAGCCGATATTTCTAGTCAACTTCTCTTTCATTCTTTATTCTTCCCTTCCACAATCTTAATTTCTTAGCCTCTACAGTTTTTTTCTGGGCAGAAATTAATTTTGTTCTCAGATAATCTCCATCCACGTTACGGATCAATTTACCTCCCTTGGCGATGGATACCTTGCCGGTTTCTTCCGATACAACAATCGTTAGGCTGTCTGTTACTTCACTGATTCCAATGCCAGCACGGTGTCTGGTTCCAAGATCTTTACTCAACTGCATATTATCAGATAAAGGTAAATAACAGGTAGCTGCCGTGATCCGGTTTCCCTTAATAATCACTGCGCCGTCATGCAGCGGAGTGTTATGTTCAAATATATTGATTAAAAGTTCACTGCTTACCAGACTGTCAATATATATACCAGTTCTTTCAAAATCCGTCAAAGGTGTATTCTCTTCCAGTACAATCAGCGCACCCGTCTTTACTCTTGCAAGCTCAAAGGTAGCCCGCACAATCTGATTCAGAGTGTGATCTGAAAACTTCTCATTTCTATCCCTAGAATCATCAAATGTGATAAGAGACTTCATTATATTCTTCTGTCCAAGCTGCTCCAGTGCCTTACGAAATTCCGGCTGAAAAATAATTACTATTGCAATAATACCAACATTTATTGTATTTTTAATCAGCCATATAATGACATTCAAATCGAATAATACTGCTGCAAACCAGAAAATCATAACTACAACAAGGCCTTTCACCAGTGACCAAGCCCTAGTTGTTTTAACCCACTTTACGATCTGGTAAATCAAGAAAGCCAGAATACATATTTCCAGGATATCCGTTGGGTGTATTTTCGGAATATATAACCACACCATGTAATCGTTAACTAAATTTTTAATTGATTGCATCCCTTCTCCTCTAACCCAGATTATTTATCTTAATCCTCCGTATTATCTGAATTAATATCCTCATCCTCGTCGTAATCATCATCCTGCTCTATGTCCTGTTTACGAATTTCTGACCTGTATAATCCATGCCCTGAACTCTTAACATTGATATGTTTTACCTTTACCTGAGGTGGTGTTACGTTAACCTTAGGAATCGCTTTTACATAGTAATAATATACATCATCTTCAAATTGAACACGCTCCGCACCGGAATAGTCAAGTGTCAGCTCAAAGAAATGAATGACAAAAACAATAGCTGCCGAAAAAATCGTGCCCAGAATCATGCTCAAAATCTGATTTGTCTGGTCAAAGATCAAATCGCTAAATAAAAATCCCAAAATACTGGTTAACGCACCTGCTGCGATTGATATCTCAAAGGCATAGTCAAATCTCATTCTTCTGACATAGTAAACTACCAGCAGAATTAAAGCAAATATCACAATTGACATGATCATCGGCTTATTACCCAAAAGACTGTCAATGACGCCGGTATAAAGCTTTAGGATATCTTCTACGGAGGTATTGCTTTGAGAGTTGATGGCTGCTTTGATTACTTGAAAAATATAATAAATAAATACGCCGCATGCCGTCGGAATAATTGCTATCGGAGTGAAAATAAGTCCAAGCAGAATAGGAATCATATAAGGTATTCCCATCATATATAAAATAGGAACTGCCAGTAATACATAACCCAGTCTTGGCGTAAATCTGGCAAACAATAAATATATAATCAACAGCATTATAATAACAATAATTGATAAAAACGGCGAAATATAATATACATGCAACGTAGCAAGCGCTAATGCAAATAATACCATAATTGACGACGGTGTAAACGCACTGATTAACGATATTGCCAGAACTATAGGTATGGACAGAAATCTGGAATCATACCCTATCTCTCTGTTTATTTGTAAAAAAGCAATGAATGCAAAGATAAATTTAGCAGCCGGAATCAGATAAATATCCTTCTTCTGATAAAAACCTCTCACCCGTTCTCTAAATACCAACAATGGCATCATATTGTATTTCCTCCCAAACTTAAACTTCCGGTGTTTCATCATTATAAAGCTTATTCAGACGTTTCAATAATTTATAATACTTACCAAGCTTTTTACGTGACTTATCATATTTGACGGACGATAATACTGCCGTACCCAGTCCGTATACCGCAATGATCATGATATAAATGCCTAAGACATCCGTTCCGATTGCTTTATAATTCAGAGTAACTGCATTTCCTATGAGATATTCCGATTTATAAATAAAAACAAGTGTCAATATCAGAACATATCCAAGTGTCGAACAAATAATGGATTTAATTATCTCATATCTTACATAATCCGTTTTATAATATTTACTTAAATGTATGTCTTCTTTCCCTTCCTTGCTCTCATAAAGCGCCAGTTTCGTCATCAGTCTGATTCTATTATTGTTAAGCATTACAGCCTCCTTTTCAGGATCATCCTTAAATCATTCTCATTATTTTCCAGTATTATTCATTTTATTTCTATCATTCCAAAGAAATAAACACTTTGTAACAAGGGTTTATGCTTATTATACCATAACAGAAATCGAATATCGAGAAATTTTTTCTCATCTGGAAAAATGAGTATTACAGCGCACAACCAAAAGATGCTACCGCATAGCGCGGTAGCATCTGTACTTAATATATTAGTAAAGCATTGCTCTTATGATTCCTTGTTCTTCATAGTCGGGAAATCATTCTTGATACTGTAGATCCTTTTATATGTCATCTTTTCCTTATTTCTTGCATGTTTTGTTTTTCATCCAATTCATTATTCTATACATTTCTTTACAAATGGTCGTAAATCTGTCGTAAGTTGGTCGTAAAATGTTAGTCTGTGTCTATTTGCTGCTTCTTTTTCTCATTCCTGTTACTTACTTATCCAACAGCCAATTTTTAATATCCATTATTTTTATTCCTTCATATTGATAATCATCATGTCTCGTTCTTGCAATCAATATTCTTGGATACGCATCCTTAATTTTCAACAAAGGATCAACTTCTCTCACAAAAGTAGTCTCGGCAGATATATCATCTGAAACCTGAATATAGATTTTTTCATCATGCTTCATTGCTACAAAATCAATTTCTTTCTTGTATAGAACACCCGCATATATTTCATAGCCTCTACGCATCAGCTCAATTGCAACAATATTCTCAATTATCCTGCCATAATCCATATTTCTAGTTCCCAATTTGGCATATCTGAATGCATGATCGCTTAGATAATCTTTTTCACTTGATGCAAGATACTTCTTCCCCTGAATATCGTATCTTCTTACTTCGTAAAAAGCAAAAGCATTACACAAGTATTCCATATATTTTCCGACTGTTTTATGATTAATCTTATCCTTATTTTTTGTCAGGGTATCTGCAATTTTACGTGCCGAGGACAGGTTAGAAATATTATCCATTAGAAAGTCAGCGATTCTATCCATAAGTGCCTCATTTCTAATCTTATATTTTTGCCTGATATCACGCACTATTAATGTATTAAAAACATCTTCAATGTAATTATACTTTTCCTCTTGCCCTTGGTATGCATAAGAACCCGCCATACCCCCGTCTTTTATATATTGGTCAAATGCCTTCTCAAGATCCTCTTTCTGATAGTATTCCATATATTCCGCAAATGAAAATGGATATACTTCTATCTCATAAGTTCTTCCGGTGAATAATGTCGCAAGATCGCTACTTAGTAAAAATGCATTAGAACCAGTAACATAAATATCATATTTACCTGAAGAATGAAGGCTGTTGATTGTCAACTCAAAGCTTGGACACATCTGCACTTCATCTATAAATAAATAGTTATTTTTTCCACGTCGATAGTGTTCTTCAACATAATTATTTAGCGTATGATATTCTTTTAATCCTTCATATTTCAGATTAGTAAAATCAATATATATGATATTGCTGTCCTTTTTACTCTCTTCAATCCATCCAATGTAACTATCCATCAATCTGGATTTACCACTTCGTCTGACACCTGTAACCACTTTAATATCAGGCGTTCCACATACTCTCTTTAACTTATCCAGATAAAGAGTTCTTTCTATTAATTTCAAAGCTTTCACCTCTTTTCATTTTTATTATATCCTATTCTATTTCCCAATATCAATATTTTTTCATTTTTGGGAAATAACATTTTCTTAAAAATGACACCTTGCTCCGGTGTTTCTACCTACTTCCAGTGAATTGGATATCATAGCACCCTTAATTTCAAAAGTGCTCCCGAATTCCGAGTTCCTACTATCGCAGTATTCCTAACTTCAGCAGAATTCCATGTTCCCTCAGATCAAGATAAGTAATACCTTATGAGCTTTTACTGGGTATAGAAGCACTCGCTCACCAGTCGTTCTTTTAGCGCTCCTTCAGATCAATCGCAGTAACATTTCCGATATCTCCATTGAAAACCTCTTTATCATAATTATTCCTGATCTGCATCACCTTATCTCCCGCTCGTATTATGGAGCCGCTGCGGCGAAGCCCCTTCACCCGTAGGATTAAGTGCCTCCTGTAATACCATGTTTAGATTGGTCGCACCTACAACTCCCCTTTGCATTGGAGGTATCCGGAATTTTGCCCTGATTAATCATATGTGCATTCATAATGATACGGCTAGTCTGTGCCTGCCTAAAGATTCTGGCAAGAATCGTATAACCATTTTCCGAATTCTGATATGTAATTCATTCAACGATACATCTTATTTTGATCACCGGATCATCACCTTTTACTGTGTTATCTGAAATACTCGTCTTTTAGAGAGTCTATCATTTCGAAGGGAAATGTTTCAGCGCAACTGTCAGGTATTTCTTCCAACAGCACAATAATCTCTTTCACAAGTTCAATTGCTTCTTTGCTATGTTTTCCTTCTGGTGGCATATGTCTCACATACCATATTTGATCATAGATTTCAACATGCGATATAAGCGCTTCGACATCCATTCTAAAATCGGATTCATTTTTTTCGTTTGCCTCACCATAACGCGCAATCGTCATCTGAAGTCTCCTAAGAACTGCTTTTTTATTAATGTCCAGCGGAATATAGATCCTAACGTTATCATCCTGCTGTTCTGGTTCACTGGCGTCTAGTCTGATTTCCATGATCGAATTGTCAATCAGCCATGGCTCATTAATATATAGTGGTGTTTTGTCTTTTGGAATCGGATAAGCATCCAATCTATGATATTCCATCTTTACTATCTCCCTGTTCAAATTATATTTTAGCAAAATCTCATAATTTCTTCTACAATTTACTGTTGGATTATACATCTTACAGTAGCTTCTTTTCATAATTTCATCTTTGTTTTCATGTATATCTTCCAGTTTTGCAACATCAGCATCATACTTTGCCTTTGACTTTTCTACCCTTACCAAGTCCTGACAAGATGCTCTCTGCCTACTCTCTCACATCCGGCTCTATTCTTGTATACAAATTAACTGATTTTGTTGCCACAACATTTCTTATACTTTTTTCCCGAACCACAAGGACATGGTTCATTTGGATATATTTTCCCCTTAACATCAGAATTTTTTTTCCTTAAACTAATATAAGATGCCTTATGTACCTCTTTCTCTTTATCCAATAAAGCATAAAAATAATCTGCTCTATCTATTACTCCTAGTGTATTGTATTCATCACCAAGCTCACGGTAAATATCCTCTCTGTCGCGAAAAATATCTCCACCTTCTATTCTTCGATACAATTCATCGAGAATTACCTCAAATCTTGAATCATCATGGGCACTCAACTGACGATAATATCCTATCCATCCCCATCCCCAAAGTGGATCCTCTTTCAAATACTTCTCATAAAGTTGGTAACACTCCTCAATATTTCCTAAGTCTGCATATGAATCTGCTATATCTCTTTTTGCATTTTCATAAAAATTATCTTTGTTACCACTCCATATAATCTGTAATATTTGTTCATTAACTTTGATAACTTCTTCGTAAAGACCTGCATTATGGAGAACCATTGTCAAGTCGCCAGCCCAATTGCCAATTTGCCAGTCAAGTATACTACTACCCATATTATCAGAAAAATTATTCTCTCTTTCCATAAGAGCCCACAAATGATTCCATGCTTTATATAACCCTTTTGCCTTTTCCTTAGAATAATTTCGCCATTCTGGCATCGCATCCATAAATTCTAATTCGAGTTTTTCTGCTTCCTGTTCAGTAATCATATTCACTAGTCCTCCCTCTCTTATTTTTCACCAAACATAATACTAATTCCACATTACTGTTGCCAAGTGTTTCACTACCTCGATAGTTTCCTCACTGAATCCTTCCAAATCAGCATAACTAATTGTATCATCATTAATAAGTCTAGCAAGGCAAAGTACCACATCCTGCCTTCTCATCTCTAGACATACGCCAGGCTTTTTCTTATCTTTATTCGTTCGTTCATATAGCATCCAAAATTTATGGGATGAACTTTCATCTCCGTTCAAAAGCTCTATATATTCTTTAATGAGCTTCTCCATATAAGCTTCCTGCCATACTGCTATCTTACTTTGAAAAAGTTTCCACTCACTCTTTGACACTTCCATAACTTTCTCCTTCTATTCAATTAAACTCAATTATAGTTTGGTACTAAATCTATATCTATATCAACTGAATGCCTCGGGAGTTTAAATACTGTCGAGTTTTATTGCTGTTCCGCCTTTTAGCGAAATATGTTCTCTAAGATATTCATGTTCATTGATGAATTTAGTTTTTCTTGAAAAGCCACACAAATGTTACAATACCGGTGATTTAGCAGACATTTTACTAACAGATTATATTTCTCTTATAATACATTTTTAGGATTTATCATTCTACCTGTCCAACCCATTGATCTAGCCCATTCCTTCATCGATTCTTTTTCTGATAAATCTTCTCCATGAAGAACTTCAAGCATATTACAATATCCATGGGTCCCCCCAACATCATCACATACCGGTAGTGCATCTGCATTCACGCATACTGGTCGATGTTCTTCAATCGGTTCTACCGGGTTTCCAGAGGCTTCATACTTTTTCTTCGTATCATAGCATGCTGTTGCTGTAATCTTCACATTCCAGTCATCACCATAATCGTACCAATAACGAATTGACTTAATAATAGGTGTTGTGACTGGTGCAAGACACATATCTTCCTTTTCAAAATCCTTTCGTATTCGTCGATTCGAAAAATCCCACGAATCAAAGTTTTGTATCATGCCTGGCATTAGTAAAATATCATAAAGCGGAAGTCGTTCTATTAATTCGTCGAATCCCCCTTCAAAAGATATACTGTCTGTAAGTTCTTTCACTGTCACATCGGTAATTGGCGTAATGCGTTTTATCATATCAACCTCTGCATCCTTATTTCCTGTTTTCTTTTCTTGGTCTCTACACTCATCCATCCAATCTTTAAATGATTTTCTAACCTCTAATGTCGGCCACCGCTCATATAACTCATTTACATCCTGCTGGCACCGATAGAAATATTCTCTCGTTCCTCCGTAATAATAAGGTCCCGTATATTTCTCCTTTAACCAATTTTTCACACTTATACCAGTTTTATAATCATCATCCCAATAAATATCCTCGTAATCTTCACAAGGAAAGCGGAAATACATGCCTGCAAGTTTTGCCCATTCTGTAAGTTTACCTGATTTTATCATCTGATTATAGTCTTCTTCATACGGATGATAACTGTGTAAATGACTATTTTGCCATCCAAAAGCTCTGTTGATTGCATAATGAAGTGCATGCAGAGTAATGTCTCCCGGTACAATAATATCTCTAGATATGTTGTTTACCATTTTTCCAAATTGGGCAAGTATACCAATTTCATTTTCTCCTAAGTATTTATCATCCACGTCTAACACTAAATGAAGTCGAATCGCATAGGGGATTGGTCGGCCATTATCCAACTGTCTGTCCCGTTCTTTTATTACATTTAATTTACGCATATGATCATTCTCCATTTTTTTCTCTGAATTCATATATTGACTACTATTTTGACTTTTCTTTTTTACCTGTGAATTTTCAGCAACCTGCATTCGTTCACGGTATCCTTCACTTCTTACAGCTTCATTACTTCGCTGGTCTTTGCTATACTGTCCTCTGCTATATGGAATATATGACTGAACATTCTTTTCAGATATTAAAAGTTGTTTTGCAATCTCGGAAACAGATAATCCACTTGCATATAGAGAACCTATCAGATCACTTGTATTACTATGCCACAATCCCTCAGTAATAAGAACACGTCTTACTTTGATGGGATAAGTGCCTAACTTTTTTGCTGTTACTTTAACAGAAGTAGTTTCCTGATATAATTGAATAATCTTCTGATATTGATTGGCTTGTGATTCCTCCATATGTACTTTCCTTTCGTCTTCTGGTATGAATTATTATACCCTTTATGCATTTACGTGTCAACCTTACCTTTTAATAATTTAAGAGGGTGTTGAGTGTTGAGTTCTTACAGTCTGCTTCATAATATAAAAACAGGCAACCAGATTGCTCTGATTACCTGTCATTTCCGTGTAGACTTATAAAGATTTTAATGATTATATACAAAGCTCAGATA
>DBTU01000039.1 GCA_002307215.1 Lachnoclostridium sp. UBA1308
TATAGAGCCTTATGTACCGTTACGTAATGCAACTTAGCGAAAGCGGCTCCTATATGGAAACATTTATTTCCCGGTCATGTCACTATCCTTGCTAGGCTGAACTGTAATGCATAAACGTTACAGAAATGTTTTTGAGATTGACGTTTCTTTTATTTATGATATACTCAATACTGTACGTTATGTATATTATGTTAAATAATAAATATTTATTTGGAAGGAAACCTTATGAAATCGTTTCAGTCAATAGATCGTAAACCTAACTCCGCGCAAAGACCACAATTAAATGAGTCGGCGATACTTTGCTCGGAGGTCTGATATTTAAAGTAGCTGATGTTGATATGTGTAAGTAAACCTCCATTTTTGTAGAAGGTTTTATTGGTAACGATAGAGGTGGCAGGCAGCCACGTTTTATTTGTGCGCATTTTCGACATCGTATTTTAAATAGTTCAGATAGGGATTAATCATATAATCACAACTGCAGCAGGGGAATCCTGACTGCAGTTTTTTGTTATGAAACAGTGGTCTTTGCTTCATCTAATTTATTTAATATAGAGGAGCAGAGGATATGGAATATAAGAAGGCACAAAATGTGTTGCCAAAAGAATTAGTAAAATTAATACAAGAATATATTGATGGAGAATATTTATACATACCCCGTAAGGATGGAGAGAAAAAAACCTGGGGTGAGACGAGCGGTGCAAGGAATATGCTGAGAACAAGAAATTCAGAAATATATTGCAGTTATCAAAGCGGTCGGCGGGTTGAGGAATTATCGGAGGAGTATTATCTGTCGGAACAAAGCATAAGAAGAATCATATGCCAGGTAAGAAATAGCGCGTAAGTTTTCTACAGAATTGTTTGTGTCATAGAAGTCTTTTCTGAAATCGAATATAGTTATCATAAAGCTGATTACCCGGAGTCAGCATAATACAACTTATAGATTGAAAGGAATGGATGATATGGCATTAAAAACACATAGAGGTAAGACCTTAGTAAATTTACCTTCACATGGCAGAGGTACCTGTCCGATATGCAAAACGACAAGGATAAAAGTATTATATCCCCTGATAGCAGAAGATGGTACAAAAAGCACCGTATGTAAAAGGTGCCGTAATAAAAAGGTGTTGACTGTATAAAGTAAGAAGAGCAGCCCGAAGAAATGTATAATTAGTTTATAGACTAAAACTTGATGTTGTTTTTCAGAAACAGTCTTAAGGGGCTTTTGCATAATAGCTAAGTAAGCTATGGAGCAAAGGCTCTTACAGTGGACGAAAAAAACCATTACGGTCAGTAGAGACGCCACAATGTATTCACTTATTGAGAATGAGCAAGTTGATAATTATTTTGCTTTTGTAAAATATATTATTGAATATGTAGAATCAACATCAGAATATAAATCATTGCCGGAAACTCAAGGCGGCTATGATTAATTAGTAGCAGAATGCATTGCCTCGATATATGTCGAGAAATTAACCTTTTTGTCATAATAACATAGAATGGTATAGAAGCTATGTTAGGAGGTTAAGATATGTTCTTATCGTTTTTTATGCGTCATGCATTTCATAGAAAAAAATATATTAACATTACAATTACCGAGGCAAATGATTTACCAAAAGACAGTAAGCCGATCATTAAACTTGATCCGGCATGTATACCTAAGTATAGGAATCAACTGGCGAAGCCTCCTGTATTTGAGCCGGTTATCGTACACGGAATGGATGAATACGGGGAATGCAGAAAAGAGCATCTTTATCACATTGATATCAGCGAATTTAATCAGCAGGTTCTTCCAAAGGGATTTCCGAAGACAAAGGTATGGGGTTATGGTGGACTAATCAGAGAATCCAAAAATAAAGTCAGGTATTATAGAAGCTCTCCCGGATCTACCTTTGAAGCAGTACAAGGAATTCCGGTTAAGGTAAACTGGATCTGTAAGTTAAATTCAAATCATCCCTTTCCGGTGGATCCCACTCTTCACTGGGCTAATCCGAATGATATGTCTATGGAACCGCCTATGCCTTGGCCGTCGTTTCCACCGGGTTTTCATAAGGCACAGAAGCCGGTTCCGGTGGTAACACATTTACATGGGGGGGAGACTTCTTCCCTATCTGACGGTTATCCGGAAGCGTGGTTTACGTATGATGGACAGCACGGACCGGAGTATATAACATCGTTATACACTTATCCGAATGAACAGGAGCCGACTACTCTTTGGTATCACGATCATGCGATGGGAATCACAAGATTAAATGTATATGCAGGACTTGCAGGATTTTATCTGCTAAGGGATAGCAATGACTTTTGCGATATAACCGATAAACTTATTTTACCGGAAGGTGACAAGGAGATCCCGATAGTGATTCAAGATCGTACATTCCTTACAAATGGCTCCTTGTTTTATGATAATGTCGGAGTCAATCCGGAAATCCATCCGTATTGGGTGCCTGAATTTTTTGGCGATGTCATAATGGTAAATGGTAAGGTATGGCCAAATCTGAAAGTCGACAGGTGTAGGTATCGTTTCAGAGCTTTAAACGGATCCAATGCCAGATTCTATAATCTAAAGCTTTCTAATGGCATGAAGTTTATTCAAATAGGAAGTGATGGAGGCTTCTTGTCTGCGCCGGTTACATTGACCTCATTGTTATTAGCGCCGGCAGAAAGAGCGGATATCTTAATTGATTTTTCTGAGATTAATCCCGGGACTAAAATTATATTGCTTAACGATGCAAACGTACCATATCCGGATGGGGACAGTCCTGACCCGGATACAGTAGGTCAGATCATGCAGTTTACAATACCCGAGAATGCACCTGCTCCAGTGAAAACACCGAAATTGCCGGAGTGTTTAAACCATATTCCGGACCTTCACCCGGATGTAAGGAGAGTGTTCACTTTAAATGAATTGGCTGGGCCAAACGGACCTACGGAAGTTCTTTTAAATGGCTTGAAATGGTCCTATCCTGTTACAGAGAAACCGGTTGTAGGTTCTACGCAGGAGTGGGAGATCGTAAATCTGACTATGGATACCCATCCGATTCATCTACATCTGGTACAATTTCGACTTTTCAACCGACAGGATATGAATGTGGAGGATTATCAAAAAGATTGGGAAAGTTGCAATGGAACACCGCCGCTTTTACATCCGCCGAAAGTCGTACCGGTTGAGCCATATCTGATCGGATGTCCGATTCCACCGGAGGAAAATGAAGCAGGGTGGAAGGATACCGTACGAATGAATCCGGGTCAGGTTACAAGAATCCGGATACGATTTGCTCCGCAAAATGCACCACAGTGCTGGGTAAGACCAGGGGATAATTTGTTCCCGTTTGATCCATCCATCGGGCCGGGTTATGTATGGCACTGCCATATTCTTGACCATGAGGACAACGAGATGATGAGGCCGTATAAAGTTGAGTAAAGTAATCGAATCATCTATGAAGGGGTTTGAATAAATTCCCATTGACAAATATAATTAAATTGCGTACAATTTAATACATAAAGATTGTGCGCAATTTAATGAGCCAATCGGAAGGAGAAGTTTATGAATATATACGATTATCAGGTTAAGGATGCCAAAGGAAATTTGGTTAGTATGGAGAGTTTTCAAGGAAAGACATTATTGATTGTCAATACAGCTACGGGGTGTGGATTTACGCCACAGTATCAAGGCTTACAGGAATTATATGATAGATATCAGAATCAGGGATTAGAGATACTTGATTTTCCATGTAATCAATTTGCTAATCAGGCCCCGGGAACAATGGAAGAGATTCAAAGCTTCTGCCAGTTACGGTATAACACAACATTTCCGATTTTCTCTAAAATCGACGTGAATGGAGATAATGCAGATCCCTTATTTGTATATTTGAAATCGCAAAAGAAAGGTATTATAGGGAATAATATAAAATGGAATTTCACCAAATTCTTAATCGATAAAAACGGTACAGTCATCAATCGCTTTTCACCCACAACTACGCCGCAGAAAATTGAAGACAAAATTAAAGAGTTGCTGTAATACAAGAGGAGGCTTTTGCTATATGAATACAGGCTGCTTCCACTACTATGTAAATACAGGTTGATATTTTAGAAAGATAGTGGTAAAAATAGTTGTATACAATGGATGAGGAGAATAACGCTATGGAGGATAAGACAAATCTGTATGACGTTTTAAAATTGGAAAATCAGTTGTGTTTTCCACTATATGCCTGTTCGAAGGAGATTGTCAGAAGGTACAGACCATTTCTGGAAGAACTCGATCTGACTTATACGCAATATATTGCAATGATGGTGATGTGGGAACAAAAAGAGGTCAATGTAAAATCCCTTGGCGAAAGCCTGTACCTTGATTCCGGAACTCTGACACCTTTACTTAAGAAGTTAGAGGATAAGGGCTATATTACCAGGAAGCGTTCTAAGGAAGACGAACGAAACTTATGTGTAACAATAACCGAAGAGGGCGAGAAGTTGAAGGAAAGAGCACTACATGTCCCGAATCAAATGAAGCAGTGTATCAATTTGGAAGAAGAAGAAGGAAAGCATTTATATCAAGTGCTTTATAAAATATTAAGTCAGCTGCAACAATAGGTAAGCTGAATATCGGTGCAGATGCCGGCTGAACAAAGAATTTGCATAAGAGATACCTAATAAAGTCATGGTGTAAGTAAATAGTCCCAAAAGAGGCCTGCGGCAAATGCTGAAGGCCTTTTAGTATATCGCATAAGATAAATAACGGACTCAACCGGTAATATTTCTACTATAATGAATAATATCGTATCCAACACTGATGTACAGAATCAGACGCTTCAGAATATAACAAAAAGTTTCTATGAACAGGCCGATACGTTGAATTATCCGCAAGAAAGCTTTAAATACATAGGTGACCGCTATGCCTATACGGGGACAAGCAGTCCGATCCTTGCATATTATCATGCCATATCTGACGGAGATATCGTGTCGGAGGATGTACTGATATTTTGCAGTGTAGGCGCTTCGACCTTACGGCAGCTTCTTTGCTATATATAGTAGCTAATAACCGCAAAGAAGGAAAGAAGCTTCCTATACTCCTCTCACATACAGATTGAGGAGTATAGGAAGCCCTTTTATTGAAAAAGCTATTAATGCAAAAGTTTATTCGGTTTTAATCCAGACCAGCATTTCTCCCACATTCCGATTAGCCCAGGAGTAATATGGGATCCAAGTCAGATGTTTCTCGGTATAAATATCTTTCGTATAACACTCATAAAGAGAAGCTTCCTTCAGACTCTGATCCTCTAGCTTAAGTCCACTGGATTCTACTATTACAATACCTCCAAGCAGATCTTTCTCATAATGATATGAAAATCTGGGATTGGACGGAAGCTTTAGCCAGTCTAAATGCAGGTCGTTGTCTTCTTGCTCCAAGCAATATACGATCGGTCCCCTCATGATAGCGACTTTCCCGACATTGGCACGTACCATCGGGTTGGAGCGAATCATTTGTACCGGCATTTCGAAATGTAATTCAATGGCATCGCCTTCTGTCCATCGATCATGAAGAAGCAGATATCCGTCTTGTATTAAATCTTTGGTAACAGCGATTTCTACATTATTTTTACATATCGTATACGCTCTGCACCAGCCCGGTATTCGAAGTGCGATTGTACTTTCAATTGCTCGCGCAGGTGATAGTTTAATCGTGACATTTTCATCCCAGGGATAAGAAGTAGATATGCTGATTTTTGTATTTACGCCGCTCAGATCGATCATGCTTTCATTTCCGATATAAAGATGTAGGTACAATGCTTTATCATTTTGGGTATAGATATAGCTTGCAAGTGAAGTAATGGTACGCGCCAGATTTGGAGGGCAGCAGGCACAGCCGAACCATTTTTGCCGTTCCGGTTTCACATGTCTTCGTAGTTGATCCTTTTCGCAGGCTTCCGGCACTACTTCCAACGGATTAACATAAAAGAATTTCGTTCCGTCCAGAGAAATTCCGCTGATAATCCCGTTATATAAGGCTTTTTCTATAACATCGGCATATTCGCTCCGCGGATGGATCTGAAGCATTCTGTGAGCAAAGAATACTAAGCCGATGGAAGCGCAGGTCTCTCCATATACAGTGTCATTGGGTAAATCATAATCAAAGGTAAAGGATTCACCATAGGAGGAGGAACCTATAGCTCCGGTAATGTACATACGTCTATGGACCATATTAGCCCATATTCTTTGACATGCCTGCAATAATTCATCATCTTTTGTTTCCCGTGCGACATCAGCCATACCGGAATATAGATAAACGGCTCTGACTGCATGGCCGACTGCCTCATCCTGCTCTCGGACAGGCAATCCTGCCTGATAATATTGAAATTGAAAGTAGCTATCCTTCCAATAGAAAGATAGGTTGTTTTCTTCTTGTTCCAATTCAAAATATAAAGGCTTCTGACCTCTCTGATTAATAAAATATTTAGCTAGGTTAAGGTGCTTTTCTTCTTTTGTTATAGCATATAGCTTCATTAATGCCATCTCAAGAACTTCATGTCCCGGATAACCTTTTTTCTTATCATCTTCAGGTCCAAACATTTTGTCAATATGGTCCACTAATCGAATCATGCAATCCAGAAGCTTGCGTTTTCCGGTAGCGTGATAGTAGGCAACAGCGGCCTCTAACATATGACCGGCACAATACATTTCGTGATTGTCCTTGAGATTGGTCCATCTGTCTTCCAGCCCATTGATTATATAATAGGTATCAAGATAACCATCCTCTTGTTGGGCACTTGCAACCAGATCAATTGCCTCATCAATGGTTTGTTCTAAGGTAGGGTTCTGACACCAAACAAGTGAAAATGCTGCTGCTTCAATCCATTTGGCTAAATCACTATCCTGAAAGACAAATCCACCAAATTTTCCTTCTTGAATTCCGGCGGCAATCTTAAAATTATTAATGCAATGGCTTGGTTCGGCTTCCGGAATTCGATCATTAAGGGCTTCCCACTGATAAGGGATAATTTTATTTTTAGCTAACTCCATATAACTGTTCCAGAAGGAATCCTTGATGGTTACCTGCTTCATAGGAATGGTTTTTGAAAAATAATTTGTATTCATAAAAAGGCCTCCGTTAAGTGTTCAAAAATGATAGACAATATATTATTCGAGTTTTATAATATAATAAAATATTAAATAAAAACGGAGAAAAACGCAACTATTATTTTAATATAAAAGGTGGTTAAAACTTAGATGAGATATTTTGTGGCCGACGCCTCACAACCGATACGATACGTTTCTTGTGGAAATCTGCTAAGTAAGCAGGAATTTCTGCATCCAAGAAGAAACATTGATACCTATGTACTGATTATGGTAAAAGAGGGGATCTTGTTCATAACTCAGAATGGAATAAGTTATGAAATTCAACCAAAGCAGTACTTGTTTTTAATAGCGAATGAGGAGCATTATGGACATGCTTCCTCCTCCGGGAAATTGTCTTACCTTTGGGTACATTTCGCAATGGAGCGATCAGCAATCAGCAGTGAGAATGCAGATTTTGTAGTTGAAGATTACGGAAGAACGAAAGAGAACCCGCAGGAAAGCTATTATATAATACCGGAATACGGTGAGATATCCTTGACTCAAAGAGCTCCCCTGTTGTTTAACCAGCTGCTTGATTTATCGAGACAGGATCATATTTATTCGAATCAAATCCTGAACTATGCCCTTAGCCTGCTGATTATGGAAATTTCCCAAGAATTTATTGAAACATATAATAAAAAAGAACAAAAAATCCCACCGAATGTTGCTAGGATTATGGAATGGATCAGAGCTAATTACTACAAACCGCTATCAGTATCGGAGATTGCGAATGAATTCGGATACAACACGAATTACTTATCCGCCTTGTTTAAAAAATCCACCGGCAACACGCTGATTTATTTTATTAATAAAACAAGGATTGACATTTCAAAATCATTGATTTCCAATTATGATATTTCCATCAAAGAAGCAGCATTTTCATGCGGTTTTGCGGATGAAAAATATTATATGAAGACATTTAAAAAAATGGAGGACATGACTCCTACCCAGTATAAGAAAGCATTCACCAAAAAAATGATCAATAGATAAATAAGGAGAACAAATATGAAGATCAGATGCAGGGAAAAAGTTTTTAAGCATAGTATGATTGTCTCCTTTTGCATGGTATCTATCATTCCTATTATAATGGATATCGTTGCATACTACAATATCAAGGCAACAGTACAAGAAAGTGTGGATGAATTAAATTTGATATGCATCAGGTAATAAAAGAATCCTGTAATACGGAGGTGAACCCCTAATGTAAGATTGATATAATCCTCCTAAAGTAGACATGGTAAATAACCACAACTACTTTAGGAGGATTATATCAGATGTTGGTCTAACCTTAGGGGTTCACTCCGTATTACAGGATCCTATGTGTTACGCCTGTCAAGAGCGCTATTATTTAATTGTTTTGATCATTCTTTGAAGATTTATTAACAAATTCCTTTATCTTCTTCGACCTTGTAAAGTATAAGTACCATCCGCCACAGAATCCGAAGAGAATGACTAGCGGCATTATCAATAATACTGCAGTCATTGCGAAAACAGAAGTGTATTGCCCATTTTTGCCTATCTGGCCTTTGATACCTAAATTATATATAAATATGGTAAATGTACAAAAGGTTGTAAATACGGCATCTACAATTAGATAGGTCTTCGCTATCGTGACCATATTCTTCCACAACCTATAACAGAATACTGAGGTCAGCAGAAGAAAGATCAAGAATAGGATACATATAATCAGAAAGACTGTACCAAAGGCAGATACTCGGTTTATTATGTTATATGCTTGTACGATGTGGAAAAGTGATATTGGCATATCAAAGGCTATAAGCATTATTACGAATGCAAGAATAAAGCCCTTTTTTTCTTCCTCATACTCATACGGTTTCTTAAAATCATCCATGAAAAATCCCTCCCTAGTGAAAAGATTATAGCATAAATGTACTTGTATGTAAATAATGGAAACGAATCGTTTTTATTTAAGAAGAATGTTTGAGGTTGCGGTATAAATTGATCTTATGATAATATTTTTAACAAGGATAAATATATTATTAAATACCTGAGAGAA
Source organism: Lachnoclostridium sp. UBA1308 (assembly GCA_002307215.1). Taxonomy (GTDB): domain Bacteria; phylum Bacillota; class Clostridia; order Lachnospirales; family Lachnospiraceae; genus Mobilitalea. The sequence goes on from DBTU01000039.1 coordinate 9,128, forward strand.
AAAGAATAATGAATCGAATAAAAGTAATGGTGAATGAAAGAATACAATTTAAGTATATGGAATAATTTACTTTTCACCTTTAGCATGTTATAATCTAGTAAATTTTGCATAATTAATTCCATGCTTGCCACTTTAGCAATTTGTTTTTAACTAGCAACCATGTGCCGTCTTCGGCGGATCTTGAATCAAATATTAAAATAAGTAGAATATAAAAATGAATTAAATTTGCACTAACGCAACATGCCTGCCCTTGGAATTAGTTTGTGCCGAGGATTACACAGGCACAAACTTACAAGTGTGAATAATGCTTTTCAATAATTCACACTAACGTCCACGCATGCGACTTGCTCGCATGCATAAATTCAATGTATGAAAATAGCTTTTATATTTTCACACTATTTACTCAAGGGGGAACATCATGAAACAACAACAGGAAATCAAGAAAACAAGAGCACTCAAAAATAATATCTATGCTATCCGTGTAATGTGGGAGATTATGAAGAGCGCAATCATCAATTCAGCACTGATGACTGCTTTCGCTTATATCGGTTGGGTTTTTTACAGTTACTTTTTCATAAGATATCTGGTTGGAGCAATTGAGCGTTCGGAAAGTTTTGGGCATATCATCGGTTTTGTATTGATGGCAGGCGGGTTTTTTATGATAGTCGCCTTTTATAATGCTTATATCAATGGAGCTTACAATCCTATGGCAAGAGCAACCATCTATCGGAAGCTTTACGCAAAGCTTTATAAAAAAGCAGGTAATGTAGAGCTAAGATGTTTTGAAGATAGCAGTTTTTATAATAAATATACGCTGGCGGTAGATGGCGCTGATGAAAAGCTGATTAGTATTATACAAAATTTGTTTGGAATGTTATTTGGAGCTAGCGCGGCTATTGTTATTTTTACCATGATGTTTTTGACTGACAGGTTGGCCGTTGCATTTGTAATATTCCCGATTGTTGGTAATTTTGTATTCGGCTACTTCGTAAAAAAGAATGAATACAACAGGGACAAGGCTATGGTTCCATATAAAAGAACAATTGATTATGTGAACCGTGTTATGTATCTTGCCGATTTTTCCAAGGAAATGCGTCTATCAAAAGTATTTAACCTAATGAAATATAAATACATAAAGGCCATCAATGGTATTTTTGATGTGTCGGACCAATATTTCTTTAGGATTAGCTTACCGCAATGGTTTAAAAATTATTTTACCTTCACAATCATATTTGAAGGAGTGTTGATGTATGGAGCCTATCGTACAATTGTCGGAAAGACAATGGGTCTTGCGGATTTGGCTGTACTGTCAAGTACTATGGTGTCGGCAACCTGGATATTAATTCGATTTACGGACAGTGTTATGGAAAGTATGAAGCAGGGACTTTTCGTTGAGAATTTACGAGCTTTTCTGGAATATAAGGAAAAGTTACCGGAGGATTATGATGGCATACTTCCGGAAGAGGAAATCAACTCCATCGAATTTCGCAATGTCAGTTTTTCCTATAAAGAGGGGACGCCAATCATTAAGAATCTTTCTTTTACCATGAAAGGAAGAACCAGTACTGCATTGGTTGGACATAACGGAGCAGGGAAGACAACAATCATTAAGCTATTATTTCGCCTATATGATCCGGAAGAGGGAGAAATTCTTCTGAATGGAGTAAACATCAAGAAATATAATTTAAAGGCATATCGAAAGCTTTTTGCAGCGGCATTTCAGGATTTTAAGATTTTTGCCCTGACCATTAGGGAAAATGTCATGATGCGTGAATGCAGCGAGGAAGACGACACGGTTGTTATCGATGCACTTATGAAAGCAGGCGTATATGATAAGGTTATGTCCTTACCAAAGGGACTCGATACAATAATGACGAAAGAGTTTGATGAAGAAGGTACGTTGCTTTCAGGTGGAGAATATCAGAAAATTGTTGTTGCAAGAGCATTTGCTAAGAAGGTTCCTATTAAGGTCTTTGATGAACCCTCCAGTGCACTGGATCCGATTGCGGAATTTGAGCTGTACGATAGTATCCAAAGCGATAGTATTAATAAGTCGGTCATCTTTATTTCTCATCGATTATCTTCCGTACGTAATGCCGATGTGGTATTCATGTTGGAGAACGGTAACATTTTGGAACGGGGATCACATAAAGAATTGATGCGCTTGGATGGAGCATATGCGGATATGTACAAGAAGCAGGCAAAGAATTATCTGGCTGTTGATGACTTTCAGGAGGAGACTGCATAATGAAAAAGAATAAAGACAATAGACAGAAAGGAAAGCGTATCCTTTCCAACAACTGGTTTATTTTGAAAGTATCCTTTCAAACAGCTCCATTTTTAATGTGTTTTATGATATATGGAGCAATTATGGGTGAGTGCTTGATATTTTTAGAACACATCTATGGAATCAAATTTGTTCTCGAGGCAGCAGAGTTTCATAAGCCTTTTATCCTTGTTGTACAATTTCTCTCCTTTGTAATGGCAGCATGGGCTTTTTCCTTTTTCACAGGGGTAATATACCAGAACAAGGTATTACAGAAGGGACTTCCCAAAATTCAGAAGCGAATGAAGGAAATCATGTATGAGAAGGCAAGGGAACTGGACCTGGAGTGCTATGACAATCCGGAATATTATAATAATTTCGTATTATCCCTTTCCGAGGCAGATAAATCCATTACAAGAACCCATGAGATTCTAGAAACCTTCTTTGGAGCCGTTACAATACTGATTACGAGCGGAATCTTTTTTCTTACCACGGATGCATGTTCCGTCCTATTCGTGCTTGCCTCCTTTGTTCTGATGTTTTTCTTCTCACAGATACTGAACAAAGTGAATTATAATAACAGGATTGAGAAGAATTCGAAGGAAAGGAAACGTTCTTACATACATAGGGTTTTTTATCTGAATGAGTATGCAAAAGAGGTCAGATTGAATCCTGAGATGAGGAGTCGACTAAACAGAGAATTTGACGCGGCTAACGATGAGATATACAAGATAGAAAAAAAGTATGCTTTGAAAAGAACCGGCCTTCAGTTTGTCGTAGATTATATTACCAATGATTTTATAAGTGATGTAATTTATTTAGCCTACTTGGTATTTCGCGCGGCGGTACAGCATGCGATTTCCTACAGCAGTGTCGTCGTTTTATGGAATTCCTCAGGTCGATTAAAGTACAGTCTAGGAAATATGTCAAAGATTTTTCCGCAAATCTCAGAAAACAGCTTATATATTGAGAAGATAAGGGGTTTCTTAGACTACGAGAAGAAAATTGTCAGCGTTAAAAACTTACCGGTACCGAGAGAGCCGAAGACCCTCGAGCTTAAGAATGTTTCCTTCGGCTATACCGAAAAGGAAGGGTATATCCTACATAATATCAGTCTGGCCATCTGCCCAAACCAAAAAATAGCCTTGGTCGGCTATAACGGAGCAGGCAAAACCACACTGATCAAACTGATCATGAGATTATATGATCCCTCCGAGGGTGAAATTCTATATAACGGTGTGAATATCAAGGAATATGATGTGAATGAATACAGGGAAATGATTGGAACAATATTTCAAGATTTCAAGATTTTTGCTGCAAATATTGGGGATAATGTTATTCTTGATTATGAAGATGAAAGTACCAAGAAGCAACATGAGTTGGCTGTTAGAGGAGCATTAACCTACAGTGGTTTCAAGGATAGACTGGATAAATTTACGCTGGGTCTTTCCACAGAATTAACCACAGAGTTTGAAGAGGACGGAGTGGACCTGTCCGGAGGAGAAAGCCAGAAGCTTGCCATAGCAAGAGCATTTTACAAAAACGCGCAGATGGTTATTTTGGATGAGCCCTCCAGTGCTTTGGACCCGATTGCGGAGTACCAGTTAAATGAAGCCATGTTGAATGCGTCAATCAACAAGACAGTAATATTTATTTCTCACCGTCTCTCTACAACACGGAATGCCGACCGGATTATTATGCTTGAGCAGGGAAGGATTATTGAAGATGGCACGCATGAGGAATTGATCAGACTGCAGAACAAGTATGCAGGTATGTGGAAGGCACAGGCCGGAAAATATATTGACATAGCTTAACTACCTTCCATCAGGAAGCGAAAATAGTGCGCCTCGGTCTTTCAAAGGAGAATGGCCTAAGAATTTGGAGTATGCGCGGTAAAAGGAGGAATAATCTCCAAAGCCGGCCTCAGAGGCTGCTTGGCCCGCATTATAACCATTTATTAATAGCTGCTGTGCATAAATAATTCGTTTATATAGTAAGTAATCACCTACAGTAGTACCGGTAGCCTTACGAAAAACCTTATTCAGATGATGCTTACTGATAAAAAAGATTTCGGAAATCTGATCCAGACTGATAGGTTCAGTCAGATGCTTATTTAAATGCGCAATAATATTTGTTACAGTTTTTGAACTGTTATGTTCTACCGCAGCCGGATTGGCAATACACATTAACATTATCTGCGATAGCAGAGCTTCCATATATATGGGCAGTAGATTTATCTGTAAGTTTGGTGGTAGAGTAGAACAATCAGCGATGGACTGAAAAAAAGAGTGAATTCGATAATGCTCCGTGTCAGGATAGAAGACTTCCTTACCGGAGTATTTCTCTATGGATGGAAAGGCAGAAAGCAATAAATGTCTGCGTTCCAGGGATAAGATTTCGGGATCAAAATGCAGTGCATATCTTCGATATGGCTTGGTACTGTTGACCTTCACTCCGTGAAAAACATTGGGGGAAATGAGTAATAGGCTATGTGGAGTCGGATGGTATTCGTGACCCTCCACAAGATAATCTGCCTCACCTTCAATAAAATAATAAATTTCATAGATATTATGGCAGTGAAGAGAGTATCTATCACCGACATCCTCACTCATAGAGTAAGTAAATAACATTTTATCATTTTGAATTTGCGTAAAAATTTTCATGGGCGCCTCCTTTATGAACCAACTTATATAAACATAAGTATAGTTAATCATCGCTATATTTGCAATATAAAGATAGGAATTTAGAATGGAAAAGCCTGCTGCATCCCTGCAACAGGCTTTGATTTTGAACTCTATTATCCCATCTATGAATAACATGCTGAATAGCTTAGCTATGTAGTCATACGGTTAATAAAGAATTTCTGGCTGTCGAAGTCTACAATGTCTGAGCCTTCCCGTTTGCTATAGCTGCCATCGTTATTTAAGACACGCGCCTTTTCATTGTCATTACTCATTATATTCAGCTGACTGATAATCTGGTTCTTGATATCATTATCATTAATAGGACATGCAATCTCTACTCTTCTGGAGGTGTTTCGGGTCATCATATCAGCAGAAGATATATACATTTTTGATTGTTCATTTTTCCCAAAGAGATAAATTCTGGAATGCTCCAGAAATCTGCCTACAATGCTGAGGATTGTGATATTATCTGTCTTTCCATCGATGCCGGGAAGCAGACAACAGATTCCTCTAATAATCAATTTAATCTCGACCCCTGCGATGGATGCTTCGGAGAGCTTCTTAATAATGTCCTTATCAGTAAGCGAATTTGATTTTATGATGATGCCGCATTCCTCACCTCTAAATGACTTTTCTATCTCGTTATCAATCAACGTCATAATATTGTTCTTTAAAGAATGGGGTGCTACCAGTAGATGATTGTATTCGCCCTTTAAATTAGATAAGGTCATATTCTTGAAGAATTTCATTGCATCTTGCCCAATCGCGGGGGCAGCTGTTATTAAGGATAAATCTGTATATAGCTTTGCTGTCTTTTCGTTATAATTGCCGGTTCCAATCTGAGTGATATAGTTGATTTGACCACCGTCTCTGCGAGTGATCAGACAAATCTTTGAATGCACCTTAAAGCCTTCGAAACCATAAATCACAGTACACCCTGCCTCCTCCAGCCTTTCCGCCCAATCAATGTTATTCTGTTCATCAAATCTGGCTTTCAACTCCATCAGTACGATAACTTCTTTGCTGTTTTCTGCAGCCATGCAAAGATATTCAATTAGCCTTGAATTGTTCGCAACTCGGTATATAGTAATCTTAATAGAGATTACGTTGGGATCGACAGCACTCTCCTTTAACAAATGTAGGAAGGGCTCCATCTGTTGATATGGGAAGAACAGCAGGATGTCCTTATTTTTGCATTGCTCTGTCATACTTTCATTTCTATTCAGGCAGTCCGGATAAGCCGGCTCAAAGGGTGGATAACTCAATTCATTTTTCTGAAGGGGTGAAAACTTGCCGGGTAATTGAAATACATAGCTCATAACCAGAGGAGCCTTACTGGTAAAGACCTGATCCTTATCAAGCTTTAACCTATCCATAAGAAAAAATGTCAGTACTTTATTCATCCGACCCTGAACTTCCAACCGAACCGGTGAAAGTCTTGATCTTCTTTTAAGAACCTTTTTCATACGCTCTCTAAAATTATCATCCACCTCAAAGACTTCATCCTCAGCACTGATATCCGCATTTCTTGTCACAGAGATAATAGCTGAATTCTCTATTTTATACATACTGAAAATATCCTTCAGATAATGAAGGATGATTTTTTCCGTCAGGACATATTGGAGTGGTTCTCCCGGAAGCGGTACATATTTTGGTAATGATTTAGATACCGGAATCAAACCAAACTTTGTATCATCACCGGAAAAGACGCAAATGATATAAAGATCCTTATTTACCAAATGAGGGAAAGGATGTCTGGAATTAATCACCTGGGGTGAGAGGATGGGAAGAATATAATCTTTATAATATTTCTCGATATATTTTTTCCCTTGCTTATTAAGTTCTTTCATATCAAGATTAGATATCTGAGACTCCCTCAGCTGATTCTCTACTTCATGGTAGATATCATCTCTCTTCTTATAAAGCAGCGTTGCCCGTTTGAATATTTTATCCAACTGTTGTTTCGGGCTCATTCCTGTTTTGTTATCGTGATTGTCATTCTCCATCAGAGATAAGTCCGTCAGACTGCCGACTCTGATCATGAAGAATTCATCAAGATTACTGCTGAAAATGGATATAAACTTCAATTGTTCAAAAAGTGGTACTTTTTCATCCATCGCCTCTTCCAGAATACGCTCATTGAAAGTCAGCCAGGACAGTTCACGGTTTTGCATGTAGTTAATCACTGATTCATCACTGGAATGCATTGAATTTATTCTCCTTTTATTATTCTTTCGTACAGATAACCTTCACGGATACCGTATTTACTTAGTATTATGTTTTTGGTGTTAAAAAAATCAGCAATCGTATCAATAATAATCATACCCGGGATTATGGTATGTATTCGGTCAGGTATGTTTCGTAGAATAGGTGTTAGGGTATCTCTATGGCTGTTATTCACAGTTTCTAAGATCTCTTTAATGTGCGTAGCCAAGATATCACTGTTATCACCGGGCAAATTGTAGATACTGTTATTCAGCTTTGAGAGACCCCTGATTGTACCACCGATTCCGCAGATGGAAGGAAAAGATTCCACCGCAAGATCTAGTGCTGTAATATATTCTAGTACTGTTTGCCTGATCTTTACCCGCTCCTCCTTCTTCGGAATAATCTTATGGACAAACTTTACATACATATTTAATGACCCGATAGGAATACTGGTGGCATACTTGATTGCACGATTTTCAAAAATGACTATTTCTGTACTACCGCCTCCAATATCTACGATGACCCCGTTTTCCGTATCGAGATATTTTGTTGTTCCTATGAAATCAAGAGTGGCTTCTTCTTCACCGGATAGAAGTTCAACATCACAGTTGGTATTATTTTTGATGGCTTTGATTACTGTATCCGTGTTTTTGATATTTCTAAGTGACGCTGTTGCGAAAATATGAATATCGGAGGGCTCGACCTGAAAGTTCTCCAGTAGGGCTATAAATTGGTTCAATATATCACAGGCTTTATCAGTGCCTTTTTCATTTAATTGTTCCTTCTCAATATAATTAGCCAGTCCGGCCATTTCTTTTCTTTCTAATAAGGTCTTTACTTCATTTCCATCATGTTCATATACGCATAATCGAATTGTATTCGAACCAAGGTCAATAATTGCACTTTTCAAAGTCGTTCCTCCAGATTAAAATTTATGTAAATATCTATGATTAACATCATTATAATATATTAATACTTTGCGAATGTCATATCTAGGTGTAATCTAGGTGAAATCTCAGAAATATCATATAGCTAATAAACATAGTAAGCTAAAGAGAAAAGAGCTTAGGTATCGATATTCTTTGGTTTTTCGCTGATCGGTGTACGAAATCTAATAGTAATTATACGGAGGATATGATAATATTTTGTTATTAAGTAAATGTATGTTAGGACTCCAAAGAATTTATGGGAATTTCATTTTGATATTCGTGGCGCCTACGGCGCTGCTTTGTAGTACCGTGTCTGGGAGTTGGGGGAGGATGGATGTATTTCGAAGTATTCTAGCTATGCACGTGGATGACTGGGGCAAACAATTTTTAGCCTCCGCAAATAATGGAATAGACATAGGTATCGTTGATTACGAGGCTATAAATAGGAACGAAAACAGTGGAATATTTGAGATTGGATATATTATTAAGCCTGATTATTGGGGAAAGGGCTATGGAACAGAAATGGGTAAGGCACTGATTGAATATTTATTTCAAAATTATAACATTCATAAAATTGTTGCCAGTTGTAACGCGAATAATCATTCATCGGAAGATATTATGAAAAAGATAGGAATGCAATTGGAAGGAGTCCTAAGGAAAGTACGTTATAAAAATGGGAACTGGGTGGACGAAATCAATTACGGATTATTACGGGAAGAATGGGAAAAGTAAACTTGACTTTATATAAGGATAATGATAGAATATGAAAAATTGTAAAGGCAATGATAAGGAATAGTATATGTTATTTGATTAATGACAAGAAAGTTTTCATACTTGTCTCAGAGAGAAGATGGTTGGTGTGAATCTTCATGATAAAACATAGAAGGCCCCTTAGAGCTGTGGTTTGAAAGGATAATATCCGAGTAGAGGCCAACGGAAATTCCACCGTTATTATAGGAAACAGCATAAAGATTATTTTCTCGTGCTGAAGGAAAGAGCAGATTATGAATACTTCGTATTCTTTCTGAATTTAGGTGGTACCACGGACATTAAGTTCGCCCTAAGCGTAGGCTTAGAGCGGACTTTTTTTAGACAGGAGGTTAACGAAATGAGTAAATTAACAATGGAGGAATTAGTTGCATTTTGTAATCAATACGGATTTATATTTCAGGGAAGCGAGATATATGGCGGGCTTGCAAATACCTGGGATTATGGTCCGTTGGGTACGAGACTAAAGAATAATATTAAGGATGCTTGGAGAGCCTATTTTATTCAACAAAGAGATAACAGCTATGAGATAGATTCGGATATTTTAATGAATCCCACGGTATGGGAGGCCAGCGGACATTTATCAAGTTTCACAGATCCCCTACTTGATTGTAAAGAGTGTAGGACAAGACACCGAGCAGATAATCTGATTAGTGGTCATACTTCTTTGGTTAATGCGGATGCTATGACACAGGAAGAAATGCTGGAATACATTATCGTCGAAAAAATACCTTGTCCAAAGTGTGGGAAATCAAATTTTACCGATATTCGGCAATTCAATTTAATGTTTGCAACACAGCGTGGTGTAACTCAGAGTAATTCAAATGTAATCTATTTGCGACCTGAAAATGCACAAGGGGAGTATGTGAATTATTTGAATGTAATGAGGACAATGCGTACTAAGCTACCGTTTAGTATAGGTCAGATCGGAAAGGCATTTCGTAATGAAATAACACCCGGTAATTTTATCTTTCGGACCATAGAATTTGAGCAAATGGAATATCAGACCTTTTGTAAAAAGGGTAGTGATGAAGAACAATATGACTATTTTAAAGATTATGGGATTCAATTTTTTGAGTCCATTGGGCTTTCGAAAGAACATTTGAGATATCATGATCATGAAAAGTTGGCACACTATGCAAAAGCAGCTTGCGATATCGAGTATTTATTTCCGTTCGGATGGGGTGAAATCAATGGGACGCATAATAGAACTGATTTTGATTTAACAAGGCATCAGGAATATTCAGGAAAGAGCTTAGAATACTTTGATGAGCAGACGAGAGAAAAATACATCCCGTATATTGTGGAATCCACCTATGGTTTGGATAGAACTTTTTTGGCAGTTATTTGCGAGTCGCTGGAAGAAGAACTCGTGCAAGGTGAGATAAGGCAAGTATTGAAAATCCACCCTATGTTGGCACCCATCAAAGTCAATGTACTGCCTTTAATTAAAAAACGTCATAGTGAGAAAGCATTAGAAATATACCGTATGTTACAAAAGCGTTTCATGGTTTCCTATGATGACTCCGGAACTATTGGGAAGCGTTATCGGCGTGGTGACATCATTGGAACTCCTTATACGATAACGGTAGATGATAATACCTTAGAAAATGGAATTGTGACCTTACGCGAAAGGGATTCCATGCAACAAACTAATATTACGGAGGATGAACTAAAGACGTATTTTAGTGAGAAGATATCCTTTTGATAATAGAAGCTTATCCAATGTACTATCAAAAAATAGTGAGATTTATGGTAAAAAAGAATTAACATAAACACAGCTTATTCCTGGCGTATATCACATTAGGAATAAGCTGTTATTTGTTGGATATTAGCAAGTGGATTGCCCACATTTATATCCTAAAATTGGGGGTGTGATTATAAAAATTATTTTACCGTTAAATATGCCTCACCTGTTAAAATAGTATAGCTGGATATATCTGCCGGTGTAAAAATCCATTTAAAATATCCGGAAGAATAAGCTATTGTTGAAGGATCTGACCAGGATAGTGTTCCAATAACCTCGGTTGAACCATACTGAAATGTTGCGGTAAGACTAGAGGATGATAGGGAGTCTCCTGCTTTGATGGGGGCAACTAATATATAGTTGACTAAGCGCGGGGTAAGCCTATAATCGTTGATTGTATTTACCGGTTCATATGAAATCATTACACCGGCTGCAGTTATTATTACTTTATAGCCGGATTGCAAAGTTGCATAAACGCTATTATTATTTATAATTACCGGGGATGTTGATAAGTTTTCAACATTAGCAGTTGCAGAACCATAAATATCTAGGTAGGTACCCTCCGATCCATTTAGTAGAGAGGCATTAAAATCAGAGCATGAATAAATAAATGTCTTGATGGAAGTTGTAATCTTTGAATTGTTTAATCCTGCAATGTCTACCACAAAGATGCTTCCTCTTCCTGAAATCGTTATATTACTAACAGCTGTAACCTCCAGCTTATTAAGGGCGCCATCAACATTCATAATAATTTTGTTATATGTGACACTATCTTTTAAATCTAAGGATTCAGTTTCAAGATCTATTGTCTCAACATGCGATTGTGCAGCTATACTAATACTAATTGCACTATCATACAGGATAAAGCTATTACCGGTTGCATACTCTTTCCATACTGTATCTGAGGCTGACCTAATGATTATTTTTTTAAATAAAGCATGATTTTCTATCGTTACATAAGGCGTATTAACGGTAAGTGTTTTGTCGGAGTAGTCACCTGCCGGAATATTGAGTGTATAAGTCATATTCTTGGTAGACAATGTAATGTTAGTGACCGCCTTCGTTGCAAGCAACTCCTTCAACTCTTTTTCGTTTTCAGCAATTTCGTCTGTAGAAAATACTTGAATGGTTGCCCAGTCACTGGCAGCAGTAACGCAATTTGCATAGTCCACCTTGTTTTTTAACCATTTCTTATAATCTTCTGTGCTTTCAAAACATACGGCCCTAACACTGAATGTTCCGGAGCATTTTGGAACAACAACTCCATCTTCCGTGACTTCTCCTGCTTTGGTGGTGTCCTCCTTTAACTCCCATCTTGCAACTCCACTTGTTTCCACATCTTTTCCGGCTGCAGAATTCAATATAATATAGTCAAAATCAATTTTTGATTCTACGGTAAAAGTGCTATCCGCAGTCAAATTACTAATTTCTACTCCGGTTATATTATTTCTTATAATGACTTTGGCTTCCGGCCTGAGAACCGTATGATTAGCTAGTGTTATTTTGCAACGAATATATGCTGTTCCTATACTTTTTGCCGTTACAAGACCGGTCTTTGAATCAATGGTTAGCGCATTGGGATTTCCCTTATCTTCTTTGATATACCAGGTATATCGTGCTCCCTTCATCCGAGCCTTGGCTTTGATATCAAAGTCAAATGTATCTTTACCGGTTACATCAAGATATAAATATTTAGATGAAACATTTAGATAAGTATTCGCCAGTTCTACAGAAGTTAATGATGCCTGTACTTGTTGATTTGGAAAGCATATTGTTGCAACAATTACTATTAATATTACTGAAAATAAATACTTGAACCTAATGAACCTTTCTTTCATGATGACCCCTTCTTTCTTTGCTACGATGAATACGTTGTTTATTATTAACAATATATACCATTGTATAACAGTATGTAAATAATTTCAAATGTATTATATTGAAAAATAAACCTCCAAACCGAGTTATGGAAGGATCGGCTTGAAGGTTTGTTTTCATCGTAATGCTAATATAGGATGCAAAAAAACGGTGGTTCTTGTTCTGTTATTTTTCTACAACAGGGATCCATATTTCTACTTTGCTGATATCTGCTTTCTCATCCCAGGATATATATTTTTCAATTGTGGGTAAGTCTGATTTCTTATATTTACTTTGGGGAAGAAATTCATTGTTGATTCGTTGCCAAGTATTGTAGAGAATTGCTTCTGAGATTTTTCCGACAGCTTCAAAAATAATCCAAGAGGTTGCAGGATATTGGTAGCTATCAAATCCTGAGACATCTTCTTTATCCCACTCAATGCCACACATATAGTCATTACTCCCATCTTCACCAAAACCAAAGCAAAGACCCAAATCACAAAAATGGCCGCTTAATTGCTCCATAGCCTCAGCACTTCCATCGCTTTTAACAATTGCCCAGGTTCCACCGCCATATGGAGTGGTACACCTCTTTCCAATTACTTTAAAGGCTTCCTTTTTTGTAAGTTCATAATTCATCTTTTTTACCCCCTTAATAGTTAGGGCGAAGTATAGGCGGCAATAAAATGTTAACTTCACTTCGGATTTTCTTACCATAATCGGTGTGACTCCGTGCATACGTTTAAATGCCACTCGAAAAGCATCCGAGGATTCATATCCATATTTGAGAGAAATATCAATTATTTTATCATCCGTATTTTGCAGATCATATGCAGCACATGACAACTTTCGATATCGTATGTATTCCCCCAGGGAAATATCTGTGATCTGTATAAAAGATCTCTGAAATACAGTGAAAGGGCATGCCATAATTTTGCTGATAGCGTCTGTGCTAATCTGATCGCTAAGATGACTTTCCACATAATTGATAGCCTCATTCATTCTATTAATCCAATCCATTACTCAGCCTCCTTGTAATGTTATTATAATAAATTATGGTATGACTTACCCGTTATTTCCCATACGTATAATAACGGATTAAATAATAATCAAAAACATGGTAAATGAGATTTTCTGAAGCAAGTCCCACCGGATTCCAGACTTTAAGAATTTAGTTATTATTAAATATTTGTGACTAGTCAGTCACTGCGGTTCTTTCGAACCGATGCACACAAAATATGTCGAAAACCACATATTTTGGCGCTAGACTTTCTCGAAATCCAATGGATTTCTCTGGGTAGTGAATAGTTACAAATATTTTACCATATTCATAATAAAATGTAATGAAAATTTACAAATTGTTCTACTGTAATGTAACATTAAAATAAAACCGCGCAAACTAACCGGTTCTCCGGTCAATTTGCGCAATAAGAGTACAGTGCGATGAATAAGAGTTACATATACAGCAGTTGCGGAACACAAGCTTCTACGATATATTTTTCTTTTCTAAAAAGGATAAGGGCCGTGTGCATAAAATCAGAATGTTCTATCAAGCGAAACATCGCAGCAAGATAATCGACCGGATCTTCTGAAATAGTCTTATCGGACATATAGCCGAGGATATTAAATCGCAGGAAGGAATACATGGTTGTAAGAGATAGGAAGGTATCGTTCACTTTTTCTTGATTGTCTGAGTATGGAAAATGATTATAAAACATATGGTTTACGAGAAGTTGTTCAAAAATCATTTGCCAATTCGGAAGGATCAATTCCAAATGTTCTGATGCTGAGAAATGTTTTAAATGAATCAGCTTCAGATCTTCCTCAGATAATATTTCTTTGCCGTCGATGTTGAAGTAGACTTGCGTTGCTTTACGGTAATCGCAAATACTGACACTACTTTCAAAATGTTGATCAAATACATCGAGGAGCTGAAAAGCAGACGATAGATTATCAGGTGACATATCATATATTTCTGAACCATTCAGAAAATTACCGAGGGTTATTAAGCGTTCCGGTAATGACAGACTTCGATCTTGAACAATGGAAATTGATTTTTTGCAGCATTCATACTGAATCGGCGATAAATTGATTTCAAATTCAGGATCAACTAATAAATCTTTTTCTTCGAACAGAAGAGGCATTTTCATATTGATCAGCAATTCCACTACCCCTTCACAACTGTTGGAACAGGAACAGTCGTTACTTTCGGTTATGCTCGTGGAACTTCGGGGATAAAGCTTACAGATTGCGGGAAGACTGCCTTCGCCAAGTTCTACCTGAAGTGCACAAAACCCATCTTCACGATGTAGCAAACAGATGCCGCGCCAATCGGTCGATATCTGTTTGTAAGCTTCGTTACTCGGTTCGAAACCGGTCTTAAGGGCACGATCAAGTCGGACACGCAGCTCGTCGGAGCATTTGATTCCCAGAAGCACATAATATTCCTTTGTAGTTATTCGAATCGGCCACCCTTCACAACAGGAATGATGGCATTCGCCACATTTACATTTAAAGTCCTTGTAATATTCGGGAACAAGGTATTTCATTCAATCACCATATGCCAATCTGAAGTATCATACCCACATTAGCAGTATTACTCATCTTAAGGTTGTATCCTGATTTTGTAAAGCTATATTATTTGGGAATCAATAAGCTTGATCTTACAGAATCGGTGAACTCAAGAGCTATTGCTATGGAATCGGCAGCAATGGATATTGTTGAAAAGGCTGAGATAATGGGACCGCTTGAGCTTCGACTTTATATTTTAAATAAGCTGAATACTATTGTGGAAGATTATTGCAAGTAAGTGGAATAGCTATTACTATCTTTGCAAATACTAAAATATATAGTTGAGTAATTAGGTTTATGAACTTTGATCATAGTTGTCATCATGTTAAAAAAAAGTTGCCTAAAACTTATATAAAGTAAATATTAAATTAGCCGGTAAAGAGCTAAAAAGTCAGCTTTGTTATAGAAAAACTAAAAGTTGATATACAATATTATAATGGAATATAAAATAACAATCATATTAATAATAATTTATATAATTCTGAAAAATCAGAAAAATATTGACAATTTGCAAAAGAAAAAGTATACTCTAATTAATACTAGCACTCAGACGAGATGAGTGCTAAAACTTATAAACCAATGACTTAAGTGTCAAGAAGGAAAAAGAAGATGGATGAAATAATATTAAAAGCAATCAAAAGGGCAGATGGAAAGTTTAGAGAAAGTGGTTTTATACCCGGTATTCTTTATGGAGACGGCGTTGAGACTGCAACAGCAGTTAAATTTGAAGAAAAAGCGTTGAATAAAGTCATTACTAACCATGGGAAAAGTGCTAAATTATGGATAGATATTAATGATAGTAAACAATATGGGTTTGTCAAAGAGGTTCAAAGAAAACATCTTACAAGGGATATTACTCATATTGATGTTCAGATTGTTTCAAAAGATCATGAAATTAAAATACAGATTCCCATTGTTTATAAAGGTGAGGATACTTTAAAAACAAAGCAAATACAGCTTCAGGTATATAAATCAGAAATTACTGTGTTTGGCAAGATGGCATTGATGCCTGAGACGGTTGAGGTTGATGTATCAGAAATGAAGCTAGGTGATACAATCACAGTAAGCAATTTTGGATTAGATAAGCTGCTGAAGATTGATAATGCAGATGACATTTATGCAACAGTGATTAATTTGAGATCTCAACCTGTAGAAGAAGTCGAAGTCGTTGCAGAGACAAAATAACTACACTAATCATAGAGAACATCACATCAATAAAATTATTTTAAATCTAACGGAACTGCGCTCTACGCAATGGAGCACAGTTCTCTTGTTATAGCGACATGCGAAGGCGTTCATCAGTATTTGCGATGGAGTGCGCGAAAGCGTACAGATGGGAGTGATATGAAAGCATTATTTCTTGCGGGAGGAATGGGAACCAGGTTACAGCCATTAACCGATAATTTACCGAAACCAATGGTGCCTATTTTGAATAAACCATTATTGGAAAGAACTATATTTAACCTAAAAAAGTGCGGGATATCAGAAATGGTTATAAGTACCTGCTATCATCCGGAGTACATTGAAGAATACTTTGGAAATGGATCTAAGTTTGATTTGAACATTAATTATATCGTGGAAGAAAATCCGATGGGTACCGGTGGCGCCATCAAAATGGCAGAAAAGTATTTTGAAGAATCATTCCTCGTATTTAATTCAGATATATTAAGTGATATTGATTTAAGTAAAATGATTGACTTTCATAAATCAAAGAAAGCATTAGCAACGATAGCAGTAACGGAGGTTCAAGATCCATCGATGTATGGTGTCATTGAATATGATTCAAACGGATATGCTATAACCTTTAAAGAGAAGCCTAAAGCAGAAGAAACTACTTCGAAATCCATCAATGCAGGTATTTATATCTTTGAGCCGGAAATATTTGACGAGATTGCTTCCGATCGAGCAGTATCCATTGAAAGAGAAACATTTCCGTATCTATTGGACCATAACTTAAAGATAAGTATATATAAAAGTGGAAGTTATTGGATGGATATTGGGACAATACAAAAATATAGACAGGCACATTGGGATATCATGAGTGGTAAGTGCAAGCTGGTTGATTGCGATTTTAACAGTGAACATATTAGTTTCGGCAAAAATGTTACAATTAACCCTAGTGCGGTTATTGTTGGTCCTGCCTATATCGGAGATAATGTTATCGTTGGAGCGAAGGCTGAAATAAATCATTCTGTGATTGGCAACAATGTTTTTGTAGGAGACGAAAGCAAGATTGTTGGAAGCGTTATATGGAATGATATAGTCATCAGCCCAAGCGCCACTTTAGTAGATGCTGTTGTTACAGCCAGTAGTTTTGAAGATAATGAAATAAAGCTCTTAAGCGCCTTAACGATAATTGAACCGCTTATTACTAAGAAATTATTAGGAGGGAAAATAGAACAATTACCCATCAACTTAAAAGCAAGAAAGGATGATAAAAATTGAGACAAGCGAAATCTTATATTGACATTGCATTCTTAAGTACTTACCCACCGCGTGAATGTGGAATTGCGACCTTTACAGAGGATATCATTTCGACAATGGGTTTCTCGGGTATTATTAATACTTACGTCATAGCAATCAACAATACTATAGAACAATCCTACGGTGAAAAAGTCAGTATACAAATTAGGCAAAATGAGAAAAGCGATTATATTAAATTGGCACAAAAGTTAAATGTTTCGAAAATCAAACTTTTAGTCATTGAGCATGAGTATGGAATTTATGGTGGAGATAACGGGGAATATATCCTGGATTTAATTAATAATCTAGAAATACCGGTAGTAACTACACTTCATACCATATTGTCTGAACCTAGTCCTAAGCAGAGATTTATTATCAATGAACTTGGTAAGAAGAGTGAAAAGATCGTTACCATGGCGAGAAACACCAAAGAAATACTTCAGACGATCTATGATGTTGAGGCATCAAAAATTGAAGTGATTCATCACGGTGTGCCGAAAAGACAATTTGAAGACAGAGAAGTATTGAAAAAGCAATTTGGGTATGAGAATAGACAGATTATAAGTACCTTTGGCCTTATTGGACCCGGAAAAGGCATAGAACACGGGATAGAAGCAATTGCTAAGGTGATTCAAGGCAGCGACACAATCGGAAGTGAGAACAAGAATCATGAGGATGTATTGTATCTGATTCTCGGACAGACCCATCCGGCGCTCAAGGAGGAGGGAACTGCATATAGAAATAAGCTTGAACAGCTTGTATATCAACTTGACTTAAGTGAGAACGTAAAATTTGTTAATAAGTACCTATCCAAAGATGATATTATAAAGTATTTGCAATTATCAGATATTTATATGACTCCGTATTTGGCTAAGGATCAAGCAGTGAGCGGAACTCTGGCCTATGCAGTAGGTTATGGTAAGGCAATTGTATCGACACCCTATTTATATGCCAAAGAAATGTTGTCAGAAGGTAATGGTATATTGGCCGAATTTGGTAATTCGGATTCCTTGGCAGATGGCATAAAGCAAATATTAGAGGATCCATTTAAAAAGAGAAAAATGGAACGAAACACCTTGAAAATAGGCAGGACGATGTACTGGGATAAGGTTGTAACGCAGTATACGAATATGTTTCTTAGTGTTATTGCCTCAAATTCTGAAGCAGGAGAAGTTTAATGAAGGATGCAGACAAGGGTTTGTTATTTACCAAATATCTATTTGCTTTATCTGATGATGTGGGTATCTTTCAACATAGTATATATGGTATACCGGACTTAAGTAAAGGATATACAACGGATGATAATTCAAGAGGCTTAATTCTGGCTGTAATGCTTTATGAACGATTTGGGCAAAGAAAATATTTAAAACTGATATATAAATATATGGCTTTTATGATGTATGCTCAGAATGATAATGGAAAGTTTAAGAACTTCATGAATTTCCAAAGAGAATTCATGGAAGAAGAAGGCTCCGAAGATTGCTTTGGAAGATGCTTGTGGGCTTTAGGACGCACGATCTCAAGTGTTGCTATTCCTGAAAACATAAGAAAAAGCGGCTGGCACATGATGAATAAAGCAGTAGAGCACTGGACAAATCTAATTTCACCAAGAGCAAAAGCATATTCCATCGTCGGGCTCAGCTATCTTGCAGACAAGCCAGAGGTATTTCCTCATATTGAGCAGCTGGCGAGGTCATTGGTAGAGCACTATACTTGTTGTAAGGCTGACGATTGGCATTGGTTTGAGGACTATATGACGTACGGAAATGCATTTTTTCCTTGGTCGTTATTGAAGGCTTACCAAATACTCGGCATCGATAAATTTAGTAAAATAGCAAGTGAAAGTATGGACTTTTTGGGAAGCCTTACGTTAAAAGAAGACTATTATAAACCAATTGGATGTAATGGTTGGCTTATGAAGGGGAAAGAACCTGCTGCGTATGATGAGCAGCCGTTAGAGGCCTGTGAAACATTACTTGCTTACTTGAATTTCTATAATATTACTAAGGATAAAAAGTATCTGGAAAATGCCGAAAAGTGTTTTCGATGGTATGAGGGGCATAATTCAAAAGGAGTATCCTTACTAGACAAAGAAACGGGTGCTGTTTATGATGGCTTGAATGAGAAGGGTTTGAATTTGAATCAAGGTTCGGAAAGTTTGGTTTCCTATGGAATCGCATTTATGGAACTATCAAATTATGGGGGAATTAATGATTAAATTTCAAAGAATGGGTATAGTTATGAAGCCATTAAAGGATCAATTTGGTAGCTTTGCAAGGTTTAATCCCGGAGTTCTGTTACAGGATGGAATTGTTCATATGCTATATAGAGCTACAAATAGTGATATTAAGGATGGTACAAATTATATATCTTACATCGGTTATGCAAAGCTGGACACAAACACGAATATCTTATATGACTCGAATGATAAAGTGATATATCCGACGCTGCCGGAAGAGATGAAAGGCTGTGAGGATCCTAGAATCGTTGAGTTTGAAGGAAGTTTTTATGTTTTTTATACCGCATATGATGGTATAACAGCCAGAGTGGCGATTGTCAGGACCGAAGATTTTATTCAATATGATAAAATGGGTGTAATCAAGCATTTTACATGGGATAAAGATGCTTTTATATTCCCGGAGCGAATTAATGGCAGGATTGCATACTTACACAGAATTTCACCAAATATCCAACTTGACTATTTTGACAGCTTTGATGAACTTCTTTCTCTGAACGCGTGGTCAGATTACGAGAACAAGATTAATACATCGACTATAATGAAGAGCGAGTATTTTTGGGAAAACCAAAAAATCGGCGCCAGTGTACCTCCGATTAAGACGGATCAGGGATGGCTGTTGCTATATCATGCGGTGGATGATAAATTTGTATACCGCGGCAGCGTAGCGCTGCTTGATTTAAATAATCCATCAAAGGTTATAGCGCGTATACCTTATCCTCTACTGGAACCGGAGGAAGAATATGAACTGTATGGTGATGTCAATAATGTGGTATTTCCGGAAGGAGCCTACATTTTTGAGGGTCAGTTGTATATCTATTACGGTGCTGCAGATAAGTATATTGCTGTTGCTAAAATAGCTATTGATGAATTGCTTAGGGAATTACATAATTATCCCGTTCATGAGATTAATGAGAAGAAGTAAAAGTCCCTTCCTAGGCATATTCTTATTTGAGTCTCAAAACGTAGTGACAATGGCGCAAAAGTAGGCGCCATTTTTGAGTCTCAAAACGAATATGGACAGCCGTCGTCAGCCGGTCTGCCCGCATGTATATAGATACAACGATATACTTATATTTATGTCGGCAATTTTGCAACGGCTCCTTTGCTTAAGCGAAGGCTCATCAAGATATAACATCAAAAATATGTGTTTGTTCTATTGTATACTGTAATATTTGTGATATACTGATACCTAAAATAATAATTATAGTAACTATTGACAATTATATAAAACAAATGTATACTTTGCATATATAATAAGTATGAATTAATTTGTTTTGAGAAAGGAGCTACTATGTTAATGAAAAGTAAAAGAATTAAATCATTAATCAGTCTATTGCTAGTACTTGTTGTCGGAGTCTCACTTGTAGGCTGCGGTAGTAAAGATCCCAAAGGGGGTAATGAAGGTACGACAGTTACCGGAGCAGCATCCGATAATACCTCGAATAAGGAGAAGGTTGTAAATATTGGTGTTACCGATACATTAAAAACGTTAAATCCGTTATTAATAGATGCGGGTGAAGTTAATAAATATTCAACCGGTATGATGTTCCTGCCACTTGTGGACTTGGGACCGGATCTCAGCTTTGAACCTATGCTTGCTGATTCCATAACAACGGAGGACAATATTAATTTTAAGGTACATATTGATGATGCGGCTACCTGGTCTGACGGAACACCGATTACAGCAGATGATGTGGTATTTACAGCACTTCGCATAGCAAGTCCGTTGGTTGCCAATCCGAGCTTAATGTATTATGCCTTTGAAGGTGTTGGTGATGATGGTTTTGTTGCGGAAGGAGCCACCAGTATATCAGGTATTGTTGCCACTGATGACAAGACAGTTCAATTTACGACGAAGAGTCCGATGGCATTAACTACCTTTGAGAATACCTACGCGCGTTATTTACTGACCCTTCCGAAGCACATTCTTGAAAATGTAGCAGAAGCAGACCTTGCTACCTATGATTGGTTTAATCATCCGGATGTAGTCAGCGGACCATTTGTTGTTAGTGATTTTGATGTTAATCATTTCATTTCCTATACAAAAAATGAAAATTACTGGAGAGGTAAGGTTAATATTGATAAATTAAATATTAAGATTGTTACCGGAAGTCAGTTATATGCAGGATTACAGTCAGGAGAAATTGATTTTATTCAGCAGACCACAGGTGTAATACCGCAAGAGGATTATGCTAATGTAGAAGCACTTGATAATATCAATGCTGTATATGGTGAACCGGTTACGAATCAGTCGGTATTCTTCCAGACCGCAAACGATGCAGTATCCGATCCCAGAGTACGACAAGCGATTCTCTATGCAATTGATAGAAATCAGTTAGTAAGCGGTTTGTTAAATGGTAAAGGTGAGGTTGTAGATGGATTCTTGTCCTCTGCTGGTCCCTTCTATGATTCTTCTTTAGTACCGACAGAATATAATCCGGATAAAGCAAAGCAATTACTGGCAGATGCTGGATGGGATGGAAGCAAGACCTTACGTTTTTATGTAAATTCCGGAGATACAACATTTGTAAACGGTGCCAGTGCAATAGTAGCAGAGCTGCTAGAGGTTGGTATTAAGGTAGAGATGCACACCGTTGACTTTGCAACATTGATGACAGTAGTGGGAACAACGGACTATGATTTATTGGCAGTTCAGTATACCTATGCACCGATCGATCCATACCCCGATGTAAATTGGTTGCTTAGTGGTGAAGGAAGCTGGACCGGCTATTCTAATCCGGATATTACCGATGCACTCGCAAAAACTCAGCAGACCAGCGATGTTAATGAGATTAAGGGTTATTATTTAACAGTGGATCAAAAGGTACAGCAGGACGTTCCTATGTTCTCGGCTTATATAATTAAAGCTCTGGGAGCAGTA
Organism: Lachnoclostridium sp. UBA1308; assembly: GCA_002307215.1. Taxonomy (GTDB): domain Bacteria; phylum Bacillota; class Clostridia; order Lachnospirales; family Lachnospiraceae; genus Mobilitalea. Next base: position 31,738 of record DBTU01000039.1, read on the forward strand.
AGCAAAAGACTTGTGAATGCAACCCCGTCGGTATATGGTTCCTTTAATCATATTGAAAATTGGGATGTAACGGAGTAAAATGTAATATAGCTTTAGAATTCTATGGTATGCAAAATGATGAAGCAATGGTTGGCTTCATCATTTTGCAATTTTTATATCTTATGATTAACCCGACAAAAGGCTGTATTATTTGTATCGCACGTCAATTTGCACAATTCAGTTTCCTATTGCGTGATACAAAACATAGTTCGAACGCAACACGCTTCCGCTTGGATGAAGTACGTAGTGGTACATAAGGTCCTAAAATACAGGACCTAAGTACCAACGACTTCATACAGTTGCTTATCAAACTATGTTTTGTGTCACGCTGAATCTTTATGATATATGTGCAAATTGACGAAGCCAAGTTTACAGGAAGCCTTTTGACGGGATAATTATCTTATATACTTGAGACGAGGATAGGAGTGGATGTATGTCACATTTGCTGGAAATATCTAATTTAAAAACAGTTTTCGATGGCGATATGGGAAAGACAATTAGCGTTGATGACATTAATTTTCATGTGAATGAGGGTGAGACCCTCTGTATTGTCGGAGAATCGGGCTGTGGTAAAAGTGTCACCTCACTCTCAATTATGAGACTACTTAGTCGCGGCGGGGAAGTTGTTCAGGGACAGATTTTATTTGAAGGTAAGAATTTACTGGAAATGTCTGATAAAGAATTGGACGAAATAAGAGGCAACAAGCTCACGATGATATTCCAGGATGCGTTATCTTCCCTAAACCCTGTATTTACAATTGGCAATCAACTGATGGAAAGTATAAGGTCGCATCTGAAGATAAAGAAGAAGGAAGCAAGACTTAGAGCAATTGAGCTGCTGAAAAAGGTTGGACTTGCGGAGCCCGAGAAAATGCTAAGGAAGTATCCGGTTACATTATCCGGTGGTATGCGTCAGAGAGTTATGATTGCGATGGCGTTATCTTGTAATCCGAGATTGTTGATTGCGGATGAACCGACCACTGCATTGGATGTTACGATACAGGCACAGATCATGAAGCTTATGCGGGATTTGCAAAGTGAACTTTCCATGTCAATTGTACTGATTACACATGATATCGGTATCGTGGCGGAGATGGCGGACAGAGTATTGGTTATGTATGCCGGACAGGTGGTTGAGGAAGCTAATGTGATGGATTTGTTCTATCGGCCGGCACATCCGTATACGCAAGCCTTACTGCAGACAGTACCTAATATATTAGATGGAGCTGACAGAAAGTTGGAATCAATCCCGGGTATCGTACCGGAACATTATCAGGATATCTATGGATGTCGCTTTGCAGGCAGATGCCCTTATCGGGAAGAAGCTTGTGGAAAACCGCAGGAGTTCATTTTGGTGGAAGCAGAGCATTACTCCAGATGTCATTTGGCGAAGCAGTTACAGAAGCAATTACATAAAGAGGAGGTGCAAATCGGATGATTTCATCAGACTCAGATAATAATTTACTTCTTGAAGTGAGAGATTTAAAAAAATACTATCCTATGAAGGCAGGATTGATAACACATACTGTTGCAAACATCAAGGCTGTTGATGATGTGAGCTTTGGCATTCATAAGGGAGAGACACTTGGGCTCGTAGGTGAATCCGGTTGTGGTAAATCCACCATCGGAAAATTGATTGTATCACTGGAGAAACCCTCTGAAGGTTCAATTCTTTATAAGGGACAGGATTTGGCAAAATTGTCACAGGGACAAATGAGGAAAATTCGAACCCAGCTTCAAATGGTATTTCAAGATTCCTATACCTCACTTAACCCGCGAAAACATATCTTCGAAATTCTTGCAGTTCCTATGATTTATCATGGGATTACATCAAAAAAGGATGCAGAAGATGAAGTTAATCGACTACTGGATCTGGTTGGATTGCCGGGGAACAGCAAGGGAAGGTATCCGCATGAATTTTCGGGTGGACAAAGGCAGAGACTAAGTATCGCAAAAGCATTGTCCTTGAATCCGGAATTGATTGTCTGCGATGAACCGGTCAGTGCTCTTGATGTATCCATACAGGCGCAGATTTTGAACCTGCTGCGCGATTTACAAAAGGAATTAAATCTTACCTGTTTATTTATTGGACATGGTCTTGGAGCTGTGAATTATGTCAGTGACAGAATTGCGGTTATGTACCTTGGCAAGATTGTTGAGATAGCAAATGCAAAAGATCTTTTTACCAATCCCATCCACCCTTATACACGTGCTATTTGTGATGCCGCACCCGTTCCGCATCCGTTAATAAAAAAGAAAGATGCCATCATTTTGCAGGGAGAAATCGGATCGAATGTCAATCCTCCTTCCGGTTGTCGTTTTTCTCCAAGATGTAAATTTGCAATCGATTCTTGCAAGTCGACAGATCAAATACTACGACCAACCCAGGAAGGAAGCCTCCATCTTGTGGCATGTGATGTTATGGTTGGGCAGAATGGAGGGGTGCAAGCGTGATAAAATATATAATAAAACGTATATTGGTTGCATTGCCGGTACTTGTTGGGATTACTATCGTTGACTATGCTATTATGTGTGCAGCGGGAAGCCCGCTGGCAATGCTTAAGGGACCTCGTGTGTCGGAAGCGGCAGTGGCAGCGAAGGCAATCACGCTTGGACTGGATCAGCCTGTTTATGTTCAATATTTTGTCTGGCTGAAACAGTTATTGCATGGGAACTTGGGGTATTCCATTAAGAATTATCAACCCGTGGGATCGATGATCGCTACACATCTGGGACCCACCCTATTACTAATGGGAGTCTCACTGTTGGTAAGTATTATGATAGCAGTACCGGCAGGTATCTTTAGTGCAACACATCAATATTCAAAAAGGGACTATACCGTTGTTACCTTATCCTTTGTCGGTACAAGTATACCGGGTTTCTTTCTTTCACTATTGCTGGTGTATTTGTTCACGGTGAAGCTTGGATGGTTGCCTTCCAGTGGAATGAGCTCTCTGGGCACAGGAGGAGGTTTCTTTGATATTGCAAAACATATGATAATGCCGGTTATTGTATTGGCAACCTCAATGGCCGGAACGAATATCAGATATATCAGAAGTGCGGTGCTTGAGATACTACAGCAAGATTACCTTCGTACGGCCCGCGCCAAGGGTATCGGTAACTTCAAGGTGATTAATAAGCATGCCCTGCGTAATGCTTTGATTCCGATTGTAACAGTTATGGGAATGGAAATACCGGTATTATTCGGAGGTGCTGTTATTGTGGAACAGATTTTCTCGTGGCCGGGACTTGGGCTTGTGGCAATGAGTGCGATTACGAATCGTGATTACCCGGTAATCATGGGAGTATGTCTATTATCAGCGATAGTGGTGTTGGCAGCAAATTTGATTACAGATATTTTGTATGCGATTGTTGATCCTACGATTCAATACAAATAGCGGGAGGTACGTAAGGATGAAGCAGAATAGGATAGAGGGCGAGAGATATTTGCAAACGGTATGGCGCCGTTTCAGGCGGCATAAATTAGCACTGTTCAGCCTGACTGTGCTTACAATAATTGTACTGGCAGCATTACTTGCGCCAATCATAGCACCGTATGCTCCGGATAAACTTGTTGGAACTTTCAGCGGGAGACCAAACAGTAAGAACTGGTTGGGAACGGACCAGATCGGCCGCGACGTCTTAAGCAGACTATTATATGCTACAAGAATATCACTTCTGGTTGGAGTACTTGCAACTGCGATTTCTACATTGATTGGTGTGGTTCTCGGTCTGATATCAGGATACTTTGGTGGTGTGATTGATATGATTATCATGCGTTTTACGGATATGGTAATGTCTTTTCCGTATATTCTACTTGTCTTAGTTGCAGCTTCTATTTTTCAGCCGGGACTGTGGAACATTATAATAATTCTTGGATTTGTTGACTGGCCCGGAATTGCGAGGCTTGTACGAGGAAATGTTCTAAGCCTCCGTGAAACAAATTTTGTAAAAGGAAATATAATAGCAGGTATGCCTAACAGGCATATATTATTATCAGAAATATTACCGAATACAATTGCTCCGATATTAGTCTATGGGACCTCTGTAATAGCGCTTTCCATGCTTGATGAAGCCGCTCTAAGCTTTCTTGGAATGGGCATTCAACCACCGACCGCAAGCCTTGGAAATATGCTGAACGGTGCGCAGTCACTCACTATTTTAACCTCCAAGCCATGGCTTTGGATTCCGGCCGGTGCCTTGATTGTAATTTTAGTTATGTCGATCAGCTTTATCGGAGATGCACTCAGAGACGCAGTTGATCCAACCTCTCGAGGCGGTAAGAAGTAATAAAATGAATGTCAAAAGTCGCTTTTAGGATATGCCATGGACAGCCGTCGTCAGCCGGTCTGCCCGCATGAATTTAGATACAACGATATCCATACTTTACTTACTTTTCGACTTTTAACGATTGAATCATACACCTTTATTTATTAGTGTTAAGGCTATGAAAGGGACTTTCCCGCGACCTCCACAACATGGTCTCTCATACAGTGTATTATAGGGAGTATGTGGAGCCTCTCGTATTTTATAAAGGCAATTAGCAACAGCCTTTATATTTTTGCTTGCAATTCTAACGACTGTTAGGTATAATGCGACTAACAGATGTTAGGTAAAGATTGGAGGGATTGGATGAAAGAAAAAAGAAGCATGATTGAGAAAAGTACTACAAAGGAAAAGAAAAGTACTACAAAAGAAAAGAGTAGTACAAAAGAGATAATAGAGCAGGTTGCGTTAGAGCTGTTTTCTAAAAAAGGCTATAAAGCCGTATCGATACGTGACATAGGGAAACAGGTAGGAATCAAGGAAAGTTCAATCTACTATCACTTTGTAAACAAACAAGCGATTATGGACTCGTTATTACAAAAAATTGATATTCATATCGAGCGAATGAAAGACAATTTTGAAACAGAGTTTGTTAAGATTAATGATATTCCGGAAGCTGCAATGTGTGAAGTTGCAATTGGTATTATGAAGTATTATTTTATGAATCCCTATGTATATAAGATGTTATCGGTTCTGTCAATCGAGCAGATGTCAGACAAGAAAGCTTATGAAACATATCAAAGACTGGTATTTGAAGTGCCTCTTTTGCAGCAGGAGAGGGTTTTTAAAGTGATGATAGAAAAAGGCTGTGTGAAACCAAATAATCCAAGAGTGCTGGCACAGGAATATTATGCAGTAATCTATTTCGCATTTCAAAAAAACTGCGTTGGTTATGAGGTAACCGAGGAAAAAATAAATATAGCATGTGAAGAGATTCGTAATAATGTGGGAGACATTTACAGAAAGATGGTAATAATATGAAAGCATATCGAAGCAAAAAGGCTGGAGATAATATAATAAGAACTTATGATGAACTGTTAAAGCAATGGAAGGTGTCGGTAGAAGAGGTGATGGTGCCCACTACCTATGGCTCCACACATGTCATTATCACCGGAAAAGAAGATGGGAAACCGTTACTCATGTTTCATGGAGTAGGTGATGATTCTGCGCTAATGTGGATCTATAATGCAAAAACACTGGGAGAACAATTTAGGCTGTATGCAATAGATACCATCGGTGGACCCGGAAAAAGTATTATGGGAGAGATGTATAACAAAGACTTTGATGACGTGTTATGGATTGATGAGATAATTAATTATCTTGGCTTAGATAGGATATCGGTGATGGGAGTATCCAATGGTGGCTATTTGGTTCAGCTGTATACGTTAAATAGACCGGAGAAAATCGATAAAGCAATTAGTCTTTCAGCCTCAGTTCCGGTTGGCAAGAGTGGAAATATGATGAAGACTATGATGAAAATATTTCTACCGGAGGCTTTATTTCCCACCACGGGAAATGTAAAGAAGCTTTTAAGAAAGCTATCAGGTAATCATGTTGAGGTTTTCATTGATAATAAAATGATACTGGAGCATTATTCGTGGTTATTAAAAGGCTTCAACAATATGGCCATGCGGTTTCATAAGGTACATATGTTTACTGAGGAGGAAGTAGAACAGATTAAGAATAGAATATTTTATCTGGTTGGTCTTGAGGATCCTTTTGAGAAATTAGGCGGTGAGGATTTACTTAGAAATTATGGTATGAATGTAAGATTTTATGAAGGCGCTGGGCATGGCATAAATCATGAGCTTTCAGATGAAATTAATAAGATGATAATTCGTATCATGCTAGGGGAGATAAGTGATTTACGTGTAACTACTTAACGAAGATTTGTTACTGATGACATTAGGTGACTGCAGTTGTTGCAATTCGTGCAATAACTGCAGTTTTTGTTGAGCTAATTAAAAATTGATAGGTATAAATAAGGAAGGTCGAAATGATGTCCTTTCAACCTCACAGCGTATTAAGAATGATTGAAAAATGGCTCAAATGTTATTAGGAATATAACATGGATTTTACAAAACAAAAACATGAACTGGGTGGAACGCTATATTATTGACAGATATAATAAAAATGAGTAATTTCTTAAATTCTTATAAGTGATAGGAAGAGACAAGCAATGAGCTCTTGATAACTAAAGAATAGGTGATCTTTTGAAAGGAAAAGGAGAAATAAAGTATGTTTAGAAGGATGAAGAGTGTACGAAGAAAACTGCTTTGCGGTATTTTCCCAATCGTTATTATTGCATTCGTAACACTGGCAATAATACTGACGAGTAATTCAAAGAGAATAATTACAAATGAAATACTTGAAAATTTACAAACGCAGGTAGAATTATCAAAAAGTGAGATAGTTACACATGTGTCAAAGCATCGGAGTTTGCCGATTAGTCTTGCGGAAACGGTTGAAGCAATGAAGATTACTCCCGAAAATGAAGGTGGATATATAGAGCTGGTTAAAAGTCTTCCATTAACAAATGAAGATACATTAGCAACAGGTATATTTATGGCGGAGCAATATAACGGAAGTTATTTCTGCCCTTATGCATATAAAGATGGGTCCACAGTTAAGTATACGGAAGATTATTTCATCGACAATACGGATGCTGACTGGTATAAAATCGGAGAAACAGATGAACTGGTGGCATGGTCTGCTCCCTATTATGATTCGATTGCAGATGCTACCATGGTAACTGCGACATCACCCATTAGGGATGTCTCGGGAAAGCTTATCGGTGTTGCAACAGGTGATATGGATTTTACAAATATTAAGAAGATGGTGTCGGAAATTAAGTCTGGCGAAAAAGGATATGCTATGCTGATTACAGCAGATGGTTCCTATTTAGGAAAAGGTAGTGTAGATATTCAACCGGATGATAACGGAGTGTTTCCGAATATCATTACAGACAGTAATTCCTCGCTGGCAATACTAGGTAAGGAAGTTATTGAAAAGCTGAGCGGTACAGGTACCTATAAGGAGGATGGTAGCGATTATCTGGCATATTATTCACAAATGGAAGAAACAGGTTGGATCATTATATTATCACTTCCGGTAAGCGTTATCAATGAGCATGTTAAAACAATGGTGGAGATGGTAATCGTTATTACAATTGTTACATTGATTATATTATTTTTGATTATTTTCCTTATTTCTGAAAGTATAACCAGGCCATTAAAGCCATTACGTGAAGATATTGAATTGATTTCCGGAGGAGATTTTCGAAGAAATATTTCTATTCGTTCTTCGGATGAGATAGGAGGGATTTCAAGATCGGTTAACAATATGGTGACTGAACTAAGAGGTATCATGAATGATATACATAGGTCCACCGCATTGGTAACTTCCACTGCGAATGAATTGGAGGCTTCGGCTGTTCAAAATAAAAATGCCGTTGAGCAGGTAGCTATGGCAGCAACTGATATTTCACATTCAAATACTGAGGTTGTTCATGCAACAAGAGAGGTTGAAATCATAATCGAGTCTGTAAATGAACAGGCACAGAGAATTACTCGACAGATGGATTCAGTCAGTGGCGCATTATTGATTGCAAATGGGGAATCAAATAATGGAAGTGTATTTGTTAAACAGCTGAATGATGATATGACTAAGGTTTTTCATGATATTAATAGTCTGTCCTCGGTTATGCTTATGCTGATAGAAAAATCACGACAGATAGATTTTATTGTGGAAACGATTCAAGCCATCTCGGCTCAAACCAACCTATTAGCGCTCAATGCTTCGATCGAAGCGGCAAGAGCAGGAGAAGTTGGCAAAGGGTTTGCAGTCGTAGCAGATGAGATCAGAAAGCTTGCAGAACAGTCATCAAAATCAGCAAATGATATCTCAAGGATTATTAGCGAGGTGGATTTGGTGACGAAAAATGCGAATGATTCAACAATGGTTGTTGTTGCATCCATTGATACCAGTCAGGGAGCGCTAAAGAACGTTGGAGAGGCTTTTATAAGAATCGTATCCGGAATATCTAATATAGAGGAATTGATACAGGAGGCAGACAGTTTGGCTAAGGAAATCAGTTTAAGTTCTGACCATGCGAATGCTTCGGCGGCTCAATTAATAAACTTAACAGATTTGTCCGCAGAGGAGGCATCTACCATTGCTGCGACAACACAGGAACAGCTAGCTTCTGTAGAGGAGCAGTGTAATGCAACCACCAGTCTCGCTCACATTTCAGAGGAATTAAATAATAAAATCAGTGTATTTAAGGTGTGAAAGCTATAAAAGGAGAGGATGGAGGGGATATTATATAGAATAATACAAAGATATTGCTTAGTAGACAACAATATGGAGTGGGCTTTTTCAAAACAGATGAATAAATCATATGTGGAGCAAGAGCTCTTTTTTCATGTTAAGAAATATAAATGAGAATCCCTAAGAATCCCCAAAGTTACGTTTGTTTGCAAAGACTAAAAAAAGGTTTCGCGAGCAGGAGATGACTGTCAAATTAATCAAAATATCAGATGTGTCTGATATTAAAGACGATTTCATTATAAATTTACATAAACATCACACGAATACGAGGTATTGCAACTCAATTACAGGTATGATTAAATTACATAATTAATTTGGAGGTATATGAAATGGGAATATTAAATATTTGTATTGACATTGACGGAACGATTACGGAACCATATTACTGGTTATCATTAGCAAATCAATATTTTAATACGCAATTGAAACCTAAGGATGTAACTATTTATGAAATTCATAAATTATTAGGGGTAGAGGAATATGAGTATGATCAATTTTATTATTTGTTCGGAGAATTATTACACAAAGAAGCTATGATTAGATCTGGCGCGAAAGCTATTATCAATGAATTATATAATCATCACCTAGTGCATTTTGTTACAGCGCGACAGGAAATTATGAGAGCTGTAACTTTGGAATGGTTAGCGAATCATCAAATACCAATGGATTCAATAACAATGTTAGGCAGTAATGAAAAGGCTCAGCAAGCAAAAGCATTAGGCTGTGATATTTTCATTGAAGATCGATATGAGAATGCGATTCAATTATCGCAAGCAGGATTTGACGTATTACTTTTCGATTGTAATTATAACAAAGGAGCATTACCGGCCAATGTGACACGTGTCAGGACTTGGGTTCAGATTGAGAAAATTATTCAAAATCGTTTTTTTATCAATAATAAACTGGATATAGCATTATAAAATTATTTCTTAAATTCCATTACTCTTAAGGAGGGTTTTCATTTGATAAAAAATTATATCTTAGATACCAATGTGTTAATACATTTTCCCGGCTGCATACATACCTTTGAGGATAATAATATAATCATACCGCTTATTTGCTTGGAGGAACTGGATAACTTAAAAAAGAAAGATGGAATTATTGGGTATCAGGCGCGTGAAGCAATCAGAGAGATTAATAATGTTCGAGAGTATGGTGATATTCATAATGGTGTCAAGTTACCGAATGGAGGTAATTTAAGAGTAGAGCTAAATCATATGAACCCGGCTATGATGCCGGATGGTATTGATATGAATAAAAATGACAATAAGATATTAACCATAGCTATTAATATAAAGAACGAATTAAAAAATGTCAGTACAATTCTAGTCACAAAGGATCTCTGTGTTGCAATAAAAGCAGAGTCGTTGAATTTAGAGGTTCAGGACTATCAAAATGATAAAGTAGATACAAATCATATCTATAAGGGATATAAAGAGATAACTCTCTCCTCAGAACAAATTGATAGAATTTATCAAGGAGGATTGGAACTAAATGAAGAAACAGGATACAGTGCATTTCCAAATGAGTTCTTCTGTATCAAAAGCTATGACAGTAATTCGCATGAAACCTTAGCGAAGTTTAACGGAGAAAAAATTGTAGCGTTACAATATGCCGGCGATAAGGCTTGGGGGCTCACACCACGCAACCGAGGGCAAAGAATGGCATACGAGCTTCTTATGGATGAGAAAGTTGATTTAGTCACACTGAGCGGAGGAGCAGGTACAGGAAAATCGATTCTTTCTATATCAGTGGCACTTCAAAAGGTAATTGAAAGTAATTCCTACAGTAAAATAATTTATGTAAAACCTGTAGTATCAGCCGGGGATTCCATCGGATTTTTACCCGGAACGGAAAATGAGAAACTAAAGCCCTTTATGGATTCGTTTGGAGATGCGATTGAAAGTTTAATGACTGAGAAATGCAAGAACCAATCATCTGAGAATAAAGATAAATCAGGAAAAAAGGGTAAGAATAATACAGATTACGTGGATAAAAAGGCGCTTTTCGTTGAAGACTTTTTAGAACAATACCGAGATGCCGGAGTCATTGAAATGAAAACATTTTCTTTTATGCGGGGAAGAACTTTGTCAAATGCTATTGTAATCATTGATGAAGCACAGGAGATGACCCCCCATCTTGCTAAGTTAATGCTAACAAGAGCGGGTCAGGATGCAAAATTTGTAATGATAGGTGATCCCTCCGACAATCAGATTGATAATGTATTTGTAGATTCAAAATCGAATGGACTTGTTTATGTAATAGAGAAAATGAAACAATACAGCATCACCGGGCATATAACGTTGGAAGAAGTGGAGCGGAGCCCATTGGCTAAAATCGCAGAAGAGTGTTTATAATTTACTCAATAATAAGAAACATAGGATTAACCGAAGTAATTGGATAACTTTACATGAATAGGTAATATATTTAAGTAGAATTTAACCTAAATTTTCACATATCATGTACGACAGCCTGCCTTGTAATTTCTATAATGAAATTGTAGAAAAAATAAGAAGGAGAAAAATATGAAAACAAGAAACAGGGTCGTATTAAGTTTGTTAGTGATTACTTCAATTATTTCTTTGGCAGGATGTTCGGGCTCAGAAAAAACCAGTGGTAAAAATTTAGATCTAAACAATACACCGCTAGAAACCATTATTGATAAAGCGAAAGAAGAGGGAACCGTAGAGTCAGTAGGTATGCCGGATACTTGGGCTAACTGGGGAGAGACTTGGAGTGAAATAACATCTATCTATGGAATAACACATAATGATGTTGATATGTCCTCCGCAGAAGAACTTGCCCTCTTTGAAACAGAAAAAGATAATGCAACAAAAGATATCGGAGATGTTGGTCAGGCCTTTGGACCGACTGCAGTAGATGATGGTCTGACCTTGGCTTATAAGACCTCTTATTGGGATAGCATTCCTGAATGGGCAAAGGATAAGGACGGTAATTGGATGATTGGTTATTATGGAACAATGTCCATTATCACGAACAAGGATTTGGTTTCTACACCTCCAACTTCCTTTGCAGATATTTTAAATGGTGATTATATAGTAGCTGTCGGAGATGTTACAAAGGCAAGCCAGGCGCAGTGTGCCGTATTATCGGCGGCAATCGCGTTAGGTGGATCCGAGACAGACATTCAGCCCGGTCTTGATTTCTTTAAGAAATTAGCAGAACAAGGAAGACTGGATATGGGAGAACTGTCTCTGACCAGACTTGAAAAAGGAGAGGTTGCGGTTGCCCTTCTTTGGGATTATAACGCACTTGGATACCGTGACCAATTTTCAGCTAATAATGCAAACGCTAACTTTGAGGTATGCATTCCTTCCGACGGAGCAATCCAGAGCGGTTATTGTTCTATCATCAACGCATATACAAAGCATCCGTATGCAGCAGCGCTGACGAGAGAATATATATTCAGCGATGAGGGACAGATCAATTTGGCTAAGGGCTATGCAAAACCGATCAGAAGCGATGTTGTGCTCCCTGACGATGTAAAAGCGAAACTACTTCCGGAGGATCAGTATTCCAAAGCCCGCATGGTCAGCGATTATGATGGCTGGAGTAAAACAGTAGAAACCATTGGCACACTTTGGCAGGAAGATGTAATTGCATACGCAAAATAATAACATATTCATTTAATTCATAATCCTGCATAACTGCCTGACGGTTTTTCATTTTGTCACGCGGCTATGCAGGATTATTATGAAAATAATCTTGCAAAAATCCTGCGAGCCATTAGGAATATAAAAATAAATTCCATTGGAAATTCATTTTTATATTTTTCCTATATTAATATTGATTTAAGAGACGCCGAAGGCAGGCCCAAACTAATTCGAAGGGAAGGCGTGCTAATCTTGTGTATTACTATGAATGTAGAAAGAAGGTTAAATAATGTCACATAAAACTATTATGATACTCCTTGATGGCTGCTGTTATGATACTGCAACAGAAAATTTAGGATATCTGGAGCATCTTGTATCCATAGGAAAAGGCACTAAGCTTCGTGTACTGGGAGAGCTTCCTTCTTTGTCAAGACCGATGTATGAAACCTTGATGACAGGTCTTCCGGTAGACGAGCATGGTATCACCAATAACCATTTAATCAGATGCTCCAATCAAATCAGTATATTTGATTTATGCAAGAATTATAAAATGACAACAGCGGCGTCTGCTTACCATTGGATCAGCGAATTATATGTTCGTGCACCGTTCCAACCGCTAATGGACCGTGTACAGCTTAAGGCAGTCTCTAAAATACAGCATGGAATTTACTATTTTGAAGATCAGTATCCGGATTCTCATGTATATAGCGACGCTGAATTCTTACGTCAGCAATTTGAACCGGACTTTCTGTTGGTTCATCCGATGAATATCGATGATGCGGGACATAAATATGGAAGTACTTCCTCGGAGTATCACCAATCGGTAGCAATTGAAAATATTCTTCTTTCAACCGTGCTTCCGATCTGGATGAATGCAGGTTATCAGATTATGGTCACCGCAGACCACGGAATGAACGAACACCACCTACATGGAGGCAACTCAGAGCAGCAGAGAATGGTGCCGTTATATCTTTTTTCAGATAAGTTTGTAAAGGGAATACATACGGATCAATGTCTTTCTGAACTTTTTATTGCGCCGCTTCTGTGTAAGATGCTTAAGATGGAGCCGGCTCCCGGGATGAGACCTCTTTCGCAAATGGAGGTACAAATTATAGATGTTTAAATCAAAGCGTTATCTATTGGCAATTCTTCCGTTTTTGCTCCTGGTGATAGGTTATGAATTAGTGCCAATTCTGATGATTGTGATTCGTAGCTTTCAGCCGCAAGGACATTTCGGTTTTACACTGGAACATTATCAAGCAATCTTTCAGAAGAGACTTTATCAACAGGCGGTGATTAATAGTATCATCATTGCCGTTATATCTTCTGTGATCGGTATCATTATCGCATTTTTTGGGGCAAAAGCAGCGAATGATTCCAATTCAAAATGGAGAAATTTTTTTATTAATATTTTGAATATGACTTCAAACTTTGCCGGAATTCCACTCGCCTTCGCTTTTATCATATTACTGGGTAATATGGGCGTCCTTGTTCTGGTTGGTAAAGCAGTGGGAATTACCTCTCTGGAGAACTTTAATGTTTATTCCTACAAAGGCTTATTGTTAACTTATATTTATTTTCAAATACCGCTTGCAACGCTTTTACTGATACCAATCTTTGACGGACTTCGCAAGGAGTGGAAGGAAGCGGTATTACTGCTCGGTGGCAATTCCTTTATTTATTGGACGAAGGTTGCCATACCGGCGATCCTGCCAAGTATTCTTGCCACCATAAGTGTCTTGTTCTCAAATGCTATCGCAGCCTACTCAACGGCATATGCGCTACTTGCCAATAATTATTCTTTGCTTCCGATTCGGATATCCGAGCAGTTTGTGGGAGATTTAGTACAAAGAAAAGAATTTGGTTCTGCACTGGCAGTCGTACTGATGTTAACGATGATCATCTCTACGATGATTAATAATTACTTTATCAAAAGGTCAAGGGGAGGTGCTTCCCTATGAAAAAAAGTGGTTTATCAAAGGTAGTTATTGTTGTTATATGCAGTTATCTTACAATTCCGCTTTTGCTGACCTTCATTTATTCTATTTTTACAGAATGGAAGGATATACTGCCCAGCGGGCTGACCTTTAAGTATTATAAAGAAATACTGTCGGACAGCTACTTTATAAATTCGGTGATACGAACGTTAATGATATCCGCTATCCCATTTGTCACCTGTACCGCAGTTGTCTTGCTTGCGCTCTATGTTATCGAAGTTTATCACCCCGAATGGGATAAATATATGCAAATGCTCTGCAATATTCCCTATGCCTTGCAGGGAATCATACTTGCTGTATCAGTGCTTTCCCTGTATGTAAGTGCACCTTATCCGTTCTCAAACAGATTTGTTATGATAGTGCTCACCTATTGCATCGTCATATTACCTTACATTTACAGAGGACTTAAGAACAGTCTGGATTCTATCAATGCTAATCGTCTGATTGAAGCTGCTCAGATGCTTGGAGCAACAAAATTCTATGCTTTTTTTGCCGTTGTTGTTCCAAATATCATCTCAGGCATATCCATTGTTGCTATGTTGTCCATATCGATTGTATTTGGTGATTTTGCAATTGTAAATATTGTTGGTGGCAGCTATTATCAGACCGCACAAATGTATCTATATAAAAAGCTTTTTGTATCAGGTCAGGCTTCCAGTGTGATTATTGTAGTAATGTTTGGTTTGACGCTGATTTTATCAGCTGTTGTAAATCTACTGAATAAAAGGTGGAAGAAAAGCAGAGAGGAATAAAAATAGATGGCTTATATTAATTTCATAAATATTAATAAATATTTTGGAGAAAATCAAGTATTGAACAACATTAATCTTGAGATTGAGCAGGGTCAGTTGGTTACCTTGCTGGGTCCTTCCGGCTGTGGTAAAAGTACCTTGCTCCGTTGTCTGGCCGGATTGGAGAGTATCACAGACGGTAAGATCTTTATGGACGGGGTAGATATCACAACTGCGGACCCGAAAGAACGTAATATAGGAATGGTTTTTCAGCAATATAGTCTGTTTCCAAATATGAATGTTACTGAAAATATTGCCTTTGGTTTAAAAATGAAACATATGAGCAAGACGGAAATTGCAAAGAAAGTAGCCGAGGCAATCGAAATGGTGGATTTGACCGGAAAGGAAAAAGCGTATCCATCAAAGCTCTCAGGAGGACAGCAGCAGCGTGTTGCCCTTGCAAGAGCGATTGTTACGAAGCCAAAGGTTCTGCTCCTGGATGAGCCCCTGAGTGCCATAGATGCAAAGCTGAGAAAATCTCTTCAGACAAGCATACGTAAAATTCAGAAGGAGCTCGGAATTACCTCCATCTTTGTGACACATGATCAAGATGAAGCCATGGTTATGTCGGATGTAATTCACTTATTCCATGACGGAAGGCTGGAGCAGTCAGATACACCGATTAACATATATACAAATCCCAGGACCAAATTTGCGGCAGAATTCATAGGGCATTATAATGTAATTACTGCGGAGCAGTTCCAAAAGATTATTCCGGGAGCACAGAATACCTCCGAGAATATAGCAATCAGACCGGAAGCTATGGAAATGTCCCTAATACCCTTTCGCGAAAGAGATAATTTTCATCAGTTTGAAGGTAAAATCGTAAGTCATCTTTCCCATGGAAATGTACTTCGTTACCATGTGGAAGTGAATGGTATTATCTTAGAAGCAGATGTATTGTTCCGAAGTTATTACCTGTACGACAACGGACAGAAAGTTTATATAACAGTGGAAAATCGAAACTGCCTTATGGTTTCATAATTCAATACAAATCGTAAATTAATGTAACGTACCCTATGAATAAGTTTGCACCGAGGATTACGCAGGCACAAACTTATAGATATGAATTATGCTTTTCATAATTCATATTATGTTCGATTGAAATGATCTAAGCTATATGGTAGAATTACTTTTTACAAAAGAGATGCAACTGAAAAATAACTGCCCTAGACTTAATCGGTCCTGCTGGCAGTTATTATATGTAGTAGAAGCGAAAGAGCGAAGGAGATGAGAAAGATGAATTCTATCATTGAAGTTAAAAATTTTACAAAATCATATGGTAACTTTATAGCCGTAAATAATATTTCGTTTGAAGTGGAAGAAGGGACGATTTTCGCATTTCTTGGACCAAACGGAGCAGGGAAAAGCACGACAATCAATACGTTATGTACAATTTTTGAAAAGACCTCGGGCAATCTTTTTATCGATGGGAAGGATGTTACGACACATAAAAGTGAAGTCAGATCAACCATTGGAGTCGTATTTCAAGATTCGACACTGGATGCTAAGATGACAATTGATGAAAACCTTAGAATGCACTGCGTTTTTTATAACGTTCCCAAAAAAGAAGTGGAAGAGCGTATTCAATTTGTCCTAAAATTAGTGGATTTATTAGGTGAAAGAAAGAAATTAGTGGGTGCGTTATCAGGCGGAATGAAACGACGT
This sequence comes from Lachnoclostridium sp. UBA1308, assembly GCA_002307215.1. Lineage (GTDB taxonomy): Bacteria > Bacillota > Clostridia > Lachnospirales > Lachnospiraceae > Mobilitalea. The sequence goes on from DBTU01000039.1 coordinate 48,502, forward strand.
GTGGAGATCGCGCGTGGGTTAATTCATTACCCAAAAGTGTTATTTCTGGATGAGCCGACAACGGGGTTGGATCCGCAGACACGCGCTCATATATGGGAGTATATTATTAAGCTTCAGAAAGAAAGAAATATTACAATATTTCTTACGACTCATTACATGGAAGAAGCAGAAATATGTAATAAGATTGCAATTATAGATGGTGGAATTATTGTCGCTCATGATACACCCTATGCTTTGAAGAAAGAGTTCACAAAAGATAAAGCATATATCACGACCAAAAACGAATCGGAACTTGAGCGGCTACTTGTACAATATGATCTGAAATATGTAAAAAAAGAAGATTTTTATAAGATTGAGGCTGAAAACATTGATCGTCTATTACAAGTTTTGAGCCTATGTAAAGAGGATATTAGAAATATAGAAATTAAAAAAGGAACATTTAATGACGTTTTTCTTGAGATTACCGGGAAAAAGATTAGGGAGGAAGCATAATATGAGTACAGTATTTACATTATGGAAAAGAGGATTAAAGGCCTTTATAAGGAATAGAACAGGATTGATATTTTCGCTTATTTTCCCTTTTTTCTTTGTCTATGTATTTGGTGCAATCTTTAAAAGTGACTATATACAAAATCCGATTGCCTATATGCTCTCGGGTGTTATCATAACGACAGTGTTCGAAAGTTCACTTAATCTGGCTTCGTCAACAGTTGATGACATGGTAAGCGGATTCATGAAGGAAATCTTAGTTTCCCCGGTCAGAAGAATTGCTGTTGCGATGGGACAATTATTAGCAGCAACTACTGTCGCTACCTTACAAGGTATTTTAATTTTAGTGATAGGATTATTTATCGGCATTCGGTTTACTACCTGGACCACACCGCTTTTTATCCTGATTGCAATGGTAAGTGTTGGGCTTGTTTTTTCCGGTGTCGGGCTATTTTTGGCAACTAAAGTTCGCAGCGGCCAAACCTTTCAAATAGTGAAAACTGCAGTAACAATGCCCTTAACGTTCATATCAGGTGCATATATTCCCTTGTCGATGCTACCCGATACACTTAGATATATTGCATATATTAATCCAATGACCTATGCAACCGCTTTCTTTCGCATGATAGTTTTGGAAAAAACTGATTTAACTACAGCCGAACTGGTGAAAGAGGGATTAGCAATCGATATCAATGGTTTTATCGTTACTCCGTTTATGTCTTTCGTTATCATAGTTCTGATTGGTTTGGTATTTTTACTCTTATCAACTTATTCATTTATCAAAACAGATTTTTCCAGGCTTAACAGAAGTTCCAGTGATGCCAGTGCTTTATGGGGTTAGGAGCTGTTGCTTATATAATTTTTGAAGGCAATTTTGCAACAGCCCCTTAGCAGTGTGTGCCTGCGTAATCCTCGGCTGCTGTCATCTCCCCGCATTTCTCACATTTTATGGATTGAAAAAAGTCTTGCTCTTTCCGGTACGATAAAAGTAGTATCTTTTACGTCAAAGAGTACTGCCGGTTCATCATTCATATATCAAAAAGAGTTTATCATTTCATATTTCAGTCAGCAAGCCCTCTCTAGGGATATGTTTTAAATATTTTGGTGGAGTAATCAGAGACGTTTGTATTTTCTGTTATTGATAATAACTGTGCATAATGACTAAATTCTATGACGTTTTTTTTTGTGTTTCTATCATTTGATGCATTGCAAAGTATATCCATAGCAAGTATACTTTGTAGTATCAAAACGTAATGAAACATTACATAACGTGACACAAAGCAAAACTAAAATGTATGTAACTGGCCGAAGCATACATAACGCAATATGGATAGGATTTATGTTTGTGAATAGAAAATGGTAGACGAACCGAAAACTAAATTATTGAATGGAGATGAATCTATGAAACGTACAAAAAGAATTGTTTCATTATTACTTATTTTTGTAGTTCTTTTTTCCTTATCTACTGTGAATGCTTTTGCTAAATCTACAACAAAGTACAGTATCACTATTTCGGCAGCAGCAAGTCTGGCAAATGCTATGACGGATATTGCCAAGCTTTATGAAAAGAAATATCCGAATGTTGAACTGTCCTTCAATTATGGTTCTTCAGGAGCACTACAAAAGCAGATTGAACAAGGTTCTCCGGTGGATGTATTTCTTTCAGCCGCTACTAAGCAGATGGATGCTTTGAAAAACGAAGGACTATTGTATAACAGTACCATTAAGACACTCTTGTACAATGATATTGTTTTAATCGTACCAAAAGGTTCCACACTATCCATTGTGAACTTCGGTAGTTTATGCAACAATAACGTGAAGGTAATCGCACTTGGAGAGCCGACTACCGTACCTGCGGGACAGTATGCGGAAGAAACATTGAAATATTACGGATATCTTGATATAGTAAAAGCTAAGGCGGTTTATGGAAAAGATGTTACCGAAGTTTTGACTTGGGTTGCAGGTGGCAATGCAGATGCCGGTGTTGTATATAAGACCGACGCACTGAGCTCCGATAAGGTGGAGATTATATCAACTGCATCATTAGCTAGCCATACGAAAGTGGAATATCCCGGAGCCGTTATTAAAGGTAGCAAGCATCCCAAAGTAGCTAATACATTCCTGAAATTCCTTACAACGAAGGAAGCAAAGGCAGTATTTGATGCATACGGATTTAGATACTAATTAAGGAGTTGGAAAAGTGGATTTTGATATATCACCATTGATAGTATCTGTAAAAACTACATTAACTGCAACAGTAATCACATTTGTTCTGGGATTACTGGCAGCCTACAAGATGGCAGGTTACAGGGGAAAGCTGAGGGGGATACTGGATGGAATTTTCATCCTTCCCCTGGTACTGCCGCCTACGGTAGTAGGCTTTCTCCTGTTACTGTTGGTTGGAAGACATGGTCCGGTAGGGAAGATTCTACAGCATTTTGATACCAATATCATATTTTCCTGGAGTGCTACTGTTATCGCAGCAGTAGTAGTCTCATTTCCAATGATGTATAAGACGACAAAGGGTGCGTTCGAACAGATTGACAGAAATATTCTCTATGCTGCCAGAACCCTGGGTACGCCGGAATGGAAGGTTTTCTTGAGAATCAGTATTCCATTGGCATGGCCGGGCATTGTGGCAGGAGGAATATTGGCTTTTGCAAGAGCACTCGGAGAATTTGGTGCAACTATGATGCTGGCCGGCAATATTCCCGGTAGAACCCAGACCATCCCCATGGCTATCTATTTCGCCGTGGAAGGTGGAAATGAAAAAATAGCATATGTCTGGGTGACGCTGATTATAGCAATTTCATTTATTGTCATTTTTCTAATGAATTACTGGCTGGAATATCAGCAGAAGTTCATAGGCGGCAAATGGGGGAAATAGTGCGAATAGCATAAGCAATTCGCACCCCTGATGTAAGAGCCGCTAAAGGCGGCATAGGGGAGCTAGTATGAGACTATTGGTTGATATAAAAAAGAAACTGAAAGGCTTTCGATTGGAGATAGCCTTTGAAGCAGATCAGGACATTTTGGGCATTCTGGGCGCTTCGGGTTCAGGAAAAAGTATGACCCTCCGATGTATTGCGGGCATTGAGACACCGGATGAAGGAAAAATTATTCTGAATGACAGAGTCTTGTTTGATTCGAAGCGTGGGATTAACCTGCCCTGTCAGCAACGAAGGGTTGGGTTTCTTTTTCAAAATTATGCACTTTATCCGCATATGACAGTTACGAAAAATATAGGATTTGCTCTTAGCGGTTTATCTTCTATCCGGCGAGAAGAGAAGGTGAAGAAAGCAATTTCTATGATGCAGCTGGAGGGGCTTGAGAATCGGTATCCGGTTCAGCTTTCCGGAGGACAACAGCAGCGGGTCGCTTTGGCAAGGGCATTGGTGATAGAGCCAGAGGTTCTGTTATTAGATGAGCCATTTTCAGCCTTGGATGAATTCTTGAGAAATCAAATGGTTAATCAGTTAATGAGTTCTTTGAGTGATTACAATGGGGTCACCCTCTTTGTTACTCACAATATGGAGGAGGCTTACCGTTTATGTAAGAGAATTCTTGTCCTTGATCATGGCAGGAAAGAAGTCTGTGGCGAGAGGGACGAGATTTTTGTACATCCATCTACACTACCCGCAGCACAGGTCACCGGATGCAAGAACATCTCAACGGCTAAAAACTTGTCGGATGGTATGATAGAAGCTAAGGAATGGGGAATTAGCCTGTGGGCAGGTGAAGAGAGAACCGGTGTAGCTCATGTTGGTATCCGTGCTAATCACCTCCGGAGGGCAGAGGGACAGGGGAGCAATGTGTTTGAAATGTGGCCTGTATATACGAGCGAAGCTCCTTTCCGAATTACCGTATATCTTAGCACTGTCCAGCCGGAGATAAGTTCAAAAGAATTTCGATTTCAGTGGGAGATGTCCAAGGATCGTTGGATAGAACTTAAAAATCAGCCCTTGCCGTGGAAGGTGTATCTGGATCCGGAAAAATTAATTTGTATCCCAAAATAACCGGGAGCTGTTGCAACAGCTCCCGGTTATTTTGGTTCGACCGCATGTGAGACAGGTATGGTTATTGATACAATTATTGGAGATGCTGTCTAGTCTGAAAAAGGAAATTAGTTTTATTCTTTTAAATTCTATATGACTTTCAAATAAGTACATGGCGAAATAACAATCCATCATGTCTTAATAATAATCATTTATCTTCATAAACAATATGTAAGAATTCTATTCTTGTGAAAAATCAAACACAGGTGAACTGTAACTCGGAGTCATTTCTGCTGATGCTCCATAATAATAATACACTCCATCATATCCATCATATAACTCTACCATACCCATTGCGATACTCCAACTTCCGTCCGTATTAGTTATCTGATAACCATATGGATATACAGTCCAAAAACTTTATTAAATTATTCCGTAATGCTTTTCTTAAGGTTATACTTTGTTTTCGATTTTCTAAGTACAAATCTGATTTGCAAACTACCGAACAGTAAATAATTCAAAAATTGCATTATTGCTTGGTATATTTTCAAATTCACTGTGTATTTTCATTATAATATTGAACTTTCTTTTCATCCCTTTGTGGATTTTTCGATGCTAAGTCTTTATTTAATGAATCCTTTATTGTTTTCACATTTGTTACATCAATCTTTACATTAGAATTATTCTCAGAAGCATATACTGTAATGACACCAAAAAATAAAATTGTAATAGATAATATTAATAATACTATTTTAGTTTTCAGATTTATTTTTTTTATTTGTTTCATATAGTTACTCCTCACTTTCTTCATAAATAGATAAAGTTATACTTCCTATCAAACTCTTGGCAAATAGGATTACCTTATAAAATAAATGCAATTTACTCTACACGAGCGTGGTATATAATTGTATTACATTTATTTGCATTATCTGACAAATTATCTTTTCCAATTAATCCTTAATATATTCACATATCTTGGCGTCTAAAAACCCACCGTAGTCGAATAGGAGGTAATTAATTTACCTACCGACCACTCACACCACTTATCCCGACTTTTTAGTTATCCTGAATAGTGTACGGTTTAAATAGGGTGAAATGCTCTATATGGAAAGCTATGGCGTAGCATTTGACTACAGAAACTATAAGGCATGAGGAATAGAATAAATGTAAATTTCTTAAAAACAGTCTATTTGTTGTGTTGTTTTTTGAAATGTATTGAAGTATATTTGGATATAATGTACAATTGTGAATAAGGTAAATGATTGAGGGCTATCAACGAGCTGTTGATGTGGACAGTCAGGCAGGTTCCAGCAAATTGAAGGCTAAATCATTAAAGAACCAGGGTAAGGCTGCGGATGGCTTTTTTACAATTTCAGATAAGACTTCAAAGGTCGACTGGTATAAATTTACGGTTGCTTATTCGGGACAATATATTGATTTTTCAATAGCCTATATGCTGGATGGAAATCTTGAGTTTGAAATACTAAATTCAAAAGGGAAAGTACTATATGACAGCAGTAAAGAGATAGAATGCTTAGAAGGGTATTATTATCATTGGGCGGGAAGTGAGTATCCAAAAGGAACCTACTATATCAAAGTGAAGAAGGGTAGTAAGAGTAGTTCCTTTGATTATGCCGTAGTATTAAAAAAGATAGTTTAATATTAAGAAGCATAATGCTTTATAAGGTAGTCATTCACTAATTCGGGACACGCATAATTTCGCTAAACGAACTAAAGGCATGCGTGGGAATAGGGGGCAATATGAAGAAGAATAAAGGAATATTTATTTTGATAATTCTCTGCGTAGTAATATCTTTTACATATACGCCACAAAAGATTATGGCTGCATCTACCCAAGGTAGTGATGGAAAAACTAAAGCTTGTATCGTAACTTTTAATGCAAACGGTGGCGATGAAGTCTCGGAAACTAGGGTTGTTACTTGTGGTAGTACCTATGGTGAATTGCCGGTGGCAACAAGGGGTAATTATGTTTTTTCAGGATGGTACACATTTCCAAGTGCAGGCACTAAGATAACAGAAGACAGTATAATGAATAAATCCGGAACACTGACAATATATGCACACTGGAAAGGCGAAGAATGCGAGATAGCGTTAGATGCGAATGGCGGTGAATTAGAAAATGAAACAATAACTGTCTATTATGGAAGTAAGTTTATCAATCAGTTGCCAATTCCACATATGGAATATAATACGTTTGATGGTTGGTATACCGCGGCAAATGACGGAGACAAAATAACTGTGAAAAGTATATTTAATAAAGATTCAGCAAGGACCTTGTATGCACATTGGACGAAAAAGTCCATTAAGATTGTTTTTATAGGTTTTAATGGTGAAATGTATGAAATTCAGGTAGAATACGGAGAACCATATGGTGAATTGCCGGAGCCGACAAGAGAGAACTTTGTGTTTGCCGGATGGTATACACTGAGAGACTATACAAATAGTAAGGCAGAACCAATAACAAAGGATAATATTGCAAGTGAAAATTCCGCCGTGAGACTATTTGCACGTTGGTATAATGAAACCGAGGGTTTGAAATAATGAGACATAAAATAGCTAAAACACTTTGTGTTATTCTTGCATCTCTGATTAGCTTAACATACCAAATGCCGCGCCGGATATAAAGGGAATGAGCCAGATAATCCATACGACTATACTGAATTTATGAAAATTCATCTTTGCCTTTTCATTATGTTTCAGCAGTACAAGAGTAGCCCATAATGCATGAATGAACATTAATAAAATCGCAAGCAATCCTGTTATCCCATGAAAGTTCAGAACAAAGCTGCCCGCCGCCAGCTTACTCATTAAGGTAGTTCCCAAGATATCAAATATCAATCCCATAAAGAAAAGTATCAAGTGCCAGCTTTTAAGCTGGCCTTTTATTTTTTCACTCCACACGCCGATCGTATAAAAAATCAGTGCAGTTGTAATTGAGATAATCGCATAAACCAACATGTAAACCCCTCCAATTTCTTATGATGAATATGATGAGAAGATGCACTATCTATCTATTATAGATAAGATACCTAATTAACGGTGACTAAGCTTTAATTTGTCAATGCCAATAAAATGCTTGGTTTAGAATGTGCAATATGCAAAACTAATATACTTATAATATAAAGTAAAAGCCTGTCTCTTCATCGTGTCAGGCTTTTACTTTATTGGTGTGTATTATGGTCTTGGGTAATTATTATCTGGTAATTTATGTGCAACCTTTTGCAGCTGATACTTTTTTGGCGAGAGGCCGGCTTGTTTGGAAAAAGTTCTTGAAAAATTGGAATAATCATTAAAGCCGGATAGAAAGCATGTATCAATGGGAGAATATCCTTCACTTAAGTAGCTTTTTGCAAGAGTGACTCTTTTTCTGATGATATATATCTGCAAGGGTAAACCGGTAATTTCTTTAAATTTTCTACTGATATAAGTTCCGTTATGATGAATCTCCTTTGCCAGAATATCAAGCGTAATATCTTCGGAAATATGTTTTTCGATATAGGCCATGGTATCTATGACCAAGCGAGGTATAATATTTTCTATTTTTGTTTTGTTATGATGACAGGCCAGCTGGTTTATCATGACAAGAATTTGCTTAAGGTAACACTCAGTCAGGATGTCATTACCGAATTCATCGGAGGTCAGTTCATGCATGAGGCGATGTGCCAGATAAATAAAATTGCCCAACTCCTGTTCATCCAGTTGAAGAATATTGATACTGCTGGCAGGCAGGCGATAAAAACAGGTTGAAAGATCTGTCTTATCTGAGGATAATTTCTCCATAACCGAGTCCCTGATGTTGATAATGATTCTTTCGTACGAAGCTAAATTAAGTAATTCTCGCCTATGGAAGTCATAGGGTTTTATACAGACAAGGCTTCCAGTGCTCATATGCTGCCCCTGCTGTTCTACATAATAATTTATGTTTCCGTTTAGATACAAAAAGAGTTCATAGCCATCATGGTTATGAAAAAAATCCTCAGCGAAATAGTCTATTTTATGTTCACAAATGATGTCTTGACTTAAAAAATCCTGCGTCTTTACTATTTCCATGATCCACTTCACCTCTTAATTGATATCAATATTGCACAAATAATATTTCAAGATACATGAAATAATATAAAATATTTACAATAGAAAAGTCGCATTTCGCAATATAAATGTAAGGATATGCGTTGTAGATTGCCTTTACAATATATTATACTTTATTTAATGTTTTTTCTATAATTATTTAAAAGTTTTATTTTTTTCATGACAATTTATGAAACTACGCGAGGAGGTAAGCGGTGGAGAAGATAGGAAAAGGAAAAGGACGAAGTATTTCGTATAACTCTAAACGTATTTGGCGCTATAAATGGCTTTATATGATGTTAATTCCTGTAATGGCCTTTTATATTATCTTTCGGTATGTGCCAATGTATGGGATTACCATAGCGTTTAAAGATTATAACATGTTTAAGGGGGTATTTGCCAGTCCATGGTGCGGTTTTGATGTGTTTGAAAAGATATTCAAAAACCATAATTTTTGGCTTGCCATCAGAAATACTTTATCTTTAAATCTTGTTTCTCTGGCTGTGAGTTTTCCGTTAACAATCATAGTAGCTCTGATGCTGAATGAAATAAGATTAGTGCATTTTAAAAAAATTACGCAATCCATTTTGTATTTACCACATTTTGTTTCATGGGTAGTAGTAGCCGGAATTGCGATGAATCTGTTCTCACAGCAGGGCGGCACGATTAATAATATACTAACCAGCCTTGGGTTAGAATCCATTCCATTCCTGAGTCATGATGGATGGTGGATATTCACTTATGTTATTTGTAATGTTTGGAAAGATATCGGGTGGGGAACTATTATTTATTTAGCAGCTCTTTCGGGAGTTGATGAAAGCCTTTATGAAGCAGCTTATCTGGATGGAGCTTCAAAGCTTCAGAGATTGATTTATATCACAATACCGTGTATTAAGCCGGTCATTGTTATGCTGTTGATTCTGTCAGTGTCCAAGATGATGACCATTGGACTGGATGCTCCACTGTTGTTAGGTAATTCAAAAGTAATGTCAGTTTCAGAAGTTATCAGTACATATGTATATCGAATCGGTATAGAAAGAGCAGAATACGGTGTATCCACGGCAATTGGCTTGTTCCAGTCATTAGTAAATATAGTCATACTACTAATGGCAGATAGATTCGCTAAATTGATTGGTGAAGAAGGAATTATATAAAGGGGGTAAATAAATGGCAAGTAAATATAGAAAAAAGAAAAGAAAAGTAACAGTTGGATCAGCTGTTTTGTATGTGCTTTTGACACTTATGGCTTTTGCATGCCTTTATCCCTTTTTAAATGTGCTTGCTTATTCCTTAAGCGGGTACAATGCGGTGCTTTCAGGAAAAGTATCCTTTTATCCCATTGATTTTTCGCTGGGAGCATATAAAGAGATATTAGGAAGAACGCAAATATGGATTTCCATGAGGACAACTGTCCTGGTCACATTCATGGGTACGGCTACAAGTTTATCGCTTACCACTTTGGCAGCATATGCGCTTTCTAGAAAAGACCTTCCGGGGAAGAAGATATTTAGCGGTTTAATTCTTTTTACCATGTATTTTGGTGGAGGTATGATCCCTACCTTCATGGTAGTAAAAGGATTAGGCTTATATAATACGTTGGGTTCTCTTTTTATACCACAGGCGATTAATGTATTCAACTTTATAGTTATGAGAACATTCTTTAGGGAGCTTCCGGAGAGTTTGGAGGAAGCGGCAAAGATCGATGGAGCCTCCGAAATGCAGACACTCTTTAAGATAATAATCCCACTCTCGCTTGCAATTATAGCAACGATGGGTTTGTTTTATGCAGTAGGATATTGGAACACCTACTTTGATGCATTGCTATATATCCAAGATCCTGATAAATACACCCTGCAGTTACGGTTAAGAGGCTTATTGTTTGGTGATGAGCTGAACAATTCAGGAGCAAATACGGAAGGCGGGGGAACGCAGGTTATGACGCAGTCTTTGAAGATGGCTACCGTGGCAGTATCTACAATTCCGATTCTGATTATATATCCCTGGCTACAAAAGTATTTTGTGAAGGGCGTTATGTTAGGCTCCGTAAAAGGATAGTTTATTACAGGCAATACAATATTTTAAATATTGCAAAATAAAAAAAAAGTAGTGTAAAGTATGTATGAAAATGAGGGGTAACATACTTGAACTACTAAAAAGAGAGGAAGGACTAATATATGAAAAAAAGGCTTTTAGCATGTTTACTGACTCTTTCCATGGTTGCTGTAACAGTAACCGGATGTGGAAAAGCAAAGGATCAGGACAATTCACAGACATCAACTGAAACAACACCTACGACAGCAGTTGAGAGTGGGACAACTACAGAACCAGCTACAGCAGAACCTAGTAAATATCAAACTACTTATGGATCAAAAATGTTTGATGATGTGACAATTACAGTTGAGTTATTCGATCGAAGTAATGCACCGGAGGGTTCCACGATTACAGACAACAGATGGACCGAGTATGTACAACAGGAAATGAAGAAAGTGGGTATTAATGTAGAATTTGTAACCGTTGGACGATGGGATGAGGTAACGAAGATGCAGACCATGATGGCATCGGGAACTGCTCCCGACATTACACTTACCTATACCTATGCATATGCAGAGCAGTACCTGAATGATGGCGGTATCTGGGACTTATCTGAATTTATTAATGCAGATGACCAGGCTACGAATATGAAGGCCTATCTTGGCGAGGATGTCCTAAACATCGGTAAAACACAGGATAATCAGTTATACGGTATTGTTGCTAAAAGAGCAACGACGGCAAAATCTAATCTTTTTATCCGCAAGGATTGGTTGGACAAACTGAATTTAACAGTTCCCACAACACCGGATGAACTTTATAATGTGCTTTATGCAATGAAATATAGTAATCCGGATGCAAAAAACTCCACGATAGGTGCTATCATCTCAAATGCCTGGAATATGAAGCTAGCATTTTCCCAACTGGCAGGAAATGAAAAGGAAGCTGCTATTTCCTTTGGAGATGATGCAATTGGAGATTATTATGATCCCGGTAATAGGGAATACTACAGATTTATGAATAAACTGTATAATGACGGTTTATTAAATAAAGAATATTACACTATGACAGACGATAATTTTAAGAGCTATATTGCGACCGGAGATGTAGCATTCTTTGAAAGTAGTGTTAATTTTGCTGTAGATGTCATGAGAGGATCCTTGTTGAAGACTTTGCAGGAAAATGTACCGGATGCAGATATTGTATCTATTCAACCATTGAAAAATGCTTTTGATGGTAAGCAGTACAGTGCTTCCTATGCATCAGGCGGTCTTATAGCATTCTGTCCTTTGACAGCAGATGCAGACAAGGTTGAAGCTTGTATGACTTATCTGGATTGGCAATGTACCCAGGATGGCGGCTTTACTTTATATCATGGCATAGAAGGAGAACATTTTAATTATGATGCTGATGGAGTTCCTGTTGTAATTGACGCGACGTTTAATGCAACAGATAAAGATTGGATCCGTGCGGATCTATTCGTGGTAGGAAATCAGGGTTACTTCAACTCTGTAGATGATTTTAATGCTTGTACTTCTAAGGAAGCACCGGGTTATGAAGATCATGTTGTTGCAAACTATCAAAATGCCTTGACCGGAACATTGGTAAGTGATACTACCTATACATCACCCTCTACACCGGATCTGCTTACAGATATAGGACTTGTAAGAGATGAATATACAGTTGCGTCTGTAACCTGTTCAAAAGATGAATTTGATGCTACATATGATGATTATATGGCGAAATTGAAAGCTGCAGGTATTCAGACAATTATTGATGAACGTACGGAATACTATAATAAGGTTTACGGGAATTAATATTGATTCACCTCTCGGGCTCCTTCAGTTTTATGAAGGAGCTCGTGAAATTTAAATCTTTATTTACAATGAAAGGACATAAATTACATGAGTAACTCTGACGGTATGAATTATGCACCAAAGGGTAAGCCATCGCCTGTGGTAAAGGATGGAGAATTTTGTATTGCAGTAATAGCACTTGATCATGGACATATATATGGTATGTGTAATGGTTTGACAGAAGCCGGAGCAACATTAAAAATGGTGTATGATCCGGACCCAACCAAGGTTGAGAGCTTTCTGAGAGCCTTTCCGGGGACGAAGGGTGCTTTAAGTGAGGAGGAGATATTGAGTGATCCTGAAGTAAAACTTGTATGTGGAGCTGCTATTACAAGCGAACGTTGTGCCTTGGGATTAAGGGTTATGGCAGCAGGTAAGGATTATTTTACAGACAAAGCACCGTTAACTACCTTGAAACAATTGGAGCAGGCAGAGGAAATGGTGAAGCAAACAGGACGTAAATACATGGTGTATTATAGTGAGCGTATCCATGTAGAGTCGGCAGTTTTTGCTGAGCAGTTAATCGCAGAGGGAGCAATCGGCGAGGTTATACATATGGACGGGTTTGGGCCACATAGGATTGGTAATCCAAGTAATCGACCGGACTGGTTTTTTGAAAAAGTTAAATACGGAGGCATCCTCTGTGATATAGGGAGCCATCAGATCGAACAATTTATATATTATTGCAAAGTAAAGGATGCAACAGTACAATATAGTGAAGTGGGTAATTATGCACATCAGGATTATCCGGAGTTCGAGGATTTTGGAGATGCTGTCCTTGTTGGTGATAATGGAGCAACACAGCATTTTCGTGTAGATTGGTTTACACCGGATGGGTTGAGTACCTGGGGAGATGGTCGAACCTTCCTGATTGGCACAAAAGGATATATAGAACTTAGAAAATACTGTAATGTCGGTATGAAGGATGGAACGCAAAATCATGTGTTTTTGGTAAACGAAATAGGAGAGCAACATTTTGAGGTGACAGGAAAAGTTGGATATCCATACTTTGGACAATTAATACTTGATTGTATGAATCGTACGGAAATAGCCATGACGCAGGAACATGCCTTTAAGGCGGCTGAACTTTGCGTAAAAGCAGAAATGCAGGCGATTAAGGTAAAGTAATCAAGGTACAGTAATCAAGGTACAGTAATCAAGGTAAAGTAATCAAAGTACAGTAATCAATGTATAGTAATCAATGTAGATGAATGGAGGAAATAAAATGTTTCATGCCGCGATTGTTGGTACGGGAAATATTTCACATATGCATATGGAAGGGTTGTTGACCTTTTCGGATCGCTGTAAAGTTGTTGCACTTTGCGATATCTATCCGGAAAAGGCAAAAGCCATGAAGGAAAAATATAAATTGGATTGTGAAATCTTTGATAGTTATGAAAAGATGCTTTCCTCAGATATAAAAATTGATACAGTGCATATTTGTACTCCTCCCTATGTACATGCAAAAATAGCGATACATGCTATGAATTCCGGCTGCAATGTAGTTGTTGAAAAGCCTATGGCTACATGTCTTGCAGAATGTGATGCAATGCTGGAGGCTGAGGAGAGAAATCATGTTGTAATTGCTTGTATTGCACAGAATCGATTTCGCAATTCCATATATAAATTGAAAAAGGTAATCGATAGTAAATTAGCCGGAAAAATATGTTGTGCTCATGTGAATTCTTATTGGTGGAGAGGCCATAGTTACTATGATTTATGGTGGCGTGGTACCTGGGAAAAAGAAGGCGGCGGTCCGACCTTGAATCATGCGGTCCACCATATTGATATGCTCAATTGGATGGAAGGGAAGCTACCGGAGGAAGTGACTGCAATACTTACCAATGTCATGCATGATAACTCGGAAGTTGAAGATTTATCACTTGCGGCTCTTCGCTATGAAGACGGAAGTGTAGCATGTATAACGAGTTCCGTTATTCACCATGGAGAAGAACAGGGAATTGAGCTACAATGTGCGAATGCAAAAATATCCGCTCCATGGGACATAAAAGCAGATATAACAAAAACGAATGGGTTCCCATCAGAGGAGGGAAATCAGGAATTGATCAACCAAATACAGGAATTATACAATTCGATTCCCGACTTAAAATATGAAGGTCATACCGGCGAAATTGATAATATCCTGACCGCACTTGAAAATGGAAATAGGCCAATGATTACAGGGCTTGACGGCAGAAAAACCGTGGAGCTGATTACAGCTGTTTATAAGGCCGGGTCCCTTAAACAGTGTGTAAAGCTGCCATTGCAGAAGGACGATACCTATTATACCATTGAGGGCATTTTCAAAAATGCAATTCGATTTTATGAAAAAAGTACTTCCGTCGAAGATTTTACCGAAGATGTAATTACGGTTGGAAATTATAAGTAATCTAGGTAAAGATTGTAATATTTGGAGGAGGACATAATGGATCAGGTACGCACAGGGATAATTGGTATCGGCAATATGGGAAGTGCTCATGCAATGACTATCTATAATCAAAAGGTGGAAGGAATGCTACTTACTGCAGTATGTGATTGTAATGAAGACAGACTGCAGTGGGCAAGAGAATATCTTGGAGACGGGATTGCATTTTATAAAGATTATCATCTGATGATTGCTTCAAAATGTATGGATGCAGTTATTATTGCCACTCCGCATTTACTGCACCCGGCAGTAGCAATTGATTCATTCGCAGCCGGGCTTCATGTTCTGACAGAAAAACCAGCGGGTATTGATACACTACATGTAAAAGAAATGAATCAGGCGGCCAAAGTGAGCGGTAAAGTCTTTGCAATCATGCTTAATCAGAGAACGAACCCACTCTACGCCAAGCTCCAACAGATGCTACAAAATGGTGAACTTGGAGAATTAAAGCGCTTTGTATGGATCGTAAATAACTGGTACAGGTCTCAGGCTTATTATGATTCCGGAGATTGGCGTGCAACTTGGAGCGGAGAAGGTGGCGGCGTATTACTGAATCAATGCCCCCATAATCTTGATATATGGCAGTGGATTACAGGAATGCCGGTCAAGATAAGAGCATTTTGTCAATATGGTCATTATCATCGTATTAACGTAGAGGACGATGTAACAATTTATGCAGAATATGCCAATCACGCTTCTGCGGTTTTTATATCCTCAACAGGAGAATACCCCGGAACCAATCGTCTGGAAATTAGTACGACGAAGGGCAAGGCAGTGATAGAGAATAAAGCATTAACCATCCACAGGTTAAATAAGGATGAAAGAGATATTTGCTACCAGAGCGAGCAGGGATTTCCCGAGGAAGAGATAACCGTGGAGAAATATGAACAGCAGGAGGACGAAACAGGGCATACCGGAGTATTACAGAATTTCACGAATGCTATTTTGTTTGGGGAAGAACTGTTGTCACCCGGTGTGGAAGGAATTAAGGGACTGACAATCAGCAATGCTGCCTATCTTTCCGATTGGACGAATGCTTGGGTAGATATCCCAATGCAGGAGGATGTGTTTTATAAGATGCTACAGGAAAAGCAGCTTAATGAAAAGGAAATGGAACGAAATATCAAAAAGGAAGAAATGAAGGGTGAGTATTCAGAACGATGGGATGTTAGGTGGTAGTTGTGTAGCTTGATTCCACTGATTTCCAAAGCGAAAGTGAAAGTAAATAGAATAATTCAAAGAATAAAAACGTATCCCCATTGCCGGCAGGTGATGTGGATACGTTTTTTTGTTGACAATAGCATAAGAAAATGATATATTATGTCTGACGATATATCGCAACGCATAATAACATGATACATAATAGTGCGACACTAATGGGTTGAGAGGAGAAAATATGCCATATCAAGAAGGGCCTATGACGGAAGCCATGTATTATGTACTATTGGCGCTTAGTAAACCAACGCATGGTTATCAGCTGATGATAGATATGAAGGAAATATCCGGTGGCCGTATTGAAATGGGACCGGGTACTTTATATGGGGTACTCACTCGATTGCTGAAAGAGAATCTGCTAAGGATAAAGCAAGATGATGGCAGAAGGAAGACATATGAACTGACAGAACAAGGGAAGACGGCTATAAAAGCAGAATATAAGCGCTTAAAATTGATGATAAAGGATGGAACTTTTTTAGAGGGGGATTCGATATGAGGGTAAAGAAGTTTCGTACCATCAGTTTATATCAAATTGGTCAGATGGAGAGCTATCTGTCAGATATGGCGAAAGAGGGCCTTTTTTTAACCGGTATGAGCCGAAGTAACAATATTTTTAAGATAAATGAACCGGCTGATATGGAATATCGCATTGAATTTGGGGAGAAGGTATTGAATAAGGAAATGCGGGAAATGTATGAAATGTCAGGCTGGAGCTATACATGCTCCTTCATGGGAATCCATATTTTTCGGGCAGCAGCGTCTGATACTTTGGTGGAGATACATACGGATCCGGAAGAGCAGAGTTATACACTCCGAAAAGTTTGTAAGACGTTCAAGAGGTTAATTTTACTCGAGATAGTATGCTCGTTGATTGTGATTGCACTTTCGGTTTCTGTAACAATGATTGGTGGCTCACCGGTTATAAATCTGCTGGAGAACAATTTTATTTTTATTATAAATATTGCTCTGATGATTTACATTGTATTTGAAATTGCCGGGCAGATGAAAACAATTATTCAAATAAAGAAAAGACTCCAGATGGGATTTTATATCAATCATCATGAGCCCTGGAAGAAGCACTCGGTAAAGCAATTCATTATATATAGTATGCTAACTGTTACTATAATTTTCAGTGTGGCGTCCATTATATGCACTATTCAAACGATAGTCGGAGCTATTACTGGTGAGTCAAATTATGCGCTTACACTTGACACAGAGCTACCGATTGTTCGATTGAATGATATCGAGAAGCTTGAAGCACCGGTGATGCGCACATATTTTTCAAAAGAGCGTAAGTTTCTCTTGAGTGATGTGAGAGTAAGTTATAATGTATTTATAAAAGAAAAAGAAATCAATGAACAATTTATCCAAGAGGACATGACTTGGGAAGGTGGGGTGTACACACCATCAATTCGTACAAATTATTATAAGGTATATATTCCTTTATTGGTGCCGGGCGCACTTTCGGATGTATTGAATAAAGCAGAGAATTATTTTATTAGATTGCCGGATGAAAAAAGCGCGATTGAAAAGCTTGATTGCAAGGGACTGGATGAGGTTTATTATATACCGTCAGATATGAATGGAGAGAATTTCTTTGGATTGGTGGTAAGAAAAGGAAATGTTATATTATGGATGAGATACTGGGGCCAGATGACCCGAACAGAAGTTGTTGAAGCTTCTCAAGCACTATTTGAATAATCTTAACATGAAGTATGAATCGACCCCTCAATGTCAATCGACTTTGAGGGGTCATTAAGTTGATTTTGTGTATAAACTTTTGTGCGTACATTGTTACGAAGCCAGATCACGTTTATTGTAATACCATAACCCCAATACGATACAAATAATTGTTGTACCGACTCCAATCCAAATCAAGGGTTGTTCTATGCTGCGAGTGCCCATCACATCCGCAGCATTGGCGTAATAAAAAGGGGTAACGTATTTCGCAAACTTTAATTGTTCCAGTACCCGTGACATCATATCCAGGAAATAGAACAGCATTGCTACACCGAGGCCAATTCCCATGTTAATTTTTTTAGTAAAAGCGGACAATAGGATACTGATTGCAGCAATTTCAAATTGCATCACGAATTGTGCAAGATGATATAGAAGGATCTCCTTTAAGGCTAACTTAGCACCGATTAATGGAAAGGAAAGTAGCCCTAATAATAAATTTACAACATTAAAGGAAAGAATAATGAGAAAGACTGCCGCAACCTTCTGCAATACAATACTTACTCTGCTGTAGGGAAGGGTGTAAAGAAACTCCGAGGTATGCCCACCTTCCTCTTTTGATAGTAGACCGATCCCTATCATTGCAGCAAATAAAGCTCCTCCCAGAGATAAAATTGCACCGACATAGACGCCGTAAAATCCAAGAGGCTCAGCCATGCTTAATCGATCCATACCAAAGGCGGTTGTAAGTGCACCCATATTAGCATAAGCCTCCATTGCCTTGTTCATGGAAGCTTGTAAGCTGGGATACATTAACATAAAACCAAAATCCATACCGGCAATAATAATAGTCCAAATTAAAAAAGTTTTCAAATTTGCTTTTAATTCATGTTTGATAATCATTTTGTCTCCCCTGCCTTTTCATAATAATGCATGAAGATTTCCTCCATGGAAGGCTCTTCGATGATAACGTCAACCACTTCAATATTATATAAAGCGGTAAGTAACATTTTTATATTTCCCTGATACAGAAAGCTTACGCTGTCTTCCTCTTCATTCAAACCCACAACACCTGCGAGCGTGGGTACTTTGGATATACCCCGAAGTAGGACTTTTCGAGCACTGGTCTTTGTCAGATTGCTGACAGAATCCATAGCAATAATTTTTCCGTCTTTAATAATAGCCGCATTGTTGCAGTAGTTTTGTATCTCTGACAGCACATGTGAGGAAAAGAAAATAGTTGCGCCCGCTTTGTTTGATTCTGACAGTAATGCAAAAAATTCTTTTTGCATTAACGGATCAAGTCCTGAGGTCGGTTCATCCAATATGTATAGGTCCGGAGAGTGCTGCATCGCACAGACAATACTGATCTTTTTTCGATTACCAAGAGACAAATCTTCAATTCTTTTTACAGTGTCTACCTTCAGCCTTTCGCACAATTCTCCGGCTTTATCACTGCAATCCGTCTTATACGCATCGGCTGACATTTTAATTATTTCTGATACCCGCATTCTGGGATAAAACATTGCCTCGGAAGGCATATAACCAATTTTTTTTAGAATATTTACCTTCTCTGCATCAATGTCCATACCCAGCAGCTTTATTGAACCTGAGTTTTTCTTAATGAGTCCAAGCATAGACCTTATGGTGGTTGATTTACCGGCCCCATTAGGTCCGATGAATCCATAAAAGTCACCTTTCTGTACATTGATGCTGATTTTGGAAACTCCTCGCGCAGCTCCGTATGTTTTCACTAAGTCCTTAATCTCAATTGCATTTTCCATGATCACACCTCATTTTCTTCAATTTTGCTGTTACCCTTATACTTAGCAAGTTGTTCATTTAATTTTTGTGTATCATATTTTTTCCCTAGCTTTAATATAATCCATACGGTCAGGTAGGAGAGAATAAGCATTGCATAGATTGTAATTGACGCCCATAGCGGCATCCCTTCAAACCAGCCTCCAAGAACACTCACTGCTGCGATTACTATTACTGAAATCACACTGATGAAAGTTGCTCTTAGTATAAAAGCTTTTTCACTATACTCCTTATCATCATCCAAGATAAGTTTTTGCAGGGTAGATAGTGCGTAAATGGTTACATACATTTCAAAGACAACGAATATATCCACGTTTTTCGTTCCGATTATTAATCGTGTAATACAATACATTAAGAAAATAACCGCAAAATAAGTGCTGGCGATAAAATCATTTTTGAGTTCCCAGATACAATATCCAATTATTTTTTTCATAAGCTTCCGGCCTCCTTTAAGACTATTCTAAATTGCTTCACATAATGTCGCGATATTAGGATGTGCTCCCCACTCGATAGTAGTGCATCGATTCGGTTACCAAATTCACTTTTTAGACTTTTGATGGAGTTAATATTTAACACCATGGATTTAGAGCATCTGAAGAATCCTGCTCCAGAGAATATATTTTCAATTTCATTTAGGGTATAAGTAGATCTGTAAACTTGCTTCTCAGTATATATGAAAACAACTCCTTCGACACTTTCACAGTAGAGGACCTCACCCTGTTCGATTACGTGCTCCGTTTGTTCAATGAAACCTAACAGCTTCTTTTTTTGCATATTCAAAAGAGACAAAATATTTTGTACCTTATCATCAATTTCCCTACACCGAATTATTATTTCGGGCTCCGGATCATAGGCATTGTTTTTATCAATCTTAATATTCATTGGCTCCCCCTTCAAATTCATTTATCCTACCTATTTTCTTATACAATACTCTATATACAAATGCAATGCAATTTCCGGTAGGATGCAGTTTTAGAGGATTAAGTTGCAGATTTCGCTTTCGTTAAATGAGGTAGCTGGGATGAAATTTACATTTAGGCTGATAGTATATATATGATCACTCCACCCAACAAGTAAACCCCTGTTACGTTATGTAACGGGAGTTTACATTGCTCTGATTTTATTGGTGAAAGAGATATTGATACTTCCTTATTTGTTGTCGGATAGTGTCTTCGGTGCGTTCCAGTATCCATTCGTCATAAATATCATGAAATTTGTCGAGCTCTTCTTTAACATCCCTCATTTGAAAGGTGAAGTTAAGCTGATGACCGTATAAAGCAACGACCTCATCTGCCTGCTCCTCGAAGTCTAAAGCAAATGGTTTTGCTTGAATGCGGGAAGTACATTCGGCGACACTTGTACCTTGTAAAAAGTCTGTGGATGCGTGGATGTATATGGTGGCGCGAAATCTCTGAACTGGGATCATAAGAAATATCCGAATCTGTTACTTAAGGATCTTTTCACGGTAAATGATATCGAGACAGAAGAATTGAATGAAAATATGTCGGATGAAAATTTTATGAAGAAACATTTAGTTAGTATGTTGCGCTACATGTCTAAACAAGGAAAATTCTTTTCCATGATGAAGGAAGATATCGATACCTACTCAAATGCTGCAGATTATGTGGAGAAGAACGGGCTGACAGTTTATGGCTTTGTAGTATTAGTGGATAAGGATGAATTACTAAAAATAGATGAAGTTTATTTAATCTATACTCAGCCTTTAAAATAAAACAACGAATTATATTGATTTTTTCAACAGCACCATCTGCCGAATAGGCAGGTGGTTTTTATTGTTCATATGCGAAAGAGCATAGTATTTAGGAATGAGATAAGCTTATATTAGTAATGGGATTAATAATAAAGTTGTAAAGATAATTATCAATAAAGTTAGAATTAAAGTTAGAAATAAAATAGGATAAATAATTATAATATAAGTATGAAATATAATTATAAAAATATATTGAGTAATAATTATAAATATAATTAGAATAATAATATCTATAATATGTTGACAAATATATATAATAAAAGTATAATAAATCTATAGAAATTATTGGAGAGGGATAAAGTAATGAATATTCTGACAAAAGCAATCGTCTCAAACTCTGAAATGATAAAAAATTATAAAGCATGTAGGGAGAAAGCAGAAGGTTTTGGAAAAATATTTGTTTTTAAAAACAACCAACCCGATGCTGTATTGTTTTCTATAGCTGAATATGAGAGACTATCTTCATTTATTGAATTTCTCGAAAGCCTTGAAGAAGAAGAAATTCTTAAGGTTACAGAGTCCTTATTAAAAGGCGAAAGTGGGAAAAGACACTCGGTGGTTCAATGATTAATGAATTGTAATTAAGTAAAAAACGAACTGTAATATGGAATTATGAAAATTAAATAAAAAAATCTTTAGGGTGGTACTCACATTTTAGAGTGCCACCTTTTTATCATAAAATATCATGAATATTAAAGATGAATAAAATAAAAACATGAAAAGAGAAGATATGATGAAAAATGATCCAAATACAATTGAGAAAATAAAGAATACATTGGAAATGGAAGCAGACACGATAAAAAACGCTACAGTTAAAGTTGAGAAAGAATTAGGTAAGGCTATGAAAGATGCTCATGAAAAAACCGAAAATGTGAAAGAAGAAGTGAAGGACGGTATTCATAAAACGAAAAGAGTTATTAACAAAACCAAGAAAAATATTACTAAAGGATTAGATAACTAATAAAGTGAATAGAATCAACTTGTATATCTTATAATATTTAAAAGAAAGAGAGGCGTTATCTATGTTATATACCATAGCAGCAATTTTTATTATATTATGGCTTTTTGGTGTAGTTACTTCATATACCATGGGTGGGTTTATACATATTCTTCTTGTTATTGCCATCATTTCAATATTAATAAGATTAATTAGAGGAAAAAAGATTTTTTAATCGACAGTACACAGCTAAATAAGAGTCAGATGAAAAATATAAATTGGAGGGACACAAATGGAAAATGTAATTTATGGAAATAGAGTTTCTGCAATTATGGAAATAGAAAATCAAAGAGATAAAGAATTGGACAACAAATCATATAATGAAATAGATGTACAAAGCAGTGAAATAAAGAAGAAACAAAGATTTGTTGGAAATAAGGACAGTAATTCGAAAATCGTGAAATACATTTATTATCTACTTGGAGTATTAGAAGTTTTCTTCGCCTTTCGGTTCATATTTAAAATTCTCGGAGCAAATGCGGAGAGTACTTTTGTTTCCTTTATATATTCATCAACCAATCTATTTCTGGCTCCGTTTGCCGGCATATTCAGATTCGCTGTAGCCGATGGAATAGAAACAAAATCAGTATTAGAACCAAACCTTATTATCGGAATGATTGTGTATGCTTTATTGGCATTGGGTATTGCTAAATTGATTGAGATTAATAGAAAAAACAATAATACTCCATCGCTATAACCACATATTACCTGAGGATTGTACAAAAATAGTGCAAGCCCATATAAACATTGAATTTCCTATTTGAATGCTTGCATAGTCTCAGCCGGCTTCATATCCTTACCATAAATATTTAAGTTTGAACTTGGGGTAGCAGTTGCTATCCCTTTCTCTATTTTCAGCTACTCTTTTATTTCGAGATATACAAGAACAAGTGAATTATGCATAAATGAAAAACGCTAGCGAATATATTTTATTATTGATTTTAACATAATAGACATGAAAATTTCTACGTTGTATATTACTGTTAATTTTCCTTAATCTTTTCAGAAGTGAGGGAGAAAATGAATACCAAATCAGTGCTTTATTCAAATGAATTCATCAATTCACAGATAGACAAAATGAATCTTGATTCTGCTGGGGAACCAATATCCGGAGTCAAGTTGGATGCTACAGAGGCATATGATCAGATACCCGAATTACTGCAGCGATACATAAACAACAGCGATGAAACAGCCTGGAGAGAGATAGTAAGTAAAATCGATTATATCTATTATAATATCGATATTGCCTTATCAGGGCTGGATAAAGTGACTGATTTCTGTCAAGAGGTTTTAGTTCAGATTAACACCGGTAAGAAATTACTATTTAAGCCGAATTTACTCGCTCCGAATGCCATCGATGAGAAGGCACATTGTCAGGGGGGAGGATGTGTCTATAGTACCCAATGGACTTTCGTTGCAGCTGTAATGAGATGGTTCCACGATAAATTGCAACTATATTATTCTCAAATGACAGTGGCTGAAGCTTCCCCCTATATTATTACGCTATCACACAATTATAGCATTGCCGCAGGGAGAAAAATTACAACGGAGGAAGTAATCGAAGGAAGAAGCGGAGATTTTTACGGTGGATGGGGTTTTTATTTCGTACGAAAGTATTTATCTGAATGTCAGCCGATATATCCGGGTGATGATCCAATGAAGGGCTATGAAGCCAGCATAACAGGCAATTACATACCTCCCGGTAGAGCGGGTGATAGGCTGATGGTTTATGACTTGAATCAAATTCAGGAGGATATAACCAGGGGTAGAACTGTACCTGTTCCGGAGGGCATTAACTATAATGAGATTACAATTCATAAAGCAGTTATAGGAGGTAATCCGAGTGATGACAAGGATATAAGTGATTACCCGGGCTGTATTCTTATAAATCTTCCCAAGTTAAAGATTCATGCGCAGGATCTTATTACAAATGCTATTAAGAACCTTGGTATTGGACTATACCCGATGAAAAGTGCCGAAGGAGAAGCTGAAAACAATACAGATTGGAAATATGCATTTCCTGATACACAAAATCCGAGTTTAAAAGCAAAGCTACCTCATTCGCGCTGGGTGATACCGTTGGATGATAAAACCTGCCTACCGTTAACAAATGATGAGGGAGAAATGTTGATATCTAAAACAGGAGGTATATCGGGGACGCAATGTGATATTATCAGAGCAGTTCAGAATCAAAATATAGATATGATTCATATTACAGATGCAATCTATGTTTTAAATATAAGTCATGATCCGGGAGCAGTGCCTGAGATTATACCGGAAGGATATGTTTGGGCATCTCTTGACTGTGTCGCTCTGGATTTCTTCTGTGCAAGATATTGCTTTAAGACGGTTCCTATGTATAAAGCACTAAAGTTGCAACAGGAAAATAATTGGATCACTGAATTTGTACGTCATGTACCGGTACCTTATATCAACGGAAAGAATATATCAACCGAAATAGGATTGGACACACCATTATTTCGTTATGACTCCTATTGCTATGCACAGGAAAGAGGTGTTGGTCGGCTTGATTATTATGTTGTAGGCTGGGATACCCTCACAGATACTCCGCTCGCTTCCTGCAAAGGTCATTTTGGCAGAATCCGGGGTGATAAATTCATCGAAATGATGACTAGGACAATGTACTATAATCCAATGACGATACTTCATGATTTGCAAAAGACAATGTTATGTTATGCCATTGCCTGTGATACTTTAACAGGTTCTACAATATATAGTGAAATAATGGATTGCTTCGATGAAAATCAGGATGGAATTCTAGATTATGATGAGAAGGCCGGAGGATTTGAGACAGTACAGATTTGTGTTATGTCCTACGTTTCGGATCTTAAAGCAGATCAAGCCTATGGTATATTAAAGGGAAATTACATGGGAAATGCATATTTTGCTAAGTACGGGGATAGTAAGAATAACCTTCAGGGCTATGATTATATGAAAGGCAAAATACTGATCATCAATTTGGGTGAAGCATATAAAATGTCTCAGTCAAAGGAGGTATCACCGGACCTCTTCCTACAGGGGATGCATTATGGAAGGGGAGACTGGCCCAGCTGGGAGACGGTAAAGTATTTTGTGACAACGCAATCTATTTATGGATCTCAAACAGTGAAGAATATCAGTCTTAGCTCCTTATATGGTTGTGCTTTTCAATATGCGGATAAATTACAAAATTATGGGGGCTATACCGGAAGTACCGATCAAAATTCAAGTAACCCAAATTCGATTCAAAACTATCTGCACGCTGTTTCAATGGGGGCAAATCCTTTGAACTTTACTTTATATGTGCCAAAGGGGTATGGAAGTCTGGAAGGGGTTGTAATTACTAATGTTGAGGAAACACAAAGTCCTGAGAGGTTATATACGGTACAGTATAAAGAAATTTGGTAAGCAGTAAATTATAGATAATTTTCCTGAATCTCATTTGCTCAAGGAGGTTAGCATGTTCATATATGACGAAAATAAGAGGTATGGTTTAGCGCCGCTTTTTGGAGGCTATGAAGTCAATCCCGAGACAGTAATCTCAGCGGGTGATACAACACAATTAGCATATACGTTTACAACAGATGAAAACAGACTGAATAACTATTTGTTTCCATGTTATACATTACGAAAACCGGAAGTAACGATTGGATATTCTCAGTTTCGTAATTGTGATTTTCTGGCAGGCTCAGGCTATAATGCTGCAATTGTTTCAATACCGGTTTATTTTCATGGAACGAAAGATCATCTGGAGGGGGATTTGAATCTTGTCGTCTGGGAAAATAAAACAATACCCATTATCGGAGGACGAGAAGAAAGCGGAATTCCGAAAATTCCTGCGGACATTGAAGATTTAAATGAATACAAAGGTCAATACTTCACAAATCTCAGCTATAAGGGAAATACATTTTTACAAATGAAGATGTTTGAGCCGCAACCTGTAACAGGGCCTAAGTTGGAACAGCTTCAAAAAAATGCTTTATCGTTAAATCAATTGGGATGGCGATATATTCCTAAGATTGGTGGGCCCGGAGCAGATTTAAGTCAATTAACCCTGTATCCGCAATCTTTCCAAATTCGGAGTGCATGGACAGGTGCAGGCTCCCTTCAATGGACGAAGCTTAGCGTTGAACAGAATGAAAGAGAATATTATATCATCAATGCGCTTGCCGGATTACCTGTGAAATCAATGGGGCCGGTTTTCATGTGTAAAGGTTCTTTTGTCTATAAGCCAGACGCAGGGCGTGTTTTGATGTAGTTCATCCGTCGGATTACAATAGATAATGTATTAGCAAGAGTAAATAGCCTGTTGCGGATGCAACAGGCTATTTACTAAAAAGGGGAGGTTGATAAAATGTGATTCCATCATGTTTCGTCAGCCTCCGTTTTATTGATTAAACAAGGTATTCAGTGATCTTGGTTCTGTCTGGTATCGAGTTGTTTTATTTAAGTTGGAGCGGAAATCTTTTGCCATCATATTATTTTAATATAAGGGAAAATGTAATATTATGGCACATAAATATGTTAGTTACCATATTATATATTGAAACTACTGTTACACATTTAGTGCTAAGGAGACAATATTATGTTTATGGATGAAAGGAAGATAGATGCTCAGAATAAATTTCCGCATGATAAAGAGTGCCATGATGAATTCGATAAAAGTAAAAGGGAATGTGAAGAATATTATAAAAGAAAATGTGATGAGTGGGTAAATTACTACGAAAGAAAATATAATGAATGTTGTGACGATTCATGTAGAGAATTTTACGTGAAAAAAATCAAAGAGTGTAAAGAATACTGTGCAATGGAATGCTTAAAATGCTGTGAGATGCACTGTTGTAAAGGTCCAGAAGGCCCAGAAGGCCCGCCAGGTCCAGAAGGCCCGCCAGGTCCAGCAGGTCCAGCAGGGCCAGCAGGGCCAACAGGTCCAGCAGGGCCAGCAGGGTCAAAAGGCCCGAAAGGACCAAGAGGAAAGGCATGTCCGGCAATTATAGCCATTGCAATTGTACTACTTGCTGTGTTCGTTCTCGTGCTGTTCCAATTTGGCCCAGCAGGCCCACCCGGGCCAGCAGGTCCAGCAGGCCCAACAGGAGCAACAGGTCCGGCAGGTCCAGCAGGAGAAACAGGTCCGGCAGGTCCAGCAGGAGAAACAGGAGCAACGGGAGCAACGGGA
>DBTU01000030.1 GCA_002307215.1 Lachnoclostridium sp. UBA1308
TTATGGTCGGTTTCGGCTACTACCCGGTAGCCATCATCAGACGGGGTTATCTAGTTCTAATCGTTCCTGAAGGTCTGCGTATGCAAAACCTTCAGCAAGTTCTTCAGCTTCTCCATAATCAATATATTCTTGTTTCCTCATGTCAATAAATTCCTTCATTTCGTTTTCTGACATTGTATATCCTTCCATGTAAATCCCTCCATGTATGATTTCTCCGGTTTAAGGATGACCGGAAACCGTTGGTCGATTATTTTCGTACCGTTTTTCTAATATGCACTACCGTAAATACTTCTGACAGTGACTGTGTGATACTTACGCTTCCGGCCTCTAGATCGATTTCCAGAGCTTTAATTATCTGCTTGTTCCAGAACTCTCGCTTTGCTTTATATTCTGATTTGTGATCCTCCCATTCCTTGTCAGTGTCATAACACTCACGACAACTAAATGTTTCTGACAAAATCCAAGCATTCAATGCCACATGATTTAATCTAATTGTAAAGGCTTCAATCAAAAACGAATTATCATTCCCGGTGCCATTATCTACAAATGAACCCTTAGACATTAGTTGTATTGCAAAATCATTTCCTTCAAACTTTCTCATATTCTTATCCTCCACTCATTCTACAAAAGTATTTTTCACTGTATCCCACAATCCAAATTTCTCGCCGTCTACATATACTGTCACTGTAAAACTGTCGTATTTTTTCGTAGTTACTTTCCCGGTGACTCCGAGTGCCTTAAGCGCTACATTAAGCTTTTCCTCCATTCTGCTCTCCTTTCGTTTATGCGTTCCTGATGAGACCAATATACACTTAAAACGGGTGTATGTAAATATACAGTATACACAAATTACAAGTGTATAAATTGTGCAAGTTATACACTTGTAATAAGGGCATGTACTTGATATTATTTATTAAGGAGGACTTATCATGATTAAATACAAAATAGATGCGCTTCAGACTTTAAAGGATGCCGGATACACTACGTACAAGTTGCGTAAGGACAAATTACTCGGAGAAGCAACCATTCAGAAATTGAGAGAATGCGAATTAGTGTCATGGGATAACATGAATACTATATGTAAATTATTGAACTGCCAGCCCGGGGACATCGTGGAGTACAATCCGGATTACAGGATTGTAGAAATTGATGAAGACGAGAGATACGGCCTTATGCTGCGACATGTCGGAGACGGATGGAAAATTGACGGATACAGTGAAATACACCCTACATTTATTGAAGCAGAAAAAGTAGCAAAGAAGATATCCAGATCATAAAATGCCCCGCGTTACTCTCAAAAAATAGAAGAAGAGAGGCGCGGGGTATGTATTTAAGAGAAGGTCATCACGTAGCAATGGTACTTGAAGATGGTTCTGGTAAATAACTGTTTCGACGTCAAAACAAAAGATAGCCCTTCAAAGTCGATTGACAATGAGGGGCTAATTAAGTATGGTATATTGCTACTAGTATCTTCAGATGTTCTATTTAAAAAGGCATTCCGTTATTGACAGGGATCAAAGAACGCGCTTGATAGTTGAATTGCTCAAAACCAGTAACAACTAACCCTTGCGTTGCACTTCCATCTTGCCTCCATTGTATTGTTCCATAACCAGATTGAGAAATACTTGAAGTGTACATCATAAAATTTCCCGTACAATGAGGATTTAATGTAAAAGTTAATGTAGAATCCTGTAGCTGATCGCTATAGTTTAGTAATTGGGATGAACCATAAATTCTTCCCGAACTTGAACTGTTATCATCCGTCACTAATGATCCGTCTAAATTAAATAGCGTAACTGTAACATGAATTGGATAATCGGTAACATTTGATACGGAATAATAACTTAAATCACCAGTGCCTTGATAATACCATGGTATTACAGCCTTTCCTGTACTATAACTACTTGCCGATGCTGAAGCGCTCGAACCCAACATACATGTAACCAAAACCAAACTCATAAAAAAATACTTAAATTTTTTCATAATTTCATTCTCCTTTGTTTTTTCTTTAATACTACTAGAAATTCACTGGAAAAAACAGTCTATTAATTAGAAGAATATGGAGTTATAATGAAATTTTGAGCATATTTTGTTTAGATATGTCGATTACTGCAAACTGTTGAAGCTATAGAAGATATTCAGATCATAAAAATACCCCTCAAAGTCGATTGACAATGGGGGGAATTTCTTATATTATTTTTAGTGCTTGAAGATCATCAACTTTGAAATAAAACTCTTTTCCGATTAATTTATAGCTGATCTCGTCACCTGAGTATGCCACGCTATCTGTTATATCATCTGCCATTCTTGTTATCTCGTATAAGTTCGTCATATAATCCATATCTATCAGTGATAATATTTTAGATGCCTTATCGTATTTAGTCATTATATCAAAATAGTTAAGATCAGTCTGTGAAATCCACTCAGAGTCATTCAATACTGTCACATTGATTTTTACAAATTCCCCATCGTTCCACGATTCATTCGTTCCAGTATGGATAGTCATTGTTATTTTACCTATGCTATCCGGTATAATCCTCAGGATGTATTTATCCGAATCTACATCCAATATTCCTTCGGCAACGGAATCATTGTCTACTAAGCACCAGATTGTTTCATCCTCTCTTTGTTTGTCAAAATATATACCTACTTCCTGATATTCATCCATTGCGCATATAATGTCCGTGCTATCGACGCTAAGCCTGGCCTTTACGATTACCTTGCATGTCAGCTTTTGATTGTTCGTACCAGCTCCTACGGTAGCTGTTACGATTGCTTCTCCGGCAGATATCCCAGTTACCTTCCCTGTACCTGATACCTTTGCAACGGATTTATCGCTTGACTTCCACATTATATATTTTGAGGTATCTATCTTCAATTTTACTGAGTATCCCACATATATAGTCGTTTTTGATTTATTTATCGTAACCGCTGCGCTTGCCATGGAATGCGGAACAAATAAGATCAAAACAATAATCATAATAAAAAAGGATAATAATTTCTTCATAACAACCTCCTATGTAAATACCAATGTTTACCACAACATTATATATCCCTTGTCATGTTTTGTAAATAAAAAAAGAAATCCCGCGTTACTCTCAAAAAATATAGAAGAGAGGCGCGGGGTTTCCATGTGGGGTAAACATATTTTATCATATGATCTGGACGGATGTAAATTATCAATAATGCCGATTATTCTGCACAAATTTGTGACTAATCTACAATTACCATAATTTACAAGTATTAAATCTAATCAATTGGTACTATAACTATTATTGCAGTTATCTGCTATATTCCCCGATGAATGGCCTTGGTTACACTCTGCAATTTGTTGATAGTAGCAGGTAACTGTATTAATATTCGGTAGAGTCTATTCCCCAATAGATAAAATTTATAATTTAAATCAGACACCAAATCGGTGTTACTTTGTCTGCATTTAAATAAAGGGGGCAATTATATGACATATAAGTAAAGGCTCTGCGTGTCTGTTGATACACAGGGCCTATTTTATTTTATTTCTTTTATTTATTAGATAGCCTCTGTATTGCTCTAATTCGAGCAATTCATCAGTGGTAAGCTTTTGGTTTGAAGGCTGTTCGCCCATAAGCCAAGAAGGAGAAATGCTTAAATAATCGCACAGTGCAACAACCGTAGACAGTGGAAGATCGCCTTGACCGGTTTCAAATCTGGAATATGATGATTGACCGATGCCCAGGGCCTCACCAATCTCTTTCTGTGTAATGTTTTTATTGTTTCTGATATTGCTTGCTCTTTGGCCTATAGCATATGCATCATATTTCATCTTAAGCACCTCTGCAAAATATTATCACATATCCATATATGGATACAATATTTCAACAGGGAATATCCATATAGGAATAAATATCCGTATATGGATTAATAAGCGGACATTATCTGACTTAACAACATAATAAAATACTATTGATAAAGAACATACGTTCTGGTATAATGACAGTAATTTCACTGCTACGTGCTGGCGTAATAAAAAAGGGGGATTTACTTTGGATAAAGATTTTAAAGAACTTGCATCGATTAGATGCGAAAAGGCAATTGAAGAAAATAATTCGTACATGGAAGACGAATTAAGTGGAAAATTTGATCAGGATGAGTTACAATCAAGGTCGGAAATTCTTTGTTACTTTCAAGGAATGAGAGATATGGCTAATCTACTTGGAATAAGTATGAATTCTGATATCGCGAAACAGTTTATTGATTATTCCGGTAGCCAAAACCGGTAGCCAAGCGATAGGATTATTCATAACAATGCAATGCGCAATACGCATCGAAAAGTAAATGTACTTACATCAAAACAGCATAAAACCAAGCAATCACGCACCAATTGTGGGGTTTAAATTTTTAATGTGGCTAGACTTAGGATCTAGTGGGAGACCGTGCAGGTTCAATTCCTGTTATCCGCACTGATTAAGGGGCGATAACCTCAGGGTTACGCCTCTTTTTGCTACATATTTTATTACAGGGTTACGCAAGAAAGTGAGGTTGGATTTCACATGGACTTAAAAGAACATAAATATATTCCGGGATTCCTAAAACAGGATGCTTGTATTGAAAAAGCTTGGGTTCTTGCATTTATGGACAAAAAACTGCTAATGAGGAAAGAAGCGGATGGTTTCTATATTCCGAAACACAAGGAATTAGCGGATGTTTTAACAGATAATAGTGAAATGGAGTATATCGGAAGGTTTGAGGAGCATGACTGTTATTGCACATGTCTGATGGAGATGCCTAATATACATGATAGCTTTGAAACAGTAAATATAAGAGAAATCACAAATTTGACCGGAAATCCTGACTTGTTTTTACTCGCAGGTAATGCGAACCATATTCTAAATTGGAGAAATGCGAACAGATATTGCGGATGCTGTGGTCATAAAACCATAGATAAGAAAGACGAAAGAGCAGTCCTATGTCCGGGTTGTGGGCATATTGTATATCCCCGGATTTCACCTGCGACCATTACGGCTATTCTGCACGAAGATAAAATTCTACTGGCACATAATCGTAATTTTAAGGAAGGCTTATACAGCCTTATTGCAGGCTTTGTCGAGCCGGGCGAGACGCTGGAACACTGTGTGGCGCGTGAGATACTCGAAGAGGTTGGGGTTAAGGTTAAGAACATACAGTACTTTAGCAGTCAGCCGTGGCCATTTCCGGATAGCTTGATGATTGCCTTTACAGCTGAATATGATGGCTGCGAAATATTAGTGGATCAATCGGAGATAACAGATGCATCCTGGTTTACAGCTGACACCTTACCGGATATTCCATCAAATGACAGTGTAGCCGGAAAAATAATAAGATGGTACAGGGATCGGCAATAATTTCGGATTAATAGCGTATATTAACACAAAATTAATGGATACAAGAAATTCTTTATACCATCTTTATGAAGGTAGTGATAGAATTTTATCTATTGCGAATACTATCATAAAGACTTGATTTCAAAGGAGTACCCATGAGCAAATTTAAGAAAATGAGTCCGGGGCGTTTTATTGCACTTGGCTTTGCGTTTGTAATATTGACCGGCGCAGTCATTTTATTTCTTCCTATTTCACATACTGAGGGAACCGATGTCGAATTCATTGATGCTTTATTTACGGCAACCAGTGCAGTCTGCGTTACAGGTCTGAATGTTGTAGATACGGCTAATACATATAATGTTTTTGGTCGAACTGTAGTCGCACTTTTAATTCAGATTGGTGGGTTGGGAGTAACCAGTGTCGGAGTTGGCTTTATACTTCTGGCTCGAAGAAAAGTGGATTTTAAGGACCGTATTTTAATTAAGGAAGCTTTAAATCTGGATTCGATGAAGGGTATCGTCAAATTAGTAAAATCAATACTTTTTATGACACTTTGCTTTGAAGCAGTCGGTGCCATACTAAGCTTCATCGTGTTTTCACAAGATTACCCGTTACCAAAGGCGATAGGAATTAGTCTTTTTCATGCGGTATCCTCTTTTAATAATGCCGGATTTGACGTGCTTGGTGATTTTAAGGGTCTGATTGATTATAAATCAAATATATTATTAAACCTTACAACCTGCGGACTGATTATTTTCGGTGGTTTGGGCTTTGTTGTTATAAAGGAATCAATATATAAACATAATTTTAAGAAATTAAGCCTGCATTCTAAGGTTGTTATAACAATGACGGTATCGCTGCTGACCGTGGGAACACTTCTCATAAAACTGACACAGAACATCAGCTGGTTGGGAGCCTTCTTCTTCAGCACCTCTGCCAGAACAGCCGGATTTGCTACTTATAATTTGGGTACCTTTTCGAACGCTTCGCTTTTTATTATCGTAATTTTGATGTTTATCGGAGCGTCTCCCGGTTCTACCGGTGGAGGTATCAAAACCACCACCGCGTTTACTCTGGCAAAAAGTGCATACAGTGCATCAACCAATAAGCACTGCGGAGGCTTTAAGCGCCAAATACCTGCGGAGACGGTTTCGAAGGCTTTTATGCTTACTTTTTTGGCGGGGAGCCTAGTATGTTTAAGTACGCTGATACTCTGTGTATTGGAGCCGAGATTTAGCTTTTTGCAACTGATTTTCGAGGTGGTATCCGGCTTTGGTACGGTTGGTTTGTCGACCGGGATTACTCCGCAACTTAAGCCGGCCAGTGAATTTGTAATTATTCTTACGATGTTTATCGGGCGTGTCGGACCACTGACAATTGCTTCGCTATGGTCATTTAAACCGATGTCAAGTCTGAGATATTCGGAGGAATCTATAACAATTGGATAAGAGGATGGGAGAACATTATGTTATTTAATAAATCTGTCGTAGAGTTTGGAATTATCGGACTCGGCCGTTTTGGATATGCACTTACGAAGAATTTGGCGGATACCGGTAAGGAAATACTCGCAATAGACACCTTAGAGAGCAGAGTAAAACAGCTGAGAAATATAACGCAAAGTGCTTTTATGTTGGGCTCCTTTGATAAGGAAGCTTTGGAGGATTCAGGTATTCAAAACTGTGCTACAGTCATCGTATGTATTGGAGACAGCATAGATGCTAATGTGTTGACAACGCTTAACGTAATCAGTATGGGAGTAAAGCGTGTGATAGCCCGTGCCATGAGCTATGAGCATGGAATGATTCTTGAGAAAATCGGAGCAGAGGTTATTTACCCTGAAAATGATATCGCGGTTCGCTTGGCACAAAAACTGGTGCAATCGAATATCATGGAATCAATTGAATTAAAGGGTGATATTGAAATTTCAGAAATAAAGCTGCATTCAAATCTTGCAGGCCAGACAGTGAAACAGATCAATCTGCGTCAGAAATTTAATCTGAATATTATTGCACTGGAGCATAACGGGGAAACTACTACCGAGGTAGATCCGGAATGTGTTCTTGCGGCGGAGGATAATATTGTGGTAATCGGTCAAAAAGCAAATATTAGAAGACTAGAGGCATTTTTATCAAAAAACAGCAGATAAAAATCATTAATAATCTCCCCCAGTCCGGATACCTTTCTTTGAAGGCTGAACTGTAACGTAAGTTTAAATCAGCCTTTATATAAGTTTAAATCAGCCTTTATATATGTTTGAAATCAGGGTTAAATATGGTATACTATTTCCTGTAATATTGAACGAGTGAGTTTATAGGAATATATCGGTTATAATTAGCTGAAATATCTTTGGAGGATTAATATGGACCCTGACCCTGAAAAAATAATGATACAGATAATGATTTTGATTTTTTTAACGATGATAAATGCTTTCTTTTCCTGCGCCGAGATGGCTATGGTTTCTGCAAATAAGAATAAGATTAAGAGAATGGCAGAGGAAGGAAGAAAGAGCGCAAAGCTTGTTCTGCTGTTTTTATCGGAACCGACGAAATTCCTTTCTACGATACAAGTAGCAATTACCTTAGCCGGCTTTTTCTCGAGTGCATCGGCTGCATCGGGGTTATCAACTCCTCTTGGAAAATGGCTTTCCGGTAAGGATGTTCCTTATGGCAGCCAAATCTCACTAGTGGCAGTAACATTAATATTATCCTATTTTATGCTGGTTTTTGGTGAATTGGTGCCGAAAAAGGTTGCACTACAAAAACCCGAAGCAATCAGCATGTTTTGTGTAAAACCGATTAAAGCAGTTTCCGAATTTGCTTATCCTTTTATTAAGCTACTGACATTTTCAACGAATCTTGTTACAGCGCCCTTTGGTATTAAGGAGGGTAATACGGAGGAGATACTTTCAAGGGAAGAACTGATTTCGCTTGTCAATGAAGGGCAAGCTCATGGGGTTTTGAACAAGAAAGAGAAGGAAATGATTAATTCCATCATGGAATTCGATGAGACAGTCGCCAAAGAGATCATGACCCCAAGAATCAACGTATTTGCGATAGATATTGCGGCACCGAAGGAGGAATATCTGGAGGAGTTATTGGATACAAAGTATACCAGAATTCCTGTTTATGAAGATGAAATCGATAATATCGTCGGAATGTTATATGCAAAGGATTTCCTCAAGGAAGCTGTTAAGATAGGTTATAAAAATATTGATGTCCGAAGTATTATGAAACCCCCCTATCTGGTTCCGGAAAGTAAGATTATTAAAGATTTATTCAGGGAACTGCAGCAGTCGAAAAAACAGATTGCAGTCATTATTGATGAGTACGGTGGCTTTGCAGGTATTGTAACCATGGAGGACCTAGTAGAAGAGGTCATGGGAGATATCGAAGATGAATATGATCTTGCATCTGTTAAGGTGAAAAAGTTAGATGAGTCTACTTACATGATTGATGGTATGACAACCATTGATGAATTAAATAATATGCTGGATCTTGATATATATTCAGAAAACTATGATACGATTTCAGGTTATCTAATCGATCATATCGGTGCTATTCCACAGGAGCATGATGAACGAGTCATTGAAATTCACCATCTCATCTTTAAGCTGGAAAGCATAAAAAACAAGAGAATTGATAAGGTTAAGCTGTATATTGGCAAAAAAGAAGAGCAGGATTAATAATGAGGCAACAGATTTCTATAGTCGAGTGAAAAACATGGGAGGATATAGTTATGGCACATAAACCAACGATAGAATATGGTATTATAGGTCTTGGTCGTTTTGGATTTTCACTTGCGACAGCTTTGGCAGAGGCCAATAAAGAAATATTAGTGCTAGATGCGAGTGAAAGCAAGATAAAACAGTTACGTAGTTATACGGAAAATGCTCTTGTCGTTGGAGAGCTTACGAAGGAAGTACTGGAGGAAGCAGGGATACGTAACTGTGAAACAGTGATTATCTGTATCGGTGAGAAAGTGGATGTCAGTATATTGACCACCCTAAATGTAATCAGTATGGGGGTTAACAGAGTAATTGCAAAAGCTATCAACGCAGAGCAGGGAAAAATACTGGAGAAGATTGGTGCGGAGGTTATATATCCTGAGCGTGATATGGCAGTGCGTCTGGCGAATCGGTTGATTTCCTCAAGAGTCATGGATTACATAACGTTAAATGATAATTTTACGATTATGGAATTTAAATTAAGCTCCAAATTAATCGGACAGTCTGTAAAACATGCGGATCTTCGTAATAAGTATAAACTTAACATTATCGCCATACATCATGATGGAACAACAATTACGAACATTACACCGGAAATGCTGCTTCAGCAAAATGATATCTTAGTAGTAGTCGGTGATAAGGAAAACATCATGAAATTTGAGGGTTTCCTCTCAAGCAAGAGTTAGCGGGAAGACATAAACAAGAAGGGGGGTGCTGCATCGCAGCGCTCCCCTCTTGTTTATGTCTTTCTCTCTTTTTGCATACCATGAATGATATTTAAATATAAAACATGCAAAGTTATGAAATATTTAATGTGCGTATATGAATTGAGGTAAAATGCCTGCACGATTATTTTCCCGGTGAATAAACTGAATTGAGAATATTGGTATTAGATATTGTGTTATCCGGGAGGGATATATGAACTATATGCAGAATAATGAGCATGCCGGTGTACCATATAACGACATCAACTGGTATGATGTTGACGGTCAGCCGTTTGGCACGGCTTCCTATTTTAACGCAATGATACTGGGCGACGCTAATAACATCGTAGATACAAAAGGTGCCATGGCAGTTGGCGGAAACTTTACAAGTCAAAGAGGATTAAGTCTTGCTTACGGGGATGATAACAATCTAAGAGGGACGGGATATAATCCTTATGACGTACGCTTTTTAGTTGGTAGGGGTGTGGCTATGCAAGGACCACTGGTAGTTGTTGGCCATGTAGTAGCCGGTGGTAATTTCAGAGCAGCCAGAGGTAGTACCTATATGATAGGTAAAGACGGATCAGCTGATCAGACCAGTCAGTTGGCTTCGTTATATCAGGCCGAAGGGGGCAGCCGATATTGGGGCGTCAGTGACCGAGGGAATCATTATGCAGTATCCAGTTATGATGTCCCAAGATATATCCCAGCAGGCAGGGTTAATGCTGATGTGGTAAAATTTTTTAGTGATGCAGAGAACAGTTTGACCAGATATCAGGATTGTATTACTAATCTACAGCCAAATGGGACAGTTACGGAGCATTATCATGAATGGATTCTTCGCGGTAACGACCCGGTACAGAATGTCTTTTTGATTGATGTCAGACCAAATGGTATCCTTGATAAGGAAATACGATTTGAAATCCCCCAGGGAAGTATAGCCATTGTTAAAATTAGAAGCGGTAATACAGCTCATCTTAGGTATGGTCTATGGGGTGTTGAAAATCTGGCAAATCAGACGCTTTATGTGTTTGAGGATGCCAGACAGATCTCTATGGAGGTACCTGCGGCTATCTGGGGAAGTATCTTTGCTCCACGTGCTATGTTCCGTGCTCATCCGACAGGAGGTACAGTAAGCGGTAATGCAGTTCTCGCTTCTCTGGAAGTAAATCCCGGCAGTGGATTTGAATTTCATCTGTATCCGTTTACAGGAGGAGTAATTTGCCAGAATACACCTCAGATGTCGGAGCCGATGCCTGAACCGATGGCAGAGCCGATGCCTGAGCCTGCCCCGGAAACTATGCCGATGCCTGAGCCGATGGTAGAGCCGATGCCTGAAATTATGCCGATGCCTGCCCCGGTTCCATGCCCTGTTTGTCCACCACAACAACCCTGTCCGGTAGCACCGCCCTGTCCGCCACAACAACTGTGTCCGGCACCACCACCCTGTCCGCCACAACAACCGTGTCCGGTGCCGCCGCCCTGTCCGATGCCACCACCCTGCTCAGTCTGCCCTCCTCCACCACCCTGCCCGGTACAGATCCAGCCGATTCCGATACCGATTCCTATTCCCTGCCCTGAGCAGGAGGAATGTGAAGAATGCTTAATTGAACCGGGTTTGATTTTTGGATGTGTCTGGGGATGTGAATGCGGACGAAGTCATGAATGGGAAGTCAGGCTTTATAGAAACTGCGGTGACAAGAAGCTGTTGTACTGTATAAAGATATGTAACTGCGGATGCTTTGAATTCCGTGTGTGCTATGATGATTACTATATACTGATGGTAAGACCTGTAAGATCCCATAGAGGATGTTGTAAATGTAAATCCAGCTGCAGACCTTGCGTTTCATTAAAGAATGTTGGAGTAATAAATTTGCTGATCAAATAGCCACAATAAACAGAGCCAAAGTATCGACGAATGCAAATACTCCTAGATGGAAATCTTTTTTCCTCGCTCCTTATTCTCACGTTTGATAAGGTTGAATGTAACTTAACGCTCGGTATTATTGATTGCGTCCTTGATTTGCCGGAAAAACAACGATATAATAAAGGAAAAAGTACGAAAGGAAGTAACTTGATATGTCAAAAGTATATATTTTTCTGGCGGACGG
This sequence comes from Lachnoclostridium sp. UBA1308, assembly GCA_002307215.1. Lineage (GTDB taxonomy): Bacteria > Bacillota > Clostridia > Lachnospirales > Lachnospiraceae > Mobilitalea. The sequence continues at coordinate 11,879 of DBTU01000030.1, forward strand.
GTATGAGGAAATCGAAGGTTTAACCGTGGTTGATTTATTGCGAAGAGCCGGTATCGAAATTGTAATGGTATCTATTACAGGGGATATTGATGTTACCGGTTCCCATCGGATAACATCAAAAGCGGATGCTCTGTTTGAAAATATAGATTTTTCAGATGCAGAAATGCTGGTACTGCCGGGAGGAATGCCCGGTACGAGAAATCTTGATGCACATGGGGGGCTGAATCTCTTGTTGAAGAATTTTGCAGCGGAAGGTAAAAAGCTTGCTGCCATATGTGCTGCACCCAGTGTTCTTGGCAGCAAGGGCTTACTGATAGGCAAAAAGGCAACCTGTTATCCGGGATATGAGGAGGCGTTAATAGGCGCCCGTGTGATTAGCAATGCAGTTGTTGAAGACGGTAATATAATTACATCCAAAGGGATGGGAACGACAATTGACTTCTCGCTGGCTATTATAAAAAATATTGTAGGAGAAGCAGAAGCAAGTAAAATTGCAAAAGCGATTCAATACAGTGGTTACACAAATAAATAAAGGATTTGGGGTTTATAGCTGTGGGCCCTTAATCTGCTTGCGAAGAAGAAACAGGCACAGTAGATTTGGGATAGCCATAAAAACATTTACCAGATCGGTCATTTCCCACACAAGCTTCAGAGACATGATGGAACCGATAAATATCATGACAATATAGCATAAGCGGTAGGTGTTTATTCCGGATTTTCCGAATAAGTACTCTACCGCTTTTTCGCCGAAATAGGACCAACCAATTAATGTGGCTATTGCAAAAGCAATCAGAGAGAGTCCTAAAAACAGCTTTCCGAAGGGAAGCGCATCAAAGGCAGCAGTTGTTAACTCGGTAAAGGAATAGCCTGCAACGGAGGTTGGATTTTTTAGGATATTAGTTACAATGACAAGGCCGGTTACGGCACACATTACTACAGTATCCCAGAACGTAGCACTCATGGATATCAAGGCTTGCCTTGAAGGGTGTGAGGTCCTTGCGCCGGCAGCCGCTATGGCAGCAGAACCAAGACCCGCTTCGTTTGTAAATAGACCCCTGGCAATGCCGTATCTTGCGGCTGAGCGAAGGGCACTTCCGATAAAGCCTCCGACGATAGCTGCAGGAAGTCGGTTTGGGACAAAAGCAGACTTAACAATCATGCAGACCGCAGGGAGGATATAAGGTAAATTAATAAACAGAAGAATCAGGCAACCTAGAATATAGAAGCTTCCCATTGCCGGCACCAAAGTGCTGCAGATTTTTCCGATAGATTTAATGCCACCGACAATCACTAGACCGACCACCACTGCGATAACTATCCCGACTGCATATTCCGGAAGGTTCCATAAGGTATGGGCGGTCTCTGTCACTGCCCTGGCCTGAGTAGAACAACCGACACAATAAGAGGCTATCAGTGTGAAAATACTGAATAGTACTGCAAGCCATTTTTTATTCAAACCGTATTCCAGTGCATACATCGGCCCCCCAAGATAGGTGCCATCGGAGGTCTTTTTGCGGTATAAAACACCAAGAAAGCATTCGGCATAGGTAGTCGCCATACCAAGTATGCCGGTAAGCCAGCACCAGAAGATTGCCCCCGGTCCACCAAGAGCGACAGCTGTAGAAATTCCAACGATATTCCCGGTACCGAGGGTGGCGGCCAGAGTAGCGGCAAGTGAGGCAAAACCGCTTAGATCACCCTCGGCTTTCTTATCGGGAATGATGGAAAGCTTAATTGCCTTACCGATATGCCGTTGAACACCTTTAAGATGTATTGTAAAATAAATATGCATACTAAACAGTAATAATGGCATTGGAATTCCCCATATAAAACTGTTGATTTGTTTTATCCATTCCATCAAAATGCAATTCTCACGGTTGTTATTTCTACATGTATATGATGTCTGGGCAGGATGTAGTATCGACACAACTAACATACGAAGTCTTAATATAAAATAATTCATGCATAATAATTACCGTCTATGATAAACATAAGTATGAAAAGATTTTTGATAAAGCTAAAATTCTTTCTTTCGAATAATGCTTATGATGCAGCAATTGAAAAGTAAAGTTAGTGTTATTATGTTATGGTCTGTCGATTAATGAATTAAATGGTGTAAAAAACAATAATTACCATCATAATATTTCCCTCCACTGTAAACAATAAGATTACAGGCAATGCAAAACAAGATCACTCGCGGTAATAAGCTTTTGTAAGAGCCGCTGAACCTACAACAGTTGATTTTGTGTCATGGTTGCTTTGATATTAATAATATGGAGGTGAAATGAGTATGGCAAGTAACAATAGTGGATCAAACAGAGCGGAAGTTCCTCAGGCAAAAGAGGCGCTCAGTCGTTTTAAGATGGAAATCGCTAATGAAATCGGTGTTCCGTTAAAAAATGGTTACAATGGAGAATTAACCAGTAAGCAGAATGGTTCTGTGGGTGGAGAAATGGTTAAACGTATGATCAGACAGCAAGAGCAACAGATGTCAGGTCAGTAGTAATTTAATTAATACATTCATATACCCGAAACGGTAATATAGATGTATGAGGCATCACTGATGCAGGTCATAGGCTTGTATCAGTGATGCTTTTTGTACTAACTATTAACAGTTCATTCATAAAAAATTCATTTCCATATTAACTCTTTATATGTTAAAATAAGCTGTTAAAAAAATCATGATGCTATAATACAGACATGCGATATGGATAGGATCGCATATATTTATATATAATATGGAAAGGATAGGACACGATATGGGTAAATATTTTGGGACAGACGGATTTCGAGGAGAAGCAAACATAAATCTAACGGTGGAGCATGCATATAAAGTCGGAAGATTTTTAGGATATTATTATGGAAAGAATCATAAAGCAAATATAGTGATCGGTAAGGATACAAGAAGGTCCAGCTACATGTTTGAATACTCCCTGGTGGCAGGCTTAACCGCCAGTGGTGCAGATGTATTCCTACTTCATGTTACCCCAACTCCAAGTGTCTCATACGTTGTAAGGAGCGAAGGATTTGATTGCGGAATTATGATTTCCGCAAGTCATAATGCATATTATGATAATGGAATCAAGGTTATTAATGGAAACGGCTCTAAGCTTGAGGCAGAAGTCGAGAATCTGATTGAAGCATACATAGATAATATAGAGGATATGCTTCCATTCGCAACTAGAGAGAATATTGGAAGAACTACGGATTACTCGGTAGGAAGGAATCGTTATATCGGATATTTGATATCGCTGGCTACAAGATCCTTCAAGGATAAGAAAGTTGGGCTGGATCTGGCGAATGGATCGGCAACTACTGTTGCCAAAGGAGTCTTTGATGCACTTGGTGCAAAAACCTTTGTAATAAATGGAGAACCGGATGGAACGAATATTAATAAGAACTGCGGTTCAACCCACATGGATCGGCTGCAAAGATGTGTTGTCGATAATGGTCTGGATGTTGGATTTGCATATGACGGGGATGCAGACAGATGTTTAGCAGTGGATGAAAAAGGGAATATTATTGACGGTGATCTGATTATGTACCTATGCGGTGTCTATATGAAGAATCGTAATGAGTTAACGAATAATACGATAGTAACGACAGTAATGTCCAATCTTGGCTTATATCAGGCACTTGATCGTAAAGGAATTTGTTATGAGAAAACTGTAGTCGGAGATAAATATGTATATGAGAACATGATGGCCAACGGCCATTCCATCGGAGGAGAAAAGTCAGGTCATATTATATTTAATAAGCATGCTACGACAGGAGACGGAATTTTGACATCATTAAAGCTGATGGAAATCATGCTGGAAAGCAAGACCACTTTATCAGAGCTTCTTAAGGATATTTCCATTTTTCCTCAGCTTCTTATTAATGTTGAAGTACATGATAAAAATGCCGCCATAGATGATGTAAAAGTCAAAAAAATTGTTGCGACCGTAGAACATGAGCTTGGCGCAGACGGTCGTGTTTTAGTCAGAGAAAGTGGAACAGAGCCTCTGATTCGCGTTATGGTTGAAGCAAAATCCGATGAAATATGCAAAGAGAAGGTGGATCGTATCCTTCAGGTTATTAAGAATCAGGGACACACAATTTAATACAATTCGGCTCATATGATATAAAAGGTGCACCGCAGGCACGTGGATGAGATCAGTATTGCATAATTTGGATTGCGTTTTAAAAATTTGGTATTTACAGATTCAATATGTTATAATATACTAATGTCAAACTGTCTACAAAAGCAGACATTATTTACATTTTCACGCCAAATGTATAGAGCTGTATAAACGTGGAAAAATGTAAATAGTATTAGGAATATCCTTATGGCTTTTTGATAGATAACAAAACGAGAGGAGAAATCCTCCGTGAAAAACTAAACAGAAGGAATAATCCTTCTTAGAGAAATTGGAGGAATTGGTAATAATGAGTTTACAGGTTGAAAAATTAGAAAAGAATATGGTAAAGCTTACGATAGAGGCTACCGCAGAGGAATTTGAGGGGGCACTTGAAAAATCTTATCATAAGAATAAGGGTAAAATCAATGTACAGGGCTTCCGTAAAGGCAAGGCTCCGCGTGCTCTGATAGAAAAAATGTATGGCGTAAGTATTTTATATGAGGATGCGGCTAATGAGATTATTCCGGTAGCATATGATAAAGCTATCGCTGAGAGTGATCTGGATATTGTATCCCGACCTGAGATTGATGTGGTTCAGGTTGAAAAGGGTAAGAGCTTTATATTTACTGCCGAAGTTGCTGTTAAGCCTGAAGTAAAATTAGGCACCTATAAGGGTGTCAAGGTTGAGAAGAAGGAAGCATACGTAACTGAGGATGAAATTATGGCTCAGATTAATAAAGAACTGGAGCAGAATTCCAGAACAGTTACTGTAGATGACAGAGCGGTACAGGATGGAGATATCACCACCATCGATTTTGAAGGATTTGTTGATGATAAGGCTTTTGAAGGCGGCAAGGGAGAAGATTATTCTCTTACAATCGGATCACATTCCTTCATTGATAACTTTGAAGAGCAATTGATCGGTAAGGCAATCGGAGAAGACGTAGATATTAATGTTACGTTTCCCGAGGAATATCAGGCGAAAGAATTAGCCGGAAAACCTGCATTGTTTAAAGTAAAAGTGAAAGAAATCAAAGTAAAAGAGCTTCCTGAGTTAGATGATGATTTTGCACAGGATGTATCTGAATTCAATACACTGAATGAATATAAGGATAGTATTAGGACTACAATTAAGGAGAAAAAAGAGAAGGAATTAAAGACAGAGAAGGAAAATGAAGTAATCGATAAAATTATTGAAGATTCTTTAATGGATATTCCGGAACCGATGGTAGATTCACAGGCGAATCAGCTGGCAGAGGAATTCGCTCAGAGAATTTCACAACAGGGTCTTTCCATCGAGCAGTATTTTCAGTTTACCGGAATGGATGCGAAGAAATTCATGGAAAGCATGAGACCTCAGGCAGTTAAGAGAATACAGAGCAGACTTGTGTTGGAAGCGGTAGTGAAAGCTGAGAAGATAGAAACCACCGAGGAAGAGCTGGATAAAGAGCTGACCGAGATGGCAGAGAAATATCAGATGGAAATTGATAAGCTGAAGGAATTAGTCGGCGATAAAGAAAAAGAGCAGATTAAAGCAGATATTGCTGTCCAGAAGGCAGTCGATTTTGTGGTAGAAAAGGCAAAGGAAGCATAAATTCATGTCAAGTGAATTTGAACAGATAGGGAGGATAAATATATGAGTTTAGTACCTTATGTCATAGAACAAACAAGTCGCGGTGAAAGAAGCTACGACATTTATTCCAGATTGTTAAAAGAAAGAATCATTTTCCTCGGGGAGGATGTAAATGATGTCACAGCAAGCCTTATTGTAGCACAGATGCTGTTTTTAGAATCAGAAGATCCGGGTAAGGATATTAATTTTTATATCAACAGTCCGGGAGGATCCGTTACAGCGGGTATGGCAATCTATGATACCATGAACTATATCAAATGCGATGTATCCACTTATTGTATTGGTATGGCTGCCAGCATGGGAGCCTTCCTGTTATCCGGCGGTGCCAAGGGTAAGAGGTTCGCTATGCCTAATGCAGAAGTTATGATTCATCAGCCCTCTGGTGGTGCTAAAGGCCAGGCAACCGATATTAAGATTGTCGCTGACAATATTCTTAAGACTAGGAAAAAATTAAATGAAATATTAGCAAAAAACACCGGAAAACCGTTGGAAATAATTGAAGTTGATACAGAGAGAGATTATTACATGACCGCTGAAGAAGCTCGCGAGTATGGAATTGTTGATGGTATTTTGACGAACAGATAGTGCAGGGTTCCAATAAGAAAGAGGTGATAGGTAGTGGCAGGAAAAGTAGATGACAGGAAACAGCTGAGATGTTCCTTTTGTAATAAAACCCAGGATCAGGTTAGAAAACTAATTGCAGGACCGGGCGTATACATTTGCGATGAATGTATTGAAATTTGCAGTGAAATCATTGAAGAGGAATTTGAGGGCGAGCCTGTAATCAATTCGGACATTAACCTGTTAAAACCGGCAGAAATTAAAGCTTTCCTGGATCAACATGTGGTTGGTCAAGAGGAAGCAAAAAAGGTACTCGCAGTTTCTGTATATAATCATTACAAAAGAGTACTGGCCGATAAGGATTTGGATGTAGAATTACAGAAAAGCAATATCCTAATGGTTGGACCCACTGGTTCCGGTAAGACTTATCTGGCACAGACACTGGCGAAACTGTTGAATGTTCCTTTTGCAATAGCAGATGCCACGGCATTAACGGAAGCCGGATATGTTGGTGAAGATGTTGAAAATATACTCCTTAAGATAATTCAGGCAGCAGATTTTGATATTGACCGTGCACAATTCGGTATTATATATATAGATGAGATCGATAAAATAACGCGAAAATCAGAGAATACCTCCATCACAAGGGATGTCTCCGGTGAAGGTGTTCAGCAGGCGCTTTTAAAGATTCTTGAAGGTACGGTTGCCAGTGTCCCCCCGCAGGGAGGAAGAAAACATCCGCATCAGGAATTTATTCAGATTGATACCACCAATATCTTGTTTATCTGTGGTGGAGCATTTGACGGCTTGGAGAAGCTTATTGAAGCACGTATCGGACAAAAATCCATTGGCTTTAATGCTCAAATCATTGATAAGCACAAGACAAACGTGGGCCAGCTGTTCAAGCAGGTAATGCCTCAGGATCTTATTAAATTTGGTCTGATTCCTGAATTTGTCGGTCGTGTACCGGTTACGGTTGCACTGGATATGCTGGATGAAGAGGCATTAATTCATATTCTTACTGAGCCTAAGAATGCGATTACAAAGCAATATAAGAAGCTTTTTGAACTTGACGGTGTGGAACTGGATTTTGAAGCGGATGCGCTTGAGGAGATTGCAAAACAATCCTTTAAGAGAAAAATCGGTGCGAGAGGACTCCGTGCCATTATGGAATCAGTGATGATGGATTCCATGTATAGCATACCTTCCGATGCACAGGTAATCAAGTGCATAATAACAAAAGATGCCGTTCTTGGTAATGAAAAGCCTAAAACCATCTTGACTGAAGATGCAGTTACAAGAAAGCCGATTGCAAAAAAGGGAACAAAGAAAAGCAAGGATGAAATAGCCTAGAAGGTTGCAACATGTACCATTTTATATGCAATAGATCAGACTTGATCAATAGATATTAGGAAGGGGATATTACAGAGCAAGTAATCCGGATACGGATCTTGCGCTGGAACATCCCCTTTGTATAGCAGAAGATTTTTTGTACAAATTAGATGAGTAGGGTGGGAGGTAACAATGAATATAAAGAGTGTTGAACTAGAAACGGTATGTGGAATAACCAGTGTTCTGCCGTTCAATGAAAAACCGGAGGTGGCCTTCTCCGGCAAATCGAATGTGGGTAAATCCTCATTGATTAATGGGTTAATGAACCGAAAGTCGTTGGCAAGAACCTCAGCTTCGCCGGGTAAGACCCAGACGATCAATTACTATAATATCAATCAAGAGCTTTACTTTGTAGATCTTCCCGGTTACGGATATGCGAAGGCAAATGAGAAAGCGAAAGAAAAATGGGGTAAGATGATTGAAAATTATCTCAAAACCTCAGAAAAGCTTAAGGCAGTATTTCTTCTTTTAGATATCAGGCATGAGCCATCGGAAAATGATAAGCTTATGTATGACTGGATTGTATATCAGGGCTTTACACCGGTAATCATCGCGACAAAATTGGATAAAATCAACCGAAGCCAAAAAGATAAACAAATAAAAATCATACGAGAAGGGCTTGAAGTTGCTTCCGGTACAAAAATACTGCCCTTTTCTTCTATTACGAAGCAGGGCAGGGATGAGATCTGGGAATGTATTGAAGATATCTGTGGATTAAACGAAATAAATACTCCCGAAGTCTGATTACTTGTGTTCGAGTAACGCTGACATTAAATAACCATATATATCGGAGCTGCTTTCCTTCCAATTATTACACATTAGGGAAGCCTCTTCTTCAGTAGGTACCTTCAGCGTCAGGTCAATGATTGGGGTATCTCTTTCTATTACACATAGGTGTGCGGCAAATTCACCCTTTTTCACCTGATAAAATTCAGCCGGAGTAGACACCTCTTCTTGAAGTTCATATTTATTCTGTGACAGATATGCCTCAATATCGTCTTTAATTCCGGAAGAAATCATATTGTCAAAAAACAACAGTGTTTGATTTCCGTGCTCTGTGATCCGATACAAAGTACTGTTTCGAAGGGTTTTGGTTGAGATATAAGCGTCATCAATCAATTCGGAAAGCGCACGCTGGATAGTAAAATAGTTTGTATATTCTTTTTCCAGAATAAAGGCTGTCAGCTGCGCGTTCGTCAACGGAAAGCTGACTCTGCTCAGAATATATAAAATCATTAATTTATACAATAGAAATGTATCTGATGGCATGGCAGCCTCCTTGTTTATACATAGTATTTTTGTTACTATTCACAACCAAGTCAGGAAATAGGCATTATGATTTCGACAAATGATTTTCGAAAAGGAGTATTTGCATACGAACTGCGTAATGCAACTAAACCCCCATGCCCGCTTTGCTTGGCTCCGCTTCGGAAACATTTGTCGAAATCATATCACTAACATGGGCTGGGCTGTGAATAGTAACATATTTTCCTTGCCAACTGTCTAATATCTTCATCCTGCTGTGGATACTGTTCAGTACTTGCTTTTTATTTGCGCTCCACAGAGGAGCTAGGAGTAACTTCTTCGGACCATCTCCCGTGATGCGGTGTATTATCAGTTCCGGTGGAAGATATTCCAGGCAGGTAATAACGATATCAGTATAATCCTCAAGTGATAAGGCATCGGTGAATTTCCCTTCGGAATAGAGGACACCAAGATCTGTACCGCTTAAGACATGAAGTAATTGAAGCTTAATTCCCTGAATAGGAAGTGTGGAGATATATTCCATGGTCTTTAACATATCATGTTTTGTTTCCTTTGGCAAGCCCAGAATCGTATGGACAATGACGGGGATGCCTAGACGATGGAGCTTATTTACTTTTTCCTCAAACACAGACAGAGAGTACCCCCGGCGGATGAAAGTGGCAGTCTGCTCATGCATTGTCTGTAGTCCAAGCTCAATCCAGACAGGCTTGATGCGAGCAAGTTCACATAACAAATGGAGCACTTCCTCGTCTAGACAGTCGGGTCTGGTAGCAATGGACAGAATAACGATATCCGGATGGCTGATAGCCTCAAAAAATATGCGGCGCAGATAAGATACAGGTGCGTAGGTATTGGTATATGCTTGAAAATAAGCTATATATCTTGCATTCGCTGGTTCCTTGATTTTTCTTTGAACAAGCTTTTTCGCATCTTCAATCTGTTGTGTAATAGAAAGGTCCGGCGACGTAGCAAAATCACCCGAGCCGCCCTCACTGCAGAAGATACAGCCGCGCGTACCTTGTGTGCCGTCCCGGTTTGGGCAGCCCATATGTCCATTTAACGACAATTTATAGATTTTCTGTCCGTAGGTTTTCTTTAGCTCATAATCAAGTGAATGGTATGGCTTCTGATCCCACATAAAAACCCTCTACTTTCTGATATATGCCTTAACAGCATTACTTACTACATCACTCACCCTTGGGTCAAAGGCCTGAGGCATGATGTTATTCTCATTCAGATCCGCCTCATCAACCAAACCGGCGATTGCAATAGCCGCTGCAAGCTTCATATCCTCCGTAATTTGGGAAGCCCTACCCTCTAAGGCGCCCTTAAAAATACCGGGGAAGGCAACCACATTGTTTACTTGATTGGGAAAATCGGAACGTCCGGTCGCTACTACCTTTGCGCCGGCTTCTTTTGCAAGGTCCGGTAGGATCTCAGGGTCCGGATTAGCCATGGCAAATATAATTGCGTCTTTATTCATAGAAGCAACCATTTCCTTGCTTACGATATTCGGAGCGGATACCCCAACAAACAAATCGGCACCCTTCATGGCATCAGCCAGTGTCCCATTTGCGTTTTCCAAATTGGTAACCTTTAACATGGATTCTTGCATCCAGTTCAAATTCGGATAGTCCCTGTAGAGAATACCATTCCTATCGCAAAGGATAAGGTTAACAAAGCCATAGCTTAATAACAGCTTTGAGATTGCAATGCCTGCCGAGCCTGCGCCGTTAACCACAACCCTGCAAGTTTCTTTTATTTTACCGGTTACTTTAAGCGCATTTATCGCGCCTGCGAGTACAACAATTGCGGTACCATGCTGATCATCATGAAATACCGGAATAGTAAGGATATTCTTCAAGCGTTCCTCTATCTCGAAGCATCTTGGTGCCGAGATATCCTCAAGGTTAATACCACCGAAGGCGGGAGCAATTGCAGTGATGGTCCTAATGATCTCTTCGGTATCCTGAGTATCCAGACAAATAGGAACTGCATTGACCCCCCCGAATTCCTTAAAAAGGACAGCCTTACCTTCCATAACAGGAAGTGCTGCGTAAGGCCCGATGTTACCAAGGCCAAGAACAGCGCTGCCATCTGAAATTACGGCAATTGTATTAGCCTTCATGGTATATTTATAAGCCGCCTCTTGATCCTGTGCGATTACCCTACAGGGTTCAGCAACACCGGGTGTATAGGCGATTGATAGATCTTCTCTAGTTTTTACATTACACTTTGCTGTGATTTCAATTTTTCCGTTCCATTCCTCGTGCATTTTCAGCGACTGTTCATTAATATTCATTGTTACCTCCAAAAGTAAAATTACATGCATAAAGTGAAATATTGAAAAGCATAATTCACACTTCCAAGTTAGTGACTGCGTATTCCTCGGCCCAAACTAATTCGAAGGGCAGGTATGTTACGTTACTATAAATAAATGTCATACATGATCTAAAAAAATTCCAAAGTTATCATATCACTATAAAATAGGTAAATCAAGCACATACTTATTGTTGGAGAGAGGGTGACCCGGCATGAAGTTACAGTTCAGTCTCAAAGAGATGTATCCGGACTGGGGAAAAATGCTGAGCTGTAACAAAGGAGTATCCATAATAAGTAAGCCATATAATAAAACACTTTCTTTTTTTACGGTTAAGATGTATAATAAAGAAACAAAATCAAGGATAATCTATGGATATATTTCTCAAAAATTTCTGATACATCTCTATATAACATTCCGTAAGAGAATCCAATCCAAACAAACCAAAGGAGCTGTATGCATGGAAAATCAATATGAATCAATGACTCTTGCTAATTTAAGAGAGCTAGCGAAAGAAAAAAGGCTGAAGAGCATCACATCACTCAAGAAAAGCGAATTGATTGAGAACTTAATAAAAGCTGACGCAGAGAACAAAAACACAGACCAGACGATCACACAGCAAGCGCCTATGGAGGATCAGGTGAATCAGACTAATACGGAACAAATTAGGAATGAACAGGTGAATCCGGAGCAGATGATTGAGGAGCAGATCAAGTCAGAGCAGACTCAGATTGCAGGCAGGGAAGAAAAAAGGACGGCGGCTTCTCAAAGTGAAATGGAACAACTAGATAGCGGTGAAACAAAGGTGGGCATACTTGAAGTGCTTCCGGACGGATATGGCTTTATCCGTTGTGATAATTATCTCCCGGGAGAAAATGATGTCTATGTATCTCCGGCACAGATACGCCGATTTAATCTTAAGACAGGCGATATTGTTGGAGGAAACACAAGAATACGTAATCAGAATGAGAAATTCAGCGCATTATTATATATTAAATCCGTGAACGGCTTTCATCCGAGCGAAGCCCAGAAGCGGAAGAGATTCGAAGATTTGACTCCGATTTTCCCGAACAGCCGTATTCATCTTGAGACACCTGGAGCCGGTATTGCAATGAGAATGGTAGATTTGATTTCGCCGATCGGCAAGGGACAGAGGGGTATGATCGTATCTCAGCCAAAGGCCGGAAAGACGACTCTATTAAAACAGATTGCCAGAGCAGTCACCAAGAACAATCCTGACCTGAAGCTGATTATTCTTTTAATTGATGAACGTCCGGAGGAGGTTACGGATATCAAGGAATCAATTGAGGGAAAGAATGTTGAGGTCATTTATTCTACCTTTGATGAACTTCCGGAAAACCATAAGCGAGTATCTGAGATGGTAATTGAGAGGGCAAAGCGCCTTGTTGAGCATAAACAGGATGTGGTAATACTGCTTGACAGTATAACCAGACTGGCAAGAGCATATAACCTGACTGTACAGCCAAGCGGTAGAACGTTGTCGGGAGGCCTGGATCCGGCAGCTCTTCATATGCCAAAGAAATTCTTCGGAGCAGCGAGAAACATGCGTGAAGGAGGAAGTCTAACCATACTTGCGACAGCGCTTGTAGAGACCGGAAGCAGAATGGATGACATGGTATTTGAGGAGTTTAAGGGAACCGGTAATATGGAACTCGTACTTGATCGTAGCCTTTCGGAGAAACGAATCTTTCCGGCAATCGATCTTGGACGCTCCAGTACAAGAAGGGATGATTTGCTACTGACACAGCCTGAGTTGGAAGCCACCTACCTAATGCGTAAAGCTTTGAGCGGAATGAGATCTGATGAAGCATTAGAGCGAATTATTGATATGTTCCTACGCACCAAGACCAATATTGAATTTATTGAGACCATCAAAAAGACAAAGATTGTATTTTAGCCTTTCATGCCGGTATTTAGCATTAATTTTATGTCGTACTATGCCAGTTTTGGCTATTGCAATAAAAATAATCCTATGCTATAATGATAAAGCTGTTTATTAGGTTGGAATTAGTATAAAGTGATATGAAATTATACTATTCTATATAAATTATCCGAGAGTAAAGAGGTGAAAACATGAAAGACGGAATCCATCCCAAATATCATCAGGCCAAGGTTGTTTGTAACTGCGGTAACGAATTTGTAACAGGATCAACAAAGGAAAATATCCATGTTGAAATCTGCTCCAAATGTCATTCATTCTACACAGGTCAGCAAAAGGCTGCTGCTGCGCGCGGTGCAATTGATAAATTCAACCGTAAGTATGGTTTAGGACAAGATAAATAATAAGATACTTTTATTAGCTTGCCAATTCATCCGGTATGAAATTTAAGACGTTAAAAATTGGGTTGAGGTTTGCTTCCTCAGCCTATTTTTAAATAAAAGAAAATGAATCGAAGATTGTTTTAACATTCAGAGAGTCCTATACAGACTACATTATTGAAGAAAGGTTCGGGTGTGATAATGAAACCATCAGGTATTGGGGGCATGGCTGTCATGGAAGGCGTAATGATGAAGAACAAAGAAGAATACGCCGTAGCAGTCCGTAAGCCGAATAATGAAATTGCAGTGGAAAAGAATGTACACAAAGATTTTTCCGACAAGGTAAAACTTTTTAAACTTCCTATCTTACGCGGAATTTTAGCCTTTGTAGATTCAATGGTAGTCGGTATGATGGTACTTAATTATTCCGCAAGTTTTTTTGATGAAGAAGAACCTGCTAAAGTTAAGAAAGTAAAAAAGGGCAAAAAAGCTGCTGTCATTGAAACGGACTTTGAGATAGAAGAGGTGTCGGATGTTCATAGTGATACAAAAGGCAAGAAAGAAGTCATAGAAATAGATAACAAGGAATTAGTCTTAGGAGTGGATGATAAGAAAAAAACGAAAAAAATAGATGAAAGTACAGCCCTTATGATGGTTTTTGCCGTCCTTATTTCCATCGTCTTATCGGTTGCCTTATTCATGGTACTGCCAGTAGTATTGACACAACTGCTCTCGAAAGTTATTAATAATAATATAATTATGAATTTAGTTGAAGGTATTGTACGTCTTGGCATTTTTATCGGCTATGTATTGTTAGCTTCTTTGATGCCGGAGATTAAGAGAACGTTTATGTATCACGGCGCGGAGCATAAGACGATTAACTGTCTGGAGCATGGCTTCGAGCTTACCGTAGAGAATGTAAAATGGCAGTCAAAACGACACAAACGCTGCGGAACCAGCTTTATGCTGTTGGTTGTTCTAATCAGTTTAGTATTATTTATGTTGATTCCCACCGGTAATCTGCTCTGGAGATTGTTATCAAGAATCCTTCTGGTTCCTATCATAGCAGGAGTTTCCTATGAATTTATCCGCTTGGCAGGAAAGAGTGAGAACAAAGTGGTTGAAATAATTAGTAAACCTGGACTGTGGATGCAGGGTCTGACTACAAAAGAGCCGGACGATTCTATGATTGAGGTTGCTATTGCATCTGTTGGAGCTGTCTTTGATTGGAAAGCATTTCTGGTTGAAAGTAAAAAGGATACCGAGAATGCTAAGAAAGCAGTTGTTCATAAGCAGGAGAACCAAAAGCCATCTTCTGTTAAATCCGCGCCGGCACCTAAAAAAGTGGATACGGTAAACCCTCCAATTCATTACAGAGGAAACACCGGATCGAATCAGGATAAGATTGATGCTGTTACGGTTACCCAGACAAGAAGCGCCAAAGTTGATGATGAGGACGATGAGATTTTGAAAGCGCTCGATAAGTTCTTTGATGAAAGCAAGAAGGAAAAGGCAGTGGATGGTAAATAGTCTGAAAAGATTGTTATGTGAGGAGTTTTTATGAGCACTTACAAAGAGATATTATGTAATGCATCTGAACTTCTAAAGGCGCAGGAAATTGAGGAAGCAGATTTGGATGCATGGTATCTGTTGGAGCATGTTTTTGGAATCAGCAGAACCGATTATCTGCTTCGCGGGGATAAGGATGTTGATGAAGCGGGCTATCTGCATTATTTGGATCTGATTGGCCTTAGGGCGCGACATGTTCCTCTTCAGTATATTACCGGAGTCCAGGAATTTATGGGACTGGAGTATCTCGTAACACCGGATGTACTTATTCCAAGGCAGGATACTGAGATACTGGTAGAAGAAGTGCTGAAGCTTTGCGATGGCAAAACAGTACTGGATATGTGTACAGGCTCGGGCTGCATTATAATCAGTTTATCCAAGCTTGGTATGCCAAGAAGGACTGTGGGTGTTGACGTTTCGCCGAAAGCTTTAGAGATTGCCGCCAAGAATGCAGGAATGCTGGGAGTAGATACGGAATTTATACAAAGTAGTTTGTTCGATTCGGTAGAGGATTGTTTTGATATTATTGTATCGAATCCGCCATATATACCGACCTCAGTGATAGATGAACTGATGCCCGAAGTAAAGAATCATGAGCCGTTTATTGCACTCGATGGGGATAAAGATGGTTTGTATTTTTACCGTTCCATTACTGCACAATCGAAGGAACATTTAAGCGAAAACGGTTATCTGTTTTATGAAATTGGATATAATCAAAGCGAAGCTGTAAAGGAAATCCTCATAAATGAAGGATTTGCCGATATTATTATAAAGAAGGATTTGAGCGGAAATGACAGGGTCGTGTCCGCAAGAAAATCATAGCCAATATGGAGGAATTATTAATATGTTTGATAAGCTTGAAGATCTTCTGATGCGTTATGAGGAACTAGAGGCTGAAATGCTTAATCCTGATATTATGAATGATCAGAACAGATATAGAAAGCTCATGAAAGATCATTCGGACCTTTCTAATATCATTGAGAAATATAAGGAATATAAAGCAACTCAGGCCAGTATTGAGGAAAGCCTCGCTATGCTTGATGAGGAAAATGATGAAGAAATCCGCGAGATGGCCAAAGAAGAACTTGGTGAATGTAAGCAAAGAATAATAAAGATAGAAGAGGAACTTAAGATTTTGTTGCTTCCGAAGGACCCAAATGATGATAAGAACGTTATCGTTGAAATCCGAGGAGGTGCCGGTGGCGATGAAGCAGCTCTTTTTGCGGCAGAACTTTATCGTATGTATGTCATGTATGCGGAACGTAATCACTGGAAGATTGATATGATGAATGTCAACGAGAATGGAATCGGCGGCTTCAAGGAAGTCATCTTTATGATTAACGGTAAGGGTGCTTATTCTAAATTAAAATATGAAAGCGGCGTGCATCGTGTACAGCGTGTTCCGGTTACCGAATCAGGCGGCCGTATCCATACTTCAACGGCTACTGTGGCAATTATGCCGGAAGCGGAAGAGGTTGATGTTGAACTTGACATGAATGACTGTAAGTTTGACGTGTTCCGTTCCTCCGGTAACGGCGGGCAATGTGTTAACACTACCGACTCTGCGGTAAGACTGACCCACGCACCGTCCGGCATCGTTATATCTTGTCAGGATGAAAAATCACAGCTGAAGAATAAGGATAAGGCAATCCGGGTATTGCGCTCAAAGCTTTATGAACTTGAGTTAGAGAAAGCACAGAACGCAGAAGCTGAGTCAAGAAGAAGTCAGGTGGGAACAGGTGACCGTTCGGAGAAGATTAGGACTTATAACTTCCCGCAAGGCCGTGTATCAGACCATAGGATAAAGCTCACTGTATACCAGATTGATGATGTCATGAACGGCGACCTAGAGGAATTCATCAGTAGCCTTATAGCAGCCGACCAGGCAGCAAAGATGATGAACATGAGTCAGCAGTAAAAGCCTGGTCGGCTACGACCAAGGCAGCAAAGCTGATGAACATGAGTCAGCAGTAAAAGCCTGGTCGGCTACGATCAAGGCGATACGGGTGGGTAAGCTTAATGAGGACATGTAAAAGTCCTTGATTTAACTTTTCAGCGATTAGATATGGCTTTTTAATTGAATAATAATGACAAAAATATCGGTCTTTCTGCCTGTCGGAGAGACCGATTTCAATTGGTACACTGTTTTAAATGAACAGATTAATCCCCCAGCTATGCTGGTGCGAATAGAATAATCAGTAGTGTTACGTATGTTATAAAAAAGCCTCCTATGTTAAACGGATAAAGGTATTCATCCATCAATTGTAAGTGAAGTTAATAGTAAAACAATATATATTTAAAGAAATAGATGACAAATTATCCCGTATAATGTATATTGTGTATATAATAATTAAGCTAGCATACTTATTATTAACAAAAATCAAAATGATAGAGATTGAATATGAGTCTAAAAAAATAATATCTGTTTCAATTATTACAGTTTATTGAGCAATACAATAAATGTATCAGCGGCATCAAATAACAATCAATATGATAGTAGTTTGCAAAATCATGAATTCTCTGCAAATCTTGATACCGATGAATAGAAGGATTTCTCCGATCATTATCAAAAAATGGGGGCAAGGTCCATTGATGCAGCATAATGTGTATGACTGCCCATATTATGTAATATCATGGCTGTATTACCAACAATCAAGTATTATAGAAGGTAAACACAGAAGGGTGATAGTAATGAAAAGGTATGTTTATACAGTTTTTATGATATTACTTACTACTTCTCTTTGTGCTTGCAGATCTATCCGAGAAGAAGGTAATGAAAAAGAACAAGATACTTCTTTACAATCCAGTTTCCAATCAACCAATCCAAACAAGACATTGAACGCTGTAGAAAATGAGATTTATAATATTAGTAACAATATCGAAACGGTGAAAATATTATTTGCCTCATCAAGTATAGAAAGTTCATCACTTGACATAGTAATTGTGATATTAACTACTGTTGAAAATACACGGATTTCAGAGAATGATGAGAAATCTATTATTTCTGTTATTAACAATTCAGAGATTAGCGGAATTATAGATTATAAGGATGTACAGATTCAATATGAGTGATAGTAGCCGACCAGCAAAGCTGATGAACACAATGTAGTTGTCGGACTAAAATAGAATATATTTATTATTGAGATGAGAAAGACCTTGGTGGTACGAAAGTATTATTTTGGTCTTTTTTATTAGACATCTAATTTGACAGCCATATAAAACTGGAATACAATACATTAGAAAAGACATTATTTAGTAATTTGCAGTATGTAACTCAATTAATAACAAGAGGATTGGAATGATATGAGCCCAAAGAGTATTATAATTAGTTCAGGAAACGCACAGGTAAAGAATCTGCTTCAGCTTCAGAAGAAGGCAAAAGTCAGGAAAGAACAGGGAGTTTTTGTAGTTGAGGGGTTAAAAATGTTTGAGGAAGCCAGAGAAGCAGGAGTCCTTATCAAAGCATATCTTTCGGAAACCTTTTTTCAGGAGAAATTCCGAATAGACCCTGATTTTTTTCCGGATCTGGATTATGAAATCATCATAGATTCTTTGTTTGACGAGGTGTCGGAGACGATAACACCTCAGGGTATTCTGGGAACGGTACGCAAAGCAGAGTGTAGTCTGGAAAGTATGTTACAGATGCCGGATGCTTGCTTATTATTACTAGAAGATATTCGTGACCCGGGTAACCTCGGTACGATGATTCGAACTGCTGAGGGGGCAGGGGTGACAGGCATTATATGTAACAGTTCCACTGTAGATCTCTATAACCCCAAGGTGGTACGCTCCACAATGGGGTCCATTTTTCGTGTCCCATTTTATCAAGCTGAGAATTTTTATGAAACACTTTTGGAGCTGAAGGGGCAGGGCATTACGATATTTGCGGCGCATCTTCTGGGCGTGCCATATGATACAGAGGGCAGCTTTCGTAGCAAATGTGCCCTCTGTATCGGAAATGAAGCGAATGGTTTAAGCGAACAGACATCAGCCCTTGCGGATGTGAGGATTAAGATACCGATGGCCGGTAAAGTGGAATCTTTGAATGCGGCAGTCGCCGCCGCAATACTGATGTATGAAGTCTCAAGACAGAGGAGCAGATAATAGTTTTCACAATTTCCATCATTCTATCACATCAAGTTCACATTTTTTTATTAAGATTAATTCATAAGTTAATACAGCATTTGCCTGACAACCATATTTCATTTGTTGAAAAAAGATACTTGCTATAGTAATTTTATATGCTATTTAGGTGTATTTATTGATGTAGAATTGTATTTTCCGCTAGTATATTATAATAGAAACATTTGGTATGTTGTAACGTCTATCAGGGCAGGTATTACCGTGATTCTTAAAAAGGAGATGAGACAGGTGGCTATTGAAGTATTCAACAGGTACGAGAAGAAGTTCATAATATCAGATGACATCTACCATCTGATTAAACATAAGCTGGAAGAATACATGGAAGTAGATGAATATAGTCGTAACGGTGAATTCTATACAATCTGCAATATATATTATGATACTTTAGACAATGAAATTGTAAGAAAATCGATAGAGAGGCCAGTTTATAAAGAGAAACTCCGATTAAGGAGCTATGGTGTTGTCGGGCCAAAGGATAAGGTTTATCTTGAGATTAAGAAGAAATTCAACGGATGTGTTAATAAGAGAAGAACAGCCATACTACTTGAGGATGCTTATCACTATCTTGAGACAAAGCAAAAGCCGGAGCTAAATACTAATATGAATAAGCAGATTATCGATGAAATTGACTTTATGATTCAAAGATATCAGAGTTTACAGCCTGCATTATTCCTCTCTTACGATAGAAATGCCATGTTTGGAATTGATGATAAAAATTTTCGAATTACCTTCGATCATAACATTCTCACCCGCCGGCATGATTTGGGACTTCATTATGGGATATATGGAGATTTGTTGCTTTCGAACGATCGGTGGATTATGGAGGTAAAGATAAACAGAGCGGCTCCGCTATGGTTTGCTGAACTTTTATCGAAATATAAAATATTTCCGGTTTCGTTCTCCAAATATGGGACTGAATACTGTAAAAATATCATTCAGAATCATTGTACTAATCAAGAATATAATAAAATGTGCATTTAGGAGGAAACATCATGTTTGAGACAATTTTAGAGGAAGCATCCGCGGATTTATCGATTAATCTAGGAAACACACTGATTTGCATGTTGGCAGCCTTAGCCCTTGGTATTGTCATAAGCGGGGTTTATTATTTGACAGCTACGGTAAAAAGCAGATCAGCCAGCTTTCTAATCAGTCTAATCATATTGCCATCGATTGTTGCAATCGTTATCTTGCTGGTGGGAGAAAATGTAGCAAGAGCATTTTCACTTGCCGGTATATTTACTTTAGTCCGTTTTCGAAGCATTCCGGGGGACTCAAAGGATATCTCGTTTGTGTTTTTATCCATGGCAGTCGGACTAAGTGTTGGTCTTGGCTATTTGACTCTTGGGGCAGTGGTCACCTTAATTATCGGCGCAGTAATCCTCATTGTAACAAAGCTTGGCTTTGGAATGAATAAGCGGAAAGAAAAGATGTTGAAGATAACTATACCAGAGGATATGAATTTTCAGGATGTTTTTGATGATTTATTTTTAAAATATACGGATCATTATGAAATGATCAGGGTAAAGACAACCAATATGGGAACCTTGTTTGAACTGAATTACGAACTGATCATGAAGAAAGGCATTTCGGAAAAGGAATTTATTGATTCGATTCGATGCAGGAACGGTAATTTGAATATACAGCTTGGGATAAAAGATAACTATAACCAACAGCTTTAAGTTCGGATGTATGGTTTGGTAAAACAATTATATGACATATATTAGCGGGTATCATAAGTATAGTCATGGTATTACATGGAGAGTAAACCTTCATTTAAGACTTGGCGAACTTATGAAACTCGTTTTTTTAAGTGAACAAAAGTTAAAAAATCATTAGAAAAGAGATGGGTCTATTGTAATATTAGATATAATCGATTAAAATATAAAACAATAAGGGGAAATTTAGAAATTTTCAGAAGGGAGACATCGAAGGTGAATTCAATATTCTGGTTAATTGTCTTGACAATACTGATTTTAATTGAGATTATGACACTTGGTATAACGACTATCTGGTTTGCGGGAGGAGCACTCGTGGCTTTTATCGTCTCCTTATTCTTCGATAATTTATTTCTTGAAATAATAATCTTTCTGGTGATTTCCTTTCCTCTATTGTATTTTACGAGACCGATTATATTGAGATATTTTCATTCAGGAAATCGAAGAAGTAAATATGAAGGGGTTATCGGCAAGGAAGCGACGGTACTGGCAATGATTGATAACAGCAATACAGTGGGTCAGGTTGATGTGGAGGGACAAGAGTGGTCAGCCAGATCCTTGGAGGGAGATATCATTGAACAGGGCTGCAAGGTAACGGTAAAGGGAATATCCGGAGCAAAACTGACCGTTGTAAAAATATAGCTCGATTAAGAAAAAATTAAGATTTTACCGCTTGATATTCAGCCGGAATCGAGCTATTATAATGCTAGCTTATTAATTGGGAATAGTCGAATGAACATATGGGGGACGACATGAAAAAGTTAAAGGGAATATTTACCTCGCCGTATTTCATAGCAGTTTTATATGTATTAAAGATGACGTTATACTATGCACTGATTGAAGTCAGAAACATGGAGACGGTCATTATTGTCTTGAGTTTGGCGATTTGGTCAACGATATTTATTTGTTTTGGAAGAATGAAGCATAAAAGAAAGCGGTTTGTATTCCTGACAGTATATTTTCTGTTCAGTTTACTGATGTTTTCGGATACGATGTACTATAATTATTATAATCAGACAGTGTCGATTAGGCAGTTGTGGCAGGCAAAAAGTGTTGCTGCGGTTCCCAACAGCTTTATCGCTACACTGATACCGGCAAGTTTTCTTCTTTTTATAGACCTTCCGTTTGCTTATTTCAGCTTTAAAAAATATGCAACCAAGGAAAATCTGCAGAAATGGTTGCCGTGGAAGAAGTTTAAATATGTGCTTTATGTTCTGACGGCACTAATTATTGCTATGATTGCTAATCCATTTCATTCGGATGCATTTGCACGTGTCAACACGATGGAATTCTTTACAAACCATGTGAACGATGTATATCAGACTGTTTCAGAAAGTCTGTCGCCGGTGGATATGGATGAGAAGGAGATTCTTCAGGTTTTGGATGAAGTCACACCTGCGCCGAAAATTGCTAGGTATGACGGTGTCGGAGCAGGAAAGAACTTAATAGTAATCCAGTTGGAGGCATTCCAGAATTTTGTTCTCGGGGCAAGCTACAATGGTCAAGAGATTACGCCTAATTTGAACGCTCTGATGAAGAAAGATACGCTTTACTATGATCATTATTTCTCCAATATCGGAAAGGGAAATACGGCAGATGCTGAATTCTCCACACTAAACAGTCTCTATCCGGTCATTGATGGAGAATGCTATCGTTTATATCAGGATAATACCTTAATAGGGCTTCCTTGGCTGATGCGGTATAACGGCTATTATTCTTTTGCCATCCATGGCTACAAGGGTGAATTCTGGAACAGAGAATATATATATCCCAAAGAGGGCTTTCAGGATTTTTACAGCATGGAGGATTTGAATCAAGATGATATCGTAGGTCTTGGTATTTCGGATAAGTCGATGTTCCATCAGCTGATTCCAATTCTGCAGAAACAAAAGGAACCTTTTTTTACCTTTGCAATTACGCTATCCAATCATCATCCGTTTATGTTGGACGAGAAATATTATGATTTAAAGCTGTTAGAAGAGGATAAGGGAACCACCTTCGGTAAGTACCTTGAGACAGTACACTATACAGATGAGGCAATCGGACAATTGATTGATGAGCTTAAGTCAGCCGGACTTTATGATAATACTGTAATTGCAATGTATGGTGACCATCATGGATTGAACTGTGGAATGGAGGAGGTTAATTACCGGGTTAGTGATTTCATCGGTAGAATATACGATTATGATGAAATGCTGAATATTCCGTTAATCATCCATGTTCCGGGAAGCGGTGTCAAGGAGACAATAAGCACCACCGGTGGTCAGATTGACTTTTTACCTACGATTGCTAATATTATGGGAATTAAATATGATAATACTTTCGTAATGGGGCAAGATATCACGAATGCTAAGCAAGGATTTGTTGCCTTTACCTCTTATCTGTTTGAGGGCTCCTTTGCAACTAATGATATTTTATTTCAAATATCCAGGGAAGGTATTTTTGAAGGAAGCAGAGCGTGGAAAATAGGTACCAATATTCCGGTTGATGCAAGTTTATATAAGGAGGATTATGAAAAAGCATTGCTGCTTAAGAAGACCTCCAAGGAAATACTTGACCAGAATTTAATAGCTGATTTTGTGACACATTAAAGAACCTGACAGACCAAGGCACATGAATGAACGAATACTTTTATGGTAATAAAACCCATTGCAACTGTGCATTGGGTCTTATTATATTTTATGGAAGCGAAGGCAGAGGTGGGGACGATGGTTCAGGAGGGTTTTGATTTCGACAAGGAATATGGAGTTGTTCTGGAGGGAGGAGGCGCCAAGGGAGCTTATCAGATTGGCGTCTGGAAGGCCTTACTTGAATTAGGTGTCAAAATCAAAGCGGTCGCAGGGGTGTCGGTTGGTGCACTTAATGGGGCATTGATTTGTATGGGCGACTATGAGAAGGCGGTTGATATCTGGAAGAACATTAGTTATTCCAGCATTATGAATGTCGATGATGTAGAGATGGACAAACTGATTAACCTGAGATTTAAGGATATCAATATTTCGTCGGTAAGTAAACAGAGCAGAAAAATTCTGGTCAGCGGCGGTCTGGACGTAACTCCCTTAAAGCAGCTTTTGGACGATAATGTAGATGAAAAGAAAATCAGGGAATCGGATATAGAATTTATTATGGGAGCGTTTAATGTAAGTAACCTAAAGGCCATGGAAATAACGGCCAAGGAAGCTGAGGATGGATATCTGAAGGATTATCTGATGGCCAGTTCGAGCTTTCCGCTGTTTAAAAACTCCAAACTCCTTGGGAAAACCTATCTGGATGGAGGAATTACAAACAATGTACCGATTGATATGTTAATCAATCGGGGATATAAGAATATCATTGTGATTCGGATTTATGGAATTGGTGTAGAGAAGAAAATCAAAATACCCGAGGATGTTAATCTGACTTATTTCGCTCCGAAGCAGCCGCTATGTAATGTGTTGGAATTTGATCGTAAAAAAGCGATTCGCAATATAATGCTTGGATACTATGATGCCCTTAGGATACTTAAACCACTGGCAGGAAATGATTATTATATTGACACCATACGTAGCCAGAAATCGTATCTGGAAACATTGATTTCACCATCAGAAGAAGAGATGGGGTCACTTTTGATACCGAACAAACCGGAGTTACATGGAGAAGTATATCTTCGAAAATGTCTGGAGGATGCTTATCCGCAGCTTGCGATGGCATTAAAGCTTAATAAAGGATGGAAGTACAGTGAATTGTATTATGCGATTTTGGAATACTGTGCTAAGAAAGTAAGGCTTAAGAAATATAAGCTTTATACGGAACAGGAATTTATTAGTGTGTTGTATGAGCGGATAACCGAGCATTTCAAGAAAGAGGACAAAGCCGATAATATCATGCAATTGGCATTATCCTTAATAAAGAATATTTTAGCTTGACATTCTTGGGAAATTGGAATAATGTATAAATAAACATTTAATAGCATAAATATAAATAAATCTATTGCACATGTAAATTGCTCATGAGCGATATGTCAAAATAGTCTCGCAAAAGTCATGCGAGCCATTAGAAATACAAAAATGAATTTGTACCTGCAGTCCAAAGTTTGCAGGCTATGAAGAAAGGTATGGTTATTAGTATGAATTTAAAGGGAAGAAGTTTTTTGACTCTGATGGACTATAACGCAGAGGAAATCGAATATTTACTTGATCTGGCAGCAGAATTAAAGGCAAAGAAAAAACAGGGCATTACCGGAAATAGTCTTAAGGGTAAGAACATTGCATTGATATTTGAAAAACCCTCGACCAGAACCCGTTGTGCCTTCACCATAGGCTGTATTGATGAAGGGGCACATCCCGAATATCTCAGTAAAGATGATCTTCAGCTGGGTCATAAGGAGAGCGTCGAGGATACGGCAAGGGTTCTTGGAAGGATGTTTGACGGAATAGAGTTTCGTGGATATCATCAAGAAACCGTTGAGAAATTGGCAAAATTCAGTGGCGTCCCTGTTTGGAACGGCTTAACAGATGCGGATCATCCGACACAGATTCTTGCAGATTTCCTGACACTGAAAGAGCAGTTTGGTAAGCTGAAAGGACTGAAGCTTGTATATGCAGGTGATGGTCGCAATAATATGGCGAACAGCCTGATGATCGGTTCTTCAAAGATGGGAATTGATTTTACAATATTAGCTCCGAAGGATTTATGGCCGGAAAAGGAATTGGTAATACAGTGCGAGGAATATGCAAAAGCTTTTGGAAGTAAAATCGTTATCACAGATTCACTCGACGGAGTCATTGGAGCCGATGCTGTATACACCGATGTATGGTGTTCGATGGGAGAAGAAGACAAGGCGGCTGAGCGAATCAAGCTACTTAAGCCTTATCAGGTTAACGACGCGCTAATGGCACGTACAGGTAAAAAGACCATTTTCCTCCATTGTCTGCCTGCCGTGAAGGGTAAGGAAGTAACAGAAGAGGTATTTGAACGATTCGCCGAGGTCGTTTTTGATGAGGCAGAGAATCGTATGCATACAATTAAAGCAGTCATGGTAGCAACACTAGGGAACCTATAGAAGCATTTTGGAGAATCGGTAATATGGATAGATTAAAGAAATTAGCAGACGGATTATCGAAAAAAAGTAATATGATGATTGCCATAGCGGGAGTCATTATGTTGTTCTCTTTGCTTTTTGTCTATTTATTTCCTAATGGCATCGGTATTTTGATTGCATGTATTGCTTGTGGCCTGATGAATATTGTTCAGGCTTATAAGTATTTGGGAGATAAGAGAAAAAGATCGATGGGCATGTCAATGCTGCTGCTTGGAGTTTGTATTATTGTTGTTGGCTTTATTATCGTTGTGGTAAGTTGACGTAGCAGAGGGGCAGAAAAACCGTTAAAAAGGAGTTGTAATATGTATCAGGACAGAGTTGTTCTATGTGCCGGCAGTGCTTATAATAAGAAATTCTGGTTAAATGATGATTTTAAGATGCTTCCGGAGCATATCAAGCAGGAATTGAAAATCACATGTGTTTTGTTCACGGAGGACGTCGGTGGGATTATTTCGCTGGAGTATGAAGAGGACGGAACACTTGTAATAAAAGTAAAATCGGATGACGCAGACTATCTGTATGATGATATCGGATGTGTGTTGAAGGTAAAGCAGATACAACGGGAAAAAGCCGAGTTATTGGAGGCATTGGAGCTTTATTATAAGGTTTTCTTCTTAGGAGAAGAGACATCCGAACTTCTATAAATATGTTTTGTGATAGCAGTGCAATATCCGTGGCAAAAGATAAAATAGTTTATTTAAAAGGAAAGGTTCAGGTGATCCTATGTTATTAGTGATAGATGTCGGTAATACAAATATTACATTGGGTGTGTTTGAGGATGTGAAATTAAAGACAACCTTCCGCTTGATTACCAATACAGCAAGAACTTCAGACGAATTCGGTCTGGTTATCCGCGATTTGCTTTGTGCAAAAAATATTAGTCTTGATGATATTACTGCGGTTACCATAGCATCGGTTGTACCAAAGATTATGTATTCTCTGACCGCGGGAATCATCAAGTATTTGTCCATCAACCCATTGGTTGTCGGATCAGGGACTAAGACAGGTATTAAGATTATAACAAGTAATCCCAAGGAAGTCGGAGCAGACAGGATTGTAGATGCAGTTGCGGCCTTCGAGATTTACGGCGGTCCGGTGCTGGTAATTGATTTTGGCACGGCAATTACGTATGATTTAATCGCAGCCGACGGTTCTTTTGCAGCGGCAGTTACATGTCCCGGACTTCGTATTGCCGCTAATGCGCTATGGACGGATACGGCGAAGCTTCCGGAGATAGAGATTGCTATGCCGGACACAATTCTTGCAAAGGACACCGTTACAAGTATGCAGGCAGGTCTTGTCTTTGGCTGTATCGGACAGACGGAGTATATTATAAAAAGAATGCTCAGTGAAGCAGGAATAAAGGAATGCAGAGTCGTTGCTACCGGGGGACTAGGTAAGATTATAGCGGATGCAACAGAAATAATTGAGGTATACGATGTGAATCTGACACTGAAGGGTCTGAAAATTATAACAGATAAGAACAAACCCGTAAAATAAATGTGGAATGAAGATGGGGTAAGTACCTAGCATGAGTATTGATATCGGTAAGGTTAGAATAGAAGGAAATTTATTTTTAGGACCGATGGCAGGAGTTACCGACCTGCCATTTCGTTTGTTGTGCAAAGAAAAGGGTGCTGACCTAGTCTGTACGGAGATGGTCAGTGCCAAGGGTGTGCAATTTAATAATAAGAATACAGAAAGCCTGATAACGATATCCGAGGTAGAACGTCCGGCTGCTCTTCAGTTGTTTGGTGCGGACCCTGACATTTTAAACGGAGCCGCCAGAAGGCTGGAGGGTCGTAATTTTGATATTCTTGATATTAATATGGGCTGTCCTGTTCCGAAGGTTGTTAACAATGGGGAAGGCTCCGCTCTTATGACAAACCCTAAACTGATCGGAGAGATTGTAAAGAAGATCAGTGAGGGTTACAGTAAGCCGGTTACCGTAAAAATTCGTAGCGGATTTAAGGCGGACTGCATCAATGCCGTGGAGGTTGCTAAAATTGCGGAAGCAAACGGTGCAGCGGCCATTACAATCCATGCCAGAACCAGAGAACAGTATTACAGCGGAACAGCAGACTGGGAGATAATACGTAATGTTAAGCAGGCGGTAAGTATTCCGGTCATCGGAAGCGGTGATGTCTTTGCGGCAGAGGATGCAGAGCGGATGTTGGAGATGACGAACTGCGATGGCGTTATGATTGCGAGGGGAACACGAGGAAACCCTTGGATTTTTGAGCAAATCAAGGCATATCTGACTAGGGGCGAGGTACTTCTAAAGCCGGAATTTTGTAAGGTTGAGGAGATGATACTCCGTCATGCTCTTCTTTTGGTGGAATATAAGGGCGAATATATCGGTATCCGTGAGATGCGGAAACATGTTGCATGGTATACTACGGGTTATCCGGGATCTGCAAAGCTACGAAACAGGGTAAACGAAATAGAGAATATGGACGATCTTCGCAGACTACTTGAGGATTATCATAAAATATTGAAAATTAACTAAACATTACTCGCAAAAAACGGATATCTTAGATGATAGTTACAAAAATTATGATTTCCTATAAATTAATATTGATTTTTGCTGAAATTCTGATATAGTATACTTACAGAAAAGACAGATGTTTGCCATACGCGAACAATATGGAGGATTAGATATGAATAAATTGAGAGTTGGTATCCTTGGTGGTACAGGAATGGTTGGACAGCGTTTTATCTCGTTGTTGGAAAACCATCCATGGTTTGAAGTTGTAACGGTAGCTGCAAGCCCGAGAAGTGCAGGGAAGACATATGAAGAGGCTGTAGGCGGTCGCTGGAAGATGCCCACTGCTATGCCGGAGAGCATAAAGAAGCTTATCGTAAAAGATGTAAATGACATTTCCGAAGTAAGTGCAAGCGTTGATTTCGTTTTCAGCGCAGTAGATATGACAAAAGAAGAAATCAAGGCAATTGAAGAAGCATACGCAAAGACAGAGACACCTGTAGTTTCCAACAACAGTGCACATAGATGGACTCCCGATGTCCCGATGGTAGTACCGGAGCTTAATCCGGAGCATTTGGAAGTAATTGCGGCACAGAAGGAACGGTTGGGTACAAAGAAAGGTTTTATCGTGGTAAAACCGAACTGCTCCATCCAGAGCTACACACCGGCACTTCACGCGCTCAGACAATTTGGTATTAAGCTGGTTGTGGCAACGACTTATCAGGCGATTTCCGGTGCAGGTAAGAACTTTGCGGATTGGCCGGAGATGGTGGATAATGTAATCCCTTATATCGGCGGTGAAGAAGAGAAGAGTGAGCAGGAACCGCTTCGTATCTGGGGTAAGGTGGTAGATGGTAAGATTGTGAAGGCGGAAAGTCCGATGATTACAACACAGTGTATCCGTGTACCCGTCACAGACGGACATACAGCTGCTGTATTTGTAAACTTCGAGAATAAGCCCTCCAAGGAAGAAATCATAAAGGCATGGAATGGGTTTACAGGACTCCCACAAGAGCTAAATCTGCCAAGCGCTCCGAAACAGTTTATTAAGTATTTTGAAGAAGATAACCGTCCTCAGGCAAAGCTTGACCGTGATTATGAGAACGGAATGGGTGTCTGCTTCGGAAGACTCCGTGAAGACCGAGTATTTGACTATAAATTTGTGGGCCTGTCCCATAATACGGTTCGCGGAGCGGCAGGTGGAGCGGTTTTGATTGCCGAACTTTTGAAGGCACAGGGTTATATTACTGAGAAATAGTTTGAAAAGATTCGCACAGGATTCATATATAAGGATAAAAAGGCTTTAGCAAATCAATTGCGATCTGCTAAAGCCTTTTTTATGCCTATTTCATTGAACTGGCCATAATTTTGTTGATGGGGCCTTACTTTTCCTGAAACAGATATTGTATAAATTCATTTGTGTTATCTTCGTGAGGTGAATTAAGTACAATACCTAGAATATATGGTTCTGAACTAATGGAATTATTCTTATAAAGCTTAGTATCGGTAAGATAGATACCATATGCACTCTTTTGTGCATCATCCTCTGTAACGGTGAGATAGAACTGGTCGGTTAAGGAACTATAGATGCTAGTGGGAAGTTTATCGGATAGTTTAGCGAAGAAACCTTTCGTGGCATAATCAGTAAATTGTGACTCGGGAGCAATGATGACATCAATCTGTTTAGCCTGAACAAAGGTGATTAATGCCTCCTTCATCTGAACTGCATAGATATCATCGGAAGAAAAATTATAGGTGGTATTAAGCTCCACGGTTTCTCTCTTCGGATTAAGCTGAAGATGCGTAGCAAAATCAGTGGAATATTGCTCGATTACGGTAGTAGCGATGGTGTTGTCAATCATTGCAGCGGTAAACTGAGGAGTAGGTGTCGGGTGAGTAAAAGTATATACAGAATAAATAATTAGTGCGATAACTGCAAGTAAAGCAAAGAAATGAAACTTATAATATTCCCGAAGATAGCCAAGCTTGCCCTTGAATGACATCTCTCGTAGCTTTTCCCTTTCGGTCTGTTGCTTTAGGGGCTGGTAAATAGAAGCGTCATCCCCAAGTCTGGATTGTTTTGGCATATAATAGACCTCGCTTTATATATGTTAGTGAAACGATATATCGCTTCAACTTATATATTGATAAAATACATTGATAGAACTGAGTATTAGTTTATCACAAAATGGCAATAAATAAAAGAAATTAAATATAAAAAAACTCTTAAAAACCTATGATGCAGGGAAAAGCGGTGCACACAGAGGCAAATTTTCAGTATGTTTAGCATCTGTTAGGCGTACCTGCTTTTTTTATGGTTGAAATGCGTCGGAAGGTATAATATAATGTTCAGTGAGAGTACAAATAGTTATTAGGAGGAAAAGTAATAATGCAATACGGATATTTTGATGACGCAAGGAAGGAATATGTTATTACTACACCGGAAACACCCTATCCTTGGATTAATTATTTAGGTTCCCAGGAGTATTTTTCTTTAATATCAAATACAGCCGGGGGGTACAGCTTTTATAAGGATGCCAAGTTAAGGAGAATTACAAGGTACCGATATAACAATGTTCCTTTGGATTTGGGAGGCGGTAAATATTATTATATTAATGATGCCGATGATGTATGGTCTCCCGGATGGGCTCCGGTTAAAAAAGAGCTCGAGAAATATGAATGCCGACACGGAATGGGCTATACAAGGATTCTCGGCGCTAGGGGAGGCGTAGAGACTGAGGTTACTTATTTTGTACCTCTGAATACAAATGCTGAAGTACACAAAGTAGTTGTAAAGAATACCTCGGGTAAGAAAAAGCAGGTAAAACTGTTTTCATTCATTGAATGGTGCTTATGGAACGCACAGGACGATATGACTAACTTTCAGAGGAATTACAATACCGGCGAAGTAGAAATCATGGGATCAGTTATTTATCATAAGACCGAATATAAAGAAAGACGTGATCACTATGCGTTTTTCTCCGTAAATGCCCCGATTGCCGGCTTTGATTCCGACAGAGAGAGCTTTATGGGTACCTACAATGGCTTTCATAATCCTCAGGCGGTTCTTGCAGGCAAGTCAAATGATTCTGTAGCAGACGGATGGCATCCGATTGCTTCACACTGTATCGAGGTAAATCTCGAGCCGGGTGAAACGAAAGAATATGTATTTGTATTAGGGTATGTAGAAAATGCTTTCGAAGAAAAATGGGAAAGCAGGAATGTAATTAATAAGACAAAAGCTGAGGCGATGATAGCGAAATATGCAACAGCGGCAGCAGTCGATAAAGCATTTGATGAATTGGCAAATTACTGGGAAGAGTTGCTTTCCAAATATACTGTGAAAACAGCAGATGAGAAGTTGAATCGTCAGGTTAATATCTGGAACCAGTATCAGTGCATGGTTACCTTTAACCTTTCGAGAAGCGCATCTTATTTTGAATCCGGTATCGGTAGAGGTATGGGATTTCGAGATTCCAATCAGGATTTAGTTGGCTTTGTACATCAGATTCCTGATCGTGCAAGAGAGAGAATTATAGATCTTGCATCCACACAATTAGAGGATGGTGGTGCATATCACCAGTATCAACCTCTGACCAAGAAGGGTAACGACGAAATCGGTGGCAACTTCAATGATGATCCATTGTGGTTGGTACTGGCGGTTGTTGCTTATATCAAAGAGACGGGAGATTACTCAATCCTGGATGTAATGACACCATTTGACAATGATGAGTCCAAGAGTACACCTCTTGCCGACCATTTAAAGCGTTCCATGGATCATGCCATCAATAATGCAGGTCCTCATGGACTTCCCTTAATCGGACGAGCTGATTGGAATGACTGTCTTAACTTAAACTGTTTCTCCACCGAACCCGGTGAGTCCTTCCAGACGAGTACCAGCAAGGAAGGCAAGATTGCAGAGTCCGTCATGATTGCAGGTATGTTTTGCTATATCGGTGAAGAGTATGTGGCACTGATGGAGAAAACCGGCAATAAGGCTGAGGCTGAGCGATTAATAAATGAAATCGCCAAGATGCGTGCTATCATTATGAAGGATGGCTGGGATGGTTCCTGGTTCGTTCGTGCATACGATGACTACGGTAAGAAGATCGGAAGTGACGAGTGTGAAGAAGGTAAGATATTCATCGAGTCACAGGGTCTTTGCATCATGGGTAAATGCGGTTTTGACGATGGAAAAGCAATTAAGGCTTTGGATGCTGTTGAGGAACGTCTTGGAACCAAGTACGGTCTTGTTCTTCAGAATCCGGCTTATACAAGATATTATGTAGAATATGGTGAAATCTCCACCTACCCGGCAGGGTATAAAGAGAATGCCGGAATTTTCTGCCATAACAATGCTTGGATTATGATTGCAGAAGCATTATTAGGAAGAGGAGATAAGGCTTTTGATTATTACTCAAGAATTGCTCCTGCTTATACAGAGGAATACTCAGAGATTCATCGTACCGAGCCCTATGTATATTCCCAGATGATAGCCGGCAAAGATGCTAAACGCCATGGAGAAGCAAAGAACTCCTGGTTAACCGGTACGGCTTCCTGGAACTTTCTTGCGATATCTCAGTCCATTCTCGGTGTTAAGCCGGAATATGATGGCCTTCAGGTAGATCCTTCCATTCCGAAGGCGTGGGATGGTTACAGCGTAACTCGTGAATTCAGAGGGAACAAGTACAACATTACCATTAAGAACCCGAACCATGTATCCAAGGGAGTAACAAAGCTTTTGGTTGACGGTAAAGAAGTTAAGGGAAATATTATTCCTTATGTAGGAGACAGTAAGAATCATGAGGTTGAGGTAGTACTTGGCTAGGAACTATCATTATTAATAGGATGCTTCAATGAATAACTAAAAATGTATTAGGGGCATTTGTAAAATAGCACGTTGAGCTATGGAGCGAAAGCCCCTATTACATTCAATTAAGAAAGGCAGGGCGTAAATATGAAGCTAAGTATTATTATTCCTTTCCACAGAGGATTACATTTTTTGGTGGATTGCCTTGAAAGCATTCGCAATCAGGACTTATCAGACTATGAGACTGTGTTGGTGCTTGATCATGTAGCGGAAGACTTAACAGGATTAATTAGCTCTTATCAGGATTTGAACCTCAAAATAGTAGAGCTAAACAAAGAGAAGCCGGAAGGGCTTGCGCTTTATATCAAGAGTGAAAAGGGATTTATAAAGGACTGCAACGGTGTTGCAAGTGCCAGAAATGCCGGACTTGAAGCCGCAGTAGGGGAATACATTTATTTTGTGGACAGTGACGATTATATTCTAAAAGGCACCTTGCCAACGCTTCTTTATGAGGCCGGAATACAGGATGCGGATTTCACCTTTGGAAAAAGAACCTCAACATGGTTTCGAAGAGCCGTATATTTAGCCTCTATCGAGAATAAGTCAGAGACCGAGGAAGAGGAAGAGAGTGATCCGGATCAAACGGATACAACGATACAGGAGGGTCAGGAGGAAGTTGATAATTCTCCGATACTCTATGTCGGAAACAGTAGAAAGATTCAAAAGGTATATGATAGACTGAGAGAGACAGCAATGTTCTCAGAAGATTTTTTGGAACAGATATCGATAGCATATTACACTTTGTTTACATCAAAACAAGGACTTAGCAATGTGTCGGTGCTTGGTATCTTGTTTCGAAGAAGCTTCTTAAAGGAAAATAATATTCGATTTAATGAACAATATGTCTTTTATTCTGATACAGTCTTTATGCTCCGGGTATTACAATGCATGAAAGAATGCTATTTTACTCCCGAGGCAGTTTATGTTAAGCGGAAACATAATGATCCGGTCAATTATCCTGCGTTATCGCAGATTAAAAATGTGGACAAATACAGTGAATATATTCATGCATATCGTGAAGCATGGGGTATGGCAGAGGAAAATTCGCCGCTCAGAGGATATCTGGAGGATAAGTTTATAACGAATTATGTCAATACTTATGCCCCAAGACTTCGTAGAAGTGAGAATGAAATATGGCGTTCCGATAGATTTCAAGAAATGCATGAATTGATGATTATGGTCAATAAAGATAAAATTAATAATCTTAAGAAATACAGGAAAAAGATAGTCAAGGCTCTGCTCCATAACAATGTTAAGCGAGCAACCCATGTTGTGACTTGGCACCTTGGAATAAAGAAGATTAAAAAAATAAGAAAAAATAAAAAATTATTTGCATACTATCTCTATAATAAGGTGTTTACCAAACGACCCATTAAGAATAATTGGGTTATATTCGAAACCTTCTTTGGGAAGAGTTATTCCGACAGCCCGAAGTATATCTATGAATACCTGAAAACTAATTTTCCGGGGAAATACCGATTTATTTGGGTAATTAATCAGAAGACAGACATTACAGGGCATCCGATCAAGGTTAAGCGCTTCAGTATAAGGTATTGTTATTACATGGCCCGCTGCAAATACTTTGTCTTCAATGTAAGACAA
Source organism: Lachnoclostridium sp. UBA1308 (assembly GCA_002307215.1). Taxonomy (GTDB): domain Bacteria; phylum Bacillota; class Clostridia; order Lachnospirales; family Lachnospiraceae; genus Mobilitalea. The sequence goes on from DBTU01000030.1 coordinate 46,919, forward strand.
CCGGATTGGTATAAGAAAAGGGATGGGATGATATTCCTTGAGACCTGGCATGGCACACCGTTAAAGAAACTGGTATTTGATCAGGAAGAGGTTATGGGGGCTTCTCCGCTTTATAAAGCTCAGTTTTATCAACAGTCGAAAGAGTGGGACTATCTGGTAGCTGCTAACAAGTTCTCGTCGAAAGCTTTCCGCAGTGCCTTTCTTTTTGATAAAGAAATGCTGGAATACGGATATCCAAGAAATGATATACTTAACAGTCCGGATAAAGATGAGCGAGTGCTGAAGATTAAGCGAGTGCTGAAAATTCCGGAAGGTAAAAAGACAATTCTTTACGCACCGACTTGGCGTGATGATGAGTATTATGCACGTGGTAAATATAAGTTTGCCTTAAAGCTTGATTTGCATTTGTTGAAGCAGGAACTGAAAGATGATTATATTGTCCTCCTTCGTACCCATTACTATATAGCAGATTCTATCGATGTTACCGGACTGGAGGATTTTGTTTGGAATGTCAGTAAATATAATGATATCTCTGAATTGTATTTGATATCGGATCTGTTGATTACAGATTATTCATCTGTTTTCTTTGATTATGCAAATTTGAAGAGGCCAATTCTGTTTTTTACCTATGATCTTGATAAATACAGGGATATGCTCAGAGGCTTCTATATGGACATTGAAAAAGAGGTTCCGGGGCCGCTGCTGTTCACCAATGAGGAAGTTGTGGAAGCAATCCGCAAAATCGATGTGATAACAGAGGAGTATAGTGAGAAATATGAGACCTTCTATGAGAGATTCTGTTGTCTTGAGGATGGACATGCTTCTGAAAATATCGTAAAGAGAGTATTTGATCCGTTCAATTAAAGTAAAGCTACAGAAGCAATATCATGTTCAAATGACATGGGAAGGATAGCTGTTATGAAGAAAAGCAGAATTCAGTTTCTTTATGCGTTGTTAGCGTTTTTGGCAGCAGAAGCGATTCAGTTATTTGTAGTTATGTGTTACCAGATAATATATGGTGTTATTCTTGGTATAAAGATAGGAATCGAAAATGCCTCCAAGGGAGGATACGATCCTGCCACCATGGTGAATTCAATTGAGGACGCCATGTCACAGAGTGTCATATACTTGATTTCTGCTATCGCTGTAATGTTCTGCGGTATTGCTTTCTTCTTCTGGTATCGGTATGAAATAAAAGGAGAGGTCAGAGTAAATTTTCGAAGGACATTTTCCATAAAGAATATACTCCTACTCATACTTTTAGGTATCGGTTGCCAATTCTTTATAACAGGAGTGATGAGCCTTACCGAACAGTATTTCACGAAGCTGTATGAGGATTATGCAAATCAGATCGATAATTTGACGGGTGGCAATACTATTGTAGTGCTTTGCTTGCTTGTTTTTATTGCACCGATAACAGAAGAATTGATATTCCGAGGAATTATTCTTCGTAAAGCAAGTCGTGCGCTTCCCTTTATTGGAGCCAATCTTCTTCAGGCTATGTTGTTTGGAATTTATCATATGAATATTATACAGGGAATATATGCTGCTGTTCTAGGTTTTATACTTGGACTGGTGTGTCACAAATTCAAAACAATCATTGCTTCTATGCTATTGCATATGATCATTAACAGTAGCTCCTTTTTGTTATATTTTCTTCCGGAGAACAAGCTGTCTACTTTAATTATAGCGGCTGTAGGGGCAGTTGCTACCATGGGTTCGCTGGCAGTCATACTGCAATTGAGAGAAACAGTTAGAACAGAGACTTCACAATAAATTATTCTTGCAATCAATGCAAGATTACGTTATGATATTGATACATTTGAATAACAGGAAAAGAATTCTTATTAGAAGATTATCCGCGTGGATTAAATTATTGATTACTGATCCAATGAACGGAACTTTAGAATGCATATTCGGTTAATGCTAGCGTACTCTGAGAAGAGACGAAAAGAACGATACCGGACAAGCGAACTTTCTGAAAATAAGAATTCATAATCAGGTAATGATTAGTCTTGACCAGTGAAAGCAGTAGCGGCAGGAACTAAAAAGAGGTATTGTTAAGAACTTGTACTTATCATTCTTTTTAGAATATTATGATATAAATGCGCTGGCTGGCTTGAACTGTGATGGTTCCTATAGGCAGCGTTTTTTGTGGGATTTTTTGATCCGAGAAACCTGTCTTTATGTCTGATTTTGATGAATCCATGTTATTCGGGTGTAAGTTGTCCAATACTATAAGTAGCGAGTTGTAATGAAAAAGGAGCCGCAGAACGCGGCAGAATGGAGAAAATCATGAAAACAACTAACTTTGGCACCGTAAAAATGGTGCAACTGGCACTTTTCACCGCAATAATTATTCTAATGACATTCACTCCCTTAGGTTACATTAAGACCTTAGGATTTGAAATCACATTAATTGTGATTCCGGTAACAGTGGGTGCGATTGTTCTTGGACCTGTGAGTGGAGCAATATTAGGGGTAGTGTTTGGTGTTACAAGTTTTATACAATGCTTTGGAATGAGTTCACTTGGAGTGATTATACTGGCAATAAATCCGGTGACAACCTTTATCGTATGTTTGGTTCCACGTGTTTTGATGGGCTGGCTGACAGGACTGATCTTTCAGAGACTTAAGAAAGTAGATAAAAAGAAATATATGTCTTATGCCGTGACCAGCATTTCCGGAGCATTGTTGAACACGGTATTCTTTATGACGTTGCTTATCATATTCTTTTATCATACAGAAGGATTTCAAGCTGTCATAACAAGCGTGGGTTCCAACAGCATAATCGGCTTTTTCATTGCCGCCGCAGGTCTAAACGCAATCGTAGAAGCAATTGTCTGCCTGATTGTAGGTACAGCAGTCTCAAAGGCTCTTGATGTATATGTCAAGAGATATGCAGCTTAGTTTAAGTGTAAGTTCAAGAGTGAATTCAATAGTAAATTCAAGAGCAAATTCAAGAGCAAGTTCAAGAGCAAGTTCAAGAGCAAGTTCAAGAGCAAGTTCAAGAGCAAGTTCAAGAGCATGCTCAAGAGTAAGTTCAAGAGCAAGAGCAAGTTCAAGAGTAAGCTCAAGAGTAAGTTCAAGAGCAAGAGCAAGTTCAAGAGTAAGCTCAAGAGTAAGTTTAAGAGTGAATTCAATAGTAAATTCAAGTATTAATTTAAAAGTAAGGTAAAGTTAGTAGAATATATTGATATCGTAAAGGTAGAATATATCGATAAATTATTCTCGCTCTTGTAACAACCTGCGATATCAACGGTTCCAGAGTAGAAAAATAAATCGCGAGACAATTCCGCATGTAACAATCCACAGACAGGTTGCTGACAGGAAGAACGGAGATGGGATGCTCTTTTGAAAGCATTTGCAGTTTACGTGCAATTCTTAGGTGTCTGAGAGAGCGATGAAATCAGACATGCGACAAGTCGCATGAGCGCAAACTGTTTGACGAAACTGAAGGAAGAAAGAGCTACTGAGTAGGTCTTTCTTCCTTCAGTTGAGGAGTTTTTGCGCGGTCTGATTGTCCCAAGCAATCGAAGGCACCTTAGAAGTGCTAGTAAACTGCAACTAGCTTTCAAAAGGGCATCCCATCACCGAGATTTCTGTCAGCAACCGTCCCTAGGACGATACATCAAAAAACATTCTGAACTAGTCATTGACATACCGACACAGTCATGTTACAATATTCTAGCTGTGAGTATTGCATTGCAATATTTGCATGGATAAATAAAGAAGAGAATCCATCTCTCACCCATAGCGTAAATGATTTTACTGTGAACGGGTTAATACAATATGAATTCAATAATATTTCGATTTTGAGAAATTATATGACTTTACTTGTAGGTGGATAATCTATTATCCATCTATTTTTTTTATGCCAGGTAATGGGGATATCCCCATCCTGTATAAGTATTTGATGCTATGTAACAAAATGATTCATAACCTATGGAGGTGCAGTACTATTAGCGATTTAATGATTAATGAACAGATCAGGGATAAGGAAGTGCGACTGATCGGTGAAAGCGGAGAGCAGTTAGGTATTATGGCTACGAAGGATGCAATGCAGCTGGCTAAGGATGCAACTCTGGATCTAGTGAAAATTGCTCCGACAGCAAAACCCCCGGTTTGTAAGATTATCGATTATGGTAAATACAAATACGAGTTGGCAAGAAAAGATAAGGAAGCTAAGAAAAAGCAGAAGGTAACCGAGGTAAAGGAAATTCGTTTATCACCGAATATTGATGAGAACGATTTAATTACAAAGGTTAATCAGGCACGTAAATTTATTACTCATGGTGATAAGGTTAAGGTTGCACTGCGTTTTCGTGGTAGGGAGATGGCTCATACATCCTCCTCAAGGGTAATTCTGGATAATTTCTTTGCTAGGCTTGAGGATGTGGCCATCATTGAGAAGCCGGCTAAGCTCGAAGGAAGAAATATGATTATGTTCTTATCAGAGAAGCGTTAAAATACTATATATGACAGTATTTCGGCAAGCAGTTGATACTGCCCCGGGGACTGTATTAATTATTAAGGAGGAAATATCATGCCAAAATTAAAAACTAGCAGAGCAGCTGCGAAGCGTTTCAAATTAACAGGTACCGGAAAGCTGAAGAGAATGAAGGCGTTCAAAAGCCATATCTTGACGAAGAAATCCACCAAAAGAAAGAGAAATCTCAGAAAAGCAGTTATGACAGATTCAACAAATATCAAGAACATGAAGAAGATATTACCATATCTGTAAGGGATTGGTTATAAGGAGGAAAGAACATGGCAAGAATTAAAGGCGGAATGAACGCTAAGAAAAAACATAACAGAGTGTTAAAGCTGGCTAAGGGTTACAAGGGTGCCAGATCAAAACAATATAGAGTAGCAAAACAATCAGTAATGAGAGCATTAACTGAGTCTTTCGCCGGCAGAAAGCAGAGAAAGAGACAATTCAGACAGTTGTGGATTGCAAGAATTAACGCTGCAGCAAGAATGAACGGCTTATCCTACAGTAAGTTAATGCATGGATTAAAGCTTGCAAATATTGATATCAACAGAAAGATGCTTTCTGAAATGGCTATCAATGATGCACAGGGCTTTACCTCATTAGCTGATGTTGCAAAATCCAAGTTGGCATAATTTATATCATATGGTTGAACTGCCGAAAGTTTGGCAGAAGTATTCCTTATAAACTCACGGAGGCTGTGATACGTAACCTTTATTAGTCATTATCTGATTAATAAAAGATTACGCTGTCACAGCCTGTTTTCTGTTTATTAACTTGAATTATATCTCTATCTTCATGCATATATAATATAGTATAGCAATAATCGGAAGGTATGCAATATGACAACCGAAGAGCGTGAAAGAATAGTCAGCCAGGATTATGCCGATTTAATTATTAATTATAGTGGGGATCAAAGTGTGCTTGACCCGTACAGAAATGATGCAATAAATATCATAAACTTCTTTTATGCAGTTGTTAATGTTCCGGTCAGCCGGATTAATGATAATACCATTCTTACATTGGGCTATTCTGTAATGCCACTGGCTTACGGATTAATCAGCCAATCAAGCATAGAAGCTTCAGGAATTATCCGTCTTCGCAGTCTACCTAATTTTAACCTTCGTGGACAGGGGGTCCTAATCGGGATACTTGATACCGGTATTGAGTATACCAATCCGGTTTTTAAATACGCCGATAATACAACAAAAATTGTCTCGATTTGGGATCAGACGATTTTCAGTGACAATTACCCGGCACAATATAATTACGGAACAGAATATTTGAGGGATCAGATTAACCAAGCGTTGCAGAGTGAGAATCCGCTCAGTATCGTTCCTTCAACGGATGAAATTGGTCATGGTACAATGTTAGCCGGTATAGCTGCCGGTAATGAGGTACCCGAGAGCGGTTTTTACGGCGTTGCGCCGGATGCGGAGTTGGTCATTGTGAAATTAAAACAAGCGAAGGATTATCTGAGAAAATTTTATATCATTCCGGAGGATGTACCATGTTATCAAACGAATGACATCCTGTTTGCATATGATTATTTGGTTTCGGTTGCTAACAAACTGAATAGGCCCATAGCAATATGCTTTGGTATTGGGACCTCTCAGTACTCCCATGACGGAAGGGGAAAGATCAGCAGTTATTTATCCTTACGAGCAGAGAGTTCAGGACTCGCTATTGTGATAGCAGCAGGTAATGAAGGGAATGCCAGAAGGCATTATTATGGAACTATCGATCCGGATATTAAGTTCGATCTAGTTGAATTATCGGTGGGGGATAAAGAGGCAGGTTTCACTATGGAACTATGGGGGAGTACCGGGGATTTGTATTCAATCGATATACAATCCCCGAGCGGTGAATATATCCCCAGAATAGTTCCATCACTTGATGAGACAAGATTAATTACCTTTATCTTTGAGCCAACGGTCATTAATATCGATTATCAGTTGATTGAATCCCAAAGTGGGGAGCAACTGATAATGATGCGTTTTCATGATCCGGCTCCCGGTATTTGGCGTATCAAGGTATATATAAGTGGGGATCTTCCCGGAGATTTTCATATCTGGCTCCCTATGGGGGAATTCATAACCAATAACACTTTCTTCGTGAAATCCGATCCATATACTACAATATTAACACTTGGAAATGCAAGAGTTCCGATTACGGTAACAGCCTATAATACGGAGGATGATAGTCTGTATATAAATTCCAGCAGGGGGTATACAAGTATAGGTCTGATCAAGCCTGAGATAGCTGCGCCGGGAGTTAATATCCTAAGTCCGGGACTCAATAATACATTTGTACAGGTCACTGGTACCAGCGCAGCGGCGGCACATACCGCTGGAGTGGCAGCTATGCTTTTGGAGTGGGCTATTGTAAAGGGAATTCAACCGGCCCTTAATACAATTGATTTGAAGATTTTCATGATTAGAGGCGCCAGACGTAATGTAAATATAAAATATCCGAACAGGGATTGGGGCTATGGGATTCTGGATGTATATAATATATTTGACATACTGCGTATCGGAGAAAATTCTGTATAACGAGAGCTATGACGGAGGAGGCAGCGGCTATGACGGAGGCAGAAAGATATCAGATAACAAGTAATGACTATTTGGATTTAATCATTAGCTACAATCAAAATATAGGGGCCTTTAGTCGTTATCCGAATGCAGTCAATCAGATTATGAATGACAAATATGCTGTGGTATATATTCAGGAAAATAATTTAACCGGAAGTACATTCAAGCAGTATGGATATACACCACTTCCTGCTTGCTATGGGCTCGCTGTTCAAAAAAGCTTCGAAGCTTCCGGGATTCAGCGGCTTCGCAGGCTTCCTAATTTTAATCTGAGAGGGCAGGGGGTTCTGATTGGAATTGTTGACACCGGAATTGATTATACGAATAAGGTATTTCGTAATGCGGATGGCACAAGCAGAATAATGGCTATCTGGGATCAGACAATTGACAGTCCGAATTATCCCCTGCCTTACTTTTATGGAACACAGTATCTTAAGGAAGATATTAATAGAGCCCTAAGTAGTGCAAATCCTCTTGAGGTAGTTCCAAGTACTGATACGAACGGTCATGGAACAATGCTTGCAGGGATTGCTGCAGGCTCTGAGGTGCCCGAAAATGATTTCAGTGGTGTAGTACCGGATTCGGAACTAATCGTTGTTAAGTTAAAGCAGGCGAAACCTATACTTAGGGAATTTTATTTGATTCCTACGAATATGGACTGTTTTCAGGAAAATGATATTATGTGGGGAGTACAGTATCTTGTCAATATGGCAAGAGCGCTGAAGCGACCAATCGCGATCTGTCTCGGTGTGGCATCCACCCAGGGAGCTCATGACGGTAGAGGAGCCTTAAGTGACCAGATTGCAATAGCAGCTGATTTTTCCGGGATTGTAATTTCGGTAGCAGGGGGAAATGAAGGTAATGCCGCAGGGCATTTCTACAGTGAGATTAATCCGAGTATTGGATTTAGTAATGTAGAACTAAATATCGGGGAGAATGAACCGGGGTTTTCTATGGAACTGTGGGGAACAGCCCCCAATACCTATTCAATCGACATCCTGTCGCCCTCGGGAGAATATATTCCAAGGATCACAGAAAGCCTGCGCGTTAACCGTGATATTTCATTTGTTTTTGAAAAAACGGAGATATCGGTTGTCTATCAGATGGTAGAAACCGCAACCGGTGATCAACTGATATTCTTGCGCTTTCGAGAGCCTGCCCCGGGTATATGGACCTTTAAAGTGTATACAAGGGGAGATATTTCAGGTACCTTCCACATCTGGCTGCCAATCAGTGGCTTTATCGCAGAGGGTACCTATTTTATACAACCGGACCCTTACACAACGATTACTTCACCGGGTAATGCTCTTGCCCCTATTACGGTCACTGCATACAATCCGGATAATAATACTCTATACCGAAGAGCAAGCAAGGGATACTCGAGGATTAATACAATCAAACCGGAATGTGCAGCCCCCGGAGTTAATCTTCCGGCACCAACACTTACCGGAGGGTTTGCCAATATGACCGGAACGAGCGCAGCAGCAGCTCATACGGCAGGTGTTACAGCCATGATTCTGGAATGGGCAATCGTCAAGGGCAATTATCCGGGGGTGGATTCTATTGAGGTGAAAAAGTTCATCATCAGAAGCGCCAAGAGGAATACGAATATTTCTTATCCTAACCGTGACTGGGGATATGGAATTCTGGACATCTATAATGTATTTGATATATTGCGAACCAGTGTCCGAAGCAGCTCCAACGATTATTAATTTGGTTAAAATCAGATTAGAGATGCTAGATACTTATTGCACTATTTGTAAGGTTGAAGTATGATAAAAATGTCAATTATATTTAGTAAAATGGATGGGAGATGTGTTGAGTGCAGGCACTCACACTTGGAATGGAGAAAATATGAGAAACAGGATATCTAACGTATTATGGGGTTTGTTTTTTATTCTAATTGGAGTAGGATTTGCGGGTAATGTATTTTTTGATTGGAATTTCCATCTGTTTTTTGAAGGGTGGTGGACCTTATTTATCATTATTCCATGCTTTATCAGTATGGTTCAGAACGGTTTTCGTGCCGCTTCAACGATTGGCTTTATCATAGGTGTACTGCTATTGTCTTATTATTATGTAGATTTAGGCTTCAGCACCTGGGAACTCGTGGTACCGGCCATCTTAATCTTCATTGGTCTTAGAATTATGTTTCGTAATTCATTTCATAGAAAGAATTTATATGAGCAGAACGTCAATATGAATGACGGAGGAGCGAATGGTCCTACATATGCAGGGGCAGCAAATGGATCTACATTTACAGGTGGTGCAAGGCAGGATTATAATGCAATATTTAGCAGTAACCGTATACGCATTACGGATACCTTTATCGGGGCCAGTCTGAATGCAGTGTTTGGTAGTGTCGTGCTGGATTTGAGGGATGCTAAGATTCCCGGTAACATAGAAATAAGTGCACAAGCAATCTTTGGTGGCATTGATATTTATGCTCCGGCAGGAGTTAAGGTGAAAATCAATAATGTTCCGATTTTCGGTGGTGTAAGTAACAGAACAGCGAATAATAACGATCCCAGTGCATCGATTATCTACCTTAATTCGACGTGCATGTTCGGAGGTATTGATATCAAATGAGTAGTGGACAAAGGTTAATAAAGTATTGTGCAATTGCATTTGCCGTATTTCTCTCAGTGACTATAATTTCAGTAATCGTAAGTGTAATATGTGCGGTTATGGGAATTATTCCATGGATTGGATTGCATACCGACAAGTGGAGTAATGAGTCAAAGCATACTGAAAAATGGAATAATGAGACGATGGATATCACAAAAAGCTTTGAGAATGTAGAAAGTCTTGATATCAATAATGTAACCGGTGAGTTAAATATTGTTATAGGCGAGGATTTTATAGTTGAAGCAGAGAATGTTACCAAGAGCTTCAAAGCTGAGGTTACCTCTGACGGAACACTTACGATAACGGATAATAAGGACGGATTTCACTTTCCTTGGTTTTTCTTCGGCGGTTCTGACAGTCCGAATTCCAAAGTAACCTTATATCTGCCATCGGATTTTATTGCGGAAGATGCTGACATTGAGACCGGTGCAGGTAATGTAACCATCAAGGGTCTTCAATGTGAGGAGTTACAGTTATCAGCCGGAGCCGGCAATATTAACGGCAAGGATATAACAGCCGATAATGTCGACATCGAGGGCGGAGTAGGTCATGTTACTATGGAGTATGTACATTTTACGAATGCCGTGATGGAATGCGGTGTCGGCAATCTTGATATCAGTGGAACTCTATTAGGAAAAACGGATATCGATTGTGGAATAGGTGGAGTAGAACTCAACATATCAGGTAACTCTGCCGATTATGGTTTTGATATTGAATCCGGCGTCGGTAGTTCCAGACTAAATGGAAAGAAGCTGTCAAGAGATTATAGCTCCAATATGGGAGCTCCAAATATCATTGAAATAGATGGCGGAGTCGGTAGTGTAAATATTAATATGGAAGAATAATGTGACTATTCAGTCACTGCGGTTCTTTCGAACCGTAACACACAAAATATGTTGAAAAGCACATACTTTGGCGCTGAATTTTCTCGAAATCCTGTGGATTTCTCGGGGGTACTGAGTAGTTAGAATAATATTCTTTTCAGTGTATACTAATTTAAAAATATGGTAGAATATATTGATGGGGACGTTAATCGGTCAGAAGAACGTCCCCACAGTGCCGTTGTCAGGCAGTAAATACAGGATAGAAAGTCTCAGGCATGTTACGCTAGTATATATGATAAGGAGCCAAGAGTACGGGTATGAAAAAGAGTAGAATACTTGGATTAATCCTGTTTGTGAATCTTATCATAGCAGGTATGTTTTTGTCTACTGAACTTCTGATACATCAGAGCAGTAAAGCAGATGCAGACACGGAGCAAAATGCAGACATAAAACAAAATGCAGACGGACAGGAAGCGGCACAGGATATAACTGCAGCAGTTCCTCAGGTGACCGAGGATACGGTTAGTACAGCGGACGCCTCAGTTGTGGCGGTGCCGACAGAAGCATTGGAAGAACCTACCGATGATTACCGAATTGAGCAGACAATTGCCGGTTTTGATGAGAATGTAACCCTGGACGATTCCTATACGACATCAGCAGAAGCTGCTGAAATGCCACAGTTGATTTATGATTGTACCCAAATTGATTATAAGAAATATATTCCCAAGATGTTTGATGACGAAGAACTAACTGCCGCGCTTGACATCGATAACCCGGATATCAGTATTGATGCAGAGTGCGCCATATTGTTTGATGCAGCTACAAAGCAGGTGTTATATTATAAGAACCCTGTTCAGGCGGCATTTTCCGCAAGCACCATAAAGCTTTTGACCTCACTGGTTGCCTTGGACTCCTGTACTGTGGAGGAAGAGGTTACTGTTGGAGATGAGATAACACTGATTGCATCAGACTCAACGAAGGCCGGTCTGGTACAAGGAGACATCCTAACCCTCGGCAGTCTTTTAGACGCGATGCTGTTGCCCTCCGGTAATGATGCTGCATATGCTGTTGCGGCTTATGTGGGAAGGAAATCCTTGGGTGATACGGAGGCGACGAAAGAGGAAGCGGTTACACAGTTCATTCGCCTTATGAATGAAAAAGCAGAGCAGCTCGGGGTGAAGAATTCCTGCTTTAAGACTCCTGATGGTTATGATGCTATCGGGCAGTATACAACGGCATACGATATGGGACTGATAGGAATGGCGGCAGCAGCAAATGACAAAATTACCCAAGTGGCCGGTCAAAGTTCAGCAAGAGTTACCTTTGTCAGCGGTAGGGATGTTACATGGAATAGTACCAATAAGCTGATTAAGCGTTACAGTGGACAATACTATTCAAAGGCGATTGGTCTAAAGACCGGGACCAGTACCATGGCTGGCAGATGCATTGTTGCTGCAGCAAAGATGGAGGGTAAGGAAGTGGTTTGCGTCATACTGGATTCCACATCTGCCGGCAGATGGGAAGATGCTATAAAGTTACTGAAATACGGATTGGATGATGAATGATAGGGGGAGAAGGGAATGGAACAATTTGAGGTAAATCAAGAAGAAAGCTTACTCGCACAGAGGCAAGCTAAGAGAATATTAAACAGATCGGGATTGGCTCTGTTTCTCACAGCAGCAGCGGTATTGCTTAGCCAAATGATGATAGAGTTATGGATTAATAGATTTTACCCTTCAGCTGCTGAGTCTGACTGGTATGTCTGGTGTCTGACTGCGGTCACGATGGTTGGGATAGGCCTTCCGTTATTTTGGCTATTGATGAAAGGGATACCGGATTCACCGAAGGGTGAAGTGGTAAAGCTTAGTCCATTAAAGATAATTATTCTTTTTTTTATCTGCATTTCAGCGATGTATATTACCAATATACTCAGCGGTGCCTTAACAATTGCGATTGCATATCTGAAAGGAGATACGCAGTTGTATAATCCGGTAGCGGAAGCTATGATGAACGGGAATTTCATAATTTCATTAATCTATGCATCCATCATAGCACCGATTACAGAAGAACTTATCTTTCGTAAGCTACTACTGGATAAGCTTAGGAGATTTGGAGATGTCCCCGCTATTCTTATGACAGGAATAGCCTTCGGCCTATTTCATATGAATCTATCCCAAATGTTTTATGCGGCCGTGTTGGGATTTATCTTTGCCTACATTACGATAAAAACGAATACCATTCGATACTCTATATTGTTACATATCTTGGTTAACTTTCTTGGAACCGGTGTATCCCAGCTTTCAACTATGGATAATTGGATGATTAAAATGGCTGTCGGACAGTGGGTCATTGCCTCAATAATAGCCGGAATTATATTGTTTGTTTTTCAGATTAAGAAGATTACATTCAAAAAGGCAGATTCTTTGCTGATGAAAAAATCCGCCTTTATTTTTAATCCAGGTACAATTCTATATGTTCTTGTGTGCAGTGTGATGATTGTTATAATAACAATATCTTAGCGATATCGTACGGCAGTTCCGCAGGCCGTTACCATGAGCATACCATTATTGGTACCGAGAACCTCATAATCAATATCGATTCCAACGACAGCATCGGCACCCATCTGATGGGCTCTTTGTTGCATTTCCTGCATGGCCTGTTCGCGTGCCCGGATTAATTCTTCCTCATAGGTGCCGGAGCGTCCTCCAAAGAAATTAGATAAGCCTGCGGCGAAGTCCTTCACAAAGTCTACGCCGGAGACAACCTCTCCAAATACTACTCCAAGATATTCTGTAATCTGTTTTCCTTCCAGAGAAGGTGTGGTCGTAAGAAGCATAGTACCCTCCATTTCTGCGCATAGCGCAAAGTGAAAGATTTAAAATCTTTCACTTATTTAATTATTCTTGATTATCAAAGTTAACTGTAATGTCGCCACTGCTTAGGGAGGCGGATAGCTTTCGTTCCCCGTCATTATCTACCTTGAAGTGATCATCATAGTTTTTGTCACCTACTTGTATATCCCCGTAAGAGGTGGTGAGATTAAGGGAATAATCGGACTCTTCGCCCAGCAGGCTTAATTCTGCATCGCCATAGCTGTTGTTTAGACGAATCTCCGTCAAATCAGATTCACTGATATCGATATCACCGCTGCTAAGATCTGACTTTAGGTCGTCAGCATGTACATCCGTGCAGTTGACATCACCATAAGAATCCTTAATTGTCACCGTGTTACAAGTAAGACCGTTGATTGTGATATTACCGCTGGAGGAGTTAACACTAAAATCATCAAAGATAACATCTGTTGGTAACTTAAGGTTTCCGGTATTAATATCGGTAAAATCCGAATCTCCGTAGCTGCTATCAAAATCAAGGATTCCGGTCTGGAAATCAGTTATATCGCTGTCACCGCAGGAAAGATCAATTCTTGACTTGACGGCAGCAGCCTGTTCCAGTATCAGATCTCCATAGGCGATATCAACCTTTAAATCCTTTGCAACGAAGCCCAATAAGGATACATCCCCGGAGGAAGTGTCAACCGAAAGACTATCAAGAGCGGCATCCGCCGGTAGATAAATCGTTATCTGATTATTCAAACTGTAATTCAAGGAGTAAGAATTAGGGAGGGCATGGGAATCATTAAAATATAATTTGCCGTCTACCAGTGAATACTCCGGTTGTTCCTCCCAGTATAGATAATTAATCTCTACATAGAAATTATCAGAAGGAACGAACACAACATCTGCGATACGAGTATTAATGTCAATCTTAGTAATCGTTTCAGTCGCAGTCTTCTCTACTATATATTCCTTGGCATCCTCTCGCTTAAGTACAGTTGTGGAAGGTAAGGTAAAACTGAAGCTACAACCGGTCAAAAATACAACCATAAGGATAAAGGACAGGGTAATGGTAACGCATTTTTGTAAACTAATATTCATATAATCTCCCCCTACTATGCATTTATACATTTCTTACCATAATATAGCTTGCGGTAAGGGGAATGTCAAGGGAGGTAGGGGTAATATCAGCTGTTTTTAATCAGCTTTTAATAAAGCAAAGCGTCATAGCATCTGCCATATATTTCATATTCCTATTGTAATTTGTGATAGATATGCTAAAATGAAGTATTCCTGTATTTTTCTATGATTATAATAGAAGATACAGGATACTGTTATCTTTGGTTATTATGGGAGTGGAAGGGGTTAATAAATTTGACAGAGCTATTAGTAAAACTTTTTATAAAGAATAATACCAACGTGGAGAATCAGAAGGTAAGGACAGATTATGGAATATTATCAAGTATTGTGGGGGTCATCTGCAATCTGTTCCTCTTTGGAGTTAAGTTGACGATTGGCTTGGTAATCAACAGTATCGCTATCATGGCGGATGCCTTCAACAACTTATCCGATGCCGCATCCTCTGTCATCAGCTTTGTCGGTGTAAAGCTGGCAGGAAGACCGGCAGATAAAGAGCATCCCTTTGGTCATGGTAGATTTGAATATATCGCTGCACTTGCGGTTGCATTTCTAATTCTGCAGGTGGGCTTTAGTCTGTTCAAATCCTCCTTCGAGAAGGTGCTACACCCAGGGACTATCACCTTTAATCCTATCCTTGTTGGGATTCTATGTATATCGATTATAATTAAGGTGTGGATGATGCTTTTCAACCGAAAGCTTGGTAAGCGCATTAACTCCACTGTCATGTTGGCCACCTCGGCGGATTCGCTCAGCGATGTCGTCGTGACTGCAGCAACCATCATTTCCACGATAATTGCAGGCTTAACCGGCTGGAAGATCGACGGTTATATGGGCGTTGTGGTATCCATATTCGTTATGCTGGCAGGTTTTCGTATTGCGAAGGATACACTTGAGCCACTACTGGGGCAGGCTGTTGAGCGGGAAGTATACGAGAAGGTTACCAGTATTGTTATGAGCTATGAGGGAATCGTCGGCACGCATGACCTGATTATCCACAACTATGGACCAACACACCGCATGGCCACGATCCATGCAGAGGTACCCAGTGATATCGATGTCATGAAAACACATGAAACCATTGACCGCATTGAGAGGGATGTGCTGAACAGGCTGGACATTATCCTAGTTATCCATAT
Source organism: Lachnoclostridium sp. UBA1308 (assembly GCA_002307215.1). GTDB lineage: Bacteria > Bacillota > Clostridia > Lachnospirales > Lachnospiraceae > Mobilitalea. The sequence goes on from DBTU01000030.1 coordinate 62,564, forward strand.
GGACCCGATTGAAGTCAATGATGTCTTGGTGAAGGAAATGAAGCAAATGGTTAAGAATGCAGTTGCAGTCCTAGAACCCAAAGCAAATGTTCATGATTTTCGAATCATTAACGGAGAACAACGAATTAATCTTATCTTTGATCTGGTGATTCCGTATTCTTATTCAAAGCAAGCCGGTCAGAAGCTTCTGGATAATATTGAAGAAGAGGTTCACAATTACGACGAACGTTGTCAGTGTATCATAACGATGGAGAACAGCTTTATCGCTGATAAATAAAGAGGCATATAGGAGGATTGATAAGCCATGGTTATAGATTTTCATACGCACGTATTTCCGGATAAAATTGCGGCAAAGACAATCGAGAAGCTGTCGCAGAGGGTTGAAGATGCGAAAGCATTTACTGACGGTACACTGTCGGGACTTAAGAAATCTATGAAGGAACATTCTATCGATATCTCTGTGGTGCTTCCCGTTATCACGAAGCCCTCACAGTTTGAGACGGTAAATAACTTTGCCGCAGAAATAACCGGTAAGGACGGTCTCATATCCTTTGGCGGAATTCATCCGGATATGGAGGATTACGAAGAGGGACTTCGTAAAATAAAAGAACTGGGGCTACTTGGCATCAAGCTACATCCGGATTATCAAGAAACCTTTATCGATGATCCCAAGTATGTACGTATCATCCAGTGTGCTACGGACCTCGGACTGATTGTCGTAATCCACGCAGGTCTGGATATCGGACTTCCCGATCCGATTCATTGTCCTCCGGACAAGACAGCAGCAATGTTAGCCCAGATTGATTGTGCTGACGCAAAGATTGTCCTTGCCCATATGGGAGGCTATGATCAGTGGGACGACGTAGAGGAGTACCTCGTAGGGAAAAATGTATTCTTTGATATCGGGTACTGTATGGGTATGATTGGAAACGAGCAGTTCTTAAGAATCGTGAGAAATCAAGGGGCAGATCGAATCTTGTTCGCCTCGGACTCCCCCTGGAGCGGTCAGAAGGAAACGTTAGAGTATCTGAAAAGGCTTGATCTTACAGAGGAAGAGTTGGAGTGCATACTGCATGTGAACGCAGAGGAGTTATTGGGATTATAAATTTGCACAATTTCGCTATTGAATGGTAATGCATAAGATCGTTCATTTGCAACACGCTTCCGCTTGGATGAAGTACGTAGTGGTACATAAGGTCCTAAAATACAGGACATAGGTATCAACGACTTCATACAGTTGCTCATCGTATGATCTTATGTATTACCATAGGGTGGCCTGTTTATGTACAAATTGACGAAGCTAAAAATATATAGGGCTTGACACCCTAACCATACACCTTTATTCACATGAAATCTATGAAAGGGACTTTTTCAGTGCCCCTGATAAATATGCGGGAATAATTTGGCTAGCGATTGGAATAATAAAACTGTCTGGCTATAGATGGATGGGAACAAAAGGAAATAAAACACAGGTTTATGCGGGAATTTGTATGGTAACAAAAAAATGAGAGAAAAAAAAATTTGTTATTGAAAAAAGGATTCTGATAGGTTATAATATCATTCGTGGCTGACAACTTGAAGCTGACAACTGAATACATTGGGCTATCGCCAAACGGTAAGGCACTGGACTCTGACTCCAGCATCTCAAGGTTCAAATCCTTGTAGCCCAGTTCTAAAAAATGAGTTCCCGATGGAACTCATT
>DBTU01000036.1:0-16535 GCA_002307215.1 Lachnoclostridium sp. UBA1308
GTTGCTGTCTAAATAACACTAACATAACATAGCCACATTGGGCCAGAAACACAATGTTAAAATATGCAGAATATAAAAATGAATTTCCAATGGAATTCATTTTTATATGCCTAATGGCTCGCATGATTTTTGCGAGACTATTTTCATACTAGCTCCCATGTGCTGCCTTCGGCGGCTCTCAAATCAGGGGTGTGAATTATGCTTTTCAATAATTCACACTACTTTTTAATGCTTAAGGAAACTGCTTTCTCATAGCAAGCATCCGTAGCCTTCATAACTGCATTTCGAAGACCATACTCCTCAAGAGCTTTTACCGCTGCAATTGTGGTTCCGCCGGGCGAACATACATCATCCTTTAACTTCCCCGGGTGTTCACCTGTCTCTAACACCATGGCTGCAGCTCCAAATACGGTCTGTGCAGCAAGTGTATATGCCTTATCCCTTGGAATTCCATAGCTTACAACGCTATCCGCAAGTGCTTCAATAAACATATATACATAAGCCGGCGAACTGCCATTCGCGCATACAACTGCATTCATCAGCTTTTCATCAAATACCTCAAACTTACCAAAAGACTTAAAGAAATGGTAGATATGCATTTTCTCTTCATCCGAAAACGAATTCTGTGAGAAGCAAATCCCCGTCATTCCCTTTAGCACCATTGCAGGTGTATTCGGCATTGCTCTTACAATACGTATTCCATCCGATAATGCCTCTTTTATCGTATCAATCGTAACTCCTGCAGCGATTGAAATAACGATTTGATCCGTCGTCACATCACCTTTAATTTCTTTTAATACCTGCGGAAAGAATTGCGGCTTAACAGCTAAGACAAGAAATCTGCACTGCTTCACTACAGAAATATTATCTGTCAGATGATCAACTCCTGTTTCCTGCTTAATAAAATCGCATCGTGATGCAGATGCATCCGTATATACAACCTCGCCATTTCCAAATGTGCTTATTGCAGCTTTAATCAGAGGATACCCCATGTTACCCGCTCCGATGAATCCAAATAATGCCATATTAATCCTTCTTTCTCATTTCATTAAGCCAATTATTGGCTCATATTCCAACTTGTAATTATTTTATCATATATACAGGATAAAGTGAAACAAAAATCTATTTATAATCAAAATGGAGCTGTCACACTAATTAATTAATGCGCAGCTCTGTTCAGAAAGTATTTCATGTTAATGGGCTTTTTTACTCTTAAGCAGATACTTATTAGAATCAACCTTTCAAATCCCGTAAAGTCATCTTTACTAAGAAATTTTTTCTGCCAATAGTTAGCTTGTTAATAACAATTAATATTACATATCCTAACATTCCACCAAGCAATCCCCAAATAAAACTTGAAAGTATATACTCATAATTCAAACCTTTTGTCAACGGTATACTAACGCATACTCCAATCAAGATTCCAAGAATCGAATAGGTTAATGCTAATTGAAAAACTTTACAAATTCTATTCAGAATAATAGGAAGGAAGTAACCAATCGGAATAAAGAACAAAATACCATTCAATAAATATATGTAGTTGACATTAAAGAATTTAGGTATATCAGTACCCGACTTATAATCTAAATAGGCCGTAGTAACACCTGTAATTGGCATAATACTAAAGATTATAATTGTAATTGTGATGAGTAATCCGATCAAAACATTACTTGAATTTCTAAAACCAAATATAGATTTTTGTAATTTTTTACTAATATCACTCCATTCACCAAATCTTTCAACAGCTTTACTAAATGATTCGCTCTCTGAAAAACCTTTTTCAATATACTCTGATTTTAATAATTCCAAATGATCTTTAAATTCATCGGTAAGTTCTTTTTTTCTCATCTTACTAATATTCAAACCACTCATTATTGAATTGATATAGGAATCAAATTCATACATAAATAACCCTCCCTACAAGAATTGATTAAATTATTAAGTAAATCCCATTCATTTAGCTTTTTTGACAACTCCTTTTTTCCTTCTTCCGTAATGCTATAATACTTACGTCTCCCTCCTGATTCCGAATCTTGCCAGTAGGCGTTAATAAGCTTCTGTTTTTCAAGTCTTTGAAGAGCCGGGTATAACGTACCTTCACCCATGCAATATAATTCATTGCTTTTTTCCTTTAGCCTCTTAGCAATCTCATAACCGTATAAATCCTCCTTTTCAATTAATGCAAGAAAAAGAATATCTATACTGCCTTTCATCATCTCTTTATTCACATTTCCATCCTCTTTTCACTAATCTTAATACATCGTATCACATATTACATCGTAATACAAGGTACAATAATAAATATTTGCATATTTATGTAAAGGCTATGTAAAGTCACAGCAATTTAACATGCCTGACCTTAGAATGATTATTTCCTGATTTATTACATAAGTATAGGGTGTAACAAAAGAATGATTGAAAACAACCTTTTATTACACCCCTAATATACAAGACAAGAATAACTTGCCTTAATCACTTATTTCAGTCGGTATGCCACATCTTATTAATCTATCGGTTATACAAGCTTCTCGATAAAGTCTTCGATTCGATCAAGGCCTTTCTTAATCTGTTCCATCGAAATCGCATAAGACAGCCTGATATGATTAGCAAAGCCAAAATCCTCACAGGGTACAACCGCAACCTTGTACTCCTCAATCAAAATTTGAGCAAGCTTATCTACAACACCAATTTTAATGCCGTTGTATTCTTTATCCAGTGCCTGGCTGATATCCACAAAAAGATAGAAAGCTCCCTGCGGTTTTAGTGCTGAGACTAATTTAATACCGGATATTCTCTCAAACATATAATCTCTTCTTTTATGAAATTCAGCGTGCATGTTACGAACCGAATCCTGAGGTCCGACTAAAGCTTCGTAAGCCGCCTTCTGTGCGATTGAGTTTGGATTAGAAGTCTGATGACTTTGCATACTACCCATCAACTTTGCTATTTCCTTCGAGGAACCGGTAAAACCGATTCTCCAGCCGGTCATGGAATAGCTTTTTGCAACACCGCTACAAGTTATAGTTCTCTTATAAATCTCGTCATTTAAGGAAGCTATACTGATGGCCTCTCCCTCATAAATCAGATGCTCATACATTTCATCCGAAACGACATAGAAATCTCTTCTTACCGCAACTTCAGCGATCGCCTCAAGTTCCTTTCTGGTATAAATCATACCGGAGGGATTACTTGGTGAATTCAATATTAATGCTTTCGTCTTATCCGTGCAAGCAGCTTCTATCTGGGTTGCCGTAACTTTATAATTTTGCTCTCTCTCAGCTCTTACAAATACCGGTATACCATCCGCCAGCTTCACGATTTCCGGATAGCTTAACCAATAAGGTGTCGGAATGATTACTTCATCCCCGGGATTGCAGATTGCTTCAAAAATATTGGTTAAGGAATGTTTTCCTCCGTTACTGACCACAATCTGGTTGGTTTCATACTTAAGATGATTAAAATTCCAGAACTTATCGCAGACTGCCTTTTTAAGCTCAATTGTTCCGTCAGCAGGCGTATATTTTGTAAAACCATCATGAATTGCTTTAATCGCTGCTTCACAGATATTATCCGGTGTATTAAAATCCGGCTCACCTGCTCCAAATCCGACTACATCAATGCCTTCTTCCTTTAACTGCTTTGCTCTCGCTGTAATTGCTAAAGTTGAAGATGGTTTAACTGCCTGAGCTTTTTTTGATAATGTTAATGCCATTGCCGCCACCGTCCTTAATCATCATTATTATGGTATTAATTTTCTTACATTTACTTTATGATTCAAATTGTTTACTTGTATACAATCTCGTGAAATCTTAATTATTGTAATATATAAATTGTAATATTGCAACTAAAATTTCAAATAAATACGAAAAATTATTTGTGTGGCTTTCATATGTCCGTCATATGCGGAATTTTTGATCACTTTATACATATTTGTATTTTGAGATGTTTATTCTTTCTTATCATTATACATGAACTGTGACTGAAATTCGATTCTTGCGTTCAAACCAAAATAGAAATGGCGTATTGTTTTGACTTTCGTCATTAAACAATACGCCATTTTACTTAGTCGAAATCATTTCGCGTAATCAGTAACTCTCGATTCTCTGATTACATTTACTTTAATCTGTCCAGGATATTCTAATTCACTTTCAATCTTTTTAGATAAATCACGTGCTAACAGGATCATTTCAGCATCACTGATCTGTTCAGGTACAACCATAACTCTGACTTCCCTGCCTGCTTGAATAGCAAATGACTTTTCTACCCCCTTAAAGCTGTTGGTAATATCTTCTAATTGTTTTAGTCTGTTGGTATATGTTTCCAAGGTTTCACGTCTTGCACCGGGTCTTGCTGCTGATATTGTATCAGCTGCTTGAACGATACATGCGATCAAGGACTGGAATTCCACATCCCCATGATGTGCTTCTACCGCATTGATAATAATCGGAGATTCTTTGTACTTCTTACAAAGATCAACACCAATCTGTACATGGGTTCCTTCCATTTCATGATCAACCGATTTACCGATGTCATGTAACAAACCTGCACGTTTTGCAAGTCTGATATCAACACCGATTTCTCCGGCTAAAAGACCAGATAAAATAGATACTTCAATTGAATGCTTTAATGCATTCTGACCATAACTTGTCCTAAATTTCATCTTACCGAGGAGTTTAACCAGTTCCGGATGAATTCCATGAACGCCTACCTCTAAGGTAGCAGCTTCTCCCGATTCCCTTATCATTACTTCAACTTCTTTTTGAGCCTTTTCTACCATCTCTTCGATTCTGGCAGGATGAATTCTACCATCAACAATCAGTTTTTCAAGTGCAATTCTTGCAACTTCTCTTCTGATCGGATCAAAAGCTGATAAAATAACGGCCTCAGGTGTATCATCAATTATTAAATCAACACCTGTCATAGTCTCCAAAGTTCTGATATTTCGTCCCTCTCTACCAATGATTCTGCCCTTCATCTCATCGTTAGGAAGTTGTACAACGGAAATCGTTGTTTCAGCAACATGATCTGCAGCACATCTTTGAATTGCCGTAACTACATAATCTTTTGCTTTCTTATCCGCTTCTTCTTTTGCTTTGCTTTCTAATTCCTTAATAAGCAGCGCGGTTTCATGTTTCACTTCTTCTTCAACAGTCTTAATCAGATATTCCTTAGCTTGTTCGGAGGTTAATCCTGAAATCTTCTCTAACTCCTGTAACTGTCTGACGTGGAATTCTTCCACTTCCTGCCTGATTTTATCAACTTCGGCTTCTTTTACAGAAAGTCTTGATTCTTTCTTTTCTAGTGCTTCGGTTTTTCTGTCCAAAGTCTCTTCCTTTGTCAGAACCCGCTTCTCATAACGTTGTAGTTCAGCTCTGCGTTCTTTACTCTCACGTTCGAACTCGTTTTTCGTTCTTAACGAATCCTCTTTCGCTTCAAGCAGAGCTTCGCGCTTCTTAGTTTCAGCTGTTTTCAAGCCTTCATCTATGATTTCTTTTGCCTTTACTTCCGCACTGCCGATCTTAGCTTCATATACTTTGATGCGATACGACGTAGCGATTTTCCAGGTAAGAAGAGCTGCAACAACTAAGGTAATTACAACCGCTATCGCGATTTTTATAACCTCTGGCACAGGAGCACCTCCTTATTTAGTTTTCATTGTACCTATGAAATGGACATATAAATTCTAAAATAACTTATTTGCCATGAATTACCATCAAGCGAAATATCAAAATTTCACTTATAATAAATCCACTTATCAATAAATAATACAACATACAAATTTTATACTGTTTTTACTAAAATGTCAAGTATAGTAACGAATAATATATCTATTCTGACAAAATTCAGTATCTATATATAGAACATTTCACAACTCTACCCACAATATAAACTCAATTTATATATTAATTATCAAAAATTATGTTTAATTATACACCATGTTTTTAATCGCTAGTACAAGGTTTCTATGTTTTTAATATTTCATTATACATACTTATATTTGGTCTATTCGAAATAATTATATTCTTATTCATAATTACAAAATATATTATTTCATAATAAATCGAATTTATCATTTTGGCAAACAGCCCATATAATAAAATCCCTTACTTTCTGCCAGATATACCTCAACAATTGTACCAATCAGTTTTACATCACCCGGAAAGTGTACCAAAAAATTATTGCTCAGTCTTCCGGTTAAAAGTGTCGGATCCTGCGTGTTCACTTCCTCCACCAGTACCTTTGCTATGGTATGCTCATCTTTACCTGCGGATTTTGCAGAACTAAGGTGAATCTCTTTCAGTAACCTGTCAAAGCGTTCCAACGCGACTGGCTCTTCTACCTGATTTTCCATGGTAGCTGCAGGAGTCCCCGTACGCTTTGAATAAATAAAGGTAAAGGCACAGTCATACCCGACCTTCTTTACCACATCCATCGTATCTAAAAAATCCTCCTCGGTCTCACCGGGAAATCCGACAATAATATCCGTGGTCAGGGAAATATCAGGCACCGCTGCCTTTAATTTATCCACTAAGGTTAGATAGCTTTCCTTCGTATAACGGCGATTCATCAGCGCAAGCAGCCTTGTGCTCCCCGATTGTATCGGAAGATGCAGATGTCTGCAAATCTTCTTGCTGCCTTTCAAAACTTCAATCAGTTCGTCGGATAAGTCCTTCGGATGTGAAGTCATAAAACGGATTCTCTCTATCCCATCAATCTTCTCTATCTCTGTAAGAAGCTTCGCAAAGGTCATCGGTGTCGCAAGGTTTTTCCCATAGGAATTGACATTTTGTCCAAGAAGCATTACTTCAATAACTCCATCCTTCGCAAGTTTCCGGATTTCTTCCAGGATGTCCTCTGCATTTCTGCTTCTCTCTCTGCCGCGTACATAAGGAACTATACAATAGCTACAGAAATTATTACAGCCAAACATGATATTAACTCCTGCTTTGAAGCTACATTTACGTTCACTTGGAAGGCTTTCCACAATCATGTCGGTATCCTTCCATAAATCAATGACCATTCGTTTGGAATCAAGTCTGATCTGAAGAAGCTCTGCAAGTTTAAAGATGTTATGAGTACCAAAGATAATATCCACAAAGCGATAGCTGTTTTTTATCTTTTCAACTGCAGAGGCCTCTTGCATCATACAGCCGCATAGGGCAATCAACATTCCCGGATGGTTCTTCTTTAATGTACCCAGAAATCCCAGACGCCCATATACTCTGTTATTCGCATTTTCTCTGACGGTACATGTGTTATAGAGCACAAAATCTGCATTCTCCGACTCCGTCTCTTCATATCCGATCTGTTTTAGAATTCCCGAGATTTTCTCGGAATCCCTAGAATTCATCTGACAGCCGAAGGTTTCTATATGATAGGTTTTTCTCTGCCCTGTTTTTTCATATTCCTGATCGAAGCCAATCTTTAATTCATTGATAATCTGCAACTGTTTTGCAGCTTCGAGGTCATTTCCATTAGTATTTTTATTATCCATTGCTTCTCCGACTGTCCTTCCTTATGTATCAACTTCTTTTTCCTATATTATCATGCTTCCAAATTCTGAAACTACCATCTTCAGTTCCTCAAAGACAGGCTGCCTGTAATCTATGCTCAGTGGGAACTGTGCGGTTTCCGGGGTGGTTTCTATCGTAAGCGCAGGCTTACTAAAATTTTCACTATAGTAATGTACGGTATTACCGCCCGTATCTCCTACTTCAATCTCATCCTCCGGGGGAACTAATTCATAATTTGTAATCTCCGTCAAACGAGTCGCAATCCTTAATTGTTTCTCATTATAAGAATCAGGCATGATGCTTCTGTAATAATAAATCTGATTTCCTCTGGAATGAAAGTCCAGAAACCCCTTGGTTAAGTATTTGCGAAACAGGCTAATTAAAGCTTTAGTTTCACTTTCACTGGCCGGTTCATCATTTTCTGATTTTGGTTTCCATAATTTACTCGGAAAGTTCCTGTTAATATCAATACCTCTGGCATTGTATTTCCAATCTTCGTATGGAATTTGCATCGAAATGCACTTTTCCCGAAGGTTTACATCCTGAATTGCTTCAAAACCATTTAGGGCTATCATATAGCCGTCCGGGTTTAACAACGGTACAAAAAGGATTGTAAAAGTCTGCAAAAGCTCATAAATACAGGTGCCGTATAACAACTGTCCATATTCTGCTTCCATATGATAGGTAGGTGTTTTTAGCTTTTTTTTCATACTGCTTTTTTGCAGTTTATAATTACTGTATAAATCCGCATAATATTCTACCATCCCTAGAAGTACCACCGGATTGACCGTTTCTCTTGCATGGACGCCTCCACAGCAAATCATATACTGCTGTCCTATTCCCAGTTTTAGCATAAGGATGTCACGATTGTCATGGGATTTGCCAATCGTGACACACTGTAATATATTCTGATATTTTATTGCAATTTTTTCCGCATCGGATAAAAAATTATCATATAACCGATATGGCCCGTTAAAGTCTATCATAACCATCCTAACCCCCGTGTCATTTTCATCATATCATTCTATGATGACTTTTTCATAATATGACAAGGAATTGTTCTAATGTATCGTTATGATAAAATTTATTATGATTTTCCATGTTTATACATCACTAATTAATCGATCTTATTAAAAATCTGAGCCATCGGAGAATCCGAAGAGAGAATTAAGGTCTTATTATCTCCCGTTAACGATGCTTTCGCCGCATCCAGCGCTCTTACAAAGGTATAAAAATCGCTTCTGGATGGATCGGAATATGCAGCTGATAGAATTCTCATGTATTCCGATTCACCTTCTGCAATTGTCTTTGCAGCTTCTGTCTCGGCATTGGAGATACTGATTGCTACTTCTTTGTCCGTCTCATTATGAATTTTCTGGGCATCAGACTCTCCTGTTGCAGTATAGGTAGCGGCTATCTGGGCTCGCTCAGAGATCATTCTCTGATATACGGCTTCCTTGTTTGCGCTTGGTAAATCAAGTCGCTTTGTCTCTACAGAGATTAATTCAATACCATATTTGCTCATGGAATCTCCGATATTCTCCATAAATGCATTGTTTAATGTTCCGTCACGTCCGCTAATGACATCCGTCTGTGCCAAGTTGCTGATAACACCCTTAACCGACTTATAGACGTTCGTATCGAGTCTGCTCTCGGCAGAGGTAACCGAGGAACTAAGCGACTGAGCAAACTTTAACGGATCAATAATCTTCCAGAGAACATAGCAATCTACGACCATCGTCTTCTTATCCTTTGTTATTACATCTGATTCCGTCATATCATAGAACTGTATATTCTTTGGAATTACATAAGCCTCATCGATAAACGGTGTCTTAAGGGATATGCCTGCTGTATAGTTGATATGAACAATTTTGCCAAACCTCTTAATTACACTATACTCATTTTCCTTGGTGATTACTACGGATGAGACTAAGATGATAATGGCAGCAATCAAAAGGAACAGTATTAAAATCATAGATATTTTTTTTGATTTTTTCATTTGGTTTCCACTCCTTCCGTAAATGTATCAAGGGGTAATATCTTCTGAACTCCGGAATCACTGTCATCAATAATTACCTTTAAGGAAGGAAGAACGTCCTCCATTGCCTCATAAAACATTCTTTGCTTCGTAATCAAAGGATACTTAATATATTCTGCATATACTTCATTAAATCTTGCCACCTCACCATTTGCCTCGTTCACACGTTTTGCTTTTGTGGTTTCTGCTTCCTTGAGTACCTTATCCACTTTGGCATCTGCCTGCGGAAGTTGCTCATTCTGATACTTGTTTGCATTATTAATCGCCGTATCCGCTGCCTGCTTTGCTGTTTCCACTGATTTAAAGGCAGCAACAACCTCATCCGTCGGCGGTTGCGCATCCTGAATTGTAATATTAACCAATTGGATGCCGATATCTTGCTTTAAAAGCTTCTCTAGAATCAATTCCTTAATTGCAGCTTGAATCTCAGATTTTCCTGTGGTAATTACACTATCAACATCATAGCCACCCACTGTCATACGGATACTGCTCTGTGCTATATTTTTCAATATGGTAACCGGTTCCACCGAAGCATAAAGTGCTTTCACCGGATCGGATACCTTATATTCCACAAAGAAGTCAACATTTACAAAATTATAATCCTTGGTAATCATTAAGGCCTCTTCTTCTATTGTCGCATTGGTTTTCGTATCATAACCGATTGCAAAGCCCCTTATTGTGGTGTCCACTTTCTGTACATTCTGGACAAATGGAAACTTAAAATGCAGACCGGCTGTATTTACCGCTTTAGCAGCTCCGAAGGTCGTAACTACCGCTTGCTCCTGCTCCTTGATGGTATAAATCGAATTAAAGGCAATTATTATTAGTAAAACTAATAATAATAGTCCGATCATAAGCTTGCCAAATCTCTTAAAAAAACCCTGTAAATCAGATTTTGGTGGGAAATCATAAACGTTTTCTGCCATTGTTTTCTCCTATATTCTCTGTTATTTTGTGTATTACTTTCTTGTTTTGTATTACAATCTTATTTTTTATTACTTTCTTATCTGTCCGTTACCAAAAATAATGTACTTCGTAGTAGTTAAAGCCTTTAAGCCCATCGGCCCTCTCGCATGCAGCTTCTGCGTACTGATACCGATTTCGGCACCGAAACCGAATTCATTACCATCGGTAAATCTTGTGGAAGCATTGACATAGACCGCCGCTGAGTCTATCTCATTTAAAAACTTCATTGCATGATCATAATCCTTCGTTACAATTGCTTCCGAATGCTTTGTACTGTAGTGATTGATATGTGCAATTGCCTCCTCAATACTGTCAACCACCTTGAGGGATATGAGCTTATCCAGATATTCGGTTGCATAATCCTCTTCCAAAGCAGGTACAAACCCCGCGCAGATTTCACAACCACGCTCATCCGATCGAATTTCAACTTCCTTTGCATGAAGTCTGTCATAGAGTAGGGGTAAAAATTCCTCGCTTATATTCCGATGAATTACCAGTGACTCACAAGCATTGCAAACACCAAGTCTCTGCGTCTTTGCATTATCTATGATATCAAGTGCCATTGTAAAATCAGCATATTCGTCAACATATACGTGACAGTTACCGGTTCCTGTCTCAATTACCGGAATTGTACTGCTTTCTACAACTGTCTTAATAAGTCCCGAACCGCCACGTGGAATCAATACATCTATGTATTTATTCAGACGCATGAAGTCTCTGGCGACATCCCGCGAGGTATCTTCTATCAGCAATAGTGAATCCTCATTGCAGCCGCAGGACTTAAGTGCAACTCTCAAGACCTTTACGATTGCTGTATTGGATTGAATTGCATCACTACCTCCTCGTAATATGACTGCATTACCTGTCTTAAAGCATAAGCCGAAGGCATCTGCCGTAACATTAGGTCTGGATTCATAGATAATTCCAATGACACCCAGGGGAACTACCTTCTGCCCGATTGTAAGTCCGTTCGGACGAAGCGTCATGGATAGGACCTCACCGATTGGATCCTGCAAGGACCGTATCTGAAGCAGACCATCCGACATATCCTGAATACGTTCATTCGTCAGGCGTAGTCTATCTACCAAGGAGCTCTTCACTCCATGTTCTACAGCCGTCTTCATGTCCATTTCATTTGCCGCCAAGATCTCCTTCTTACAATGAAGCAGCGCCTCGGCACAAGCCTTCAATGCCTCGTTTTTCTTTTCTTGATTACACTGACCTAAGGAAATGGATGCTTTCTTTGCACGATTTCCCAAATCCTCTAAATAACTCATAGTTACCTCCGTTCTCCACCTAAAGTGGCTGACTGTGACATAGATTATTCTATCGATTGAAAACTTTCGATCAGTTTCGTTGGTGTAAGTACCGCATCTGCTTTCACATCATAAATATCAGCGTCGATTTTCTCAACTAACTGTATATCATAAGCAAGGGCAATTTTATAAAATTTTATGTTTTCATGGATTGATAAATACCTGTCATAATATCCGGCTCCATATCCAATCCGGTTACCATAAGAATCAAAGGCCAGTCCGGGCAGAAGCATTAGTAAATGAAAGCAGAAATCCATCGGCTCAGGACAAGTTGTGCTTTCGTCAGATAACTTGCCCTGAGGTACCGCATCAGTAGTACCTAATGGTTCACAAAGAAATCGGTTACACTCCTCCTTCGGAGGCTCTAAAATACCATAATGGTTTAACTCAAGTCCTTCTAGATTATTAATCTTATAAAATTCCATGTCTTTGCCGATGACTCTTGGAATATATACACCTTTACCCTCTGACAGAGCCTGAAGAATAATTTCTTTGGTATCTACTTCCGACAAAAATGACAAATACATAAATAACAAGCGACATTTCTTGTAGCTTTCCGTCTGAAATAATCGAATACGGATTTCTTTACTAAATACTTCCTGCTCCTTGGCTGTCAGACTGTCTCTTTGTACCCGTAGGGCTTGACGTATCTCATTCTTAGTCATTAAAATCTTCCCATCTGTTTTTTACTGATACCATTTTATTTCTTTTATTGTTTTACTTGTTTTACTTCTTTTACTGTTTTATTTCTTTTACTGTTTTATTTCTTTTATTGTTTTATTTCTTTTACTGTTTTATTTCTTTTACTGTTTTATTTCTTTTACTGTTTTATTTTTGATACTGTTTTGAGTTGATATAATCAATAATATTAAAATTCTCAGCCTTGTTAGCTGCAAATAGGGTTCCTATTTCTTTTCCCTCGAAGATATGATTGATGTTTCTTACATTTTCCCCGTTCGTAATAATCATATCTGCACCGGATGCTGTCGCAATATTTGCGGCTGAAACCTTAGTGGCCATCCCTCCGGTTCCTACCTTACTCGAGGAATCCTTTGCCATACTGTTCAGATTATCATCAATATTATCTACAAAAGCAATCAGCTTAGCATCTTTATTCATATGTGGATCATCCGTATACAGACCATCAATATCAGAGAGAAGAATTAAAAGATCTCCTCCAACCAGCGCCGTAACGATTGCAGATAAAGTATCATTATCCCCAAATTCCAGATCCAGCTCTTCAGTGGATACGGTATCATTTTCATTTACAATCGGTATTACACCAAGACGGAACAATTCCTGAAAGGTATTTGCCGCATTAAATCTGCTGACATCATTAATCATTGTATATTTCGTCATCAATATTTGTGCTGCCGTCTGGTTATATTCCGCAAACAACTTCTGATAGACCATCATGAGGCTTGCCTGCCCGACAGCTGCACATGCCTGCTTCATCGAACGTTCAACCGGTCGATCCTTTAGGCCAAGCGCTTTTCGCCCCACTGCTATTGCACCTGAGGTAACTAAAATAACATCCTTACCCTGATTTCTTAAATCAGTCAATATACGGACAAGACGCTCCATTTTCTGGAGGTCAAGGCTTCCTGTCTCCTGATGGGTTAAGGAAGATGATCCTATTTTAATAACGATTCTTCTCCTATCCTTTAACATGGTTCTTATCTGCATATGTATCTCCTCCAAAATAATATTATCCTTCGCAGTTAGGTGCATAGATACTTGCTATCGCTTCAAATACCTTAATACCGTCTATGGCTGCCGAAGTAATTCCCCCGGCATAACCGGCACCTTCTCCGCATGGATAGATCCCTTTTATATTACTCTCAAATCCTTCATTACGCAAAATACGAACCGGAGATGAAGTTCTGCTTTCCACACCGGAAAGAACTGCCTCTTCTTGTGCAAAGCCTTTTATTTTATGATCAAATGCAAGTATTCCTTCTGTCAATGCCTGTATAATCTCGGAAGGTAAACATTTTGTCAGATTTGTAAGGCAATAAGAGCCCTTAATGTTTGGTGTGACATCACCTATTGTAGCACTATCCCGGTCTCTTAACAAGTCACCAAATAACTGGACGGGTACTTTACCCTTCCCTGCAAGGTAAGCTGCTTGTTCCCATTTTCTCTGAAATGCAATACCGCTAAGCGGTCCTGTCTGATCAAAATCCTTAGGTAAAACTGTCACAACGATGGCACTGTTGGCGTTATCTTCCTTACGATCGTAATTACTCATACCATTCACTGCCAAATGCTCTGCTTCAGAGGAAGCATTGACTACAAAACCACCGGGACACATACAAAAGGAGTATACACCCCTGCCGCTTTGCGTCTGATGAGTCAATTTATAATCTGCCGCCGGAAGCAGCATGAAATCGTTACCGTATTGAAATTTACTGATCATTTCTTGCTTATGTTCGATTCTAAGACCAATCGCAAAAGCCTTTGGTTCCAGCATAAGGCCTCTATTTAACAATAATTCAAAGGTATCTCTCGCACTGTGCCCGATCGCTGTTATTAAAACCTCACAAGGAATTTTCTCCCTATGATTAAGCTCGATAGCCTTTATATGCTCTCCTTCGATTAAAATATCGGTCAGTTTTGTCTCAAAACGCACCTCGCCGCCAAGTCTTATAATATCCTTTCGCATATTTTCCACGACAGCTCGAAGCTTATCGGTTCCGATATGCGGCTTGTTTAAATACATAATCTCAGAAGGTGCACCAAAATTTACGAAAGTCTCCATTACAAGGCCATATCTGTGAAAGGCATCCTTCACTAGTGTATTAAGCTTTCCATCCGAAAAGGTTCCTGCCCCACCCTCACCAAATTGAACATTGCATTCCGCATTCAGCTCGTTCGTCTTCCAAAAATGCTCCACAGCCTCCACGCGTCGGCTTATTATGGCTCCCCTCTCGATTACAAGCGGATAAAAACCGTACTTTGCAAGCATCCATGCCACAAACAGCCCTGCCGGACCTGTTCCGACAATAACCGGTCTTGATTTTAACTTATCAGCTCCGGTGGGAGTAAATCCATACAGAGATTTCTGTGAAGCGATAACTGACGGATTATGACTGCGGGCAATGACTGTGGCTTCCTGCTCCTTAGAACCTTGAGAAAGAATAACATCTATGGAATAGATATATTTAACTTCATCTTTTCTGGCGTCTATGGACTTTTTTACGATACAGCACTCACCGATCTTACTCACGGGTAATTTCAAAGCCTTAGCGGCCGCAATCTTTAAATCCTCCTCTGAGTGTCTGATGGGAAGCTTTAGTTGTGAGATTCTGATCATTTATACACCCGTTCCTTTTCTTCCTGCCGCTGTTCCCGCCAGATATCCGGTACTCCATGCCCATTGTAGATTATATCCTCCACAGGTTCCGTCAACATCCACAAGTTCACCTGTCAGGAATACGTTCTTCGCAAGCTTTGACTCCATGGTTTCTTCTACAATCTCTCCGGTCGCTACACCACCCGCACAGACTTGTGCATTTTCAAAGGAATTTGTCTCGGAAATGGGTAATTTAAATGCCTTGATTCCTTGAACCAATAAAAGTATCTCCCGGCTATTTAACTGTTTTACATTTTTATTAATCTCTAATCCTGCTTCTTTGATCAATACATATGAAAGCTTATGGTTTAATAGTCCAACCATCATTTCTTCTATATTTTTATGCGGATTATCAGAAATTCTTATCTTTATCAACTGTAGTAATTCCTGCTCGAGCAGTTCGGGTATAAAATCCAGAATTAAAAAAACCTTCTCCCCTTGGTCCAGAGCCTTTGCAGCGTATCGGCTGATTTGAAGGATCGGGATACCTGAGATACCGTAATCGGTAAACAAAACCTCTCCTTCTTCCATCGCAAGACTTTTTTCTGCTGTATTTAGGGTGACTTTCGCTGTTGTGCGAACACCTGAAATAGTCTTGCAGAATTTTACCGGAGACTTTAACTGTACCAGCGCCGGTAACGGTTTAATAATTGTATGTCCAAGGCTTTTTGCGAGTTGATAACCACTTCCGTCAGAGCCCAACTGCGGGGAGGCACACCCTCCTGTCGCCAGAATAAGCTTGTCAGCCTGATATACTGACTGTTCTGTTACAACGGAATAATCAGGTTTCCTAATTTCCTTCACAGCTTCCTGATAATGAAACGATACTTTAAGCCTCTCACATTCCATCATAAGCACCTGCACAACACTGACTGCCTGTTCGGAATTCGGATATAGGTAACCATCACGGTTTTTGGGATATATCCCCAACTGTTGAAAAAACCCAAGCGTTTGCTTGATATCAAAACAAGACAGCACCTTCATTGCAAATGCGCTGTCATTTGATCGATAGCAAGATGTACTTTGAATCATGTTAGTGAAATTACATTTTCCATTTCCGGTTGCTAATATTTTTTTACCTGCCTTGTCTTTTTGTTCCATCACGAGTACCGAGCTTCCCTGCCTGGCTGCAACAATTGCTGCCATCAGACCGGATGCTCCGGCACCTATGATAATCACATCATATTTCACCCCGGCGGCCTCCTATATCGTAACAAATTTATGTTTGTTCCATTATATTTTACCCAGGGTATTATTTCAAGCATTTCTTTCTATTCGATAAGCGGTCGTGATACAGTGCAGTTACAGTTTAGCCATCAAAGAGATGTATCTAGACTGGGGAAAAA
>DBTU01000036.1:16850-29557 GCA_002307215.1 Lachnoclostridium sp. UBA1308
CGAAAGCGGCTCCTATATGGAAACATTTCTTTCCCGGTCTTGTCACTATCCTGGCTAGGCTGAACTGTAACTCGGACGTTGCATCTTTAAGCCTCAGCTTGAATAGCTTTCCAGTAAAGAATACAGCTCTTCCTTGCTGTTTACATAGATCCCCTTACTCAGTGCGATCCGATCCTCTTCCGGTAATTTTTTGGCTTCAATCTCCGTATATTGATAGACACTTTCCAAATCACTGTTATATACAACAACATAACCATCCTTAACAGCTACATAATAGCGACTAGGGACAAAATCCTCATGATACGTTTTCTTTATCGTGATTTCATCCGCCGTAAAAGATACTAGCTCATCGGATATCAATCCTTTGTTATATTCAGACAATGGCATATTATCCATGTAATCGGACAGATAGGAAATCACCTGTTCTCTTGTCAGTCCCACAAGGTCTGCAGGTGGATTTAAATTCTGAGTCTCCATCGTATCTGTTTTCATATCATAAATCTGTAGCGTATATTTTGTCGTCGGCTTTACTGTAGGTATTTCAGATTCAGACACTGCAACAGTGTCATCGGAGGTGATGTCCGCTGCATTTGTCGGCTCTGTATTCTGCGTAAGCTCATATAGTTGATCCTTACGTTCGACCGCCTTTTTATTAAGTTCATTTAACGCATGCAGATAGCTTAGATAATAGCATGTCGTGAACATCACACATAGAAATAAAAAACTTAAGAGATAAATTACTGCTGCTTTTAGCTTCATGCGAAACCACTCCTTCAGCATCATTATCTCCAATATTTACTTGTTTATACATATTACAGTAAAAAGCATATCATTAGGAGAAAAGAAAAGATGGAGCTGTTTACCTTAATAATCTTTCTTGCGGGATCATAAATGGCAAAAGCAAAAATAGAAAAAGTGAACATACAGTTTACGTGCAATTCTTAGGTCTCTGAGAAAGCAATCAAATCAGACAAGCGAACGAAGAGACCTTAGAAGTGCTAGTAAACTGCAACTAGCTTTTCAAAAGAGCAACCCTCGCCGAGATTTCTGTCAACAACCGTCCCTAGAACGATAAAGTGAAAAACATTCATAAATAAAGTATATTTATAATAAATGCAGCTTCTTTAGAATACGTACTATGGATCTACCCTTCGGAATCATTTCAAGTTCTTCCTCTTCTACCCCTCGCAAGAAGACGAGAAGAATGCCATATACTAGGACTGCAACCAAAATTGCAAGCAGTGTGGCAATCAAATTACTATGCAAGAGTGTCACAAAACCCTGATAGGAGAAATATGCTGCCACTCCCATGAGGAGCGAACAGATTGTGGGAATTAAGAAGGTTTTCAAAATCTCCTGACTGTAATTCAGATGTCTCTCAAGGGATATCCAGTTCAAAATACATACAACCAAAGCAAAAGACACATTACCGATCACCAAAGCATAGGTACTTAATGGGGTGAATTTAAGTAGTATAAAAACGAATATGATATGAATTCCCAGGGATATGACCGAATTAGTAACCGGAACTCTCAGCCTGTTAATGCCTTGCAATACCGCAGACGAAAGCGTTGATAAAGCAAAGAAGACAACAGCAAGACTTCCAATACGAAGAAGATTTGCCGGAAGGACGCTGGAATCATGAAAAATAAGCTTTAAGATAGGAGAAGCAAGTACTCCCATTCCGATTGCTGAAGGGATAGCAATAATCATATTGAATTTGATTGCAATATGTACTTTGTTTCTAATTTCATCTTCTCTTCCCTTGCTGAAGGAGGCTGCAATCGTTGTAATAATGGCAGCTGCAATCGCTGTTGCAATTGCCACGGGAACATTCGTCAGTAGCTTATATTTTCCGCTGTAGATACCGATCAATGCTCTACGGATTACTTTTGTATACATGTCATTCCTACTGATACCGCCTCCTGATGAACTTACAAGCGCCTGAAAATCAAAAGCTGAAAGATGCTTATGAAACATAATCTGGTTATAGATAATACTGTCGAGCATTCCACTGATCTGATATACGGTCTGGCTTAATATAATCGGTACTGAGGTTATCAGCAACAATTTGAATATCGTTCGGTAAGATTCTCTATTCTCATCTGTATCCCGACGCATCTGTTTCTTCCAGTAAGGCCTGTAGACAGCAAATACAAAGACTAAGAACAAAAGCCCTATGAGTGCTCCGGATAAGGTTCCGAGCGTTCCTCCGGCAGCACCATAGGATGCAACATTCATATTTGCGCTGTAATTCTTTACCAATATTAATGCTGCAATAATACTGACCGCCGCATTAATTATCTGTTCCAGGAGCTGTGATATCGCCGTCGGAATCATTGTATTCTTACCCTGAAAAAAGCCCCGGAGTACTCCCATAATGGAAAATACAAAAATAGTAGGTGCCAATACTCGTAACGGTAACGCAATACTGTTGTCCGAATAAAAGGAAGAAAAAAAGTCAGCTCCGAACAGAATAATAACAGTTGCCATTAAACCTATTGATACTGAAAAAACCATCGCGCATTTGAAGACGCGGTACGCATTTCTATATTCCCGATTGCTTCGTTTGACGGCAACCAGCTTAGAGACAGCCATGGGCAGACTATAGGATGACAAAATCAGAGCCATATTATAAATATCAAAGGTATTGCTATATACACCCATTCCTTCATTTCCGATGATATTAATCAGGGGTATCCTATAGAGCAATCCGATTATTCTCACAATCAAAGAGGTCGCTGCCAATATACTTCCCTGAACCAGAAAACTGTTTCCTTTATTTCGTTCCGACATAAAAATGCTCCTTCATTTTATCTTTAGTTATATAAACGAAACATCAACAAGGCATAGAAAGAAAAAGTCCTCCATGTTTTGCTGATGTTTATATGTTAGTCAAGTAAGGATTCGATATGTTTATTGTAACTATTCAGTACCCCGAGAAATCCATTGGATTTCGAGAAAATCCAGTGCCAAAATATGTGCTTTTCAACATATTTTGTGTGCATCGGTTCGAAAGAACCGCAGTGACTGAATAGTCACTGTTTATTATCTGATTGCCACATCTCCGGTTCTATTGTTCGGAAATAAAGTTATATAGGTTTTTCCCGGATTGATTGAAAGTTCTGCACCGGACTCATCATAATATCTCATCCAGCTGCCAGCCTCATTCTTTTTCCAGGTAATCGGAACACCCTTACCATTTGTGATATAGAAGCCGGAACCTTCTGCATCCTCTAAATCCATGGTCTGATAATGGTTTTTATCGATATCCCATTCTTTTACGAATTGAACGATGATATTCTTAAAAACCAACTGCTCCCCTGTTAGAGAATCAACATGCGCTGCATCAAACTGATAACGGTAGTAGAGCTTGTCTTCTTTGTTATATTCAAAATAGGGTGAGTTATAGGCTGAAAAATCTAAATTCACCTTATTAGCATCCGAACCGGCTAAAAGCTCGGTATCTGTTTCATAAAAGGTAAAATGAGGTTTATAGTTTGTAGAATAAGCTGTCTCAAAGCCATTTTCCTTGATGGCTTTTTGTATTCCCTCAAGGCTTGCAAAGGCATTATGTGGAGCTTTGATTGACTTATCTCTGTAAAAGGCTATGGCTCCGCTGTTTGCATTGCCATCAAGCTCATCCACTCCGAGCTCCGCTATTTTACTCCTAGCATATTTAGTCCCACCGTAATGAATATAGATTGCATCATATTCGTCTGCAATACTTACAAAATAATGTCTGGCGCTTCTTGTCGAACCAATTCGATCTCCGGTATAATTCTCACCGATACCAAGAAGTCTCGTGATACCGCCCTCAACCAGGCACTCATAAACGATATCTGCCTGTGAGATTCCCCATTGGTTGGATACTGTCTTAAAGTTATTGAACTGGTATGCGTAAGGTCTTTTCATTCCAACCTCCACCGGAACCCATAGCCCGCTCAGGTAGCTTCTCATCTCGCCATCATGGCTTTCCTCAACTACGGTTGGTGTTATTGTGGTGTCTTGTGCCGTATTATCAGACGAGGGCAGCGAAACGTCATTTTGATCTGTATTGCCCTTTATTGCTGTACTGTTATTGTCCGTTTCGTTCTTTTTACAGCCCGTAATCAGATAAACCGTAAGTAATAATACGATGAAAAACGTAAGTTTCTTTAATTTCAATTCATGTTCCTCCAATGACTAATATTCATCTACCTATCTTAAGACCTTCTAGGATCTTTTCTTGTTTATCTTCCATAATAATCCTGTTCGCATCCTCCATATGATCATATCCAAAGAGATGAAACATGCTGTGAGCCGTAAGAAAGGCGATTTCACGCTCAATCGAGTGGCCATACTCCTTCGCCTGTAGCTTTGCGCGGTCAACAGATAACACAATATCACCCAGCATTAATTCACCGGTTTCCGGGTTAAAATAGTCAGCACTATTATCTTCAATCAATGAAAAGTCTCCCGGAGTATCGTATTCTATGGACGGAAAGGACAGCACATCCGTAGGGCTATCAATTTCACGATACTCTGAATTGATTTGCCTGATCTCCTCATCATTGGTAAACAGAATACTTACCTCAGTGTCGTAGGGACATTTCTCACTAAAAAGACATGCTTCCACCACCCTACTAAGTAATGCTTTATAGTCAAAATCCAATTGTTCCTCTGCTTCAAAATCATAATTAATTGTCATGCCTAGACCCTATTCTTCCTTTTTTGTACAAAATTCTGCCAGATAGAATTCTTTTAATACTTTGTAATCCATCAAAGATATGCCGGCACTGTCAAAGGTACCCTTGTCCAGTCTCATCTGAAAGATATTCTCAATAATCTTATTCGGAGTAAATTTTTGATCACCTGTTTTTACTATGTATTCAATCGTAGAGACCACATTATCGGATAACATGACAATAGCTGCCTCAGGTGAACTCGGTTTGTCATACTTAATGTTATGTTCTCTGAGGATTGCAGTAAGCTCTTTGGGGAACGCATAATCTTCAGCCAACTTCAGTCCCTCTTCAATATAGTTTTTTCCATTGATCTTGCCAATCTCATGGTATAAGCCGCCTGCTCGTGCCAAAAACTCATCCGCTCCAATTTCATTTGCTGCTCGCCCGGCTAAGTCACCAATTTGAAACGCATGTTTATACAACTCCTCCGAAAACTCCTTAAGCTTTTGTAAAAGCAGGTTACCGCCATCACATAGTATTTCATAGCTTGTCCTTATTCCAAGGATTTGAGCATTCTGTTTAGAATTACCGATCTCTGTATTAACCTGAGCGGATGAATCTACTATCTTTTCTATAGACTCTGTTGACACTAGATCTATGGAAGCATCTACACGGTTATCTCTCTTCTGATAAATAACACAAATAGTAAATGCCACAACAAGAACCGCCAGAATACTAAGCAGCGAAACAGCGTAATTTATATTTGCTATTTTTTCAACAACAAAATCATTGATCGCGCAGGACAAGGCAATATTCACCGATAAAATTATTATTGTACTATATAGAAATGTGGATTTTTCCTTGACAGCTCCGGATAGCATACTAAGTAAAATACAAAGAATTAATAGCTGAATCATAGACTCAAGATAGATTCCCATCATAATTCCAAGGATAAAAACCATATTAAAGTTAACGAACAAACCAAGCCTATTATCAATCAGCATAGCTATTACCAAACCACCGAGCATCCAGAAACAAAGCATTCCGGAGTTGGGAACAAATAGCAATAAGCAAATGGAGCCCAGATATCCACAAGCAATAAGCGCTCCTGCATGCATTTTCTTCAGAATATCATCTTCGTAAGAGCGAATATAGAAGGTTATTGCTCCTGTCAGAATTAATGTAATAATCCCTGACTTAGCCATCGCAATCTCTGAAGCGTCAGAAATAATACCCTTCAGTATCGGAAGTAACATAGATAGTACTGGAAGCAATAGTAATATAAGAGGATATTTCTTCTTATTTAATTTCGTTTTAATTACTTTTGTATTTTCACTCTCTGTTGCCGCAAAATCCTTATGGTCTGCCTTCATCCCGGTTTCCTCTGATCTTTTCGGATTTATAGTTTATCTTGCTGCTTCTTTTTAATTTACTGTGATCTTCCGATTTGTTCTCATAGTGTTTCGCTTTCTCTTCATAGGTTTCATATGCTTTCACGATTTTTTGAACCAGTGGATGCCTTACAACATCCTGACTGGTTAAATATGAAAATCCGATTTCTTCTATCTTATTAAGCACCTTAATGGCAA
Organism: Lachnoclostridium sp. UBA1308; assembly: GCA_002307215.1. Taxonomy (GTDB): domain Bacteria; phylum Bacillota; class Clostridia; order Lachnospirales; family Lachnospiraceae; genus Mobilitalea. The sequence continues at coordinate 23,107 of DBTU01000036.1, forward strand.
CATCAAGGCCTGACTTTGTACCACTGGGTAAGTCCTTCTGAGTCAAGTCCCCTGTTATTACAACCTTGGAACCAAATCCGATTCTGGTCAAGAACATCTTCATCTGTGCCGGTGTCGTATTCTGTGCTTCATCCAGTATAATAAAGGCATTCTCGAGCGTCCTTCCTCTCATATAAGCTAATGGCGCTACCTCAATTAAGCCCTTTTCCGTGTTCTTAATGTAACCCTCCGGTCCCATAATTTGATACAGTGCATCATATAAGGGACGTAGATAAGGATCAACCTTGCTCTGCAAATCACCCGGCAGAAAGCCAAGCTTTTCTCCCGCCTCAATCGCCGGTCTCGTTAAAATAATCTTACTGACCTCGTCATTCTTAAAAGCCGTAATTCCCATTGCCATTGCCAGATAGGTCTTTCCGGTTCCGGCAGGACCTACACCGAATACAATCATTTTATTTCTGATCAAATCCACATAAGTCTTTTGCCCAATGGTCTTTGGTTTTATCGGCTTACCGTTTATTGTATGGCAAATTAAATCTTTATCAATCTCAACGATTTCGTGTTCTTTATTCTCATAACAAAGCGATATTGCATAATTAACATTTTGTTCGGTTATCTGATTGCCACGTCTGGACAGTTCCAACAATTGCAGAAATACACTCTTTGCCTTCAAAACCTCATCGGCCGCACCTACTACCTTAACCTCACCGTTTCTGGCTATGATTGTGACATTAAAGGCACGTTCGATTATCTTCGCATATGCATCAAATCCTCCAAATACATTCTTTTCATGTTCTGCAGGTATATCAATGATTGTCTCCGTTATGCTCATCTGTCTGCTCAATCCTCCACTCACTTTCCTGTACTTTTTGATATTTCCAAGCCGGTTCTTCGACTATTACTCTACCCTGAGCTATGCAGGCATTGTTCTCTATTGATATTTTTACACTATTTTCAGTTATTATAACACCAAGCTCCGATAAACGCTGTAAATATCTGTTCAGCTTCGCATTAGCAATCTTGATCGCAGCATCCTCAGAATACTTTTTTGATTCCTCCTTGTAATCCCTTGTCATAATGGTTCCATATCGAAAAGGCATATAAAAAGTATCGGTTACATGTAATGCGATTTCGTTTACAATTATATCATATTTATCATAGGGATTTCTAGGATTATATAAAAATAATTTTTTTCCAAACAGTATGAAATAATAGCCTTTTTTTGACTTTCCGGAATATTCTTTATTCATATAATCCATACAAAAGCTATCTTTGTAATCATAATAGGACTTACAGACGATGTCCGCATCAGCTACGACCGGCTGAAGTTTTAATATCTCATCAAAATCAGCTTTTATCGGTATAATTCCGCTTACCAGAATATCCCCCTTTTTTACAACATCGCCTTTTCTAACCATGGGAGTGCCTGCCCTGGTAATAATCGATTTTATAATTCCATTCTTTGTAGCAACAATATGACTGGGTTCAATCGCCTCACCCGCAGGTGTCGGCATATTGGTCTCTGTTATCTTAATAATCAATCTGGTTCCCTTAATCTCTGCCGATACCCAGCCGATATCATTATAGGCAAGGCGAATCTCCTCTTCAATTTCCTGACAATTCACCTTGTTCTTTAATATGCCCGTATAAACATGTTGCTCATTCAAGAATTTTTGCATTGCCTCCGGAGTATACTTTGATCCCCCAAGAACATTGATATCCCATATGTATAATGACATAATATATACCAAAATTGTACAGAATAAAATACCGATAAAGAAAATTTTACGTTTTCGATATCGGTGCATAAAAAAGGGAAGCCCGATTTTACAGGTGATTTTAGGGACAATTCCTGTTTTCTTTGCAATCGGTTTTAATTTTTTAAAGTTTCGAATGGAAATAAAAAATTGATAATCTTCCTGATCACGCTTTAACTCCCAGATAAAAATTTTCTTGCTACAGCACAGATTAATAAAGCGTTCCGGTGCAATCCCCCGGATTCTCACACAGAGATATCCAAGAGACCAGTTTACCAGTTTCATTAACATGATAATACCCTCCCGGCAATCAACAAGTAAATCGGCAAGCCGCTTCACCTGTTATGATAGAATTTATCCATAATAGATTGTCTGTATGTGCCCGGTGATTCGCATCTCATCCTCAGTAAAATATAATATGTTCAGATGCTTTCCTTCAATGCAGACCTTGCAAATCTTCGTTTGAACTTTAATTAAATTCTCGGTATATTCAATAATCCCTTTATAATTTTCCACACGGACTTCATTTCTTCCTGTAGCAGTAATGACCGGAGCTCCGGCCAGGATATCTGCCGGCAGGTGCAAACGATTTGACAGTTCTTCGAGATATGTGGGTGAAAGACATGATTTTACTTTCTTTTTTCGACTAATACCTCTATATAATCTATCTTTGTTTAATTTCTTGAATTTATCATGGGATGATTTCAGGTTATCCTTCATTGCGGCCCCCTAAATCCTTAGCAGATACTGTTAATAATATATGAAATTATCAGAATATGTAGACTAATTAGCCGGATAAAACGATGTGAATATATGAAGAGTATTTAATATTAGTTTTATTCGTTTTTGTTAGTTTTAAATAGTTTTATATATTGGCTTTATATTAGTTTAGCTCTGTTAGATAAAGATATTGATATTAAGCAAATATTAGATGTATAATATTACCATACTGATGATTCACAATATGAATAGAGAATTATACGAAGTAATGCGCAAAAAAGCAGATACCCTAATTATAGTATCTGCTTAAATTTTGTAAATGTCAGCGCATTAGTTCGTGTAATTTCAGAGTACGAAACTGCAGCTGCCAATAAACTATGGGAATTCAATCATCAAACTTTTCTCAAAAATAAAAAAATCACTCAAGGGAACGATCAATCAATAAAGTAATCTTCCAAAAACCTATATAATCATATAAAATAGATATAGTTCCCCCTTTCCCCCACACGGTTATGTCGGGGCTGATTGAAGGTATTTAGTTTATCTCCTTGGCGGCGAAGGACAAGGAGAACCACTGCGCTAGCAGTTTAGTACTTGTATAAAACTGTGACTTAAAAATTAAATTTGTCAAATAGAAAAAGGTAGATTATGAAAAAAGTAGAAAAAATGAACAAGAAGCTAGTAACTCAATTTTTAATATTCACCTTTATTATCGCACTCATTGGTTGGGGTGGGTTGTCTGTATGTGAATGGTTTGGATTCACGCTTTATGAATATCCTTTGTTAAACGCACTTTATTTAATTGGTGCTTGGTCGCCAGCAATAGCTTCATTCATCGTGTTAAGAAAAAATAACGAAGTATTAGGCATAAAAGAATGGCTGAAAAATATTTTTACATTTAAAACATCTGTATATAATTATTTGTTTGTCGTAGCCTTGCTTATTATCTATATGGTTTCGCTGATAGCAACCTCTGGTTTGAATAAAGTAAATCCCTTATACCTTTTTTTTATCTACATACCTGTAGCTTTATTGGCAGGTGCAGGTATGGAAGAAGCTGGTTGGAGATATATTTTGCAGTCTGAGTTGAATAAAAAATTTGGTTATTTACTTTCATGCCTAATTATTGCCCCAATTTGGTTATTATGGCATATCCCTCTAGGGATAGGAGGGCTAACTCTATGGAGTGCAACGAATATATTTGGAATAGCTTTTGCAATGGGTGCAATTCATAAAATATCGAAGGGAAATATATTTTTGTGCGTGCTTTTTCACTGCATGATTGATGCAGCAGCAATGACGATAGTGTTTAATCAGACTACATTAGGTGCAATTGTTACAACTATCATTATGGTCATCGTTTCAATAGTGGCAGTTTCAATAAATAAACATACACTCAAAAATTAAGATTTAATCTATTAAATAAATTACAATTTGTCGAAGAATTGATAATTCGTATTCTGAATAGAGAATTATACGAAGTAATGCGCAAAAAAGCAGATACCCTAATTATAGTATCTGCTTAAATTTTGTCAATGTCAGCGCATTAGTTCGTGTAATTTCAGAGTACGGAACTGCGGTTGCCAATAAACTATGGGAATTCAATCATCAAACTTTTCTCAAAAATAAAAAAATTTACTCAAGGGAACGATCAATCAATAAAGTAATCTTCCAAAAACCTATATAATCATATAAAATAGATATAGTTCCCCCTTTCCCCCACACGGTTGTAACGGGGCTGATTGAAGGTATTTAGTTTATCTCCTTGGCGGCGAAGAACAAGGGTAGCGAACCAGACGTCACTGTTACAGCAGGGGCATTGGAATGCTCGTTTACCCAGTATTTTTTCAATCAAGGAAACGGCGGAAATTTTCACTTTTTCTATAATAGGTGTATTGGTTAAAGTTTTGCAGATAATTAACTTTTTTGTTCGATTACCATTTCCTAATAATCTATAGTGCCTGATTTTCATAAATCTGGTTGAAAAACTTCTTACGGCTATGGCGCCATCTCCCAAGTTTATCTTAACCACCACCCGGAACAATGCAATGAATATGCGGATGAAACATAAGATTTTATCCACAGGTATGAAGTATTGAGGTTAAGCCTATCTGTGCCCCAAGATACTTCTTATCCATAGCCAATTCTTTCAAAGTGTCTGATACAGCTTAAAAAAGTATGGTATAGCATTCGCTATGGTTTTGAAGAATTATGCTATGAAGTGTATCCGGCACCGTCATGACCACATGAAAGTATCCAGTATTTAAAAGCTGATATTTCTGACTTTCAATCCACTGCTCTTTAGAAAGCGTCTGACATTTTGGACAGTGTCTATTCCGACAGGAGTTATAGGAAACCTGCATATGTCCACAGTCTTCACAAATGGTCACATGTCCGCCAAGAGCAGAGGTTCGACACTTTGTTAATGCATTTATGGTTTTTAGAGTATGGGAACTAAGAGAATGCTCTTTCATATACGAGCCCATGTACTGTGCTAAAATATCCTGTACTTCAGGCATTTAATTCACCCCCATCGTGTAGGGTGATTTTTTGAATTTACCAACTTTCTGCGTCTGATCCAATAAATCAAGGGGACTTATCAGTTCTTCTTCAAACTCCAAAAGATGTAGATATAACGAAGTACTTTTAAGGCTGGTATGACCAAGAAGGTTTTTAATGCGGAATATATCCGTACCAGCCTGTAAAAGATGGGTTGCGAAATCATGCCGGAGGGTATGTATAGTAGCATGTTTTTTTATCCCTGCCTTTTTAAGATATTTATGAAAAAGTTTCTGTACTGCTCTGGTACAGAGGGGGGTGCCTAACCGAGATAGGAATAGATAATTATCAGGACGGCATGGTTTATACGCATACCAGTACTTCGTTAATACTTCTAGATTGGTCCGAGATAGAATTGTAAAGCGATCTTTTCTTCCTTTTCCCTGGCGAATTAGTATTCACATGGTGGATGCATAAACATCAGATGTTTTAAGATGACATAGTTCGGAAAGCCGCAATCTGCCTCCGTAAATAGTCATTAGTATAGCTCTATCGCGTAAGTTATTCCCACAAGCATTAAATAAAGCTTGTATATCCTCCACTATCAGAAGATCAGGAAGATAACGCACGACTTTAGACCGAGGAATTAGTTTTAGATTCAGTCTCCGCCCCAGAGTAACCTCATAAATAAAACGGATAACACCATTATAATTGTTGACTGTAGCCTGTACTAACTTCTTGTCATTTATCAGATACTTAAGAAAATCCCGAATATCATGCTCGTCTAAATCGACGATTTGCCTACCTTCATAGTGTCGTAAAAACGCTTTGGCAGTAGTAAGATATCGGTCAATTGTTGCTGAGGTAAAACCACGAAGACGAACATCTTCTTCAAGCTTTAATAAAACTTCATCATTTGTCATAAAATGACCTCCTTTAAAATAATATGAAGCTTATTTTAAAGGTTTACCTGACGTAAATAAAGTGATAATATGTATAAAAGGAAAGAATTACCTAACGCAGGAGAACCACTGCGCTAGAAGTTTAGTACATGTTCACAAATGCGTACTTGAAAGGAGGGAAAATTATATCCCTCCTTCAATCATATCCATATACCAATAGTATTATCTAACAAAGCTAATAGTTTTTATTTTAGTTTTTTATTCTTCAGCTGTCGCAAAACAACTATAAGAATACAAGAGGGTTCACATACTCCCATCATGCACTGTATGGGGAGAGCGAAAAAATCCCTTTCACAGACATGGCATGAATAAAGGTATATGATTCTAGTGTAAAAGCCGAAAATTAATTGAAAGCATGGATACCGTTGTATGGTTGGGGTGTCATAAGCCCTATATATTTTTATCTTCGTCAATTTGCACATAAACAGTCACCCTATGGTAATACATAAGATCGTTCTTGAGCAACTGTATGAAGTCGTTGGTACTTAGGCCAATGTGGTCAACTTAAGAAAT
>DBTU01000034.1 GCA_002307215.1 Lachnoclostridium sp. UBA1308
GCCGCTCTTGCAATTCGTGAGTCTATTTACCTCTTTTGGTTTTTATTATATTTCTTACTCCAATGCGTTCTCTACTGCCTTCAATACTGCTTTACTCGATACTGTTGCTCCCGATATCACATCCACATCTGTATTTTGTGATGCTTTCACTTCATCAATGAGTTGATCTGATGTCTTCTCTTTCATAAATAGTACCGGCTTTTTAATCTCGATGCCTGTTATTATATGATCCTTAACCGTTACTTCCACCTTGTTACTAAAGCGAAAGCCCTCATAGCTACCGGCATATGCACCATCAGCAATACTTTCCAAATTTACTACCTGAATGGAAAGATTATTAGTCTTTTCTTTCCCCATGAACAGAAAAACACAAAACCCCGCAAATCCAAGCACCAGGACAGCCAATACTATTGCAACTATTTTTAATGTTTTTTTCACAACTTTAATTGCTGTTTTCTTCATATTAATATGCCTCCTTAATTTCATTGTTTTTATCGAGTGTAATGGTATAACACAATTCAATTAATCCACTACATATCAAATTAATAATTTTTTGATAATCTATTTACTTCAAACTAACAACGTTAGCTTAATATAAACTAACATTGTTAGTCTGTCAAGATGATTTTTAAATTACGTAAAAATCCTTATATATCACCCCACAACTTTATACTCTTTATATATTACATCAAAGAATAGAAACGCCTCTGTAGACAGATAAATCGAATTGCTTATGCTTGACAAACTAACATTGTTCGTACATCATTGAAATATATAAAACTTACGCGTTTCTGTTTTCAACATTTTCATTTTAGGGAGGCCTTATATTAATGAACAAAGGAAATAATAAAGAGAAGATATTTCAAGTTGCAATCAAACTGTTTGCACAAAAGGGGTATCAGAATGTATCCATGCGGGAAATAGCAACCGAGGTCGATATTAAAGCCTCTTCTATCTATAATCATTATTCCCGTAAGGAAGCCTTACTTGACGTGATTGTTGATTATTTTAGCAATGAGATTCAGAAAGAAATCTATCAGGCTTATGATATTACTGAGGATATAGACGCACGTGCCTATATTGAAAAAGTCATCCAGACAAATGATCGTTTCTTTCATTCGCCGGTCAATAATGACATCGGCAAGATTATTTTTCAAGAGCAATTTCATAATGAGAAAATTCAGCGTGTATTATTGGAAGAATTAATACAACGTCCTCGCACTATATATGCCCGTCATTTTGAAATGCTTATGAAGCGAGGTCATCTGCGTACCATGAACCCAACCATGCTGGCAATTGAATATCATGCATACTTCATATATCGCTTTTATGAAAATAGTTTAACCACGGATTATTCACAAATTGATTTTGATAAAATAAAGCTTGAGCAGGACGAGCATGTTAGACTTTTTCTTGAAAACAATAGCATATAGAAAAACGTACAAAGGAGAAAAGCTGCAATGGAAACAAAGAAATTATCCTTATTCGAAGCCTCATGTATCATAACCGGATATGGGGTTGGAAGTGGAATTATGGCTGTTCCGTTTCTTGTGTCAAAGACTAACATTGTTTCAGCCTTTATCATCATTTTTACTGCTTACTTTATAAGCCTTCTGCTCCATTTTATGATTGCAGAGATATGCTCCGTGGAAGGTAACGGACAGATCGTTGAAATTTATGATAAATATCTTTTTAAAGGTAGAAAGATTATCACTTGGTGCCTTTTCGGAATTCTCACTCTGGTATTTATCACAAACCTATCCGTATACATTAACGGTGCCTCTGACATCATTTCTTCTCTAATCGGATTAAATCCGTTCCTAGGCAAGGTACTATTTTATTTATTCGCTGCTTTCGTTGTCGCTTTTGGATTAAAAATTCTGGGCTTATGTGAAAAGTATGCTGTTCTGGTATTGATGCTGCTATATCTTATATTTATTATATTTTCGGCTTTTGCAGGTATGCATTCGATAACGCTGAAGGAAAATCATTGGATATCCAATCTTTCCTTGTTCGGGATTGTCATGTTCTGCTTTGCCTCCTTCTTCTCAATTCCACAAGCAGCAAAAGGTCTTCACTGGAACAGGCGGCTGATCGGAAAGTCAGTTGTTATCGGTATGGGCATAAATCTAATATTTATTATCATCACAGTCATTACTACACTACTTATTTCCAAAAGAATAACTGAAGTTGCAATTATTGGCTGGTCTGAAGCACTTGGCCCCTGGGCGAATATCCTTGGCTCTGTTATTATTCTCCTTGCCATGCTAACAAGCTATTGGTCCATTTCCTTTGCCATGTCAAACATCATTGAAGAACGGGTTCACCACTCCCTTCCCATCGTCTGCTGGCTTCTGGCAACTGTTCCATCCTTTCTGCTCTCGCTATTAAATATAGGTGGATTTATTGAATATATGGAACTGGCTGCCGGAGGAATCGGTCTGCTGGTCGCACTAACGATTGTCCCGGTTTACCGATCGTTTAAAAAAAGCCCGGATTATGAAAACCGAGGCTGGAGCATGGGACGCCTGAGTAATGGAGCATTTCAACTCATTGTAATCATTGCATACGGACTCATGACCGTGAGTGTATTCTTATAAGAATGGAGGAAGAATATGAAAATATATCATGGGAAGATAATTACCTGCGATAGCGAAAACCATAAATATAATTATCTGATTGAAGATAATGGCCGAATACTATTTGTCGGAGATCATCTACCGGAGGAATATCGGCTAGTTCCAATGTTTGAACTGGGGCAACGAGTTCTCATGCCCTCCTTCGTAGATTCCCACATACATTTTCTGTCGTATACAGTTATAAATCGTTCCGCAAAGCTTTACGAGGCCGACAGTTTAGAGGCGGTCTGCCGGATACTTTCCGATTATGCGGCGAACAACCGAACCGGCGCAGTTCTCGCCTTCGGAATAACTCCGACAAATCTAATGGAGAAAAGACAGATTACTCGTAAAGAGCTGGATGCGGTTATCTCGAACAGACCGGCCGTGGTAACCAGAAATGACGGACATTCGGGAGTTGTTAACTCCTATCTTCTTAAGAGACTTCCCAAAACAATTGCATCAAAACGTGGGTTTAATGCAGACAGTGGAGAGATGAAGCAAGAAGCCTTCTATTCATTGGTAGATTATATTCCTTCCCTTTTATCGCCCTTTGATATTCTGAAAAGCCTACAGTCCGGATATGATGCCATGATTAAAAAAGGGTTTGGTATGATGCACACTTGTACCGGCACAGGCTTTTTTCGGGATCTGGATGTGGATCTGGAACGTTGGTTGGGAAGAGGGCAGAAAAGCGGTTTTCAAACCCGTGTATTTTTTCAGACCTTTGAAAGCGGCAAAGTAGTTAAGAGAAAGCTCCCTAGATTAGGTGGATGCTTTGCGACAGCTCTTGACGGAAGCATGGGCTCACGGGATGCTGCATTTATAGATCCGTATGAGGGCACCACTGATTATCGCGGAATTCTATATTACAAAGATGAGGAGGTTATTCGTTTTTGTAAAGAAGCAAATCGAAAGGGGCTTCAGATTGAAATGCATGCAATCGGTGACGCTGCCTTTCGTCAGGCCGTGCAGGCTCTAAAAGCAGCACTTGAGGATTTCCCCAGAGCCGATCACCGACATGGTATCATTCATGGGGATATGCCTACTGAGGAGGGGATTATGCTTTGTAGCGAACTGGGCATACAGATACTGACACAGTTTGCCTTTATCAGTGAAGATAATTCGAGTGCGTTGTTTGCCGAAGAACTGGTCGGTAACCGCATAGAGCGCATGTCCCCCTACCGAAGGTACCTAAACGAGGGCATTATGTTTTCTAATGGTTCGGATGCCCCTGTCACCATGCCCAATCCCTTCGCCTGGATACAAAAGGCTGTAAATAATTACGATACCATGAACCGTCTGACGCTGGATGAGGCACTACGAATTACTACATATAATGGATGTTGGTCCTCCTTTGATGAAAAGGATCGCGGCAGCCTTGAGGAAGGTAAAATCGCAGACATGATACTGATATCCAATGATCCTTTTGCGGTTGAGACAGACCAAATAGGAACTATCAAGGTCGAGCAAACCTTCTTAATGGGAAAATCATATGAAGGAAATAACAGCACTGCTGTCGGTACTTTATTGAAGGGTATGTTAAGTAGGAAAAAGATATGACTCATGTTTTTTGTATTATAACACCGTCTATTTGTTAATACTTTAATATGGTAATGTATTATTCGATATATAATATCTGACAATATAAAAATAAAACATAAAGGGGTAAACAAAATGTTTGAGAGAATCCATAAGGGTAATGTTTATTTCAATTTAGTCAATGGTGAATGGGTCGAGTGCTTAAGCAAAAAGTCCCTCGAGATATTTTCACCTGTCGATAACAGTCTGGTAGGCAAAACACAGCTTTTGTCCAGGGAAGAAATCGATGATATTATAATGAACTCAAAGCAAGCTCAGAAAGCATGGCGGGATACCCCGCTGAGTCAGCGTGCAAAAATACTGGAACGTGCTGCCGACATACTGGAAGAAAACATAGAGTTATTGTCCAAAATACTTGAAACAGAGATTGCCAAGGACACAGATTCAGCAGTATCCGAGGTGAAAAGGACTGCTGACTTCATTCGCTTCACCGCAAATGAAGGAATGCATGTACAGAGTGAAGCCATCGGTGCTGAGCAGTTTCCCGGTTTTAAGAAAAACAAAATCTCTTATGTTGCAAGAATACCGCTCGGTATCGTTCTGGCTATATCTCCCTTTAATTATCCAATCAATCTGACCGCATCAAAGGTAGCCCCGGCTCTTATTGCGGGAAACAGTGTCATCTTAAAGCCACCGACTCAAGGTGCAATCAGTGCTCTCTATCTCGCAGAGGTATTTCATCAGGCCGGTCTTCCTGCCGGGATATTAAATACCGTAACCGGAAGGGGTTCAGAAATCGGTGATTATCTGATTACACATAAAGAAATTAATTTTATTAATTTTACAGGAAGCACTGTAGTTGGTAGGCATATCGCACAGATTGCAGGTATGGTACCAATGCTTATGGAACTGGGGGGTAAAGATGCTGCGATTGTTTTAGAGGATGCGGATTTATCTATGACCGCCAAAAACATAGTTGCCGGTGCTTACAGCTATTCCGGACAAAGATGTACCGCCGTAAAGAGAATACTTGTTATGAATGCCATTGCTGATCAATTGGTTGAATTGATTGAGGAGGAAATAAAACTGCTCAAGGTAGGAAATCCAGCGAAAGGAATTCAAATTACACCCCTAATCAGTACTCAGGCTGCAGATTTTGTTGAAGAGTTGATAAAAGAGTCCGTGGAAAAGGGAGCGAAAATAGTCATTGGAAATAGGCGAGAAGGCAATCTGCTATATCCGACTTTAATTGATTATGTAACCACTGATATGAGACTTGCCTGGGAGGAACCTTTCGGACCTGTTCTACCCATCCTCCGCGTAAATGATATCGAGGAGGCGATTGATATTGCCAATCGTTCCGAATACGGTCTTCAGTCCTCTGTCTTTACTAAGAATATCGATCTGGCCTTTATGATTGCCAACAGGCTGGAGGTAGGAACTGTACAAATCAACAATAAAACCGAACGCGGCCCTGATCATTTTCCGTTTCTGGGAGTCAAGTCCTCCGGTATGGGAACTCAGGGCATCCGTTACAGTGTAGAGGCAATGAGCCGGCCGAAGGCTATTGTCATTAATTTAAATTCATAGAAGAGCGGTAAAGCTTCTTTCTAGGAACGGTATATTGACCGCATTAATCTATTTTCATTCCGGTTATAACTTTCCGGTAATACTAAGCTTCCGGCTTGAAGTTTGTATAAGTCAGTCGGAGTGAAGCGACATTCATGTCGCGCACTCCTGAAATGTCCATCCATGGAAAGTTATAAAGTCATTCAAATAGTTTAACACGGTCAATGTACCTGTTGATATAAATTATGTGATTGCTTAATTCGTTCTTTTTCGAGGAGATTTTTTTATTTCTATTATACGGTAATCTTGTAATAGCTCTCGAATACTTGGTTTAGATTGTATTTATCCAGTATTCTTGACCATAATCTTTCTGCTCTAAATAAAAATGTTTCTTCGACATTCTCAGTTCCCAGTTGTCGGCGGCGAAATGACATAGCAAAAATCTAACCTTACTCCATGTATTAACTTTCGTATATGGAAGTTATATCATGTATTCTGCGCTTCATTTCTGTGCGGATATGTAACGGCTCTAAACACTCGCATTTATCCCCAAAACTGAAAAGAATATTATAGTAGTATTCGTTCTCTATGAAAGGAAAACTAACAATGCAATGCTCATCACCGTCTGGCGAAAAGTGTTCATAAGTGCAATAATCAAGTACCCTGTCCATGACAGATTTATGAATACGAATTTTGATTTTTGTTTGCATAGTTGCCAAAATATCAGTAAAATCTAACTGCGGTTTTTGATAATCTCGTGGCGTAAAAATTTCCTCTTGCATTTGTAGGTTTGATGTGCGGGATAGTTT
>DBTU01000033.1:0-58768 GCA_002307215.1 Lachnoclostridium sp. UBA1308
GCCGCTTTCGCTAAGTTGCATTACGTAGTTCGAATGCAAATACTCCTATATGGAAATCATTTTTTCCCAGTCCGGATACATCTCTTTGAAGGCTGAACTATAATAGCCCTTCTTTCTACTGAATGTCCTTCCGATAACCCCTTCTTATTTACTAAATATTATTAGATTTTATACTTGCTCAAATCTTCCTGGAAGTTTTTAATCATCAGATCAAATACACTGATCTGTTCTGACAGCTTATTAATCTGATCCATATAAATCGCAACGTTAGAGCTTGCCTCTTCGGTAGCGGCCGAATTTTCCTCCGCTATCGCTGCAAGACTGTGCATATTATCAAAGATTGAGGAAATATTGTCTGCCTCTACCTTTAATTCCTTGGAGGTCATAATCATAAGATCAGATACGGATTTCAAATTATGGTTTGACTCGCTGGACACTAAGACCGCGTCAGTCAGCTTGGTGCCTTCTGTCTCAAGTACGTTATATTGGGTATCAATGTCACTCACTACACCCTCTATATTTTCAATGAACTCGGTCAGATTACGATTAATCTCCTCAACTGCCTGATTGGTCTCGGTAGAAAGCCTTCTTACCTCCTCCGCAACCACTGCAAAGCCTCTTCCTGCATCCCCTGCCCTTGCCGCTTCGATGGAAGCATTCAATGCCAGAAGGTTAATTTGCTTTGCAATGGAGGAAACGATGGATACGATTTCCGTCATACCTTCTGCCTTATTACGCAACTCGCTGCTGTTCGTCTTTATCATCTTGAATTTGCTAAGTACCGTGTTAATCTCACTCGTTGTATTGTGTACATTACGAAAGCTGTCTTCCAGACTGGTCATAGCTGTTTCAATCTTATCCTTATTTTCCTGACTTGCATCAGAAATACGGGTAACATTTTGAATACTTTCATTCAAAATCATAACCGAATTTTCCGTATCCTCTGCCTGTGTTATCGCAGCAATTGCAACCTCATCAAGAACACTCGTAATGTCATTCGAGGTCTGTTGCATGGTTCCGGCAATTTCCGTTACCGATCGATTAAATGTATACATCTCATCAACGATTGCATTATAGCCAATGAAATCCTTTTGTACACTTCTCTTGATTTCATCAATCTGAGCGAACAACTTTTCATACTCGTCACCCGTTTTAACCGAAAGATATTCTATAAAATTATTTTCACTCAAAAGTTTCAATTCCTTTAATAATAGCTTCTGAGGGCGGTTCAGTATCGTCCCTACCGCAGCGGAAGCCAGCAAAGCAACTGTTCCAAGGATCAAAGCATCTATTTTGGAGGGTATAATTACAATTGCTGCAATTGTAACAGCAAGCGTATTGAACAGCGTCGATTTGATGGTCAAATTCTTAATGAACCCAAGGGATAGTATCTGATTCATGCGGAATTTCTTCGTATAGCTGATTTCCTTTTCGAACTTAAGCTTCAGCTGTAACTCATTCGGTTTCTCCTCCATGATATCTATCTCAATCTTCTCATGAAAATAACGTGCCACACCACTAATTAAGCCCATCAAATAATGCTGCATTCCACGCTTTGAACGGTATATAAATATGATTTCGTGAGTCGAAATCGGGGTAACATCAAGTATTGGAGGAACCGCTCCCGCAATACGCTTCATAACTATTTTGTGTACATCATTCATTGATTTCAAAAACTGATATGCTGATTCATGCCGGAAAAATCCGGGATAATTCTTGCTGAAGGTCTGAATATTTTGCTCCCCCATGATACCCCATATCTCTTTATGATCCTTACCTGTCTGCTTACCGACATGATCCACAATTCCTGTTGCTACTTTGTCATCGACATCCTCAAGTGGTGTAAAAACCACATCAATGGAAAGCTTATTAGCAGTTAATGCATTATCTACGATTTCTTTTCCAAATAGTGCCCTGCAACTTACAACCCAAGATGATACTACTGTTCCCTTCATACATGTTTCCTCCTCAATTACTTTTCGAGAGGCTTTTCCGCGCCTCCCTTTCCTAATGTAATAGACTTTCTAATATCATAATATGTTTTATATAATTAATCAATATAATAATAGTAATTATTCTTAAAATAGCATAGTGCCAGCTTGTTGGATGCACTTCCCTATTACATAAAAAAGGATACTATATATACTATTATACAGCATCCTTAATCATACTACTATAGTGGATCACAATAAATTCATTTTGCCTTAATCATGACTTACTCCTAAAACTTATTGTTCTGCTTGCCGAAACCTTCTTTTTTCACATTATGATTCTGATTCTGATTCTCCGGTTTTACGGAATTTGTTACACTATTAAACTTCTCGTTTTCTTTTTTTTGCCTAACTTTTTCCACTTTCTTTTCGCTCATTACGCTCTGCCTCCTGCTCCCTAGCGGCCTCTCTTCTTATAATGCGGTCTCGCTATTAACAGTTATTATTGGATGAATTAGAGCAATTTATGTGAGATAATAAAATTTCTAAACCTAACAATTACCCTCATACACAAATTTCAGCTTTCTTCCGGCGATCTCAGCCAGACGATACACCTGCTTAATCGACGTCGCAGCTCGGTCCTTCATCTGCCATCCGGGGAAAAAGCGGGAGATATGAAGCGGTATGTCAGGATTTATCTCTGCCAGCCAAGAGGACAGCTCCTCCATTTCTTCCTCCGTGTCATTCTCCCCCGGTACAATCAAAGTTGTAACTTCAACATGGCATTGCTTTGCCGCCAGCTCAATCGACCTTTTTACTGTGGACAGATCCCCTCGGAGTTTATGGTAATAATCTTCCGTAAAGCCCTTCAGATCAATATTTAAGGCATCGATACACGGCAGCAAATCCTGAAGCGGCTCTTCACAGATATATCCGTTCGTTACCACTACATTTTTAAGTCCCTTCTGTTTTGCAAGCACAGCGCAATCACGGACATATTCATAGCCGATTAGGGGTTCATTATAGGTATAAGCTATTCCGATATTACCTCTGTCGGTGAGCAGTAATGCCTTCTCAATCAGTTCCTCACAGGAAAGATAAGAAGTCTCGATCTCACCGCCTCCTACCATAGAGATATCACAATTTTGACAGAATGGACAATTTAAATTGCAGCCGTAACTCCCGACGGAAAGAATCTTGCTCCCGGGATAGAACTGACAGAGCGGTTTCTTCTCAATTGGGTCAAGAGCAACGGCCGTCAGCTTTCCGTAGTTCTCACAGACAATTATTCCTCCCTAATTGCTTCTACCTTTGCACAGACCTATATGCCCTTCCTCTATTTTACAGTGATGGGGGCAGATATCGCATTCCACTCTCATTTATGTCTCACCACCTCAAAACGCTCCATCTTAATGTCCTCATTATCATAAATTCCTGCTTTTTTCTTTGCTATGGATATCTGTTCTTCCACTGTATCCACACCCTCAAGATTAGGCAGCAGTAGTCCTCGTTTCCTCCCGGAGGTTACGATGACTCCATAGCGCTTAACATCCAGCTCAGACTTTGAGTGAATCGGCTCCGGATCTGCCAGGACATCTACACTGTAAACCAACTCTGTAAGCTCTTTATCACTCACCGGTGGAAATCTGGGATCCTCTGTTCCTGAGCTGATGGCATTACGCATAATTTCTTCTGCAATACTGCCGGTAACTGGCGCAATTGTGCCGATACACCCCCTTAAGCTTCCATACTTTTTAAGGGATACGAACACGCCCGCTCTTCTCTTTGTCAATTCGTCAGGTGATTTTTCAGGTATTTTTGCATGCTTTCCCGTTGTCACAAAGGTTTCTAATGATATTCTTGCCAAATGAACAAAGCTATCCTCGTATTTTTGCCGTTCTTTGGCCAGCTCAAGTTGTTTCTCCGTAAAGATCTGATCAAAATGTCTCTTTTCTTCCTTTTCACCAATCCTAAACTCACAAACTGCATATCCAACACCGTAAGTTCCTTCATAGGATAACAACTCTGAGGTTACCTTCCTTCCGGTTAAGGCTCCTGCCATAATTACAAAGGATTTTAAGCCGCATTCTGCCGCTGCCTCACAAAAATCCGGGGCAAACTCCAGAAATTTAAGAAAGTTCCCTTCTCTCATGGCCGCAGTTAATTCCTGATCAAAGCGGATGCCTTCCTCCGAAAAGCCGTAAGGCCCGTCCTCTTTTAACTTATGCGAAAGATCTCCGCTTGCAACAAATACAATGTTCCGGTTCAATCTCTCCGCGGTACTTGTAATACATCTGCCAAAGCGATAATGGTCGGGAAGAGACAACCCGGATAAGCCAATCCGCACCAGTTTATACTTTTTACAGTACTCATTGATAAAATAAAGAGGCACCATCGTCCCATGATCTAAGGAAGCGTCCTTCTCTCCTAATGTACCCGCTTCGATACCTTTTCGTTCTGCCTCAGCTTCAAGTGCTTCTATAAATTCCTCATCATATTCCGCCTGAAAGGACACCTTCTTCGCCCCAAAGCGACCAAAGTCACCTTTCGCCGTCTTGCCGGGTGATATATGAAAATAATCCGAATACATGATGGTATGCGGGGAAGTAATGATAATCGTATCCGGTTCTAATGCGGCAATGCGCCTTGCCACCTCCTGATAGCTATTGATTGTATCAATAACTTTTTTCTCGTCTCCTTTACCCACCTCCGGAATAATTAACGGTGGATGCGGTACGATAAACGCACCTAAAAGCGCCATAAAATCACCTCCTATTTTATAATCAATATATCCAAAAAAGATTGATATGTAAAGAATTATCAAAATAGCTGAATTTATTCGTTTCAGAACACAAGATTTGTAATAATAGTACTCGCTACAATTCCCGTAAGGGTGGCCAGTAGGCAGCCTACCAGTGTATATCTGGTCTTCTTTACTCCTGCTGCCATAAAATACACTGCTAACGTATAAAAGATTGTCTCCGTACTACTCATGATGATACTGGTCAATCTTCCAAGATACGAATCCGGCCCATGCTCCTTAAAGATATCAAGCAATAGGCTGGTCGCCGCAGAAGAGGAAAACATCTTAATAATAACCAAAGGAACAGCCTCTGACGGAAAATGCAGCATATTTGTAAAAGGCTTTAAAAACATAGCAATCTGGTCGAGAAGTCCCGAAGCACGCAGTATTCCGATCGCAACCATTAATCCGATCAGAGTGGGCAGGATATCAAGTACAACCTTGAAACCATCCTTCGCACCGGTAATGAAATCATCAAATACATTTTGCTTCATCAGGAGGCCCATGCCAATAATGTAAAAAAAGATAAACGGGATGATATAGTCCGATATGTAAATTAGAAAGCTCATAATTACATGATCCTTAAGTTAGCTCATTTCATTGTATGAGATAAAGATGCGGCATATGTCTAGGCTCTCTTAATTCCACAGCTGATTGCTTTTTTAGGACAGATATCCACACATTCCAGACATGCAATACATTCAACAGACTGCAGCTTGCCCTCCTTGACCATTTTCTGGACATTCAGGCTCATCGGGCATTGTTTGTTACATCGTCCGCAGGAAATACATGCCTCACTTTTAGCCTTCAGCCTAAATCTTGGTATATGAAGAAAATCGGCAAGCTTTTCACCAATAATCATAAATGAAGCCATCCAGCATAAGCTGTGACACATCCCTCTTTTTCCGGTCACAAGTGCAAGAATAAAGATTAGCGTAGTAACCAGGAAATACATAATCGTCATATGCAGGTCAATTTCCGTCATATAAAAGAAATCAGCCTTTAGAGGCCGGTTAGCTATCCACAGATAAATAATAAAGCCAAACCATATTACCCATACCAAGTATTTCAGAATATTTTTCACCCTTCCGTTCCAAGGCCTGATGTTTGCTGTGGCTGCCATATCCTGAATTGCTCCTCCCGGACAAAGCCATCCGCAGAAAAGCCTGCTGCTTAGAATGGAGGTCACAAAAAATATAGCAAATATAATTGCGCTGCCATTTATAATGCCTGTTGAAGCGGCAGCTATGATAACATACGGTGATAAGAACATAAATAAAATGGGAAATAGTAATGCTGAGAAGCTTAAGATGCCTTTTCGTATTCTTTGTCTCATGACGGATCTACCTTTCTTTCACTAATAATATGTTTTGCTTCCAAAGCCCAGTCCCTCATAGCAGTATAAAAATATTTACCGCTTAAGACCGTCAATTCCTTATAAGTATGATCGTCGCCCTGAAGTCTTAGCTTGGAAAGTTCTTCAAGAAAAAAGTTCATTTCACGAATGTTTTTATCATTTCTCTTTATAAAATCATCCAAATGCTCCAGCATAACCTTTGGTTCGGCAGCTTCACCAAAGCTCACCTTAACCAGGAGCTCGTAGCGGAGCTTTTCGATCTCAGGTGCCTGTTCAAGCCATGTGATCAGTACCTTTTTGCCCTTCTCCGTAATCTGATACAGCTTTTGCCCTCTGGTACTATCGCTCTCCTGGCCCTCCATAATTACTGCAAGATCCTCCTTTACCAATTGTTTCAGTGTGGGATAGATCTGTCCAAAACTTTCTTGCCAGAAATGGCTATATTCATATTCAATTGCTTTCTTAATGGTATAGCCTGTCTGCGGTTGATGTGCCAAAAGTCCAAGAAGTATATACTTTGTCTTACCTGTGTTTTCTTTCATATGCGCCTCACATATCTTTATGATATATCTTAATGATACATTACATTTTTTTATTTGTCAATATACTTCTATCATAATTTATTTTTGACCAATAAACTAAAGGTGCAAAACAAGAAACCGCAGTTAAATCCATGAACACCGGACTTTATCTGCGGTTCTGTTTTACTTTATTCTATATGTTTTATAACCCTTATCTTACAATACTTCTTCTTGCTTCCTCTAAGGAGTCAAATACCCGGTCATGAATCATCTGACAAATAAGATTACCGATTGCTGTAGCCTCAGCCGGTCCCGGAATCACTTTCATTCCCGTATATCTCGCCGTCAGCCGGTTTAAGTACTCTGCATTCGAACCTCCGCCGATGATATGAATACATGGATAGTTCTTTCCCGTCTGCTTCTCGATTTCCTCTGCCGTTTTGGCATAGTACACAGCAAGACTGTTATAAATTACAGCTGCATATTCCGGTAAAGTCCGAGGACTTTGCTGTCCGGTTTTTTCACAAAACCGGCTTACAGCTTCCACCATACTATCGGGTGACAAAAAGCAACTGTCATTGCAATCCACAATTGATGGAATGGTTTCTTTCGATGCCTTCTCACAGATTTCAGTGTAAGATGCCCCTTCGCCGATTTCCTTCCTGACAGACTGGATCATCCATAGACCCATGATATTCTTTAAGATGCGGTATCTGTTATCATACCCGCCTTCATTGGTAAATCCGGCCAGTCTGCTTTCCTGTGCACAACTCGGTACGTCGCTCTCAATCCCCATTAAAGACCAGGTTCCGGAACTGATATACAGATTATCTTTATTCGTGCTGGGTACCGCTACAACCGCGCTAGCCGTATCATGGGAAGGCGGGGCTACTACCATGCAGTCAAACCCCACATATTCCTTAATCTCTGACTGAAGCCTACCTACAAAAGCTCCTGGTGTCTGAAGCGTTACAAACAACTTCTTTGGAAATCCCAGCTTATCAATCAGCTCATAATCCCAATTTCTGCTGTGTACCTCCACCATCTGACTGGTGGAAGCTATGGTATATTCTTGTCTCTTAATTCCTGTCAGAAGAAAATGATAGTAATCCGGTGTGAATAATAAGCTCTCAGCTGCCGAAAGAAGCTCCGGATTATTATTCTTTAAAGCCATCAGCTGATAGATTGTATTATACACCTGGCTCTGAATTCCGGTTCTCTCATACAACTCCTGTGCAGAAACAAGTTTCTCAACCTCCTCCTGCATCCCATTCGTTCTATGATCTCGGTACCCAACCGCCTCACCGATTTTTTTATCCGCCCCATCAAGAAGTACAAAATCCACGCCCCAGGTATCGATGCCCATACTAACCGGAATCTTACCTACTTCACGGCATTTCTTCATACCTTCTAAAATATTATAAAATAATCTTTCTGTGTCCCAGCAAAGAGTTCCGCTTCTGTTCTCCATACCGTTATCAAAACGGTAGATCTCTTCCAAACAGATCTTCCCATCTGCAACATATCCAAGGATATGCCTTCCGCCGGATGCACCGATATCAATTGCAAGATAATATGATTCCATGTGCTCTCCTCTTATTTGTAAAGGGGTCCGTATACCTGACAAGCTCTGTAGTCCTGTCCTTCCTTATCCATTCCGAATGCGTTCCAGGACGCAGGTCTAAAAACATCTTCCACCGGAACATTATGCATGGAAACCGGAATGCGTAGCATAGCACAGAGTGAAATCAGATCTGCTCCGATATGCCCATAGGAGATAGCACCATGATTAGCTCCCCAGTTGTTCATAACGTCATATGCGGTCTTAAATGCACCCTCTCCGGTTGTTCTTGGCGCGAACCAGGTACAGGGCCAAGTATAGTCTGTTCTTTTCCACAGGGTATCGGAAACCGCTTCCGGTAGATCAACCGTCCATCCTTCCGCAATCTGAAGAACCGGTCCCAGACCCTTTACAAGGTTAAGACGTATCATGGTTACCGGCATTTCTGCCTTCGTAAGAAATCTGGAGGAATATCCGCCTCCCCTAAAATATCCATTATCAGCCGCATTCCAGGTAACAGCAGAAAGAATTGCTTCCTCATCCTTCTTAGTCACCTCATACCAAGGCTTCATTACACCATTACCGCTCTCATCCTTTGCTTCACCGCAGCCGTCAAGACATGCTGCCCCGGAATTAATCAAATGTATAAATCCGCCGGCTTGCTTCGCAACACCTTCGATATCATAACCGGTCGCTGCCTTCACAGCTTCCGGGCTCCAATACGTACGTACATCAGAAAAAATTTGTGCCCTGTTCGTTAAAAGCTTCATGAATAACATACCTATGCCGTTCAGAACATCGTTCTCCGTAGCCAGGATGTATGGCTCTCTAATCCCATCCCAATCAAAGGACGTATTAAGCAATGCTTCGGGATAGTCAGCATTCGGATAGAAGTCGGTCCATTGTCTTTGTCCCTGGAATCCTGCCGCAATAGCATTATGCCCAACCATCTCTTCCTCACAGCCTTTCGGAAGCTCCTTGTTGCCATTCATAAGGTCCTTAATAATGATCATCATCTTAACAACAAATTCCCAGTCGGCATCCTTTTGTTCTCTGGTCTTTTGGAGCTTCTCCGGATTCTTGTCAAAACCCTCGGTACAGTGTTCTTTCGTCCATTTCAAAGCCTTCTTAAATTCCTTCTCATCATAAATACCTTCGGTTATTCTTCTGATGATCTCGACCTCATCTACTGACTCAACGCGCATTCCGAGATACTCTTCAAGAAAAGCCGGATCAATAATGGATCCGCCGATTCCCATACAGATAGAACCAATCTGCAGATAAGATTTGCCTCTCATGGTCGCAGCTGCAATTGCTGCACGTCCAAAGCGAAGCAGCTTCTCCTTAACATCAACCGGAATTGAGGTATCCTCTGCATTCTGAACATCCCGTCCATAGATACCAAATGCCGGTAGACCCTTTTGAGCATGTGTTGCTAGTACAGAGGCAAGATAGACAGCACCCGGTCTTTCCGTTCCATTAAAACCCCATACACCCTTGATTGTCATCGGATCCATGTCCATGGTCTCTGCACCGTAGCACCAACAGGGAGTCAGGGTTAAGGTTATATCCACCCCCAATTTCCGAAACTTGTCCGCACACGCTGCACTCTCAGCCACACGCCCGATTGTAGTGTCTGCGATCACAACCTTAACCGGCTCACCGTTTGAATATTTCAAATTTTCCTCAAACAGTCTTGCAGCCGCTTTTGCCATATCCATGGTCTGGTTCTCTAAGGATTCACGAACCTTTAGTTCACCTCTTCTAGCATCAATGGTTGGGCGGATTCCGATTACCGGATAATCCCCTATCAGTCTATTCTTTGCCATAATAATAACCTCCTCGCTGCCGTCAGGCAGTATAACTACATGTAGAAAGCACGCTATTGTGCTTTCTATTCAAGTTAATTATGCTTAATTAACTTTGTGAAGTGCTTTATTTCATGTCCAATATTTATAATAAGCATCTTATGAATTACTATACAAATATTATATAATTGCATCTTAAATAAATCTTGTGTTATAATGACCTAAAGTATAACAATATTCACTTTTTAGACAAGGAGGGATGATTCGTGAAATATTTTGATTACAGAGAAGAGAAACAGCAGGGAACCTATGACTTTCCTTTGGCTTTTTATCATGTTGAATCTAATCATTCCCACTATCAGATGCCCTACCACTGGCATCCGGAATATGAGATTCTTCGTGTTTTAAAGGGTTCTTTTCAATTAACTGTGGATGGACAATTGCTTACCGCCGGAAAAGATGATATACTCATGATACAGGGCGGTACCCTTCACGGAGGGATCCCGGACGACTGCATTTATGAATGTATCGTTTTTGATATGAGACTGCTGCTTGGTAACAACAAGCTGTGCAATAAACAGCTTCAGTTATTGATGCGACAAGAGATGAGCACCGTGTTACAGCTACCGTTGGAACCGGCTTCCTTAAGTAATATTATTGATGAACTTTTTTTAGCCATGAGTGAGAAAAAGCCCGGTTACGAATTCATTACCCAAGGAGCGTTATATACCTTATTCGGTATCATATTTGAAGCCAATCTACTGCGTGCGAGTGTAGTACAACCGGCGGCTTCCTCCTTACAGATTACACGATTTAAGAATGTTTTAAATTTTATTGAGGAACATTACTCTGAACAGATATCCCTTGAGGATATGTCCGGGATCGCTAACTTAAGCCCCAGATATTTCTGCCGGTTTTTTAGAAAAATGACGCAATGCACTCCGACGGAATACTTGAATTATTTTCGAATTGAATGTGCCTGTGAACAGCTTACACAGATGCCTCTGACTATCACCGAGGTTGCGCTGAATTGCGGGTTTAACGATATCAGCTATTTTATAAAAGCATTTCATAAAGCAAAGGGTGTTACCCCGAAGAAATACAAAGATGCAAACCGTCAATATGCTAGCAAGCTTCTTGTCTGACCTGATATGTTTCCCAGAGTATAACCAATTAGGAAAGGAAATGCATCATCATATGAAACGAAAATCAATCAGTTTAATCATGTCTGTTATTATTTCCATGCAATTGCTGACCGGATGCAGCAACATTTTTCATAGCGGTGATTCAGACAAATGTCCTTATGTGGATTTCATTGTGGTAGATGTATTTGATTCCCTCGCCAATTATCAGGGCATTCAATCCGGCTGGTTTGCAAAAATCGTAAAGGATAAATTTAATATGGAGCTTAATATCATAGCTCCTAATATTGCCGGTAAAGGCGATAACTTGTTTGACATTCGTGCTTCCGCCGGCAGCGTTGGTGACTTAATCATCTGTGACACCGTAAACGGAGATTTGCAGGACCTGGTGGATGAAGGTCTGGTTCTTGACATGAGTGATATGTTGGAGGACAAGAATATCATGCGTTACCAGGCAGCAATAAGCTCCTTGAATGAGAAGCTTACTCAAGATGGTATTTTTGCAATTCCCTCAGAAATTTCCTCCAAACCGGCCACGCAGTCAAGCGAAGCACTAGAGCTCACCTTTGGGTCATATCTTCGGTGGGACATCTACGCCGCCATAGGGTATCCAAAGATGTCAACACTTGAGGATTTGCTTCCGGTTTTAAAAGCCATGCAAAAAGAGCTTCCCTTTACCGAATCCGGTAATGTAACTTATGGTTTTTCCTTCTTTAAGGACTGGGATGATAATATGATGACTGCCGCAAAACAGCCTGCCTGTTTTTATGGATATGATGAAATGGGATTTGTTTTAGCAAAGGCAGACGGTACCGACTATCAGAGTATTATCGATTCAGATTCTCTATACATGAGAAACCTTAGATTATACAACCAGGCAAATCAGTTGGGTTTAGTTGATCCGGATTCCATGACACAAAACTATAAGGATCTTTCCGAAAAGTATAAGGACGGTTCCATCCTATATTCCCCTTGGCCGTGGCAGTGTCAATCCGTATTTAATACAAAGGATAATACAGACCAAGATAAGGGCTATATGCTTGCTCCAATCGATGATATGAATATATTATCCTATGGCTGCATTCAGGAGGGAAATCAACGGACTGTAATGGCTATCGGATCGCAGGCCGAAGATCCGGATCGTCTGGCGGATTTTATTGATTGGCTTTACTCCCCCGAAGGTATCGAAATGTCCTGCGCAAAAAAATCAGGCGGAACGGCCGGTCCGGAGGGACTTACCTGGGCGATGGGCGATGATGGTCCATACCTTACCGACTATGGTAAGAAAGCTTTATATGAAAACGATATTTCCGTCCCTGAGGACTGGGGCAGTGGTACATGGGACGACGGTGTTTCCCAATTGAACTATAATCCGGTATCTATCAGTGATTCAGATCCGAATGGATATACCTATACATATACCTTATGGAATTCCGTACTAAAAGCGGAATATACTTCTCTTGATATTGATTGGCGAACACATCTTAACACGGATGCGGTATCCACACGCAAATATTTGGAAGAAAATAATATGATTATTATTGCTCCGGGCGCCAGCTATGTCAGCTTAGCTGAAACTACTGATATCACTACAAATCGAAGCCTATGTCAAACAATCATAACGGATTATTCGTGGAAGATGGTTTTTGCCCAAAGTGATGACCGCTTTTACAATCTTTACAATGAGATGCTGAAAAAGCTAAAGACTTATGGTTATAAGGATGTACTAAAGAAGGATTTACAGGATGCCAAAAATCAGGACCTTGCTAGAAAGCAGGCTGCTGCCAAAGCATCTAATTAATATTGAGGGGTGTGCCAATGTATACTGTATTTATATCAGACGACGAACTATCCATTAGAGAAGGTTTAAAATGTATCATTGACTGGGAGGGGTTGGGCTTTACTATATGCGGTGAGGCAAGCAACGGAAGTGATGCTCTTTCTGAGATTATGGCCAAACTACCGGATCTGGCTCTATTGGATATCCGTATGCCAAAAATGCAGGGGATTGATGTTATTGCAGCCGCTAGAGAACAGGGTTATGCCGGCCGTTGTATACTTCTTAGCGGATACTCAGACTTTGGATATGCTCAGACAGCAATCCGTAATGGCGTTGATTTTTACCTGACGAAGCCCATAGATGAGGATGATCTGCTTCAAGCCATTGAAAAAGTGAAAAGTAATCTTGACCAAGAGTCACTTAATGATAAATATGTTAATCAATATAAGATAAAAGCCAAGAATGTCATTCTTCAAGAATTGCTATCCGACACTAATAGTGACGAAAACAGCCCTCTGTCGTTCGATGATATTAAGCAGCTAAATCTTAAGGCTGATATCTATCAAGTAATTATATACGAGAATTTTAATCGTAAAATTGCGGATCTCGCTTATAATTTCGCTGACTTGCTAAAAATCACAAACAAGGGTAATCAGACCTTTGAATATATTAAGATATCTTCACTGGATATCATTTTATTGAAGGGTGATTTTGCATTAAAGAAATTTCAAGATTTCCTGATCCATTATGAGAAGAATCCTCCTCAAAAAGGTAGTCCACTAGACTCCCTATTTCTTGCATACGGACAGCCCGTTAACAAATATACCGATATTCGTTTGTCCTATTGTGACGCTCTTTTATTAATTAACCGACGCTTTTTCTGCCTGCAGGGCCAGCATACATTGGGTTTTGAAGAGCTGCCGAATATGAATGTCAAGGCCAATACCTTGGCCACTGAGTGCATGCAGGAATTCGCAGCCCAGTTAATTGACCATTTACAGACCTTTAACCGTAAAAAGGTCGCGGAGACCTTATTCCAACTAAATGAATACTTATATAATGTGAATGATAATATTAACGATATTAAATTATTCCTGGTTGATCTATACCTTCAGATTAAGGAAAAATTAAATCACCTCTATAACGCGATTAACATACCCTTTCCCACCAATTCTGCCATCATTGATTTAATAGAGAAGAAATACTACCTGTATGAGATTATCCGCTATTTCTCTGAACAATTTGAAATGATCATGAATGCGACCGGTAACTCCTCAAGGGATAGTATTATTGATGATATCATCTATTATATTGATCACAATTATCAGAATAATATTAAACTGGAATCCATTGCTCCTTTATTCGGCTATAACAGCGCTTACCTCGGTAAGATTTTCAGCAAAACAGTTGGTGTAAATTTTAATTCTTATGTTGATTATATTAGAATCAATCATTCGAAAGAATTGCTAGTGCAGAACAAGCTGAAAGTATATGAGATTTCAGAGGTAATCGGTTATAAAAACGTGGATTATTTTCATAAGAAGTTTAAGAAGTATGTTGGTGTCAGCCCCGCTGAATTCAGAAAAAATACAGAATAACAGAACGGGGCTGTTGCTAAATTGCCTCCAAAAAAATACAAGAGACTTTCAGTGGCCTCCCTGTGTGGGGGGGAGTGTGTGAAGTCTCTTGTATTATACACGCTATATTTGAAACAGCCCCGTTCTATTATTCTTTTTGCTCTTTATCAATTTTCTGAAAGATGCGTTTCGCAAAAGCTGCAATCGTAAACATGATAAATACAGGCCCCATAATAACACCCGCAATCATAAAGGTCACATTAAAATTGATAATGAGCACTTCAAGCGCTATCAATAATAATAACACCAATGTTCTTACAATAAAACGAATGCTGATATCAAATGAATTTCTCAGAGTTTTTGCAATCGTATTTTCATATCTTGCCATAAGCGGAAAGGCATAAAGAAGCGAAAATAGGAATACCACACTGCCGACTAGTCCCATCATCAAAAGCGGGAGTGGATTCGATTCAACGGCATTAAACAATGCAAAGTTAAGGTATACTATATAGCCGGCTGCCATAGTAATAATACCCAGTATTACCCCTTGTCTGAAATTGTCTTTAAATGCTTTCATAAAGGATCTGGCGATATATCCCTCCTCATCATCCACCATCTTAAGACATACGCTGTAAGCCGCAACGGTAGATGCTCCAATCGTCACAATCGGAATACTAAAAAGCAACCATAAAAAGTTAAGCACAATTACATCCCAAAGACGGGCGAAAAATTTATAAAGTGCACCTTCCGTACTAAATATACCCACTTTTTCTCCTTTCCGGTGAACAAAAGGCTTCTGCAAATTCCGGTCATAAGAATTGCAAAAGCCCCTTTGAGTAATCCTGATATTATTGAGCTAAAACTTTATCTTCAGCAGCCTTTCTGTTTGCTGCCTGACCTTGCATAAATTTTACACAATCAGCATAACCATACTCATTTGCCTTATCTACCATTCCTTTAACGATATTATTGTATTCATCGTCTGATTCTGCATAGATAGCCCTCCAGGATTCATCCTTGATTGTCTGGGTTACCTGCTGCCATACAACGTCAAGTTCCTCACTTCTTGCTTCCAATGTATAAGGAGTTGCAATCGATACTGTATGACTACGTGAATCCAGATATTCATCCGGTGTGGTAAAGCCCGTGAAATTTCTCCAATCATTCAGGACGTCATAATTCTGCGTTGCCTGATAGCTTGCCCAGTTCACATAGTTATAGGTTTCTCCGTTCGATTCAGGATTAGAGGAGTCTATACTCCAGGTGGTTGCATTCGCCTGAAAGGTTCCATCCGACCAAGTTCCACTATAGCCGTCACCGGTCATCTCGGTCTGCTTATCATTTCTGCAGGCAAGGCCTAAATCAGTTAAAATAGTCTTACCACTATCATCATAATCCCAGCAAAGACCCTGAGGACCATAGTACATGGTCATAGATCCCTCCGGTGTAGCTAACCAGTCGATAATTTCCATACATAATTCCGGATACTGTGTTGAAGCACCAATTGTCCATACGCACGGATTACCGTATACATTCAGACCATAAGAAATTGTGTTTTGATCTCCCACGGGAAGTGCATACATTGCTTTCCCAGCATTCAAGTGATCTTCTGTATTATAAGCCATAGAGGACATGAATGTAAAGAGGCTCCAGAAAGCCGCTCCATCAATGTAATCTTCATTAGCACCATCATAACCCTGAGTCATTGAATCCGGATCCAATAAATCATTGGCATATAAATCATGGTAAAATCTTAATAATCTAAAATAAATGCTTCCATTATCAAGACACCCCTGCCAAGTCTGAGTATTGCAATCGTACATACCAAGTCCAAACTCATCATATCCGTATAGTGCTGAGGTTGCCTTTACATTCATAACCATGTCGCCGTCCCAGTCCTTAAAGGTTGATACCGCATAGGTTTCCTTACCGGAATCAGAGGTAGGGCAAATTTCCTTCATACTTTTAAACACCGGAATCAAATCCTCTAAGGTATCTACTTTAGGATATCCCACTGCGGCATACAAATCCCAACGGATATCGGGATGATAAAAGTAAGTCTGATGATCACCGGCTGAAGTTGCAATATCACCGGCTATTCCATATAGCTTACCACTCTCGGTAAGTCCTATATTCTTTTCTATTGCCTTTTGCATATGTTCCTTGATGTCAGGACCGTTATCTGTTAATAAATCATCTTCGTTCCAATCCATTAGCATTCCGTTTTCAACAGCTGTCTTATAATCCTCAGAACTGCTGTTAAAGTAAACAATGTCACCAAGATTATTGGATTCCATACGCGTTGTAAATACGCCCTCATCATCCTTTACAATCTTCAGAATAACATTGAATTTATCCAGCAAAACTTTTGCAAACCATCCAATCTGCTCACCGGAATAATTAGCTGTCTGGGAATAAAGTGTGAGCGTAACCGGCTCTCCCTTTTTCTTCCCGCATCCCGCCATTGACAGAGATGACAGGATAAGTATCATGACTAAAGATAACGCTATGATCTTCTTAGTCCTTTTCATTAAATATTCTCCTCCTTTTTTATTTTACAGGCAGAATCTCCTACTAATTCTGTCTGCAGTGTATCAATTAACTGCAGCTCTCTGCAGCACAACAAATTCTTAACCCTTAACCGCCCCCAGCATCATACCTGTTTCAAAATAACGTTGCATGAACGGGTATACCAATAGAATCGGAAATACCGTAACCATGGATACTGTCCATTTTGTAATCTTAGAATCCAGTAATTGCTCCTGTATCTCTGCCGATATCGCACTGTTTGAAACCATAATCTCCTTCAGATTATTTGCCTTAGTCAGATAGATGAATAATCTGTGCTGAAGCGTCTGAAGACTTGAATCGTTCTGCATTAAAATCAGGGAATCGTACAGGGAATTCCAATGACCAACCGCACCAAAAACTGCTATCGTTGCCAGAATCGGCTTGCTTAACGGCCATATGATCTTAGTGAATACCTTCATATAGGTCGCACCGTCCATATAGGCACTTTCTTCTAGCTCTACCGGAATGGATTCAATATACGTCTTAACAAGAATAATATTATACGGTGCCACGATACTTGGAATGATATACCCCATGAAATTATCTGTAAGTCCTAACATGGACATATTCAAATACCAAGGGATAAGTCCTGCATTAAAGTACATTGTGACGACAATGAACCTGTACCATATTCTTCGGCCCCACATCTCCTGCTTGGTTACAAGAAAACCCACCAGCCCGGTCGCTGCAACCATTAATGCAGTCCCCAAAACAGTTCGCATGACTGAGATTTTAAACGCCTGTGTTAAATCCGTTACATTAGTCAGGGATAAATAGTTTTTAAAATGAATTCCCTTGGGAATTATTGTTATGAGTCCACGGCGAACCAGGTCATTATCACTGATGGTATTAATAAACAAATAGTAAAAAGGAAAAATACAGGTTAAAGTGAATACAATAAAAAACAAATGATTTAAAATATCAAATAAAACATCACCGATATGGATACGGTATTTAGGTGCTGATGACATATATTTATCGTTTTTCTTATTTTTAAATGGTAATTTCACAGCCATATTCACCCCTCCTATATAATACTGTTTCCGCGTACTATCTTGGATACCCTATTCGCTCCAAACAGCAGTGCAACACTTATAATTGATTTACTCATACCGACAACGGTTGATAAAGGAATCTTACCTTTATCAATTCCGATATTATACACATAAAGATCAAGGACCTCGATCGGATTCTTATTGATCGCATTCTGAAACACAAGATATTGTTCAAGGCCATTGCTTAAGATACCTGCAACACCCATAACAAACAACACCATGAAGGTTGGTATCAGACCCGGCATCGTAACATTCCACATTCTTTGAAAGCGACCGGCACCATCCACGGTAGCTGCCTCATAAAGCTGCTGATCGATACCCGAAATACCTGCTATGTATATAATTGCACTCCAGCCTACACCCTTCCACATACCCCATAAGAACATCTTAAGCCAGATATGTTTACCTGACATCAGGAAGTTGACTGCTTCTCCTCCATTCGCCTGGATCAGTGAACTTACCAGACCGTCCGATGCAAAGATAACGCACGCAACAGAATATACTAAAACCCAGCTGATAAAGTTAGGAATCGTTGTGAAGGTTTGAATAAATCGACGAATCTTTGTATTCTTAATTTCGCACAGGAAAATCGCAAATACCATCGGCACCCAGCTAAAGAATAATCCCAAGCCACTCATCGCAAAGGTATTAACCATTACTCTGACAATATCCGATCTGGTTGCTGCATTTTTAAACAGATATGTAAACCATTTAAATCCTACAAACTTATCCCATGATAGCGTCTCTCCGGCTTTATAGTCAAAAAACGCATATCTCCAACCCCATAAGGTAAGGTAAGAAAACAGGAAGGTGAGTACCACAAAGGGCAGAATCAACAGAAATAATTTATACTTCTGGGAAAGCTCAGCGATATCTTTCTCTCCGGGTTTCGGCTGAAGTAACAGCAATACGATTGACATTATGGCTACCAAGATTATTGCACCCATCAAAATAAAATAGCCCGTTTGAAACATCGGCTGTACCTTATCCGGTTTTGTCGTTTGCTCAAGCTGAAGGTATGACATTGCAATACCAACAAAGCCAAATGCACTTACGCCGCAACCGACGATTGAAAGAAGGTTTCCGAGTCTTTTTAATTTAAGTGAACCGAGCGACATACAGCCACTTGCTACCGACCCAATAATACCAAGACAAATAACAATACTGGAAATATAAAGAATAACAAAGCTCGAATCCTGAATCCAACCTCTCATCGATGCCCTGATTGTATTCGCCGTTAGCGCGGAATAAGAAACCGCCGAAGTAAACAGTGACATATTATCATTTACTAAACCGCAGACTCTTGCGGGATTAATTGCCGGAATAAATAAACTTATGGATATAAGAATAATAAGCAGGCGATATAGAAAAAACAAGATCGCTGTTGTCTTTTCATTCGAAGATTTTACAGTTTTCTCCGTGTGCATAACTTTCCTCCTAGTCGATGTAAGACATTTCTTAACTATAATAATTATACACATGGCCATTCTTCATCGCTACCATACATACTTGACATAAAGTACAGTAATTTTTTGTTCAAACTACAATGCATAAATTCAATTTTTATGACAAGTTAATCAAGGGTGAAGGAATAAAAACAGAGAATAGGTACAAAACAAAAAGACCGTTAGCCCCTGTATTTAGAGGGCTCACGGCCAAACGCACACTATAAATTATTTTTTTATAACCATAATTTAGGGGTTTATGTCTATATTTCTTCCATGTTTATCTTAAGAGGCAGTGCCAGAGATACCTTCGTTCCCCTATCCGTGGCGCTGTCAATCATAATGCCGTATTCAGCCCCGTAGCATAGGCGGATTCTCTGATTAATATTATAAAGCCCGATATTTCTGCTGGGATTCAGATGCGGCGTATCAATCTTCCTTCTTAAGGAATCAAGTACTTTTGGAGTCATACCGCAACCATTATCTGAAATATCTATGTAAAGTATGTCTTTCTTCCTGGTATATACCTCAATCCTAATCTGTCCGCTATCCTCTGTATCCTCCAATCCATGGACGATTGCATTCTCGACTATCGGCTGAATTAAGAGCGGCAGTATTTCGATTTCATCTGTGTTTAGCCCTTCCTCAATCATAATCATATAATCTGCCTTGTCCGCAAAACGTAGCTTTTGTATCTGAAGATAGGTTTCTATATATTCCAGTTCATTTTTCAGGGTTGTAGAAGAGGTACCCGTATTCTCAAGTACGTATCTCATCGATTTACCCAACAGCTTAATTGCTGTTGCAACATCTTTATCACCCGCCTTAAATGCCTTCATTCGGATTGTTTCCAATGTATTATACAGAAAATGAGGATTTATCTGACTTGCCAGAACATCCATCTCAATTCTCTGTTGAGCATTCTGAAGGCGCTGTGAATTAATTCGTGCCTCGTACATCTTGGCATCCTTGTCTTTGATTTTAGTAACCATGACCTGTAAATCCGAAAACGCCTGAGATATCTCGTCATCACCCATTAATTTGGCCGGAACATCGTAATTTTCATTGCTGGCCTTATGCATTGCCTCACGTAGGGTATCCACTCTTCTTGAAAAATGAATCGTAAAATACCGAATTAACAAAAATGGAATTACCGTCGCCGTAACCACGATTAATAAGCATAGTGACACGATCTGATAGATATTATCAAATGCTGTATTGTCCATATTACAGACGTAAATGCGATTATCGGTTTTCGATAACTCCTGCGTCGTTACTATCATCATATACTTTTTATCCTGTATAATAATCTGTCCCGAATATGTATAAAAATTTTGACTATAATCAATATAAATCATTTTAGACCGCTCATAGCCTAGTCGGTTTGAGCTGAAAAAGATACCGCCATTATCCACATAGAGCAGTAGTTCATAATCCTTGATATGCAGTTGGCTTTTTATGTAATTCTCATCAACCTTGATTAATAAAACGGCTTTACTGTTCTCGTCCAGTTGAATTTGCCTAACCAAACAAAGGTTATAATAGGTATTCCCGTACTCATCATCATGCGAAATGGTAGTCCAGAAGACACTGGATTGATTAATTGCCTTCTTATACCAGTTTGAATTTGCATCAGCTTCGTCTACCTTTTTAATCTGTCTATAGGTACTTATGGTGGGATTATCCGAGTATACCGTAATACTGTCTATCTCCGAGTAATTGTCTATGTAATTTTCGAGTCCTTCGTATTTTGCTGCCTCATCCTTAAATTCCAGCATGTTCGCGTATTTTGAAGAAAGCAAATCCTGAAGCTCATCATCAAATACGATATTTTCTGATAGGGTGTACATCTGATTGGTAATCTCAAGCATGATTGTCTTGACACGAAAGTTGTTAGCCTCATTCAAATCCTCATGATAATTGAGCAGAAGGCGCTGTGTATTAAACACCAAGAATGTACCGATACAAGCCATGGGAATAAAAAAGCCCAGCAGATAGATGATATTCAGCTGTCTTCTTATTTTTAACCCACTAATAAGCTCCTGCAGTTTTTTTGACAGATACTTCATTCATATATCTCCACTCTGTTATCGGTATTTTCCATCCGCTACAGCTATATTATATAATAAAAACCGCTAAATAACAATTAACATAAATCAACATACGTCGTGCATTAAACAACATACGTCGCATCTGACAATGTTAAGGCGGGTCACATAAGAATGCAACCCGCCCCAATAAACATTTCCCTTTATAAGTACTTTTAATTATTTCTTTTTCTTTGTTGCTATAATAATAATTCCAACTACCACTACAACAACCACTGCAACCACTGCAATAATAATCGGTGTATAGTTGGTTGAGCTGTCTGAGGCGTCCGCTGATGTATCTGTGGATGCCGTGTCCGTAGTTGCGTCTGCTGCCGTATCGGTAACGACTGGTGCCACGGTAGGGGTAATCAGAGATGCCTCATAATCAGCAATAGCTTGAGCACCGGCATCCGTATTTAAGCCCGTTCCTGAAATCTCGAATATTACCTTGATTTCCTCTGCAGGACAGATTGCCAGCGGATTAACCGGCGGGTCCTCTATGATGCATGCATTATGTAGTCCCCACTTGTTAAATAACTCGATACGGAAGTTTCCTTTCTCCTCGATATCGCCATAGTTAATCTTATCATTCTTACAGGTAATCTTCTTACCATCAACATATACATACACCTTAATTGTAAGATCTGTTGGCTGAAAATGCTTGGTAATATCATGTGTCTGAGTATCTGTGTAATTATTAATCGTTAACCCCGCATCTTGCATTACCTTAGCAAAGCCGTTAATATCTACAAGGAAGACCTGAGGTGTTGTGGGAGCCGACGTCGCTCCTAAATCAGAGGCTTTAACGGATACCGTATATACACCGTCTCCGATAAAATCTGTTGAGTTATAACCGGCATCTGTATAGATCTCCCAAGGTTTTTCAGCTGCGGAATACATCAGTAGTGCTTTCCAGCTGGTCGCTGCAGCTGCTGCGGTTGGTGCTACAGTCGGTGCTACGGTTGGTGCTACGGTTGGAGTTGTATCAGTTGTTGTTGCAAATGCGCTTGCCGGAACAAAGCTCATAAGCAGTGCCAATGCAAACAAAACTGAGAGAATTGATTTTGTTGTTCTTTTCATAATTTATGTCCTCCCTTTATTTTTGCCCCAAAAAAGGCTTTTTACTACCTACAAGGACTAATCTACTATATATGACAAGGTAATAAAACAATGCGTTTTTCATATGATATACATTCAAATTTTGACATGGATAATGCTAAAACAAAGAACCCTATAAACAGTCCGGTACGTTATATGATATTTTCGCTTTGCTGTAAATATCATAAAGTAGGGCAGCCTATTTCTAGGTTGCCCCCTTATAAAACCGCACGTGCCCTATTAAGGCATACGGCTTACCAGTTGTAGTTTTTTTATTGAATGATTTTCAGAACTCCCGGTCCGTTTTTGCTCCGCATCGTGACCGCTGTTCCTAATATGCAAAATAGTCCTAGCCGAAACTAGAACTGGCGCGACTGCCTGTCGCACATAAATAGGGCTACCTTTCGGCAGCCCTAGCTTTACTAATTAATTATTTATGTTTTCTCTTTAATGCGATTGATCCGGTTGCAAGTGCACCTAAACCATAAACAATACCCAAACCGATAACGCCGGTCTTAGGAGCTGCTGCGGGAGTTGCTGCATCATCAGCTGCTGCTGCAGAACCATCATTACCATCTGCATCTAAAAATGTAAATGTAACACTCATAGTCGCAACATCTGTTACATCAGCCTCAGCAAACAAATTCCACCCTGAATCAGAAGTATCTCCATCATAAGAACGTGCAAATGATTTATCATCATCAGGAACTGCTGTAACATAAATATTGTATAAATTCATACGTGTAGCATCGCCTTCATCATTCGTGTAACCCTTAGTAAATTCTACTGCTTCACCATTTACTTCAACTGAATCAATACGAACGAAGTATCCAGGAAAATCTTTATCAGCGCCCATGATTACCGGAGCTATAAATGCCGGTGTTCCGGTCGCAAGTCCAGTAGCAGTAGCAGTAAAATCTACGTCTACAGTATATTGTCCCGCGCCTGTAACTTGAACTTCTCCTCCTGTAGCACCTTCTGTGTTAGAAGTTCCGGCCGAACCTCCCCACTGTACTGACCAATCAGAATTACCATATGCAAGATATGCGGTATCAGATGCTGCTGCTTCAACTTTGCCAGGAATGGCACTAACTACCAACGCCAATGCTGCAAAAGTTGTAATAATTGCTTTTAAACTTCTTTTCATTATAATATCCTCCCTGTTTTTAATTTCCTCTACTAACTTGAGGCCTGTATTAACCTTACTATATAAATCTACTTTAAATCAATCCGAAAAGAAACATTTGATTTTTCACATTTTATACATTCATTATTTTACATATTTAAGTATCCCTGCTTTTATTGTCCAATTTTCACTGTATGTCATAAATTTTTCTCATACTTTTACATGTTTTCCACAATACAAATCCGTTTTATAAGTATCCTCTCCGTCAATATTTATCTCAAGACCTTTACCATATTAATCTCCTTTGTGCCGCTAACCCGCGAATTTGAGCGACTACACACTTCCTGATGAACGCAACATGCCTACTCTTAGAATTAGTTTGGGCCGCATTGTGTTAAAAACATAATTTTAAATTATACAGAATATAAGAATGAATTTCCAATGGAATTCATTCTTATATTCCTAACGGCTCGCATGATTTTCGCGAGACTATTTTCACATTATTGCCTCTTCCTGTTTTTCTTACTACTATACCTTCTGGCCAGTACGGAAAAGGCAACTCCCATACAAGTTGAACATATCGTAGCAATCAATCCGGCTGCCAGTATTTCAGCAGGATTTGTCGATCCATACTGACTCCTGTACGCAATTATATTGACCGGTATCAACTGGAGGGAAGAGATATTAATAATGAGAAGCGTACACATGTCACAGCTTGCAACCTCGGAATTATGATTGAGCACTTTTAATTCTTTCATTGCCATCAGACCCATCGGTGTCGCCGCCCAGCCTAGCCCCAGAATATTTGCTATCATATTAGAAGCAATATACTCATTTACCACATGCTCCTTCGGAATATCCGGATATAATAAACGGATAATCGGTCGTAATCCTCTGGTAAACGCTGCTACTAGTCCACACTTTTTCGCAACCTGCATGATGCCGGTCCACATCGCCATAATACCAAGCATCGTAATGCATAAAACCACCGCTTCTTTGGAGGAATTAATTGATGCTCTGCTGACTTCACCGATATTTCCGCTGATAATGCCCACCGTGACTCCCAGTACAATCATGAATCCCCATAAATAATTAAGCATACCCGCTCCTGTCTACATTTCTACAAAAGATTATCTGAATCATTATACGAGTCCGGTGGAATTATATACCATTTATTTGGTTTGTTTTCCATTCGCAGCTATTATTTCAACAAAACCGCCATAAATCTTAGCCCAAATAGTATCAATTAAAACCTATTTACAATTATTGCTCAAATTGTGCTATCTTTTGACAAATTTTTAAGTTGACTTAATAAAAATCATATGCTATTTTTATAAAGGTCTAATACAAATTATGTAAGCAAAGAGGGTTTGTATATGATTAACAGATAATTAAATTTTATTCCCCAATACGCTAGAGAAAAGGAGGACGACTACCATGAAAAGTACAGGTATAGTTAGAAGACTTGATGAACTTGGAAGAATTACACTTCCCATCGAGTTAAGAAGAACATTGGATGTCAGTGAAAGAGATCCATTGGAGATTTTTGTTGATGAGGGAAGAATTATCCTTCAGAAGTATGAGCCTACTGATATTTTTAACGGAAGCAAAGACAATTTAATTGAATATCAGGGCAAGAAAATTTCCAAAGATTCTATCGTAGAACTTGCTAAGCTTGCAGGCATCATCGAGTAATTAGAGTATACATAAGTTAGGACGAATTGTTTTTGCACGCTGACAGCCTGCCACCTAGTGGCAGGCTGTTTTATATGCATTTTGGCTTAGTTCCCCTCTTCCTTCTCTTGTAACTGCGTTGCCTTTTTCATTATTCTATCCAGTTCTTCATTCTTTGTATTTTGGGCGGCATATTGAAGCAGTACAATTACCTTGTTATATTCTTTTTGGAACATATAGATTTGGGCAAGTTCTAGGTAGGCCGCATCTTCCTTGGGAAGAAGCTTTACCGCCTCCTGATAAGTCGAAATACCATCTGTATAATTTTCTTGACTGATATACTCCTGCGCTTGACTGATTAGTTTATCATATTGCTCCTTCGTCAGATAGGAATCTGCGGAGGCAAGCAAATCATCAAAAACCTTATCCTTCGTCAATTCTTTCCCTTCGATAGCCTCTCCCTTTGCCAGCTCATATTTACCTTCTTCAACATATGCCTGAGTAATTCTGATATAGGAAGTAACTTCTTTGCTTTTTATTTTCTTTGCTTTTTCGTACTCCTCAATTGCTTTATCATACTCTTTGTTAGAATAATAAACCTCTGCGCGAGTGGTCGCCTGAAGATAATCGTATTCAATCTTATCTGCTGTAACTTCCTCGATCTTTTCTTTTACACGACTTCCGGAAGTTTGTTGATAGCAAGTCCGTAATATCTCAAGTGCCTTGTCATATTCTTTCATCCCCACATATGCATCTGAAAGTCCTATGGAGAGCAACTGAATGTCTGCTGCTTTTACTGACAGCGCCCTTTGATATGCATCCGATGCCTTTTCATAATCTCCGGCCTTCAGAAAATTCTCTGCCATTACAGCCTGATCAATATTTTCTGTTCTACCCGTATCTTTCATGTACAGCAAAATTCCAACTAGGAATATCATCCCAATAAGTATTGCAAGAATCTTTCTCTCTTTTGTGCGAAACAGCCATAACAGCATTATTTCACCTCCAAAAGAAGTTACTGCCTCTCAATCAATTCGTCCCTAAGAAGCTCCTGATATACCTCTCTCTTACTTATCCCTCTGTCTTTAGCGACGGCTTTCATTGCCTCCTTTTTATCCATTCCCTGTTTCAAATATAAATC
This sequence comes from Lachnoclostridium sp. UBA1308, assembly GCA_002307215.1. Lineage (GTDB taxonomy): Bacteria > Bacillota > Clostridia > Lachnospirales > Lachnospiraceae > Mobilitalea. The sequence goes on from DBTU01000033.1 coordinate 26,681, forward strand.
CATATGTTCAAACAATGCGACTGCTTCCCACTTAACTTGCTTTTCCTCTTCAATTTCCCTTACCGGTTTTCCCTCCATTACAAGTACGTACTCACCCTTTGGCTGCTGTTCATCAAAAGACCCCGCCGCCTTAGCAAGTGTGGTCTGGCGTATTGTTTCATGCTTCTTGGTAAGCTCCTTGATTATTGTGATGTTTCGATCACCAATTGCCTCTAAAAGCACTTTAATAGTTCTCTCCAGTCTGTGGGGTGCCTCATAAAGGATAATAGTTCTGGTCTCGTTCTTAAGTTCCTCCAAAATTCTCTGTTTATCTTTTTTGTCTGTTGGTAGAAATGCTTCAAAGCAAAATCTTCCCGTAGCCAAACCGGACAGTGTCAATGCTGTCACTGCCGCACAAGCACCCGGCAGGGAGGTCACTTCAATGCCTGCGGCATAAGCCTGTCTTACCAGCTCTTCCCCTGGGTCCGATATTCCGGGTGTCCCGGCATCTGTTACCAAGGCTATATTCTTACCCCCCAACAGCTGTTCCACCAGATGTCTTGCTTTCTCCACCTTGTTATACTCATGATAGCTGGTCATCGGCGTCTTAATCTCATAACGATTTAACAGCTTAATACTATGTCTTGTATCCTCAGCGGCTATCAGATCCACTTCCTTCAAGGTTCTTATAACACGAAATGTAATGTCCTCCAGATTGCCTATTGGTGTAGCACATAAAAATAAAATTCCGGACATGGTTATCGTCCTTTCTTTAATAACCGTAGATATCATAGATCTCCTCGGTATATATATTCTGTTCCTTGTATACGATCAACGGCGCTTCCACCGTGATTCTGGATTTTGCTCCCTTAATGCACTCGAGCAAGACCATATTGGGCTCCTTGTCCACAAAAGGGTGTACCAGTTTCATACGCTTCGGCTCAAGCCCATAATCCACTAATACTTTAATAATCTCCGCCAACCGGAATGGCCTGTGAACCAGATAAAATCTTCCGTTTGGCATTAGCAGCCTAGTCGCCTCCCTAACAACATCCTCCAGCGAACACAATATCTCATGTCTCGCAATTGCCTTGGACTCTGCCTGATTGATTATGCCATGGCTGTGGTTCATATAAGGTGGGTTGCTGGTTACAACGTCAAAGGAAGCCAGACCGAATAGTGCCGAGGCTTCCTTGATATCACCAACTACAATATCAACTTTATCTTCCAGTTTATTCATGGCAATACTGCGTCTTGCCATATCCGCACTTTCTTCTTGAATTTCAAGACCGGTAAAATGTTTACCCTGCGTCTTCGCCTCTAAAAGTATCGGTATGATGCCGGTGCCACATCCAAGATCAAGTACCTTTTCTCCCGGTAGCACTTTTGTGTATCCCGATAGAAGTACCGCGTCCATTCCAAAACAAAATTTCTTTGTATTCTGAATAATCTTATATTGATTTCTATGGAGGTCATCTACTCGCTCACCCGGCTTAAGTAAAACCCCCAGGTCCGTTTCTTTATTCATCATCGAGCAGGGATTTCCCTTCCTTCTTTTCTAAAAGCTCCAAAACCCTGAGTTCCTCATCCTCTACCTGCGGTATTCTTTCTTTACGCTTCTTCTTAGTAAAATGCAAATCATCTACCTTGTATTCCCTTACTTCTTTTTCATCATTTTCCATAATAACAACGACTTTAACAAGTTGTTTTAATACGCTGACGCTATGAACCTCACCTCTTAAGTTATCCTTGGTAGTAACATAATCCCCTACACCCGGTAGTTTACTGTTAAGCTCTTCATATGCTTCTTCTTCATTCTTAAGGCAACACATCAATCTTCCGCACACTCCCGAAATCTTTGTCGGGTTAAGGGAAAGATTCTGTTCCTTCGCCATCTTAATGGAAACAGGAGCAAACTCAGATAAATGGGTATGGCAACAAAGCGGCCTGCCACAGATTCCGATACCTCCGACAATCTTGGTCTCATCTCGCACACCAATTTGACGAAGCTCGATGCGTGTCTTAAATACGCTGGCTAAATCCTTAACCAGCTCTCTGAAATCTATCCTGCCATCTGCGGTAAAGTAAAATAGTACCTTATTATTATCAAAGGTATATTCGGAGTCTATCAGCTTCATTTCCAGCCCATGCTTCTGAATCTTTTCGAGACAGATTACAAAAGCCTCTTTTTCCTTTTCTTTATTCCTTTTCTCGATTGCATCATCTTCTTCGGTTGCCTGTCTTATTACCGGTTTTAACGGCTGAATAATTTTATCATCCTCAACATCCCTTGGCCCGAGTACAACGTAACCATACTCAATCCCTCTGGCTGTCTCTACTATCACATTATCCCCCTGCTTACTATCATAGCCGGCAGGATCGAAGAAATACACCTTACCCGCACTGCGAAATCTTACTCCTATTACATTAACCATTACTGTTCTCCTTTATTGTAAGTAACATAAGTTCTACCGCAATATCAAAGTTAACATTGGCCTTTAGCCTAATCTTCGCTTTTTCCATTGCCTGTATTATTCTGTCAACACCTTCATAACTGCGAATGTTTGCCTGCTTATTTAGAAAGGTAAGCTCCTCTCGGTATAATAAAAGATCCGGATCCATCGTTGCTTTAAACATGAGGACATCTCTATACCACAAAATCATCAGGTCAATATAATCCTCTATGTTATTTTTATCAGCAGTCAGGAATTTTAAACCCGAAACCACTTCATACAGCTCCATCTCGTCTATGAATTTGAGAATATGAAGCACATTATCCTTCATCTGCCCGAAACCCTCGGAGGAGGCATATTTCATTGCCTTTCCTACATTACCTCCGGAAAAGGTAGCCGACACCTCTGCCATATAATCCGGTATCTTATGGTTAACCATAAGGAACTCTTTGATAACTTGTTTATTAATCGGTTTTAAGTTAAGCGTAACACACCTGGATAGAATCGTAGGTAGTATAACACTGATGCTCGCGGTTAAAAGAATAATTACAGCATATTCAGGCGGTTCCTCCATTGTCTTGAGCAGCGCATTCTGTGCCTGCTCTGTCAGCCTGTCCGCATCGTCAATAATATAGATTTTATATGGACTGCTATATGGTTTTACCTGTATATCAGCGTTCACCTGAAGCCTAATATCATCCACTCCGATACTGTTCTTTTCGTGAGTAACCCTAATAATATCAGGATGATTAAAGGTGTCCGCCTGCAGACAGGATTTGCACCGATCACAGGATAATATACCTCTTTCTTCGCATTGAAGAGTCTTCGCAAAGGCTTCTGCAAGCGTTTTCTTACCCATTCCCTCTTCACCGTGAAATATATAAGCATGGGAAATCTTATTTGATATGATTGCATTCTGTAAATGCTGTATGATACTTTCATGTCCTATCATATGCCCAAAGCCCTGCATCTTATCACCTGTGTCTTTCTAACATAATTATGTTAATATATCCAGAAGCAATCCCCTGATTTCATCTATTCTATTAAGAATTGCGAGATGATCTTTTTCATCCTTAATAAGCTCTGATGCCAACTCATTCAAATTCTCATCTACCAACTTTATCATGGCATAAACCCTGTGCCGACCTTTTTTATCGAGAAAGTTCTCCCTTGAAAACTTATGGGAGCGGTTAACAATCTCATTCATAAACTCCTTGATCAGTTCTCTGTAATGCTTCATGTCTTTAACGTCCATGTGTTTTGCGATCTTTTTGCCATGGGCGGCTATTTCCTCAAGCATAAAACCAAGTCGTGCCTGCAATTCCTTTTCTTCTATATGAGAAATTAATGTAAATTTAAAAGAACCATCCGATTCGGGAACCGGGGGTTTTTGATCCACCTGATTGATTGGCTGTGTCTGGTTCACCTTAATGTCCATATCTGCCCTCCAATTATTTGCTTCCTAACAAGCATAACATAGATTTCAAAAAGTTTATAGTATATTTTTTTCGTCACATTGTATGGATGTCCTCAAATATCTCATAAATGCAAATATTAATATCCAAATTTTGATATCGCTTTGTAATACCATATTTCATCAGATTCTCATCCGAAAAGTCTTCCTCATCTGACAAGTAGCGCCTGCACATCTCAGCGTATTTAGGTTGTTCCTGCTTTTGCTCTCTTTTGATGGCGCGATTCAGTCGAACACCATCCTCGACTTCCAGATAAATTGGAATCACCCTGTCCTTTCCAAAGTATTCCCTGATTTGGGCATAGCTTTCCAAAGTGCCTAACATCAGGTAATCATAATTATCCAAATCAAGTTGTCCATCATTTACCGTAAAATAATGCCAGATTCCGTGTATGGTTTGATAGGAGCGATGTTCTATGATTTTACCTTGCTGATCTAACTCCTTCAGGGTCTCTTCGTCAACAAAGTGATATTCTACACCCTCTTCTTCTGATTTACGGATGGGTCTTGTGGTATACATAACTGCCGTTTTCAACTTCAGCTCCGCCACCTCTAGAAGCTTCTTATAGACAGTATCCTTCCCTGTTGAGCTTTTTCCCAATATAATATATATTTTGGCCATTCAATCCTCCGTTAATGTAATGTCTTAGCGATTACATCGATTCTATCTTTGGTTTCCTTATTCAATCCGGTAATGGTATAGCCTTCTCTCTGCAACCACTGAATCATTTGTATCATTTCATCATCAATCCGCTCTCCCGGAACTAAAAGAGGTGAACCCGGGGGATACATACTGACAAAGACTGCCGATATTCTTCCAGCGCTTCTTTCAAGCGGTACCTGTTCTGTGTCTGTCTCAGCTGCCTCTCCCGGCAGCATTACCTGCTCCGGTCTGATTGTACCGACTGACGGCCTGCAACCTTTGTTACCCGCTGCTTTTTGCACATTATCTATCTCAAGGAGGGCTTTTGAAAGTCGTAAAAAGCCCTCCTGTGTGTCACAGATACTTGTCATTCCAAGCACATAATCCGGTGCTTCCATCTCCATAATCAGATGATATTTTTCACGAAGCAGGGTATGAAGCACATGGCCGGAAAGCTGTGTATCGCGAACAGAAATTATGATTTTTGACGGATCCATATCGTATATACCGAATGACCCCTTTGTTTCTGACTTAATCAGTCTTAAATGCTCCAGCTTATTCATCGAACTGTAAAATTCATTTAATCTCGCATAATATAAGTCAAACAGCTCTTTGCCACTATCTTCAAGCATGCTGATGCAGCGATCCATTCCTGCCAATAGAAGGTAGGAGGGACTGCTGCTTTCATATATTGATAAATTTCGTTCTATTTTGTCATTTAGGTCTGTCCGGTTTGAGTGAAGGACCGCTGACTGGGTAAACGCAGGCAGTGTCTTATGCATACTCTGAATGACGATATCTGCACCTTTTGTAACTGCACTCTCAGGAAAACCCCGGTGGAAGCCAAAATGTGCTCCATGTGCCTCATCAACCAAAAAAAGGGCTCCATGCCTGTGAACAACTTTCGCAATCGCACGAATATCCGAAACAAAACCGTCAAAGGTCGGCGAAGTAAGAACCACCAGTGAAATGTCAGGATCTCTGATCAACGCATCCTCAACATCCTGTACTGAAATTCCACCGTAAATGGATTCTTCTTTTAAATAATTAGGGTAAATATATACCGGTCTTAGCTCTTTTAACACTACAGCATGATATACCGATTTATGACAGTTACGTGCTATCAGTACCTTGCTTCCTCTGTCAGCCCCGGAGGATATACCTGCCAGAATACCAACTGTACTGCCATTGATAAGCGGATATGATTTTTCGGATCCATAAAGAAGACTTAACCGCTGTGATAGCTGTATTAATATGCCCTCTGCCTGATGGAGATTATCAAACCCTTCTATTTCCGTAATATCGATAGAATATGGATTACTCATCTGACAAAGCTTCGTATTGCGCTTATGTCCGGGCATATGAAACGGATAGTAATCCTCTTCCCTGTATGAAATTAATTTATCATAAAGCCTATTCACCGCAAAACCATGCCTTTCTTTATGGCTAATCCTCCGCCATGTTAAACTCGCCCATATGTTTCAGCCGTAAAGCCTCTTTCTCATATTTCTGTTGATACATCTTCGAGTCGGCGACAATAAGGCAATCCTCAATCGAAATGGTTTTATACGGATTCGTTATATTCCAACCACAACTGACCTTAACTTTAAAATTATACTCATTACTATTGTTAAAGTGATCCAGCTTTTCATGAAATTTATTAAGAAAATCTTCCAGCTTTTTCTCATCGTAATCCATACCGATTACAACAAATTCATCCCCGCCGATACGCATACATACTTCGTCATCATCAGCCGCAAACTTTAATGCATCTGCCAGAGCTTTGATTGCGATATCTCCGCTGGCATGCCCAAAGTTGTCATTGATATATTTCAGCTTGTCCATATCTGCCGTAAAAACCATGAGCCTGCTCTTCTCTTCAATACATTGCATTAAATACTTTCTGCCTAAGATATCGAGTGCCCTGCGGTTATACAAATCCGTAAGCTCGTCCTTGATATACATATCCTCCAGCTTAAATACCAATCTGTTCAGCTCATTATGAATCCTAATATTCTCCAGCGCATTACAAATGTTAATCAGCCACCCCTGATACGTGGGCTTATATACTTCAAAGCCTTGAAAGGCTATCGCTGTATATCCAAAGCATACCTCTTGGTAATGAAGCATATTAAATAGGTAAATCTGGGGTTCATCATCAACAGTTGAGCCCGCTAACAGTGCAGGCTTTGAGAATTCTTCCTTCTTTAACTTTTTACCGTCTTTCATGCCAAATTCCATAATCATTTCACAATCTGAATGTTCTGACCGATTATCCTTGTTATACAAATCCCATTGCTTATTCAGACACATATAAAAGCTGGTAAATCCTTCTTGCATATTCACATAGGAAGGTAACTTCTGATCCAAATCCTCAATTGTTTTGACATTCGTAAGTCCGATTGACATAAATGCATTATAGGAAATATCTTTTTCCTTAACATCCATCTCATTTACAATACGATTTCGTCTTTTCACAGATAATTCGGCATAACGCTGCTGCTTACAGCCACAGGATTCACGAATCTTTGTAACGGCATTCATTATGGCATCCTTCTGCTGGGGCAGTCCTTCATTATGCCTATGAATCTTGTCTACTGCCTCAACACCCATTTCAAAAAAAGGCATACCCGTAGTTGTAATATTGGGAGAAAAATCCTCGCATATCATTAAATTATCACAACCGGTTACTGCAATGTCTTCCGGAACGGAAATACCCCTGTCTGCTAAAGCATTGCATACCGTGATTGCCATAAAATCATTCGCGCAAATAATAGCCTCCGGCCATTCCTTTGAATCATCAAACCAAAGTTTGATGGCTTCTTTGGCCTTAATCTTCCAGAAGTCTCCAAAGAAAATTCGGTCCTCCTCCACAGGAATATCATGTTCTGTTAGAATTCTTTTATAAGCATCGAGTCTTTGATAGGCTACCGAATTGTCAGTCGGTCCTGTTAGGAAATTAATTTTTCGATAGCCGTGATCTTCAATCATATGACGAATAATCTCATCTAGGATTGCATCATCATTAATCATTACATTATAAAATTCCTTGTATCTCCGATTTACGCAGACTACAGGGCATTTGCTGTATTTTTTTATGTTATTAAAAATTTTCTCTAGCAACTCCTCCCGATACCAGATATCGGGTAGCAGTATGATACCATCAAAGCTTTCATACCATGGCAGATCAGCAATACTGTTTTCACCGGATTCATATTGTAATTCCTCGTATTCCACGAAATTCGTAAAAAATGCAATATTATACCCGAGCTCCTTTGCTCTCATGCAAATGCCCCTGGTTAGTGACCTCTGTGTTTCACGATGTTCCTGTGTTACAAACACACCGATTGTCTTTCTGTTGTTTCCAAACATATTAGTCTCCTCTGAATCAATGTCAGATAGATGGTTACCTCAAGGGCTGCCATGACAACCCCATAAACTTAAATCATTAAATTCGCCTTAATACTCTTTGAAGCCTTCTCATATTTTTGCTGGTACATCAGCGCATCAGCAAAGCTCAGACAACTCTCAATTGTAGTCTCTTGACTCGGCGAAATCAGTTTATATCCATAGCTGACATATACTCCGAAGTCACATTCATTTCTTTCGTTGAAACTATTAAGCTCATTTACAAACCGGTTTATGAACTTACTCATCTTTACTTCATCATAATCCATCCCGATTGCCATGAACTCATCTCCGCCAAGACGAATACATATCTCATCATCATCAGCAGCCTTCACCAGCGCATTTGCAACTTCTTTCAGTGCAATATCACCACTATAATGCCCAAATTTATCATTGATATATTTCAGCTTGTCCATGTCGGCAGTAAACACCATTAATTCGACCTGCTCTACCACGCATTGCTTTAAATACTTCTTTCCTACCGTATTAAGGACACGGCGGTTATACAACCCGGTCAGGTCATCACGAATTGACATATCCTCCAGTTTATATACCAGTCGGTTTAATTCTCCGTGTATACGTATATTTTCAAGGGCATTACTGACATTGATTAACCATGCCTGAAACGTCTTCATATAGGTCTGTATTTTGTTGAAGCTAATTCCAACATATCCAAACCCATGCTGCTGATGGTGCAGGACGGCAAAATAATATGCTTTCGGCTCATCTTCAGCCAATATGGTAGGAATCAAGTCTTTCTTGGCGCACTTTATCTTTGTATAGATAACCCGGTTTTTAACTCCGACTTCCATCATGAACTCATCATCATCTGCCATATTGATGTCTGCTAATTCCTCCTGATAGAGATCCCAATCCGTCCGCAGACACATATAAAAGCTTGAAAAGTTTGCGTTTTCGTAAATATAAATTCTTATTTTATCTACAATCTCCTCAAGACTCGATAGACCTGTCAGGTCGGTAGACATAAAGGCATTACTTGAGATTTCTCTCTGAAGTGCTTCCCTGGTAATAATATGATTGCGCCTTCGGTCATTGCTTTCATGATACCAGTTTCTCTTACAGCCGCAAGACGCACGGTATGTTGTAATTGTATTCATATAGGAATATTTCGGCTGCTCTATACCTATATTATGCTTATGTATTTTCTCAACTGCTTCCATTCCCATCTCATATACCGGCATCCGTGCCGTTGTAATCGACGGGCTGAACTCTGCCGCATCCTCCAGGTCATCACACCCGGTAACTGCTATATGATCCGGTACGACTATTCCCCGTTCTGCCAATGCCCGGCATACGGTTATTGCCATAAGATCATTCGCGCAGATGATTGCTTGCGGCCTTTCCAAATCACTGTTAAGCCACTGATTCACCGCATCAATTCCTGCCATTCTCCATAAATCGCCGTAATAAATTCTGCCTTCTTCAACCGGCAAATTATATTCGGTTAATACCTTCTTATAATTCTCAAGTCTCCTATCCGAATCCGGGTACCCCTTTGGCCCCGACAGGAAGTTTATCCTTGTAAATCCATGTTTTGTTATAAAATGTCTTATTATCTCATCTAATACCTTATTATCATCAATTAAAACATTATAAAAATCTTTTGTCTCCCTGCGTACACTTACTACAGGACAGTGACACCTACTTTTAATTTTCTTAATATATTGCTCCATAAGCTCGGGAAGTATAATAACATCCGGTGTAACTATAATTCCTTCCAGCTCCTCATAATTAGGTAGCTCTGCGATATAAGCCTCCCCCATGTCATAGGCAGACTGACCAAGGCCACCAAAATTCGTAAAGAAAGCCGTATTATAATTCAATTCCTGCGCTTTCTTTATAATTCCCCGGCTTAATGAATCTTGATATTCTTCATTCACTTGTGATATAAACACGCCAATTGTTTTTCTATTATTGCCGAACATGAATTTCCCCCTATTTTATAATCATAGCTTCAAGTTCTTAACAACTTCTTAATACCTGGTAATCTATATATTTTGTGTATCTAAAAATAATTTAAATATCCTTCCAATCATGCACAGAAAGATGCATTCAGTACTATAAATATATACTATTTTATTCATAATTACAATATTTCTGCCTATGATTTCATTTGTTTCTATCTTTCATATTAAATATCTCCTTAATATTGACAAAATAATCGCATATTTGACAAACCAAATGATGCTTCTGCATAGTGCAAAAAAGCAGCTTTAACATGATTTCTTTGTTGTCGCTGCTTTTCATTCCTAATTGTGTTAATTTAATTCTGGAAATCCTCCGAATATTGGATTGCTTTGCCTGCCTTAAAGCCAAATAGAATCGTTTCAATTGCCTGAGCCGTTATTACACGATATTGCAGAAAATACATCATGTTATCCACAAAATCAATATAGTCCGATTTCCTCTCATCCAGTATAAGTGTAGAAACGTTCTCACCATTCAGGCACCTTAGCAAATATCCGGTAACAAAGCGTTCATTTGCAAAGGTTAGATTATAATCCTCCAGATTATCCTTAATAATCATAAGCGGCTTACGTTTAATCAACCAAAATGCAGTATAAGAATATATTTTTGTAGTACTGATGCGCTCAATTCCATGGAACTGCTTTAAGCGGTCAATATCCACAAAATAGTCAATAATCATCTGGTTCAGGGCGTTCCTTGATATAATGAGATTCTCCTCGTAGTGATGCCTGTTAATAAACTCGGTCATATAATCCCACAAGGAAGCATAGCGGTTTCTAATTCTCTCCTCACCAAAGGTATCGATCAAATATTGATAGGTTTTACTGTTAAAATTCTTATAATTGTCCATTGTAAGCCACCGTCCTGTTATCAACATAATTATAGTACGACATCGTTTTCAGATATTTCTGATAATTCTTATAGTCTATGTTCTCAAATTCAAGCGTATAATCCTCATAATTATTCGGAAGTACATGCTTTGACAGTGTCCCATTCTTAATCGCACTGATAAATTCATCCGTAGCCTTCGTCGCTTCCACGCTATGTTCTATCTTCATTACCGCGTTCTCCTTCCTATGTTAATACAGGTTATTGATGTCTCCGACAGATTTTGAGGTGATGCTTCGCGAGTGCAGATTATCATATTTCCTACTTTCCGGTATCCCATTCTGAGGTTTTTCGGTTTTTTCGGATATAACCTTCTTACTCTCCGGTTTGTCATTGGGTACCGAAAATATAGACTCATCATAATAATCATGCATAAACATGCTTAACTCATCTGCCACCTCTGCCACCTTACTAAGCAGATTTGATGTCCGATTCAGCACCAATTTCTTATTGCCTGCATAGAGCTTATATACGAAATCATGGTCATTTTCACTCCACGCTTCATCAAATAAAGTACGTACCTGAACTTCAATATATGTTCCGTAATAATTAATGATATAATGATTGCTGCTATAACCGGGATTGTTCTTTTCAAAATCAAAGGTATCACGTCCCTTTAATTCATAGCACTTTGTATTCTCCTCATAGCGGTAGAAAACCTTCGGTCGCTCCGCCAAAAAGGGTTCTGTTGCTTCCCCGATATAATCCCTGGTTCTGCTCCTAACATATTTCTCTGTACCTTTAAAATAAAGATGCCACAGCAAATCATGGATTTCCTCCCATTGATACTTGTGCCGTATCAAAATTCTGGCTCCCAACAGATCCATAATCACCTTACCGTAGGTATCCTTACTTATATTAGCATAATCTAAATCGGTAAAATCACTGCATTTTTTATGGATAATCTTAACAATTAGGCTCTCAGGGCTTTTAATCCGGTAACGCATGGAATGCATTGCCGATGGAGTTCCAAATTCGTCAATAAAGCCTGTTATGGCCTTTCTGAGACTTCCGTCTTTTAGTCGTTGTTCATAATCTTCATAAATATCCGTCATAATATCCCATGAATTCGGATTTATTTTCTCAAGCTCATGAAACTTATCCGCTATATTGTTTTTCTCAAGAAAAACTTCTTTACTTTCCAAATCATTGTCCCCCTCCCGCTTTTGTTCGCCCCAAAATTAATTTGTTACGCAAATAAGCAAAGGATGGCGCATCATTGCTCCATCTTTGCTTATTTACTATGCATTATAGCATGTCAGTAAATAAATGTTAAGCTAAACTTTCACCGTTTGACATAATATATTAATATTTTACAGCCATAATATCGAAACACTTTACCTTTTATTTTGCGATGGATTCAATCGCCACACTACCGCCTCGTACTATTTCAATACGATTAGGGAAGCAGTTGCCAAGCAGCTTAATCAGCTCATTGTTCCGATCCTGTGTCTGTACACATTCCAGTAATATTGAATTCTTTGCGTAATCGGCAATCGTAAGGCTGTATATATTGGCAATTCTAAATACTTCCGTCTTATCTGCCTCGTTTAAGTGGAGTACCTTTACAAACAGAAGCTCCCTCATGTGAATAGCAATATCCGTATAATCCACTACTTTAATAACCTCTACTGCCCGATTAAGCTGTTTCTTCACCTGTTCAAAGGTCATGTCATCACTGGTCAGGCTGATTGTCATTCTGGAAATTGTTTTATCCTCCGTCTCACCAACAGTAAGACTGTCTAAATTATATGATTTGCTTGAAAATAAACCGGCAATGCGTGCAAGCACTCCAATCTCATTCTCAACAAACAGGCATATCCATCTCTTCTTCATTCTATCATCCTCCTTTTTCTTAGCAATCCATGATCATTTCACTTAAGGGTTTCCCGCCAGGTACAATCGGCAGTACGTTGGCTTCTCGTTCTATAATGAATTCGATTACAGTCGGAGCATATTTGTTCTTTCTTGCTTCTGCAAATGCGTTATCGATATCCTCCGGGTTCTCCACCCTAATTCCTTTGGCATCGTAGCTTTCAGCAAGCTTTATAAAGTCCGGGGAGTATTTGGGGCAACATTTTTCCTTATCCAAACAATTTCTCTCGCAACTCTTACGATACTGTAAGCAAGTTGCGGAATATCTCTTGTTAAAGAACATTTCCTGCCACTGTCGTACATTTCCAAGGTACCCGTTATTAAAAATACAAATTATTATGGGAAGCTCCATTGCTACCGCTGTCGCCATCTCCTGAATATTCATCTGCATCCCCCCGTCTCCGGTTATACAGATTACCTCTTTGCCGGGATTGCCAAGCTTTGCTCCGATTGCTGCCGGAAAGCCATAACCCATGGTTCCCAATCCACCGGAGGTCACTAACTGGCGGTTCTCATCCAGTTCAATATACTGCGTAGTCCACATCTGATTTTGCCCAACGTCTGTGGTTATAATAGAATCCGTAAAGGTTTGATTTATTCTTTTGATGATCAACTCAGGGGTTAAGCCCTTATATTGATTCATTTGTATCGGATATGCCTTCTTCCATTCTTGTATCGCACCCATCCAATCAGCGATGTCGAGTGGCTCTGCGGTTTTTAACATCATCCTTAGGGCACTTTTTGCGTCTGCTACCACCGGAATATCCACCTTAATATTTCTGGAGATTGAAGCAGAATCAATATCGATATGGATGATGGTCGCATTTTTTGCAAACTCACTGATTTTACCAGTGATTCTGTCATTAAATCGTGTTCCTATGGAAAATAACACATCACATTCACTGATTGCCCGATTCGAGGCATAATTACCGTGCATCCCTATGTTACCGACATAGTTTTGATGACCGGTGGGTATGGCTCCCTTTCCCATAATGGTTGTAATAACCGGTACTCCGGTCATCTCCGTAAATTTGGTCAACTCTTTGCTTGCTTTTGCAATATTAACTCCTCCGCCAATGAGCAACACGGGGGTTTTGGCCTTCTTTAATACTTCCATAACCCTCTTTATCTGTCCGGCATGTACATTGTTATTTGGTTTATAGCCTCTGATCATGATATTCTCAGGATAATCGTCATCACCCAACGCCTGTTGAATATCCTTTGGAATATCAACGACTACCGGCCCCGGCTTACCGGTTCTTGCGATATAAAAGGCTTTTTTGATTATGGTTCCAAGATCCCTTCTGTCACGCACTGTAACTGCATATTTACAGATACTACGCGTAATCCCTACAATGTCAACCTCCTGAAATGCATCGTTTCCAATCAGATTCGTAGCGACCTGCCCCGTAAAACATACTAACGGTACGCTATCAAAATTAGCAGTGGCTATTCCGGTTACCAAATTAGTAGCTCCCGGTCCGCTGGTTACCAGACAAACACCTACCTTACCGGTAGAACGCGCATATCCGTCTGCCTCATGAATCAATGCTTGTTCGTGTCTTGGTAAAACAAGTTCAATATCCTTCTCTCCATATAGTGCATCAAACAAATCAATCGCCATTCCGCCCGGGTATCCGAATAAAATATCAACCCCTTCAGCCTTTAAGGCTTTTACAAATAATTCTGTTCCTTTCATCTCCATCCAACTACCTCCATTTTCCGCCCTCAGCGTTATCAACTTGATTTCCTTTCGCTTAGATGTACCTTCCTCACGGAGTATTCTCTGCTCTATGATTTTGATGCATCAAAAAAGCCCTAAGCTAAATTACTTTAGCTTAGGGCGAATATACAATCCGTGTTACCACCTAATTTCAGCCGGAATAGATATTCCCTGCTGCACTCTATCAGTACGGATAAGATATCTTTACTGACAATTCATGATTGTTCAATACAGATATTACTATCGATACCGCTTTCCTTGTAACGGCGGAAACTCCGTTGAAGCCTACTGAAAGATCACTCTTTGTTCGGTTCACTGCTCAGAGGCTACTTCCATATTTTCCGAATAAAGACTTGCACCAAACATCTTCTCTCTGAAAATCTGACAAATATGTACTTCTCCTCGTCATTGCTTTTCTCTATATGCTTTTATTGCTGTTATTGTAGCATGGTTCCTCTTGTCCTGTCAATCAAAAATTATACCGGTACCAGCTCTATTACCCTTTACCTATTCAAACTGAACAGGCATCTGTACTCTGCCTTTAACAACCCTACGATTTTTAAATACCGATAAAATAATTGTAAGCGACATAAATACAATCAATATTGCTATCAGTATCCCTCCATTGTATAATACTTCATGCCCATCCGTATCCGTAATGGACTGTTTAAACAATGCAACAGAATATGTCATCGGCATATACGGGAATAATACGTTAAAGATCTTTGGCACAGTTTCCATCGGAAAGGTCCCGCCACAGGAGGTCAACTGTAATATTAGTAAGACCACGGACAGCAATTTTCCTGCGCTTTTTAAGTGGACCATCAGGAACTGTACAATTGATATGAACACCATCGAAACCAGACAGATAGAGGCAAAAAACAATAATGTGTTTTCCACTTTAAGACCTAATCCGTTCTTAACGACCACTGCAAGTGCTACCGCTTGGATTAATCCTATTAACAAGAAAATAAAACTTCTTGCCATCTTGTGCTTCGATTCCCTCGATAATATCTTAAACTTTCCTTCTGTATCAAGATACACTCCCACAAATAAGATTAATGCTCCAACCCAAAGGGAAAGTGACATGAAGTACGGTGCAAAGGCTGTTCCATAATTTGAAATGGTAGTAACATCCTTTTGTTCCACTTTAATCGGTGCTGCCGCATAATCTGCCATACCTTCTAATGAATAGATTTGATTATTTGCATCGGTAATTGCTGTGTCTACACCATTCTTTGTGGTATGGAGTCCATCTGAAAGTACCTTTGTTCCGCTATACAAATCCCCTGCCCCATTATTAACCTCTGCTGCTCCGCTACGAATACTCTCTGCGCCATCATTGATTTTTCCGGTGCTTTCATATAACTGATCGGTTGCGGTGCATAGTGCTGATGCACCCTCATCCACCTTTTGAGCTCCCTCACTTAAATCAGATACTCCGACCTGTGCCTTAGCCGAGCCTTTACTGAGTGAAACCAGTGCTGTATTTAGACCAGTAAGCGTTGCCGTTCCTTCCTGCAGCTGAGCGGTCCCCGTTACCAACTTTGTGTGCGCCTGCGTCAGCTGGGTTCCTGCTGCCAGTAAGGTCTGGATATTCTGTGTCGCTGTCGGCTCAGCGAGTTTCGTAATAAATGCCGCAAAAATCGGATCTTGCATAAGTGACGGATTTGCTTTTACATACTGTGTCAAAAATCCTGCGGTGCTGCTTACCGAGGAAATAAGTGAATTCACTCCACCTGTATACTGCACAAGGCTGGTATCAAAAGCTTTTGTACCCTCAGCTACAGTCTGCGCTCCGGTTGTAATCTGCCCGATATCCTTTGTCTTCTCTGCCAGTAAATCGACACCGCCTTTTAGTTGCCCTATTCCGGTTTTTAGATCCGTCACCCCCACCGCCAGCGTCTTGGTTCCTTCCTTTAGGGATGTGACCCCATCCTTATATTCTCCGAGTTTACCATAATAGACTTTTACCCCATCCGCTAGCGTGGTGCTTCCTTCAAATAATTTATTTGTTCCAACAGTCAGTGTGTTCATTCCTTCCAGTAAATCAAGGGAACCGTCATCCATCTTACGTAGTCCGTCTTGTAACTCGCTCAGTTGAATTGGTACTTCCTTTATTTGATCCGTCAATCCCTGAACAATTTCCTTATCAATAGAACCCCTCGTTTTCTCCTCCATTTCAAGTACTGCCCTTGCTAAAATCTGGCTGGACAGAAAATTTTTCTTTTCGTTCGGTGCATAGATTATTGTAGCTGACTGCTTCTGTTGTGCCCCGGCTGAGGCTATATCAGCGGAAAAATCCTCGGGTATTATGATCATGGCATAATATTTATCTCCTTCGGTTCCTTTCCTGGCAGTCTCCGAATCAGTAAATACATACTTTAAGGATGCGTCCTCCTTTAGACGGTCGCAGAATTCCTCCCCAAGATTTCGAGTTGCTTTGTTAATCTCTGCTCCCTTGTCGTTATTTACAACGGCAACCGGAAGCTTCTCCAGCTTTGAATAGGGATCCCAGAATGCTCCCAAATAAAAATAACTGTAGAGAAACGGTACAATTATGATAGCCATAATCACGGCTACACAAAAAATTCTTCTTTTGGTTATTAACTTTTTCATAGATGTCTCCTTAAACTCTTTTATCGTTTAAAGAGGAGTATATCATGCATTTTTTATACTGTAATTAGACAGTACTTCTTCCATGTTTGCTTTTTAGACAAAAAAAGAAATCTGACTAACAATTAGACAGATTCCGCGTTTTGTCTATTAAAATAATTATTTATCGACGCAACTTCAGTTTATTATTATATGAGTATCTCATAGCATATTTCCACATTTCTCCAGGTACCTTGTAGTTGCAAACCTCTCAGTTCCATAAGCAAGATTTTCTATCTGTGTTGATATGTTTTCCGGAGTTTCCTTCATCCCATGAAGTGCCCAGGAAACAATAGTTCCTGTCATACCATAGGAATAAAACTCAGCTATGAAACGAATCTCATTCTCTCCCATTGTTGAATTTTTAGCTATTCTTCCAATAATATCACAAAAAAGTTCGGTAACAACCTTATTCAAATATTCTTCAAATTCATTTTTTATAGAAGCCTTCAACGTATTTCTATAAAAATATTCTTCGGTCTTCATTTTCTTAAGCATTTGTAATACCTTATCAATGCTATTTTCATAAGTAAGGTTATCAATAAAAATCGAAATAATATCATTATAATAAATCCAGTTAATCAGTTCAAATTTGTCTTGAAAATGATAATAAAAGGTTTGCCGATTTAGCCCGCAGGCCTTTGTAATATCAGACACAGTTATTTTATCGAAGCTCTTAGTTTTCGTAAGTTCCTTCATTCCCTCTGCAATTGCTTTCTTAGTAATCAAAGAATCCGACATACTATCACTGCCTTTCCTATAATAAACACAGCAATATCATATAACATAATTTTTGATTTTACCATAACTTTCTTAAATTACGTCATATACTAATTGTCCATCAATAACCAAACCAATTCAAAGGGTAAACAGGTTAGATTAGAGTTGCTATATTATACTGAGAATTTACGGTTGACCATAGCGGTGCATAGTAATTCATGATATTCCAGATTCCTACCCCACGGAAGCCCTTCTCTGTCACAATATTTAAGATTGCATTGATACTTCTTGCATCAACAAACCAGACGATATGGCTTATTGGTACTCCGCTTCTATTATCCATGTATCTAAAATAGGGGTTTTGAGATACTTCATCAAACAAAATAACGGAATTCGTTTCCCTTGCCAATGCTATGACGGAATTCAGAGTAAGTGAATTTGCCTTTGTAACTCCGATGATATAAGGGAGCTCCCAGTCATAACCGATGATGGGAATTCCGATTTCCATTTTCTCGGAAGGT
Source organism: Lachnoclostridium sp. UBA1308 (assembly GCA_002307215.1). GTDB lineage: Bacteria > Bacillota > Clostridia > Lachnospirales > Lachnospiraceae > Mobilitalea. Next base: position 45,009 of record DBTU01000033.1, read on the forward strand.
ATCATGGTATTGATATAGTCAATAAATTTCTCCATTAAAAAAACAGATGCCACCGGACCGGGAGGTCCATAAGAGGATCCCCAATTATAATTTAAAACCGTTACACCGTCGACAATTTTGCCCATATTCAAGAAATCTATTTTTTCAAAGGTTACTCTGTCCACTTCAATAATAAAATTCTCGGATATTGTAATAAATACCAGAAACCCTTCCTGTTTCAACCGTTCAACGATTCTATTAATGAAACGCTCATAAGACCGGCTATTCTCCGAATTGATAAACTGGAAGGTTATATTAACTCCGTAATATCCTTTTCTTTGTAGAATTTCAATAATGTTGCCGATATTATTTTCGAGAACTTTTTCATCATTGACAATTGAATATGATATCTCAAGACTCCCTCTCCCCTGTGACGACATTGTCGAAAGCATCATAATCGGTATTACGTTATAATCTTTGGCAAACGTAATTGTTTCCGTATCTTCAACCGTAATAACCTCTCCCCCATAGGAATTACGGTTACCAAACACCGACAAATATGTTAAAAACGGTAGTGTCCTCTGAAGAACGTTTTCCTCGATAAAGGAGTTAGCATAACCGTTTACCTCTATTTTACTTGTTTTATTACCATAACTGATTACTAATTCCTCTCCGGGATAAATATAACCTCGATCGGCAAGATACGGATTATTTCTTAACAGTTGATTCATGGTTATTCCGTTTTCATTCGCAATTTCCGAAAGAGTATCTCCTTCCTTTACTATATACGTCTGTACCGGATTCAAGATTACTATGGCTTCCCCGGGAACAAGATCACCGGATACATCAATTCCATTATCCTGAATTAGTCTCGCTGCCGATACCCCATACAGCTGAGCGATGGATGTTGTCGTTTCACCCGCATTTACCACATGTATGACCATGTATGACCTCTTTAAGCCTATTTATTATTATCTTATGTTACAGCTTGTGTTTTATTACTGACGTGTTTGCATAATATCTTTGTTGTGGTATAATTTACTAATAGGACACACTGTTTCTATTTTTAATGACAACAAATAATCTATCACTTATTGTTAATCATGCGGGAGGGAAAATTGATGGAGTCAGACAGCTTTTCCGAAAAAGGCTATGTCAAAAAGTTGGTAAATGATTTGGTACCGGGTGACATTATTTTAAATCCGCTATACCGTACTGACGGCTTATTATTGGTAGACAAAAACAAAAAATTAAACGAGGCCCTGATTAATATTATTAAGAAACATGTAATGGCCGCTACTTCTGTCCTAGTGGCTGCTCCCAATCAAAATCCCTCGGATGTTTCAAGCCTGCACGAAGACAGTCCGGCATTTACACAGGAATACCATTCTCTTATTCATGAATATATAAATAATTCCGAAAAGCAACAAGAAATCAGCGATCATCTGAACGATCCGTCGGCAGATAATCCTGTGATCCGTGCGCTTATATCCTGCCCCTATTGGCATAATTTTGATAATAATTATGAATCCGAGAGCCTTAAACAGCGTGCTTTTCATATAAAGCAGAAGTTTATGGAACTTATCAAGGATAATGATTTCTTCCTTATTTATTTTAATAAAATGAAAGCTTATGATGATGTATTGCTGATCTACAGCCTTAATATAACCTGTCTCTGTCTTATGATAGGGATCACTCTGGAGACCTCAGACGATGATTTGTTAGATCTGGCTACAGCAGCTCTATTCACCAATATCGGATACACCGAGCTGCCACGGTCAGATTATAAAATAATTATGAGATCCCTGCAATATAGTAGCCCTGCCATGAAAAAACACCTTGAACTATTTTCTCAAATAACCGCCTCATCACACTTTTTGCGTAAAAAGAAAATTGTTGTCGGCATTCTTGACCATCTTGAATATTATAATGGCAAGGGTTCTCCTTACGGTAAAAAGGGTGAGGATATCAGTTTATTTGGAAGAATTATTACGATAGCGCTTACCTATGACAATCTTGTTGGCAGTTATAATCATGTCCCCGGGCTTACTCCTTATGAAGCCTTCAGTACTATCTATGAAAATGCGGAAAAGAAATTTGATCCTAATATCCTTAATATATTTATGCACCGCACCAACTTCTTCAAATTGGGATCGACCATCCGACTGGGGTGTGAAATCATTGGCGAAATCATCGGCTTTGATAACTATCTGATTAGTCCACACCGCCCTATCATACGACTGGAAAATGGTACGTTAAGGAACTTACTTACCTCGCTGCCCTGATTCTCGTCCGCCCATTCCTGGACCGTCCATCTGCGCTTGTCCGTTACTGGTTACTATGGAGCTTAAGGTAACATCCGCTGTTTGGCTTCCGCAGGTTAGCGTATAGGTCTTTCCGTTTGACAGGTCCGGTGTGCTGATAACTACAGACTGATACTTTTTATCAGGAGTAAAGGATGCTAGTACATTCCCATCTGCATCGGTTAGTGTAACCTCAGTGCCTGCATTTATGCCGGAAGTGAAATCATTAAGGATGGAATACTGTGTAGAGGTATCGGAGAAGCACTGTGCCATACCCGTACTACCTACAGCAATTACAATTCCACCTGATATTTCGGCCGTTCCGTTATAGTCCAATGCACCATTATTGTTTTCGATGGGACCGCTGACATAAATCGTACCGCCGGATATATATAGTGCGCCGTTTGAGTCAACACCATCTCCGGAAGCATTTATATGGATACTACCACCTGCAATAGAAATATAGCAGTTTGTATCATTTTCAAAGGCATTACCGTTTTGACCACCCATAGCGGAGTCCGATGCGGAAACTGTGCCATTGGGAGCATTGAAGCCGTCGTCCCTGGCTGTCAGATCAATCGTACCTCCATCTATTATTATCGCTGTTCCTTCAATTCCTTCCACGCAATCTGTGATAATTATATCCCCCCCGTAAATATATACAAACCCTTTTGTTGAATCCTCACTGTTTTTCACCGAAATACCATTACCGTCTTTAGCGCTTAAAGTGAAGGTTCCGTCTTTTATTTTAACACCGTCATTACTATTAATATCATCTTTAACGGCTGATATCTTATATGTTCCTTCTGTGATGGTAAGCTTGTCCTTAACGACGATCCCATGCTTATAATTACCTGTTATATTCAGCGTTCCTTCACCGTTTATGGTCAGATCGGTTTTACTAAAGATTACACCATCTACCGTATTATCATCTGTCTGAACGTAGTTTGCTCCGTCCGTTAACGTATTTTCTGTATCCGATGCCAATGTAATAAATACTTTATCTGCATTTTTAATATAGATAGCCGCATTGTCTGAACAGTTGATTGTCGCTCCACTCAGTACGAGTTGTACCTTATCACTGTCACCGGCATCGATGATTACCTGACCGTCCTCCAGTGTTCCGGTTATCACATAAGTTCCTTCGCTACTTATTGTAATGTTGTTATCCTTAATTGATACTCCCTCTCCTGTCGCTGAGGCCCTGCTGCCATTCAAGGTGATATTAACAGCTGAACTATCTTCATAGCCAACCTCCAGATCTCGTGCGGTAAACTCGGTATCTACTGCAATGATTGAGCTCGCTGATATAAGCGTTCCATCCGATACTGTAGTTGCCGTACCGGTTATATCGCCGGCGGAAGATGTACCTGTGGGGGGTTGACTGCTCTTTGTATTGCAGCCGGTCAAAAGAATTGCAGTTAATAAGATACCGGTGATTATATAGTTCCATCTTTTCTTCATGGTTTCTACCTCTTTCTTTAAGATATAACATTTAAGTCATTAACATGTATGTGCCTTTTTCATGTATCATTCTTTACTTATGTCTCTACTATAAAGGGCCAACCTTATGTTAACTTTAAAGCTATAAAAAACTATCAACCAAATATGGATCATTTATAGTTGATAGTTTATCATCACCTGTATGGATCTTTATTTTATATGCAATAATTCTTGATTACTATATTATGACCGTGATACAGATGGACCTACCATCTTCACTCTTAGCCGATATTTTTCCGTGATGAGCCTCTACGATAGATTTTGCTATGGAAAGCCCGATTCCATAGCCTCCGGTTTCCCTGGATCTTGAGGAATCAACGCGGTAGAAACGGTCAAACAGTCTGTCAAGATTAGAGGTGTCAATTTCATCAGCCGTATTATAAACCTCTAGCTTAATACCCTTCTTTGACTGTGATAGGGTAAGCCTAATGTCTCCCTCATCATTGGAATATTTCAATGCGTTATCAACAAGAGTCGAAACCAGCTTCTCAATACTATCCTCATCTCCGAACAGCTTTTTATCCGGTGCGATATCCCATGAAAACTTCTTATTCTTTGCCTCTGCCACTACGGCAAAGGCTTCTGCGGTTCTTTCAACCGTTTCACTCAGTTTGAACTCACGAAAGGTAATTTTTAAATTATCCTCATCCATCTTGGATAGAATTAAGAGATTCTTTACCAGCTTATCCAGTCGTGATGTCTGATTACGGATGCTGTTAATCCATTCACTGCCTCCCCCTGTCAGTTCAAGAACATCAGCATTAGCGGATATAATCGCAAGTGGGGTCTTTATCTCATGTCCTGCGTCTGTGATAAACTGCTTCTGTTTCTCTGCACCTTCAATCATGGGTTTGATTGCTTTCCTTGATAATACAGTCACCAGTAAAAACATCAGTAGAAACGTTCCCAATGAGACAAGGCCGGTGATAACCAATAAATCCGAAGACCTCTGCAATTCCATGTGACTATATAGGAACACAAGCATATAACCGTCTGACTGTTGTATGACCCTGTATCGGTAGTCTCCTGAATATCCACTGTGTTTTCCACTGTTTACAGCCTTTTCGGCATAAATCAACGCTTCCTCAGAGGTAACCTCCTTAATATTGTTTGTATTTATGCTTTCCATGTTGATGTTGCCGTCTTCATCCAAATAGGCGTAAAAGTATCTGGTAACATATTGTGTTTCCCCATTCACCTTAAATCCGGGAATGTCCTTTGGCATTTGTCTGTTATCATAATCCGGGATTTTTCCTTGGTTCACAGATATAAATTTAATTGTATTATCAAGATTACTGTTCATCTGAAAAAAGTTGGTGATATTAATGGCACTTCCCAGAAGAAGCAAGATGAAAAACAGGGATAGCATGGTGATACTAATGAATTTACTCTGCAGTTTTTTTATCATACGTCTTCCTCCAGACTATAACCGATTCCTCTCGATGCCTTAATTCTTATATTGGCATCCAACGAGGCCAACTTTTTACGCAAATATGAAATATATACCCAGACTACACTAATCTCCGCCTCGGCCTCGTAACCCCAGATACGTTCCATAAACTGCTCTGTAGAAATCATGCGCTTCGGGTTTGACATCAGCATCTCTAGCATCTGGAATTCCTTATTGCCTAATCGCAGTGCGGATACCTGATTGGACAGCTCATAGGTTTCTTTATTTAAACTAATATTACCTGCAACTATCAAGTTTGGTGTAAATTCCGATTTCCGTCTGCTCATGGCTCGCACTCTTGCCAACAATTCACCCATTGCAAATGGCTTACTCAGATAGTCGTCAGCTCCCATATCCAGCCCTTGAATGCGGTCTTCAATCTGTGTTTTAGCCGTCAACATAAGAATCGGAGTATGAACAGCTTCTTCTCTAAGCCTCTTAAGAACCTCCAGTCCGTTCATCTTAGGCATCATGATATCCAGGATAATGACATCATAATTATCTGATAATCCATAGTCCAGTGCATCAACACCATTATATACTGCATCAACCGAATAGTTGTTATGTTTTAAAATTGCAACCAAGGCATTTGACATCTCTTTTTCATCTTCAGCAAGCAGAATTCTCATCATCTTACCCCCATTATCCTACTCTATATTTTATACATAATAATATTTTTAATCCTGATCTATCTTTTCAATCATATCCCAAATTGCCTGAAAGTTCAAATCTGTAGACGCTATTTCATCGGAACATCGCTTTAATTCTCCCACAATGACCTCCTGATTTGGAATATCCTTCTTATATTTCAAACGGTGCTCAAGACTTGCCCAACAATCCATTGCAATTGTGCGTATTTGAAGCTCACAAAATACAGATGTCACTCTATCCTCCAGATGAAGCGGCACCTGTAATATCATATGATAGCTTCGATAGCCGTTCGACTTGGGATTATGAATATAATCCTTTTCTTCAATTACTCGAATATCTTGTTGGTTGTGCAGCATACCCACAATCCAGTAGATATCATCAATAAAGGTAGTGATAATGCGAATTCCTGCCGCATCATATACATGAGTCAATGCGCTTTGTACCGTTACCGGAAGATTTTTTCTTTTAAGCTTTTCCTTCATACTTTCCGCTGTTTTTATTCTAGCCTTACAATGCTCGATCGGATCCTTGCTGTGCTGCATGGTTCTGTACTTTCTGATGATATCCAGTCTCGAGATAACCTCAATGATAGCTCCCTCCAGTAATACATAGGCCTCTTTATAAAATTCCTGCTCCGATGACAATGCCTCATATTCTATATTATATCTTGACTGCAGCATACCCTATACCTCCGGCTTATCCTAATAGATTTACACGAGTATCATATCACTGCAACCTTAAATAAACTTAAAAATCCCAACAGCCCGTTCAGAAATCGAAACGTAGCTATTGGGATTAATTCATTTTATTATAAGTATTTCACACTAACATCCACGCATGCGACTTGCTCGCTTGCATAAATTCAATGTATGAAAATAGTTTTTTTTCACACTAACAAACATGCCTATAACATTATTTTGATAACAATGAGATATAGATACCGGTAAGTATCGCTGTCGTGATAACACCACAGATGTTAGCGCTCAGAGCATATTCCATAACAAAGCTCATCTTGTTGACCTTAGATACTTCCTTCTGCGCAACCTTTGCTGTTGTAGGTACGCAGGACACGCCTGCAATACCGACCACCGGATTGAATTTCTTTCCTGTCAAGAAGTATACCAGGTACCCACCGATAATACCGCCGATACCGGAAATCAAAAGTGCAAGCATTCCAAGTAACAACAGCTTAACGACAACCGGATCTCTAAAGGTCTGAGCATCACAAAGTGTACCAAGTACAAGTCCAAGGAAGAAAGTTGCACCATATAAGAATATGTCTTCAATCAGTCTAATATATTTTTCCAGTCCTGATTCACGTACTGCAATACCAATAAAGAAGCTTAAGAACAATGGTGCAGCAACCGGGAACAAAAGACATAATATCGTATTTATAACTACCGCAAAAATCAATTTATCCTTTGACGCTATATTGCTTACTTTCTTATTCTTACTGATAATCACCATTCCTCTGAGATTCTTCGGTATTAATAGGCGTAACAAGAATGGATAACCACCATAAGTCAGGCTTAAGTAAAGATATGCAACAATCGTAATAGGTACAAAATATTCAGGAGCTAGTGTAAGTGAGGTAAAGAGAACCATCGGTCCGTCTGCTCCACCAATAACGGAAACAGCTGCGGATTGTCCGGTTGTAAGTCCTAATAATCTTGCAATCGGATAGGTTGCAACGGTTCCAAGTTCAGCAAACATCGCGATAAACATTCCGATGAACGGATGTGATAGAACCATTCCGATATCACAGATAACACCAATCCCCATAAATACAAGACAGGCAATTAGACCATTACTAAAGGTTAAGTTGTAAATCGGTTGCAGGAAATTCACCTGCATAACATGCATTAAGTCTGCATCCTGTGTCATGGGAGCGATAAAAAGATTTCCATAATTATTTGCAGAAAGAATAAGCACTCCGGCATTGACTGCTGCCATACCAAATCCCATCGGGATCATAATCAACGGCTCAAGAATATGCTTTGCTCCTAGATATACCAACAGGAAACCTAAGAAGATTAAAAGTATTCTAGAAATGGCTATTGTGGGACCCTGTAAAAACAGGGTATGAAATCCTTGAAATAAATCTAAAATTTTTATAATAAACACCTTACTTTCTTTTAATATTTTTAGTATAATACTCTTGGTTATTCCTGTGAGTCTTTAGATTCTTTACTCAGGAATTTAATGACATCCATCAATAACTTCATTATGACGGCCATTGACATGGATATTGCAAATCCAAGTCCAAAAACCGTTAATGGTGTACCGATTATGTCTTTCATAAAATCACTCATAACTTTCCCTCCGGTCATTAAAATTAACTTTTCGCTCAGTATACAGTATATCTAAAAATTTTATAAACAGCCAATTAATATTATAAATGATTTAGATAAATAAATACATAGTATATGTATATTATTTACAGAAAGGGTTGCCATGGATTTACACTATCTAGAAATATTTAACACGGTCGCAGAATGCAGTAGTTTCAAAAAAGCTTCTGAGGTTTTACACCTCAGCCAGCCGGCAATTTCCATTCAGATGAAGAAGCTCGAAAGTCAAACTTCTTTGAAGCTTTTTTATAAATCAGGCAATAAGATTTACCTGAGTGAGAGCGGTCTCATGCTTTACAGCTATACCCGGAGAATAATTTCCATACTTGAAGAAATAGAAGATAATATCTCAAACGTAAGAGACGTTGTGAGCGGAACAATTAATCTTGGCGGAAGCAACACCCCCGGGACATATATTCTTCCCATCGTCATCGGAGAGATGAAGAAGCTTTATCCTTCGGTAACAATTAATCTCCATATCGCAAACACCTCTGAAATAACGACTTTAATTGATAACGGTTCTCTTGATATTGCTGTAAACGGCGGTGATAACAACTATAATAGTTACATTTATTCGGAGGTACTTTATTATGACAGACTCTCAGTCATTGCCTCACCGGAAAACAGCCTATGCAGTCGAGAGCATATCGAAGTCAATGATCTGGCTAAGGAAGGCTTCATCGTACACGAGAAAACCTCACAGCTGTATACTTGCTATAAGTCCTTTATTGACAAGTTCAACCTTCCCAAAAATATAAGCATGTACCTTGGAAATATCGATGCTATAAAGCATGCTGTAAACGCAAATCTTGGAATTTCTTATATTCCTTATTATGCTGTTAAATTCGAAGTCGAAAAAGGTTATTTGCGTGAGCTGAAATTCGGACCTGATAAATATGACTATCCTTATAGCCTGATTTATAATAGGGACAAGAATATTTCCCAATCATTACAAAAATTTATTGAAGTACTAAAAAAGGTATTCCAGAATTTGAATGACGATATTCATAATGATCTACCCGATTAATAAAAATAATAGGAGTCGGAATGAACCGGCCCCTCTGTTATGATCTTAAATGAGTTTCCCGGAATTTGCATTGAAGATGCTAAAACATTGAAATTGTCAGGAAGGCAATACTCCTAGATAATTTCAATGTTTTTTATTGTATTTGATACATCCTTCATCAAAATCTCTAACCTATACCTCTTTGACTTTTTCCTTATCAAAAAAAGCAAATTCTCGTATAATCATTTATCGTATTTTATAGCACCCATAAAATGTTTATACCTAGAAATTACAGTATTTTAAGTATAGATAATACAGTATCCTAATCCCATCAATTGGGGTAATCTATTCCTATATAATTGTGATATTTGCAATAATTAGGTGACTTCGTGTTTACAGTCAAGCCATTTATTACACAATTAAAAACAATTCATGAAAAGGAGCGGTTGAATGAAAAAATTCACAAAAAAACTTATTACAATTGTACTTACATTAGTGATGGTCTTTTCTGTTAACGGATTATCAGATCTAGCAAATGCAGCTACGACAATGAAATTAAGTACTTCAAAAATAACCGTAGTGGTCGGAAAGAGTAAAACCGTCACATTGAGCAATGCACCAAAAGGTGCAAAGGTTGTCTGGTCGACAAAGGACTCCAAAACAGCCAAGGTATCAAACGGTAAAATTACAGGTGTGAAGGCTGGAAAAACCAGTGTGATATGTAAAGTTACCTACACCTCGAACAAGAAAACCCAGACAAAAAGCTTTACCGTTGCAATTACTGTAACTGCAGCATCAACTGCTGATTCTACTGTAATTAAGGAGAAATCAAATCTGACAAAAGAACACAAATCTGCCAATGGTATCACCACTAAGGATAACGGATTGATGCGTAAAGATATTTCTTCGCAGTATTTGATTGCCAATTACATGGGACAGGGATGGAACCTAGGAAACTCGATGGAAGCATCACTTGCTTTAGGAGATATTGCCGACGCAAAGACTGCTTCTGAATTTGAGACCGCTTGGGGAAATGTTGAGACAACACAGGCAACAATTGACGGAATTCATAAATATGGAATCAATACTGTACGCATTCCGGTAGCATGGTCAAATATGATTTCTAATGATGGAACCTACACTATTAGTGATTTATACTTTGATAGAGTAGAGGAAATTATTAATTATTGTCTAAATGATGGGATGTATGTCATCTTAAATGATCACTTTGACAATGGTTGGTGGTGTGAATTTGGTTCAGCAGATAAATCCTGGCGTGACAAGGCCTGGGCTCGTTATGAGTCCTTCTGGAAACAAATTGCAAACCGCTATAAAGAATATTCCGATCGTTTGATCTTCGAATCAGCAAATGAAGAACTCGGTGATGGTTTTAATCACGAGCTTGACACGTCAACCGGTTTTAGAAAGAGCACAACCTCAACCGGAATTCTTACACAGGATCAATGCTATGCGTTAACCAATGAAATCAATCAAAAATTTGTAGATATTGTCAGAAGTACCGGTGGCAACAATGAATATCGTCATCTTTTGATTGCCGGATATCGTACCGATATTGATATGACGACAGATACGCGATTTGTCATGCCGAAAGATACCTATAATAAAGTTATCAAATTAAGTGTTTCTGTTCACTATTATACCCCTAATACCTATTGTATAGCAGAATCGGATCAAGGTTGGGGCTATACTAATACATGGGGAACCGCTACAGAGATTCAACAAATGAAGACCAATTTTAAGAAGATGACGAAGTTCACCAAAGACGGATATGGAGTTATGATTGGTGAGTATGGTGTTTGTACAGCCGCGAAGGATGGAATTCCTGAACATTATTATCAGGTCATGAAAGATTGTAAGGAGTTCGGATATCTACCGATTATGTGGGATGCCGGTCTTTGGTATGACAGAACAACCGGTGATTTCAAATATAATGATGTCCTGAAAAAAATTCTTGAGTTTACAGGGGCAAAGGCTGTAATTCCGGCAAATGCGATAGCTACCGGTACTTCCACTCTGACGCTTGTGGATGAAAGTAAACTTATCAAGGTATATACCTGGGAAGGCTCATGGAAAAAGAATGGTGGATCAAATACCGGTTTGGATGGAACAAAAGTGAGCAAAGAAGATATTACCAAGTTTATATCTACCACCAGTGTTACAGACGGTATGAATCTAACTTTTAACACCTGGGGCTATCAAGCCTTTATTAGTCCGGACTGGAGCAAGTTCACAAATCCTTGTGTTCGTGTTACTTTTAAAGACGATGACATAAACTCGGTTGGAGCTCTTGTTTTGGCTTATTCCGATAAGGTTAACGGTACTTGGTATGGCAGATCCGATTATTCATATACAACCGGTTGGTCCGGAAAGTGTATACAATTGAATTTAACTATGTTAAAGACCCATAAATTCTTTATGTTAAGTTTTGGAAATGAGCCTATAATAACAAAGATTGAAATTTTCGATGTTGCTAAATAATATGTGACCTGCACCGCGACCTCGAGGGCAAAGGGCGGCCTCTCACTCGCGTAGGCTTCGCCTATACAAGAAACCCGTAAGCCGCACTCTTAAGAGCAAGCTCTTATCGTGCAACTTACGGGCTTCTTTGTGCAGGTCTCATTTTTACGCGCAAAAAAGCCCTAACCCAGCAGTTACCAGGACTGCCAAATTAAGACCTTATAGTGCGCCTCCAGGGGCTCGAACCCTGGACACCCTGATTAAGAGTCAGGTGCTCTACCAACTGAGCTAGAAGCGCGTATGTTCGAATTACCGAACGCAAAAATTATTATATATAATACGGTAACAAATTGCAAGTGTTTTTTTATTATTCTTAATAATATATACATATTTATTTCTAGAGACACGAAAACCCCTTATTTAGAGGGGTTTTCGTGTCTCTAGATGGATATTCTTATCATTTTTTAACAGGCGACTTCCGATCGTAATGACTATCGTTTATTTATATAACTCAAGCTTATCCTGAAGTACCTTCTTAGGAACTGCGCCTACTACTGTATCTACCACTGTACCCTTATTAATAAATAATATGGTGGGAATGGACATTACTCTGTATTTCTCAGCTACTCCAGGCTCCTGATCAACATTCAATTTTCCTATCTTAATCTTACCTTCATACTCCACGGCTAACTCTGCCACAATCGGAGCAACCATCTTGCAGGGTCCGCACCAGTCTGCATAGAAATCTATCAATACAGGGATGTCCGATTCCAATGCCTCTTTCTGAAAATTTATGTCTGTAAATTGAAATGCCATAGATATTCCTCCATTCCGTTGTCCGGACAGATGAAGCGATTTTTCATCTGCACTTTTTTATCCTATTGTTTATTAGTATCTCTGTACATCCGATTATTATGTGATGTATAAGATGATATTACAATAGTATCGGAATTTAGACAAGCGGTTTTATCTCTTTTTCTTCTTAACGGAGCTGTTCAGTATTCCTTCTACTTCATCCCATGAGGATTTGAACCTCAGAATTTTTTTATCAAAGCTTTGATTTCCTCCCGTGGCTTTTGCAACTTTATATTTCCAGTCCTTTTTCATATAGGCACCTTCCGTATCCGTTTCTACCATATTATGAAGATACGCCTGTTTTAGCACCTATTTTTAGCACCTTAAATTACTTCTATATGCCACAAGTTTATGAATCGGATTGCCAAGAGCTACGAATTTTTCTTCGTATTCCGTCATTATATTTCCCTCCAGATATTCACTGTTATGAAGGTCAAAGGTTACCCCTCGAAGCTCCCAACCGGCAGCCTTAACCTCCTCCAAGGAGAAATCAAATAACTCTCGGTTGTCTGTCTTGAAGATTACCTCTCCTTCTATTACCAGACAAGCATTATATCGTATCAGAAATTCTCTTGAGGTTAATCTTCTCTTTGCATGGCGGTCCTTCGGCCACGGATCAGAAAAATTAAGGTAAACTCTTGCAATCTCATCCTTCTCAAAGATATCGTTAAGATACTCTGCATCAAAGCGAATTAGGTGAAGATTCGGAAGTTCTATATCCTTCCTTTTCTCCAGCGCACGAAACATTACACTTGAATATTTTTCAATTCCTATATAATTAGTATTTGGGTTTGTTGCTGCCAGTTGCATTATAAACTTGCCTTTACCCATTCCTATTTCTATATGTATTGGGTTCTCGTTTCCGAATAGAGTATTCCATTTCCCCTTATAGGCTTCCGGTTCTTGAAGGATATAAGCATTTTCTTCTACGGTTTCCACAGAGCCCTTGATATTCCTACGTCTCATCTTATTTCTCCTCAAAATGTCTCACATAAATTGTACGACTGTTGTCTTTTTCTATTATAATTACGAATACTGTATTCGTCAATGTTCCACGCATCAGAAACAATATCGTCTGTTACAGTTCAGCCTTCAAAGAGATGTATCCAGACTGGGAAAAATGATTTCCATATAGGAGTATTTGCATACGAACTACGTAATGCAACTTAGCGAAAGCGGCTCCT
>DBTU01000033.1:59015-100991 GCA_002307215.1 Lachnoclostridium sp. UBA1308
AGCGAAAGCGGCTCCTATATGGAAACATTTCTTTCCCAGTCTTGTTACTATCCTTACTATGTTGAACGGTTACTATATCTCGTATTTTTTTGCAAGACTATATTCCAAACAGCGAGTGCTTGTAGTATACTATGTATACATGTTTCATCTAGTAACAGTTACAGGAGGTTAGTGTGAAAATAAAAAGCTATTTTCACACGCAACTTTGTGCCTGCGGCCCAAAGTTTGCAGGCTATGAAGAAAGGCATGGTTATTTTTATGAAGATTATTGCTATTAACGGAAGTCCGAAACCACAAGGTAATACTTACCTATCACTTAAGACAGTTTGCGATGAGCTTAATAAGCAGAACATCGATACTGAAATCATACATATCGGTAATATGGAGATCAAGGGCTGTATTTCTTGTCATCAATGCAAAGATGGGTACTGTCGCTTTTCTGATGAAGCGCTGCGTAATATTTCCGAAAAGGTTTACGAAGCGGACGGTCTGCTACTTGGTAGCCCGGTATATTATGCAGGTATTGCAGGCACAATGAAATCATTTCTGGACCGATTGTTCTATCCCAGCAAGGGTCTTATGAGGTTGAAGGTAGGCGCCTCTCTAGCTGTGTTAAGAAGATCGGGCGGAGTGACCACCTTTGACCAACTGAATAACTACTTCTTAATATCGGAAATGATGATTGCTCCCTCTTATTACTGGAACGTAATTCATGGAGGTGTGCCGGGTGAGGTTACCCAGGATGCTGAGGGCATCTGCATATTAAATAATCTTGCGAGTAATATGGCCTGGATGCTAAAGCTAAAGGAGTTTGGAAAAGAAGAACTTCCTGTACCCACTCCTTATGAACGCACCTTTACCAATTTTATCAGATAAATATTTTATCATATGTTTGTTTTTCTTATTTACAAGGATTTCATGCTATAGTACAATAGTTAAGATTGAAATCAAGGTACATTTTGCGGCTTTTAGGAGGTTCTTATGAAACGAAAATGGATTGCTGTTCTCAGCATATTTCTTATATTATTCATACCTTTTTTATCGTCTGCCCGAGCTATGGCAACAAGCACGGAGGATTCAGACAGTAATACTTGGCCCGACGGACCAAGTGTATTCTCTGATTCGGCCATTGTTATGGACGCCTCTACCGGGCTCATATTATATGAAAAGAATATTGACGACGAACATTATCCCGCTAGTATTACAAAGATAATGACCGTTATGCTGGCGCTTGAGAATTCATCGCTCGGCGATGTGGTTACCTTTTCACATGAAGCTGTCTATGATGTAGAGGCCGATAGCAGCCGTCTATGGGTGACAGAGGGTGAGCAGATGACCATGCAGCAGTGTCTCTATGCCATTCTGCTGTATTCGGCAAATGACGTTGCTTATGGTGTTGCTGAGCATATTGCAGGGAGTATTGATAAATTTGCTGATATGATGAATGAGAAGGCTAAAAGCTTGGGCTGTACAAATACACATTTTACAAACCCTCATGGTCTACAGGATGATAATCATTATACCTCCGCGCATGATATGGCATTGTTAACCAGAGAAGCGATTAAAAATGAAACCTTTCTTAAGATATTTGGGACCCGTACCTATCAGATACCTCCGACAAATATGCAATCTGAAATACGATATTTGGCAAACCATCATAAGCTGGTTATGAACCAGACCTATTCCTATGACGGTGTAATCGGCGGTAAAACCGGATATACCACCACGTCCCTATATACCTTGGTAACTGTGGCAAAACGGGGAGATTTAGAATTGATTTGCGTTCTTATGCACGATGATTCTATTCCGCATGAATATACAGATACGGAGAAACTGTTTGATTATGGCTTTGATAATTTCTCAATCTATCCAATTGCCGACATTGAGGACACCGCCGCACTTAGTGAATCACCACTCTTTACCAGATACAACGCCCTACTTAGTGATACTGCTTCGCCTATTACGATTGATGACAACGGATATCTTGTCTTACCCAATACTGCTTCTTCCGTGGATGCAAAAAAGGAAGTTTCTTTCTTCACCTCGGATTCAGAGATTTCAGATGCTGATACTTCCCCTGATGCCTCTTCTAACGATAAAATAATTGGGAAAATTTCTTATACGTATCAAGATAAGTATGTGGGGGGTGCGAACATTATTTATCATAATGAAGATACCCCGACATTAATGCCTGCTTATTCCGGAACAAATAGTCCTACGCAAGCCCCCGGCATAACTCCTTCCCATAAATCCGGGGGGAGCCTTCGTCTGTTCCTTATAGGGGGGATTGTAGGACTAGTGGTACTGATAGTCGGTATTTATTATCTGATTGTAGAACGCCCGCGTTTAAGACGCAGACATGCCTTCTATACAAAGCGTGCTCTTCGCAAAAAAAACAGGGATAATGATTTCTATGATTTGTAGACTTAATTTCCCGCAGATGCAAATAGTGCTGCGATTTCATCCGCAGTCAGGGCTTTATTAGGATCAGCATATAGAGGTTTTACTGTCTTATTAACAGCTGTCGGTTCGGAAAAGAAAGCACTGAATCCGGACTCTTCTTTATTTTCTTGGAGTTCGGGGTCGATAGTTGCCATATCCTCCGGTGATAAATTCTCCTGTAGACCTTCTTCTAATAGGTCCTCTCGATAAATCTCATCCTGGTTTCTGTCCTGAATTTCGTCCTGCAATATTTCCGATTCTACTGGATTCTCATATAACATTTCATCCGGTAGGATATTATCCGGCGAATAATCCTCGGAAATGTAATCCTCCTTGGTTACAACCTCATCCGAACCATCCTTGTGAAAATCGAATTCATCAACATCATAGTCATCACTCTTAAAATTATTTGAATTGTAATCCTGTGTCTGATACTCATTTTCATCAAAGTCTATTTTCTCAGAATAGGAAGCCGCCTCCTCATCGTGTTCTTGATTGGATACCGTTTCTGCCTCTTCTATTCGCACCATACATTGGTGCAGAAAATTATTATTAACTTCCATTAACTCTAACATTTTTACTATTTGTGCGTGCAGCTCCGCATTTTGGTCTTGACCACGGATTGCCTCGACTATTAAATTCGTATTATCCTTATTATAATGAAGTTGCATGTTAAGTGCATTTTTTTGACCTTCCATGGATTTTTTCTGGAGATCAATTAAGGTTTTACGTTCGTTCAGGCTATTATTCTCCTGCGCCTCCAAAAGGGACAAGATTTTATCAATCTGTTCCGCCATTATTACCGTGTTTTTCTTAGTAGCCGTGTAGGTAGCCTTCTGCAGATTAATTATCTCTGTATATCTTTCATTCCATCGTTGTGTTTCTTCTTGCAATAAATGATCCATATAAAACATTACTTTTTTCATATTAGATATCACTTGGCTTCGAATTGAATCCATCAAAAGATAACCGGTAATAAGAACTACAATTCCTATTCCGACTATACTTAATAAAGTTAATAACTTTCCATCAAATACCTGAAAGCAATATCCCTCCGCCAGTAAAGAAGCCAAAAAACATGTCCCGAAAAATAAAATATTCATCCTCTTCTTCATTGTACATTAACCCCTATCTTCACCCTACCCGTGAATTCTGTAATAGCCTATGAATGACAATTCTGCGTCTTATTCATAGTCACGAATTGTAAATGTATTATGTTATAATATATCGGATCTTTATAACAAAAGGTTTAACTTATTTTCTCAGGGTCTGTTTGCTTCATAGGGAGTCGTACTGTAAACTTTGATCCTTCCATCACTTTGCTTTCTAATTCAATACTTCCGTTATAAAATCCAACAATATGCTTCACAATGGACAAGCCCAGACCGGTACCTCCAACCTTCTTACTGCGGCCCTTATCCACCCGGTAGAAGCGTTCAAATACCCGCTGCTTTGAATCCTCGGGTATCCCTACGCCGGTGTCTTCAACGACAACGACTATCTCTTTTCCCTCGGAGGTAACTGTAACATTGACCTTTCCATCGGGCTTATTATATTTAATGGCATTGGTTATAAGATTACTGAACAAGGCACGGAGTTGTCCGATATTTGCTGTCATGCTAAGTGGTCGACAGTTCATACTAAGCGTTACCTGATATTCTTTGGCTAATGGTTGAAGGGAATTGCATACCTCCTTAACAAGTGGACAAATTCGGACTTCTGACAGCAGCACTTGTGCTTCCTTTGTCTCAAGTCGCGAAATCATGAGGATATCGTTAATCAAATTGGTCATGTTGTCCGTTTCCTTCTTTATTCTCGATAGAAAATCCTTTTTCATCCTCTCATCTGTCGCCATGTCATTTTCAAGTAGTTCAACATAACCCCGTACGGAAGTAAGAGGCGTCTTTAACTCATGGGAGGCATTGGAGAAGAATTCCTGCCGGATCATTCTCTCAAAATCTATTCTTCGCATCGATTCCTTTACAGCAATTGACATCTGCATAGTTGTCTCTGCTATTACATTCATTTCTTCATATTGATAATCTCTGAAGTGAAAGTCCGGATTTTCCTCCTTTAGCTTTAACATCTCCTCCGCTATTTCCTTTAACGGTTTTGTAACGGATCTGGCAAAGCGGTTGGCTAGGATCATGGAGATTGCCAAGGTTACTACAATGCTAATTAAAATGGCAGGAATTAACGACCAGGCATACTCACCCACTCCTGAGAAGGGTACTGCCATACGTATGATATATTGTTTGTTTGTAGATAGGGATGCCACATACAGCATAGATTCCTTCAAGGTTTCTGATCTTCTTATGGCATATCCGATACCCACATTCATGGCTTCCTTAACTTCTTCCCTATTTTTGTGGTTTTGCATGGTGGAACTATCCGCCACATCACTATCGGCGATTACTTTGCCGCTTAAGTCTATAATTGTAAAACGTGTAGCCTCATTACCCTCAATTTTTTTTAATGAATCAACTTGTGCCTTCATGTCCCCGTTATAGTTCAGACCGTGGTCCGCAATCCTAACTGAATATAGCATATCACTTTCTGTTTTATCAAAAAGAATATTACTTATTACTACACTAAAAATACTGCCGCTTAATATAAGCGCCAGTGATAGAATTAATATAAATCTCTGAAAAATAGCCTTCTTCATGAACTCTCCCACGCCAGTTAAAATTTGTCTTAATGAATTCCGTAGCTTTTATCCGAATTGTTACTCCCTTCAGCTTTTTACAAAACGGTATCCGACACTGCGTACTGTTCGTATTGTATCTGTTCCTACCTTGCCCAATTTCTGCCGTAAAGTCCGGATATGACTGTCCAGAGTTCTCGTCTCTCCGTCATAATCATAGCCCCATATCTGATTCAACAGTTCATCTCGGTTCACAACACGTGAATCATGTTCGATTAAATATAAAAGTAGTTCATACTCTTTATAGGTGAGCTCTACCAACTCACTCTCATTTCTTACTTCTCTGGTCTGTGTATTAATCGTAACGGTCTTAAAAGTAATTACTTCTGCACTTTCTTCTTTGGTCGATCTTCGAAGAAGTGACCTAATTCTTGCGGCCAGCTCAAGTACACCGAAGGGCTTTGTAATATAATCATCGGCTCCTACATCAAGTCCTATAACCTTATCAAGTTCCTTATCCTTGGCAGTCAGGCATATTACAGGTGTTAGTTTCAGCTGTGCATCCTGCCTTAATAAACGAATTGCCGCAAGGCCATCCATGCCGGGAAGCATAAGGTCAAAAATAGCCAAATCCGGCTTATCCTCCTTCATGTCCAGAAGTGCCGGCTCAGCAGCCTCATATGCCTTGATGCAATATCCAAAGCCCTCTAATGCGACCTTAAGTAATTCGCGGATACTCTCATCATCTTCGATAACATAAACTTTATCCAAAGGGATTACCCCCTTCCATTTTATAGTATTCTTATGTTATTAACAGATCCTGTTTCATTAAACTCTGTCCATTCACAAATATTAACTGCGTGGTCTCCAATCCGCTCTAAATACTTTGCAATCATCAAAATATCTACGCATTGGTCAACATGTTCATTAGTTGCGCGTAACAAGGATGCAACTTCTCCCTTTACCTTATCAAAGAGATCATCAACAATATCATCTCTCAACTCAATTAATCTGGCTTCCTCCATATTAAGTGTGGTAAATGCCATTACCGCATCATGTACCATTTCTTTCGCTGCCTTTCCCATTTCAGGAATATACTTTACAAGATTAAAGATAGGTTCTCTCTTCTCTCGTATAATCAGCTCAGCAATATCGGCGGCATGATCCCCGATACGCTCCATATCTGTTACCACCTTAAGTGCCGCAGTAACAATACGTAGATCCCTTGCCACCGGCTGTTGCTTTAATATCAAAGAAAGACATCTTGACTCTATTGTTTTCTCTATATCGTTAATCGTTCGATCGCCCTGAATGATTTCATTGGCTATCTCTTCATTCTGAGTCTCAAATGCCAGTAAGGTCTTATCAATTGCATCCTCTATCAGACTTCCCATTTCATTTAAATTACCTCTTAATAACTGAAGTTCATGTTCAAAGCTTAATCTAGCGGTCATCGAATACCTCCTATTAATTCTAATTATAGTTTATGCACCAGTTTCTGTCAAATAACGATCAACCAAATCTGCCCGTTATATAATCTTCTGTTCGTTTATCCTCCGGCCTTGTAAATAGTGTATCTGTGAGCGCAAACTCGACCACTTCACCGATTAGGAAGAACGCCGTATAATCCGAAATACGGGCTGCCTGTTGCATATTATGGGTTACAATTGCTACCGTATATTTTTCCTTTAGTTCTGACATCAAATCTTCTATTTTTAATGTGGAAATCGGATCCAAAGCGGAAGTTGGTTCATCCATTAAGAGAACCTCCGGCTCAACTGCCAGTGCTCTTGCAATACAAAGCCTTTGTTGCTGTCCTCCCGAAAGACTTAATGCCGACTTTTTAAGGCGGTCCTTTACTTCCTCGAACAATGCAGCCCCTTTTAAACTTTCTTCTACAATCTTATCCAGCATTACTTTCGATTTAATTCCATGAATTCGTGGTCCATATGCAACATTGTCATAGATTGACATCGGAAATGGATTCGGTTGCTGAAATACCATTCCAATCTTTTTACGAAGCAGGGTAGTATCAACCTTGGGATCATAGATATTCTCACCGTCAAGTGTTATCATTCCCTCAATGAGTACCCCCGGAATAAGATCATTCATACGGTTTATTGTTTTTAAGAATGTGGATTTACCGCAACCGGAGGGTCCGATAAATGCAGTGATAGCCTTTTCTTTTATATTCATATCCACATCCTTAAGTGCATGATTTGTTCCATAATGCAGGTTAAGCCCTTTTGTTATGATTTTATCTTTATTCATATATCCTCCATCTATGTGCGATAAGCACATTTATTTATGTCAAATGCATGTGCTTGATACTAAGGCATGTTCCTACTAAAGATCACTTATTTACATTGAACTTACGAGAAAGAAATTTAGTAAGCATGTTGATGCAGAATACAATAATTAAAAGTACCAGTGCAATTCCAAACGCTTCGTCATATTTAGCCTTCTCCATCCATAAAAATAACTGTATCGTTAATGTTCCCCCCGGCTGCTTAATCTTTTCAAACAGACCTTCTCCATACTCTCCAATTTTAGGCAACAAATAACCACTTCCTGCAGTAAAAATGAGAGCCGCTGATTCCCCGACAATTCGTCCGATAGAAAGAATAATTCCGGTAATGATACCCGGCATAGCAGAGGGCAATAAAATTGTTCTAATCATGTACCATTTTGTTGCACCTATTCCAAGTGCACCACTTCGGTAGCTGGCCGGTACAGTTTTTAAGGACCCCTGAGTATTCCGGGTGATTAACGGCAACACCATGAGCGCAAGCGTTAGAGCCCCTGTTAATACAGAAAAGCCTAAGTTTAAAGTAATTCCAAAGAACACATATCCGAACAAACCAAACACTATAGAGGGAATTCCTGCTAAGGTTTCTGTGGTAAATTCGATAAGCTTGACTATCCTACCCGGTCTTGCATACTCATTCAAATATATCGCGGATCCCACACCAAACGGCACTGCAATCAACAGTGTTATAATTATGATATATAAGGTGTTCACGATATTACCGGCAATACCGAAGGTTTCCTTTATTGCACTTGTTACTGTGGTAAGAAAATTCCAGTTGATTGCTGCAATTCCCCGGTAAGTAACATATCCCACTATTCCAGCCAATAAAAAGATTGAAATGGAGGCACAGATATAAATGAACAAATGTATGAGCCAATCGAAGGGCCTAGCCTTTTTATCATAGATGCTTTTAGCTTTCGGCATTCTTGTTGCCTCCCTTCATAATCTTGTTCAATATTAGATTGATCAACATAATGAATACAAACAACACTAATCCGATTGTAAAAAGTACTTGTTTATGTGTTCCCGATGCATAGGACATTTCACTTACCACTGCTGTTGTCAAGAATCTGACAGAACTAAACGGTAAAGGTAGGTTAGCACCATTTCCGGCAACCAGATTAATTGCCATTGCTTCACCGATTGCTCTTCCGACACCAAGTACAATAGCCGTAACAATTCCTGATTTTGCAGCCGGAATAATCACCTTAAAGATTGTCTGAATATGTGTGGCACCAAGGGCCAGTGAAGCCTGCTTGTAGTGTCCCGGGACAGCCTTTAAGGCAGACTCACTGATATTGATTACTGTAGGTAATATCATGACCGCGAGCACAAGAACCGCTGATATCAGATTTGATCCTCCTGTAAACTGATGTGATGTATCATTTTTAAAAATCATCAACTCGATATTGTAAATAGCAGGGGTAAGTATAAGAATACCTAACAGTCCATATACGACCGATGGAATCCCGGCCAGCAGTTCCACCGCCGGTTTAACAATATTTGCAAGCCTTTTCGGTGCAGTTTCTGCAAGAAATATGGCTGTCATTACGCCTATCGGAACACCAATTAATATAGCAAAAAATGTACCGACAATTGATGTTAGAATTACATATAATATTCCGAAACTTGGCTGCGTTGCCGTGGGTTTCCAAACTGTACCAAATAATATCTCCGTTAACCCCACTTTGAATATTGCCGGGGTACCGCTTACAATCATATATAAGGTAATGGAAAATACAGCTAAAACGGCAACAAAGGCACATGTCGCAAATATATATGACGCTGCTTTTTCTACCGTCTTTTTTGTCCTATAGCTTCCAATAATTGAATAACTCTTATCGTTCATAAAAATTCTCCATTCTGCCACCTAACAACTGCACAAATACTTACTAACAGCTATAGGAAGAACTACTCAAACCACTGAGTAACTCTTCCTTCCGCTGATCTTTCTAATTATATTTACTTAGTTAAGCGTAATTAATCCTACACTCTTAATAAGTTCCTGACCTTCATCCGACTGAATGTAGCTAAAGAAGGCTTGAACCAACGCACTCTGCTCAGAGATTTCTCCCATGGTAGCCATAACAAACGGTCTTTGTAATAAATAGGTACCCGCTTTGATGTTATCAACCGTAGCTTCAACTCCCTCGATACTTAATGCACTTACTGTATCATCAATTACATCAAGCGATACATAACCGATTGCTCCAGGTGTTGATGCTACCTTTGCGAGTACACCTCCGGTGCTATTGATCTCATTAGAGTACTTACAGGTATCTTTTACAGCTACCAATTCCTCGAATGCATCTCTGGTACCTGAACCTGACTCTCTGCCTACTACAACGATTGGCTGATCTGCTCCGCCAAGATCCTTCCAGTTTGTTATAGCACCTGTGAATACCTGTGCCAACTGATCCTTTGTAAGATTTGTAACAGTATTTGCTGTATCTGTAACCACTCCAATACCATCAAGGCAAATAATATTTTCTACAACTCCGGCTGTTTTTTCCTCATCTTTTAAGGCTCTTGACGAGTTACCGATTTCAATAGTCTTTGCGATAAGCGCTTCAATGCCGGCTCCCGATCCCGTAAACTCCGGTGAAATGGTGACATTGGTGTATTTCGCCATAAATCCTTCAGCGGCTGCATTAGCAAGCTTTTCCATTGAAGTAGATCCTGCCATCGTAATAGTACCGCTTAAATCTGTTGTAGCTGCATCATCTGTTGTAGCTGCATCATCTGTTGTTCCTGCATCATCTGTTGTTCCTGTAGGATCTGTTGTCCCCTCGTCTGTTGTATTTTGATTTGAACCCTTATCATCACTCTTATTTGCACATGCACTGAATGCACCTGCTACGAATACACAAACCATTAATAATGCAAAAACACCTTTAATTCTTCTCTTCATCTTCTTATCTCCTTCTTCTCGTTAACGTCTTCGTCTCACAATAATAAAATAACATTAAAATGACCTCGCTAATACCAACCTAATGTTGTTTTTATGTCAAATCGATGTGAAATCACAAAATGTGAGTTATTATTGGATATACTAATACATTTATAGTATCTGCTTTCTTATTCAGTTATACATTAAGACAAAAAAAACTGAAAGTCTAAAAAGACTTTCAGTAACGTTCCCACCCAGAGTCGAACTGGGGACTGAGACTTAGGAGGTCCCTGTTATATCCACTTAACTATGAGAACCCACGCAGAAATAACTTAGTGCAGTGCAACACTGTTATTCTACTATTTCCTTAACCCTAAGTCAATATCTACTTTATTAAATACAACCCAGATTACTTTGAATCGATCAAAACGGCTGTCACACAATCACTACTAAGAATGATGTGTAACAGCCTTTCTTTATTCTATCTACAATTAATCCTTTTACTGGTCTGAGAATGCCACACTTCCCTGCATCCATATATTACCCTTAAATCTTCTTCCGACTACAGGCTCTCCAAGTAAATCCTGTTTATTAATACATAAGCTAAAATTCAAATCATTACAAGCCAAATGAAGATCATATACTTCTTCTTTCGTAAGCTCATTAATAAGTAGATTATATTCCGTGATAGCCGCTATAACACTGTAATTATCGGATTCGGAACCAAACGGAATAAATGAGGTATCAACTATAGAATAAATGTCTTCCTTTTTCGCTCTGCGCGATACCATGGCATAAGTATCTATGTCATCGATGGTCAGACTATCAATCGCATCCTGATTTCCTTTCTTTGCTTCTGCAATCAGACTGTTCCTATACTTAGTCTCAGCACTAATATTGCGAACCTGCACTTCATCCTTTTCAATAGGAAGAAGGATTCTTCCATCTAATGACAATGCCGCTAATGTAACGGAGAAAGGAGTTCCCATCGGCATATTCTGGTTCTTTTTCTCCAAAAATTCAGTCACATTTTGAAGATAAAAAATTAAAGATACGCCCAATCGAAAATCATCGCACATACCCGTATAGGCTTCCGCATCAACTCTCTTATTAATTCCTACTTCTTCTCTTGTACTGATAAATTGTCCGTGAAGAAAGGGGAAATAATGTTCCATATGAAACTGGTTATTTTCATCCGTTTCTCCTCTTAGTGTTATTCCAATTCCTTCAGCATATTCTTTTGTAACTTCTGTCAGACTTCCCGTATCGCCCACCTGTTGTATTGAACTCATTTTAGAGGGCTCTTCAATAATTCTATCCAAAAGACGATTTAAGTCTGTTCGATTATTAATATTGCTAAAGCCGATTGCTCTCAAATAACTATGCATAATCATCACTTCCATTCATTGCTGCATGATTTAATAAACTCCAAGATATTAATTATTTCATGTAATAATTATTTATATCATATTTTACATCCTCTGACAAGAGTGATATCATGTTAATCAACAATCGTATCTGTAATAAATAATGTTAATTCTTTAGTTAAATCCTTTTCTGTCCATATCTTGGTATCATTCCCGTTTTTATCGGTTATGATACGAATTATTGGCCGAGTAGGACATTGCGAGTTCTGCCGTAAAACGATTCCTATCTCTCCCTGATTAGTTGAAACAAGTGTGCCTGTAGGATATGCTGCAACACAACTAATAAAAACCTTTACTACCGAAAAGTCGAACAATACACCGGCCTGACTTATCATGTAATCGATAGCATCATGAACCTTATGCTTGGTAGTCAAATTCCCATAAACCATACTGTCAAATTCATCACATACGGCTGCTATCCGACTACCGATTTTAATCTTCTCTCCTCTTATGTGAAAAGGATATCCTGATCCGTCCAGCCTTTCATGATGGCTAATAATAATATCCTTTGCTATTGGTGACAACCAGTTCATCTTTTCGACCAGAGAATATCCATATATCGTATGCATTTTAATCTCTTTCTGCTCATCATCCGGGCAGGAATCAATATTAATATCCTGATATTGTAACGTTATATATGTAAATCCTATATCATGAAGTAAACAACCTATTGCTATTTCCCTGATTTTTACCTTTATGATATTTAACTTAAATGCAAGAATAACAGACAGTACGCATACATTTAATGAATGGGAATAGGTACTTTCACTTTTATCGCGAATACTTGAGAGATTATAAATTACCGTTGGTATTGACATGATCTCACTTATTATCTCATCCGCAACCCTCTTAATCTCCTCAAGCTCAGTTTCATTCTGATATGAGTATTTTTGAAGTATATCCCTAACCGCCCCCTGACATTGTTCTTTAATCTGTATTTCAAGACTTGCTGTCAGATTGACTCCCTTAGCTAACTCATCTTCAACATAAATATATTCAATCCCTAAATCTTTCAGCCGTTCTGCATATTCCTTCTTGACCATCGTACCTACTGTCATCAATAAGGTATTATTCTTATTTATAATGTCCTTTGCTAGTAACTCATTTCCCTTTACTTTATCTAATGAAATGATTCGCATATTTATCACCTTCCAATGTTTGTTCAATCATCATATTCATTATGATTATTATTATACTTTACTTTATATAAATACGACAATACTTTTATTTTAATAGACCGGATGGTTATTGGTCTTAATATACAATTTATTGTCATTGTTGACAGAATTTTTATGCATGATATACTATATTTTATCACACAACTATTATTATTGTATATAATTAATAGTTATATGATGAAATACCTTAAATATTTGACTTATAAACACATTTACAAAATTATTTTTATCTGTTATATTCATGACATAAGGATTATGTTAATTATTTAACAATCAAAAGGAGGCTTATCTATGGCTAATATAACACAGCAACCCACACCAAAGGAACATGTTGATGCATTAGTAAAAAATGCTCTTGTGGCATTAAACGAATTTTTATCATTGGATCAAGAAACTGTGGATAACATCGTACATGATATGGCATTGGCTGGACTCGCAAAGCAGCATGTTCTTGCGAAGATGGCAGTTGAGGAAACAGGTAGAGGTATTTATGAAGACAAAATAATAAAGAACATATTTGCAACCGAGTACGTATGGCATTCCATAAAGTATCAAAAGACTGTTGGAATTATTGAAGATAATGAAGAAGAGGATTATATGATTATAGCGGAGCCGGTTGGTATCGTTGCCGGTGTAACCCCTGTAACAAATCCTACCTCCACTACCATGTTTAAGTGCTTAACCTGTATTAAAACAAGGAATCCGATTATCTTTGGCTTTCATCCAAGCTCACAGAAATGCTCCAGAGAAGCTGCCAAAACCTTGTATGAAGCTGCTATTAAGGCCGGTGCTCCAAAGAATTGTATCCAGTGGATTGAGTATCCCTCCATTGATGCTACCAGGGAGCTAATGAATCATCCTGATGTATCTATGATTCTTGCTACCGGAGGATCCGGAATGGTAAAGCAGGCATACTCCTGCGGTAAGCCGGCACTAGGTGTAGGCCCAGGTAATGTACCTTGCTTTATTGATAAATCAGCCAACCTCAAGCGTGCCGTAAATGATCTTGTATTATCTAAATCCTTTGATAATGGTATGATATGCGCTTCCGAGCAAGCTGCAATCGTTGAAGCACCTATATACAATCAATTTGTAGATTTAATGAAGAAAGCTGGTTGCTATTTTGCTACGCAGGCAGAAATAAAGCTTCTCGAGCCTATAGTTATCAATACTGCAACGGGAGCTGTTAACCCTGCGATTGTAGGTCAGCCACCCGTAAAAATTGCTGCTTTGGCCGGAATCACAATTCCTCCACAGACTAAAATCCTCTGTACCGAATTGGAAGGCGTTGGACCTGAATATCCATTATCTAAAGAAAAATTATCACCCGTTCTTGCTATTTTAAAAGCCAAGAACACAGATGACGGTATTGACCTCTGCGAAAAGATGGTAGAACTTGGCGGACTTGGTCATTCCTCAGTAATACATTCCTCCGATGATACCGTCATAAATGCATTTTCAGCAAGAATGAGAACCGGGCGTATACTTGTCAATTCTCCATCCACCCATGGAGCCATTGGTGATTTATATAACACAAATATGCCTTCCCTTACCTTAGGCTGTGGCTCATATGGTGGTAATTCTACAACTCATAATGTATCTGCTGTCGATTTAGTTAATTACAAGCGTGTGGCAAAGAGGAGAGTAAATATGCAATGGTTTAAGGTTCCTAATAAAATCTATTTTGAATCCGGTTCTACAGCATATTTAGCTAAAATGCCGGGGATTACGAAAGCCTTCATTGTTACGGACCCGTCCATGACCGAGCTCGGCTATGTAAATAAAGTGCTTTATCAATTAAGAAAACGTTCTGACTATGTTCACTGCGAGATCTTTGATCAGGTTGAACCTGACCCTAGTCTCGATACCATCTTAAGAGGCGTTGAGGAAATGAATAAGTTTAAGCCTGATGTTATTATTGCACTCGGCGGTGGATCAGCTATTGATGCTGCTAAAGGTATGTGGTTATTCTATGAAGATCCTACTGCTGATTTTAAGAATATGTCCTTAAAGTTCCTTGATATTCGTAAACGTACCTATAAATTCCCGGTTTTAGGTAAAAAAGCTCAGTTTGTAGCAATACCTACCACCTCCGGTACCGGATCTGAAGTGACCTCCTTTGCAGTTATCTCTGACAAACACGAGAACAAGAAATATCCGCTTGCAGATTATGAATTAACTCCGGATGTTGCCATCATTGATCCCGATTTTGTAATGAGTGTTCCAAAGAAATCAACAGCATATACCGGTATGGATGTACTAACCCACGCATTTGAGGCTTATATCTCAATTTTAGCTTCTGATTATACTGACGCGCTGGCTATCCATGCAATTGATATGGTATTTAAATATTTGAAGCCCTCCTATGATGAAGGTGCAGCCAATCCGACTGCGCGTGAAAAAATGCATAACGCTTCTACAATAGCAGGTATGGCCTTTACAAATGCGTTTCTTGGAGTCAATCATTCCCTCGCCCATAAGCTTGGTGGTGAATATCACGTTGCACACGGCTGTGCAAATGCAATTATGCTACCACATGTAATAAGGTACAATGGAGTTGAATGCCCAACCAAATTTACTTCATTCCCGAAATATGAAAGTTATATTGTTGGAGACAAGATCTTTGATTTAATGAAGAAATTAGGTAAGAATCCAAAGAACAATGCTGAAGCCGTTGAAGCACTCGCAAGGGAAGTTGAAGAGCTTAATCACCACTTGGGAATTCCATCCACTTTAAAAGAATTAGAGATTGATGAAAAAGATTTTATTTCCAAGGTTCCAGCTCTGGCTGACCTGGCCTTCGGCGATCAATGTACGACTGCCAACCCCAGACTCCCTCTAGTTTCTGAATTGGAGGAACTGTATTTATTGGCTTACTATGGTAAATCTTATCTTCCAAAAACGGTTTAATAGTAAATTTCAATATACCTGAACGCTTATTTTAATAAGAAACAAAACGGACCGTGAAGCCAAATCATATTGGCTACTCGGTCCGTTTTTATCAACATCTCATTCGATTTTTCATCAAATTATCCACATGTTCATGGTAAAATGTTAATAACTTTCGTTTTTCAATATTCTTTACCACTAATACAATCTGAATACGTTTGGTATCAATTAATGCCATTATTGTTTTATGGAACTCATAAAGTTTATTTCATAAAATTATTACTGTTAAGCGCTTGATTTAATGCAATCTTCTCATCCTCTGATAGTTCAAGGAATGACTCGCCTTTAATAATCTCTTTCAAATATGTATAGCAGCCTTCTCGGCTACTATGTACTGAATTTAACACAATACCGGTATTGTTCTTATCTAACAGCGCTAAAACAAAACTGAGTTTTCCGCCCATCTCCCTAAACGCATCATATTTAACTACTCCAACTTTCTGAAACGTAATAAGTAGATTGTCCTTAACTTTGTTCAGTTCATTACTAAGGTTCTCCGTATCAGTTTTTAGTTTATCAATTTCAGAAAACCGTAATAGTATCTGAGACTCAAGATTTTCTCCGGTAGCTCCTGCCATAAACTTTTTATGCTTTTTATTCATCTTATTCAGCTTTGCAATAAGTACAATAAGCATTATAAATACTAAGAGCGAAAAAGCGGTTAAACCAATACTAATATAAGCAAGATTATTGTTGATTGTATCAATAAAATTCATTTCCTCTTCCTCCATATGTATGTCTGCAAAATAAGCAACAATACTCAACCAATTGTTTCAAATAATTCAATAATTCTCTCCAGTTCATCATTTGAATAATACTCTATTTCAATTGATCCCTTATTCGTATTCTTTTTATGTATCAATACCTTTGTACCAACAATTTCTCTCATTTTATCTTCTAAATCACGATAAATCAATACCTCTTCTGTCGAAACCGCAATATCCTTTTTAGCTGGTTTATCTTCGGATTCTTTTTTCACAAGTTTTTCTGTCTCACGAACATTTAACTTCTCATCAAATATTCTACATGCAAGATTATACTGTTTATCTTTATTTTCTATTGCAAGTAACGCTCTTGCATGTCCATTGGAAATCATATCATCGATGAGCATCTGTTGTATTCTTTCGTCCAGTTTTAGGAGTCGCATAGAATTTGTTACAGCTGCTCTGCTCTTCGATACCCTCTCTGCCACTTCATCTTGTTTCAACTGAAAATCCTGAATGAGTCTTTGATATGTTTGTGCTTCCTCGATTGGATTTAAATCCTCTCTCTGGATGTTCTCAATTAATGCTATTTCAACAACTTCCTGAGGACTATAATCCTTAATAATTGATGGCACCTCTTTAAGTCCAGCCATTCTGGCTGCACGCCATCTTCTCTCCCCTGCAATAATTTCATAATGTTTATCTTTCTTCTGCAAAATCAACGGTTGAATGACACCATATTGTTTTATGGAATCTGCTAACTCATGTAATGCATCTTCGTCGAATTTCTTTCTAGGTTGGGACTTGTTGGGTACAATATCACTGATGCGAATTAATGTTTCACGTGAAACATTATCTTTCGAATCCGGAGCATTCTTTGTGATTTGTTCGGGTATCATAATATCCAATCCTTTTCCTAAGCCTTTTTTAACGGCCATATTGTTCTATCCTCCTAACGTGATTACTTTTTTTAATTTCGATATTTTATTTCACTTATTTCATTTTTAGCAAAGGTCTCTTCCTCGTCATTTTGAATAACTTCCATCGCCAATTGACGATACCCATCTGATCCGGCTGATTTTGGATCGTATAAATTGATGGGAAGTCCATGACTTGGTGCCTCAGCCAATCTGACATTACGTGGAATTATTGTCTTGTAAATGTTTTGTTTGAGATTATTCTTAACGTTTTCTACGACCTGTAATGAAAGATTTGTTCTTGCATCATACATCGTAAATACAACTCCCTCAATTTCAAGTCTTGGGTTTAGTCTCTGCTTCACTAAATTTATAGTATGTATTAATTGTGTTAATCCTTCTAATGCATAAAACTCACATTGAATTGGTACAAGAATTGTATCTGCAGTAGTCATTGCATTAACGGTCAATGTATTTAAGGATGGAGGACAATCAATTATAATAAAATCATATTCGTCACGTATCCTATCAATTTGCTTCTTCAAAATATATTCCCGGCCTTCAACACCTATTAATTCAATCTCTGCTCCCGCAAGATTTACATTAGACGGGAGAATATCCAGATTCTTAATTGGTGTACTGATTTTGCATTCTTCAAGAGTACACTCACCAATTACCATTTGGTATATTGAATTTTTAATTTTACTTTTATCAATACCCAGACCACTAGAAGTGTTTCCTTGTGGATCTATATCAATTGTTAAAACCTTTCGGTTTTTCTCCGCTAAACATGCAGATAAATTGATAGCTGTAGTAGTCTTTCCTACACCACCTTTTTGATTAGCAATCGCTATTACTCTTGCCATGTTTACTCCCCCTTCCCATATCAATATCAAATAGACTTATATAGGCACAATTATAACATCTTTTTACTATGATATCTATAGTCTTTTATAGATAATAAAGTAGTTTCTCCAGAAACTTATCAATAACCCTAAAACAGTACTATTAGTTATCGCGACTTAAGGTTAAACTATAAATGAAAACCCAATCCACTACCTAATCATAGTATATGCTATATGTAAATTTTAAAAAGCAAACTTAAAATACAAATTATTTGATTACAACCATTATAATACGAGCCCTTACAAATAATTTTCTCTTGCTGATCTTATAGTACAAAATAGTAATTTTAGATAAAACAAAAATAGAATGTTTCACGTGAAACATTCTATTACAAGTCAATTTATCTTAAAACAATTCTACAAAGCTGTTTCTTATTGCGTATACTGCTGCTTGCGTACGATCAGAGACATTGATTTTTTTAAAGATATTAGAAACATGGTTCTTTACTGTTTTCTCACTAATGGCCAAGGTATATGCAATTTCCTTATTAAACAAACCTTCTGCAATTAATTTGAGAACTTCAATTTCTCTTTTTGTTAATATACAATTGTCTGATCCATCTAATGAACTGCTCTTTTCATTCATTTTTGATTTCAACAAAGGTGCTAATTCCGGTTGTATAAAAGTCTCACCCCTAAACACAGAAAAAATTGCTTTCTTTAACACTGCGGAATCAGAATCCTTTAATACATAACCATTAACTCCTATTTCGACTGCTCTCATTAAATATTCCACTTCATTATGTATCGTTAAAATAAGAACCTTAACATTAATCTTTTTTTCCCTAAGATATTGCAATACCTGAAGTCCATTTAGGTTTGGCATGTTTATGTCAAGCAGCAGAACATCCGTTCTCTTTTCATCAAATAACTCCAGACATTGCTTACCATTATTAGCCTCAGCTACTACGATAATATCTCCATCCAATTCCAACAACTGCTTTATGCCTTCTCTAACCATAGAATGGTCATCCGCAATCATTATTCTGATCGGTTTATTCATTTAATTCCTCCTTCGTATAATGTTAAAGGAACGGTTAAAAATACAGCTGTTCCTTTATTCTTTTCTGATTTTATATCCAAAGATCCAGATAATAATAAAATTCTCTCCTTCATAATGGATAATCCAAAACTAGAAGATTGCTCCGATGATTTGATTTGATCTAAATAAAAACCTATGCCGTTATCCTTAATCGTAACGTTTATATTACTTTCAAGATAATTTATATCTATTGTAACAAAGGTTGCATTTGCATGCTTAATAATATTATTACAAGCTTCTTGAATAATACGGAATATAGTCAATTTAATAACTGATAGAATCTCTTTAGGTTCTTCATTTGAAGTAACTTTAACCTGTATATTATTATAATTAATAATTCTATTAGCATAGCGCTGTATTGTAATTGTTAATCCCAAATCATCTAATGTCATAGGTTTTAAATTATAAATGATACCCCTCATGTCATTGATTACCATTTTTAGGGTGTTTGACATGTTGCTTAACTCAAGCTTCGATCGAATTGTATCGATATCAATTAATTTAATACTTAATTCAGCTTTATGTACAAGGCTGGTTAGGTTTTGTACTGTGGTATCATGCAAATCCCTTGCAATACGTTGACGCTCAATCTCCTGAGCTTCCAGTATCCCTAACCCCTTGTCTGTAAGTTTTGGTATACTCTCAGATTCCTTTGAATCACTACTTTTATCAATGGAATCAATAAATTTGGCTGCAGATTTCAAACCCTTGATCTTACAATTCAACATGTTTTGGTTGTTTTCTAACTCAATTATCTTGCTTCTAATTTTCTCGATTTCAGTAATTAAGTCATTCGTATCACTATTTTGATTGTTTTTTGGGTAAAACAGATTTTTATTGTTATCTTTCGTACGTTCTCGCTCTTTAAGCTCCTGGTCTTTCTCCTTAACAAGATTTTCTTGGGTCTTTAACTGCATTTTTACAGAAAACAATTGCTCTTCTAGGTCAACAGCTAAATCCCTAAGTAATAAACAAGATGTTTTTCTATCTTCAATATCATCCTTTGAATTATCTTTAATTGAATTGTTGTCATACATAATATTTTACATCCTTTCTATGCTTCGGCAACAATATGTTATAAATAAAGAAAACATATACTATATCATATAACATAATTCGATTTTTTTAAAGTATTATTTGCATAATTATTAAATATCTATGTTAAATATGTTAATACCTAATTACAATCATCTATTTATTGTTGCAACAAGTCTTTCTATCGCTCATACGTATTAGCATTTTAATATCTGTATTTTCCATTTTGTTAACAGTATGAAATCCTATTCTCCGAAAAAATTCAACCGTATCCGGTAGTGTATCTACCCAAACCTCATCTATTCCTGCAGTAAAAGCTCTATTGATAAGCATTCTAACAGTAAAATCACCATATCCTTTTCTTCGGAATTGTTTTAACACGGCTATTCTTTCCAACTTGCAACTGGTTCCATTATAAACTATCCTTCCGGTTGCAACAGCTATATTTCTACTGGCTACATTTGGGTTACATATTACAGTTTCGTCAATTACTTGTTCATATACCAATACATGAATCGCTTGGCTATCCATATCATCAAATTCCTCGGTTTCCGATAAGCCGATTCCTTCAACAAATACTTTTCTGCGTATCTCATATACTTCCTGTAGATTATCTCCATATGATAACAGTTTTCCTTGAACCATAGATATTAAGATCCTTTCTGTCTTTTTTAAGAAGTCAAAAACTTCATAATTATTAACCCTATTACTTAACTTATAAATCAAACTATTGGTTCTGTTAATACTTTACCAGCATTTCTTGGATATTTCTTGGGAGTTGGTTTCTCTTTTCTTACTACAACCAAGGATCTCTGAATGTCTGTTCCCGGAAGCATAAAAGCTTCTATTTTTTCTAGTCTGGCTCCTAATTTTTGAAACGCACTACTTGCTTCCTTCATCTCAGCATCAATCTCACCAGACTTATATGAAATGAAAACCCCACCTTGTTTTACAAAGGGCAGACAAAGTTCTGATAAAGGTGACATCTTTGCTACAGCTCTAGAAACACATATATCATATTTTTCTCTATACTCAATTTGTTTTCCAAAATCCTCTGCTCGTCCATGAAGAGTTTTTATCTGCTTCAAGTCTAGAGCAGTAATTACTTCATTTAGAAATATTAAACGTTTATTTAACGAATCCAGCAATAGTATATCCGTCTCAGGGTATACTATTTTTAACGGGATGCCGGGAAATCCGGCTCCTGTTCCCAGATCAAGTATCTTCATATTTATCGGTTGACAGACCTTAACTAAACTTAAACTGTCAATGAAATGTTTGTTCACTATGTCTTTGAATTCAGTTATCGCTGTTAGATTCATTACTTTATTTTTCTTAATTAATAATTCATAATAGTCAATAAATTGTTGTTTTTGCAAATTTGTCAGTTCAATCTTAAGATTAGAAAGGCCTTCCTCTAATATATAAAATTCGGGATAATTGTTATATAACATCTTCATTCGCCTCTCGATTTAACATTTTTTCATACTGCCCGTAAATATCATAATAAATTTCCAATCAACTTCAATATTATATTAACAAATAATTACTTGTCTGATTCTTTATTAACACTATTGTACTGCATCAGATAGACCAATAGTACAGAAATATCCGCCGGTGATACTCCTGATATTCTAGAAGCCTGTCCAATAGAAACCGGTCGAAATCTCTCAAGCTTTTGCTTTGCTTCAATTCTAAGACTAGTTATATCTAAATAGTTCATTTCCTCCGGAATATGTTTGTTTTCCAATTTTTTGAACTGTTCTACCTGTCTAAGCTGTCTACTAATGTATCCATCGTATTTAATATTAATATTTACTTGCTCTATCACATCCGCCGGTAATTCCGGACGACTTCTATCAATTGGCTTCAGCATCTCATAGTCAAGTTCCGGTCGCCGTATAAGCTCAGCAAGTGTTGCCGCCGTATTCAGTTCCGAACTGTTATATTGTGCTAACAGCTCTTGAACCTCCTTGTTAGCACCAATATTTGTTTTTTCTAGTCGGATTATTTCATTATTAATACTTTCTTCCTTTATTAACAGTCTCTGGTATTGCTCCTCACCTATTAATCCTACTTGATAACCTCTTTTTATAAGTCTTATATCGGCATTATCTTGCCTTAGCAGTAATCTGTATTCTGCACGCGAGGTCATCATTCGATATGGTTCATGGGTTTCCTTTGTTACAAGGTCATCAATCAATACACCTATATATGCTTCTGATCGGTCTAGTATCAACGGTTCTCTTTTTAAAAGCTTCATCGCAGCATTAATACCTGCAATTAATCCCTGCGCTGCAGCCTCTTCATATCCCGAACTACCGTTAAATTGTCCGCCTGAAAAAAGACATTCTACCTGTTTAAATTCCAGCGAAGGTTTTAGCTGCATTGGATTAATACAGTCATATTCAATTGCATAGGCATTCCTTATTATTTTAGCATTTTCCAAACCGGGAACTGATCGATACATCAGATACTGGACATCCTCCGGCATGGAACTTGACATTCCGGCGATATACATCTCATTGGTATATAATCCTTCCGGCTCAATAAACACCTGATGTCTATCTTTATCAGCAAATCTTACAACCTTATCTTCAATAGATGGGCAGTATCTTGGTCCTGTTCCTTTAATATCTCCGGCATAGAGAGGTGACCTGTCAATATTTGCTCGTATGATATCATGAGTCTCCTGTGTTGTATAGGTAAGCCAACAAGATACTTGCTCTTTCAATAAATTCTCTGCCTTTGTAGAAAATGAAAAAGGTACAACCTTTTCATCTCCGAATTGCTCCTCCATTTTGGAGTAATCGATTGATCTTCCGTCTATCCTTGCCGGGGTTCCCGTCTTAAAACGATATATTTCAATGCCAAGGGTTTTCAGAGAATCTGTTAAATGAGTAGCAGCTTGTAATCCGTTAGGACCTGTATGATTGACTACCTCTCCATAAATGCATCTTGCATTTAAATAGGTACCGGTACATAAAATTACTGCTCGGCATGGATATATTGCTCCCGAAAAAGTTTTTACACCTGTGATTTTATTATTCTCAGTTAAAAGTTCTGTGATTTCTGCCTGTTTTAAAGTCAAATTCAATGTGTTCTCAAGGACTTTCCGCATCGATCTGGAATACTCCTGTTTATCTGCTTGAGCGCGTAATGAATGTACTGCCGGGCCCTTTGATTTGTTTAACATTTTTGATTGTATATAGGTTTTGTCTATATTTTTTCCCATCTCTCCGCCAAGTGCATCAATCTCTCTTACTAAATGCCCCTTTGAGGTACCTCCAACATTTGGGTTGCATGGCATCATTGCTATGCTGTCGACACTCACCGTAACTATAAGAGTATTTAAAGAAAGCCTGGCACATGCTAAAGCCGCTTCGCAGCCTGCATGTCCTGCTCCTACGACTACTACGTCATAATTCTCATAACTATATGACATATGGTCCTCCATTCTATCGCCATTGGCGTAACAAATTCGTTTGTTTACTTACCCGTACAGAATTCATTAAAAATCATATTTACAAGATCTTCTTCCACATTTTCACCTATAATTTTCCCTAAGGACTCATAGGCACTCATGAGGTCTATTGAATAAAAATCCTCCGGCATATTATTATCTATACTCGTTTTTACAAGCTCCAGGCTTTTCAAGGCATCCATGAA
Organism: Lachnoclostridium sp. UBA1308; assembly: GCA_002307215.1. Taxonomy (GTDB): domain Bacteria; phylum Bacillota; class Clostridia; order Lachnospirales; family Lachnospiraceae; genus Mobilitalea. The sequence continues at coordinate 83,129 of DBTU01000033.1, forward strand.
GGCCTCCCTATGCCTGTCACTTGTAATATAAACCTCTTCATGAAGTGATAACTCTCCTCCAAAAAACATCTTCTTAACGGTTTCCGCTAATTCCTCTATTCCGGTGTTATCTTTTGCTGAAATACTAATTACCGGTTGTGTTGTTCTGGTTGTGATATCATCAATCATTACCCTCGAATCCAAGTCTGATTTATTTAAAAGTAGTATTGCTCTTTTATCCTTAATCATTTCAAATATAGCTTCATCATTTTCATCTATTTTTGTTGATGAGTCCAATACAAACACAATCAGATCAGCTTCAACTGCAATCCGTAACGCTTTATCTACACCAAGCTTTTCTATAAAATCTACTGTATCGCGGATGCCTGCGGTATCTACTATATTTAAAATAATACCATTCAAATTTATCGTTTCCTCAACTGTATCCCTGGTTGTACCGGCTATTTCAGTAACTATCGCCCGCTCTTCTCCCACCAAGGCATTCAAAAGACTTGACTTACCGACATTCGGTTTTCCTATAATAACTGTTTTAAGACCCTCCTTCATGATTTTACCATTCTTCGAGTCTTTAATCAACTTCCCAATCTCATTGCATTCTTCCTCAATATTCTTAGCCAAATCTTCCTGAAATCCATCCAGACTGATATGCTCCGGATCGTCCAGAGCCGCTTCTATGAATGCAATGTCTCTAAGTATTCTTTTTCTAAGCTTAATTATGAGGCTATATATTTTACCTTGCAACTGATTTAATGAATTACTGAGCGCCAATTCATTCTTTGCATGAATAATATCACATACTGCTTCTGCCTGAGAAAGATCTATTCGACCATTTAAAAATGCTCTCTTTGTAAACTCTCCGGGTTCTGCTATTCTGGCACCTTTTCTTATGACGGTTTCCAAAATTCTTCTGGTTACAACTATCCCGCCATGACAATTGATTTCAATCGTATCTTCTCTCGTATAGGTTGCCGGAGCCCTCATGATGACAACCATAACTTCATCAATCATTTTGTCTTCATCTACAATATAACCATAATGAATGGTATGGCTTCGCTCCTTCGACAAAATCTTCTTGCCTGACTTTGACTGATATATGTCGTCAATTATTCGAAAGGCATCCATCCCGCTTACTCTAACAATGCTTATTCCTGAATTGCTAAGTCCGGTTGCAATTGCTGTGATGGTATCTGTTATCATGCCATACCTCCTTTCTGCTTTCATAGATAAAGGTGTCTAAAAAGTATGCTCTACTTTTAAGACACCCCTTCTATACAATAATCTTTTAATTAAACAGTTTCTGTTTCTACCGGTTCATCTTTCTTTGTCTTGCTTTCCTTATACTTCTCGTAATCCGATTTATAATCGGCGCTGTAATTCTTATTAAATCCGCTTTTACTTGTATTAAAGGCCTGCTTATAATTCTTGTTAGTCACACCATTATGGCTAAAATCCTTTTTAAACCCGCCGACCGCCGGCTTGTTACTGTTACTTGTAAATTTCTTTTCGACTACTGTCTTCTTTACATTAATTACAACCTTACGGTACGGTTCTTCACCCTCCGAATAGGTTTCTACAAACTTATCATTTTGTAATGCAGAGTGAATGATTCTTCTTTCATACGGATTCATTGGTTCCAATGATACCGGCTTTCTTGTTCTCTTAACTTTAAATGCAATATTCTTTGCCAAATTTTCGAGGGTTTCTTTTCTTCTGGCTCTATAGTTCTCGGTATCCAATTTGACCTTAATGTAATTCTCACTGTTTTTATTGATTACAAGACTAACAAGGTATTGAAGTGAATCCAGAGTTTGTCCTCTTTTACCGATTAAAACGCCCATTTCGTCCCCATCGATATTGATTTCAATTGTAGCATTTTCCTTATCAAATAAAACCTCACAGGTGGCGTTTATTCCCATGGCATGAAAAACATCGTCAAGAAATCTCTTTGCATTGTTCTCCATTGTTACTTTAATCTTGACTTTAATCTTTGCCGACTTTCCGAACATACCTAAAAAGCCACTCGTTTCCCTTTCAATAACTTCATATTCTATGTTATCAATCGTTGTATCAAGTTCAAGCATAGCATTTGTTAAGGCTTCATCTACGGTTTTAGCAGTAATATCTTTCCATTCCATGATTATACCCCCTTTAAAGTTTCTTGTTTTTAAGAAGATTTGCTATTTCCGAAACACTTTTTGGACCGGTTGATAACTTTTTATCGGACTTATCCTCCGATAAAACTTCTTCCGTCTCTTCCTTCTTACTAACTTCAGAACTATTTGTTTTATCAGCAACTTCCGGCTTTTCTAATACTGTATTTTCAATAAATTTAGTCTGTGTTTTTGCTAGTTCTTGTACTGTCATCCCTTTACTTGCTGCTTCCATGCTCATTCTTAGGGGTGATTTCCTTTTCTTTGCCGCTTTAGCCGCACTTTTTTCTATTAATTCATCAACATTCAAACGATCTAACATTCTATTAACAAAATACTGCTGTATAATCATAAATACACTGGTAGCAATCCAGTAGAGACCAATACCTAGAGGAAACGTTATACAGAAGAAAAACTGCATTAACGGCATCATATAAATCATTGAATTCATAGCTGAGGCCATCGGATTATCTTTATTATCCTGCGGCTTCATCTGTACCTGCTTACTTTGTACAAAGGATAAAACTGCTGCTAGTATAGGAATAATTATTTCAACTGATTTCCAATTTGGATTATTGGTTATATTCATACCAAAAAAATTATTAGCATGATTTATGTTTGCATATGCACCGTTAATCGACGTAGATAAAGCCGGTATAGTTTCAGCTAATTTACCTTGTGCAGTGGTTCCCAGCTTAGCCAATACATTAATAATATTGTCAACCGCAGATAAATCCTTTGTCGAAATTCTTGCATTCGTTCCAACGACAGTCTTTATTATCTGATCATAGCCATCTACACCCTTAATACCAACAGCCATTGCTTCATACATGCCTTTAATTTGTCCTACATAAGCGGGAATATTAATAATTACTTGATATAAAGCAAACATTAAGGGCAATGTAATTAACAGCGGAAGACACCCTGATGTAGGATTTGCTCCATATTTTGCATATAAAGCTTGTTGTTCGGCCTGCATCTTTCTAATTGATTCCTGATCCTTTTTACCCTTATACTTCGCCTGAATTTTCTGTAATTCAGGATTCATTCTGGCTGATAACTTAGAGAATTTTTGCTGTTTGATTGTTAATGGGAGCATTAAAGCTCTCACAATAAAAGTAAATATAATAATTGATAATGCAATGTTTTGAATTCCAAACAAATTAAAGAATTCAAAAATGCCATTCATAATTAAGCCAAGTAGGCTTGCGATCGGTTCTAAAATACCGGCACTTTTCGTTAATAATGTAACTACCAATTCTATTCTTCCTCCTTAGAGCCATCTATTGTCTATGCATAGATTAACACTTCCTCATATTTTATCACTGATTATGAATTAGAAATAAAAATAAAGTAGCTTCATTACGGAACCGGATCATACCCTCCCTTATGAAAGGGATGGCATCTTAATACCCTTCTTACCGCTAAATAGGTTCCTTTTAAGGCCCCATACTTTTCCAGCGCTTCCAGTGCGTATAAGGAGCAGGTAGGTGAATAGATACAGCTTGGTGTTCTCTTAAGAGGAGATATATATTTTTGATAGAACTTTATCATAAAAATAAATAATTTCTTAATAATCACTTCTATACTCCTACAATGTACTCTTACATTCCGATTTATGGTTCCACTACTTCTTTTCCAATTTTATGGAGTTTAATCAGGTGTAATAATGCGCTTACAATCTCACAATAATCCCTACCCTTGGCTCCTACTCTTGCCACAACGATAATATCTAATCCGTCTAATATGCTATCCTCTGATAATCGATAGCTTTCCCTTATTAATCTTGTTATCCTGTGTCTTACAACACTATTTCCAACTTTTTTACTTACTGATATTCCAATTCGGTTATAACTGAACTTGTTTCTTTTTACATACATAACTAGATATTTATTCGCATACGATTTTGCTGTACTATAAATTTCTTTAAAATCTTTATTGTCCTTTAACGACTCTAACTTTTTCATTCCTAATTAATCCTTACCTAAACTCTAAACATCTGACTTGTCAGATATTATCCGTGATGATACGGTAATCCGTATTATTTGCAATTAATAATAAGTGAATTCATTATTTTGATAAATTCACTTATTATTATATAGAAGAAAAGGTCACAAATTTGCGACCTATGCAGATAATATCTTTCTTCCCTTAGCTCTTCTTGCAGATATAACCTTTCTGCCGCTTGCTGTAGCCATTCTAGCTCTAAATCCATGTACCTTTGCGTGAGATCTTTTTTTCGGTTGGAATGTCATTTTCATAACTGCGCACCTCCTTTTAAAATGTACTGTGCAATTCAATAAGCGAATATTTTATTAATTATCCAAAAGAATAGCCTTCTATTAATTTGAATTAATCATCATATCAAAATGAAAAGGGCAGTCCAAGCCATTCTGTATGATATTTTGGAATATCACGTTTATTATATTCGCAATACCAGTTTACGTCAAGTAAATAATTTATAATCCCGGTTCTATTGCGGCTAACAAAAATAACAATTGTTTCCTTATATATATAACAATTTGTTGATAACTATTTTTTCGGGGTGGATAATATGTTCTTTCATTTTAGATGATTAAACTATGCCCCTGTATTAAGCTCATTTGATCAATGTTACTAATGTTTTATTCTTATCCACATATTTCTCAAATGGTCTAAAAACAAAGATAGGCATATTAACCATTGAAAATTTAATAATTTTGTTATAATATATATCTATGTGAGTGTTAATGGAGGCAATAATGAAAAGTTTAATAGAATCAAAATGGGATGAGATTTTAAAATATTTAATTTCAGAGTACGGGATTACCGATGTCTCATATTCTACTTGGTTAAAACCTCTTAAGGTATATGATGTAAAAGATCATTTAATTACCATCCTTATTAATGATGAGCGCATTGGACCTCCAAGTGTAAATGTGATACGTAATAAATATGAATTATTATTAAAGGTCTCCATTGAGGAAATTCTGAATGAGCCTTATGATATAAAATTTATTCTTCAAAGTCAGATTGATTCCTCTGAAAAGGCAGCCGAAATGTCTGCTAATAAAAAGAAAAATAGTGGACCGGTCTATTTAAATACACGGTATACCTTCGATACCTTTGTGGTTGGAGGTAATAATGAATTTGCCAGAGCAGCTGCACTTGCTGTAGCAGAAAATCCGGGGGAGATTTATAATCCTCTTTTTATTTATGGTGGGGTTGGACTTGGTAAAACCCATTTAATGCATTCGATTGCGCATTTTGTCCTAAATCAAAACCCTGATACAAAGGTTCTTTATGTTACCAGCGAAAAGTTTACAAATGAATTAATTGATGCCATTCAAAAAAACACTACAAATCAATTTCGTGAGAAATACCGCTCCATTGATATTTTATTAATTGATGATATTCAATTTATAATAGGAAAAGAAAGAACTCAGGAAGAATTTTTCCATACCTTTAATACACTTCATGAATCAAAAAGACAAATTATTATTTCCAGCGATCGTCCCCCCAGAGAAATGATTACATTAGAGGACAGGCTACGTTCGCGCTTTGAACATGGTTTACTGGCAGATATTCAATCTCCTGATTATGAAACCAGAATGGCTATTTTAAGAAAAAGAGAAGAGATTGACGGCTTGCAAATTGATGAAGATGTAATGGCATATATAGCAACAAACATCAAATCAAATATCCGAGAACTTGAAGGGGCTTTAACAAAAATTGTAGCCTTTTCAAGACTCAAGAAAAGAAATCTAAATCTTGATCTTGCGGAAGAAGCCCTTAAAGATATTATTTCACCAAATGAAAAAAAAATAATTACAGCGGAATTTATTGTAGAAGTTGTTGCAGAACACCATAATCTTACTACAGCTGAAATCTATTCAAAAGATAAAAGTCGTAACATTTCGTACCCAAGACAGATGGTCATGTATCTATGCCGTCGATTAACTGATTTATCTGTTACGGAAATTGGAAAAATCTTAGGTAATAGGGATCATTCAACAGTTCTTCACGGTTGTGAAAAAGTGATAGGGGACATGCAAGCTGATGCCTCAGTACATAACACAATCGATGTTTTAATTAAGAAAATTAATCCTGAGTAAAACATAATATACTTTCACTTGTAATTTATTAATTGTTTTATCCTGAATAAATTTTCGTTGATGTATCGTTGATAATGTGTTGATACACTGTTTATAAAAGTAATTTACAATATATGTATATTTTTTATCGTTTTCTTTTCCACCATTTGGACAGGTTTATCAGCCCTGTTATCAATCCCCGGAAGCCTTTATTTTTAATGAAGGAACAGGGATATCAACAATTACACGCCCTATATTACTACTGTTACTAAGAATATTTAATATATTTATATATTTTACGTGAAGGGAGTTTATACACAGATGAAAATCCAATGTCAGAAAGCGGATCTTTTAAATGGTGTTAATATTGTTTTGAAAGCTGTTCCTGTAAAATCAACGATGCCTATTTTGGAATGTCTGATTATAGATGTTACAGATCAAAGCATAAAATTAATAGCGAATGATATGGAACTAGGGATTGAAACCATTATAAAAGGAACCATAATTGAAAAGGGTACAGTTGCACTTAATGCAAAGGTTTTATCAGAAATAGTTCGCAGACTTCCCGAGAATGAAGTAAGCATTACTACGGACTCTAACTATTTAACGGAGATTATATGTGAAAAAGCAAACTTTTCGATTTCCGGAAGATCAGGAGAAGAGTTTCCTGTATTGCCTAAAATAGAAAAAGAAAATGTTGTAAATTTATCACAATTCACTTTAAAAGAAATAATAAGACAAACAGTATTTTCTATTTCAGATAATGAGAGTAATAAAATAATGACAGGAGAGTTATTCGAGATTAGTAAAAATGAACTCCGGGTCATTTCACTTGACGGACACAGAATTTCTATTCGTAAAATTTTTATGAAGGAATCCTATGAGGATAGGAAAGTAATTGTTCCCGGTAAAACACTGAATGAAATCAGTAAAATTTTATCAGGAGAAGCATCTTCCCAAGTTCAGATTTTCTTTACCGAAAAGCATGTTTTATTTGAATTTGATAATACACTAGTTCTTAGTAGATTAATCGAAGGTGAATATTATAGAATAGACCAAATGCTTTCCAGTGATTATGAAACTAAGGTTACCATCAATAAGAAGGAGCTTCAAAACTGTATAGAAAGAGCCTCCCTCTTAATACGGGAGACAGATAAGAAACCTATCATCATTGATATTAAGAACAATAATTTTGAATTAAAGATAAATACAGCAATAGGATCAATGAAAGAAGAAATAGATATAACTCTGGAGGGAAAAGACATTGTAATAGGCTTCAACCCCAAATTTTTACTTGATGCATTAAGAGTTATAGATGACGAAAATGTAGATATATATTTAATCAATGCAAAAGCGCCGTGCTTTATAAGAGATAAGGAACAGTCTTATATTTATTTAATTTTGCCGGTTAATATTAATGTTGTATCATAATGCTCTGTAAAAGCCTTCGAGCGCTTGATTTCAAGAAAGGAAACGAAGTAATGCATCAAATCATATTAAGGGAAGATTATATTAAGCTTGGACAAGCACTCAAAGCAGCAGGTTTGGTTGATACAGGAGTAGATGCCAAGATGGACATAAAAGATGGTAAAGTAAAAGTAAATGGAGTAGTTGAACTTCAAAGAGGAAAAAAGCTTTATGACGGATCTATAGTAGATTATAATGGAGAACAGATTCAAGTTGTTAAGTAGGAATGGGAAGAAGGAAATGCTGGTGCGGATATGATTGTAAAGTCCTTGGAGCTAAAGAATTATAGGAACTATGATAATCTTAACATATCATTTTCAAACGGTACCAATATTTTATATGGCGAAAATGCCCAGGGAAAGACAAATATTTTAGAAGCAATTTATCTGTGTGGTACGACCAAATCACATCGTGGAAGCAAAGATAAAGAAATAGTAATGTTTGATAAAGAGGAATCCCATGTCAGAATCATATTAGAAAAAAACAATATAATGCATCGTATTGACCTTCATTTGAAGATGAATAAGGCAAAGGGTGTTGCTATCGATGGAATACCGATTAAAAGGCAAAGTGAATTATTCGGTATGTTGAACCTTGTGTTTTTTTCGCCGGAGGATTTATATATCATAAAGAATGGTCCGGCCGAAAGAAGGAGATTCCTTGATTTGGAGCTTTGTCAATTGGATAAAATATATCTCAATTATTTATCAAACTATAATAGAGTTCTGGAGCAGAGGGGCAAGTTATTAAAACAAATAGGTTTTAACAGGAATTTATTGGATACACTTTATATATGGGATGAAAAGCTAATGGAATACGGAAAAAAGCTGATTGAGACCCGACATAATTTTGTGTTCCGGCTTAATCAATTGGTTTATAATATACATAAGAGACTAACCGGTGATAAGGAAGAATTAATACTGCAATATGAACCGAATGTAACCACCTCGGATTTTGAAATAAAGCTGAAAAAGGCGCTCGAACGAGATCTGAGCTTAAAAATAACGAATGTAGGTCCCCACAGGGATGACTTAAGTTTTTTAATTAATGGAATTGATATCAGAAAGTACGGGTCGCAGGGGCAGCAGCGTACTGCAGCGTTATCTTGTAAGCTTGCAGAGATTGAATTAGTGAAGTCCTTAATCAAAGAAAAACCAATACTTTTGCTGGATGATGTATTATCAGAACTGGACAGACACAGACAAACCCAGCTATTAAACAATATAGGAGATATTCAGACAATCATTACATGTACGGGATTAGAGGAGTTTGTAGGTTGTAGGTTTGATTATGATAATATTTTTCATATAGTAAATGGAACGATAGAAAGTGAAAATGAGTCAGATAGATATACGGAGGAGAAATTCGCCAAAGAACAGGAGGAGAAATCCTCTATAGAGCAGGAGGTTAAATCCTCCACAGATCAGGGGGGTAAATCCTCCGCAGAGCAGGAGGATAGAGATAATGGGTAGTGAATACGGTGCTGAACAAATTCAAATATTAGAAGGCTTGGAAGCAGTAAGAAAACGGCCGGGTATGTATATTGGTTCCACCTCTGCCAAGGGACTTCATCATTTGGTATATGAGATTGTGGATAACGCGGTTGATGAGGCGCTTGCAGGCTATTGCGATATAATTGATGTAACAATTAACGAAGATAATTCAATTACCGTTATTGATAACGGTCGAGGGATTCCGATAGGTATTAACAAAAAAAAGGGAATATCTTCGGTTGAAGTAGTGTTTACGATACTTCATGCCGGCGGTAAATTTGGTGGTGGAGGATATAAGGTGTCAGGAGGTCTTCACGGAGTAGGAGCCTCTGTTGTAAACGCCTTATCAGAATGGCTGACAGTAGAAATATGTATTGAGGGTAAGAAGTATTTTCAAAAGTTCGAAAGAGGTAAGCCTGTTAATAAGCTCGAAGAAATCGGAGAGAGCACCTTCAGGGGAACAACGGTCACCTTTTTACCTGACAAGGAAATATTTGAAGAAACTGTTTATGACTACGATGTCTTAAAGCAAAGGCTTCGGGAGATGGCGTTTCTTACAAAAAACATTAAAATTATACTTAGAGATAAACGTGGAGAAGAGGTGTTAGAAAAAGTATTTCATTACGCGGGGGGTATAAAGGAATATGTTGAATACTTAAATCATCATAAGGATCCACTATATCCTGATATAATTTACTGCGAGGGCCAGAGGGATGAAGTGTATGTTGAGGTTGCACTTCAGCACAACGGGACCTATTCAGAAGGAGTTTACAGCTTTGTTAATAATATTACAACGCCGGAAGGTGGTACTCATCTTGCCGGATTTAAGAATGCCATAACAAAGACGTTTAATGATTATGCCAGATCCATGAAATATTTAAAAGACAGCGATGTTAATTTAAGCGGAGAAGATATCAGAGAAGGTTTAACTGCAATTATAAGCATTAAGATACCTGATCCTCAGTTTGAAGGACAGACAAAACAAAAGCTTGGTAATAGCGAGGCAAGAGGAGCGGTTGACAGTGTAGTAAGTGAACAACTTACGTATTTTCTTGAGCTAAATCCTCAGGTTGCCAGAATGATTTGTGAAAAATCTGTTCTTGCTCAACGAGCAAGAGATGCAGCAAGAAAAGCCAGAGATTTGACCAGAAGAAAAACTGCACTGGAGGGAATGAGCTTACCCGGTAAATTAGCAGATTGTTCCGAGAAGGATCCCTCAAAATGTGAGATATATATTGTCGAAGGTGATTCCGCAGGGGGATCCGCAAAGACAGCCCGTTCCAGGGCAACTCAAGCAATCCTTCCGCTTAGGGGAAAGATTCTTAACGTTGAAAAATCAAGACTTGATAAAATTCTTGTGAATAACGAGATTAAGGCAATGATTACGGCCTTTGGAACAGGAATATCAGATGACTTTGACGTGTCGAGGCTTCGTTATCATAAGATTATTATCATGACGGATGCGGATGTTGACGGAGCACATATCAGTACATTGCTACTAACCTTCTTCTATCGTTTTATGCCGGAGCTGATTAAGCAGGGCCATGTCTATCTGGCTCAACCCCCACTGTTTAAAGTGGAAAAGAATAAATATATTCGTTACGTGTACAGTGATGAGGAACTTAATCTGGTGTTAACTGAAATAGGTCGTGACGGCAACAACAAGATTCAACGTTATAAAGGTCTTGGTGAGATGGATGCAGAGCAGCTATGGGAAACCACTATGGATCCGGAAAGAAGAATATTACTGCGCGTAACTATGGATCCGGAGCAATCTTCCGAAATTGATGTTACCTTTACAACCCTTATGGGTGATAAGGTGGAGCCAAGAAAAGAATTTATAGAGACAAATGCGAAATATGTTAAGTATTTAGATATCTAGAAGAAATCCTGAGTACCGAAGAAACCAGGAATAAAGTACGGTCATCTGAGATTACAGAAATCCGGTAATTTTAGGAATAGTTCGAACGGAGGAAAAGCAATGGATGAGAATATCTTTGACAAGGTTAGTGACGTCGATTTAAGAAAGACCATGGAGAAATCATATATAGAGTATGCCATGTCTGTTATCGCCGCACGTGCCCTGCCCGATGTAAGGGACGGTTTGAAACCGGTACAAAGAAGAATTTTATATGCAATGATAGAATTAAATAACGGTCCTGATAAGCCACATCGTAAATGTGCGCGTATTGTCGGCGATACCATGGGTAAATATCATCCACACGGTGATAGTTCTATATATGACGCCCTTGTTAAGTTGGCGCAGGATTTCTCTACCAGATATCCGTTAATTGACGGACATGGAAACTTCGGATCGGTCGACGGTGACAGTGCGGCTGCAATGCGTTATACCGAAGCCCGCCTTAGTAAGATATCCATGGAAATGCTTTCCGACATTAATAAAGATACCGTAGATTTTTCTCCAAACTTTGATGAAACAGAGAAAGAACCGCTTGTACTTCCGGCTAGATATCCGAATCTTTTAGTGAATGGTACTGCGGGTATTGCAGTAGGTATGGCAACTAACATTCCGCCTCATAATTTAAGAGAGATTATTAATGGAGTATTGAAAATTATCGATAATCACATCGAAGAAGAACGTGAGACCGATATAGAAGAACTGCTTGAAATAGTCAAGGGACCTGATTTTCCGACCGGTGCTGAGATTCTTGGAATAGTAGGTATTCAAGAGGCATACCGTACAGGACGTGGAAAGATAAGGGTTCGTGCAGTTACGGATATTGAGCCCATGGCTAATGGCAAGAACCGAATTGTTGTAACCGAGCTACCCTACATGGTTAATAAGGCAAGATTGATTGAGAAAATTGCTGAATTGGTTAAGGAAAAGAAAATGGATGGAATCACAGAGTTGCGTGATGAATCAGATCGTACCGGTATGAGAATAGTCGTTGAGCTACGTAGGGATGTTAATGCTAATGTCTTGTTAAATCAGCTATATAAGCATACCCAATTACAGGATACGTTTGGTGTTATTATGCTGGCACTGGTGAATAATGAGCCGCGGGTGTTAAACTTGTATCAGATGCTTGATTTTTATCTACAACATCAGAAGGAAGTTGTCACAAGACGGACCAAATACGACTTAAATAAAGCCGAGGAAAGAGCTCATATCTTACAAGGGTTACTCCTTGCACTTGATCATATAGATGAAGTAATAAAAATTATCAGAGCCTCCCAAAATGGTAATATGGCTAAGGAGCGTTTAATCGAACGTTTTGCTTTTTCCGATGTACAGGCACAGGCAATCATAGATATGAGACTTCGTGCGTTAACCGGTTTGGAAAGAGAAAAACTGGAGAACGAATTTGCAGAGCTAATGGCTAGAATTGCTGAATATCAAGCAATTTTGGCAGATGAAAAGAAACTTCTTGGGGTAATCAAGGAGGAGCTTACAGTTATTCGTGATAAATATGGAGATGACAGAAAAACCTCAATTGGTTTTGATGAGTTTGATATTTCGATGGAAGACTTAATTCCGAATGAAAGCACCGTTATCGCGATGACAAGACTCGGTTATATCAAGAGAATGACGATGGATAACTTCAAGAGTCAGCACCGTGGCGGAAAAGGGATTAAGGGAATGCAGACGATCGAAGAGGACTTTATCGAAGATCTTCTGATGACAACGAACCATCACTTTATTATGTTCTTTACAAATAAAGGAAGAGTATACCGACTCAAGGCTTATGAGATTCCGGAATCCGGACGAACCGCCAGAGGAACGGCAATAGTTAATCTGCTTCAGCTGTTACCGGAGGAGAGAATTACATCTATTATTCCTTTGAAAGAATATAAGAATGACCGGTTTTTGTTTATGGCAACACAGAATGGTATTGTTAAGAAGACCCCGATCAGAGATTATGCTAATATAAGAAAATCAGGTCTTCAGGCGATCAGTCTGCGTGAGGATGACGAGCTGATAGAAGTAAAATCAACCAACCATCTTAAGGATATTTTCCTGGTTACCAGAAATGGTATGTGTATTCGTTTCAACGAGCGCGATGTGAGACCCACCGGAAGAACATCCATGGGAGTTATCGGAATGACTCTGACCGGCGATGATCAGATAGTAGGCATGCAGCTAAATACCCAGGGTGAGTTTTTATTATTTGTATCGGAAAACGGTATGGGTAAGCGAACCGAGATGGAGGAATTCACGGTACAACGTCGTGGCGGTAAAGGTGTTAAATGCTACAAGATAACCGAGAAAACCGGAGATGTTGTTGGTGTCAAGGCAATGAATGAAGAGAATGAGGTAATGATTATCACAACAGGAGGCATCATCATTCGTCTTATGGTAAGCGATATATCCGTACTAGGACGTATCACCTCAGGGGTGAAGTTGATGGCAATAGCCGTGGATACTGATATTACAGTTGCAAGTATTGCAAAGGTAAGGGAAAGTAATAATCAGACCTCAGATGAAGAATTAATAAAGAATCTGGAGAAGCAACTGATTGAAGAGGACGCTATCATAGATCCATCTGATTATCCGGAAGAAGATTATAGTGAATACGAGGAAGTTAAGGACGAATCACCTGTGATTGAGTATGCGGATAATCAAGAAGAAGATATTCAGGAAGAAGATATTCCCGAAGACAGGGAGATATAGGCAATAAGGTGACTATTCAGTCACTGTGGTTCTTTCGAACCGAGGCACACAAAATATGTTGAAAAGTACATATTTTGGCTTTGAATTTTCTCGAAACCCATGGATTTTCGGTTTACGGAATAGTAAGGAAAAAAGAAACAAGATATAATCCGGAAGATGGAAGATATGGAATAACATCTTGGAGGTAATTGTGAGGAATATACACACTAACGAAATTATTAAGAATATAAAAGATATGTGCATTGAAGCCAACTATACGTTGGCTTCTGATGTTGAAGAACGAGTTAGGGGTGCCTATAACATAGAGACCACGTTACTCGGTAGACAAATCCTTGGACAGTTGGGAGAAAATCTTGATATAGCAAAAGCGGATTCCATTCCGATTTGTCAAGACACCGGCATGGCTATTGTTTTTATTAAACTTGGCCAGGAGATTCATATTGAAGGAACAAATCTTGAGGAGGCAATCAACGAGGGTATTCGTCAAGGCTACAGGGAGGGATATTTAAGAAAATCCGTAGTATCAGATCCACTGATTCGCAATAATTCGGGAGATAATACGCCCGGTATCATCCATTATGAAATTGTTCCAGGAGACCAACTGGAGATTACGGTTGCACCGAAGGGTTTTGGAAGCGAGAATATGAGTCGAGTCTATATGCTAAAGCCTTCCGATGGTTCGGAGGGGGTGAAGCAGGCCGTACTGGAAACAGTTAAATTAGCCGGACCGAATGCCTGTCCACCAATCGTAGTAGGCGTTGGTATTGGAGGAAGTTTTGAGAAGTGTGCCTTTCTTGCAAAAAAAGCATTAACTCGCAGTATGAACAAGCCCTCTGAGCTGGAGCATATAAGAAGGCTTGAAGAAGAGCTAATGGAGGAAATCAATCAACTGGGTATCGGTCCGGGAGGATTGGGTGGAAAGATTACCGCTCTTGGCGTAAATATTGAGACCTATCCAACACATATTGCCGGATTGCCGGTTGCGATAAATATTTGTTGTCATGTAAACAGACATGTCAGCAGGGTAATGTAAATTATTAAAAAGCATAATTTACATTTAAAAGTTTGTGCCTGCGAAACTAAAGTGTAAAGAGCACACTTGGCATAAACTAATTCAAAGGGTAGGTTGTTATACTAGATGATAAATGATAAGTTTTTATGAAAGAGGAAGTCGGATGGATCAATATATCACAACTCCACTTACAGCAGAGAAGGTGGAGGGTTTAAAGGCAGGAGACTATGTATATATCACAGGAACGATATATACAGCCAGAGATGCTGCGCATAAAAGAATGTATGAAACCATGAACGAGGGGAACAAAACACCCTTTGATCTAAAGGATAATATTGTATATTATCTTGGCCCCACTCCGGAGAGAGAAGGGCAAGTAATTGGTTCCGCAGGTCCAACTACAAGCAGTCGAATGGATAAATACACCCCGTTACTTTTGGATAACGGACTGAAGGGCATGATTGGAAAAGGAAAAAGGAGCAAGGATGTGATAGATTCCATGGTTAAGAATAATGCAGTATATTTTGCTGCGGTCGGTGGTGCGGGAGCCTTGCTTTCCAAAAGAATCAAAGCATGCAAGATAATAGCATACGATGATCTAGGTACGGAAGCAATCAGGGAGCTGTATGTAGAAGATTTTCCGGTCATTGTTGTAATAGATTCAAGAGGCGATAATTTGTACGAAATTGTAATGCAAAGCAGTTGACAAAAGAAAGCCCTTTTGTTATACTAGGTTTTGCCTCTGTGAGAATGCATGGTTGGCGGGGATTAATCCCAACAATTAAATATTATTTTATGAGTTTAGAATCTGGAGAAATACTCAAGAGGCTGAAGAGGCGCCCCTGCTAAGGGTGTAGGTCGGGTGACTGGCGCGAGGGTTCAAATCCCTCTTTCTCCGCTACTTTATAAAAAGCAAAAGGACGTAACCATTAAGGTTTCGTCCTTTTGCTTTTTTGTTACATGTGAGACACCACCTAGGAGAAAGTAATGTTTTTTATAGAATCAATTTACATATGATTATCATTGGTTTTATGGGTGGTTTATGATGAACATTTATGAAGTGGTACCGCAAATATAATACATAATATATAAATATTTCCAGAAATATTATTAATATTACACAAAGAAACAAACGGTTTACTATGATATAATTACAATGTTAATATATGGTGATATTCCGTAGTAGGTTTTTGTTTTATGTTCGGGTTAATTACTTGTATGTATAAAGGGCAATCAAATAGGCTAATGAGGGAGATTAGGTATGATTAAAGTGAAAAAGGCAACAGTAATTGGTCTGGTCGCGGTATTCATAGTGATGTTAAGCGCCTGTGGCAGGGACTCAGAATCAGTTAATAATGTTATATCAGTATCAAAAGCACCGGTATCGATCACGGAGGGGCCAACTTCTATGCCACCAACTGCTGTGCCGACTGGGGTAGAATTAACAACCACACCTATGTTGACAGACGATGAAAAGGACATTAAGGCAATTGAAGAAAAAGTAGCCGCTGGACCAATGAAAATGCGAGACATCAATTCAATGGATCTGGTTAAGGAAATAATGATTGGTTGGAATTTGGGCAACACACTTGACGCAACAGGCGGAGAAGGTGTTTTTACTGAAATGTCCTGGGGAAATCCAAAAACGACAAAAAACATGATAGATTTAGTGAAAGAAGCTGGTTTTAATACCATAAGAATACCGATAACCTGGCAACCGCATCTTGGAAAGGCACCTGACTATATAATAGATGAAGTATGGCTTGACAGGGTTCAGGAGGTTGTGAATTATGCATACGCTGATGATATGTTTGTAATAATTAATATGCATCACGAGGATTGGTACAGCCCATATTATGATACGTCCGATGCAGCGATAGATGAATTAAAAAAAGTATGGAAGCAGATCGCAGATCGTTTTGAAAATTATGATGAACATTTGATATTTGAAGGCATGAATGAACCACGCCATAAGGGTAAGGCAGATGAATGGACCGGTGGAGATGAGGAAGGTTGGGATGTAATCAACCAATTAAATGCAGCCTTTATTGAAACCATAAGAAGTTCCGGAAGTAATAATCCATTAAGGCATTTAATGATACCACCGTATGCTGCATCCTCCAGTGTGAGGACCTGGAGTAAATTTGAGATTCCAAAGGATAATAAAATAATAGTATCAATTCATGCATATACCCCATATAATTTTGCGCTTAATATATCAGGAACGGCGGATTGGAGCGTTTCGAATGAAGCAGATACAAGGGATATTGATTATTTGATGTCAACATTAAACGACAGTTTTATCAGCAAGGGAATCCCTGTAATATTAGGAGAATTCGGAGCGTTAGATAAGGACAATTTGCAAGCGCGGACCACTTGGGCTGAATATTATGTAAACAAAGCACATAAAATAGGTGTGCCCTGCATCTATTGGGACAACAATTCGTTTTATGGAAGCGGAGAGAAATTAGGACTATTAAACCGATTTAAAGATGAATGGCAGTTTCCTGAAATCGTTGAAGCGCTAATGAAGGGAGTGAAGGAGTAGATATAATCAAATATATAATGAGCTATCAAAAAGTCATTTTACGGCATGATTTGCTGTGAAGTGACTTTTGTTTTGTGCCTTTTATTTTTCTAATAGGAACAATAGCTAAAAAAGAAACGGAAAATAGTCGTTTGGTAATTAAGTATTGCAGAAAGGGCAAGATATTCTTGTATTTTATAATAGGGATAAATACATAATTAGAAGTAATAAAATTAGTAATTATCGAAAAGCATATAATACGGGTTATTGATTTGGAAAACCTCAGGATAAAATTGTATTATTAAGTAATGTTATAAAAGACGTTGTTTAATTTTGATATATTATTTTAAAAAATTAAAAAATTTAACCCAAAAAGTTGTTGACAAAGAATTATGCCTGTGGTATCATTATTTTTGCTGACGCGTTAAGAAAATAAGAGAAACGGATTACAGATCTGGTTTTCATTTTATAACATGGAAGCGGCGAACCTTGATAATTGAACAGTAAA
>DBTU01000042.1 GCA_002307215.1 Lachnoclostridium sp. UBA1308
TATCTGAGCTTTGTATATAATCATTTTATTATTTATGAAAGGAGGGATAACGTATGAATGAATGGAAAGAAAGAATTCAAAGGATGATTGACTGGATTGAAATCAACATAGAGAACAGACCGGGTCTACTGGAAATGTCGCGGGAAATCGGGTACTCACCTTCTTACTGTTCTTTTTTGTTTCATCATGTTACAGGTACAACCTTAAAAAGCTATATGGCAGGTCGTCGTTTGTGTCAGGCAACATTGGAGCTCCGTGATACAAAATCGAGAATACTTGATATTGCGATAAAGTATGGGTATTCATCACAAGAGGCTCTGACGAGAGCCTTTGTTAATGCCTATGGCTTAACACCTTTAAGTTATCGTAAAAGTCCAAGACCGATACAACTTTCCATCAAACAGAACGTGATTTTTCCTGACAATTATATCAATAACGGAGGTAACGATATGAGTAATATTAAGGAAGCAAATATTCGATTTGAATACATCCCCGAACATAAATACATTGGTATCTGGGATATACGAGTAGATAATTATGGAGACTTCTGGAAGTTCCATGATTGCGATGAAGTTTGTGGTATTATTGAAAGTATGAGAAATGTGGCTCTGGAATCTGTAGGGCCGCACACAGCAGGTTGGTTTTATGAAAATGGTAAGAAGGGTTACTTTTATGGGGTTGGTGTTTCATCAGAATATAACGGAGTAGTTCCGGAAGGATTTGAGATGAAGGAATGCCCGGCATCCTATTATTTAGTATTCTTTCATCCACCGTTTGAGTATTTGCCTGAAAATTGTGAGGTAATGAGCCGAGTTGAAGAATTAGCTTGGAATTATAACCCTTCTAAAAGCGATAGAGGGTGGATTCCTAACGGATACGAGTGGAATGAAAAATCCTGCCAGATTTACCAGCGTCATATTCCCGAGGTTATTGGGTATGAGGTGCTTCGCCCCGTAAAGAAAATGAAATAATCGAGGGATAGTTCACTCATAGCTGTACAATATAAGAAGCTTCACATACAACCCCGGCACACAAATCAAGAATGTGTCATATAAACAGTGCAGGGGGGGCATATGTGAAGCTTCCCGTATTTTTAGTAGTAATTTCGTAAAGCAAACGGGGTATGTAGTTATTGGTACTATTTAAATTTCATTGTCATGAAGTATACTTTTGAACAAGTTCCCGGCACCGTTTTGATTTTGTAAAGTATAGGTACCACCCGGCACTGAAGACTAGCTCAAAGGCAATAGGCCCTATTATTTCGGTAAATAATAATGCGATATCGGAATTGTAATGTTTGCCGATTAAGGTATTGTTATTACCGTGAACATTGTATAAAAATAATATGATGATGCAACCTACCAAAAAGATTGTCCTCACGACTAGGTATGTCTTGGATATGATAACCATATTCTTCTTTACTTTATAACAAGTCATCGCGGTCAGCAAGATAAATAAAACATATAGGATGCTGATAGCCATGAAGCAGATACCAAGGACAGGAATATGCTTCAAATTACCATACACCGGCACTATGTAACAGGGAGCCTGAAGAGTGTCAATTGTTATAATCATAATGATAAATAAAAGAATCAAGCCTCTTTTTTCTTCGGTATATTCATATGCTTTTCTAAACTCATCCATTGAAATCCCTCCTAAGTAAAATAATGATAACATATACAAATAATTATGTAAATACTGGAATAAATCGAATGCACTTCTAAGGTCTCAGGGGATATTGCAAAATATTGTTTCATTTATCTTAAAATGATTACGGTTGTATCTATATTCGTTAGTGCGCCTGACCTTCCTAGGTATATCCTTCTATGAGTCTCATACCTGTCGCCACACAATATATTTGACATATAATATATCTTTGTTAAAATCAATTTAGGACATATGTTTCGGATAAGCCAAGAATTCACTAAAAGCTGGTTATTGTGTAAATTATAAAGAATAATTCACACCTTGAAAGGAAGCATATTATTATGAAAATAACATTTTTGGGTACGTCAGCTGCAACTTCTGTTCCGTTAGCATTCTGCAATTGCAAAGCATGTAAACAAGGTAGATCGCTAAAAGGTAAGGATATCCGCAGACGTTCTTCGGTTGTCATAAATGATGATTTATTAATTGATTTAGGTCCGGATGCCGTGGTCGCAAGCCTTGAATATGGAATTGATATAACACAAATAAAATATCTGTTACAGACACATGCGCATACGGACCATTTTGATGCAGGTCATTTTATAACAAGACATTATGAATATGCCGTTCGGAATATGAACGAAATTACAGTTGTCGCATCGGAAAAGACGCTACTCTCTATGAGCCATAGATTAAGTTTGGAGATGCAAGGGGTAGACTTGTTTGATTCCAAATGGCAAAAAGAATTATCGGTTGTCATAAAGAAATTGGATCATGGTCAGCAAATATCAATAGATGATTATAAAGTTTTAGCAATTGAGTCCATGCATGATTTGTATGAAGATTCACTTATATATTTCATACAGCATAACAGCAAAACGCTGCTTTATGGAGTAGATTTGTTTGAACTGACGGAGGATGCATGGAGATTACTTGAGGGGATACACATAGATATTCTGATTTTAGACCAGACATATGGAAAAGGTTATAATGCAGGTGGACATTTTGATGCCGAGCAAGTAGAGGCTATTATCAGAAAAATGAGATTATTACATATAGTCGATGATAACAGTCAGATATATGCAACGCATTTGTCGCACGAGGGAAACGATATACACGAGGTGGCAGAAGATAATGCTATGAAAAGTGGATATCATATTGCATTTGATGGACTGACTGTTGACACATCAAGGGCTGACTAAAATCCGTCGGTAACAGCAACTTACAGGGGAGGAAGTATATGAACAGAGTGTACATTGGATTGGCAGAATCTACAGATCTCATTTCATGGATGGATTTTATTCAAGAGGTCAGATGGAATTTTCCCGGACTGGATACATCGGAGCAGTTAGAGGCTTATAGGCAGACAGTAATAAAGAATATGAATCGACATACGGCAATCTATGCAAAGGATGGCGATAAAATAATTGGCATTATATTATTTTCTGTGAATCAAAATGTACTTGGATGTATGGCAGTTGACCCCTCATATCGACGTAACGGGATAGCATCACAAATGATAGAGCTTATGCTGCATTATATGGATCGGAGCAGAGATATCATAGTTACAACATTTCGTGAAGGTGATGAAAACAGCATTGCGCCTCGAGCTCTGTATAAAAAGTTGGGTTTTATTGAAGGCGAATTTTGTGAAGAATTTAATTATCCGCATCAGAAATTTATTTTGCAAAAAATTCTCTGATACATTTACATCAGATGCTTTATCAAAATGCACGATGGCATGTCTGAAATGAATAAAGCATAGAAATGATTGGCATCTTATCATGTAATAATGGTAGGATGCTTTTTGTTCATGTTAAGTTCATATTACTATATTAAGCTACGATTACATCAATAATGGAGGTTATCACATGAAATCAAAAAAGAAATCAAGAACAAAGAAGTATATTCTTATATTTGCAGTTATCGTAGCGCTTTTGGTAATAGCATTTATAGTACTGCAACCGAAAGGAACGGTTAATGAAAGTGTCGAAGCAAAAACCGGAGATATTAGCACGTATTATTCCTTTTCCGGAAATGTAGAAGCTAAAAACCGTCAGACTGTCATGTCAGAAAAGGTAATGCAGATTTCTGATCTTAATGTAGAAGTAGGCGATTCGGTGAAAGAAGGAGATGTATTATTCACCACAACAACCGATGATGAAATTAAAGCTGAAATCGATGGAGAAGTATCAGAAATCAATATAGAAGAGAATGCACAGGTCATGGCAGGAATCGCCTTAATGAAAATTGTTGATTATAATAATCTTGAGATTAATGTTAAGGTAGATGAGTATGATCTCTCTGCATTAGAGGTTGGAAAAGAGGCAACGGTTTATATTGGTGCTATTGATAAAGAAATGAACGGAACCGTTGATAGTATCGCGAAAGAAGGACAGGTAGTAAATGGAGTCACTTTCTTTCTTGCAGCGATCAATTTGGAGAAAGATGAAAATGTTAAGGTCGGAATGTCGGCAGAGGTTAAGTTCCTTAGTGCTTCGGTAACGAGTGCAGTTACCTTACCAATGTCTGTTATTCAGTTTGATGCAAATAATCAGCCCTTTGTTTACTTAGAGGCTGACAATGGAAAGACAGTCGCAACTGATATTACGACCGGAATTAATGACGGAACCACTGTCGAAGTGCTAAGCGGTATAAATAGCGGCGATATGGTTTACTATTCTGAAAAATCTTCCTCATCCATCGGATTTGGGATGGGATCGGGTAATGGGGGGGCATAAGGAATGGCTGAAATTCTTAACATGCAAAATATCTGCAAAAGCTACTATTTGGGCGAGGAGGAATTGGAGGTTCTCCATCAGATTAATCTGACAATCCATTCCGGAGAATTTATATCCATCCTTGGGCCTTCCGGTTCCGGAAAATCAACCATGATGAATATCATTGGATGTCTGGATGCTCCAACTTCAGGTAAATATCTTCTATCCGACAAAGATATTGAAGATTTGGATGAGACAGAGATGGCGGCAGTCAGAAATAAAGAAATTGGCTTCGTATTCCAAAGCTTTCAGCTTCTGCCCCGTTTATCCGCTTTAAAAAATGTAGAGCTTCCTCTCATTTACAGTAATATATCAGCTTCAGAACGTAAAAAACGTGCGAAGGCGATACTAACAAAGGTTGGATTATCGGATAAAATGTACAACCTTCCCAGTCAGCTTTCGGGTGGACAGCAGCAGCGAGTTGCGATTGCACGGGCCTTGGTGACGGAACCGACCATTCTACTTGCGGATGAACCAACCGGAGCACTGGATCAAAAGACCGGTGCGCAGGTTATGGAATTATTCGAAGAGCTTCATAATGATGGCAAAACGATCATTATGATAACACATGATCATAATATTGCAAGTCACGCAAGGCGGGTGGTTACTATATTGGACGGCAATCTTACAGAACAGGAGGGGCAGTAATATGTTAATGGAAAGCATGAAAATGTCCTGGGAAAATATCATTAATAACAAGCTTCGCTCTTTTCTGACCATGCTTGGTATTGTTATCGGTGTAGCCTCTATTATTGCATTGATCACCATCGTTCAAGGTGCTACCAATAGTATCAGTGATGAGGTCAATTCGCTTGGAGTTAATAAAATTACGGTTTCTGCTATGGGAACACCTCTTAAGCAAGGGCTGAGCGATACGGATATAAAAGCAATTGCGAAAGTAGACAATATCAGCGGAGTATCTCCTACAATATCCGAAAAAACCAGTATTGTATATGATGGAAATATAATTGAGAATGTAGCGGTTCAGGGTAAGAATGAGGTCTACTTTAATCAGAATGACAGTCTCATGAATTACGGAAGACAAATCAATATACTGGATATTGACAGCAAGAATCAGGTAGCGGTCATAGGAGAGAATATCGTTAAGGAATTGTACTTCGGAGTTGATCCGATTGGAAAGAAATTGTTAATAAACGGTACTACCTACACCATTATAGGAACTCTGTCTGCTTCCAGTGGCGTGGGTGCAAGTTCTAATAATGATATGGTCATCATCCCTTATACAACCGCACTACGGAATCTAGGAGTTAAGAATATATCAAGTCTTGATGTATATCTAAAGGATACCGCAATTGCGGATGATACCGTTAATGATATCAAGAGTGTATTAAATCCGGCATTTAATTATAAAGATAATGCCTACTCGGTTTTTAATATGGGTGACATGATTGCCAGTTTTCAATCGATGATGTCTATGATGTCGTATCTTCTCGGAGGTATTGCTGCAATATCATTGGTCGTAGGAGGTATCGGGATTATGAATATGATGTTGGTATCTATAACGGAGCGAACGATGGAAATCGGGCTACGAAAAGCATTGGGAGCGACACCAAGCAGAATTCAGCTTCAGTTTATCATTGAGTCTATATTCCTCTCTTTAATCGGTGGATTCATCGGACTCATAATCGGTAGTGGCTTGGCTTATCTTGTAACAGTCCTGATCGGAGTTGGATATACGCTTTCAATTTCAACTATTTCATTGGCAATCGGGTTTTCGGCAGCAGTAGGAATTGTATTCGGCTATATGCCGGCGAGGAAAGCCAGCAGACTGAATCCGATCGATGCATTAAGAAGCTTGTAGTTTTGGAAAGAACAGATTAAACTGATATTTGGGAAACAACTGAAAGCTAGGTCTTGCTAGGCGTAGAAATGCATTAATTCCTAAATACATGATAGAGTATATCGGCAAGGAGATGCGTATGTTTCAAATTCTTATCGTTGATGATAATGATAGTATTTTAAAATTGATGAAGACCTATCTGCTGCGAGACGGTTATAAGGTGTTGACCGCCTCCGATGGATTAGAAGCATTGGACGTACTGGATAAAGAACAAATTGATCTGATGATTGCAGATATCATGATGCCAAACATGGATGGTTATCTACTGACCAAGGAATTAAGAGATGCAAATTATAACTTTCCGATTCTGATGGTAACGGCCAAAGAAAACTTTGAAGATAAGAAGAAAGGTTTTCTCGTCGGAACGGATGATTATATGGTCAAACCGATTGATTTTGATGAGATGTTGCTCCGCGTAGCTGCTTTGCTTCGGAGAGCCAAGATTACGAACGATCACAAAATTGTAATCGGTGAAATTGTCCTTGATTATGATACACTGACCATTACTACGAAAAAGGAAGACATCTTATTGCCAAAGAAGGAATTCTTGTTACTTTTTAAGCTGTTAAGTTACCCCAAGAAAATATTTACAAGACAGGATTTAATGGATGAACTATGGGGTTATGATAATGAAACGGATGTACGCACGGTGGATGTTCATATTAAGCGTCTGAGGGATAAATTTGATGATCTTGAAGAATTTAAGATCATTACCGTAAGAGGGCTTGGTTATAAGGCGGAGAGGTCAGTGTGAAAATTGTCTCGCAAAAATCATGCGAGCCATTAAGAATATAATAATGAATTCCATTGGAAATTCATTATTATATTTACAGGTTGGTGCCTGCGTAACCAAAGTGTAAAGGGCACACTCGGCACAAACTAATTCTAAGGGCAGGCATGTTAGGCTAGTTTGAAATTGTCTCGCAAAAATCATGCGAGCCATTAGAAATATAATAATGAATTCCATTGGAAATTCATTATTATATTTACAGGTTGGTGCCTGCGTAACCAAAGTGTAAAGGGCACACTTGGCACAAACTAATTCGAAGGGCAGGTATTGCTGGTATGAGAAAGAGATTTTATATACGATCTATCTATGTTAAATTTGTTCTCATTTTTATTAGTATCTGGTGGCTGTTAAATACCTTGGCGTTTGCAGTGATCATCCGGGTCTTATCCAATAATAATTTATTCAACTTATTTACAAATGGATTTGCTTCCTCGCATTATAAACTTATGAATGAATTTCAGCGAATTAGGATGATGACAGGACTGACATTTTTGCTTAGTGCAATTACCGGTACAATTCTGATTGTATTGGTAGTCAGGAGCATTGTGAAACCGATTCAAAGATTATCCAATGCTTCGAAAGAGCTTGCCGGGGGTAATTTTGATGTAATGGTAGAGGTTAAGAACATGGACGAGATCGGGCAATTAACGTCTGATTTTAACCTTATGGCCAAAGAATTGAAAAACATAGATATTCTTCGTAAGGATTTTGTGTCTAATGTCTCACATGAGTTCAAGACTCCGATTACCTCTGTAATAGGATATGCTAAGTTGATCAGAGACAGCGCGTGCACGGAGGAGCAATTAAAGGAATACAGTGATATTATTATTAATGAAAGTGAACGATTAACGTTACTATCCGCCAATCTGCTGAAGTTATCGGAACTGGACAGTAAAGTAATCAGAGAACAATCCGAGTGTTATTCACTGGATGAACAAATCAGGAAGGCAATTTTATTACTTGAGGTACAATGGGGTAAGAAAGAACTGGAATTTGATATTGATCTGGAAGAGGTTACTGTTTTAGCGGATAAAAATCTTCTTCAGCAGGTATGGTTGAATTTAATTCAGAATGCTATAAAGTTCTCAAAGAAGAAGGGAATCGTTACGATACGCTTATATAAGAATGAAAATATGGCCATTTTCAAAATTATTGACCAAGGAATCGGAATCGCGGAGGAGGACAAGAACCGAATCTTCGAGCGCTTTTATAAAGGTGATAAATCACGTTCCAAGGATGGGAATGGGTTGGGTCTGGTATTGGTTAAGAAGATTGTAGAGCTATCAAACGGAGAAGTGCATTTTGACAGTAAAGTAGGGGAGGGGTCTACCTTTGTGGTGGAGCTCCCCCTTTAACCTAGGCTATCGCTCCGTCTTTTACATAGATAATCCGGTTACTGTATTCTGCGGATTCCTTCGAGTGGGTTACCTGGATTATGGTCTTGCCCTCTTCCTCGTTAATCTTCTTAAATAAATCCATGATTTCGTTACCGGTTTTCGAATCCAGGTTTCCAATCGGTTCATCCGCCAGAAGAATATCGGGGTCATTAATTAATGCTCTGGCGATTGCTACACGCTGCTGTTGACCGCCGGATAATCTGGTGGGGAAGGATTTTCGCTTGTCACAGAGACCGACGATATCGAGTAGATGCTTTAATCTTTCTTTGTAATCGTTTTTCTTGCCACCATTTAAAAGTACGGGCAGCAGGATATTATCTTCAATGGTCAGATGCGGAATCAGATTATAAAACTGAAACACAAAGCCGATTGAATTACGTCTTAACTTACTTTCCTCACCATCACTCATTTGATGAAGATTCTTCTGATCCACCTTAACTGCTCCGGAGGTTGGCTTTTCAAGGCCGCCCATCAGATAGAGCAGGGTGCTTTTTCCGGAACCGCTGGGACCCATAATGGAAACAAATTCTCCTTTATAGATATCCAGATTAACATTCTTAATAACTTCAACCGTTACATCATCATTTTGATAGCTTTTATTTAAATCCTTTAATTCAATTGCTTTATCCATCTCAATTGCTTTATCCATCTCAATTACTTTATCCATCTTAATTTCTTCTTTCATCTCAATTTCTCCATTCCATTCATTTGATTTGACGATATCATCGACTCTATTATTCATATCTTAAGCCTTCAACGATGTTCTCTTTTGCGATACTGATAGCCGGCAAGATGGCTGACAGGAGCGAAAGCAAGATACCGGAGATTAATACAAAGAAATAATCATTTGCATTTAAAAACAGTATATCGGAAGGGATTCCCATTGCTTCGATTGTATAGCACATGGCCTTAATTAAAATGGTTCCAAGAACTAAGCCCGATAACGTACCGAGACATCCACAGATAAAAGCTTCAAATAACATATTGCGGACGGTTTTACTTTTACTGAGCCCTAAGGATCGCATCGTTGCTATTAATTTCTTGCGGCTTAGGAAACTGATGGTAAAATTATTCAAAATTCCGACAATTCCGATAAACATGGCTATGATAGAAATGGCTTTCATCATAAAGAAGATAACATTATTGGATTCTATATTCTCCTCTTGCATTTCGGGCACTGTTTGTATCGGAAGAATTGCATTTGGCATTAATTCCTTCACAGCCTGAAGTACTTCCTTTGTGTCGGCGGTATCCTTTATATTTAGATACATGCTTTGATAATTCGTAATACCGGAATCTTTCGCTAAATAATCTTTATATACAAAACACATATTACCATTATTCATAATGGTGGGCACAACAGCGATGACCTGATAGGTGATGGGAGTTTCATTAAAATCAAGCTTTAATTCATTGCCTATTTTCAAATCATATTTTCTTGCAAGGAATTTAGATATCAGAATCGTTCTGGAGCCCTTAAGCTTCTTTACTATATCATCGGTTAAGTATACTCCGAACTCATCCCAGGCATATTTACAATAATCCCTGCCATCGATACCCTCCACATAGGGTAAGGTAATATCACCGTCATTTACGGATACATTTTGTAAAGCCTTCGTGGCATATACATGCTCGATATCCTTCACTGCGGCCACTTTCTGCACAAATGCTTCATCCAGATTGTAAAAGACCAAAGCGTCACTTTTGCCGGTGGAATAAACATCTGATACCGTTACACCGACTGCAGAGCTGAAATTATTAATCATTAAGATTACGCCTAAGCCCATTGCCAGTAAAAGAATATTATTCATCATGGTTCGGTCATTTTTAACATTGGCGATGGTTACGCCAAAGGCATCCTTGAAGATGGGGCGAAGAAGTAAGGATAATAACTTTGTGAGTAGGATGGATAATAAGGGAATAATCATCGCTCCACCAATCGTAACAAGTAATATCGCGAACATATCAATGGTAAGCTCCAGCTTAATAGGCGCTATGTTGAATAGAAGGAATGCAATAGCAATCATAATAGCTCCGATGAAAGTCTTTACTACAGAAAAATGCTTCTCGTTATGAATTTCGGTAAATATAATACTTCGTATTGATTTCTTACTGGTCTTTATGACCGGTAGGAGGGCACTTCCAATTACCAACACCAGGCCGAGGAGGAAAGCGATCAGTACAAATTCAGGGTTAAAATATGAGATATTTTCCACAGTTACGCCAAAGCCGCTGAACATAAGCTTAAGTGTTGCAATTAGGATCAGAATGCCTAAACCGCACCCCAATAATCCCCCAATCAGCCCGTAAAAGGCAGCTTCAAGCAGTAGAATTATTCTTGTCGTTTTCTTTGTGGCGCCTAGGCTTCGCAAGGTTCCGATTAATGGCATCCGCTCAATCACAATTATTTTAAAGGAAGAGTATATGATAAAGGTACTTACCATAATTACGGCTAACACCATAAGCAACAGACAGGAGGTAATCATTGATATCATCTGCTTATATTCCGACATATCGGTAACATCCGTTATCTTTAGCTTGGGATAGGATTTTTCTAAGGCTTTTGTTAACTCCTTCACGCTGGAATCAGGACTGCTTTTTACGTAATAGGAACATACGCTTTTCTCTAGCTGCAAGATATCTGAAAGTGTATTTTGACTGATTAATACCTTCAGATTGCCAAGGCTATATCCAAGATTATTATTCTGATCTTCAACAATACCGGATACTCTAAATTCATGAGCAACTCCAGCAATTGTAACGGATATATCATCTCCGGGAGCCAGGTTATATTTCTCAGCGGTAGCTTTACCGATGATTAGATTGTTACCTGTCAGACCTTCGGTGGACTTTTCCGTGTACGTTAATGGAAAGATAGATTGATATGCCTTATAATCCATACCGGTAAAGGATACCGGAATCGCTTCATCATTTATTTTGGTAAACCCATAGGCATTGATAACGGGGATATGATAGGCAATTCCTTTTATCTTGTCAAAGCTTAATTCCTTCAGATATTGTTCTCCGGCATTCTCATCCGGTCTGAGGATCAGTTCGGAATTGCCCACTTCCTTTTTAATCTTTTGTTCAAATATTTTTGTGACGGTGCTTGACATAGATAACACGGTATATAAAAGTGATACAGATAATACAATTGATATAATGATAAGTATAGTTCTGAACTTCTTGCATTTAATATTAGCTAAGGTGATTTGTAATATGGTTCCCATTTTCTTTTTCCTTTCCGTTGGTACATTGAATGCCGTTAATACTGTTTTGATAACAATACTATAATTATAATAATACTATACGACATATATTATTGTATGTCAAGTGGCATTGTGTTAATATTTTCATTATTTTACAGCTTTAGGATAAATTGGTTAAGCTATGTAATGAAAAATGATAAGTTTAAATCTTATGCGAAAGGCTTTCAATTTATATAACGGCCATATGGAAATAATTTCTTCAAAAAAATAAGATTGGATAATAATTGAAAAAATACAGACAAGCAGAATTCCTAATTAATGAGAGTTAAAAAAATATATGCTTCATGAGCTTCCTATCAACGAAATAAGTAATTGACATTTACCGGAAAAGGATTATAATAACAAAAAATAACAAATTAATGTCTGTATGAGACAAGAGGTAAAGAAATGATGAACGTAGCATTAAGAGCAATTGAATCAATGATGCTTCCCAGCTGGGGTTATGAATTTAACGCCGGTTATCTTTCTATACCATCAAATATAAAAATCATACAGACACCAGTGAAATGTTATAATCTGGAATGAATCAATAAATATTAAGAATACTTCAATATTTATTGATGAACCGGTGTCTACGTAAAAGCAGACACCGGTTTTTTTGTATTTAAGGAAAATGGCATTCAATTATAAATAAGAAGGAGGGCGATGCCATGCATGGCATCGGAAAACGGATGGATACGAATGAGTTTTTAGAGCAATATTACAGTAATTACGATGAAGAGGGGAGACTGCTTACCAAGCACGGTCAGGTGGAATACATTACAACCATGACATACATCCATAGATTTTTGGAGAGGGTGCAGAAATCGAATGGAATCACTCCTTTACCCAGGCTCCTTGAAGTAGGAGCGGGAACCGGAAGGTACTCCATAGCATTAGCGCATGAGGGGTATCAGGTTGATGCCATTGAGCTGTTACAGCATAATCTTGATATTCTAACCTCCAAAATAACGGCAACGGACAAGATAACGGCAAGACAGGGAAATGCAATGGATTTATCTGTATTTAAGGATGAAACCTTTGATATGACGCTGATCCTTGGCCCGATGTATCATGTATATAAAATTGAGGACAAAAGAACGATTTTGAAGGAAGCGATACGTGTAACGAAGAAGGGCGGTTCTGTCTTTGTAGCATACTGTATGAATGAGGGAACGATGATATCCTATTGCTTCATACAAAATCAGATAAGGAATTGTATGGCTAAGAATATGATCACGGAGGATTTTCATTGCCTATCAAAACCGGAAGATCTGTTTGAACTGGTCAGAACAGAAGAAATTAAAAGTCTTACACAGGACCTGGATGTACATAGAGAATATCTGATAGCGACAGACGGAGCAACCAACTATATGCGTGATACCGTGGATCATATGGACGAGGAATTATTTGAGTTATATATGAAGTACCATTTATCAGTCTGTGAGAGACAAGATCTAATTGGTGCTACACATCATAGTTTGGATATTTTAAGAAAGGGGTAGAATTTATTATGAGAACACCGATATTAGAAACACAGAGATTGATTCTTCGCCCATTGTGCGTAGGAGATGCAGAGGAAATCTATCATAACTGGGCCTGTGATCCGGAGGTAGCCAAGTTTATGACTTGGAGTGTTCATGAGAATGTGCAGTTTACGAGAGATTGGCTCGTGGATGTGGAAAAGCGGATAGACGGGGATGAAGCCTATGATTGGGGCTTCGTAAGAAAGGCAGATCATGCTCTGATTGGAAGCGGCGGTATCTACTATAAAGAGGACAGAGGAATGTTCACGCTTGGCTACAATATCATGAAATCCTGTTGGAATCAAGGCTATATGACAGAAGCCGCAGCCGAGATTCTGGAGTTCGCAACAAAAGTGCTGCACCAGAATAAGCTCTTTGCATACCATGCAAAGGACAATCTAAATTCCGGCAAGGTGATGGAAAAGGTGGGTTTTCATTATGTAAAGGATACGGAATATGACAGTATGGACGGAACGAGGCATTTTGAAGCAAGAGAATATTTGTTTGATAAGGATGAGTATGAGGTGCGTCAAAAGTCAAATCAAAAATTGACTTATAAAAAATACTCATATGAAGAAAACGTAATAGATACAGCTCTGTTTGAGAAGGATAGGTTGACATTCGCTGTTCTTACCTGGATTGTAAACAATAAGAGCAGGCTTGTGATTACGGATCATAAAAGATTTGTCATATGCCACTCGGAATTCCCACATCCCGTGTGGATATGGACCATCGATGATCTGACACAAGAAGAATTAAGTGAGATCTGGGCTTGTGTAGAAAAAGAACTGCCGGCTGAGGAGGAGCATCATTTTAATACCAAGTATAAAGTAGCAGACTTTTGTGTAAACCGCAGCAAGCAGGAAGGGAGGATTCCATTTGCGATATCGATGAATATGTGTACCTTTGACTGTCAGGAGGCGATAGCGCCGACCAAAAGAGCTGAGGGCAGGATGAGCTTGGCAACGGAGGAGGAATTTCGTGAGGTTGCTGTATTTCTATGGGAATTTAAGCAGGATACAGGCATTGATATCGAAACAAAGGAGCAGTGCGTGCAGAAGGCAAAGGACTTGATTGAAACCGGGAGGTTGTTCCTTTGGAAAGATGCAGCAGGTGAAAATGTCGCAATGTGTTCCTTCCGTAACAGCGAGCCCATTGGTTGTGTGACACATGTATATACAAAGCCTCAGGAGCGCAGGAAAGGATATGCGGGAAGTCTGGTCTATGAAGTGACCTGCATCATTAAGAAGATGGGATTGTTACCTGTATTGTATACAGATGCGGATTATAAAGCCTCCAACGAGTGCTACAAAAAGATTGGTTATGTACTAAAGGGTAGTTTGTGTACGATAGCGGCCGGGCAAAAATAACCTCCATAATCTATTTATAATCTGCTTTTAATGTGAATAGATTTAGAATCTGATATAATAAGCATTGCATAATTTATCCGGCCATTAAATATCGGATTATAAACATTCTTATAATAGGAGGAAGCAAATTGAAAAAATCTATTACAATAATATTAGGAATAATCATACTGGGTCTCGTGGGATTCTTATATTATTATATCGCGCTACCGGCTGTTAATATCCACTCAGTCGGGTTTTGGTGGTTTATTCTTGTTGCGCTGATTGCTGTTGCAATACTTGCAGGACTAAAAGCATATTCGTTTAAAAACGGTAAAATCCAAGGTGGAAAAAGCATTCAGCGAATCATATTTAAAATAATTGTCGCTGTTACCGGTGCTGCGATAGTCATCTTAATCATAGGAAGTATACTGTCATCTTCCATGGTCAATGCAAATAAGTACGAAAAGCTTTTAACAATAACGGATCGAAACTATACAGATGATATCAAGGAAATTTCTTATAAAGATATTCCTGTTCTTGATAAAGATTCCGCGGTTCTTCTTGGTTCAAGAAAGATGGGAAGTATCGCAGAATATGTATCTCAGTTTGAGGTCGGTCCAAACTATACACAGATTAATTATCAGGGAAATCCGGTAAGGGTAACTCCTCTGGTTTATGGAAGCACCATTAAGTGGTTATCCAATCGTTCCAAAGGGATTCCTGCTTATATGAAAATCAACATGACCAATCAGGATGTAGAATTGGTTAAATTACCGCAAGGAATGAAATATTCCGAATCCGAGCATTTTGGCAGAAATATTTATCGCTATTTACGTTTTCATTATCCAACCTATGTTTTTGATACAATTAATTTTGAGATAGGCGATGATGATATACCCTACTGGGTTTGTCCGGTGAAGAAGTATACCATCGGTTTATTCGGTGGTCAGACCATAGGAGGTGCTGTAATTGTCAATGCAGTAAACGGAGATATTAACTACTATGATATGAAAGATATTCCGACTTGGGTCGATAAAGTATATTCTGCTGATTTATTAATTTCTTTATATGATTATTATGGTAAATTAAAACACGGCTATTGGAATTCTGTCTTTGGTCAGAAGGATTCTTTGCAGACAACAGAAGGATATAATTATATTGCCATGGAGGATGATGTATGGGTATATACAGGCGTAACTTCTGTGGGTTCCGATGAATCCAATGTTGGGTTTGTGTTAATGAATCAGAGAACCGCAGAAACAAGGTACTATTCCATATCCGGAGCGGAAGAATATTCTGCGATGGCCTCCGCAGAGGGACAGGTACAGAATCTTGGATATACGGCAACCTTTCCGTTGCTTCTTAATATCGGAGGTGAACCCACCTATTTTATTGCATTAAAAGATGCTGCAGGACTGGTGAAAATGTATGCCTTGGTGAATATTGCAAAGTATCAGATTGTTGCGACGGGGGATACCGTAAATGCATGTGAAAAAACTTATGTGGAATTAATGAAGTCCAGTGGAATCAGTGTTGCTGACACCTCAAAGCTACCGAAAGTCACCGGCTCCATTGCAAAGATTTCTGATTGTGTCGTGGATGGGAATACCCATTATTATATTTTATTAAATAACAGCGATAAGATATTTGATGTACGGGTTAATGATTATATAAATATCGTCAAGTTTGATATCGGAGATACCATTACCTTAACCTACTCGGAGGGTACAGATACCAATGCCGTTCTTGGAATAGAATAGAGTAAGCTGTACTGTAAATAATTCGCTAAGTGTTGACGGCACTGTGGCAAAATTGCTACCAAAAATAACAGAGGCTTCATATACTCCCTATAATGCGCAGTTCTTGAACTGCGGGGAGAATGTGAAGCCTATTGCTATACCCAGGCTGGAATGAAATTTCATGTAGACACATCAGAAAATGCCTTATATAATAGTATATTACACAAGGGATAAAGGGAGGCAAAATTTATGCAAAATGACTTGATTACAGGAAAACCCATGAGACTGATGATTGGTTTTACGTTACCGATTTTAATCGGTAATATCATTCAGCAATTTTATTATGTAATAGATGCTATCATTGTCGGGCGATTACTGGGAATGAATGAACTTGCGGCAGTTGGCTCAACAGGTTCGCTCACCTTCTTGGTTATTGGGTGGATTATAGGAATCACGGGAGGTTTTGCGATTGTTATTGCCCAACGTTTTGGTGCAAATGATAGGGAGGGTGTAAAACATTATACAGCGATGTCCGGTTACCTGTGCTTCCTAATGGCATTGATAATGACGGTAGGCTTGCTGTGTGCAAACAAATGGATATTAACGATAATGAATACGCCGGAGGAGATATATGAAGATACCTATCGATTTATTCGGGTTATCTATATTGGACTTGCGGCTAACATAGCATATAATATGCTGGCATCCACGTTACGTGCTTTGGGAGACAGCAGAACACCTCTTTATTTTTTGGCTCTTTCTTCTATAATAAATATAATATTGGATTTATTATTTATTGGTGTATTTTCCATGGGTGTGGCGGGTGCCGGTTATGCAACTGTGATTTCTCAGGCTATAGCCTCTATTCTATGCTTCATCTATATGATAAAGAAATATCCGTTACTTAGACTAAAGAGAGCCGAGGTTTATTTTTCGAGAACAAGTGCGATTAAGTTGATCAAAATGGGAGTCCCAATGGGTCTTCAGTTCTCGATAACTGCGATTGGTACAATGATTGTTCAGGCAGCTCTGAATGGATTGGGGCCGGTTTATATTGCTTCCTATGCCGCATGCGGTAGGATTCAGAATATCATCACTCAGCCATTTCCGTCCCTTGGAGCCAGTTTGGCTACGTTTGTTGGGCAAAATACCGGTGCAGGGAGACTTGATCGTGTAAAAGAAGGGGTAAGAGCGAACCTCATATTGACTATGATCTGTTGTGTCTTTTCCATGGTGGTTATACTGGTGTTCGGAGATGTATTAGTAAGGTTGTTTGTTACCGAGAATATTGCAGAGGTAGTTGAAAAGTCGAGAATATTTTTCTATTCAGTGGTTATTGTATATCCGGCACTTGGGTTGATTTTTGTATATAGAAATGCCTTACAGGGCTTAGGATATGGATTACTTCCAATGATGGGCGGTATCTTTGAATTAATAGCAAGAGTATTGGTTATATTGACCCTTGCGGTGCCTCTTGGATATCTGGGTGTCTGTATCGCAAACCCGGTTGCCTGGTTATTAGCTTTAGTACCGTTGATTCCCGCTTATTATTACCGAATTCATAGATTACAGCAAACCGCAGTAGGACGAATATGAGTATAAGGAGAAGAAAATGCCAAGAAAACATATCACTGTTACAGGGCGGGTCCAGAGAGTTGGATTTCGCTATCATGTATATAATTTGGCACAAGACTGTCATTTGACCGGTTGGGTTTGTAATCTGGATTCCGGTGAGGTGGTCATTGAGGTTCAGGGTTATCAGGAGCATATCGAACAATTGATATCCAGTTTGGGAAAAGGCTCTATCTTCATCCGGATAGATCGTATGGAGATACAAGATTGTGATGAAATCAAGGAGAGCGGCTTTGATATTAAGCATGAATGAAGAATGCGGTTCCATATCAATTGAATGGGTTGATATGGGATTTTTTTATCCATATTTTTATATTTACTGTTGAGTAATTAATTCAGTTATTATACAATATAAACGAAGCATAAGAATGATATGTAGTATATTGTTACAAGATACGCATATTATACAAACGATGTATCTATTTTAAGGAGAATAGCTTATGAAAATGATAATTCGCTGGTTTTCCGGCGGGGATGATAGTGTGACATTAAAGCAGATTCGCCAAATTCCGGGTGTTAGCGGAGTTGCAACAATGATCTCGGATATACCTGTGGGTGAAGTTTGGCCTCTTGAGCGGCTGAAGGCTCTACGAAGTGAAATACAGGAGGTCGGACTGGAGCTTGAAGTAATTGAAAGTGTAAATATTCATGAGGACATCAAAAAAGGATTACCTTCCAGAGATAGATATATTGATAATTACTGTGCAACGATTAGGAATCTGTCCGAAGTAGGAATTAAATGTTTATGTTACAATTTCATGCCCGTTATGGACTGGGCAAGAAGTAATCTTGCATACCTATTACAGGATGGAAGTGCAGCCATGGCATATGACCATGACATTGTCTCAAATATGAATCCGGCATTGATCGCAAAGGAAATGCTCAGTAACTCAAAGGGTTACACACTTCCGGGGTGGGAACCGGACAGACTTAAGTTAATGTCAGCCGATATTGAATTTTATCAGAGCATGTCATCAGATCAATATTTTGAGAATCTTAAGGTCTTTCTGGATGCCGTGATACCCGTAGCCGAGCGGTATGATGTAAAAATGGCAATTCATCCGGACGATCCGCCATTTTCCCTCTATGGACTCCCTAAATTAATTAATAATGCGGAGAATATACATAAATTCTTGAAATTAAATTCCAGTCCGTATAACGGCTTGACCTTTTGTACAGGCTCGCTGGGAGCGGATATTCATAATGATATTCCGGCAATGGCGAAAGAATTTGCCTCGCAGGGTCGTATCCATTTTGCGCATTTACGTAATATAAAGCATTCGCAGGAAAAAGTATTTACAGAATCGGCACACTTAAGTACCTGTGGCGATCTGGATATGTATGAGGTGGTTAAAGCCTTGCATCATAACGGATTTGACGAATATATCCGTCCGGATCATGGACGTATGATTTGGGATGAGCAGGCCAGGCCCGGATATGGACTTTATGACAGGGCATTAGGTGCAAATTATCTGCTTGGATTATGGGAAGCGATTGATAAAAATTATGGAGGCCAAATATGAAATTAACAGAAGCATGGGCGAAGAGAGCGGAATGGAATAAGGATTATTATATTCCGTCCTATGACAGGGAGACTATAAAAAGAAATACGGCAGAGGCTCCGATTTGGCTACATTTTGGGGCGGGTAATATTTTCAGAGCTTTTATTGCGACAGCAATGGACAGACTGTTGGATCAAGGAATCAGTGACAGAGGAATCATTGTATGTGAGGATTTTGATAAAGAATTAGTGGAACGAGGGTATCGGCCGTATGATTCCATAAGTCTGTCAGTTACCTTAAAATCTGACGGTAGCATTGATAAAAGAGTGACAGGCAGTATCACCGAGGCTGTCACCGAGACAGACAGGATGAAGGCTCTATTTTGTATGCCCACAGTGCAGTTAATAAGCTTTACCATTACAGAAAAAGGCTACAGTGGGCCGTTGATGAAAAAAATTGCCGAGTTTTGTCTGGCCAGATACAACAGCGGAGCATATCCGGTTGCACTAGTGAGTATGGATAACTGTGCCCATAATGGTGAAATATTGTCCGAGGCGGTGAAAAAGCATGCAGTACTTCTTATCACAGAAGGAAAGGCTGATGAAGGATTTCTTGCCTATCTGGAAGACGAGACGAAAGTGACATTTCCCTGGACTATGATTGATAAGATCACACCAAGGCCGGATGTCACAGTAAAGAAGCTTCTTGAGGAAGATGGCTTTGAAGATACCGAGCAGATTATTACAGCATATAAAACCTATACAGCTCCCTTTGTAAATGCGGAGGAGACAGAGTATCTTGTCATTGAAGATAAATTCCCGAATAAGAGACCGAAGCTTGAGAAGGCAGGCATTCTATTTGCTGACAGGGAAACGGTGGACAAGACAGAGAAAATGAAGGTTGGAACCTGTCTTAATCCACTGCACACTGCATTGGCTGTGTTCGGATGTCTACTGGGCTATGAAACGATACATGACGAAATGAAGGACGATCAGCTGAGGAAGTTGGTATCAGAACTTGGATATACGGAGGGAATGCCGGTGGTAGTGCATCCCGGTATTATGGAACCGGCGGATTTTTTAAAGGATGTGCTTACCAAAAGGCTTCCCAATCCATTTATGCCGGATGCGCCCCAGAGAATTGCCACCGATACTTCCCAAAAGCTTCCGGTACGCTTCGGGCATACACTGGAATCTTATCTCGACTCACCGGAACTTAAGGTGGAGGAGCTTACGGTGATACCTCTGGTTTTTGCCGGCTGGATAAGATATCTGATGGGTGTGGGCGATGATGGTAAGGAATTTACACCGAGTCCCGATCCTAAGCTGGAAGAGCTTAAGGATTATTTGAAGAATATCAAGTTGGGAAACAAAGCGATTGATGATTCAGGAATCGATGAGATTCTTAAGGACAGAAGTATATTTGTCATTGATCTTTTTTCTGCCGGTTTGGCTGATAAAGTTAAGGTTATGTTCAAGCAAATGATTACAGGCCCGGGAGCAGTACGCCGTACATTAATCAAATATTGCGGTTAATGCAAACATGATATTTTACCGCGGGGATACGAGGACGTGGTTAATACAGGCAAACAATTTTCCCGCAGAGATATAAGGACGTAGTTAATACGGGTATATACTTCACGTTAGAAATACAATGATGCAGATAGCACATGGAGGTCACTTTATTATGGAATATTCAAATTGTTGGTTACAATATCATAGTCTTTCTAACGCCAATCAAAGAGAGATTGTTGTGTTATGTAAGGAGAAAAGCGCTATACTCTTGAATGCGGTTAATGAACTGGACCTTGCATTCCATTCTCTTTATGGAAGAAAAATAACCGTTGTGACAGAAGAAGACAGATATCAGACGGCTAAAACCGGAATCTACTTAAAGTCTGATAGCTCTGTCTCCATGCAAGATAACAGTAAGGATGGGTATACTATAACTTGTGCGGCTGGAAAATGTACAATAACAGCAACAGGGGAAGCCGGTTTATTATATGGTGTGTTTGCCTTATTAAGAAATCTTCAGGTTCAGAAGGTCGCGGATTTTGATGTATGGTCTTTTCAGGAGGAAAAGACGCCGTCAAATCCGCTTCGTATGCTGAATCATTGGGATAATATGGACGGAAGCATTGAACGAGGCTATTCAGGGAAATCCTTTTTCTTTGGCAAGGATGAGTTACTGGTGAATGAACGTACCGTGATGTATGCAAGACTGGTCGCATCGGTAGGCATCAATGCGGTAGTCATTAATAATGTCAATGTAAAAGGAGCTGCTACGGCACTTATCTCCGACAGATATTACAATGAGCTTCACAGTATGGCAGAAATACTTGCCGCTTACGGTGTGCAACTATTTATTAGTATTAATTTTGCGGCTCCCATTGAACTTGGAGGGTTAGCAACAGCAGATCCTTGTGATAGCAGTGTCCGTTCCTGGTGGAAAAAAAGGGCCGAGGAACTCTGGAGTAAGGTTCCATCCCTCGGAGGGTTCCTGGTAAAAGCGGATTCAGAAGGAAGACCCGGGCCCTTTACCTATGGAAGAACGCATGCCGATGGTGCGAATATGCTGGCTGACGCCTTAAGGCCCTTTGCTGGGCTGGTAATATGGCGCTGTTTTGTATATAACTGCCAACAAGACTGGAGAGATACGAAGACAGATAGAGCAAGAGCCGGCTATGATAATTTCATGCCGCTCGATGGTACATTTGCGGATAATGTTATCCTCCAGATTAAGAATGGCCCCATGGATTTTCAGGTACGAGAACCGATAGCACCTTTATTTGGCGGTCTTAAGAATACTAATATTATACTTGAGGTTCAGATAGCCCAAGAATATACAGGGCAGCAGAGGCATGTATGCTATCTGATACCCTGGTTTAAGGAAATTCTTCTCTTTCATACTTGTTGTGGTAAGACTAACGATCAGGTTGTTGATATTGTAAGTGGCAGAACCTACAATAATCATAATTGTGGAATAGCTGCGGTCTCGAATACTGGAGATGATTTTAATTGGACAGGTCATGATCTGGCGGGTGCTAATCTGTATGGCTATGGAAGACTTGCCTTTGATACGGAGTTGTCAGCCGAAACGATTGCTACCGAATGGATCAGTGAGACCTTCGGAACGAAGGAAAAGATTCAAGAACATGTGCTCAAGATATTAATGATGTCCTGGAGAACCTATGAAAAATATACTTCACCGTTAGGGATCGGCTGGATGGTAAAGCCGAATGGACATTATGGACCGGATGTGGATGGATATGAATATGATAGATGGGGTACTTATCATAGAGCAGATCATAAGGGCATCGGTGTCGACCGGACCGGTAGCGGAACAGGCTATTACGACCAGTATAATGAGCCGTTGGCATCGATGTATGCGGACATAACAAGCTGTCCGGAGGAACTGCTTCTTTTCTTTCACCATGTTGATTATGATTATATTCTTACCTCAGGTAAGACAGTACTGCAGCATATCTATGATACTCACTTTGAAGGTGCCGATGAAGCTGAAATGTTTCTTGAACTATGGCAGCAGCTGCAGGGAATGATGGAGGAGGACATTTATCAAAGGACACTCGAAAGATTCCTTCACCAAAAAGATCATGCAAAGGAATGGCGTGATGTAATTAATTCATATTTTTACAGAAAAACCGGAATCATAGATCAGTATCACAGACCATTATATTAGTTTTTCCGAACCCTCAAAATACACTTCTTTCGATCTGTTGCAAACCCGCGAATTTGGGCTCCAACACAAATCCTAATTAACACCTTTAAATATAAGAATGAATTTCCGATGAAATTCATTCTTATATTTGTCTGGAAGTCAGATTTATGAATTAATTATTCCATATAAATGCTATAAAGTGTAGGGTATAATAATGAAATGCAATATATTAAACTGTTATGGATACAACCCGAAGACATCTTTTTGATGTCCGTATTATGCTAATATATGTCTTGTTAAGGATGGAAAATATTATAGGAAAGCCTTATAATGTAAGCAACAATGCTGAATTTCGTTGCTTTTACAAGGAGACTTTTAGGCCTAATCCATACCTTCCTAGATGGGAGTATATACCCGATGGGGAGCCGAGGTTATTCGAAAAGCGAGTCTATATCTATGGTTCCCACGATACTTCGGTTTCAGATAAATTCTGTGATTATAAGTTGAAGGTATGGTCCGCACCGATGGACAACCTGAATCACTGGAGTTGCCATGGAGATGCCTTCCATACAAGAATAGACTATGACCATGAAAGTGATACACCATGGACAGATCATGAGCTATATGCTCCGGATGTAATTGAGAAAGACGGTAAATATTATCGGCGGATATTTTGCCGAAATGTTCAAAGGCAGAC
Organism: Lachnoclostridium sp. UBA1308; assembly: GCA_002307215.1. Lineage (GTDB taxonomy): Bacteria > Bacillota > Clostridia > Lachnospirales > Lachnospiraceae > Mobilitalea. The sequence goes on from DBTU01000042.1 coordinate 23,847, forward strand.
TTTTGTTTGAGCTTGTTTCATTTGTGTTTTGCAAATGAAATGCTATGATAAAGGAGGAGTATTTAATGAAAAGGATAAAGAAAACAGTTGCAGTATTGTTAGTGATGATACTTTCGCTATCCACACTGTCAGCGGCAGGATGCGGAAAGAAAAAAGGCGAACCGATAACTCTGGATGTTTATTCCCAGACGGCTAATTATTCCGGTGAGCAGATCGGCTGGTTTGCAAAAGTAATGCTTGATAAATTCAACGTGAAGCTGAAGATTATCAAGGATGATGAGGGCATGTTTACAACCCGTATGGAGTCCGGTAATCTTGGTGATATCATATTCTTCAACAATGATACTCAGGATTATATCACAGCGGCAGATAATGATATGTTGATGGATTGGGAGGAGGACGATCTGTTAGCGGATTTTGGGTCGGATATTAAAGAGAATTTACCAAAGGCACTGGAAAAGAATAGAACACGAACTGACTCCGGCAAGCTATACGGTTTTGGGTATGATGTGGCTTCAACGGCGGTAGATCACCAGACTTATTTCTATCATTCCGATATCCGATGGGATTTGTATCAGCAACTCGATTATCCTAAGGTAGGATCACTGTCGGATTTGGTTGATCTGCTGGCTGAAATGAAGAAAATATGCCCCACCTCTGATACAGGCAGTGAGACCTATGGTGTATCCATGTTTAAGGACTGGGATGACGACATGGTTATGAATGTTAAGGCAACCGCGGCATTGTACGGATATGATGAATGGGGGATTGGTCTTTATGACTGCAACACTCAGACCTGGCAGGGTTGTCTCGATGATGGAGGCATGTATCTCAAATGCTTAAAGTTTTATAATGATTTGTATAGAAATGATCTGTTGGATCCTGATTCTATGACGCAGACGCAGGAGGATGCCGGAGAAGATTATTTAAATGGTTCAGCCTTCTGGAGCCTGTTTACTTTTATGGCGTCTTTGGTATATAATACCGAGGAGCATGTCGATGCCGGTAAGGCTATGTATGCGTTGGCACTGGAGGATCAGAACACAATTACCTATGGTTTGAATATATATGGAAGTAGCCATGTATGGACGATTGGGTCATCTACACAGTATCCGGAATTATGTATGAAGATTATTAATTGGTTAGCAACTCCCGAAGGAACGATGACCATGAACTATGGCCCGCAGGGACTTTGCTGGGACTATGACAAAGATAAAAAGATTGTTCTGACAGAACTGGGCCTTGCCTGCAGAAATAATGGTAAGACGGAGATGGTTGGGGATGGCTACAGTGGTACCTATATTGACGGAACTAGCCAGATCAATGGAAGCATATGGAGTATTGATGCAAGTAATCCGGATTCAAACGGAGAAACTTATAATTTCCAGAACTGGGCAAGCTATCAGGCAACACAAAATTATGAAATATTGAAGGACTGGAGAAGCTTTACCGGATTTACTACACCGGATGAATACCTTGATTCCAGAGCACATACAGTTGCAGTTGCAACTCCATATTCGCAGGATTCCAGAGACGATGAGCTGGATGTTATCTGGCAGCAGGTAACCCAGACAATCAGGGACGAATCCTGGAAGGCTATCTATGCGGAAACAGAAGACGAGTACAGTAATATTGTAGAAGGGATGCAGCAGAAGGCGATTGAATATGGTTATGATAAATGCTGTGAATTCATGCAGGAGCAGGCAGCAAATAGAAAGGCTGCTGAGGACGAAGTTCTTGCAAAATAAGTGAAAAGATTAATATAGCAATTAATATGAGGAGCGGCTTTTTACTTAAATAGAAGGAAGATTACAGGAGACTTCACACGCTCCCCTAAAACAGTGTATTACGGGGAGCAGGTGAAGCTTCTTGCTTTTTAGTGGCAATTAAAAGAACCCCTTGTGTGACTATTTTTTGAGATTTTCAGTAAATTTTATAGATATTCATACAAATTGATAATAATATTAGCATGCCATTGCGATAATATTATTATCAATTTGTATAGGTAAAAAGTATAATGGATGGTATTTCCGATACATGAAAATTTAATAAAATTACTATAGCAATCTCTACCACTTCTATGGTATTATATATGGCATAGCGTTTGTATACACGTATAATCGTGTAATGAACAAGGTTGATTTTAGGGAGCTAAGTAGTATAGTTCTCGAGTATAAGTGAAGTATGGCAGTTACATATGCCTAAAATTCTATTTTTTTATATTTGAAAGGAGATTTTTATGACAGAAAACAAGAAATTACTGGAATGGGTTAAGGAAATGGCTGATATGTGCCAGCCGGATGAGATTTATTGGTGTGATGGTTCAGAAAAAGAGAATGATCACCTATTAAAGAAGATGGTTGATGGTGGTATGGCTATTCAGTTAAACCCCAAGAAACGTCCGGGATGCTATCTGTTCAGAAGTCACGCTTCAGACGTAGCACGCGTGGAAGACAGAACCTTTATCTCTTCAAAGACAAAAGAAGAAGCAGGTCCTACAAATAACTGGGTTGAGCCTGAGGAACTGAAGACAACAATGAGAGGTCTGTATAAGGGTAGCATGAAGGGAAGAACAATGTATGTTATTCCGTATTCCATGGGACCGATTGGATCTCCGATTTCAAAAATTGGCGTTGAGTTAACGGATAGCCCATATGTAGTTGCAAATATGCGTATCATGACGCGTATCGGTACAAAGGTACTTGAGTCACTCGGTACCGATGGTGTGTTTGTCCCTTGCTTACATTCTGTAGGATCACCTCTGGAAGCAGGCCAGGAGGATTCAAGTTGGCCATGCGCTCCTATTGAAAAGAAATACATCAGTCATTTCCCGGAAGAGAGACTTATCTGGTCTTATGGTTCGGGTTACGGCGGTAATGCATTACTCGGTAAGAAATGCTTCGCACTTCGTATTGCATCTGTTATTGCACATGATGAGGGATGGCTTGCAGAGCACATGCTGATTCTTAAGCTTACGAATCCCAAGGGTGAAGTAAAGTATGTTACCGGCGCATTCCCCAGTGCTTGTGGTAAGACAAATCTCGCAATGCTTGTTCCTACCATTCCCGGTTGGAAGGTTGAGACCGTCGGAGATGATATCGCATGGATGAAATTTGGCAAGGATGGCCGTTTATATGCAATTAATCCTGAAGCAGGCTTCTTTGGCGTTGCTCCCGGAACCTCCTTGGATTCTAATCCGAATGCAATGCACAGCACAGAGAAGAATACCATTTTTACAAATGTAGCTTTGACAGATGATGGTGATGTATGGTGGGAAGGCATCGGAACTCCTGCACCTGCTCATCTGATTGACTGGAAGGGTAATGACTGGACTCCGGATTCCAAAGAGCCCGCAGCTCATCCCAATGCTCGTTTTACAGCTCCTGCTGAGCAGTGTCCTGCAATTGCTTCCGACTGGAATGATCCGGCCGGTGTTCCGATTTCAGCTATCTTAATCGGTGGACGTCGTCCCAAGACAATTCCGCTTGTGCATGAAAGCTTTGACTGGAAGCACGGTGTATTCCTGGGATCTATCATGGGCTCAGAAATCACAGCTGCAGCTATTTCCAATAATATTGGTCAGGTTCGTCGTGATCCATTTGCGATGCTTCCATTCTTCGGTTACAATGTATGTGATTATTTACAGCATTGGTTAACTGTCGGAGAGAAGTCCAGTGAAGAACAGCTTCCTAAGATTTTCTATGTTAACTGGTTCCGTAAGGATCAGGACGGTAAATGGTTATGGCCTGGTTTCGGCGAAAATAGCCGTGTACTCAAATGGATCTTTGAAAGAACTTCGGGAGCAGGTAAAGCAGTAAAAACACCGATCGGCTTTATGCCGACCGCAGATGCTCTTGATCTTGAAGGTCTTGAGGGTGTAAGTGATACAGACATGAAAGAACTTCTTAAGGTTGATAATAATGAGTGGCTTAATGAAGTAGTCTCCATTAAAGATCATTATTCAAAATATGGTGAGAAGCTTCCGAAAGAATTATCAGCACAGTTGGAAGCTCTTGCAAGTAGGTTAAAAGCATAAGCATAGAGTATCTATAATGTGATATCATATGGTTCCATATCAATTTGAGTATTTCGAAGGAAAGCGGTTGATATGGAACCTTTTATTTCGTAACAATTTTATCGAATTGTCAATAATCGGTGGTTGTTAATCCGAGGAATTAATGATATAATCTGAGCATCGATTTTATTCAATTGGAAGTAATTATCCAATGGTTCATGGAAATTAGTTGACCCAGAGAGGGGTGTGTGTAGGATTTAGGTACATGCAGCTCTTTTCTGGATGTTAATGCGGACGTAGGCCGGATGGCATTATGTTATAGGAAGAGATTTTACATTATTGAAGGAGGATTATTTATGAAAAAAGTAATAAGTTTAGTGCTGGTCATGCTTTTAGTTTTTGGACTAGCCGGTTGTTCTTCCACAGACAAGAAGAGCAGCGACATTAAGGTCGGTGTAATTTATATCGGTGATGAGAATGAAGGTTACACACAGGCACATATGGCAGGAATTGATGAGATGGCTAAGACACTTGATCTAAAAGAAGATCAAATCATCGAGAAGACAGGAATTCTGGAAGATGAATCCTGCTATGATGCAGCAGTTGATTTAGCTGAACAGGGTTGTGATATTATCTTTGCAAACAGCTTTGGACATGAGGATTATATTATTGAGGCAGCAAAAGATTATCCTGACGTCCAGTTTTGTCATGCAACAGGCACCCAGGCAAAATCTTCCGGATTATCCAATATGCATAACTATTTTACGGCTGTTTACGAGTCCCGTTATGTATCCGGTGTAGTGGCTGGTTTGAAAATACAAGAAATGATTGATAATGGTACCATTACTGCTGATCAGGCAAAGATGGGCTATGTAGGCGCATACCCTTATGCAGAAGTTGTCTCCGGCTATACCTCCTTCTATCTTGGAGCTAAGAGTGTATGTCCTTCCGTAACCATGGAAGTACAGTATACAAACAGCTGGGCTGATATGGCAGGGGAGAAGGAAGTGGCATCTTCCTTAATCGCTGAGGGCTGTGTATTAATCAGTCAGCATGCAGATACCACAGGTGCACCTTCCGCTTGTGAAGAAGCAGGAGTTCCTTGTGTAGGCTACAATGTAGATATGACCACAGTTGCACCTAATGAAGCATTAACATCAGCAACCATTAACTGGGCTCCCTACTATACTTATGCTGTACAATGTGTAATGGATGACAAGACAATTGACACTGACTGGTGTAAGGGTTATGTTGACGGTGCTGTTGGTATCTCTAAGTTAAATGATAAGGCTGTTGCTGCCGGTACTGCAGATAAGGTTGCCGAAGTAGAAAAAGCAATCAAGGATGGTTCCTTACATGTATTTGATACGTCTAAATATGCAATTGGCGGAAAATCCATTGAAGATTTAATCGCTGCAGGCGGAGATTTTGCAAAATATGCGGACTATGTTAAAGATGGCTATTTCCATGAGTCAGAGTTGATTTCCGCACCTGCCTTTGATTTAAGAATTGACGGAATTACAGAAAAGACAGAATAAGAATTAAATAAGATAATAAAAACAGCAGAATGCGCGATGCCGATATATAACTATATTATAGGTATCGCGCATAATGCCGTTTTTGTAAAATCAATTTAGCTTGTATACTTTATGGGAGGAACCTTTGTGGGACAGGAAAACGCAATTGAATTAAGAAATGTTACCAAGCGTTTTGGTGAGGTGGTTGCAAATGACAATGTTAATTTAACAGTAAAGAAAGGTGAAATTCTTTCGATACTTGGTGAGAACGGAAGCGGAAAGACAACCCTTATGAATATGCTTTCCGGTATCTATTTTCCGGATGAAGGTCAGATTTTCGTCGATGGAAAAGAAGTTACCATACGATCTCCCAAGGATTCTTTTACACTTGGAATTGGAATGATACATCAGCATTTTAAGCTGATTCATATATTAACAGCGGCAGAGAACATAATTCTTGGTCTTCCCGGTGACGAGCGTCTGAAGATGAACCGAGTGATTGAGGAGATAGACAGTCTGACGAAACGGTATGGATTTGAATTAAATCCTGTCCAGAAGATTTATGCGATGTCAGTTTCTCAAAAACAGACCGTTGAAATTATTAAGGTGTTATATCGTGGTGCGGACATTCTGATTTTGGACGAACCGACGGCGGTACTTACTCCACAGGAGACGGGAAGATTATTTGACGTTCTCCGTAATATGAGGAAAGCCGGTAAATCCATTATAATCATTACTCATAAATTGAACGAAGTTCTAGAGCTTTCCGACCGAGTTGCAGTTCTTCGAAAAGGTAAATACATCGGTACGGTAAATACATCTGAGGCAAGTGCAGACTCTCTGACGGAAATGATGGTTGGTGAAAAGGTGAGCCTGGATATCGGTCGGTCAGATCCGATTGAGCCTCAGAGGCGGATCGATATGCGAGGTATTACCTGCAAGAACAAGGAGGGACTTACGGTATTAAAGGAAGCCTCCTTTATAGCCTACAGCGGTGAAATCCTTGGGGTGGCAGGTATTTCGGGAAGCGGACAGAAAGAGCTCTTAGAATCCATCGCCGGTCTGCAGACGATAGAAAACGGTGAGATTCTATACTATGCCCCGGAAGGAAATGTAGAAAAAATTTCAGAAATGAAAGCGGCTGATATCAGGAATTTAAAAATCAGTCTTTCCTTTGTTCCGGAGGACAGGCTTGGTATGGGGCTGGTCGGAGCCATGGATTTAACGGATAATATGATGATCCGAAGCTATCAGGAAGGAAAGAATTTCTTTACAGACCGCAAAAAACCTAAGGATCTTGCACTTGATATTGTCAATAAACTGGATGTATCCACCCCCAGTGTAGAGACTCCGGTTCGAAAGCTTTCCGGCGGTAATGTACAGAAGGTTCTTGTGGGCAGGGAAATCGCCTCCAATCCGATTGTGCTGATGGTGGCTTATCCGGTTCGTGGACTGGATATTAATTCTTCCTACACGATATATAATTTGTTAAATGAACAGAAGAAAAAGGGTGTAGCGATTATCTGTGTCGGAGAAGATTTGGATGTTTTAGTTGAACTTTGTGATCGTATCCTTGTATTGAATAACGGAAAGGTTGCAGGAATTGTAGATGCGCGTTCAACAACAAAAGATGAGCTTGGACTTATGATGACCGGTTCAGGAAAGGGGAAGCATTCGCATGAGTAAGAAAGCTGCAGTAGCGAATAAAGATCTGTTTATCCGCATCAGCAAGCGGGATGGCATCACGAATCGAAGCGCCTGGACAATCCGCCTGATCGCCGTCATTCTATCCTTGATTGTATGCGCACTTATCGTTGTCCCGATTACGAAGCAGAACCCTATTAATGTATATCTTGGACTGATTGACGGAGCCTTCGGCACAAAAAGACGCATCTGGGTTACAATTCGTGAAACGTTGACATTGTTAATCATAGCAGTTGGACTTACACCTGCTTTTAAGATGAAATTCTGGAATATCGGTGCAGAGGGACAGGTACTCGTGGGGGGCGCGGCGACAGCTGCTGTCATGATCTATTTTGGTGATGCAATGCCCAACTGGCTGTTACTACTTTTGATATTCGTAGTTAGTATTTCCGCCGGAATGTTGTGGGGGGTACTCCCGGCAATATTTAAGGCTTATTATAATACGAACGAGACCTTATTTACCCTGATGCTTAATTATGTGGCAATGCAAATTATTACCTTTTGTATTGCTTTTTGGGAGAATCCTGCCGGCTCCAATTCGGTGGGTATCATAAATTCGGAGACCAACAAGGGCTGGTTTCCCAAAATGTTCGGCACGAATTATGGTCTGAATATCATCCTTGTTCTGACCGTAACCATTGGTATGTATATCTATATGAAATACAGCAAGCAGGGTTATGAGGTAGCCGTTGTTGGTGAAAGCACAAATACAGCAAAGTATGCCGGTATTCATGTAAAGACGGTAATCATACGAACCATGCTGATATCGGGAGGTATCTGTGGTCTGGCAGGTGCTATCATTGTAAGTGGCTCCAGCCATACAATCTCCACCAGTATCGGAGGAGGGCGGGGTTTTACGGCAATTATCGTTGCATGGATGGCAAAATTTAATCCATTTGCCATGATTCTCGTGTCGGTGTTCCTCGTATTCATGCAGCAAGGTTCCATCCAACTTGCTACGCAATTTGGTTTGAATCAAAATGCATCGGATATTATCACAGGAATCATCTTATTCTTCCTAATCGGATGTGAGTTCTTTATTAACTACAAACTGGAATTTCGTAAGAAGAAAAGGGAGGTACAATAGATGGAATCGTTATTAACCTTTATTCAGCAAGCAATCGGGCAGGGCATTACGATTCTCTTTGGTGCCTCCGGTGAAATTGTTACGGAAAAGTCGGGCAACCTAAACCTTGGCATTCCCGGAATTATGTACATGGGCGGTATTGCCGGTCTGATGGGTGCATTCTTCTATGAAAAATCGACAACAACTCCGAATGGTGCAGTTGGCTTAATCGTCTCTTTGCTGGCGGCTCTGGGAGTCTCTGCACTGGGTGGCCTGCTATACAGCTTCTTAACCATTACGCTTCGTGCAAACCAGAATGTGGTTGGTCTATCCTTAACCACCTTTGGCGTGGGTTTTGGTAATTTCTTTGGTGGTTCCATCTCAAAGCTTGCAGGTGGTGTTGGCCAGATTTCCGTATCCACAACGGCCGGTGCATACCGTGCAACCATACCGGGGCTATCCGGTATACCGGTGATCGGGGATCTGTTATTCTCCTATGGATTTTTAACCTATTTATCTATCGTAATTGCAATTTCCTTGACCTCTTTCCTTAAGCGTACCAGAAAGGGTCTCAATCTGCGAGCTGTAGGAGAAAGTCCGGCCACAGCAGATGCTGCAGGCATAAATGTATCCAGGTATAAATATATAGCTACAGTTTCCGGTGCAGCAATTGCAGGCATGGGAGGTTTGTATTTTGTAATGGAATATCTCGGCGGAACCTGGAACAATAATGGCTTTGGTGACAGAGGCTGGCTTGCAATCGCGCTGGTTATTCTGGCATTATGGAAGCCGGTCAATGCAATCTGGGGCTCCTTCTTATTTGGAGGGTTATACATCCTTTATATCTATATGCCGGGACTGACCAGAGCAACCCGTGAGCTATTCAAGATGTTGCCTTATGTGGTTACCATCATTGTATTAATTATAACAAGTAAGCGTAATAAGCAAGAAAGTCAGCCGCCTGCCAGCCTTGGGGAAGCATATTTCAGGGAAGAGCGGTAGAGCGAGAGATAATATTCTAGGAACGGTACAGGAACAAGGGGTATCGGTTTTGCTTCCGGTTATTACATTCCGGTAATACTAAGTATCCTGTACGGAGCTGAAACAGACTGTCGGAGGATAGCGACATCCATGTCGCACCCTCCTAAAATGTCCATCCATGGACATTTCCCGGTCTAACCCGCTCCGTACGGGATACAAGTATTACTCGAAATGTAATAAAAGTCAGCAAAATCGATACCCCTTGTTCATGTACCTGTTTCCGATAAAACAAAATAATGAACTTATTAATCAGGCTAGCAGACCTCTTCTGATTTTATTATCTACTTCCCATAAAGCAACCTTATTACTATCATATCTTAATTTCTGTTTAGCGGTTTCATAATCCATCCATTCATAGTCAGTGTGTTCATTGGAAAGCTCCATTAATTCAGACGTCACATTTACTACAAATGCATATTCCGGAATTACAAGACAATCTTTTCCCCATATGTTCCTATATGCCTTAAAACATTCTGTCGAAATACTACAACATGTTTCCAAAGAATAATATTTATTATCATACTTAATACCGGCTTCTTCATAGGCTTCACGTTTGGCAGACTGGAGTGGTGTCTCTCCATCTTCTCCACCACCTGCAATAAATTGCAAAACCTGCATATCAGAACGATGAAATACAGCATATTTTATTATATTATTTTGAATTGTATAGGGTAGAACTAAGACTTGATATTTCGCTCTTGCCACTGGTTCTCCTTTTCGTCATCCAAATTTATTAGTCATGTCCATGAGTTCTGATTTTCTGTTTTATACTATTTTTTTTCAAAATGGAAGGTTTTCTATTTCTTCTTAAAACAACAATAATACCGATGCAATGCTATCAAACTTAACGAAATAGGTTATAATTGCCCTCTGGGTATTCTACCAACAGCTCATTATCGTTATACTTGTACACATCTAGTCCTAAATAATTGCAATTTGTTTCAAGGTTTTTAGCGGGTGTACTTGTCAAATCCACTGTACTTGTAATTTATCCAATAAGTTTAAGCAAGGCGATATCAATGCCATTTACGGAATCATACATTTGATAATTTTTATCGTCATAATGAATCATTGGTGGTAAGTCATTGACTAAGTCCTCATCACTATTCATATTACGAATTCTTTTGAATGTAAATTTTCAATGCTTTTATTACTAAGAACAGCACGTATATTACTTCTATAATAATTATTCCATAAACAAGTAAAGCCAGTAAAGGCAAAATAGTTAATGAACTGAACAACTTATAATCCCTCCTTAATGTGATGTGTGATTAAAAATTAAGACAATGTTCTATAAATACGCGAAGTACTTTCTTGAATTCATACTACATTAAATATCATAATTTTACCATAACAAATAATTGTTTTGTTGGTTTTATTTTGTTAATATTGAATTAATAGCTTGATTCCTTTGTATGTTATAATAGATGTAATCAGACAGTTGTGAGCATTTACTGACAGGAATTCATACAAATCTTTTGTTATTATATGGATGTAAGGAGATGATTGATATGGAATGGGTAAAGTCAATAAATCTGGCGATTGAATACATTGAAGATAATATCGCTGAAAATATTACTTGTGAGGATGTGGCGCGACACATTTATCTCTCGAGTTTCCATTTTCAGAGAACCTTCAGCCTGTTTACAGAATTAACAGTCGGTGAATATATCAGAAATAGGCGACTATCACTGGCTGGACAGGAGTTCTTGACAAGCAAGCAAAAAGTGATTGATATCGCCATGAAGTATGGATATGATACCCCGGAAAGCTTTACGAAAGCCTTTAAAAGATTTCATGGCGTTTCACCGAATGAAGTGAAAAAGCAGGGTACCATTCTAAAGTCCTTTAATCGCCTTATTCTAAAAATAATATTAGAAGGTGGTAGCAGTATGGATTACAGGATTGAGAAGAAGGAAGCATTTCAGGTAGTAGCAAAAACCAGATTAATTAATAATGAAACACCGGATGTAGATTGTCCGAAGTTCTGGAGTGAATATTATGCTGCAGGGCTTTGGCAAAAGGTTTGTGGGATGATAGGAATCTGCGCACAGGCGAAGGAGAGTTCAAGTGAGTTTAAGTATGGTATAGGCTGCGACAGAAAGTATGTGAAGGAAATCCCGGAAGGTTTTGAAGTTCTTGAGCTTCCGGCATATACTTGGGCAATCTTTACCTGTGTCGGTGCCATGCCGTTGGCAATACAGAGCATGTGGAAAAGAATTTATGGGGAATGGCTACCGGCCTCCAACTATGAGTTGATCTCAGACTATGATATCGAATTTTACACCGAAGGAGATAGCAGTAAGGACAATTATATCAGTGAAATTTGGATTCCGGTAAAAGAAAAGTAATAGGAATCCACAAAGAGTGTTTATTACAATTTACCGTAAAAACAAGAAGTTGTGTCAAAAAGTTCCAAATCGACTACACATGTAGAAGGTATGGAACTTTTTTCATTGATTTGACAGTCATAAACGAATTTGATATACTTTAAATTACTGGCTGGTACATAGAAAGCTCTGACTTTTTGGGACAAATTATGTAACACAGATTTAAAGAAAATGTAATCAATTTGACGAAAATCAGACAACATTTCATGATAAGCTAAGTAAGCGTATAATAATCTAAGCAAATTCAGAGTGAACGAGGGTGTCCTATGTCTGGGAATAAAAGCAAACATAAAAAGCAGAAGAATTCAAATAAACGAAACGGCAACCGGTTTAGAGGGCCGTTTATTGGTGGCGGGTTATTGATAGCATTATTGCTATTATATCTTACGGCTGCCCTATACTACAAAAGCCATTTCTATGGAAGCACAATGATTAATGGGATTGATACGGCTAACATGACGGTAAGTGAAGCGGAGAAGGCCATTAGTACCGAAGTGGATTCGTATCAGTTGAGTTTAACCGGTAGAAATAATTTGACCGATACCATTCTTGGATCAAATATCAATTTACATACTGTTTTCAACGGATGCGTGACAAATCTGTTACAAAAGCAAAATCCCATGGCATGGCCGGTGTACCTGTTCCAAGCCAAAGAATATAGTGTGGAGACGATGCTTAACTATGATGAATCCCTATTAAAGCTTTGCTTTGACCGTTTGAATTGTTTTGATGAAGCGAATAATGTAGAGCCTGAGAATGCTTCCATATCTGAATATGGGGAGTCCGGTTATACAATTGTTCCGGAGAATCAGGGAAGCAAAGTAATAAAAGATAAACTATATACGGTAGTCTGCGACGCAATAAATGTCCTTCAAACATCTTTATCGATCGAGGATGCGGATTGTTATGCAAAGCCTGTGATAGGCCCCGATTATCCTGCATTAGTACAGGCACTGGATCAGTTGAATAAGATTGCCGGAACGCAGATAACCTATCAGTTTGGTGATGTGGCCGAGGTTATGGATGGCTCCAAAATCAGCAAGTGGCTATCCATAGATGATAATTATAATGTAAGCTTTGATGAAAGTGGTGTGAAGGACTTTGTTGATTATATCGGTAAAACATATAATACCTTTGGGAAAACCCGTACCTTTCAGACATCTTACGACGATATTATCAAGGTATCAGGCGGCGATTATGGGTGGTGGTTGAACAGACCGGAGGAAGTGAAGGCGCTGACTCAATTGATAAAGGATGGAGAAAAACTGGTAAGAGAACCGGTTTATTTCCAGACAGCACAGCAATATGGCAGCGATGATATCGGAGGAACCTATGTCGAGATTAATCTGTCAGCACAGCATTTATTTTTCTATAAGGATAATGAACTTATTCTGGAATCCGATTTTGTATCGGGTAATGTGTCGAAGAATCTTGCTACTCCGGTAGGAACGTATCCTGTTCAGTATAAGGAAAATGATGCTACTCTTGTGGGTGAAGATTATGAAACCCCGGTAAAATATTGGATGCCTTTTAATAGAAATATTGGTATGCATGATGCAAACTGGAGGGACAAATTTGGTGCGGATATTTATTTGACCAATGGATCGCACGGATGTATCAATATGCCGCCCGCAAATGCAAAGAAGATGTTTAAATACATGCAACGCGGCGTTGCAGTAGTGGTCTATGAGCTTCCGGGCACAGAAAGTTACGAGATGACGGATAAGGATCAAGCAATTCTGGATAAAGCAAAGGCCGATAAGGAGAACCCTGATAAGACTGATACTGATAAAACTGATACCAAAAAGACTGACACGCAAAAACCTGACGTAGATAAGACAGGAACGGATAAAACTGGTACAGATAAGACGGGCACGGATAAGGCGGGTACAGATAACACGAATACGGATGACACGGTACAATAATACAATGTATGTACTGCTTGACGGCAGGATGGAGGATATTATGGAAACCAATGATTGGATTCTGCTTAATTCCATTGTGTATAAGATCCATTATATCGAAGATATCGATGAGATGCGCGAGGCAGTAATGAAAATGCTTGGTAAGCTGATTGATTATGATGCTTCGACATTTTATCTGGCCTCATGTGACGGCAGTAAGCTGGAACATCCGGTCGGAATAGGTCTGAGTAATAAGGAACTTGAGAAGTATTCAAGCATTTATATTGAGTTTGATTATGCAAGCGGTATTTTCTCTTCGGGTAAGAATATCGTATATCGTGAAAGTGATATTATATCAGAAGAAGAACGGATAAAGACTAAATTTTATAAAGAGATGTATGATACAAATGAATGGCATTATTCGCTTGAGTTAAACCTATCGTTTAACGAAAGATTTCTGGGCGCACTATCCTTATATCGAAAGAAGGGTAAGAAGGATTTTAGCGGACAGGATGTTTTTCTGTTGGATATGATTAAGGATAATATGGCGCTTCGTTTGCACCAGTATTATGAGAAACTGGGGAGCAGGAGATTTTCGTTATCAGAATATATTGATGAATTTGACCTGACCCATCAGGAGTCTGTTGTCTTGGAGGGCATTATAACCGGGAAAGATAGCAAGAAGCTCTGTGACGAGCTGTACATTTCAGGAAATACGCTAAAAAAGCATATGAATAATATCTATAAAAAAGCGGGAGTGAATTCAAAGCTTCAGCTGATACAACAAGTTCGGGTTTAGTACTAGTGCACTGTCTCACTGACAGTTAGATAAATCTGGCATATTTTTCTAAAGGTCTATGAGACAGTATACTAGTATATCGTTGATTAAGTTCTGCATAGTTAGACAAGCTTAAATAGCAGAAACTTAGTCACCGATGTACTAGTCAGGGATTATAATATAACACCTTGGGAGTAGTTTTGTCTCAGGCTGGGTAATAAATATGGTTTGTCAGGGCAATTGAAGGAAATAGCAGAAAAGACTAGGATTGAATGAATCAATCAATAGCAGTGAGGCATTGTATGGATATTATCATGCAGTGCCTCATTTTGCATGTAAGACAATCAAGATCACACTAGCTTCCATGTGCCGCCTTTGGCGGCTCTCAAATCAGGGGTGTGAAATTGATTTTTATTACACATTATATAAACCGATCAAGGAGGGTATCACTCATGAAGCTATTATCAAATCCACAAAGCGACGGTTTCTATATGCCGGGGGAATATGAGCCGCATCAGGGGACGGTCATGATTTGGCCCCAAAGGCCTGATATCTGGAGAAATCGGGCAAAGGAAGCGCAGGAAGTATTCACTGTAGTTGCAAATACAATTGCTGAGCATGAGCCGGTGACGATGCTGGTTAATCATGATATGTACGACAGAGCACAGAGGATGTTATCTGACAGGGTACAAATGATACCTATTGCCAACAATGATGCCTGGTGTAGGGACATCGGACCCACCTATGTGAGAAATAGTGGTGGAATCGTACGCGGGATTGACTGGAAATTTAATGCCTGGGGAGGCACAAAGGATGGACTCTATTATCCCTGGGAAGAGGACAGCCGGCTGGCAAAAAATCTGTGTGAGCAGCAAAAGTTTGATTATTATTCTTTGGAGGAATTTGTACTGGAGGGCGGATCAATTCATGTTGACGGAGAAGGAACGGCTATTGTTACGAAGGAGTGTCTCCTTAGTAAAGGACGTAATCCGCAGCTTAAGAAAGAAGAAATCGAAGGAGTCTTGAAATCATATTTGAATGTCAGCAAGGTTATCTGGCTAGAATATGGCATCTTTCAAGATGAGACAAACGGACATGTAGATAATATATGCTGCTTTGTAAAGCCGGGGGTAGTAGTACTTTCGTGGACGGAGGATAGTAAGGATCCTCAATATGAGCGCTCCTTAAGCGGTTATGAAATTCTGTCTACGGAAAGGGATGCGAAGGGACGAAAGCTTACGATACATAAATTGCATCTGCCAAAGCCGCAGTATATCAGCAAAGAAGAGAGCGAAGGCATCGTGAAAGCGGAAGGAACAAAGCAAAGAAAAGAGGGTGATCGCATGGCGGCTTCCTATGTAAACTATTATGTTTGTAACGGTGCGGTTATCATGCCCGGCTTCCATGATCCAATGGATCAGCCAGCCAGAGTAAAACTGAAGGAGCTGTATCCGGATAGAGAGGTAATTCAGATATATACAAGGGAGATTTTGCTTGGGGGCGGTAATATTCATTGTATAACGCAGCAGATACCGAACAGTAACGAACGGTAACCGCGAATGACATTAACAAATTGGTTCTATTTGATATTCAAGTTTTATGATGGTATAATCAGGTTATTCTATGAGATAGGAGCAGGCTGCCTTTGAAAACCTTTGGAACCAATGATTGGATTGTACTAAATCATATCATTTATAAGATTCATAGCATGGACCAATTGGATCAGATGAGAAGCATGCTCATAGAGCAGTTAAGAAACCTGATACAATATGACAGTGCAGATTTTTTTCTTGGTACAGGTGATGCAGGTGAGCTGATCGACCCTGTATTTTATAATGCTGACGCGGAGCTTGGAAAATGCTACATGAAGAATTTTTATGACATTGACTACAGCAAGGGTCTGCTTCAGAGTGGTAAAAGCATGATTTATCGAGAGACTGATTTAATCCCTGAGGAACGAAGGGTAAAAACGCAGTATTACAAATCATATTTCCTTAAGGAAGGCTGGCATTACGGACTGGATATGCTGATTGCGGACAACCAGAAGCTTCTTGGTGTTGTGACCTTATACCGTAAAAAAGGAGAACCCGACTTTGAATATGAGGATATCTTTATATTAGAGCTATTGATGGAACATCTGGAGTACCGACTTCTATGTGAGCGGAAGGAAGGAAACGGTAGAAGAATAACCGTTAAGGAGTGTGCTGTAAGATATCAGCTGACGAAGAGGGAAGAGACCATACTGACTTATTTACTTCAAAATGATACTAATGATATCATATGTGACAAGCTTTGTATCACCAATAATACCTTAAAAAAGCACATCCTGAATATCTATCGCAAGCTGCAGATTAACAGTAGAAATCAGCTGTTCAAAATGATTAGCTACCGTTCAGCCTAGCAATGATTAAGCTGGATTGAGTACTTATAAAGAAGTAGAAAAATGGTTAGAAGAGAGAATATGATAAGCTTGAAACCTATGATACTATTAGAATAGATTAAGCAATGAGGCAGGTAGAGATACCTGCTCTTATTAATGTATTGGGAATTGCATCCTATATATTAATAAGCAGGGCTGACACTTTATTATACCAGGAGGAAAATATGGCGATTGACAGATTAAAACTAGAGAAACAGTATCAAAAGGAAATGGAGCTTTTCGAAAATATACATCCTGAATCAGGTAAACTATATGTAAGAGCGAAGGAGAGCTTACTGCAAGGGGTGCCGATGAACTGGATGATTAAATGGGCGGGCAGTTATCCTCTGTTTGTTAAGGAAGCGAAAGGAGCGCATTTTACGGATGTAGATGGTAATCGCTTTGTTGATTTCTGTCTTGGAGATACCGGTTCGATGGTAGGCCATGCACCTGACCGTGCCGTCGAGGTAATCTGTGAGACGGTGAAGAAGGGCATTACCTTCATGCTTCCGACCGAGGATGCAATCTATAACGGAGAAGAATTAGGAAGAAGATTCGGATTGAAATACTGGCAGTTTACAACCAGTGCCACGGATGCAAACCGGTTTGCTCTTCGTCTGTGCAGAAGGATTACCGGACGCAGTAAAGTGATTGTATTCAACATGTGCTATCACGGCAGCGTGGATGAGTCTTTTGCTTCGCTGGATTGTGAAGGAAGGACTATTTCCCGCGAGGGGAATATCGGACCTCAGATTGATCCGAGTAGGACCACAAAGGTTGTGGAATGGAATGATTTTGATGGGTTGGAGGCTGCTCTTAAGGAAGGTGATGTTGCAGCTGTTTTGGCAGAGCCTGTGATGACGAATATCGGAATTGTACATCCGGTGGAAGGTTATCATGATGCAATGCGCCGTTTGACGAAGCAATACGGTTCACTTCTGATTATCGATGAAACACATACCCTGTGTACCGGAGTCGGCGGATATACCCAAGCTCATCAACTGCAGCCGGATATGATAACGCTCGGAAAGACGATTGCTTCCGGAATTCCAACCGGGGCTTATGGCTTCTCGGAAGAACTGGGTATAAAGATAGCGAATAGTATAGAACTCGAGAACTGCGATGTCGGTGGTATCGGAGGGACACTTGCGGCAAATGCTCTATCAATGGCCGCTATGAAGGTAACCTTAAGTGAAATACTAACACAGGAATTCTATGACAGAAATATTCCTCTTGCACTTAAGTTCAATGAGGGAGTACAAGAGGTAATCAAGGAATATAATCTTCCGTGGAATACAACCTCACTGGGCTGTCGTACCGAATATTGGTTTCAGAGAGACCCCGCAAATAATGGCTTTGAAGCTGCAAACAGTATTGATTTTCATTTGGATCAATACATGCATTTGGCATGCTTAAACCGTGGGATTTTGATGACACCCTTCCACAATATGGCTTTAATCACTGCGGATACCACAGAGGAAGATATAGATTACCATACAAAAGTATTCCGTGAGATTGTAGGCGATATTTTAGATTAATAGGTAAATAAACTTCCAAATAAAGAGAGATACATCTATGGGATAAGCGTATATTACTTTATTTTTTATTATATTGCGGTTGTAATTTCGAGAATAAAATCAACGATCCAATCATAACACAAGTTGCCACTCCATATAGAATGCTCGGACTGAATGAATAGATAGCTGCTGCTGCAAGAGGAACAAGAACTCTGTAAACCGACTGCAGACTTTGATTCACACCTTGTAATTTACCTTGGTTACTTTCGTCTACAGACTGCGAGAGTCGTCCGTTGTAGGACGGATCGAACAAACCTTCACCTAGCGTGATACTCATAACCGCAACAATAATAAGTACCGGAGACGATATATGAATACTAAGTATTATTAGCCCCAATCCCAGTGCTAGTCCGAGAAGACCTACAATACCAATATTTCGCTCATTGAACTTCTTAAGAAGACGCGGTAATAAAACAGCTCGCGAAATAATATCACAGGCTCCAATAAGAGTAAACAAACCACCGATAAGAGCAGGCCCCCACGAGAAAATATCCTTTAAAAAGATGCTGAAATTGAATTGATAAATTTGTAATCCAACATAGAAGAATCCACCGACGATGATAAGAGCTCTAGCTTCCTTCATAGTGAAAATTTCTTTGAACTGACTGACAATATCGAAACTTTTTACCGAAAAATGGGATGATCGTTTTTCAGGGGACAGTGATTCCGGCAGAAAGAGATAAGTACATAGAATGGAGAGAAACATGATACCTGCAGTAACAAAAAACGGCAGCGATATTGAAATGGTACCAAGCGGACCTCCCAGTGCAGGCCCTATCATGCATCCTATTCCCATGGCAGCACCTATATAGCTAAACCATTTTGTGCGCTCTTGCGGTTCTGTGCTATCAGCAATGTAAGCAAACAGTGTACTGATATTGCCTGCTGTCAGTCCGTCAATGATACGACCCAGAAAGAGTACCCACAGCGCCCCGCCGATACCAAACAGAAGATATCCTATGACAGATCCGAGTAAACTAACGATTAAAATCCTTTTTCTACCGTACCGATCGCTCAACGCCCCCAATATTGGCGCTGCAAAAAAAGTGCAAGCCGCATATACGGATGCCAGTGCACTCATTCCTATCACTATTTGGGAAGCGGGCAAGTAATTGCCAAGTAAAAATGGCAATAGGGGGAATACCACTGTCATCCCGATTCCATTCATCAACACAATCCCCACAATGATCCACAAAGAATTTTTACGCATTTACAATTCCACCTTTCGAAAAAGAGTAATAATGTTTCCTTGGCAACATAATCACTATAACAGCATATTGTTTCCGTGTCAACAATATGAATCTATAAACTGATTCACTTGGCAGGAACAATAAAAATGGGGCTATATCATATGCTGATATTTCAGCGTTTTGATACAGCCCCATTTAGGCTACTTATTGATACAATCCAGTTATTTAAATTCATTTCGATTTGTTATATCTATACCTTGCTTCTTTATTTCTGCATCCAAATGCCTACTATACTTTTCCACGAAGTTAAGCATAATGTCAAATTGTTCCTCGGTTATCTGTTCAAATACGGCTTTATCCCGCTCCCTTAACTCATTGTGCAGTTCCTCATGGATGTTGTTAATTACGTTCCCCTGTGAAGTCAAGCGAAAATAGATCTCTTTTTTATTATCCGGCTTCTGGTAAGTTTCAATAATGCCTTTTTTTATTAGCTTCTTAGCTATTTTGCTTATGGCACCGCGAGTCATATAAAAGGACTCCGCAAGTTTTGTTACGTTGGAATCAACATTCCTTCCAATAGATTCGATGAAATGTACTTCAGAAGACTTATAACCCTTAAGACCGTCTTCCATCTTAAACTTATTAAGAAAATCTATCTTATTGTGTAAGTCCCTGAAACCCATAATAATCTGATCTTCTTTGCTCATGGCCTGTCCTCCCGCCCATTGGTGTATTAACAATATTGTATTTAACTTTTGTTTCTATGTCAACAATGTTAATGTAATAATTCTAAGGTGAAATCGGATGATGGCGTAAATCCAAGTATATAAGAGTATTCAATACCCTTTTTTGTGACCCTTTTTTAATTTGGCTTTGTTATAATAAAGATATCGATTAATATAAATTGACAAATGTAGTAAAGGATGATACTCTATCAATAATTTAAAATATAAAGGCAATGAAGAGAGATAGTAAATGTTACCGGAGTTCCAGAGAGAAGATGGTGGTGCGAATCTTCACGAAGGTAGTGTTGAAGCAGTCTCGGAGCTGTGAACCGAACAGAGTAATCTAAGTAGGCTTCAACGGAGATTCCACCGTTATTTGGAAAGCGGTATCGGTGAATAACCTCGTACTGACAGAGTGCAAATTTAATTTGAATTTAGGTGGTAACACGGACTAGATAGTTCGCCCTAAGCTGAATAAATCAGCTTAGGGCTTTTTTTATTACAAAAAAATGAAAGGAGTACGATTATGACAGCAGAGGAATTGAGAAGAATGTATGTAGAGTTTTTTAAAGAAAGGGGGCACAAAGAAATAGCATCGGCTTCCTTACTTCCGGATAACGATCCAACGGTTCTTTTTACCACTGCCGGTATGCACCCCTTAGTTCCCTACTTATTAGGAGAGCTACATCCACTTGGTAAGCGTTTGGTTAATGTGCAAAGATGTGTTAGAACCTGTGATATTGATGAAGTTGGTGACGATACTCATCTGACGTTTTTTGAAATGCTAGGAAATTGGTCTCTCGGTGATTATTTTAAAGAAGAGTCTATTTCATTGAGTTTTGAATTCTTAATAACCAAATTACAGATACCTATTAACCGGATTGCAGTCACTGTATTTCAAGGTGATGAATTCATCCAAAGGGATGATGAAGTAGAAAGAATATGGAAGTCAAAGGGATTAGCCGATAATCAAATATTTTTCTATGGCAAGGAGGATAATTGGTGGGGACCGGTAGGCCGGACAGGACCATGTGGTTCGGATACCGAGATTTTTTATGATATGGGTAAGGAGGCTTGTGGAAAAGACTGTGGTCCCGCTTGTCATTGCGGCAAATACGTAGAAATATGGAACAATGTATTTCTACAGTATAACAAAGAGATAGATGGTTCCTACGTACCATTACTACAGAAAAATGTAGACACCGGAATGGGAATGGAAAGAATCCTTACAATAATAAATGGAAAAGATAATGTTTATGATACAGAACTTTTTATACCCATTATGAATAAGCTAAAAGGCATGACAGAGGTTACTTATTCGGAGGAAACTAAGAAAGTTTTTCGTATTGTATGCGAACATATCAGAGCAATGACATTTATTCTGGGGGATTCTAAAAGAATAACCCCTTCAAATACAGAACAAGGATACATCCTAAGAAGATTAATAAGAAGAACGATCGGTTTCGTAAGAAAACTTAGACTAGATTATAATGTACTAGGTGAATTGGCAATGGAAATTATTCAGCAATATAAAGCCGTGTATATTGAACTTGAGGAAAATCAGGAGTTCATATTGGATCAACTGGATAGGGAATATAGATTATTCGGTAGAACAATAGATACAGGGTTAAAAAAAGCCGAACAATATTTTTCTAAATTAGAAGAGGGAGAAATATTAAGTGGCGATCTCGCATTCAAGTTATATGATACCTTTGGATTTCCGATAGAATTTACATCAGAGCTGGCTTTTGAATGTGGGACAAAAGTAGATTTGGAGGGCTTTATAGAAAAATACAAAGAACATCAAGAAAGGTCCAGACAAGGAGCGGGGGGTAAATTTAAGGGCGGTCTTGCTGATAATAGTATTCAAACAACTAGATTGCATACAGCAACACATCTACTGAATGGAGCACTTAGAGAAGTTCTGGGTAATGATATTAATCAAAGAGGCAGCAATATCACGGAGGAACGGTTACGTTTTGATTTTTCATTTGACCGAAAGTTAACAGAGGACGAATTAGATAAAGTATCAGAAATAGTAAATGAAGCGATAAAAAATGAAATTGATGTTATCTGTGAAGATATGACACCGGAAATGGCAAAAAAGTCAGGAGCAATCGGTATATTTGATAGTAAATATGGCGAAAGAGTAAAAGTGTACACGATTCCAGGCTATTCAAAGGAGATTTGTGGGGGACCTCATGCATCGAACACAAGAGAACTTAGGGCTTTTACTCTGCAAAAAGAAGAAGCTTGTTCAGCGGGAGTCAGAAGGATAAAAGCTACAATCCAATCCATATAATGTAGTTCAAATCCAGATAGACACTTACAAATATTGCCTTTTGTATAAAATCAATCCTTCCTGATAAGTATATAATAGTTTAATCCGGGAGGATTGTTCAATTTGTTGATATAAAATGGATTAAAGTCGCACAAATTAATATAATTTAGACATTTGGCTAATTATTTCATATGTGATTTGATATGAATGGTATATAATAATACTAAATAAATACAAGAAATATATTCACGATGTAACAAAATTGCTATAATGTTACATTAATTATATAACAATTGATTGCATATAGCAACAAAAAAATGCATAATATTACATATTATTTAAATTGTATGGACATTTTGATGCAAAAACGTTAATTTTATAGTTATTTGAGATGAATAGATGATTTAGAATTGCACCAAGGTATACAGTTCATCTTTCTGGTCCTGACTAATACCAATATATCGGAGAGTGATACTTTGGGAACTATGATTGAAGGTATCCATAATTAACCCGATATTATGTTGCGATGCTTTATAAGTCCAATAACCCCAGGTCTTTCGAAGACTATGGGTTCCGAAATTCTCAATTCCAAGTACTTCTGAAGCTTCCTTTAATACCCGGTATGCCTGTACCCTGCCAAGATGTGTTGCCTTTTTGCTCCAGAACAAATAGCTCTCCGGCATTAGGTTCTCTTCTTGTGCATAATATCTGATTGCCTCACGCAATGCAGTATTAAGCTTGATTTTTTTCTCTTTTCCCGTCTTTTTCTCATAAAGTGTAAAATAATCCCTGAAATCTCCTGCAATTGTATATAAATTTTTCAATTGTACCGGCAGTATGTCGCTGATTCGAAGCCCGGTATTTAATCCAAATTTAAATAGTAAACCGTATCTCGGATCCTTATTGGCCAAATAAAAGTACATTTGGCTTATTAGCTCTCTGTCTCTGATGGGCTCGACTGTCATATTTTAACTCCTCCGGATATCGTCCTTGACTTCACATAGATAAATTAGTACCACTTTTAGAAAAAATTTTATTAACTTATTGAACTTATTATAGATTAAAATTTTATTAATTGCATCTTTATTTCTGCGATTCATGTAACAAAATAGCAATATTGTTACATGATCATATACAAATCATATTATTTGTCAAAATCATGCGCACAATAGTAAAAACATGGAATTAAATACCTTAAATTGTGTATTGGATATTACGTAAAAAGGAAATAAATTCTATAAAAAGGACATTAATTGCAGAAAATGTAGTCATTGGCACTTTTAAGGAAGATTTAGCGATTTATATTATAGCAAAAACAAATAAGCTGGTATAAAAGAAAGGGAAGAAAAGTGACAGATCAATCTTTTATCGATTCAATGATGGAAATGTTTGTTTTCGAGACAACACAAATGATAGAGAAGCTTGAGATCATTATATTAACAAATGAAAAAACAAGCTGTTATCCGGATGATGAAATCAGTGAAATATTTCGAATTATGCATACAATAAAGGGCTCTTCCGCAATGATGATGTTTGATAATATATCTGCCCTAGCTCATTCAATGGAGGATCTTTTCTATTACCTACGTGAGGAGAAACCGGTTGGAATTAATTATTCCATTCTTTCTGATATCATTTTTGCATGTCTGGATTTTCTAAAAGTAGAGTTAGAAAAGATAACGGATGGAAGTACCCCCGATGGTGAATATTCTGCTTTAAAGAGTCGGATTGATCAGTATCTTCAAAAAATTAAGCAAAACGACACAGAGTTAGAATTAGAGGAAGATAGTACAGATACGACAATTGTCACATATACAGAAATGATATCAAATCCAATTAACTTATATAAAGCTATCATATTTTTTGATGAAGGAATTTCAATGGAAAACATTCATGCTTATTCTCTTATCCATAGTCTGAAAAAATCCCAAAATGAAGTGCTTTATATACCTGAGGACATCGATACGAATGAAGGTAGTGCTGATATTATCAGAAAGGATGGCTTTCAGATATATATCAAATCACAGTATTCTTATGAATTAATTCAGCAGTTGTTAGTGCAGACAGTGTTTGTCAAGAAGATTGATCTTATACAGCTGGAAAATGATGAGGAAATTAAGAAACGTTTCACTGTAACACAATGTGTTGAGGAGGAAATGAAGAAAAGCGATACAGGGCATAGAGATGGTGGTACTTTTGAAGAAAAAGAGCATCTGCCTATATCTAGTCAGCCAAGTATCATCAGCGTGAATGTAATGAAATTGGATCAGTTGATGGATCTGGTCGGTGAGATTGTGATTGCTGAGGCGATGGTATTACAAAATCCTGACCTAAATGGACTTGTCTTAAACAATTTTAATAAAGCATCACGACAGTTGAAAAAAATAACAGATGAAATCCAGGATATTGTAATGGCAATAAGGCTGGTACCACTGGCAGCGACCTTCCATAAGATGCAGAGACTTGTCAGGGATATGGGAAAAAAGCTTGATAAAGAGGTAAAGCTGGAGCTGATCGGTGAAGATACAGAAGTTGATAAGAATATTATTGAGCACATTTCTGATCCGCTGATGCATCTGGTGAGAAATTCCATGGATCATGGTATTGAAACCTTGGAAGAACGAGAACAAAAGGGGAAGCCAAGAATCGGAACCATAACGTTGGAAGCGAAAAGCTCAGGAAGTGATGTACTTATCATAATTAAGGATGACGGAAGAGGGCTGGACTGTGAACGAATACTGAAAAAAGCCAGGGAGAACAATCTGCTTATCAGGCCGGAGGCAGATATGACAGAAAAGGAAATATACAACTTAATCCTGCTTCCGGGTTTTTCAACAAATGAGGAGGTTACTGAATTCTCCGGACGTGGCGTCGGAATGGATGTGGTGCTTAAGAATATAGAAATGGTAGGAGGATCGGTAGTCATTAATAGTGTTCAGGGTAAGGGTACGGTATTTATGTTGAAAATACCTCTGACATTGGCAATTATTGATGGGATGAATATCAAGGTAGGTAATTCACACTACACAATTCCTACAGTTTCTGTTAAGGAATTTTTTCGGACAGATATAGAAGACATTATCACTGACCCAGATGGTAATGAAATGATTATGGTGAGAGGTCAGTGTTATCCGGTAATCAGGCTATATGAATTATTTGGTGTGAAAGGGGCCCAAACCGAAATCAATTGTGGAATTATCATTATGATTGAACAGGATGGAAGGACCTTGTGTATTTTTGCGGACGAATTGCTGGGGCAGCAGCAGGTGGTTGTGAAGACCCTTCCGGAATACATTCGTAAACTAAGGAAAATTAATGGTCTGGTTGGCTGTACATTATTAGGAAATGGTTATATCAGTCTAATCCTTGATGTAGCAGGAATAATAATGAAAACCGGCGGATGTTAATATAAAAATACTTGAAAGGGGAAACATGAATGGCAGAAGTATTGGATACGCAAGTAGAAATGGAGGAAGATACCCAAAGGGGTAGATTCTTAACCTTTTCACTGGGAAAGGAAACCTATGGAATTGAGATAAAGTATGTTACGGAAATCATAGGGATTCAGGCAATTACAGAACTGCCGGAGCTACCGGAGTATATCAAAGGTATTATTAATCTGAGAGGGAAAATAATACCGGTTATGGATGTTCGGCTAAGATTTAGGAAAAATTCCAGAGATTATAATGATCGAACCTGTATCATCGTAATTGATATTATGGAGTTGTCAATCGGGCTTATTGTTGACAGTGTTTCGGAAGTACTGTCCATTGATGATCAGGATATTGTGGAACCTCCGCAGATGAATAAAGGCCAGCATAACAAGTACATAAAGAATATCGGGAAGGTCGGTAATGAAGTAAAGCTCTTGCTCGATTGTGAAAAGCTTTTAACGGAAGAGGATTTGGATGGAATCGGTGAAGTGTTATAGAAATTATTAATAAAAGGTAAGCTTATCACCCATAAAAATACAAAAGGAGAACACATATGAGTTGGTTTTATAATTTGAAAATATCCGTTAAATTAATGATTGCTTTTGTTATTGTTGCACTGATTGCTGGGGCAGTTGGAATCGTTGGAATAGTCAATATTCAGAAAATGGAGACTCTGGATGCGGAAATGTATACAAACCAGACTTCAACCCTGGATGATATGGCAATCATCTTCCAGGAGTATCAGAAGGAAAGAGCAGTTGTCAGGGATCTACTGATTATTGATGAGTCTGAGAGGCAAAGCAGCATAGATAAATTAGCGGAGTTCGATAGTAATATTGATACCAATATGGCTACTTTTAAAGCAGGCAGTACGGATACGCAGATTCTAAAGGATCTAGAAACCTTTCAAACAGCACTGAAAGGCTTTAGGGAAAACCGAGATAATATCATAAACCTGATTAACGCAGGAAAGCTGGAGGAGGCAGAGGAGGGAATATACGTTAACGGAGCTGATATCGCAAAGATAATTGAGACGACCGGCAGTAATTTGCTGGAACGTAAAGTAAGCCTTGCAAAAGACGATGCAGATAGTAATGCAGCTGAAGCCAAAAGTGGAATTCTTATCATGATTGTCATTGTTGCGGCCGGTATCTTGATAGCAATAATTCTTGGTCTGTTTATTTCCCGTATTATCAGTAAACCGATTAATAAAATGGTTGTGGCGGCAGATAAGCTTGCACTGGGAGATGTGAATGCAAGTATTGAGATTAATTCAAAAGATGAGATCGGTCATCTGGCGGAATCTTTCCGGCATATGATTTCCAACATACGTTCGCAGGCGTTGATGGTAGAGAAAATTGCAACAGGAGACCTTACCGTAGATGTAACCATCAATTCAGAGCAGGATCTACTAGGTAAGAAGTTGCATGAAATGGTAGAAAAAAATAATGAGGTACTGAATAATATAGCTTCAGCCTCTGATCAGGTGGCTGCAGGTTCACGACAAGTATCTGATTCAAGTATTGCACTTTCCCAAGGAGCTACTGAACAGGCAAGCTCAATTGAAGAACTGACGGCATCTTTAGAGCAGATATCTTCACAGACGAAAGTAAACGCAGAGAATGCAAATCAGGCAAATGAACTTGCGGAGATTGCAAAACTGAATGCAATTAGAGGAAATAGCCAGATGAGTGAGATGCAAAAGGCTATGGAAGAGATCAATGTTTCTTCTTCCAATATATCAAAGATTATTAAGGTAATAGATGAGATTGCATTCCAAACGAATATTTTGGCCCTGAACGCAGCCGTAGAGGCGGCTAGAGCAGGACAGCATGGAAAAGGCTTTGCAGTAGTGGCAGAAGAGGTAAGAAATCTTGCGGCTAGATCTGCAAATGCAGCAAAAGAGACAACAGATATGATCGAGGGTTCCATTAAAAAGGTGGAGACGGGTACAAAGATAGCCAATGAAACGGCGCAAGCGCTGAATATGATTGTTGAGGATGTAGCCAAAGCTGCTACTTTGGTGAGTAATATTGCCGTTGCTTCCAACGAACAGGCCATTGGAATTGAACAGATCAATCAAGGTATTATGCAGGTGTCACAGGTGGTACAGACAAATTCGGCTACCTCAGAGGAAAGTGCATCAGCAAGTGAAGAGCTTTCCAGTCAGGCTGAGATGCTAAAGGATTCCGTTAGTAAGTTTAGTTTAAAAAAATCACGATCCTCATTTAGTAAGTATTCCGAACTGAGTCCTGAAATTATGAGTTATTTAGAAAGCAGACCGGACAGAGCCACTTACGGACAGCAGCATAATGATGAGGGAACAAATAAAAAGCCCTCATCCAAGGCTAAGATCGCACTAAGTGACGCAGAATTTGGTAAATATTAATTAAAAATTCACATCTCATTTTCATAGTTCTATCACAATTTTACTGTAAAGTAGTGAAAAAGGATGTGAATAGCAGATGAAGCAATTTTTATTTAAACCATACAGCTGGGCAATTATTTTCTCGGTATTACTGACAGGGGCAACTACTTATGTGCTACTCGATACCTTTGTGATACCGAAGTCCATTGTAAAAGTTATTGTTGATACAACCGTCAACACCGAAGCAGATACAGATGCGCCATCAACGGAGGATTCAGAGTCAGCGCAGATCCTAACGGATACCTCCTATCAGGATGATAATATTAAGATAAATATCACGACAGAGAAAGCTGATGATACGACAGTTTATATTGCGGATATCAGTATTACAGACATTTCTTATCTTAAGACCGCTTTAGCTAATGATACTTATGGTCGTAATATCAAGGAAGCTACCTCGGAAATTGCGGAGAATAACCAGGCAATCTTTGCAATCAATGGAGATTTCTATGGCTTCAGAGATTATGGATATGTTCTTAGAAACGGAACACTTTATCGTGATACTGCCGGAGCAGCAGAGGATCTGGTCATCGATAATACCGGTGATTTTTCAATCCTTGATGAGAGTGAGACGAGTACGGATTCATTGAATCTGTCCTCAATCTGGCAGATTTTATCCTTCGGGCCTGCTTTAGTCAAAGAGGGTAACGTTGTTGTAGACAATACCAGTGAGGTATCCCGTTCCATGTCCAGCAATCCAAGAACGGCGATCGGAATGATTTCACCACTGCATTACGTGATAATCGTTTCGGACGGACGAACAGAGGAAAGTACCGGCTTATCTCTTTTGGAGCTTGCGGATCTCTTTACCAAACAAGGCTGTATCGAGGCATATAATTTGGATGGTGGAGGATCTTCAACGATGTATTTTAACGGTAAGGTAGTAAACATACCTACCGATGGAAGAACCTTTGGTGAAAGAGAGGTGAGCGATATTGTCTATATTGGATACTAGAATGGATGACAATAAATATCGATACGGCAAAACTGTGATAGTCTTTCTGCTATTCAGTGCTTTCGCTTTTGCGGTTAATAAAGTATATTCATTATTTGGACATGGGGTTAAATCTGACGCTATGACCTGGATGTTTTTATATCCGTTAATCCTTGGAGGTTTATTCTATCTGCTGATTGGATTTTTGCTTCCGGGGATGATATGTTTCACAGGATATCGTTTATTCTATAACCTTTACAATTCGGGTATAGCGGTCTTTACGATAGGAAGTCTGTTAAAGGGCATTTTTGAGATAGCGGGAACAAGCTCCCCCTACCTGAAGCTGTTTTTTATGACGGGCTATGTTATGATTGGAGCAGGTGTTTTGATATTCGTTATTTTGATTTTAAATTATAAAAGATCTACTCCAAAAGAATTGACAAAGTAACATAATTTAAATGATTAATATTCTTATTTTGTTTTGTGTGGAAGGATAATCAAGTTTATAGACTTTTACGAAGTGAAGGATAGTAGGAGGGTGATAATCATTCTCCCACTATCCTTCACTTTTATCAATATTTTATCTAACTGAGCTTTGTTTTAAGATAATCGAATCCAGTTGATCTGCTAATTGTTTTGTGATCTGCGTCAGCGGAAGTCTAACCTCCGGTGAATCAAGTAAACCAAGCTTAGCCAGACAGTATTTTATCGGTGCAGGATTAGGTTCCTTAAATAAGAGGGAAATCAATTTATAAAGTTGTCTCCAGATATCGAGGGCTTCTTCTTGGTTGTTATCCTTTACCTTCTGATATACTTCTACAAATTTCTCGGTAAAAAGATGGGCGGAAGCGAGTATACCTCCCTGGCCTCCCATCGACAAGGTTGCATAGAATAGGATATCCTCTCCGGTCAGAATTGAAAAATCTTTTGGAGGATCCATAAGCAGAGCCGTTGTCTGTTTGATATCTCCGCTGGCATCTTTCACCCCAACGATGTTTTTAATCTCTGCAAGTCTTCGAAGCGTATCATTCTCGATATTTACGCCTGTGCGGTAGGGAATGTTATAAATGATGATGCTCCTGTCGGTTTCTTCTGCGATACTCTTAAAATGTTGATAGATTCCATCTTGACTCGGCCTGTTATAATACGGGCAGACAGACAGAATTCCATCTATTCCATAAGACTGTGCAAGTTTGACTTTTCTTATTACTTTAGTCGTATAATTTCCACCGACACCCGCAAAAACCGGAAGATGCTTAGGGTTATATTCCATTGTCGTTGAAAGCACTTCTTCAAATTCATAGTCATCTAGAGTAGGAATCTCTCCCGTAGTACCTAATGGAATAATTCCGCTAATCCCCCTGTTACTGTAATGCTCAATCAGTTTTTGATATGATTTAACATCAATTTTATCATTTTTGAACGGAGTGATGATGGGTAGCCAGACTCCTGTAAGCTGCATATAAGAAACCTCCCTTTTACCGCTAACACTGAATTTGCATAGCCATATTGGGCTAGAAACACAAAATTGAAATATGCAGAAAATGAATTTCCAATGGAATTCATTTTCATAGTCCTAATGGCTCGCATGATTTTTGCGAGACTGCTTTCGCACTAGACTACTAATTATATTATATATAACATAATTTGAAAAAAATAGCACTATAATGCTTTGAATATTGCATATACTGCTGTATAATGGTTTTATAGGAAAGAATGTAAGCTTTCGGATGACTCGATTTACAAATGCTCCTAATAACATACATATGCGGATGCATGGTTTGGGGGACCCATTTATGGACAGTTTTAAAAAATTCGGATATTTAGATCATGATTTTAAAATGTTTCATCTAGTCGACCGGCAGAGGAAGGACTTTGCATTCCACTACCACGATTTTAATAAGATTATCATCTTCTTGAAGGGAAATATTAATTACTCGATTGAGGGTAAGAATTATACCTTGATGCCCTATGATATTGTATTGGTCAATGCCGGTGAAATTCACCGTCCGTCTGTAATCGATGCTACGGATTATGAGAGAATTATTATCTATGTTTCCACGCAATTTTTATATGCCTATAAGCAAGAAGATTATGATCTGAATTATTGCTTTGAAAGTGCAAAGAAAGAAAAATCGAGTGTACTTCGGATTCATTCCCTTGACAAAAGCAAATTATACCAGGTATGTCTTGAACTTGAGCATTCATTTTCGGACGAAGCCTTTGCAAATGAGCTTTATCAAAGAATTTTATTTTTAGAATTTATGATTCAATTAAATCGAACGGTTATATCTCAACATATCAATTATTTGGATTCTTCCATCGCAAGCACAAAACTTATTCAAATCTTGGATTATATTAACTGTCATCTGTCAGATGAGATTACGATAGAAAAGATTTCCGCCTGTTTTTATCTTAACAGGTATTATTTGATGCACTTTTTTAAGGAGGAAACCGGATATACGATAGGAAATTATATAACAGAGAAGAGGCTGCTCTTAGCAAAGAGTCTGGTTCAGAGCGGATGTCCTGTAACGCAGGCCTGCTTTCAAAGCGGATTCAAGAATTATTCAACCTTTTCCAGAGCTTTTAAGAAGGCTTTTCATACAGTTCCAAAGAATGCTCAATTCATTAATTAAATATAAATTAATTTAAAAGTAACATAAAATTGCCATATTTAAGTCATAGGATAGCCATAATAAATTGATATCATTTCCAGAGGCAGGAGAAAATGGAAGTGACGCAGGCTCAAACTTCTAAGGGTGAAAAAGTTTTTTGTTTTCACACGAATGCTTTAGGAAACTACTTTTGACAAATAAGAATACATGGAGTGAATTACAAAATGAAAAAAAGAATAATGTTATTAGTACTTATGTTTATTACAGCAATTTGCTTTTATCATACATTTAATGTACATAAGGTAACTGCTGCGGAAATTGGGACAGATAGCGGTACAGACAATGGTACAGTGACCATTCCTTACAGTAATATAACCCTCGATAAATATCCTACAAGGACCACTTACAACCAGGGTGAAAGCCTGGATTTCTCTGATATGATTCTCGTAGGCCATAATAGTGACGGAACCTACCAATATATAACGGATTATACAATTAGCGGTTATGACAGCAAGCTGATTGGGCTTCAGTATATAACAATTAGCTATCAAGGGGCTACATTCTATGTAAGTGTTATTGTACTTCCGGCTAAGGTTACGAACATTGTCGCCACAGTCTATAATATGAATTCGGTCTCTCTTACCTGGGATGCAGTACCGGGTGCAATCAGATACGAAATCTATGCCTTGGATTCTTTTGGCGCATCCTATGTACTTTTGTCAACTGCTTATACGAATAGCCTTTCACTTAATTATGCACCTGCGACTATGTTCAGTATCCAGATATGTGCTGTTGGCTCTTCTGGGGGATTGGAATACAGAGGATCCTTCTCGGATTTATTTTATGGAGCAACAGCCCCGGACGCTGTTATGGGATTATATGTGTACCAAACATCTGCAACTTCGGTATCGCTATCTTGGAATGCGGTAGCAGGAGCATCAGGATATATCATCTATCGCTCAACGAACGCGGGAAAAGATTACAAGATTTGTAATACGACTTCATTTACGAGCTATACAGATGAAAATCTATCTTCCGGTAAAGCTTATCAATATAAGGTGTGCGCTTATGTCTATAGCAAGGATTATCATGGTGCTGATTCCAATGTGGCTGATACCAGTACAAATCCTGCGAAGATGTTGCTTAAATATAAAGCTGGTGAGCAGAAGGTCAGAATAACCTGGAATAAAGTTACCGGGGCCTCCTATTATGATATCTATATCGGAGATGACATGAACGGATACATGTTGGCTGTTTCACAAGAGGCATCAAGTGCCTGTAGCTATACAATAGAGGAGCTTGCCTCAGATCAGACCTATAATTTTTATGCCATCGCTCGCCTTGTTTATAATGGTGCGGAATTTCAAAGTCAAAAATCTACCATTACACCGGTTGTTATGACAGAAATACCGGTAACCAGCACTAAGGCGAAACTTTTTGCTGACGTAGAAGCATTTAAAAACGCAATCTCCTATACAGACATAGCTTTCTTTAAAAAATATATGAAATATTCAAAGAGTTACATCATGCCGGGCATGGTCGTTACCAATATTGATGGATTTGCAAGCAATGCCATGTGTCCTCAAGGGATAACCTTTGCAGGCAAGTACTTACTGATGACAGCCTATGACATGAAGGGTGAGGAGAATTCCGTCGTATATATTATTGATAAGGAGACAAAGAAATTATTAACCACAATGATATTGCCCTCCAAAACACATGCGGGTGGTATCGCTTTTGACGGAACCAATGTCTGGATTCCTACTGGAACAAAAGTATCATCGATCCCGCTTTCTTGGATAGAGGAAGCAATAGCCGAAAAGTCACCATTTTATTGGGCTACATATAATACTACATGTACCCTTGATATTTCGATTTCGTATCTGACCTATTATAAGGATAGGCTTTGGATTGGTTCTTATAATGAACTTGAATCAACCTATATGTTCAGCTATGCAATTGAGGATATTGATACAGAGCCATTCTTAACAGAAATGGATATGATAGGCATGCCAACCAGAGTTCAGGGCGTTGCCTTTACGAAGCAGGGAGTAATGATTGTGTCTCGCTCCTGTCAACTTTATAAAGGACTCAGGGGTTATATGCGTCAAATTGATTTATATCAGCCTGACTTTGATAATGCCGTGGATGGGTTAATAACGCGGGGTGCTTCGATTAATACGGTTGAAATGCCTTCGATGAATGAAGGTATTGCGATTGATGGCTCCTATTTGTATGTCTGCTATGAATCAGTCGCCTTTGAACAAGCTTCCTATCAGATGGATCGTATCTGTGCCTTCAATCTGTCATCGCTGACGAAGAAGATGAAGTAGAACTTAAATCATTGTAAATATTGATACGAATGCCAAAAGTCGCTTTTAGGATATGCCATGTATATCGTCGTATATATATTCATTTGGTTGCCTTTCCTTCCTAGGCATATACTTATTTGAGCCTCAAAACGTAGTGGGAATGGCGCAAAAGTAGGCGCCATTTCACTTGAGTCTCAAAACGAATATTGACAGCCGTCGTCAGCCGGTCTGCCACAGTTCTGGTTGGTAGTCCAGACGTAGCATTAACATAAGTTATCAGTAATCTGCCCCCTTGGTTGTCCGTTCTTTGTTCATTAAAATAAGGAGAGGCTTATCATGGACAAAGTAGCAGTAATATTACAGGTATTCTTTGAGGAACCCTTTTGGATTGGTATCTGTGAAAGAGTGGAAGATAATCAATTATCTGCTTGCAAGATAATGTTTGGAGCAGAGCCAAAAGATTATGAACTTGAGGAAT
This sequence comes from Lachnoclostridium sp. UBA1308, assembly GCA_002307215.1. Lineage (GTDB taxonomy): Bacteria > Bacillota > Clostridia > Lachnospirales > Lachnospiraceae > Mobilitalea. The sequence goes on from DBTU01000042.1 coordinate 58,658, forward strand.
ATGTATTAGTGAATTGGAACAGATTAAGCTTTAGCCCCGCGACGGAGGCCATAACAAAGCAGATGGATCATATGAATCCGAAGCGGCAACAGCGCGAGGTAAAGAAACAGATGACTCATATTGGTATAGGAACGAAATCACAGCAGGCATTACAGCTACAGCACGAGGAAAATAAACTGATCAGAATGACTCGTTCGCGGCAGATGAAAGAAGCTGAAGAAGAAAGACTCTATGCTATAAAAGAACAGAAACGTAAAGAGAAACATAAGGGCAGGTAATCTGCCCTTTCTCTATTTTACCGGAGTAAGGTTTAAAAGAATATCGTATAATGGAGGCGCGAAAATATATGGGAAGAAATATTATTACCTATAACACATTGGCAGAATTGAATCAATTATTAATAGAAAAAAAGCAAAACTATACTGTTCACATGCATGATCTCTGCGGTAGTCAGAGCTTTACCCTACAGACACCTGGTGACATAAACGTAACACCTGAAGAGGCGTCTATCTTGAAGCAAGAAGTCAGTAAATTCTTTAATGAAAAGGGAATGACCCTGAAGTTTTCGCAAGATAGTCTTGAATTTACGATAATTAACACCTAGAAATCATTGTGTACTGGCACCTACAAGCAACTGCCGGTGATTGCATCCTTAGTATTTTAGTAAAAAAGTCCATAGACAGGTAGTTGACGGGAAGAACGGTGATGGGGTGCAATTTTGAAAGCATTTGCAGTTTACGTGCAATTCTTAGGTCACCGAGATTCCTGTCAACTACCGTCCCCAGAACGATACAGCGAAAAACATTCTCAGTAATAATCAGTTGCGAAGTAGGAAAAGATATGCTAGACTGACGTTAACAAGGGTGTTGCCGTAGAAGCAGCACCTTTCTTATTTCAAAGAGGCAGGAATGATGTTATGGCGATAATGGTGAAAAAACTATATAAAAACGGAACCTTTCTATATCAAATGAATCTGATCGCCGGAAGGAATGGACTTACGAACCTGGTACAATGGGTACACATCATTGAAGACCTGAACGTAAGTGCTTTTTTGCATGGCAAGGAGCTTGTTTTTACGGCAGGTATTTTGAATCATGAGCCTGATTGGATGTTAGAATTTGCGAAGAGATTATACGATGCCGGAGTCAGTGCGTTTGTGGTTAATATCGGGCCATACACCAAGGATATTCCGAAAGAGGTAATTGATTTTTGCAACGAAGTCAACATGCCGCTTTTTACAATACCTTGGCAGACAAGGATGGTTGATATGACCAGGGATTTCTGTCATAGAATTATGGATAATGACCATGTTGAGAATAGCATGGCTACTACCGTTAAGAATATCATTTTTAAGATCGGGGATTTAGATACCCAGGTACTGCAGATGGAGCGGTATGGATATCAGAGAGATGGGTACTTTTGCTTTGTCAGTATCTTAGCGGAGGATAAGGACAGTATCCCCTCCCAGGAATATGTGGATATACTGGAAAATTATGCGGAAAAGACAGCAAGAAGTATACAGGAGTTGTTCATCTCGTTTTCTTATAAAGAGAGTCTAATCTTGGTGTTGGTAGATTATTCGAATAAGGATATTGAGAGTTTTGTAAGAGAATTTATAAAACTGGTTAAGAAAGATAAGACCGCATATCACCTGCATATGGGCATCAGCTCAAACCAGCAGGGATTATATAACCAGGATAAGAATTTTGAGAAGGCCTCCGCTGCCATGGAAATGGCGAAGAGAAGAAATGAAACCTGTAGCTTTTATGATAAACTCGACCTATATAAGGTGCTTTATGCGGTCAGCGATAAATCTGTATTGAGAAGCTATTATTATGATACCATCGGAAAATTAGAAGCTTATGACAGTAAAAATAATACAGAGCTGATTAAGCTTCTGCGGATTTATTTTGAAAACAATGCGAGTCTTCAGCTTGTGTCAGAGAAGCTGTTCATCCATCGTAATACGGTGACGAACCAATTAAAGAAGATTGAAAGTATAACAGGCTTCAATCCCTTGGAGCTTGAGGACCGGGTGAAGCTCTACATGGGCTATTACATGAAGGATATAATGTGAGATTCGGTACCTATTATGCAAGTGCACAAGGATGATTGGTCGCATATCAATTGCATTTTTGATTATTGCTGTATATAATTACTTCTAAAATAACGTTAACAAAGTGGCAATGGAGCTATAGGAGTTCCTTGCTGCTTATTTATTTAAAGGAGGCAATTTGATATGCAGAGCGATGCAATTAAAAGCAAATTGAAACAGTATAATTTACAGTCTTGGAGTAAGCAAAAGGGACTGAATCCAATTCCGGTAGAGAAGGCAGAGGGTATTTATTTTTGGGATTATGACGGTGTTCGTTACTCTGATATGTCCTCCCAGTTGGTTAATTTGAATCTGGGATATGGAAATAAAGCAATCGGAGATGCGATTAAGGCTCAGGTTGATCAATATTGTTACATTGGACCCTCCTATGGCAGTGAATCCAGAGCTGAACTGGCTGAGAAGATCATCAGCTTAATGCCTGACAGTATGGGTAAGGTGTTCTTTACCAATGCAGGTGCAGAATCCAATGAGAATGCCATAAAAATGGCAAGAATGTATACAGGTAAGAATAAGATTTTCAGTAGATACCGCAGTTATCATGGTAGTTCCTTCGGTTCGGGAAATCTGACCGGAGAGCCGAGAAGGTATCCGCTAGAGCCCGGTATACCGGGATTCATAAAGTTTTTTGATCCCTATATTTACCGTGAGGCAATTGAATTTAAATCAGAAGAAGAGGCAACTAAGTATTACCTTACGAAGCTCGAAGAGCAAATTGTATATGAAGGATCAAACTCAGTAGCTGCTATCGTTCTGGAGACGGTTACCGGTTCTAACGGTGTCATAATACCACCAAAGGGCTATTTGCCCGGAGTAAGAAAGATCTGCGATAAGTATGGTATTATGATGATCTGTGATGAAGTAATGACCGGGTGGTGTCGAACCGGTAAGATGTTTGCCTTTGAGAATTTTGATGTAGCACCGGATATGGTAACCTTTGCAAAAGGCGTTACCTGTGGTTATGTTCCGCTTGGCGGAGTTGTTGTAAGTAAAAAGATAGCAGAATATTTTGATGATAATTTGCTATCCTGCGGACTTACCTACAGCGGACATCCCCTTGCTTGCGCAGCAGGAGTGGCATGTGTTGATTATTATAAAGAAGCAGATATCTTGGGAAATGTCAACAAGGTAGGCAAATTACTCGGAGAAAAGCTGGAAGCAATGAAAGCGATACATAAATGCGTTGGCGATGTGCGGTATATCGGACTTTTTGCTGCCTTGGAACTGGTTAAGGATAAGGATACAAAAGAAGCATTAGTTCCGTACGGTAAAGATCCGGAAGGAATCATGGGTAAGATTCTCGGTAAGTTGAAAGCAAAAAAGTTTATGACCTATACACATGAGAATATGATTATTGTTGCCCCTCCTTTGATTATTACAGAAGATCAGTTGACAGAGGAGCTCGTCAAGCTGGATGAAGTATTGTCTGAGGTAGATAAGGAATTTCTTTAAGAAATAATGTATCACAGTAATAAGTTTCCACTATGCAAGTGCACATTGATTCTTGTTTGACTGCATATTGCCAAATAAATTTTAATTTGATAATATAAGGCATCATAAAAAATCTAATGCAAGGGAGCACTCGTAGATACGACGTGCTCCTTTATGCATGGCAAGGATATCCGAATTTGCGAAAGATATCCAACAGAAGTAAACCGCTAGAGAGGTGTATCTATGGCATATCAATTTACAGTACCGGGACGTGTAATCATTGGGAATAATGCTTTGGAGGCAAGTGAAGCAGCAATACGGAGCTTGGGGAAAAAGGCATTTATCGTTACCGGGAAAGTCGTTACAAAAACAGGGATAGTAAAAATCCTAACCGATTGGTTAGAAAAGTGGGAAATCGAATACGAAATATTTAATGACATCACCGGAGAGCCTACCACCCAAATGATTGAGGCCGGAGTAAAAGCATTGAAACAAACAGGCTGTGATTTTCTGGCAGCAATCGGCGGAGGAAGTCCTTTAGACAGTGCAAAGGCAATCGCAGCAATGAGTGTCCTGGGCGGTAAGATTTCAGATTACATGGGAGTAGAGATTAAGGGTAAATTTCCCCCTATGGTTCTGATACCGACAACGGCGGGTACGGGCTCGGAAGCTACCAAATTCACGATTATTACGGATACAGAGAAGGATATAAAGATGTTGTTAAAAGGGGATGACCTTCTGCCGGATGTGGCTGTCATCGATCCTTCCTTAACAATGTCGGCACCACAAGATATCACGGCAGCAACCGGAATGGATGCTTTAACCCATGCGGTTGAATCCTACACCTCAAGAAAAGGGAATACACTGACCGATATCTATGCACTATCAGCAATCAAGCGTATTTTCAAATATCTTCCGAAAGCATACGATGACGGAAGTGATGCTAAGGCAAGAGAAGAGATGCAAATTGCAGCTTACGAGGCAGGTGTCTGTATCAATAATGCATCCGTTACACTGGTGCATGGAATGAGCAGACCGATCGGTGCACTATTTCATGTTCCTCACGGAATCTCCAATGCCATGTTAATCAAAGAATGCTTAACCTTTGCCTTGGATGGCTGTTATGAGAGATTTGCAAGGATAGCAAAAACCATCGGCGTTGCGGAGGAAAGTACTTCAGAGGAAGAAGCCTCAGAAGCATTTCTCCAGGAGTTGGGGATGATATGCAAGCATTGTAATATTCCTACACTCGCAGAGTATGGAATCAAACAAGAAACCTTTGAAACACTAGTTGATAAGATGGCAACGGATGCAATGTCAAGCGGCAGCCCTTCCAATACGATTAAAACAGTCAGTAAGGAAGATTTGATTCAAATTTATAATAAGCTTTGGTAATTAAATAGAAAGCATCTTAATTTACAATGGCGTAGAGCGAATAGCTTTACGCCGTTTTTTGTTATTACACAAGAATTTGGAATGCTTTTGGTTTAGTTTATTGAAAGGAATGGTATTGATATGGGAGCAGCAGAAAGATTAGATTCGGATGAATTGGTAGTGAATAGAAATGAAGTGGAAATAAGGATAGAAAATCTTGGTGTCAGCTTCCCGGATAAAGATGGCGGTGAACCGGTAATCGCCTTGCAAAATATAAATCTTGATATTATGCAGGGAGAATTCATCTCCTTACTTGGCCCCTCCGGTTGTGGAAAGACGACACTGCTTCGTACCGTTGCCGAGCTGCAGCAGCCGACCAGCGGTAAGATTACCGTAAGAGGTCAGTCACCAAGAGAAATCAGACTTAAGAAGAAATATGGTATTGTATTTCAGAATCCGGTATTACTGGACTGGAGAACGGTAAGGCGAAATGTATGTATGCCTATGGAGATGATGGGTATACCAAAGAAGGATAGAACCGCACGAGTAACAAAGATGTTGGAGCTTGTGGGTTTGATGGAGTTTGGTAAGAAGTATCCTCATGAGTTGAGTGGTGGTATGCAGCAAAGAGTAGGTATTGCAAGAGCACTGGCAGTAAAGCCAGAGATACTACTAATGGATGAACCCTTCTCAGCACTGGATGAGTTTACAAAAGAAAAGCTGCATGAAGATTTACTTCGTATCTGGAAGAAAACGAATAAGACGATCTTATTCGTTACACATAACATTCAAGAAGCTGTGTTTTTGTCGGACAGAGTCGTTGTTTTATCACCTCATCCGGGCAGGGTTTCAGCAGTAGTTGACATTACACTGGGCAGGCCAAGGGACTTATCTATCAAGAGTTCGCCGGAATTCAATGCAATGGTAACAAAAGTAAGAAACAGCTTTGAAAGCTTGTGAGACTGAAAATGGGAGGATATTTATGAATAAAGTAAAAAAGGCCCTTTCCTCAAGCAAAATAGTAACCTTTGTCTGGGTGCTGGGAATGATCGGTGTGTGGGAGTTGGGTGCTGCCACTATAGCCCGGTCAAAACGTACTCCCGAAAATGTACTTCCCCACCTGTATCAAATATTAGAATCGATTTTCAGTCATAAGCTGGTCAACAGCACGCAGACAGCGCTACAAATTGTATTAAGCAATGCAGGTATTACATTGCTTCGGGCAGGCATTGGTTTTCTCATTGGAATTATGATCGGCTATTTACTGGCACTTTTTATGAGTCTGTTTACGGCAGTTGAGAAGATGTTCTTTCCCTATTTGATGATTATTCAGATGATTCCTATTCTTGGTATGGCGCCGATTATTCTTGCTATAACGAAGGATATCGACAACAGCCGAATTGTAATTGCGGCAATCCTGACTTTTTATCCGGTGGCAACAAATACGCTGGCCGGTTTCAAATCGGTCGAGAAGGAAAAGCATGAACTAATGTATTCCATTGCGGCAACAAAGTTTCAGATATACACAAAATTGTTAATCCCTTCCAGTATACCGTATTTTTTTACCGGACTTAAGATTTCGGCGCCAATGGCAATCACGGCATCCATTCTGGTTGATACACTACAGGGCGGCGGAGGACTTGGGTGTATGCTTTCCCAATCCCTAAAGCATGCGATGACCATCTATGTTTTCTGGCAGATTGTATTTGTCAGTGCGTTGATCGGAATCCTCAGCTACTTTTTGATGACAGTTATCGAAAAGGTGCTATCACCCTATAAGCGCGCTACGAAAGTGAAGAAGAGGTGATGTGATGGAGAAGAAAAGAAATTTAAAGATCAGGAAGCAGTCAATATCCACGATCCTTTACCCCGTTTTGTTCGGTGTAGTCATTGCAGTACTTTGGCAGACGCAGCTTTTGCACAAGATAATCGGAGCAGATACGTATACCTTACCGTTACCGGGTAGAATATTTCGAATTATATCCGAAAATGTACCGTCAATTCTTTTAAATGTTAAGGCAACGGTAATTGTAGCACTTGGTGGTCTTATCTTAGGTTCCCTTTTTGGGTATTTGCTGGCAATCCTTGCAACTGTTTTTCCAAAATGGGGTGTCGGAGGACTTACCATTGTATCTGCATTTACCGCAATACCAATTATAGCAATTGCTCCGATTTTAAATAATTTGACCAAGGATTTTAGTAGGAATCCTAACATAAGAAGTATGTTGGCCAAGATTTTGGTGGTCATGATAACCTGTACCGTATCCATGAGTATCAATGCATACCGGGGCTTTAATGAGCTTAAGCCATTTTCTCTGGATATGATGAAATCCTTTGCCGCCGACAAGATTACAATATTTTTAAAGCTTCGCATTCCGAATAGCATTCCTTATGTATTTACAGCTTTAAGAGTTAGTGTTCCGGGCTGTGTAATCAGTGCCCTCGTTAGTGAGTATTTTGCGGAATATATCATCGGCGTCGGACGTCAGATCCGTGAAAACATCGTATTGGCACAATATGCAACGGCATGGGCATACATCACGGTTGCCTGCGCAATCGGAATTATCATGTATGTAATTCTTCTTATTACAGAAGGTATTATGTTGAAGGGACGCCGTTAACGGTAAGATTCAACTTGATATAAATAATAACCTAAACTTAATTTCTTAAAGGAGGACTAATTAATGAAAAAATTAACAGGGAAAAAATTATCTAAGCTTTGTTCCTTAGTATTGACTTTCGTATTCGTTGTTACCTTGTTAACAGCATGTGGTTCCAAGACAGAGGATAGCGGTGTAAGTGCAACCGATGCACCGGAAGCAACAAAAGCAGCAGACGATTCGTCGGCAAGTACAGGAGCGTATTATGCAGCAGATGCATCCATCGAGAGCATTGTTGTTGATGCAGCAACTAAGGGTCAGGTGGGCAACTGGGGTCTTGGTAATGAATATGAGATTCAGGCTCTATTATCCAAATACGGACAGCCGACTACTTATTTAAGCCAGAATTTTGATATGGATGGCTTTGATGATGACTCCATTCTACTAGCATCGGCCATGACCTACAATGAACTTGGTTTGGTGAAGAACAGCTATGACGGAGCATATAAGTATGGCGATACAGTTAAATATGTCGACATGAATGACGAAGGCGTGGCAATGTTAGAGGATAACATTTTCTGTACAAAGGATTTTGCAACTGCTAATCCGGAGACAGTAAAGGCATTCATCTACGCATCTATGAAGGGTTGGGAATATGCTTGTGCTAATCCGGAGGAAGCTGCAGAAATCGTTTTCAAAAATGGCTCTTCTGTTTCGGCGGATCATCAGTCATATATGGCTTCCGAAGTTAAGAAGCTTGTTGAAACCGATACAACCGGTGCTACTGTAACTAACTATGGCAATATGGATGATAAAGCTCTTCAGCAGACACTTGATCTTGCAAAACAGTACATTAAGCTGGAGGATTCAACAGCAGCAGACAAGTTACAGACGTTAACACTTGATAATATCAGAGATAACTCTTTCTGGACAGCAGCTATGGCTTCCGATGGAAAGTTCACTCCTGAGAAGACAGATATATCAATTCAGCTAAAATGGTTACCTCAGGCACAGTTCATGGGCTATTATGTAGCACTTGAAAAGGGTTACTACACAGAAGCAGGCTTAAATGTTACTATCGTTCCCGGAGGTGGTGATGTTGCAGAGACAACAGCTGTTAATAATGCACAGGTTGATTTCGGTGTAACATGGGTATCCAACTTAATCGCTGCTAATTCAGGCGGTATGGATTTGGTTGAAGTATCTCAAGTATTCCAAAGATCAGGTCTGGTTCTGGTATATAAAATTAATAAATAATAATATCGACTGACAGAAATTGTTTCCTCATAAAAGGCTGCTGCAATTTAGTAGAAATATTTTTATGTAGCAGCCTTTTCCTCTAAGAAAATGTTCTGATGAAAATAACACAGGACATAACACAGGACTGTAAACAAGCTATAAACAAGCTATAAACAGAGCAAGAAACAGTCTGGATCATGAATTAGAAGTAAAGGGAATTGGGAAGGTGATCGCCGCAAGACGGCGGATTGGAGGTTGCCATGGATTTATTGATCAAAAACGGAACAATTATTACCACAAAAGAAAGCTATGTAGCAGACATTGCAATTCAAGATGAAAAAATTGTATGTATCGGTACGAACTTAATGATGGAAGCAGATAATGTAATTGATGCAAGCGGTAAATTAGTATTACCGGGAGCAATTGATGTACATACCCATCTGGCAATGCCTTTTGGCGGAACCGTATCGGCGGACAGCTACTTGTCAGGAACCAGAGCTGCAGCCTGTGGAGGTGTAACCACAGTATTTGACTATCCGATACAGCGTAAGGGCAAAGGAATTGTTGAGACAGTAAAGGCGAGAAAAGAAATGTGTGATCCGGAGGCCTGTGTTGATTACGCATTCCATTGTTGTATCACCGATTTGAATTCTGATGCCTTGCTGGACGAATTTGAAGCTGCTATCGCATTTGGTGTAACAAGCTTCAAGTGTTTCCTTGTTTATAAAAAAGAAGGTATGATGGTTGATGATGCTTCATTGGTTAAGATTTTGTTAAAGGCCAAGGAAGTAGGAGCAATCACTAATATACATGCAGAAAATCCTGATTTAATTGATTTAAATGTAGAGAAGTTTTTAAAGGAAGGTAAGTTATCTCCCTGGTATCATTACCTGAGCAGACCGGAATTCGTAGAGGCAGAAGCTGATAAGCGTGCAATTCACTGGGCTAAATCGGTAGAGGCTCCGTTATATATCGTTCATATGGCTGATAAAGAAGGTCTTGAGGCAGCAATTGCGGCGAAGCTGGCAGGCTTTCCGATTTACATTGAGACCTGTCCGCAGTATCTGGAATTTACCTGTGAGGTCTATAAGAGAGAGGATGGCAGAAATTTTGTATGCTCACCTCCGATGAAGGCTCAGGAAAGTCAGGATGCTTTGTGGGATGCCATTAAGAAAGGAACGATAGATACGGTTGCGACCGATCATTGTCCGTTCCAAAGCTATGAAAAAGATTGGGGCAAGGATAACTTCACAAAGATTCCGAATGGCTGTGCAGGGATTGAGAACCTTTATCCTTATATGCTTTCCGCTGCAAATGAAGGAAAGATTAGCTTTAATCGTGCCGTAGAGCTTTGTTCCACCAACCCTGCTAAAATCTTTGGTTGTACCGAGAAGGGGTCACTTACGGTAGGTAAGGATGCAGACCTTGTAATATATGATACAGAGAAAGATTTCACTGTATCCGTAAGTAACATGCATTCCGATTATGATCATACCATCTGGGAAGGCAAGAAGCTTCACGGTTATCCGGTTCAAACCTATGTCAGAGGAAAGCTGGTATATGATAACGGTGATTTTGTCGGAGAACCCGGCTTCGGTAAGTATATTAAACGAGTACCGAATAAGTAAAGAAGCTGAGCTTCTCTTTACTCATCAAATAGCAAGAAAAGGATATTGTAACATAAATATCATGGCCCATATCCATACGATTGAGTTTGTTGCATGTAAATCGGTAAATTAGTTAAAGTTTGGAGTGATTGATATGAATAATCTGGCTTACAAGGATATTATGCTTACAGAAGAAGCGGGAGGGTGTCTGCTTTGTCATGAGGCTCCGTGTACGAAAGCTTGTCCGTATGGACTTCCGGTGGATTCCATTATAAGGTCACTGCGCTTTGAAAACAAATTAGGAGCGGTCAATAAGCTGCCCGAAGAACTTCCTTGCCGAAGCTGTGAGTCAAAGCAGTGTAAGAAGGATTGCTTGAAGGCTAGAATAAACAGACCGGTTCATATTGATGAAATCATGGAAGGCCTCGCTGCTTGTGAAAGGGTTAAGGAGGAGAAGGTCGATTTATCCATTGAGTTTTGCAACGTGCAATGTGAGAATCCCTTCTTTCTTTCCTCTTCGGTTGTAGGCAGCAATTATGAAATGGTCGCAAAAGCATTTGATATGGGGTGGGGCGGAGTAGCCTTCAAGACGATCGGTACGTTTGTGCCTAAAGAGGTATCGCCTAGGTTTGATGCACTTAGAAAGGAAACAGTACCCTTTGTCGGTTTTAAGAACATTGAGCAAATCTCAGACCATTCGTTGGAAGAAAATCTGTCGTATTTAAAGCAATTAAAGAAGGATTATCCGAGTAAGATAATCATTGCTTCTATCATGGGACAGACAGAGGAGGAATGGACGTATCTTGCCAGGATTATGACAGAAGCAGGCTCGGATATCATTGAATGCAATTTCTCCTGTCCGCATATGGCTGCGGATGGACTTGGATCAGATGTGGGGCAGAACACAGAGCTGGTAGCGGCATTCACGAAAGCGGTACGCAGGGGAACCCATCTTCCGATTCTTGCGAAGATGACTCCGAATATAGGAAACATGGAGATTCCTGCAATTGCGGCAATTGAGGCAGGTGCAGACGGAATAGCGGCAATCAATACAATTAAGAGTATCATGAATGTTAATTTGGATACCTTTTCTTCCGGGCCTGATGTCGAGGGAAAGACCAGTGTCGGAGGATATTCCGGCAAAGCGGTGAAGCCGATTGCACTTCGTTTTATTCATTCCATGAAAAGCTGTAGTAAGCTATCAAAAGTTCCGATCAGCGGCATGGGTGGTATTGAAACCTGGAGAGATGCGGCGGAATTCATGGCACTCGGCTGTGCAAATATTCAGGTAACAACGTCAGTCATGCAGTATGGTTACCGTGTTATTGAGGATATGATTGAGGGAATGAAACTATATTTAAGTTCTCATGGATATAAAAGCATTTCAGAGATTGTAGGAAATGCCCTAGAACATATTATATCGGCTGACAATTTAAACAGGGATAGTATATGCTATCCCAAATTCGATAAAGCAAAGTGTCTGGGCTGCGGACGGTGTTATCTTTCCTGTTACGACGGCGGGCATCAGGCACTGACACAGGACGTTAAAAGTAAAAAACCGATAATGGAACCGAGAAAATGTGTCGGTTGCCATCTGTGTGTCATGGTTTGTCCCGTTCAAGCTATCGTGCCGGGAACCAGAGTGAGGAACAAGATGCCGCTGTGCGACATTTCGGAAGGAGGTAATTAGTAATGGCATTATGTAGTTTGGAAAGATTAAATGAAAAGATTAAAGTATTCAGTAAATTCGGCGATACCGGAAAGGGCGGTATCACAAGATTTTCACTGTCACCGGAGGCATTAGAAGCAAGAGCTGAGTTCAAGAAGAGGATGGAAGCAATCGGAGCTATTGTGGTGACGGATGATATGGCTAATATGTATGCAACGATTCCGGGAACGGAAGAATTGCCGGCGATTATGTCCGGCTCGCATCTGGATTCTGTAAGGCAGGGCGGTAATTATGACGGAGTACTCGGAGTATTGACTGCGATGGAAGCCGCAGAGACAATCGTGAAAGAAAATATACCTCACAGACATCCGATTACGGTTGTTGTATGGACGAATGAAGAGGGTGCACGCTTTGAACCTGCAATGATGTCCTCCGGTGTAATCTGTGGAAAGTTCAATAAGGACGACATGTTGGCTTCTGTCGCAAAGGATAAGCTTGGATATACCTTTGGTGATGCTCTGAAAGCAAGCGGATACATGGGTGATGAAGCGAATCGTATGAATCCTGCAAAGACAACAGCTCTTGTGGAACTACACATTGAGCAAGGACCTGTATTGGAAGCAGAAGGCTTTGATATCGGTATTCTCGAAGGAGTATGCGGTATGATTAATTATGAGTTTACCTTTTCCGGTCAAGCCGGCCATGCAGGCACGACACCGATGAAATATCGTAAAGATGCCCTTTATGCTGCAGTCAAGACAATTCAGTATCTACATGATGAGTTGGATGAGCTGGACAGCAAATTAGTATATACGACAGGTAAAATTTCCTGCCATCCCAATATCCATACGATAATCCCGGACGAAGTAAAGTTTACTTTGGATGCAAGGCATCAGGATCCGGAGGTTATAAAGCAGGTGCTTCATATCATTCAAAAGATTCCCGCCGAGGTTGAAAAATGTCAGGTATGCTATACCAAAGCCTGGGCACGAAAGACTGTAACCTTTACTTCTGAGTTGGTTGATTATGTTGAAAAAGGTGCAAAAGAGTTGGGGTATTCGAATCGAAGAATCTACAGCGGACCCGGACATGATGCACAGTTTATGATTGATGTTATTCCCACCACGATGATCTTTGTCCCCAGTGTCGGTGGACACAGTCATTGTGAAATTGAGTATACTCCTGTGGAAAACTGCTTAAAGGGTGCCAATGTTTTATTAAAAACCCTGCTTTATATTGACTTGCAGTAATCCATAATGTTAGCTTCCGGCATAGGTAGGACCGGTCGAATGAATTCACTTATAACTCCCAATTTGGATTTTTGTTAACGACGTGAAAAGAGAGGAAGCCTTCGGGTTTTCTCTCTTTTCATGTGTTACTATTCACAGCCCAGTCAAAGATGGTGATATGATTTCGACAAATGTTTCCGAAGCGGAGCCGCTCCCGCTTAGTTGCATTACGCAATTCGTATGCACTACTCCTTTTCGAAAATCATTTGTCGAAATCATAATGCCTAATTCCTGAATGGGCTGTGAATAGTAATTTTATGTAATTTACAGGAGGAAAATACTTAAAATAATCTTGTACAATGTAAGATATTGTCATATAATACATATTATACTTATCAATAAAGGAGGTTTATTCGTTTGAATAAAAAGATATACAACTTTAAAAAGGCAGATTTCGTCTGTGTATGTATTATTCTTGCAGTTTGTTTGATGACCTTAGTGTATAATTTTACGAGCAAAAGCTTTTCTGAAGGACTTGATTTGTCGATCCCGGTATTGGCGGCAGCAGTTATTGTAGTAGCAATTTATTTTTTACCCATACCCAGCAGGGCTAAGGGATTCACCTACAGTATCATTATTTTTGCGGCGGCAATTTCCACTTTAATGCAGGATCCCACAGACCAGGGAAACCTATATACCATAGCTGCTTCTATTGTTGTTCTATGCTTATATTATTCCATAGGATTATTAATATCCTTTGCAGTCATTGTGAATGCAACCTATTTCGTTCTCTATTTTACCAATGGGGTAGCCCTATTTGGACAGGAGCGGTCTCTTGGTTTTCTTCTATCCACTTTGCTAATGATTGATGCAATCTTTGTTGTTCTTTTTTTCTCCATCAAATGGGGCAGTGGGATTATCATGAGAGCTACGAAAAAAGAAGAGGAGGTCAATGACCTTCTTTCAAAACTAACAGCAACCTTTAAAAAGGTAGAAGAATCTTCTTCTGTTTTAAACCAAAATGTATCCACCCTTGACCAAAACATGAATTCGATCATAAAGTCCAGCAAAGAAACAACAATGACTATGAATGAGGTTGCAGAAGGAACCGGGCATCAGTCAGAGAGCATTTATCAGATCAATACAAATATGACGGAAGCCATCAATGAAGTGAATGATACAAAGGAGATAGCCGAGAAGATTACATACCACTCTGATATTATTTCAAAGAAGGTTTCGCAAGGCTCTGATAAAATTCATACGATGTTTGCACAGATGGAGACAATTGATCAGGCGGTGGGTGCAGCTTCCTCGACCGTAACAGTTCTTCAGAAAAATATAGAGGAAATCAATGTTTTCCTTGAAGGAATAGCTCAGATATCTCAACAGACGAACCTGTTGTCCTTGAATGCATCCATAGAATCAGCAAGGGCTGGTGAGCAGGGTAAGGGCTTTGCAGTAGTTGCCGGTGAAGTAGGCAAGCTTGCAGTACAGAGTGCAAAGACGGCGAAGAGCATACAAGAAATTATCGGTATCATTTCACAAAATTCCGCTGAAGCAGTGGATAAGGTCGGCGAGGGGACGAGAGCCGTGAAGGCAGGGAATACTGCACTCGGTGAAGTTGGCGATTATTTTAGGGACGTTGAGAGTGCCATTAATGAAACTTTTCACCTACTCGAGCAGGAGAATACCATGATTGGCAGAATCCTTGAGAAGTTTATACAAGTCCAGGAGCGCATTGAGAATATTGCCAGTATTTCTGAAGAACATAGTGCTTCCAATGAAGAAATTCTTGCGACCATTGAAAGCGAGAATAATGATATTCTATCGGTCAGGGAATCAATACATGAAATTCAAAAGCTGTCCACTGTTCTTGATGAGATGTTGCACAGCTAAAGAACAAAAGAATATGTAAAGAATAGAATAGATTTATCTCTGTAAAGAATAGATTTATCTCTGTAAAGAATAGATTTATCTCTGTAAAGAATAGATTTATCTCCGAAAAAAATAGATTTAACTCTGTAAGAAATAAATTTCTCTCTGTAAGTAATAGATTTATCATGTAAAGAGTAGGAGCTTTGTAAAAGTATTTTATACTTTTCGAAGCTCTTTTTGCATCGAAAGCCTCTGAGAAATCAAAATATATTTTTCTGCAAGAATTCTATTACTTTATACCAAGATTTTAACGGTAAAACATGATATAATCTCTATTAAGCAAGCTAATAGTAATGATATCCATGCTTTTATGAGTTATAGATTAAATTAGTGTATGCGAGCAAGTCGCATTTACAGAAATTATATATCATGAGGTACTTGAATGAATAAAGAACAGAATGTATATGTACCATATGAATACAAGAATGCTCCGGTGCCCGGAGGTGGCTTTGTCACGGGTTTATGTTTTCACCCAAAGGAAAGGAATATCTTGTATGCTCGAACGGATGTCGGAGGTGTTTACCGGTATGACTTTCATACTCGTACTTGGCTTTCCCTGATGGATCATGTAAAAGCGACTGAAAAGTGGGAATCCTATCCGTTATCCATTGCCGTAGATCCGACACACCCGGGCGGGATATTCACGGTTGCAGGAGATTATATTGAGAATAATTATATATGTCGATCGATTGATTTCGGAAAAAACTTTGAATATTTTAAGGTTCCGGCAAAGATTCACGGCAATGCTCCGGGAAGAGGCACGGGGGAGAGACTAGCCATAGATCCTCATAATCCGAATATTGTGTATTTTGCTTCTCTAGCTGAGGGGCTATTAATATCAACGAATCGAGGAGAAAGCTTTCAGAGGCTTCCGGTAATACCGAAGGGTGGAAAAGAGGAGCATAATCTTGCATTCATATGGTTGGACAGTAGGTCGCAGGTAGACGAACGATGCCATACTATCGTGGTATCCGTTTCCGGACAAGCCAATTCTCCGGGTGCTACAATTCGTGGAAGCAGTCTATACATTTCAAGAGATGCAGGAAATTCCTTTGAAGCACTTCCGGGACAGCCGGAGAATCAAAGCTTTGGAAGCTTTCCGGGCTTTGTCGGGCAGCGAGCTGCTTTTTCGGAAGGCTATCTGTTTATCACAATGGCAGCCACCGGGAAGCCTCAATCCGGATGGGCGGGGTATTCTTGTGATGCGGGAGGAGACGAGCATGGGTGCATCCTACGTTATCAGCTGTCGCCAAAGGGAGAAATTACTGAAGTTAACTATGTCACTCCGGATCTGAGCTTTATGGGCGGAGGCTGTGATCGGGTCAGTAAAATCGCCGGTTTTGGCGGTATCGATGCAATGATTAGCCATTCCGGCTGCCTAATCTGTTCAACACAGGGTAGCAGCAGGGAGGAGGCAGTTCTTTATACCACCGATTACGGAGAGCATTGGTTTCCCGTACTTTATGATCTTGAAATTGGTATTATGGATTTTCAAGAGGTTCCTTATATGAAGCCGGAATATAATGATCATCATAATCTGCTTCACTGGATTTCCGATATCAAGCTGGATCCCTTTAATCCGAATCGGGCGGTATTCAATTCCGGTACCGGCATCTTTATGACAGAGAACCTAACAAATGCCCGGAAAGGTGAAGAGGTAATCTTTCGACCATGTTGCAAGGGTTTGGAGGAGACGGTTCACATGAATATTTACAGTCCGCCCGGTGGAGAGGTACAATTGTTAGATATGATCGGAGATTTGGGTGGATTTGCTTTTACCGATCTGACCCGACCGGCTGAAAATTCGTTCGCGGATGAGAACAATCACCGATATATCACCTGCTTGAATGCAGATTACCCGGATAGTACGCCGGAGCTTGTTGCGGTCTCGGCCAGAGGAAATTGGAAAGGGAAAACGACAGGGGGCATACTATGGTCCGAGGATCAATGTAAAACCTTTATTCGACTGCCCGATCCTGTAAATATATCTGAGAGAATTGACCGGCTAATTAAAGCAGTGCGAAGCCCCAACACAAATCCAGGATGGACGGCAGTATCTGCCGACGCAGGAACTCTGGTGTGGTGTATAGCGGATCATTTCCGTCTCCCGGCACAGGCGGTTGTCGTCACCAATGATTGTGGTCAGACGTGGACACAAACAAGGATTTATGACCGGGAACAACACCAGGATACAGAAAGTTCAGGAACCTTGAAGGTGTTTTCCGACCGTATCGATCCGGAAGTGTTCTATGGCTTTGGCCAAAATTCTAAGCTTTATATCAGCACCGATCGCGCCTGTAGCTTCCATCAAATTGATGTGCCGGAGAGTTTTCCTGTACTGGAACTGGGTAATATAGAAAGAGAACCAAGAACCGAGATTCGTGTCCAGTCAGGTAAACAGGGAGTGATCTGGTTGGCTGTCGGTAAGGGAGGATTGTGGAGGTTGCTTATCCATAAAGAAGGTAAAAAGGTTGATTTGGAACGTATTACGTCGGAAGGTGAAGAAGTGTTTTGTCAAGGTATGGGCAAGGCAGCACCCGGAAATAGTTTTGACACTTTGTATGTGAGTGGTATAATTGGCAGTGATTATGGATTTTATCGTTCGTTCGATGAAGGCAGGACCTGGCAGAGAATCAACAGTGATCAACAGATGTATGGTGATATTGTAAGTATTACGGGAGATCCCCGCTGCTTTGGACGTGTCTATATAGCGACTGCATCCAGAGGGGTGCTGTGGGGTGATCCGAGAGCTAGTATTAGCAGAAATGAGGTAGAGTATGAAATACGAAGTAAGGGGAAACAGATTAGTAGGAATGGAAGGCGAACTGGCGATATGGATTGAGCCATGGGGTGATAACTCCCTACGTGTCAGGATGACCAAGGAAGCCAACATGGATGCAAATGATTGGGCTCTAATAGAAGAAATCCCACAGGGGAAGGCTACCATCAAGATTGAAGAAATTGAAGTAGTAGAGCCCTGGTACAAGAATGACCCTGAGGAGCATATACAAAAATGTACGATTGCAAAAATAACCAATGGAACAATTACCGCTAAGTTCAATCTGGAAGGCTGGTTATCCTTCTGGAATGATAAAGAGGAATGTCTTACCGCAGAATATTGGAGAAACCGTGACAGAATCGACCGTTACTGTGTTCCGCTCGGGGTGAGAGCAAGGGATTTAAGACCGATTACCGGCACTTCTGATTATGAGCTTACGGCACGTTTTGAAGCCTTTGATGAGGAGAAGATATTCGGTATGGGTCAATATCAAGAGAGGAATCTTGATAAAAAGGGCGCAATCCTTGAGTTGGCACAGAGAAATTCCCAGGCAAGTGTTCCCTTTATGATTTCCAACCGTGGATATGGATTCTTATGGAATAATCCCGCAATCGGAACTGCAAGCTTTGGTACGAATAAAACCGAGTGGACAGCAAAGAGTACGAAGAAGCTGGACTACTGGATTACGGCAGGTGATACACCGGCACAGCTGTTAGAACAATATTCGTCAGTTACGGGCAGAGCTCCGATGATGCCGGAATACGGACTTGGCTTCTGGCAATGTAAGCTCCGTTATCGCAATCAGGAGGAATTACTTTCAGTGGCTCGAGAGCATAAAAGACGCGGGCTTCCTATGGATGTAATCGTAATTGACTTTTTCCACTGGACAAAGCAAGGTGACTTTAAATTTGATCCGATCGACTGGCCGGATCCTGATGCCATGGTAGCCGAATTAAAAGGTCTTGGAATCGAACTGATGGTATCCGTGTGGCCAACCATAGATTCTACTTCCGAGAACCGAGGAAAGATGGCTGATGAGGGAATGCTCGTCAAATTTGACCGTGGTCTTGGTATCAATATGAACTGGATGGGAGAGACAACCTTTTTTGATGCAACGCACCCGGCTGCCAGGGATTTTGTATGGAGTCGCTGCAAAGAAAATTATTTTAAGAAGGGCATAAAAATCTTTTGGCTGGATGAGGCAGAGCCCGAATACGGACCGTACGATTTTGACCTCTTCCGTTATTATCAGGGACCTGCGCTACAATGCAGCAACATTTACCCGGCTATGTATGCTAAGGCTTTCTATGATGGAATGAAGGCGGAGGGAATGGAGAATATTCTGAATCTGGTACGCTGTGTTTGGGCAGGAAGTCAACGCTACGGTGCACTTGCCTGGTCCGGAGATGTGGCCTCTACCTTCCGTACCTTACGTGAGCAGTTACAGGCAGGGCTTAATGTCGGACTTGCAGGAATTCCTTGGTGGACAACTGATATCGGCGGTTTCCTGGGCGGTGATATTAAGGATGAAAAATTCCATGAATTATTAATTCGTTGGTTTGAATGGGGAGTATTTTGTCCGGTTACGAGACTTCATGGTGAGAGGCCTCCGTTCTACCCGCTAGACGAAGAATTTCGCAATGGAGTCCGTCAGTTCTCCTCGGGTCAAGATAATGAGGTTTGGAGCTATGGTGATAAGAATGAGAAGATTTTCACGGATTATCTGTTCCTTCGTGAGCGTCTGCGCCCATATACCGCAGAGCTTATGAAGCAGGCACATGAGAAGGGATCACCGGTTATGAGAACGATGTTCTATGAATTCCCTAAGGATCAAAAGTGTTGGGAGTTAACCGATCAGTATATGTTTGGTTCGGATATATTAGTTGCACCTGTTATGGAGGAAGGCATACGTGAGCGAAGCGTTTATCTTCCGGCTGGTGTCATCTGGGTCAATGCTTACTCAGGTGAAGAGCTTCAGGGGGGACAGACTATCGTGACAGCAGCACCGCTTGAGATCATCCCAATATTTCTGAAAAAGGGCTTTGAAATAGCAATATATTAAGGGATTATTAATAGGATATCAATATACCGGCAACGAATAATTTGAGTAAACATTCGGAGTCGGGATATTGATATCCTATGTTAGTTACTAGATCAATTATTCAGTCATTGAAGCATAAAAAGCATCAAAGGCCGTTTTATCTACTTGGAAGAAACCAACCGAAGGCACATAAACATAACCATCCTTCAGTAACCTTACTGAGGTAATGAGCCTATCCTTTGTCTTTAAAAATACGAACTTTTGGCTATCTGCAGAGGTGTTTTCAATCAACATATCTGTGGAACCCTCTATCGGAGTAGCAGTGTATAAGGCATCCAAAAATTCCTTGAATACATCACTCACTGGGGCATCCTTGCGTTCGTTCAACCCATTATTCCAGCTGTCGAAACTTTCCCACTGATAGGAGGCAATATTTTCTTTTAAATGCACAAGATCAAAGAAATCTGCTCCGTTTGTTAAGGTTAGACCACCGAAACTATCATATATCTCGCAGCTAAAGCCACCCTCATATTCCGTATATGCCAACAGGCGGTATTTGCTGTCATAACCTTTCACAGAGTAGATCGTACTTTCTCCGATATTCGAAGCGAAATCCTTGTAGGCATCCTTCCCGCTTAATTCATCGATGCCTCCGGTGGTCGCTCCCAGATAGTCTCCGCGAAGATTAAGCATATCTTCTTTACTGACAGTATAGCCATCCGTTGTTTCAATTGAAGTATTGTAATGAAGGTAGATCCTTCCCTGATATACGAACAGCGCAATCATATCGGCTTTCACTGAATTTGAGGTTTCAGGAAGCTTTACGGTAGCAACCGTAAAGGTATTCGTACTATCGTTATTGATATTTGTATTGATAGGAGTGTTTTCAGAAAACATATTATGATAATTTAATGTAAATATGCCTGCTGTCAGTATAATTGCAGCACCGGCAAAGGAGACAATAAGCCTTCTTGCGGCCGGTCTTTGCGATTTCTTTAGAGAACGAGCTTCCTTCATTAATTTCTCTGTTTCCTCAGAAAAATCCTCTGATAATTTTAACCAATCTATCGAGTTGATATATTTAGTTTTTTTCATTCATCAAATCCTCCTTCAAGGTTTGCTTTTAACAGTTTTCGTCCCCTGGAAAGCCAGGTTCCGATGGTTGCCGGTTTCTTCCCAAGCATTCCTGCAATCTCATTCATGGCGTAGTTCTCATAATAAAACAGATGAATCACGGTGCGATATTTTGCGGGCAGGTTAAGAACAACGGTAAGGATTTCACTTTCCTCTTGTGGAAGATAGCTGATATCCTCCTCCAGCGGTGCTTTGGTGCGATTCCAGGTCGATTTCAAGACATTTTTACTTTTGTTGATCGTTACCCTGATCAACCATGCCTTTTCATGCTCTTCGTTGTCGAACCCACTGCCCCTCTTGATTAAACTCACAAATACATCCTGTACGATATCCTCTGCATCCGCAAGATTCTTCGAATAAGTAAATGCCAGTCTGATCAGTGCTTTTGAGTATTTATTTAAAACATACTGTATATATTCATCGGTACCAAATGAATATTCCATCTATACCTCCAATCTGCCACACTATGGCGACATTATGTCCTTTCACTTATAATACAAATCAAGATGTGTATATTTTTCATTGTTATGAAAATAAACTGTTTTTATTTATTATCTAAATTGCCAAAGTAACTTC
>DBTU01000055.1:0-12042 GCA_002307215.1 Lachnoclostridium sp. UBA1308
ATATGGAAACATTTCTTTCCCAGTCATATCACGATCCTTACTAGGCTGAACTGTAACTATCAAAAAAGAGGCTGTTACAAAACAACCAAACAAAAGGTTTCGAATGTTTTGTAACAGCCTCTAGAAATCAATAACGATTTACCACCATTTTAAATTAAGAATTACAGAAATAACGATAAAAGCCGCTGCCAGATACTTTGTTATCAATTCCAGCTTGCCTTCCGCGGAACGTCCTTTATTCTTTGACCAATAGGTTTCGCTGGAGCCGGTTAGGGCGCCGGACAAACCACCAAATTTACCTTCTTGTCTCAAAATGATAACTACTAATGCTATACAAACCAAAATATATACTATTTGAATCACTAATTTAACAACATCCATTACTACACCTCCTAAAACTAAAGCTAATTCTACCATATATTATTTATAATTTCAACTATTTTTTAATCAACAATGATTTGCCTGTCATTTCATCATATTTAACCATATGCATCATATCAATCATTGTAGGGATGATATCTGCAAGGCATCCACCTTCTGCCAGCGTATAGTCCTTATCATAGTTAACAAGAATAAACGGAACCGGGTTGGTCGTATGCGCTGTAAAGGGTTCATGGGTTGAATAATCAATTAACTGTTCCGCGTTGCCGTGATCAGCACAGATAAACATCTGTCCATCAACCGACAGTAATGCTTCGACTGCCATACCAACACATTTGTCCACTGTCTCAATTGCCTTAATCGCTGCTACCTCTATTCCGGTATGGCCGACCATATCCGGATTAGCAAAATTAACAATAATCACATCATACTTAAGGGACTTGATTGCTTTCACCAACTGCTCGGCTACCAGGAATGCACTCATTTCGGGCTGAAGATCATAGGTAGCTACCTTTGGTGAACTAATAAGGATACGCTCCTCACCCTCATTCGGTACTTCCACGCCGGCATTAAAGAAGAAGGTAACATGTGCATATTTCTCGGTTTCAGCCAGACGCAACTGTGTCATATGATGTTCTGCCAAAAACTGTCCAAAGGTATGCTTAATCGCAATCTTATGGAAGGCCACTATTTTATTCGGTATGGTAATATCATACTCGGAGAAGCAAACATAGGTCAGTTCCTTTTTCGTACCACGGTCAAAACCGGTAAATTCATTATCACAAAATACTCTTGTAATTTCTCTTGCTCTGTCGGGTCTGAAGTTAAAGAATATGACAGAGTCCTTATCCTTAAGAGTAGCCATCGGCTTACCATTCTCTAAAACAACAGTAGGAAGAACAAATTCATCGAATTTCTCTGCTTTATAGGAGTCCGCAACTGCATTAACTGCACTATCGGCAGTCTCACCCTCTCCGAAGACCAGGGCACGATAAGCCTTTTCTACACGATCCCAGCGATTGTCACGGTCCATAACATAATAACGGCCCATAACGGTTGCAATCTTACCAACGCCGATAATCTTCATTTGCTCCCAAAGTGCCTCGATAAAGCTCTTACCGGAAGCCGGAGGAGTATCCCTTCCATCCAGAAAAGCATGTACATATACGTTTTCCAAACCTTGTTTTTTAGCAAGCTCAAGTAATGCATATAAATGTGTAATATGGCTGTGTACACCGCCGTCTGATAGCAAACCATATAAATGAAGATCGGAATTATTTCTCTTACAATTATCAATTGCTGCAAGAAGTGCTGCATTCTCAAAGAAAATTCCATCCTGTATTTCCTTGGTAATTCTGGTCAGTTCCTGATATATGATACGTCCTGAGCCCATATTAATATGACCTACCTCGGAATTACCCATCTGACCTTCCGGAAGACCAACTGCCATACCACTGGCGTAGCCCTTAACAAAAGGGTACTCTGCCATTAACCCGCTGATTACAGGTGTATTAGCTTCTGCAACAGCATTTCCTTCCTTCCTATCATTTAAACCATAACCATCTAATATCATTAAAACTGTAGGCTTCTTACAACTCATCTTTTACTCCTTTTTCCAAGGAATTTATGCTATCAAATTCCTTTCACCTGCTGTAATTATTACTTGCTCCTATTATAAACCCAAAAAATCAAAGGTTTTTATAATCAACTTATTAAATTCTTTCCTTGCGTTATTAAATCTGATCGATTATCACTACCTATCATGATTAATTCGTATCTTTGTATTATACTACGAATCCTTCCGGTAAAACAAAATTTAATAACTATATTTAACATATTAATCGTGAATTACTATAATACAATAAATATGATATGTAAATATTAAATTATAATAATCCCAAAATCTCAAATAAGATTATTCACCCTACTCAAGATAAAGCAGTAATCAAGATAACGTAGCACTCAAGATAAATTTGCACCAAAGTAAAGTATCACTCAGAATAAGGCAACACTCAAAATAACGTAATACTTAAAATAACGTAACACTCAAAATAACGTAATACTTAAAATAACGTAACACTTAAAATAACGTAACACTCAAAATAACGTAACACCTAAGATAAAGTAATACTCAAACTATGCAGTACGAGGACGTGAATCGTTTGAAAATCAGCACCACAGTGCAAATTATTCGCCTTTGATTGCAATAGTTTCAGTAGGGCGCCTTTTTTGAACTTGTGAATTTACTTATGCCTCTTGGATTCGGTTTAGCGATGAAAAAGCCAGATGTTTGACGAGCTCCGCGAGGAGTTCTGGTTTTTCATCACTGTCATACCGAATGAAGGATGCATTAGCTCACATTCACTTTATTTGTAATTAACGATCTTTCCGAAGTCAGCCTTTAGGCTTGCTCCGCCTACCAGTCCACCGTCAATATCAGACTGGGAAAATAACTCGTTTGCACTGGCTGCAGTTACGCTGCCGCCGTATTGGATACGAACTGCTTCTGCTGTTACTTCGTCGTAGATTTCATCGATGCACTCACGTATTGCTTTACAAACCTCTTCTGCCTGAGCAGTGGTAGCAACCTTACCGGTTCCGATAGCCCAGATAGGCTCGTAAGCGATAACCGCAATCTTTGCCTGATCCGGTGTTACAGTTAAAAATGCAACTTTAATCTGCTGGCGGATAAAATCAATCGTAACACCCTGTTCTCTTTGTGTTAAGGATTCACCGCAACAGATAATCGGAGTAATTCCATGTTCAAATGCCTTTATTACCTTTTTATTTACGGTCTCATTCGTCTCAGCAAAATATTCTCTTCTCTCGGAATGTCCTATAACAACATATTTAACGCCAATGCTTGTCAACATATTAGGAGCTATTTCTCCGGTGTATGCACCACTTTCTTCAAAATACATATTCTGAGCGCCAATCTGAATATTTGTTCCTTTTACTGCTTCGATTGCTGTTGTCAGTGATATTGCAGGTACACAAAATACTACGTCTGCCTCATCAGTTGCTACGAGAGGTTTCAATTCATTAATTAAAGTAACTGTCTCTGCGGGAGTTTTATTCATCTTCCAGTTACCGGCGATTATCTTTTTACGCATGTTGTTCCTCCTATTATCTTATTATTATTATTTATCGTTTGCTGCTGCAACACCTGGAAGTTCCTTGCCCTCTAGGAACTCAAGGGATGCACCGCCACCGGTAGAAATGTGAGTCATCTTATCGCCAAAGCCCAAGATATTAACTGCTGCTGCGGAATCTCCTCCGCCAATTATTGTGGTAGCATCTATTTCAGATAAAGCCTTAGCTACAGCAATGGTACCTGCTGCATAATTAGACATTTCGAATACGCCCATCGGTCCGTTCCAAACTACAGTCTTAGCTCCCTTAATAGCCTCTGTATAAAGTTCACAGGTCTTCGGGCCGATATCAAGACCCATATAATCAGCTTCGATTCCACCACGTCCAACCGTCTTAAAGGGAACATCATTGCTATATTCCGGAGCTACTACGGTATCAATTGGGATCAACAGCTTAACGCCATTCTTCTCTGCTTTCTCTAGCATCTTCCCTGCATATTCAACATAGTCGGGCTCTAATAAGGATTTACCTGTTTCTTCACCTAAGGATTTCATGAAGGTATATGCCATACCACCGCCAATGATTAAGGTATCCACCTTATCCAACAGATTCTCGATAACAGAAATCTTGCTGGAAACCTTTGATCCGCCAAGAATTGCAACAAAAGGTCTCTTCGGGTTATTTACAGCATTGCCAAGGAATTCAATCTCCTTCTGCATTAAATAACCGACTACTGCTGTATCTACAAACTGAGTAATACCAACGTTGGAGCAATGTGCTCTGTGAGCAGTGCCAAATGCATCATCAACAAATATATCACAAAGAGAAGCCAAATCTTTACTGAAAGCTTCGCCATTCTTAGTCTCTTCTATCCTATAACGGGTGTTTTCAAGTAGAACAACCTCTCCGTCTTTCATAGCTGCAACAGCAGCCTTTGCATTTTCGCCGACTACATTGTCATCCTTTGCGAATTTAACTTCCTGACCCAACAATTCAGCCAATCTTACAGCAACAGGTGCTAAGGATAATTCCGGCTTAGGTTCGCCCTTGGGCTTTCCTAAATGGGAGCAGAGAATTACTTTGCCACTGTCTTTTATTAACTTCTTAATCGTGGGAAGAGCCTGTACCAAACGATTTTCATCAGAAATCTTTCCATCCTGTAAAGGCACATTAAAATCACATCTTACTAAAACTCTTTTCCCTTTTACATTAATATCATCCACTGATTTTTTATTTAACATGTATTTCTCCATTCTGCCGCTCTGCGGCAAATAAATTATTTCCTAAATTGAATAACTAAGTGTCAGCTTGCTGACGCTTTCCAAGCTTGCTTTGTAAGCTTTGCCCGAATTCGGATTGCGTAGCAATAAACTACCAAACGCATAAATTCATTTATGCGTTATCCGTTGAGGTGCGCATCCTGCACGGAGTGCTTTTTATCTTATAGGACGAACTTTCCTATAAGATAAAAAAGAGTCCGGTCCTGATAGACCGGACCCATTATGGATCAATAAAGTATTGTAGATGTATACGAATTATGCTAATTCAGCAAAATATTTGATTGTTCTAACCATCTGACTTGTATATGAATTCTCATTATCATACCAGGACACAACCTTAACTAAAGTCTTATCGTTACCTAAATCAGTAACCTTAGTCTGTGTTCCATCAAATAAAGAACCGTATGTGATACCAACAACATCGGAAGATACTATCTCATCCTCTGTGTAACCGAAAGATGCGCTGGAAGCTGCCTTCATAGCTTTGTTGATATCATCTTTGGAAACTTTACCGCTAACAACTGCTACTAATTCTGTAAGTGATCCTGTAGGAACAGGTACTCTCTGTGCAGCGCCATCTAATTTACCGGCTAATTCAGGAACTACAAGACCAATCGCTTTCGCTGCGCCTGTGGAGTTAGGAACAATATTTACAGCTGCTGCGCGAGCTCTTCTTAAGTCACCCTTAGGATGAGGACCGTCTAAGGTCATCTGATCGCCTGTGTAAGCATGGATTGTTGTCATAAAGCCTTTATCAATCTTAGCTAATTTATTTAATGTGTCAGCCATAGGAGCTAAACAGTTAGTTGTACATGATGCTGCAGAAATGATAGTATCTGAAGCTTTTAAGATATTCTCATTAACACTAAATACTACGGTAGGAAGATCATCGCCAGCCGGAGCGGAGATAACAACCTTTTTAGCACCTGCATCAATATGAGCCTGTGATTTAGCTTTTGATACGAAGAAACCGGTACACTCAAGAACTACATCTACACCAAGTTTGCCCCAAGGTAAATCTGCGGGATTCTTCTGAGCATAAATCTGAATTTCTTTACCGTCAACTACAATGGAATTTTCTTTCGCTACAACTTCGTGTCCAGTATATCTTCCCTGAGCGGAATCGTATTTTAATAAGTGTGCTAACATTTTAGCATCTGTTAAGTCGTTGATTGCTACTACTTCATAACCTTCTGCGCCAAACATCTGTCTAAATGCAAGACGGCCAATACGTCCAAAACCATTAATTGCTACTTTTACTGCCATGATTATTTTCCTCCTAATAAGTTTTAAATTTATAATATACTGCCAGTTGACAGCTATTAATCATATTCAAATCTTTAGATTAAATCACAAATACAGAATACTCTATTTAGTCTCAGTTATAACTTGCCAGATTGATAAAAATTTCTCAATGCAGATTCATTTTACCTAATTTACAGTAAAATATCAAGTGCTTATTGTTTATTTCTTTAATATTATGATTATGTTGGTTATTTATTTTAAAACATTAATTTTATTGTGCATTTTTGAAACAGATAGATATATGTAAAAGAACTCCAGAATGAAATCCATAGTAATTTCATTCTGGAGTTCTCCCACTTATTAATATCTATTTCAATGAGTTGCCTCTTCCTTTTGTGCCGGCAGAATTTGTCGTACCTCCGGTATCTGCTCTTCCTAAACCGCCTGTCAATCCCGAATTAACTCCGGAAGAAGAGTTACCACCCACCGTGCTGGTTGTTGTTCTTCCCGTACCGGTGCCTCCCACTCCGGATGTATTTCCCATTCCTGAAGTAGTTCCGGTGCTACCGGTCATGCCCACGTTACTGTTCACTCCACCGGCCTGTCCTGAAGTTCCTGTATTTCCTGACCAACCGGTGTTTCCGGTTAGAGCTGATTTCAGACTGTTTATCTCGTTTTGCGAAGCCTGACCGGCAGGTTGATAATATTTTTTGTTTTTTGCTATGGTATACAATTCATATTGAGATGTCTCTCCATCATTCCTCATCTTCTGCAATGCGTTACGAAAATCCTGATTTTCAGTCTGAGATATCATATCCGTATATGTTTTCAAACCTGAATTCAGGGTGTTCAGCGCATCTGATACCATTGCTTTTTCCTGCATCATAATTTATTACCTCCATTTCGCCGCATAAAAGCGGCATCACTTTATTGTAAGAATTGTAAAATTGTCTGTCTGTTTTTCTCGCAGGATTGAGCTGATTTTTCAAAAAACTTTTTCACATTTTCATCCTGAGAATTTTGAGCATAACTTTTGAATTTCTCAATATCCGTTTCACCAAATTGCAAAAGATGCCTAACATTCTGTAGCTCTACTTCACTCAAATTTGCCATATTAATTGTCCTCCTTTCCTTCGTCATATGGAATTATTGTTACAAGATATCTCTAAATATATTCATATCAAATGCGATTTTTTATAAAGAATAGGACTCAGTAATAATTACAATCAAAGAGGGCATATCGTATGGAAATTACGATATGCCCTCTTAGTATCCTGTTATTATGTAAGCATTTACATTCTTAATTTATATTCTAAACGGATCTTATCAGCAATCAAAGCAACAAATTCTGAATTTGTAGGTTTTCCCTTGCCATTGCTCACTGTATAACCGAATAATTCATCGATTGTATCCATCTTTCCTCTGCTCCAGGCAACCTCAATCGCATGGCGGATTGCTCTTTCCACTCTGCTGGGTGTTGTTTTATGACGTTTTGCAATGGAAGGATATAATAATTTCGTTATTGAATTTAACATCTCAGCATCATTAACAGACATCATGATTGCATCTCGTAAATACTGATACCCTTTAATATGAGCCGGAACACCGATCTCATGAATAATATTCGTTACATCTGATTCTAAGTTTCTTTCAATATAAGCACTCTTATTCTCATAGGTACTTACTCTACTGCTGTGATTATCTACTAATTTATTATGGTAATCACCCTTTATCTGCTTAATTCTTGATAAAATTACATTATTGTCAAATGGCTTCATAATGTAATAATTTGCACCCAACTCAAAAGCATTTTCGGTAACTCCCTCTTGACCAATCGCTGTAATTACAATAAAGGAAGGATTCTTCTTAAACTCCGAGTCTCTTCTTACCTTTTCCATTACACCAAGCCCGTCCAGCTTAGGCATAATCAAATCCAGTAATACTACATCAGGTTTTTTCTCCTTAATCATATCAAGTGCATCCATTCCATTTTCTGACTTACCAACGATCTCGATATCCGAATCCTCTTTTAAAATATCTTCGAGTAAATTCACCATCCTTTCGTTGTCATCAACGATAGCTACATTAATTTTGCCCATTTTACCTTTCCAACCTCCATTACATATTTTGATTTATTCTTCACTAACATTGTTCCCTATAAGTATATTCCCGCTCATTATAGTATGCCGGTTCCTTTATTTCGCATTTTGTGTATTTGACTGCATCACTTTCGGTTTCATGTTGTTTAAGTATATACATTATACATCTACCAGAATTTACCGTCAATAAATATCAAATAAGCATATTGTACAAATATTACTTGCCATAATGTGACTATTATTATTAATATTTTACATTAAAAGCCAATTAATAACATGAAAAGCCAAAATCCGAAATTATCCTTCCTCCTATTCTCTGTAAATTTTTGCCATATATGAATTATATCTATATCGACTTAAACTATCAATTACTTCTTAGCGCACCATTCGACATGACAAATAAAAAAGTATTGCATAAAAAATCAGTAACCACAACATTTTGTATAACTGGAAATATTATACAGTTTATTTGCCATGTGATTGATTTTAATCAAAAAGAATATTGCATTATTTAGTCGATTTATTTTTATAACAAAACATTTCCTTATTCTAAATTATTTACCATGTTCTCTATAAATGTACCGTAGCCTTTCGTTGAATCTTGTATAAAAACATGAGTCACTGCACCTATAATCTTATTATTCTGTATAATAGGACTCCCGCTCATTCCTTGAACAATACCTCCTGTCATACTTAGGAGTCTTGGATCTGTAATTCGTATTACGATGCCTTTACTGTGGTTACTGTTACTGATATCAAAGTTCAAAATTTCTATATCAAATGTTTCAACCTTATTCTCAATCGTGCATAATATCTCTGCTTTTCCTTTTTTTACTTCCTGCTTTAACCCAATTTCCATAGGTTTTGCATACTGATTGTTTAGAAACTCACTGTCTATCTCACCGAAAATACCTTGCAAGGTATTATTTTCTATCGTTCCTATCTTAAAATTGATGCTTTGACGTATCATTCCTATCAATTCTCCGGGTTCTCCGCCTTTTCCTTTTACAATGGACATAATCTCTGCCTTATAGATTGAACCCTGCTTAACATCCATTAAAAGTCCGGTATCTACATCAGTAATCCCGTGGCCTAATGCTCCAAATTGTCGATCTGCTGTTACAAAGGTAAGTGTCCCGATACCTTGGGTATTATCACGTATCCAAGCACCGATCTTATAACTGCCGCTTGCCGTTTTAACCGGAGAAATATTTACCGTAAATTCGTCGGTATCTCTGCGTACCAGTAGTGTCACATCCTTGCCGTTACATTTTTGTATTTCTGCGATTAACTCTTTCTTCTTGTTTAATGTTTTACCATCAACACTAAGGATATAATCACCGGACTTCAGCTTGTTATTGACAGGCTCATAATTAAGTCCGTCTTCTCCTGTGATTCGCCCGCTTCCCAGAACCATGATACCATCGGTCTCTACATAGATCCCTATCGGACATCCACAGGGAATTAATTTTGACGTTTCTATAACATCAAGTGAAATATTCTTGAGTTTAAACAATCCGAACAATTTTAGACTTACATCATAGTTACCTGTCTGTGATGATTTCAAAGTAAATGGTTGATTCAGATCAATATTAATTTCATCTGAAGGAACATTCGAATCATTCACACTGATGACCCCGATATCTTCTGTCTCTATATTAGCCAATAGCGGCATATTAAAATTAAAGCTTTCCTGCTTTCCTACCAGAAGCCTTATTTCATCCGGAATATGTTTCTCTATATAATGATAAAAATAGTAACCAAGAAATAATATATTTGTGATAAAAAGACATATTAATACCCTTTTGTATATTCTCTTACTCCTCATCCTTTCACCTCTACCTTTTTCTGTCAGTATCCTTATGCCCTTTATAAAAGAAAAAAGGATATACATAGTATTGTATATCCTCGATTTTCGTATTCGTTATTTAGTTATTTTAAAGCTTAATTTTTTTTGGTAGCCAACGCTAATTCCTTCATTTCCCTTGCATTATCTTTCACACGATCCGTTATTTCTGCGCCTCCGAGAATTCGTGAAAGCTCATCAACCGATTCCTCATTGGACAATTCTCTGATGGATGTCTGTGTTGATAAGCCGTCGGTCATTTTCTCAATGACGAAATGAGTATCTGCCATGGCAGCAATTTGAGCTAAATGAGTTATGCAAATAATCTGGTGGTGCCTTGCAATATTGGAAAGTTGCTCTGATACCTTTTGAGCGGTTCTTCCACTGATGCCCACATCTATTTCATCAAAAATTAATGTTTCGATTTCATCTTTATCCGCAAGCACTGATTTTATTCCTAACATTATTCTGGAAAGTTCTCCTCCTGAGGCTATTCTGGATAATGGCTTAAGCTCCTCACCTGGATTCGTGGAAATAATAAATTCGCCGTCATCAAAACCATTGGGTGTATAATTACCTGGGGGCTCAAAAGCCATCTCAAACCTGACCTCAGAAAAATTAAGGGCTACCAGGGATTCACAGATTCTTGCCGTAAGTTCTTTCGCCTTTTTCTTTCTAATCTCGGAAAGTCTTGTTGATACATCCTTCAATCGATTCTCTGTCTCAGAAAGCATACTGCCAAGCTTAGCCATAAATGCGTCGTAATCCTTATATTTTATCAATTTTGCTTCACACTCAAGACCATAGTTCAGAATCTGCTGAAGGGTATGCCCATATTTTGATTTCAAATGATTGATTAAATCAAGACGCTTCATCACCTCTGCAAGTTCTTCCTCCGGGCTTTCCATATCAGATATATATTGAGAGAGATCACGATTAAGATCATTTAAAAGCCCATCAATATCTGTAACCTGTACTAAGAATCCTCTGATTGCCTCATCATATTCAACAACTTTTATGAGTTGGCGCAACGCTCTTCCAACAAAATCTCCTGCAGCGGAAGCTTCGTAACCGGTCATCCGGTAAACATTCTGTATACCTTCTGATATAGAATTCGCATTTGACAGCTTCTTATACCTCGCTGACAATTCTTCATCTTCCCCTTCAACCAGAAATGAGCTTTTTATTTCATTTACTTCATATTCCAGGAAAGATATTTCCCTCAAGCGTTTCTCTTCATCTATACCGGCCTGATCAAATTCATGCTTTAATCTGATGTATTCTTTATAAAATTGTTCAACTTCCTGCTTAATCGTTCCGATTTCATTCTTTGCAAAACGATCCACGATTTCTAGGTGCTTTTGCTTATGTAAAAGCGATTGATGCTCGTGCTGTCCATGGATGTCTATCAGTAACCCGGCAATTGTCGCAAGTGAAGAAGCCGTTACATTCTCACCATTTATTTTACAGATGCTCCTGCCTGACATTATTTTTCTGGAGATGATAATCTGTTCTCCCTCTATCGGAATATCCAACTCTCTCATTGCATCAAATACTGCCTTGTCCTTCGTCTCGAAGATTAATTCAGCCAAGGCATATTCTGCTCCGTTTCGCACGATATCCTTGCTTATTTTCGCTCCAAGTGCAGCATTGACAGAGCCTATTATGATTGACTTACCTGCACCGGTTTCACCGGACATGATATTTAGGCGGTCTTTAAAATATACTTCAACTTCATTAATAATTGCAAAGTTCTTTACATGCAGGCTGACTAACAATAATAACCCTCTTTTCTTTATCGTAGCATGGCAGTAAACATACGTTCTGAACCTATTTTATCATACAGAAAATGTATAATCAATCCGGAATTTATTACTTGTTACTTTTGTCATATAATACCTCCCCATAATATCCAACTTCGCCAAAAAGTTGCCAATAAAAAGCTACTGAAAAGTTATTACCCAAGACTAATTCATATTCATCCTGTTTAAGATGAATACCTACTCTTGAATATTAACTTATCAGCAGCTAATCTTGTTACAGTTCAGCCTTCAAAGAAATGTATCCGGACGGGAAAAAATGATTTCCATATAGGAGT
>DBTU01000055.1:12357-98611 GCA_002307215.1 Lachnoclostridium sp. UBA1308
CATTTCTTTCCCAGTCTTGTCACTATCCTTGTTAGGCTGAACTGCCATCTGATTTTATGATAAGAATTCAATCCATTTGTTTTAGGAAGTCATTTTAATTACTGTTACCTTGCAAGTTAGCTTCCGTCCATTGACAGTTGCAGTAATGGTAGCTGTTCCAATCCCTCTTCCTCCTATTGTTCCGTCGCTGGAGACAGTAGCTATTAATGGATTACTGGATTGCCATACAACAGTACCGGTCGCGCCCTCAACAGTTAAAGCTTGTCCATAATCCGTGTATTGTTCGGCTACAAATTCATTTACATTCAAACCGATTACTGTAACCTCGACGGTGGCTGTCTTGCCGGAGTCCGTCATTACTGATATATAGACGGTTCCCGGAGCTTTTGCCGTTATCTTTCCGGAGTCTTTATTAACTGAAGCGACTGCGGTATTATCGGAACTCCAAGTTACACTATCTGTTGAAGCCGTAGGAATCAAAACCATTTCAACCATCTTTGTCTCACCCGGCACCATGGTGATTTTTTTATCCATAAGAGTAACTCCGGTTGATGCCATTCGGTCATACACGGTTACATAACAGATAGCTTTTTTGCCGCTGCTGTCCTGAGCCTCCGCTGTAATCATGACACTACCGGCTTTTATACCAATTACGGTACCATCCTCATCAACGATCGCAATCGTTACATCACTCGTAGACCATTTTGCCTTTTTGATAGTGGCCTTAGTCGGAGCTGTGGAGGCTTTGAGTACTTTGGATTCTCCGACAAACATTGCCATAGTTGTTTTGCTCAGCGTAACGCTGGTAACAAGTGTCACTACCCTCAATTCACAGCTTGCCTCGACCTCACTGCCGTCCTCTGCTGTCGCCGTTATTGTTACATAGCCCGTTTTAAGACCTGTAACCTTACCCGAAGAACTAACAATTGCAATCTTCTCATTACTTGATTCCCAAGTAACTTTCTGATTCGTCGCAGTTTCAGTAGAAACTGTTGCAATAAGCTTCACTTTTTTATTAATGCCCAGATTATATATCTCATAATTTAGGGTGATTTTTGTTACAGTCTCTTTGACAGTCAAAACACAGGTCGCAGCATACCCGCCGTCTGTGGTGGTACAGGTAATGACCACAACCCCTCCGACAATACCGGTAACCACGCCTTTACTATCAATTGTAGCCACTTTCGTATTGGAACTCTTCCAGGTAACCTCAAGCTTCGTGGCGGATGTCGGCGAAATCGAGGCTTCCAGCGTAAAGCTTTCTCCCTTAAAGATCGTTTTATCTGCGAAATTAAGCACCAGTCCCGTTACTCCCTGTGTAACCGTAACAGTACAATATGCCACACCTCCCGCAACTGTCCTTGCCATAATGATACAAGTACCTGAAGTCTTGGCCACTATCTTTCCTTCACTATCAACAGTTGCCACCTTGGTATCACTGGATTCCCAGGTAATATCATTTTCCGTACTGCCTTTTGGTGTTAGGGTCGTCTTAAGAACATAGTATTCTCCGGTCTTAAGTCCTAAATTAGCGACATCGAATTTGATGGTAGTGGCTACCATCTTTACTACAATCGTACAATACGTAGAAAACCCACCATCTGCTGTTTTCAATATAATAACTGCTGTACCGACACCCTTTGCCGATACTTTTCCGCTGGCATCCACGGCAACAACCGAAGTGTTGGTCGAGACCCAAGAAACCACGTTATTACTGGCATCTGTCGGCAGAACGATATAGGTCATTCGGGCCGACTCGCCAACATACATCGTCTTCATCGTTTCATCCAGCGCAATTGATTTGACCGGTACCTGTATGTTCAGTGTACAATATGCAACCGCAGCAGGATTATCCGCAGAGGTTGCAATAATCGTTACCCTACCGGTCTTCACGAAGGTTACCAAGCCGTTCTCATCAACTTTTGCTATCGAAGAATCTGTTGTACTCCAAAGGACCTGTTTATTCACCGCATTATCAGGGTATACGGTCGCTCTCAACTGTAGAATCTTCTGAGTCTGATTTACGGTTGCTGCCGTTTCTGATAATTCTATACTGACTACCGGTTGTTGAACCGTGATATCACAGTATCCGACAACAACATTATCTTGATTGATTGCGGAAATAACTGCATGTCCCCCGGTTAAACCTTGAACTGTCGCAGTAAGAGCACTGGTATCTGCCTCCACAACCGTAACGATACTCTCATCAGAGGATTTCCAATGCAATACAACTCCCGTCAAAGATGTTGGTGTTATTGTGGCATGTAAGACCAGAAATGCATTGATTGCCAATGTGGATTTATTTGGAGTGACTGTAATTGTATCAACTGACGCCTGTACGGTTATCTGACAGGTGGCCGTCTTGTAGACACCATTAATCTTTTGCTTTGCCGTAATCGTAACGAGTCCATCCTTAACACCTGTTACCAGACCGCTAACAACTGTCGCTATACTTGTATTGCTGGAAGACCACGTGACTGCCGCATTTTGATCAGTAACTAACGCTTGCAATTGAAGCTTCCCTTTTGTAAAAATAGTGGCTTTGCTGGTACTGAGTGCTATTCCGTCAATGACCGTAACTTTTATTGCGGCACTGGTTACTGTCGTTGTATCATATAATTTCTGATCCGGATCATATAAGAAATTAATCGTTGTTGTACCTTGCCTTCTGGCAGTAATCGTATAATCTGCCATATTAAATAACGCGATATTGGTTTCATATCCGTTTGGTTCGATAAACAGTTTCGTATCGGTAATATTGGAATTATCCAAAAGACTGTAGGTATCTCCGACATTCATAATAATACTCGCATCACGAATAGCGATCGGAACATAAATTTTCATATATGCAAACGGAACGGAGGAAGATTGATCGTAATCCTTATTAGTAAAAGCAAAAATTTCATAAGTACCGGTCTTGACATTTTCAAAGGACACTGTATCGCTGGCGTTGACTGTATACGTCATCTTACTTGTGGTCCCCTCGGCAATTTTTATACGAGTATCATTCACAACATTATAAACAACCCATACCAGATTCTTCGCATCTGTTGCATTCGTATCAAGAACGAAATCCGATGGGACTCCTTTATAAACTCCGCCTGGTTCATCTTTAGGATACACCGAATTATTGGTAATTGTATTATCGTCAGAATCCGTATAGGTAAATTTGAATGTAGGGGTAACAACAATTCTGAGATCAACAGTCATCGGCTTATCTAGAGGAGATATCGTGATACTGGAAACAGTTATTGTTGCACTTCCGGCTCCTACTGCTTTCACAACACCCTTTTCATCTACCGTAGCCACTCCGATGTTATCGCTTTGATATAAAAGGGTTGTTGCGATGGCTGCACCTGAAACCGCCGGGGATTCATCTGTATAATCCAGATATTTTACAAAAACCGGCTTTGTTTGATTTATGGTATCCAGAACAAGGACACGTGAATTGGTTGTAGATGATATCTGCGTTTTGGTTGCCACCTGATCTATTTCCAAACTTACGGACATGACAAAAGTGATAACATAGGGAAATCCACCCTGAGTAATTGTAGCAGTAATGGTAGAATAACCGGGTCCTTCTCTGTTAAATGTACAAGTGGAGGCGGTCGCTGACGGGATAGATACTACGCCCGGCTCTGAGGATTCCCATGTTATGGAAGTCGCCATAATCCCACCAGCATCTAATACGTAGCCATTTACAGTAGAAGTTTTCAGATCATAAGTTCCACTACCATTAATAACATTTTTTGAGCCAATCTGAAAATGAAAGCTTGGTAAGGTCGGAGCTGATGCCTCAGCTACATGATTGGAGAATCCCCACATTACAAGTGTAAAGAATATGCCCAATAAATATTTAAATAACATTTTCCTTTTTCTGGCCATCACATTACCTCCTATTATCCTATTGTCTATATCGGCTATTAAGTTCATTATATTAGTCTTGTTAACTTATTGTAAATGTAATTTTTGGCATTTTTGTGTCAATTTATCAGATACAAAGCAAAGATTAATCTCAGAATGAAACAAATCTCTTGGGAGGATGCCTTCTACGAAAAAGGAGATGGATTTGCTGCTTCTTAGGCAACAACTCCATCTCCTTTTACTTTTTCAGATACATAGCTCTCATCGCATTCATCAGTGCAAGCATTGCTACACCGACATCGGCAAATATCGCAAACCATATTGAGGAAAGTCCAAGAAAAGCAAGTATCATAATCAACAGCTTTACCCCTAAGGCAAATACGATATTCTGGTAAACAATCCTTTTGGTTTTCTTTGCAATTCTGATAGCGGTAGCAATTTTTGTGATGTCGTCATTCATGATTACCACATCCGCCGCTTCGATTGCCGCATCCGAACCGATACCTCCCATTGCGATCCCGATATCCGCTCCTGCAAGCACCGGAGCATCGTTAATACCGTCACCAACGAATACTATTTTGCCATTACCTGCGGAGACTTTATACTTCTCAAACCACCTCACTTTGTCCTGTGGCAGAAGTTCTGCCTCATACTCATCAATCCCGCAAAGCCTTGACACCTTCTTTGCCACATTCTGTAGATCTCCGGTCAGCATAACCGTCTTTCGAACTCCTAAATGCTTGAGAGCTGTAATTGCCTCAGCAGCTTCTGCCTTTATACGGTCGGAAATCAGAATGTATCCTACGTATTTCCGGTTGAATGCTATGTGGATAATACTACCTGCCGCATCCGACTGCTCCACGTTTATGTCATAAGCTTTCATCAGCTTATCATTACCGGCATAAATGGTACCAGTAGCCGTTTCGGCGATTACTCCCTTACCTGCCACCTCCTTGACCTGATCGACACGAAGTTCGGATGCAATTCCATTACATGTTGCATAAGATATAATCGATTTTGCGATTGGATGGGTGGAATTACTCTCTGCCAAGGCTGCCAGACTGATTAATTCGGATGCATCTGTTTCATTTGCCGGACATATTTCCGATACCTCGAATACTCCTTTTGTAAGGGTTCCGGTTTTATCGAATACGATGGTATCCACTTGGTTTAAAGCATCCAGATAATTGCCACCTTTAACCAGGATACCATGCTTTGCTGCTCCTCCGATCCCACCAAAAAAACTTAAAGGTATCGATATAACGAGGGCACATGGACAGGAAATGATCAGAAAGCTCAATGCACGATACAGCCATACTGTAAAAGTATCAAATCCGAGTATGGGAGGAAAAACCGCAACCGCCACTGCAAGCCCAACTACAGCCGGTGTATAGTATCTGGCAAATTTAGTAATGAATTTCTCACTTTCTGCCTTCTTACTTCCCGCATTCTGAACCAGTTCAAGGATTTTTGATACCGTTGATTCACCGTAGGGCTTGGTAACCCTTATTTCCAATACACCACTATTATTGATGCTTCCCGACATAACCTCATCACCGGGATTTACTTCTCTTGGAACGCTCTCACCTGTGAGTGCCTTTGTATCAAGGAAGCTACTACCCTTTACTATAGCGCCGTCCAAAGGTATCTTCTCTCCTGGCTTCACTAAAATCATATCACCTGTATTGATTAGATCCGGCGCCACTATAGATATACTATCGCCATCCATTCTATTCGCGTAATCCGGACGAATATCCATCAATCCGGTTATGTTCTTTCTTGATCTGCCTACCGCCATGTCCTGAAGCAGCTCTCCTACTCCATAAAACACAAGGACGGCTACAGCTTCCAAATAATCACCCATTAGAAATGCTCCTAATGAGGCAAATCCCATTAAGAAATTCTCATCAAATAATTTTCCCTTTATGATGTTCTTAATTGCACTCAGTAACACATCAAATCCAACCAATAAATAGGCTACAATATATGCAGCCAGCCGAATCCCTGCCGGTACCTTCAGAAAGAAAAACAGAGCCATGATGCCTACAGCTGCCAAAAGACGCAGCAGAAACAGTTTGAATTCCCCCTTATCCGCACTTTCATCAGTATGACTTTTCTTATCTCCCTGATCTGACAGATCCTTAACCTTTACGGATTCTTCATACATTGTAACAATTCCGATAATTTTGTCTGTGATATCCAAAGTCTGAGTATCATTTAACCTAACACTCAACTTTGAATTCATCAGATTAAGGCTTATTTCCTTGACCTCCGGCAGTTCACCCACCGCTTTTTCAATCTTTGCCGCGCAATTTGCACAGCAAAGTCCCTCCAAAATATATTCTTTTTTCTGCCCCATACGATTCACCTCGCTTCTGCCTTTACCTGACATTATCTTTCTTCAATATGTTCCATTCCAATCTCTAATAGGTTTCTTACATGATCATCCTGAAGAGAATAGAACGCAATCTTACCGTCTCTTCTGTATTTAACCAGCTTTTCCTGGCGTAGTGTTTTTAATTGATGTGAAATAGCTGATTTGGTCATATTTAAAAGCACTGCTAAATCACATACACACATTTCATAGCGATCCAGCGCCCACAATATTTTAATTCTGGTACTGTCACCGAATACTTTAAAAAAGTCAGCCAGATCATACAGCTTCTCATCCTCCGGCATATTCTTACTTGCTTCTTCCACTATATCTGCATGTATTACATCGCAGTCACAAATCGCCGTTTTATTATCTTGACTCATATTCTGATACTTCCTTTCCACATATAGTATTTGTATTAATGTCCAGATTATCTGAATGCAATGGTTGTTCAATTGCTTGATTGTTCAACCGATAAATATATTATATTCATTTTTATTCAAAATGCAAGTAAAATATTTTGTCATGAGTTTCTATTTTGTAGGCTGGATGCATTCGACATATTATGACACGTTTTTGTATGAAAATACATATTATATAATAGAGTTCAGAAATATTGAAGGATCTATTTATCTGAAAT
This sequence comes from Lachnoclostridium sp. UBA1308, assembly GCA_002307215.1. Classification (GTDB taxonomy): domain Bacteria; phylum Bacillota; class Clostridia; order Lachnospirales; family Lachnospiraceae; genus Mobilitalea. Next base: position 19,236 of record DBTU01000055.1, read on the forward strand.
ATTGTGAAGCTCAATAAAATTAGGAGGATATTATATGGATAACAAAGAGTACAAACAAGGAAAAGATATAGGAAAATGTTGGGATATGGATTGGGATAAGGATTTGTGTAAGGATTGGGATAAGGATTGGGATAAGGAATTGGAAAAGGATTGCGGCATAAACTGTGACTTAGGTTGTGATAAGACTTGCGATAAGGGCAAGCAATCAATCTTTGCACCAACAAAAGCACATGTCTATGCACCGACAAAGGCGCAAGTTAATGCACCAACCGTGGCTAAAACTTATGCTCCGACGGAGGCAACCACCTATGCTCCGACCAAGGCTCCGACCTACGCTCCGACCAAAGCACCAACCTATGCTCCGACCAAGGAAAAAACCTATGCTCCAGCCTATGCACCAACCAAGACTCATACTTTTGCACCAACCTACGCTCCGACTTTTACGTTTGTATTAGTAAAGGGAGTTGATCATGAGTGCATTAAACCATTTTTAGAGAAAGGTACGGAGGCTATGTCTCAAACGTCAGCCGACGCATTCATGGAACTATTTAATGCGACTCTCAAAAAAGGTGGAGAATACGAATTTAAGGAACTAGAAAAAGAGGAATCGGTTGGTTTTGAAGGCTCCTATGAGACTATTACCAATCAAGTAGGAGAGGGTCTCAAAGAATCTCAGGATAAGGGAATGGACGAAAATGCTATAAATGAGTTCATGAAAGCATTTGATAAGAATAAAAAATAAATAGTAATTAATTTAATCGAAGTCCCTAATTAACAGGCCGAAATTCAGAAGAGAAAAGCGGGTAGATCAAACCCACTTTTCTCTTCTGAATAATAAGAACCAAAACTATACGACACTCTGTTCCCGGTACTTCTCTTTCAGGAAACGGATCACAAAGCAGATTGACCTGAAAACCCAATCAATCGTCATGGCTACCCAGATACCGAATACACCCATATGAAACGTTATAGCCAACAAGTAACTGGCTGCTATTCTCCATATCCACATGGAAAGCATTGATATCCACATGGTAAATTTCACATCATTCGCAGCCCTGAGAGCGTTCGGGAGTGTAAAGGACAGCGCCCATATTAATGATGCAAGAATACCATGGTAAATCATAAGCTGCGTTGCCATTCGCGCAGTTTCACCCGGGAGGTGATAAATTCTTAAAATCAGAGGAATCATAAATAAAAGAATCAGGTTCCATCCCGCCAGTATAATATATGTCAGCTTCATAATCTTAAATGTATAACTTTTCACACCTTCATAATCACAGGCACCGACACAGCGTCCTACTACTGTAATTAAAGCGAGACCCATAGCGGCTCCCGGAAGTATTTGTACATTTGCAATTGAGCCCGAGATGGCATTAGCCGTTATGGCTGTGGTTCCAAGTCCTGCAGTAATCCCCTGAACAAGTATTTTGCCTATCTGAAAGACACTGTTTTCCAGTCCATTTGGGACACCAATCCTCAGAATCCTTTTCACCATGGTGAGATTCATATGAAAACATCGACTTATTTGAATATGAATCGGTAATTTTTTATTCTTAAGAAGAATCAGTAAGGTTACTGCTGCAAAGGTACGGGATATCAGTGTTGACAGTGCCGCACCCTCGACTCCGAGACCAATCCCGAAGATAAAGATTGCATTCATCGTAATATGAATTATATTCATGATTAAAGAGATTATCATAGAAATCTTTGAATTTCCCATAGAGCGAAACAATGCTGCTCCGGCGTTATAAAGTGCGATAAAGGGAAAGGAAAGAGCCGAATAAAAGAGATAAGTTCTAGCATTTTGCATGACATCCGCATCTACTTCTCCAAATAGCAGGGAAATGACTCCTTTCCCACAAAATAATGCAATTACCATGGCAAAGAAGGAAAGAATCACGATAGCCAGAATAAGTTGCTCCCCAGCACTACCGGCAGCTTTATTATCCTTTTGTCCAAGAAACTGAGAGGAAATAACTGCTCCTCCCGTCGCCAAGGCTGCAAAAAGACCAATTAAAAGAATATTAATGGAGTCCACCAAGGAAACGCCTGAAATCGCTGCTTGACCAACTCTTGAAACCATCATACTATCAGCTAAGCCTACCGTTACAATCAACATCTGTTCTATAATTAATGGAATAATTAATTTTCTTAAATCCGTATGTGTAAACATAATATCCCCGTCATGCCTCATCTTTCGTTAGCTACATATAGTTTACAAGTTTACCACAGCATTCGTTTATTTTCAACTTCAAATCAAAAAGAATGTTTTTCGCTGTAACGTCCTAGGGACGGTTGCTGACAGGAATCTCGGTGATGGGGTGCCCTTTTGAAAAGCTAGTTGCAGTTTACCAGCATTTCTAAGGTCTCAAAAGCGAACGAAGTTCGCTTTGTTCGCTTTGGGACAATCAGAACGCGCAAAAGCTTGCGCTAACTCCCGGTCTTATTTCTCCTTTGCTATTCTTACCTTTGCCATTGTTAACCCTATAAAAATAGAACCCATGGACGATTAATCATCATCTCTTCCATGGGTTCCGGATATCAATTTTAATGACAGTTATTGAACAGGCTTATCGGGATCATTATTTATACCGGGATTTGCATTTTCAGTATCTGGATTTCTAGTGTAATTATTTCCGTTGTTGTTACTGTTTCCATTGTTATTTAACCCATTATTGTTTGGTCCATTGTTGCTGTAACTGTTATTGTTTTGTCCATTATTGTTTTGTCCATTATTGTTGAATCCATTGTTGTTGAATCCATTATTGTTGAATCCATTGTTGTTGAGTCCATTGTTGTTGAGTCCATTGTTGCTGAGTCCATTGTTGTTGTAGCCATTATTGTTATATCCATTGTTGTTATATCCATTGTTGTTGAAGCTATTGTTGTAGCCATTATTGTTTTGTCCATTGTTGTTGTAGCCATTATTGTTATATCCATTGTTGTTATATCCATTGTTGTTATATCCATTGTTGTTGAATCCATTGTTGTTATATCCATTGTTGTTGAATCCATTGTTGTTGAATCCATTGTTGTTGAATCCATTATTGTTGAATCCATTACTGTAGTATCCATTATTATTGTATCCGTTGTTATTGTATCCACCGTTGTAATATTCATATCTTCTTCTGTTTTTACCGGATACCTCATTAAAAAATGCTGCCCTTGCTGCACTCATATAGGGATAGAGCCAAAGAACACCTATTCCACAGGTAATGAGGCATAAAAGTGCCCATCCGATAAAACTTATTTCAAGACAGAATAAGCGTCCTTTGTTGCCACGCATCATAACTTTTGATCGACTGATCGCATCTAATACCGGCATTTCCGGATTTTCTAACAGTATGTAGGGTGTCATGGCATAACTGTATGCAGCAATAATTCCGGGTATTATCAGTAATAATGCCCAAAGAAAAATAAAAAGTCCGGTTAAAAACTGCATTATGAATCCGGTCCAAAACATATTAAATTTTGAAAAAAGATTTCCGAATCTTGGATTTGTATTATCAATCACATTGATATTAAATTGGGCATACCCCAGCGTAAATGCTCCTCCGATGAAAAACAAGACAATCGCATATACCAAAGCTATACATAGAATTCCAAGTAATATCGTTAAAAAATACGGATTATAATAAAGGGATAAAGTATCATTATAACGGTAATTTAAATTCGGTATCCTAACACCCATATCCCTAGCTCCCAGTAGCGACGCAACAAGTCCAGTTCCAACTGCCACACCCCATCTTCCGGAGAGTGCCTGAAAAGCCTGCTCTCTATAGTCTCTTGCGTACATCATAAACCTCTTTCCCCCTCTTGAGTCATGTTCTATATAATATTACATAAATCAACAATGCCATTTTACCATAACCCATGCTTTTAACACAACAATATGTTTTACAATTACCTTTTTATTTATGTTTTATGGGACTTTGAAGAGGCTGTTGCAAAATTGTGGAGGGCACCGAAAAAGTCCCTTCATAGACTTGGCATGAATAAAGATGTATGATTCGAGTGTCGAAAGTCGAAAATTAACTTAAAGCATGGAAATCCTAAAAGCGACTTTTAACATTCGAATCGTGTATACAACTTTATTCATTTGGCTACCTAAAAAGGGACTTTTTAAGTGCCTTACTATACTATTTTCATACTATCACAATATGTGTCTTTCCATCATCCGTAAGTTTAATCTTGTTACCTCTGACCTTCTCACCGTCCAGTGTCATTTTATCAATGCTCATTATTCCTTTGCTTCTGCTCTCCACTCTGATCTCATATATACTTGTTCCATAACGGTAAGTTACTGTATAGTCTCCGAAGGCTTCCGGTGTTGCGGGGTCTATGATGAGATTGCCTTCTTCTTTTCTTATCCCCAAAAACCAACAGACAAGTCCCTGATACATCCAGCCTCCCGATCCCGTATACCAGCTCCAGCCTCCCCTTCCGGTAAACGGAGGACTCAGTGATATATCCGCTATCATTACATACGGCTCTTTCTCATATCGAAGGGCATTTCGCTTATTCATTGTAATATGAATAGGATTAAGCATTGTAAACAGAGTATATGCCATTTGATAATCGCCAAGCATCGCAGTTGCGATAGCCAGCCAGGCCGCAGCGTGAGTGTACTGACCTCCGTTTTCTCTAATACCGGGCAAATAATTCTTAATGTATCCGGGATCATTGATTGTCTTGTCAAACGGCGGTGTTAGGAGCAGGGAAATCGAATCCTCTTCTCTGACCAGATACCGCCAGGCCGACTGCATTGCCGTCAAAGCCCGTTCCTTTGAAGCTCCTTTTGAGATTACACTCCAGGACTGGCTGATGGAATCAATTCTGCATTCATCACATTCCTTTGATCCAAGCTTTGCTCCGTTATCATAAAATGCTCTCAGATACCATTCACCATCCCAGGCATGCTCTTCAATGCTTCGGTTCAGATTTTCCTTTTTTTGCTCAAGTTCTGTTGCATAGTCCGTATCGCCCCGGTAGCGGCACAGTGGTATGAAGTCTCCTAATACAGTATATAAAAACCAAGCCAGCCATACGCTTTCCCCTATACCATCCTTACCGACTTCATCCATACCGTCATTCCAATCGCCACCTCCCATCAGAGGCAACCCATGGTTACCAAAGCGGGTTATTTGTATTGTTTTCTTACAGTGCTCATAAACAGGCTGTATCAAAGATGAGGACTCCGGTGTAAACATAGTATCATGTTGATCTTCCCTAAGTACCGGTCCTTTGATATAAGGAACCATTTCATTCAGTATCGAATAATCTCCGATACTCCTAATATAGAAGGCTACGGCAAAGGGAAGCCAAAGCAAATCATCCGATATTCTGGTTCTTACCCCAACTCCTGTCGGAGGGTGCCACCAATGCTGTACATCCCCTTCCTCAAACTGTCTGCTACAAGCCGTAATGATCTGATTCCTTAATGCATCCGGATCGGTAAATATTAGAGAAAGAGTATCCTGCAATTGGTCTCTGTAACCGTATGCGCCACCGCATTGATAAAAAGCGGCTCTCGCATTGATACGACAAGCTATCGTCTGGTATAAAAGCCAACCATTCACCATAATATCAATTGCTCTATCCTTCGTTTTTACCACAACTGTACCAAGTACTTTGTTCCAATATGCCTTTATCTTGTCCAGTTCTTCCTCAAGTTTTGTAATATCCTTATACTTATATCGAAGTCCTTGAATCTCTTCCTGATTTGTACTCTGCCCCAACGCAAATACGACTGTTCTGCTCTCTTTCGGTTGTATTATGATAGAAACTTGAATCGTACCGCAGGAATCATAGCCTGCACCCGTATGGTTGGAGAGTCTTGCATCTAAGCCCTTAGGCTCTTTCACCGAACCCAAAAGGCCCAAAAATTCCTGCCTATCTCCGGTATAGGCCTTGATTGACTCATTCGTAAACATGAATGCCTGCATTTCGTTAAAATTCATAGTATAAATATTTTTTGCGCTTAGATATTCATGATTATTATGATAGGTGGTTACGATATACGGATTGGTTTGCTCTCTGTTCGTGCCAAGAACCCATTCCACATAATAGGTTAAACTCAAATATTTTACCTTGTCTGATTGATTTGTCAGAACCAGCTTCCATAGCTTCACCGGTTCATCAAGTGGAGTAAATACAGTTAATTCCTGATCCAGATAATCTTCCTCATGATGAAATTTTGAATACCCGAAACCATGCCTTACTCTATAACTTCCATGATCTGATCTGCCAAATGATGCAGGAGTCATAACGTCTCCTGTTATTTCATCAAAAATGTAAATTGCTTCACTCGCCGGATCACTCACCGGATCATTCGACCAAGGAGTCAATTTATTCTCTCGACTGTTTGAAGCCCAAGTAAAGCCTGCTCCCGACTCCGATATTTGAAAGCCAAAGCTTTTATTGGCAATTACGTTAATCCACGGAACCGGAGGTCTGTTGTTTCCTTCCAGCACAATCTCATACTCCTTACCGTCTTCCATAAAGCCTCCGAATCCGTTAAAGAATTCATATTCATGCTTCTCTATCTCCGCTGTTGACTGCGGTATACTTACAGTATCCAAACAAACTCCTCCTAATCTTCCACTAGATCACTCAGCTTTTCTTTCATGTTTTCCAAGTATATGCCTGATTTTCCGTTAAATACAACGCTGGCGGCCGTATACAACAAATCGGTCTCGGCAGGTATCAATTCATATGCATGAAGCATGAAAACACCTGGCTTTTCATCACTGGTATCATAGATTCTTAGTGAACTTGTTAAGTCATTGACCAGTTCATCAAGCTCTTGGATATACCCATGCTTTGCTTCACTTAATATTATCAGGTCAACCCTGAGGCGGTTTATGCGAAGGTATTCATATGCTTTAATTACATCCCTAATTGAAGCTGCATCTTCAATGGAGCTCACTTTAAGCAAAAGTATCGGATTATCACCTGACACTCCAAATTTCCATAAAAAACTTTGATTTTTGCTGTTCCTCCGGATATATTCCCTTGGTCCGCGATAGGCTCTGTTCGGATAAAATATCGGACTGATTAATTCCTGAAAAACATTAAGTTGATAACCTGAGATTTCAAGGTATTTTAGTTCTATATCCGTCTGCATCCTAAACTTCTCAAAAATATCACCAATTCGATAGGCCGTACTTAACTCTTCACTGATATGAGCGGCTTCCTCTTTATTCTGACAAATCCCTGCCACAAAGGAAATCGTTGTGCTCTCTCCGGCATTCAGTAAGATACTGATGCGCAGACTCATGATAGGATCATTACAAAAGCCCGATCGGTTAGAGAAGGGTATGCTATTGATCACAGACTCAGGATCCTCAAGGGTGCGATTTCTTCCGATGAATTTGAGCCGTTCATTTTCATACTCTGTTTTTTTTGTTAAATTAGCATTTGATTTTACTAAATGCATTATAAATGGATTCTTTCCCCCTTTGCTCCCTCGCCTTCTTGATAGAAATACTTCCTGTTCTTCTAAATACTCACTTTCAATAAACAACTTATTAAATGCCGGATGGCTAACCTCAGCCAGATGTTTGTCTCCTACCACCTCCAGGTAGCTTGTGATTTCAAGTGACTTGGCCTCCTTACCATGATTTGTCAATGTTACCTTTCGTATTTCCAGATCATGATCAGGCGACAGGCTAACGTTAGTATGGGTAATAATATCGCCATCTTTTCTCTTGAACTCGGCCTGATATGGTGAGAAAATCACCTGATAATCATCCGGTTCAGCCTTCACCGGATGATATGCCATACTCCATATTCTGCTCTGATTAACATCCTTGATATAGATATAAAACCCTGTATTCGCATAACGATCAGCTCTCCACTTATAAAGCATTATATTGTTATATACACTGAAGCCGTCACCCTCCGAGGTTATCATCATGGAATATTTGTTATTTGAAAGATAGTTTACAATCGGAAGCTTAGGCGCAACACAGCTTATATAACGACTGTTGTATGAATCTTCTCGGAAATGTATTTTCCCAATCCTGATTGTATAGCCTCTTTTTGCCAGTGAAATCAGATGTGACTGCCGTTTTTCCTCCAGCAATATTTCGGTTGCCCTAACAATTGCTTCTGAATGAAATCTTCGGCGTAAAATTCCGTGATTGAGATAGTTGTTGATTGCCGCCAGATTCATTCCCTGATGATGCGCCATAAAGGATTTCACGATACAATAGGGTGTCATCTCCACCGCACTTGGATTATTATAATCAATTGCTTCGTAAAAGCCGTAGTCCCCATACATCCCAAGATCTATCATCCTTCTTAAGTTAGCCATACTCTCATCTTCCGCATATTCCAGTGCAAGCATAGTAGCGTATGGTGTCGCCACAAGAGAATTTCTGCGAACAGGCTGCAGTCGCAACTTGGGAACTCCAAAGGCCTTATACTGATAATTTGTATTTAGATCAAATCGGTAATACTGTGATTCAGAGATACCCCAGGGTATTTTCGCCTCCTTAGCATATGAAATCTGCTGTAATACCGCTGCTCTTGAGCTCTCTGTATATACCGAATCCTCATACTGCTTCATCACCAGATTAGGCATCAGATATTCAAACATCGTTCCACTCCAGGAAACAAAACAAGGAATTCCGTTTACCATCGTTAAAGGTCTTCCAAGTTTCTGCCAATGCCTTTGTGGCACATCTCCCCTAGCAATTGCAAGAAAACTCGTTAAGGCTGATTCGGAGGCCATCAGATCATAGCATCCGGCGTCCAAAGTCTGTGAAGCTACATGATATCCAATATGGAATAGCATCCGCTTTTCATTGAATAAAAATCTAAAATCAACATTTGCATGAATATCATCAATTCTATCTACGAGTTTATTAATTCTGTTAATCATATTCTTTGCATACTTATTGTCCTTTTCCTCCAGCTGTGACAGAGAAGGACAATTATGAAGATTAACATCCTTTAATCTCAAATCCGCCACTTCTTTTACAATATCCTCTATCACATGGAGCATTTCTCTGCACCAACGTGGCTCCTCATGGGGCTTGGATTCACGGCAACCAAGTTCCTCCCATATATCAGTTAATTCCTCCGTTAATTCTCCTAATACCGAATAATCACCATTTAACTTTTTATCATACTTACTTTGTTTTATTGTTTTCTGTAGCTCATAAAGCATCGCTTCGGAGAAGACTGGATTGCTTTTTTGTTCAATCAAGCCTTGTTTCAGAGCAATTAAGTGACCCAGAAAATTACCGCTATCCACGGTTGAAATATAGGCTGGATTTAACACCTCCAGTGTCTGCACATGATACCAGTTATACAAATGCCCCTTCCAAGTCAATAACTTTTGGATCGTATTCATAAGATTTTCCACATAGTCCAGAGATGTACTTAAGGTCTCAAATCCGAAATCTCTCGCTGACAAGATAGCCAATAAGTGAAGCCCTATATTGGTAGGTGAGGTCTTATCACTTGTTTTATCCTTACGGAATAGCTGATAATTATCCGGGCACAACCAGTTATTATCTTTTGTTGAAAGTTCCTTAAAAAACATCCAAGTCCTGTGTGCCGCATCTAATAAAAGCTCTTTATCTTCCTCCTTAATCATTTTATCTGCATTTTCCTTTGGTTGACTAATCCTATATGCAAAATAAAAAGCAAGACTCCAGATAATAATCAACACAGAGTAAATGATAGTTCCGACCGCAGAGATATCTCTAAGAAGTAAAAATCCGAATAATATGGCAACAGGTAGGAAGGAACTCCACATCATAAGGAAATAGCCCCTTCGTGTATTAATAATCGAGGAATCCACACTTTCTGCAGTGTTCCATTGAAGCAGGCTTTTCTTACTGATATAGATACGGTAAATTGTCCGAAGCATCGCATCAGTACCCATGTATGCTCTGTATGGAGTGAGTACAAGCTCCATAAATGCTCTCTGTACTATAATTTTCAATTCTCTGAAAAAGCTTTTATACACCAGTGCCAACTTGGGTCTAAACAGCTTTTGACTGATAACAGCAATTAATAATATCATAAAATTAAAAAAATCAATAAACAGCACTAAGGGTATCCAGAGCCAGCAAACATTTGGCACCAGGATCAGACTTAGTATAATCGTCAGTGTTTTGCTTAAGGGAACCATGCTACGTCGTAAATTATCCGCAATCTTCCAACGTGACAAGGCACAAAGAGGTCTCTTTTCATTGACCTTTCTGCCAAGCAACCAAGGAAGCAACTGCCAGTCGCCACGAATCCAACGATGCTCTCTTTTTACATAGGAAATAACACTGGTGGGAAAACTGTCCATAATTCTGGCATTACTGGAAAATGCAGTTTTGGCATAACAGCTTTCCAATAAATCATGGCTTAAGACCTGATTCTCCGGTATCTTGTTATGAAGCAGTGCATGAAAGGACTTAACATCATAGATTCCTTTACCGGTATAGATTCCCTCACCAAAAATATCCTGATAAATATCTGATATGATAGCTGAATAATGTGCCAATCCGGATTGTCCTCCGAAAATATCAGCAAAACGACTACCATTTCTATCAACAATATGATTTCTTACAGAAGGCTGTATGATAACATAGCCTTCTTTAACCTTCTTATTATCCTTATCTAACAATGGTCTGTTCATCGGGTGATCAATCAGCCCAACAAGTTTCGCTGCATTATCTCTGATTAAATTGGTATCTGCATCAAGGGTTATCACGTAACGAAAACTACTAAGAATTTCTTTATCACACAATATCTGCGAGAAGGAAGTTGCCTCCTGCTCGGCTCCGCTTAGTAGATAATTGAATTCCTCCAGCTTACCTCTTTTTCGTTCCCAGCACATATAACAGCTTTCTGCATTATTCCATTTACGGTATCTGATAAACAAAGAAAAGCGCTGATGTTCCGAATAATATTTCTCATTCAATTCGATCATACGTCCAATCAATGCATTCTCAATACCCTCATCTTCGCTAGTAAACTGTTCCGGAGAATCCTTAAAATCCATCAAGAGAGCAAAATAAAGGTTTTCCTGTCGGTTAGCCAGATAATGTTTCTGCAAGCGATCTAAATATGACAGACCCTGCTCCTTTGTGGACACAATTACGGGCATTACTACAAATGTTCTTGCATTATCCGGTATTTCAACGAGATAATCCAAGGAAGGAATTTTCTTGACCTTAATTCTTCTGGTAAATGTATAATTGGTTATCTCAAGTACTATTCCTACCAAAACCGGTGATGCTGCGAGTAGCATTATAATCTCCTGCCAGCCCCGCCTAAGGTTTCCCAGTCCCTCCAAACAAAGTGTAAGAAAGATAAACGAAATTAATAAAAGAACTGCGAAGCTTAGGAAATATGCAATTCCAATGCTGTTTATACTCCACTTTCTGCTAGCCAGCTTCGGTTTATCCAGCACCTTTGCTAACAATAACGAGTATCCTTTACCTAAAAGGTAAGCGCCCACATGATGAGAACAATGAAGTTCACTGCTTCCCTGCGTTGCGAGGTCAAGACAATCATTTGCGATCTTCTGCTCACTAAGTTTAAAATCCAGTGCCAGCTTGACAACAACCGCACGGTACATTCCCTTGCTCTCCACATCCATTAAGGAATAGATTCCTTCCGGATCTTTTGATAAAATCTGTTCCAAGCAGGAAAACTCCTCATAAAATCTCTCCACATCAATTTCATTCATTTCACGGAGGCTGATAATTAGAGCTCGGATCTTAGTCTCTAAATAGGACTCTGCCTTGCCCTCTTCTGAATACACATTGGAGGGGTTCAGCTGTGTACTATTTGATCGGTAATGAAATTCCAGATACTTCTGAATCGTGTTATCATCAAAGGACATATTCTTCAGGAGATAAATGACATGAGAATGAAACGAATAGTTACGTCTGCAATCCGGATCGGGATCTTTCAACAATGCAGAAATCCCGGTCCCCTGCTCCTTTCCCCCCAGCCTCTCCCTTACGAATTGATCAGCCTTTGATTTGATATGAATAATATAAAGTATATTTTCTGCCACTTCAATAATGCATTCCAACAGGCAGAAGCCCAACATCTCGGGAAGCACCCATAATTCCTTATCATTAAGCGGAGTTATCTCCTGGTATGCCTTCAACATGACCTTGATATTCTCCTCATCAAGATGACCACCTGACATTGAGACCATCTTCTTGGCAACAATATAGACTCTCGGATATCCCCTGTATTCCTTCGTCTTTAATATTGGAAGTATTTCATAACTCGTACCTGAGGTCCTAACCTTCTTAATCTCGCGATACATCATCTGAAAATTATCAAAAAGCCAGCGCGCAGCCGGAATCAGTGTAATGATATCGTTGGATATTGCCGAAATATTGTTCCGCAGCCTATTGAGCTTCCTATAAGCAATCTGGTTATAATCATCGAGGACAAAATTATACTTCATCGACTTAACCTGACTATGGCTGGCTGCCAATTCGCGCATCTGCCGTTCCCAGTCCTTTGGCCCAAGCGCACCCAGACTTTCCACTGTATTAATGTTAAAATACACTTTCTTTCGAAAATGGCTGAAACGATAATATAGGAACAACAGCATACACCAAATCAGGATGACAACAATCAAAAGCACTTTCAGTCCCACTGGTATATTTATTATAAAATGGCCAATGTCCAATATAATCTGCAATTTAATCTCCTCCTTAAGTGAATTTCAACGAATAATGCATAGCCAGAATGAAAATATCTTAACCAATGGTTTATTAATTATTCGATAAAGGCAGATATGATTAAGTAAATCTCGTGATTTTCAGAGATGATACTGTTATTTCATTAAAATGTAATCCTCTTATATAGTTTGGCTATTTTTCAAAAAAAAAAACAGCACAGTATTATATTGTGCCAATTTTTTGTTATTTTTATGATGAAACATTCAACTTAATCAAAAGAAAAGGAAGTCGGTACTTTGATATGATCCCTCTAAAGCAGACCTGGTAAATAACCAAAACTACTTTGGAGGGATTATATCACTTTCGTACCGATTTCCTTATTTATTGATTATTATGTAACCGAATACTAATATCTGGTTAAATTTCATTTATAGGGTTGTATACTAGATCACTAATGCGATTTTCCCAAGCTCGTTCGACATAATAGTGATTTCTTCTATACTGGAAGTGATTTCTTCTGTAGCCGCTGCCTGTTCCTGACTTGCATCAAGTGATTTACTACTTTTTCCGCTTGCTTCTTCTACTTGTCTTTTTATATTCTGAGTCAGCTTATTGATTTTAGGCACCGTACTTTTTGATTCTGATGATAATTTTCTTATTTCATCCGCAACCACCCCGAAACCACGGCCTGCTTCGCCGGCCCTCGCTGCTTCAATGGCAGCATTCAGACCTAACAGCTTTGTTTCTTCCGCAATTTCTTTAATAAATACTGAAATTTCATCAATTTCTTCTGAGATAGAAATAATATCTTTGATATTTGAATTTAAGGCCTGTTCATTAGAATGAATCTCAGTTGCTGAGGCTGCAAGCTGTTGAATTGCCGAAGAAATATTTGTTAATCCATCTTCTAGGTTTTTTGACATATTGCGAAGTTTGCCTGCCGTCTGCTTTGGCAAAATAATTCCCATAGTTGCAACAATTTCATCTTTGTTTTCCGTATCATATAACGGATAATTAGCGGTAAAAGCCGGTATTCCAAATTTCGATTCATCCAATTCGGCAAGTATCGGTTTTCTTGTTTTGATAACATTATAAGCAACATCCATTTCATTCAGTTCTTGACCATTTTCAACAAATGACACAGCTAATTTTTTCGAAGTCTGACTGTATGCAACTTTTTGTAAATCAGTAAGATATATACATGCACCCTCATGAAACATCTCAGTAAGAATTGGTGCAAAATCATAAAATGAAGCTGCTACCGGATGTAAGTTAGGGATAGCAATTGAAATCGCCCCATATGAGTCACCATCATCTTTTATGATTGGTATCGATATAATTTTTAGTCTCTTTCCATAAACTTCACGGGGAACCAGCTGTTTCAGAATCCTTTTTTCCTGAATGCACTTCATCGTTGTGGTACTATTTTCAAGCTTTTGTCCCACATGCAGAATATCCATTGCAAATGAATCGGAAGCTTTTGTCCATATAATGGTATTGCCTTCAATGATACCAAATAATACTCCCCCAGGGATAAGATCTGCCATTATTTCCATCATAATCTTACATTCTTCTAATCCTGATAATTGAATCATTTTATTTCCTCCATTTCAAATTGGTAAGCAAAAATTTCAGTGTTCAGTTTTAGGACATCCAATAATAGAATTAATCGTTGCTCAATCCTACCTATACCTGCTAAACAATTCTGCCCTAACTGAGAAATAATCGAGTTTACATTCTGTATTGTATCTTCTTCAATATTTACAATTTCAGAAACATCATCAATTACTACCGCAAGCAAAGTATTATTAAAATTTAAAATTATTAATCGCCTTTCGGTACTTTCTTCTATTGTCTTAAGATCAAATCTTTTCTTTAGATCAATTACCGGTATCACTTTACCTCGTATATTAATAACGCCCTCTACATATGCCGGCATATTTGGTAGGTGTGTTAAATGATCTGGCATACGCAGAATTTCCTGTGCATATGCTATTTCAATTCCATATTCTTCCTCATTTAATCGAAAGACAATGTACAATTTAGATTTCACTTTATTCCATCTCCTTTGAATGATAAGTTCTAGCTTAATTAGTTATGTCTCATTTTCAATTTTATGTTTTCTGCATTTTAATCCTCCATTCTGCCGCAAACCCGCGAATTTGGGCGACAGCACAAATTTGCCGTGTGGAAAATCTTGATTTTCCACACTATCTCCTCCAATTTACTCGATTTATAATAAAAATTTAACACCAGCTCCCATGTGCCGCCTTCGGCGGCTCTCAAATATATGGTGTCTCTTTAATGGTAACTTTTAGACCTGATTCATACTGGAATTTATTATGAATTATGTTATAATCTTATAATGACAAATTGGAATATTTTTCGTAACTTTCTCTTATTATTCGACAGTTACAATATTATATCAAAACAATTTCGAAGCTTTATATAAAATAAAGATATTTTATATATTATTAGCTTTATATAAACTGACAGGTGCTAACTACTGGGGGTGAATCTTGTTGATCATTGATTCAATAAAAGAATTAATGGAATTATATTCAGAAATTACTAAATTAACTATTATATGCCTTAATAGCTTACATAGAAAGCTTCCACTATTTGTTATAGGTTTGGATTTGGTCTTACTCACAGAATTTGCAGAATACGAAGATGTTATTGACTTTCTAGAGGCTGATGATACACAATTGATACATACAGTTGTTAACAGTTTTCATACCTTTTATACGAAAAGAAATTTTGTTTATAATATTTTTTTATTAAGCTTAGGTAAAGAAAAGTTGGAACTAATTGCAGGCCCAATGTTGGAGTTCGCCCCAACCAGTAAATCATTGTTGAAGAGAAATGAATGTATTGATTTACCAATATATAAAAAGAATGCGTTTCTGGATTTTCTTAATAGTATTCCTTTCATCACTAATGAAAGTATCCACCATAGGGGAATGCTCTTTGTAATCTTATGTCAGAAGCAGCTAATAGATATGAGTCTGCCTGTACAAAGGATATATCAACATGAAGATGCATATAATGATTTATTAATTATTGAGAACGAGGATGATATAAGTTCAAGATATAATACAAAAAATTTTGATGTAATCTATAGATTCTTGTCGACTATGCTGAATCATATTATTAGGGGTAATGTAAATGGAGTAACCGAGCTGATCGGTGATTATGGATATTTATTCTGGGGTATAAAATCCCTTGGCAATAATTATCGTACATTAAAAAACCGGTGTATCGTTACATGTACCATTGCATGTCATTCTGCCGTTCAGGCTAATGCTCCATTTGAAAAAATGTTTCGTCTCTTAAACAAATCCATTTCAATTATTGAGCATTCAACCAAAGCATATGATATTATACTGACGATGACCAAAACCATTGTTAACTATGCCCAATCCGTTTCAGTCTTATCAACTGACAATTATTCCATTCATACAAAACGAGCAATGCAGTATATAAGAAATCATTTTACAGAGAAGATTACCTTAATACAACTGGCCGAATATATTCACATAAATCATATTTATCTTTCTGGGTTAATTAATAAAGAAACAAATTTATCTCTTTCCTCTCATATTAATTTAATGCGTATTGAGGAAAGCAAATATTTATTGTTACATACAACCAAATCGATTCATGAAATAGCAATAACTGTAGGTTATAACTATCAAAATCATTACAATAACATTTTCAAAAAGCTAGTAGGTATAACTCCATTAGAATATAGACATAACAGTTTGCTATAAATCTGAGCATTAAAAACCTCCTCAATCTTATAAAGTGATCCATGAGAAGGTTATATATGTTGTACATCAAGTTATTACTAATTATTCCAGGTCTCAATCAATATCTAATTCAATTAGCGAGTACCTCGCATCCATGATCGGTTATTAAAACTGTAACCTCCCACTGAGCTGAGTCTTTACCATCTCTTGTTCTTATCGTCCATCCATTTCTCCTATTGATAAGAACATCAGCCTTTCCCATATTTATCATCGGCTCTATCGTAAATACCATCCCCGGAACCAGAAGCATCTCTGTACCTTTTTTTGATACGAAGCTGACAAACGGCTCTTCGTGGAATTCAATTCCTATCCCGTGCCCGCCAATTTCTCTCACTACCGAATATCCGCAAGAACGTGCAAAGTCATTAATCGCCTGGCCTATGTCTCCTAAGAAATTCCATGGCCTTGCTTGTTCCAGTCCTATATCGATTGCTTTCCTTGTCATATCAACTAATCTTTGTCTCTCCGCGCTAACATGGCCGATACAAAACATTCTGGAGGAGTCTGCAAAATACCCATTTAGAATCGTTGTAACATCAACATTAATGATATCTCCGTCTTGAAGGATTGCTTTATCCGATGGAATTCCATGACATACCTCATTATTGATTGAAGTGCATACACTTTTAGGAAAGCCCTCATATCCTAAGGTTGCCGGCTGTCCACCGAGCTCCCTGGTCTTTTCATATACAAATTGATTAATTCTGTTCGTGGTCATGCCCACTTGTATCTTCTCTGATATGTAATCAAGAACAGCAGTATTCACTTTACCGCTTTCTCTAATTCCTTCAATTTGAGTCGGCGTTTTCAAAAGCTTTTTGTCAGGAACAATACAGCCTTTTATTTTATACATTCTGATTTGCTCGTCAATATAGCTGTGACAGATTTTATATTTCTTCCCGCTTCCGCACCAGCATAAATCATTTCTTTCTATTTTATCATTCATAGATATCTCCAAACATATTTACTAAAGAGTGTTCGATAACATCTCGGATTTTTCATACCCAGAGAATTGTATCTGTGTTTTACGAAACCGACTTGGTGAATCCCCAAAGCCTTTACAAAACGCTCTGGAAAAAGCCTCATTGGATGAAAATCCATATTTCACCGCAATATCTATAATCCTAGCGCTAGTTTCTCTTAACTCAACAGCCGCCAAAGTCAGTTTTCGCCTCACCACATATTCTTTAAAGGATATCCCTACTGTTTCATGAAATTTTGCGGAACAGTAAAAGGAAGAATACCCAACATAATCAGACATCTTATCAAGTGTCGGCTCCTCGTTCAGATTAGCTTCCACCCAGTCTATCATTCTTTCAATTGTTTTCACCGACACTATAGTTCACTCCTTGTAACGCTATTCTATCAAACTATTGATGAGTATTCTTGATAGAAGTTGCGAATATTGTAACCTTCTTCGTTCATTATATCACAAATTAATTCAAATTATTAATTCTGTTTATTCTCCAGAGCATACCTGAATTCGGAATATATTGATTGATAATATTTGGGTCGCTTATCCCTATCTCCAATACATACATTGCTCCCTCCGGTCCGAAAGTTACATCAACGATTCTTCCAAATCCCGAATCCTCCATAGTCAAGGCCGGAAGTCCTGATTTATTACTGGCAAATGTAATTATTTCTCGGGTGTTTTGATCAATCTTGGATATCTTGTGCCCAATTCCTCTATAGGGAGCGGATGGTCCCATTGTTAATGGGCCAAGGCTTCCAAATTCTGCAATATATAGATCACCGATAGGTCCAAAGCTCTCATTATAGTTGATATCAAATCCCATGATAGATGAATGCGAAGAAAATTCAGCATAAGGCTTTGGTGGAATATTCGGATGTTCTGCCAATAAAAATTCGGGCTGATGTCTTCCCTCCGGCTGAAATCTCGGTAAAGTTACCGGTTCTCCGGCCGAATAATCCGGCCAACCATACCAAACTCCCGGTTCAACATAGTAAATCTCATCCGGAGCATTTGCAATCGGTCTGCTGCCCCTGACATCATAACCACGATTTGCTGCCAGTAGCCTAAACTCTTTGTCAAACTTAATTCTGATCGGATTCCGAAAGCCCCAAGCAACCATTTCAATTTGAGTACCATCCCTGTTCGCTCTTAGAATGCTGCCTGATGCCTTTATCACGCTCCTAACTATTTCATACGTTTCACTGGCAACGCCGTAGGGGCAAAAACCTCCTGTACTTGCTTTTTCCCCATGGACAAAAATGTTATCCGTGATATAATTCTGTCCATTCAGAACAATATTACTCGCCGGAACATCGTGAAGTAAAGGGTGGTCATATACCCAAGGATTATCTGCCCCGACTACCCCTGAATTAGTAGCTGTCCCTAATCCAAAATATATCTTTCCCTCCGGTCCAAAGGCTACATTACTTATTCCAAAATCGCCGTTACAGGGTAAACCGGCGATGATACTCTGCCTGTTTCCATTCGAATGAAGTACAGATATGAAGTTCTTATGAGAAACATATATATTTCCATCCAGATAACTTATCCCGGTGATCGGCAAAGTAAAATTATCAGCTATCGTCTCAAAGCGATTATTGATATAATGTAATACTTTTGGATTGCCTGATGTAACTCCTGAATCCGCAACATATAGATCACCATTATCAGAAAAAACCATATCAATTGGTACATCTAGTCCCGCCGCAACTACTTCAATTTGATATCCGGGTGGAAGATAGATATTCTTTGTATCAATATTTCTGGTGGAAGTACTATTTTGGTTAAATGCCCTGAGTCTATAATTATTTTCAAAAGAATATTTCATATACTACCCTAAATTACGATATTCATTAATACATTTTATTCGCAATATTTATTTCTGCAATTGCCAATATCAAAGATTTCAATAAAATTAACTATAATTTTCCTGTATCGTTGCAAGAAAATACTACTTCTTCCATCAATGAATTTTCATTATCAAAAACTAGCTCGTTCATCTATCAGAAATTGCAGTATCAATGCGTCTTGCCGTTTCGACAAGTATTCACCAATTGAGCAACGAAAGGCGTAACTGAATAGTTTTTGTAAGCCAGATACAGATACATAACACTCTTTAGCCAAGTCATCTAATGTGAATTGCTCACATAGATTCTCTTCTATTACATTAAGAGCTGTAACAAGAATAGATATATCCCGCACACATTTCCCTCTTTTCTTCATTTGATAACGTTATCTATTTCTTATTATATCAAAAAAGCAGGAAGATACTTGATGTTTTGTGTATATTATGACATTGATCCCAGAAAATTAAATAAACATAAAGATCGTATCACATCTAGCGGTCCTTCTTTAATCCGTCTAACTCATGACTCTTAACTTCAACCAATCCTCCACCATTTTGTAATATTTATGATCCGGCTCAGCATTTTCGATGTAAAATTCTAATGTCTGCACATAAATAATCTTCCCATCTACCTCCACCGGTTCAGCATTTCGAAAGAGGAGTTCCTCGGTATCGTCGCCCTGACATTCTCCATAGAACATACATCTAACCTTCATGCCTTCAAACATGGTATCAAAATACTTGAAACCACTGAAACTTTCTTCTGCCTTACCATCCTTACCAAAAAAATTCAATATTTTCTGTTCTTCATTCCATTTGAAGGTTAAACAGATTTTCTCAAGTTTAAATTCCAGTCCATGTGCAAATATCATTGTTTTTCCGTCTACTTTAAACTTAATGCCACTATCATCGAGCCTTTTAGCCAACCTTAACAGGATACCCCAATCCTTTTTCTGTTTCATGTCGTTGATACTAATTCGATATTCATAACTTTTCTTATCCATAGTTAACCCTCCATTAATTTTTGTATTTTCATCATAACAATTAAGGAGACCTTTTTCCTGTTCTGTATGCTTTTGATTTGTCCGCAACGTCGGTTGTTCATCCGATATAATATTATCCCACCCACCACGTATTTCCAGTATGATCTGCATTGGATTAAATTCTTTGATTTTGGGATATGTTCTTCTGATAAAACTTGGTGGAAATCCATGAAATCGTGAAAATGCCTTGGCAAAAGCTTCGGGAGTTTCATATCCATACTTAAATGCAAGCTCAATAATATGTATGTTAGACCTCATAAGTTCTTGTCCCGCAAGCGAAAGCCGCCTGTTTCGCACATATTCCATGATAGTCAAATTGCAAACGCTCTTAAATAAGCTATTCATTGTTGAAATACTCATATAAAATTGAGCTGCAATAATATTTGGTACTAACTCTTCATAAATATCTTCTTCAATATAATCAATGATACGTTGCACGATATCTATAGAAGCACCGTTACTATTACCTTTTTCAAATTTCTTAGCCATGATCTATACCTCCTATATTGGTAACTACATTATATATTAAGAAGCGTTGTTATTCCTGTCTTGAATAAATAAGTTTTGTCAGCTATTGAAAAATATATCAATTACTTTTTACAGTGTTGACGATCACCGAAAATAGAATAGCCCGCCGATAATGACCTCGACGGGCTGTTTTCAACTCTTAATAACAGGTATCCATATTTCGCTTTTATAATCAGATGCGCTTAAATCACCGTTTGAGTACCACTCCACTTCCGGTGCTTCTGCGTGTTCATAACCAGATGTAGGAAACCATTCTGAAAAAATCCGTCCCCATGTTTCTGCCATTGCAGTAGGCATTGGGCCGGTTATTTCAAAAATCGCCCATGTAAGAGATGGTATTTCAAGCTCG
The DNA here is from genome assembly GCA_002307215.1 of Lachnoclostridium sp. UBA1308. GTDB lineage: Bacteria > Bacillota > Clostridia > Lachnospirales > Lachnospiraceae > Mobilitalea. Next base: position 40,449 of record DBTU01000055.1, read on the forward strand.
CACATCGTTTTAGAACAATCTTTTTTCGTTATGGCAGCAATGTAGTAATCAGTCGTGTTATCTTCATACATACCGCTGTATACACCCACCAACCCATCCCCAAGCCCGGCAATTTGCCCGATTGTTTCCGCCGATGTCTCACTCCACATCTTCCCAATGTTTTCGCCCAAGCCTTCAACATGAGAAAATCTTTGCTTAATACCTACAATTGTATATGAATCTTTTTGCTCAATTCTATAATTCATCTCAACCACTCCTTTTAGTGATAAGGAGAATGTTATACGAGGATACGCCTTTAGGGTGATGCCCTTTTCTCTTGCTTTTGACGGTATAATTCCATGCATTGCAACAAATGCACGAGAAAACGAATCAGGCGAATTATAGCCATACTTCAAAGCAATATCAATTATCTTTTCATTACCATTCTGCAAATCAAAGGCGGCAAGGGTTAAGCGACGTCGCCGTATGTACTCGGATAGCGGTATGCCGATAAGGAAACCAAACATGCGCTGAAAGTGATATTGAGAGCATAATGCTATTTGTGCGATCCTTGAATATTCGATTTCGTTGTCAAGATTACTTTCGATATAATCAATCGCTTGTTTCATGTTTTCCAGAGTATCCATATTATTCTCCTTTCGCATTCAGTATAATATAGGTAAAGGACAAATACCCGACAATTATTGCAAGTATTTGTGGGTTAGAGTGTTAATAAGCTCATAACGAATACTATAAAAATCAACTATATCAACCTCTTAATCCAATACACCAAATGATTTTTGAGATTATATACATAATAAACCGTAAGGAATTACAAGTCAACAACTTTAACCTAGTGAAACTATATCCCATTGCCCAATGGGTGGGCACCTAATGAGTGATAGAATAATAATTCATCGCCTGTGTACCTAAGCACATACTTTGAAAGAAATGCAATTTACTATGCGTATCAAAAATCCTGCATTCATCACTTGTTTCAATTGTGATAAATGCAGGATTAAATATATACTCCATTTTTTATGAAAACCATCCAATATACCAAAACCGGTATATTACTTACTCTTCCCAATTATGCCAAACTTCCTGTACATCATCATCTTCGTCGAGTAAATCAAGGATTCTGTTCATGGACTTAATATCATTTTCATCCTTTAGCTCCACCCAGGTCTGGGGAATCATAGAGACATCCGCCTGTGCCATAGGAAGCTTTATCTTCTCTAGGTTTTCTCTTACGACACTGAAATCATCGGGGTCGGTCAGAATCTCGAAGCTGTCTTCTTCTTCCGAAAAATCCTCTGCTCCGGCATCAAGGACAACCATCATCAGGTCATCAAACTTCATATCGCATTCTTCCTTGTCAATGATGATCTGGCCCTTTCTGTCAAACATAAAGGATACACAGCCCTGAGAACCAACATTTCCGTTACCTTTGGTAAATGCGTTACGGACATTAGCTGCTGTTCTGTTCTTATTATCGGTAAGTGCTTCCACAATGATTGCAATTCCATTCGGACCGTAGCCCTCATAGGTTACGACCTCGTAGTTTACCGAATTGGCATCACCGGCTGCCTTCTTAATGCTTCGATCTATGGTATCATTCGGCATGTTGTTGGCCTTTGCTTTCGCAATGATATCCTTAAGGTGGCTGTTGGCGTTCGGGTCAGCCCCACCTTCCTTAACTGCAACTGCAATTTCACGGCCAAGCTTCGTAAATACTTTTCCCTTAGTTGAGTCGTTTCTTTCTTTCTTATGTTTTATGTTCGCAAATTTAGAATGTCCTGACATAATATAAGTCTCCTTATTCGTTTTGTAGCTTTATGTGCTCCATTATTTTATCATCGTTTTTTCAGTTCGGCAAGTTTAATCTGCATTAATCAGCTTACTTAGCCTCTCCATAACAGCGATTGTCTCTTCCGAAGTTCTGATTGCACACATAACTGTATCATCTCCGGCGATACATCCAACGATGCTACTGATTTGTAGTGCATCCAGCGCGGCGGCTACAGCCATCGCCATTCCCGGAACCGTCTTAACTACCATAATGTTCTGCGCCATATCCATGGATACAAAGCCATCCCTTAATACGCGTGCATATTTCTCACTTAATCCGGCTTCCGTCTTCTGGAGTACGATATATTTTTGCTTTCCACCATCATCAGTAACCTTAGTCAGCTTTAACTCTCTGATATCTCTGGATACGGTTGCCTGTGTTACATTGTACCCATCCTTCATCAGTCTATCCGCCAAATCTTCCTGCGTCTCAATCTCATATTTATTAATAAGTTCAATGATCTTGCTCTGTCTGCTTATCTTCATCATAAACCTCCACCTTGCCGCTGTACGGCATCCGATATCATGTATTTTAGTCTCCGTTGTTATTTAGCTTAGACCGTAGAATTTCATAAATGCCGGTACGGTTCAGTTTTACGAGCTTCGTATTATAGAAAGCCTTTTTGATTAAGATTGTATCATCTGTTCCTAGCTCGACCACTTTATTTCCGTCAAAGCAGGCGATTGCTTCCGCTTCCTGTGTCTTCTTACTCTTACCCACAATTACCTTAATCATATCCTCTGCTGAAACTACTATGCTTCGTGGACTTAAGGAGTGTGGACAGATTGGTGTGATTACCATGACATCTGCTTTTGTTATGACAATCGGCCCGCCTGCCGACAGATTATAAGCCGTCGAACCCGTTGGGGTCGATACAACGACTCCGTCTCCCAGAAAATTGTCTACCAGTTCATCATTCACGTAAATACCAAGACTAATAATTCTGGAAAACCCTTTTCTGGTAATTACAATATCGTTTAACGCATAACCCGGGCTATTACAGCAGGGCTTCTGATTCATTGGATTGTAAACGGTAATTCCCTCAAGCATCAACCGGTTCTCAATCCGGTAGTCATCACGAAACAGACGCTCAAGAGCCTGTTCTATATTTTGCGTTTCGATTTCAGCCAAAAAGCCCAAAGTCCCAAGGTTCACACCCAGAATCGGGATATTATAAGTCATCAGATCATTTGCCGTCTGAATGATTGTTCCGTCTCCTCCAAGCACTATGGCACACTCGATATCCTCAGGGATATCCTTTGTCATACAGCTTTCCATGGTGGAAGAAACACATGTTATAATTGCCTTCTTCCCTGCTTTTTCAATATAAGCAGCAATCTTTTTCGTGATTTGGCAATCTATATCTTTTTCTTTATTTGTAATGATAAGAAAGCGATCCATTCTTATTGCTACTCTCCTTGGGTGACTGCGTTAATAAGTATACAAAGAGTCTATCATACAATTCCATTAATTTCAAGCCATCAGCACTTTAATACAAGTATAATTTCACAATAAGCAGAATAATTATGCGTTATTAAGAAAAGTTATATTTGTGCAAGAGAGCCATGCGCTTCTTCAACCGTCGCGGTTATTTGATGCAACATAATGGATTGTCCGGTAGGTAATCCCTCCGTTTGTTCGTCCTCTATTTTCTTCCTAAGATATAATAAATATTCAATGTTGCCTTCCGGTCCCTTGATCGGTGAAAACTCAAGTTCCAGACAGTCAAAGCCAATCCCCGCGGCATAATTGCATACCACTGAAATCACTTCTTCATGCACCTTCTTGTCTCTGACAACACCCTTCTTACCAACCTTCTCTCTACCTGCTTCGAACTGCGGCTTAATCAGACAAACAATTTCACCCTGACTTTCAAGCAATTCCCTAACAGGCAAAAGCACCTTGGTAAGTGATATGAAGGAAACATCGATTGAGGCAAACGCAATCGTATCTGCAATCTGTTCCTTTGTTAAGTATCTGACATTCGTCTTCTCCATGCTGACGACACGCTCATCCTGACGAAGCTTCCAAGCCAGCTGATTGGTACCGACATCTACCGAATAGACCTTTGTAGCACCGTTTTGCAACATACAGTCTGTAAAGCCTCCGGTAGAGGAGCCGACATCCATGCAGATTTTCCCGGCTAAAGTGATACCATACCGGTCAATTGCCTTCTCAAGCTTTAATCCCCCGCGGCTGACATATTTTAAAGGATTTCCCTTCACCTCTATGGCTACGCTATCTTGAAATGTACTGCCTGCTTTATCTTCTCGCTGTCCCTCCACGAATACATTGCCGGACATAATGACCGCCTTTGCCTTCTCTCTCGACTCCGCAAGATTTCTGTTCACCAGTAAAACATCCAAACGTTCCTTCAAGTTCTCTTCCAACCTCCGTAATTCATTCAGCCACAAATACCTACCGCTCTGTATTAATTCTATTTAAAATACACTCTGTAACTACCGCTCTGTATTAATTCTATTTAAAATACACTCTGTAACTACAGCTCTGCCTTAATTCTATTTAAGATACTTTCCGTATCAAGTCCTAATTTTTTCTGAAGTTCGCCCACGCCACCATGTTCTATGAACTGATCCGGGAGGGCAATATTCAGAAGTCTTATTCCCTGTTTCTTCGTTTCAAACAGATAATCAGCTACCTTCTGTCCGTATCCGCCATTCCTCACATTTTCTTCCAGGGTTACAAACAGCTTGTGGTCTATTGATAAACGTTCCAGAATTTCCTTATCCATAGGTGAGACAAAACGCACATTAATAAAAGATACCGTTCTGCCCTCCTGTTTTAAAAGCTCCACTACCTCTTCCGCAGTTTTTACCATACTGCCCACGGCAAGAATGGCAACCTCCGTGCCCTCCTGCAACAGCTCTGCTTTACCGCCTTCGATTGCCGTCTGATGGTCATCAAGTCCAAGATATGCTTCACCCTTGGGATACCTGATCGCTACCGGACCGTTACAGGCTACTGCATAGGATAGCATTTCTTCGAGTTCTCTGCTGTTCTTGGGCGCCATTACCGTCAAGTTCGGTATATGTGATAAAAAGGATAAATCAAAAGCTCCCTGATGTGTCTTGCCGTCCCTGCCGGTGATACCGGCACGATCAATTGCAAATATTACCGGAAGATTATTGATACAGACATCGTGAATTATCTGGTCATAAGCCCGCTGCAAAAATGTTGAGTATATGGCTACAATCGGCTTATACCCACCCATTGCCAGTCCTGCCGCAAAAGTTACCGCATGCTGTTCAGCAATCCCAACGTCAAAAAATCGATTCGGAAAATGTTTCTTAAAGCATGATAATCCGGTCCCATATGGCATTGCCGCCGTAATTGCAACTATCTTTTCATCCGTCGATGCCAGGCGAACCAGTACATCGGAAAATATCTTCGTATAGGAAACTGTTTTATCAATACCAACCGATTGGCCACTCTCAATATCAAAAGGATCCACTGAATGAAATTTGCTTGGATATTTTTCTGCAAGTTGATAACCCCTGCCCTTCTGGGTAATGACATGAACAACAACGGCTTTCTTTGCTCTTTTCGCTGCTACAAATGCCTTCAGCATCTGATCGATGTCATGACCATCGATCGGGCCGATATAAGTAAGACCCATGTCTTCAAAGAACATGCTCGGAAGCATGAAATATTTAATAGCATCCTTGGAACGCTTCAATTTTTCCACCAGAACTTTACCGACACCCGGCATATGGTTAAGGGTGTTCTCCATGTTTTGTTTAAATCCGGTATATTTCGCACTCGTACGCAGCTTGCCAAGATAATTTGCCATACCGCCTACATTTTCCGAGATTGACATATTGTTATCGTTCAGTACGATAATCATATTGGTTTTTAATCTTCCGGCATTATTGATTGCCTCAAAGGCCATCCCTCCGGTCAACGCACCGTCTCCAAGGACAGCAACCACTTTGTTATTATCACCGCTTAAATCCCTGGCTTTTACCAGTCCAAGCGCTGCCGATACAGATGTTGAGCTATGTCCTGTATCAAAGGAATCACAGACACTTTCTTCTCTTTTCGGAAAACCGCTTAATCCGTCCATCTGTCTCAAGGTACAAAACATATCTTTTCTTCCGGTCAGAAGCTTATGCGTATAAGCTTGGTGTCCCACATCCCAGATAAGCTTATCCTGTGGCAAGTCAAGTGACAGATGAAGAGCCATGGTCAGCTCCACCACACCGAGATTGGAAGCAAGATGCCCGCCTGTTTTACTAACGTTTTGTATTAAAAAACTCCGGATTTCCTCCGCAAGCTTATCATAATCCTGAGTTTTTATCTTTTTGATATCATTTGAATTGATCATGCTGTCTAATAATTTAGGCACTGAATACACCTCGCTTCGGTATTGTGGAATATATAACTCAATTACGACTAATCACCTATCATTTACTTTTATGGGCTCAATACCCGGAAGAATAAGGAGGGAGCACCACTGTGCGAGTTCCTTATTCTTCCCAAGAATTTTAGTCTTTGCAAAATTCTTTTTTCATCTTATTTGTCTCTACTGATCAACATATTGATTAAACGCTCCAAAAACTCATTCTGAAAGGGCAGGGTTTTATAGGCAGTTGTAGCCAGATTAGAAATTCGTACTACCTCTTCCTTAGCCTTTGAAAGACCTATCAGTGTCACGTATGTTGTCTTTTCATTCTTTTCATCACTATGGATGGGTTTGCCTAGAACTTCCTGGGTACTTGTTACATCCAAAATATCATCCTGTATCTGAAATGCAAGACCGACTGCTCCCGCAATTTGTTGAATCTTTTCGATCTCTTCCTTGTTTGCACCGGCAAGGATTGCACCGATCATCATAGAGGCTTCGATTAGGGCTCCGGTTTTCAGCTGATACATCAGATTAAGTCGCTCCAGCTGTCTCTTCCCCTTATATTCTTCCATATCAATAACCTGTCCGCCAATCATTCCATAGATTCCGGCCTTAAGGGATAACACCCTCAGCGCCTTCGAAATCCTCTCATAATCAGCAGCTTTATTTGCCTCCTCCGAAGAAGCGATTACATCAAATGCTTTGACCGCTGTTTCAAATGCAAAGTTAAGCAAACCGTCTCCCGCTAAGATTCCCATCGCCTCGCCATATACCACATGAGTTGTTTTTCTGCCCCGTCGATACTCATCATTATCCATCGCAGGAAGATCATCATGCACCAGCGAATAGGTATGGATCATCTCGATTGCTGCCATAAAGGGCTCAAGCAAAGCATAGTTTTGTCCTTCAAACAGCTGATAAGTCTCTGACATCAGCATCGGACGAAGACGTTTTCCTCCTGCCATCAGGCTGTAGTTCATAGCTTCCACCACAGTTTTCTGGCAACCTTCTTCACTTGGTATAAATTTCTTCAATAACTCTTCCATCTCAGCAGTCTTTTGCTTTAACTCCTGATCAAAGTTCATTTGTCTCACCATTCTCACTTAAGATTATTAGCTGCTTTTCCACTTTATCGATGGAATCATTACAGGTTTTCAAAAGCTTCATGCCTTCCTGATATAAACCAAAGGAATCCTCAAGACTTACTTCGGGCTTCTCAAGTGCCACCACAATCGAATTCAGTTTCTCAAATGCTTCTTCCAGTTTCATAACTTTCTCAGCCATATTGAATCCTCCCTTCTCAATCTCCGCGCTTCTTTTCACTAAGCTCTTCGACTCTTGTCCTTATATCTCCGTCCAGTAGGGAAATGGTCAGAATTTCATCTTTTTTTACTTTATGTATGCTTTGTACCGGTATATTGTTTTCACCGACAATCAGCGCATACCCCCTACTTAATTTTGATAAGGGCGATAAGCCCTCAAGTTTTGCGATATACAATTCAAGCAAATGTCTCTTTCCCTTAATCTGATGATTCATATGAATTATAAGCTTCTGCTCCATATCTATGAGAAACTGCCTTTTCTGCCTGATCTGAAATGCCGGGCTGGCATATAATATTCTTAACTTGTATTCTCTGATTTTATTGATAAATTGATTTAGCTTCTGCTGCATTTCTCTGCTAAGCTTATGTTTATAATCTCTTACTATACTCTGGAATGCCAGATAATCATTCACTGCCAGCTCTGCTGCCGCAGATGGTGTCGGTGCACGCAAATCCGAGACAAAGTCTGCAATCGTGATATCGGTTTCATGTCCGACCGCTGAAATGATTGGTGTGCTGCAGTCATAGATTGCTCTTGCAACTATTTCTTCATTAAATGCCCATAAGTCCTCGATGGAACCACCGCCCCTACCGACGATGATGGTATCCACTCCCAGAATATCAAGCAACTTAATGCCCTTAACCACACTTTCAGCGGAACCGGTGCCCTGTACCTGAGCCGGATATAAAATCAGCTGGACATAGGGATTTCTTCTTTGTACTATATTGATAATATCCTGAAGGGCTGCTCCGGTAGAAGCTGTTACAATACCAACTCTTTTTGGATAGGTCGGTATCGGTTTTTTATGTTCACTGTCAAATAGACCTTCAGCCTCCAGAGATCTCTTGAGCCTCTCAAATTTCTCATATAAAATGCCCTGCCCATCAAGGACAATTTCACTGGCATAAAGCTGATATTTTCCATCACGCTCATAGACATTGACGCTTCCGAGAGCGACAACACTCTGTCCCTCTTCCAACTTAAAAGTCAACCCTCTTCTCTGACCGGCAAACATAACACATGCCAATTGCCCCTGTGCATCCTTTAACGTAAAATAGATATGCCCAGAGGTGTGATATTTGCAGTTCGAGACCTCACCCTTAATAAACACCCTGTTAAGAATTCCATCTCTGATAAACATATTCTTAATATACTGATTAATCTCCGTAACCGAATAAGCCTGTCCCATACATCCCTCCGTAATAGCGAGCTAAAAAAGGATCATTATCTACTTTAAACAAACCAAAGCTTGTTAAAAGTAGCTTAAGCCGATAATATATATCTTTATTAACGATTATCTTGACTTAGCTTAAGTCACTGATGTCGATCACTAGTCCCTTATATCTATCTTTATTGACGATTATATAGACCTAGCTCAAGTCACTGATGTTTATCTGTACTAAAGCTTTTGTACCCTTCACCATTTTGAGAGTCATAGTAAAAATTTTGCGCTGACCGGCCGACCGAGGGTGTCCATGCTTTGTCAAGACTCTATAAATAATGCGAGCCCACTGGCTCACATTATTTACATCCCAGAGGCTTGTAAAAAGCATCCCGAAGAAGGTAAAGGCAAGTCAAAATTATTACTATGACTCTCAACACACTTCACAACCACAATCTTAGCCACCTCATCATGCCAACTTAGCAAGCACCCCATTGATAAAGGCAGGGGACTCGTCCCCACCAAAGATTTTTGCTATCTCAACCGCTTCATTGATTGCTACCTTGATCGGTATGTCCTCATCAAAACGCATCTCGTATACTGCTAAGCGAAGTATAGTCAAATCAACCTTACTCATTCGGCTTATCTTCCAGCCGCTTGCCGCCTCCGAAAGTATCTGATCGATCTCTTCGAGTTTCTCCACAACGAGGTGGAAACGCTCTGACAGATAAGTATGTTCTTCCGGCGATGGCTTTTCTAAAGAGGCGATATAAAGCTCTACTTGTTCATCTAATTCTTTTACCTCATGAAAATCCTTGCGGAACAGCATAAGGAAAATGTGTTTTCTTATCTCTCTTCTTGTCACTATGCGGTTCCTCCTACACACGAACAAACAACCCTTAGTATCGTATAAGGGTTGTTTGGAATCATTTACTGTTTTACGATATTTACCCCGGCTATTCGGATGTTTACTTCCTTCACCTGCAAACCGGTCATATTTTCTATCGCCAACTTCACCTTTTCTTGCACTAATTTTGCAGTTTCCGGAATACCGTATCCATAGTCTAATGTTAATGCCATATCCACGGAGACCGCTTCCGGACTTACCAGAACCTTAACTCCTTTGGATAGATTTCTCTTTCCCAGTTTACCGGCAATTTCATTGGTAACATTACCGGGAGTAGCTGATACGCCTTTTACTTCTGTTGCAGCTAAGCCAGCGATGGATGCTACCACTTCGTCAGCAATCTGTACCTCTCCAACCTTACCGTTTTCATGTATTTTATATGTGTTCCTTGCTTCCGGTCCCTTATTCACAGCAATTACCTCCTAGGTTCCTATTGTTCTCCGGCAATTTAATTTCTTATTGTATTATACCATAATTATAAAACATATCAATTACATTTTAAAAAATGCTAATTATATGGTAATCATCGTATCCAACTTCTATTGATTATATTCCGGGACTATGGATAATAAGAAGGTATTGCAAAACATGATGGCTTCATATTCTGCAACACCCTCTGATATTTTAGTTCCACAGGAACGACATCTATTTAAATACATAAATTCATCTATTAATCTGATGCTACGGTAGGAATGATATCAATATGCTCTACAGCGATATCTGTCTCATTCTTTACAATATCCTCTATCATTGCTAACTGCTGGTCAGATAAGCTTGCCGCATTGACTACAACATCCACACTATCATCAATGATAAATACTACTGTATCCGCAAAGCCCTTAGCCCCAAGCAGCATTTCGGTTGCATTTTCTTTATCCGAAATTTGAAGTAATGCCATCATGCTGTTGGTAGCATCATCTCTTGCTTCCTTTGTGGCATCTGAGCTCTCAATGATATCCATCAGAGTTTCTTTACTACTGGCTCTGACCTGTTCTCTTTTCAGTTTAACTGATGCAAAGTAGCCGGGATCAACGGAGGCACTTGCCAGTACGGCGTCACCGGGTGTACCGTCATCCAAATTAAGTTCGCCGTTATCAGCAACATCATTGGCATTAGCGAGTATATCTTCATCTGATACATCATTGGTTCCAAGTTCATCCGTTGCGCTCGCATTTGTCATTGCATTCTCGTCTGCAGCTGACGCATCAATTTCAGTCGTTGTATCGTCAGTTGCGCCGGTCGCATCTGTTGTATCCGTGGTGTCTGTTGTGTCTGTAGCATCTGTAGTGTCAGTTGTGTCAGTCGTGCCTGTCGTGTCCGTAGTCGTATCGGTGGCTAAATCATATCCATCCGCATCCGCATCAGAAACATCCGTACCCGATGTTACAATCGAATCGGAAACTGTTTCTTTATCTTTCGCGGTATCCCTGTTCGTAAAGCTTAAATATCCTGCGATTACGATCATGATTGCCAGCGCCGTGATGATGATACTATTCTTTTTGAATATATTTTTCATATAAACCTCCTAATTAATTTGTCCCATGATCCATCTTCATTACTTTGATCTTATTCGCCGGTACATCAAATAACACCTCTGCCGTCTCCATAATATTCATTATTACATTAATATCATCTCCACCTTCAGCAATTACAACAATGCCCTCTACCTCCGGTTCGATTTCCTGAATTATGTATGGCACTGAATTTCCATTATCGTCGGTAACCAAAACGGTACTCTCTTCCCGCGTGACATTGCTTTGCGTCCTGCTTCCGCCCTCCCCGTCATCTTCATCTAAGCTTTCTTGTGTAGAAGGAGTATCCTTAAGTATTACCTGCTTCTTCGAGGATTTTAAAGTAATCATAGCTTCTACTTCACCGATACCGGATACCTTTTTTAAGACACTCACAAGCTTATTTTCTAACTCTGTTATATAGGTATTCGTATCATAGCTTGTCGTATTCGTATCATTTTGCTGTACCACGGGATTCGTGTCCTGTTTAACTTTTTCCTTAGCTGTTTTAGTGTTAAAAATGCCGGGAAATGATAATAAAATGATTAAGATCCCCGCGGCAAAAATCATGATTAATTTTGATAGGCCTATATCTTTCAGGGAAATTTTCTTCTTTTCCATGTTATCCTCCCTGTATACTAATATTTATATTACCCTGTTCCATATTATAGAAGTCCGAGAGTTCATTTTTTATTGATATTTCCAAGGGAGAAGGCTGATTCACTTCCTGTTTCTTGTCCTTATCATCCATACTGATTTCTCCAATTTCTATATCCTCTATGATGAGACTATCTCCGCCGGTTTCTTGCGTTTCATCCGCGCTTGCAGTGATATCCATACCCCTTATTTCACCAAAGGTATCACTCTTTGGATCCTCATCGAGGTTAATGCTGCAACTTTTCAGATACACCTGATCCTTCTTCAGCAGTTCCTTCACCTGTTCTTTTATCTTCTCCTTATATCCGGCAAAAACAGCTTTATCCTGCTCCTCCTCCGCCTGTTCCAGTTGGTTTTTATAGTCAGCGGTAGTAGATGAAAACAAATTATACTGCAGGAAGTAATCAAGATTATCATCCAACTTCATCAGCTTAGTAAACGGAGAGATTACGATCAGCACCAATATCATCCCGGATACGATACTCACATATTTCTTATAACTTTTATCTCCCAGTAGATTCATGATGATTGTGTTAATAATCATGTATATAACAATATTTTTTATCCAGTTAAAAATCTCTTGTTCCATATACGTCTCCATTTTGTTGTATGAGTTATGGCTTCTTTACGTCATAGCTTAGGCGAAGTCGTAACTGCAACTATCGTAATTGACAGTAAAAACAATACCGCTCCGACGAATACGGCTTTCAAAAGCATGGATACTGATTTGGCGGATGCACTGATGCATTCAATAAACCTTTTATCGGAAATTGGCTGTAGTGCAGCACTGCCCACCTTATATAAAACAGTGATTACAAGCAGTTTTATCAAAGGAATGGCACATATTCCCAGTAGCACAAGAACTCCTGCCACGCCGATTGCATTTTTCAGAAGAACTCCTGCTCCTAAAACCGTCTCGGTTACTCCCCCCAGCGCATCCCCTATTGCCGGTATAGCTTCCGATGCCTTTAACAGTGCTGACCGCTTCACTTGATCCGCAACAGGAACTACCAGACCCTGGATTACATTGAACCCAATAACAAGTGCAAGCAAGCTCTTAAGCAACCAATCGATTGCGGTGGAAAATAGTCCTGCCAGCTTGGAGAGCGTGTCCTCCTTTGACATATTATTAACCAACGTGATAATCAGATAGAAGTTAATCATTGGTATCACAACCTTCACGATAATAAAATCCACCAAGGTAATTAATCCAAGCGCAGCTTCATAATATACCATCGAGGTTGTGGTACCGGAGCAGAAGGCAACCGACATCAGGTAAGTAGGTACCAAAGCCCTCATAAAATCCAGAATGGCACCTACAGCAACCGCTGCAATCTGGGACGCGGCTATAAAGGAGCTAATCAGTAACGCAAACAGCAATAAGTAGGTAATATAGTAGCCGGTTTCCGATACATGATTATTTTTAAAAGCCATGGACAGATTGGTAAAAAGTGCCGCGATGAGTGCAATGGTAAGCATACTGGTGAAGGTACTCATATTGCTTTTAAGTTCCTGCCTGACAGCCTTAAGCAGTTGATCACTGATGGCAGAAATCGAAAATGTTTCCTCTCCGCTCATCAGTTTGTTTACATACCCGTTAAAATCAAATGTTTTTTCCCCACCCATTACATTATTTATCACCTCCTGTATCTCCGAATAATCGTATTTATCTGTAGTATCGCTAATGGAACTTGCACTTACCGACTTGGTATTCGAGAAGGATAAGAGCAGTATGGCAATAAAAAGGACTAGCTTCTTTATATGAATTATGTATGTTCCATTTGACCTTCCATTCATCATTTACGCCTCCAAAAAACTATTGACAGTATCAAGTATCGACAGCAGAATTGGCATACTGATTGCCAGAATTGTCAATTTGCCCACAATTTCTATTTGTTCGCCGATTGCTTGGTATCCGGAATCCTTACAAAGAGAGGAGGATATTTCAGTTACATAAGTGATGCCGATAATCTTAATCAAAATTCCTACATAAGCCTTATTCATTTTAATATAGCCCTGAAGCTGCTCAATGGCATCCAGTATTATCTGAAGCTTGCTAATGCCCCAGAGTAAGATGAGAATACAAGCTGCGATACTGATATATAAGGAGTACTCTTCCTTACCCTTTCGAAAAATAATTGCAAGTACCGCGACTATGACACCTATTACAGCAATCTTTATCATAGAATCCCTGTGCCTTTCATGGATGATAATTCGGTCTCCTTATACGATGTCAAACAATTGCTGTATCGTTACAAACAGCTCGGTGATATGCGGCAAAAGCCACAAAAGAACGAGTACCAGTCCGGCGAGGCTTGTCAGAAATGCCAGTTCATCCCTTCCTGACTGCTTTAGGATTTGATTCAATAGGGAGACTAATATTCCAACCACTGCAATTCTTAATATAAAATAAACATCCATTCGTTACCTCCATCCCACATGTTCTGCGGTCTTATTTGTCAGATCATTATGATAATGATAAATAATCCCGCCATGATTCCCAGTGTATTGTAAAGATATGATTTTTCCTTTATTGTCTTTGACAATTCTTTAATTTCATCCTCAAGCTGTGAAATAAATAAATCAATGGTATTCATCTGCATATCCTTATCCAGATAACCCAGGTTATCGCCAAACTGGATCAAATGTAACTTGTCCTTCTTCGATAGGGATGTGCCTGCTAATTCCTTTTGGACCGCCGCCTTCCATATCTCAGAAAATGTATGGCCTGAAAGCTCATTCAGCTTTGAGCTGACATGCGTAAAGAAAGCATTGTAATTTCCGTTGTGCCTTCTTGTGATAGAGCTGATTGCTTCCGGCAGAGGAGTATTGGCATATCGAATATCCCCTCTTAGCAGCCCGATCATTTTTTTAAGCTCCTTTAGGTCATTAATTCTACATCTCATCTCATTACTGAAAAAGAAGCCCATTCCGGTCGATGAGACGATGACAAGAATGCAGCCGATAATCTTCATGATTAGCATATAGTTTGTCCTCCTTTCAATTTAATGCCCAGATACATACAGACTCTTTCCGTCACAATCATATATTTCCTCCAGATGTCCGATCTCTGCTATATTACTCAAGATGATATAACGTTCAAACAGTCTTTTCTTGACCAGATTACTGAGTACCGGTTTCTTTTTGATATCTTCAATTGAATTGCCATGGACTGTTGCAATCAGCTTACAGCCGCACCCAAGAACATAATCAACGGCCTCCAGCTCTTCCTTAGAGCCAATCTCATCCACTGCAATAATCTGTGGGGACATGGATCTTATCAGCATCATCATTCCCTTAGCCTTCGGGCAGCAATCCAGAATGTCTGTCCTAATACCCAGTTCATTTTGGGGCGTTCCCATGTAGCAGGCACCTATTTCCGAGCGTTCATCAACAACCCCTACACTCATTCCGGCAAGAGTTCTGCTACCATTGGAAAGCTGCCTGATAATATCACGAAGCAGTGTTGTTTTACCGCATCTGGGTGGTGAGATAATTAACGTATGATAAATACCATTTGCTTGCCGGTTAATCAGATATGGCAGAACCCGGTCGGCGCATCCCTTAACTTGATGTGCTAGACGAATGTTGATAAAAGAAATATGCTTCATTCCCTTAATCAAATCATCCTCTATGATAATTTTTCCGGCAATTCCTATTCTGTGTCCGCCGTTAATCGTGATAAAGCCCTGCTTAATCTCATCCTCAAACGCATAGAGTGAATAATTACTTATGTATTCCATCGTTTCACGGATCTCATTTTTGGTAATCAGAACCGCCTTTGAAGGATTGTCCGTAAATACAGCCTCCTCCGTTACGAAGCTTTCCTTATTTGAATAGATTATCATAAGGGGTGCGTTCATTCGCAGCCTGATTTCCTGCAGCTTATCAAAATCAATGACCAACTTTCCAAAAATTGTCCTAAGCTTGATTGAAAATATCTTCAACAGCTCGTCTTTCGTATTCATCTGCTCTCCCCCCTCTTGCTCCTTCGACAGCTTATCCACTCTCTGTTAGAACAATATATTCTTACCTGGGGAAAATATTCCGTACAGAATGAAGACTTTACAAAAATAAGTAAACTCATAGAAATTCAGAAAAATGTATTAGATGATCAAGAGGAGTTAAAGTTCAGCCTAATAAGGATACTTCTCATTGAAGGCTTAACTGTTACAAAGAAGGATACAAATATCAGAATTTAATTGCATAATCCATAGGATTATATTATTCTGTTTTTAAATACTTACGGAACGAAGCTGAGAGTGCCACCACCCAAATTCGCGGTTTTACGGCAGAATGGAGATTATTATGAGATATGGATTAATCGGAGAAAGATTAGGACACAGCTATTCTAAAATCATACATGAAAAGCTGGCAGACTATACCTATGATCTAATACCCCTAACCAGGGAAGAATTAGTTTCCTTCATGCAGAAAAAGGACTTTACCGCGATTAATGTTACCATCCCTTACAAGCAGGAGGTCATCCCCTATCTGGATGAACTCGATCCGCTGGCGAAGGAGATTGGAGCGGTCAATACGATTGTCAATCGGTCCGGACACTATATCGGCTATAATACGGATTTTTACGGATTTGTATATCTGCTGACGAAGAATCAGATTGACGTGTTTGGCAAGAAATGTCTGATACTTGGAAACGGTGGCACTTCACATACGGTACGTGCCGTACTGAAGCACCTGGGAGCGTCTGAAATACTGGTAGTGAGCAGAAACGCATCCGATGCTGTGGAGACAGATTTAAGTGAAGGCTTTCAAACGATAACTTACGAGGAATGTTACGACAAACATACGGATGCCAAAGTCATTATTAATACAACTCCGCTTGGTATGTACCCTAACATGGATGCCTCCCCGCTTGATCTAATCACTTTTACATCTTGCGAGGCAGTCGTTGACGCAATTTTTAATCCCCTAAGAACCAAGCTCGCTCTTCAAGCAGAGGAACTTGGAATTAAAGCTGTTACCGGTCTTGAGATGCTGGTTGCCCAGGCAAAGCAGGCGATTGAATATTTTCTTGATAAGAAGCTGGAGGATCAGGTAATTGAAGAGGTATATCAGGAGATGCTGAAGGTGATATAATAGAAAAGCTGTTGTCTGATCAAACAGGCAACAGCGATATCATTTCATATACGAATACAAAAAATTCTCCATTGCATTGCGCATCTATCAATTCCATATAATAGTAATTTATTCCCCTATATAAGGGCTCTTTTCATAAATCCTTTTCTCGAAATCATAGCTCTCAACATATGGTTCCTTGTTCAAGTAAATCCACTTTTGAATATAAATTGGCTTGAATTCAAACAACCTTTCATTTAGTAGCGCAGAATATTTATCATAAGAGGCTTTATAGTATTCTTTGTACAAGTCACTAAAGACCTGATTATCTAAGGGATGCCCCATTTCTTTGCATATTCCTTCTATCTGGACATTTTCAATACATAATGCTGCATTATGATTTCTCTGTAATTGTTCATACTTTCTAGAATTTTGATCAGTTTGAAAATAGAACAGTTTATCCAAAATCACTACACTCATCATTCTCGATGTTACTTTATCATTGAATGATGTAGACAGCACCATTTTCATATTATTTCCAAGCTGTTCAAATAATATGGAACATTGTATATCAAAACCTTCCAATGTTAATTCCTCCATAACTTCATCCCGACCTACCCATTTCTTAAATTTTCCATAATATAGATGTATTATATTACTCTTTATTTGTTTTTTCTACATAAACTATAATAATTCTTTTTATATCGCTAAATATTATTCTTTATTTATTACCAACTCGTATTATTATAGGTTCCTTTGCTCTTACATTCATTGTTTTAAGAAACATAAAAATAACGCAATCCATAGAAAATCTTAATTTTCCATGAATTGCGCCTGTTTAATAATTTTACAACAGACTAAGCTCTCTTTATATTGCGATGCCAGAAAATACCGGATTCCATGCCTTTTTGAATGCTATTTACACATGTAGCATAGAAACGTAAACATTCTACTCCATACTACTTCTGCTGTTCTCCTTGCTCAGAAGGAGCTCATGTATAACATTCGGATTATAATACCTTTTTCTCTTTTGGGTTTTATTCTTCCAGTTAATCGCACTCTTTGGACAGGATTGCAGGCATCCCATGCAAAATTCACAGTGATGCTGCCACTCCGGTTTACCCTCAACCAGCTTTATATTCTTTACACTGCATGCCTTTTGACACCTTCCACATCCGATGCAAGTATCGCTAACCACAAATTCCTTATCTTTCGTAGGATACTTTTTCACTATCAGTTGATTCAACTGTTTCCCTATCAGGTGATCAATAAATAATTTACTATGCTCAAATCGTATCTGTTCTTTCACTTTTACGACTTTAGCGATATATTCTAATTTCTCTTTTTCCTTTTTGAATTTTTCTTCTTGCTTCTCCGGCAAATCAGCATCGTATATAAGGATATAATTATCAGGCATTATTACATAAAATCCCGCCGACAAATGTCTATCCTGCCTTTTTAAAATATCATCTATCTGATCGAGTGAAGCCCCCGGGGTTCCACCGCAGGTTGCGATTGCATATATGTAGGTTCCTTTGCTTACTTTTAAATCACCTAAGAATTTCTTAACTATGTTAGGAATCCCCCAAAAATAAGTAGGAAATACTATTCCTACTCTATCAACATCGTTATAATCGCTATCACTAATATCTGCTATATTAGCAACTTCGCAATCCGCTAGTTTACCCGATAAATCTTTTGCCACCTGATAACTGTTACCCGTCCCGCTAAAATAAAAAACTACATTTTCCTTCATACAAATCCTCCTCATTTTATATTTTTCTTATATTTTGTGGTTTTGATTATTGAGCTCGCATGATTACGCAAAACAATTTTTACGTTTCGACATGTATCGAATTGTTACGATATTTTTTTCGGGAATTCCTCTTTCGATTCATTCCCGAAATTTAAATTCATTTCCTATTTCGTCAATTACATCTTTATTTACGGTAGCAACTAAGAACTTCCCATTCTTGGTTGTTGTTATTAACCCGGCATCACTTAATTCTTTTAAATGATGTGAGATAGTTGGCGCTCCAATATGGAGATTCTCCACGATTTTCTGCATAAGACAATCGCATCCGGCCTCAAAATCTTTGTGCTCATATTTTAAAATGCTTAAAAAGATTTCCAGTCGATTCTCATTGGATAGCGCCTTATGAATTCTTGCTCGTTGTTTTGTATTTATTCCGGCACCTCATTTCGATACTTATCAAACTATGACAAAGTTAACACACTACTATTTGAATGTCAAATATAAATTATTAATGTTGTTACAACAACTCTTTTTAACTTCATTTTCATGGCCTTTTCACTAAATTATCGCGACACTGTGACGACTAATATCATAACCTTAGGCTACCCTTAATCGAAATCACGGCATCTCCACCGATATAAATCACCTTTCTACCGATGATTTTACTGTGAATAAAAGAGGGTTTTCCCATGCTTTCTCCCTGGATGAAAATACTTTCCTGCTTCTCATGGATGTGACCCGTTGTAAACAGATAGTATGTAAGTGCTCCATTTGATGTTCCGGTTGCAGCTTCCTCATCAATATCATATAGCGGTGCAAAATTCCTGCAGTAGGCTGTTGCATCCTGAGATGACGCATAGTAAAACATATGAACGCCGACAACATTATGTTTTTCTGAAATTTTGATGACTACATCTCGATTTTGAATCGCATGATCAAGCTTTTCTTTACTATTGACCGGCAATAATATATCCGATAACCCGGTGTTTACAATACAAGGTTGTAAACCTTCGAGTCTGTCTTGCGAACAAAGTCCATAAGCCTGATATAATTCAGAACTTTCTTCGAGTGTCAGTTGTTTTATCAATTCACCTTGTCCCATTTCCATCCATATGAAGTCCGGTTTAACCTCGATATTCAAATTGCCGACCAAGGTGCTAGCAATATAATTTCCTATTCCAATCTTTTTCTCGTTCCGTAATACGGTAAAGGATGAAATTGTGGCATGTCCGCACAGG
Source organism: Lachnoclostridium sp. UBA1308 (assembly GCA_002307215.1). Taxonomy (GTDB): domain Bacteria; phylum Bacillota; class Clostridia; order Lachnospirales; family Lachnospiraceae; genus Mobilitalea. The sequence continues at coordinate 60,279 of DBTU01000055.1, forward strand.
TCAATCTCACCTTTTGGAGTAAAATATTTTATTCTGAACGTATTATGATTTACAGCTTTTACGAAAGCTGTTTCAGAATGCTTCAGTTCCGCAGCAATTTTTTTCATAATCGATACCTCCGGGAAACTTTCATTTTCCTCCAGTAATACGACTCCTGCTTGATTACCCCCGAAAATTTGATTAGCAAAAGCATCTACAACGAATAATTCCATAATTAACTCCTTCTATCAGTCATGTATTTATTTTTGTGAAAAAATGAATATACTTATCTTCAACTTCTGTTTCTTTTATACCCAATCTATTGAAACTCTTTCTCATGGGTTTTAAAAAAGTCATAATAAGTGCGTACATTTTCCAAATCTGTCCACCTAGCTGTCTCAACAGGATTCTCATCAAGGTTATAAATTTTTGCTCCACGCATGGCTAGCAGAAACGGTGAATGTGTTGATATAATAAATTGACACCCAAAAAAACGCACTGACTCCTCCAGGAAGCTCATCAATTCCATTTGGCGCTTCGGAGAAAGACTGTTTTCCGGCTCATCCAACAAATATAGCCCATTCTCGCCGATCTTTTCGGTAAAATAAAGGAATGCACTTTCCCCATTGGAATATTCACGTACGTTGTCAATCAATTCGCCTCTAACAAAACGTGACTGAGTTTTACGTCTGGAATTATTCACCTTAACCAGCTGTTCATAATCGGCAATTGATTTCATCTGAAATTGGGAGTACTTCGCCTCCAAGTATTCATCAAATAGCTCGTCCCGCTTCAAGTTGATTCCTTCATTCAGGTTACGTATATTCAACATATAGTCAAAAACGTCATCGCTGGTAATGATTCTACTATTATCCGGAATGTCCTCTTCCGTATTCATGTCGCACAGTTTGACATAGTCAGGAAAAAAATTAGATTTATTATAGATAGACGCACGGTAGATACCTGTCTTTTCTGCAATAATATTCAGTGCCGTAGATTTCCCGGAACCATTGCCTCCATATAGTATTGTAACCGGCTCAAAATCAAGCCTGTCAAGATCATGACCCGATAGAATCTTAAATGGGTAAAATGAGTCATAGCAGGTTCTTTGTATACTCATAAAAAAACCATGTTCCGTGTCCGCACTCGGGAATGTAATTGATTTTAAATAAATCATACTGGTCTCCTAATCTTATTTCGGTAGAGTACTCATTTAACTTATTCTTTAATAGATAAAAGTTCTTTGATTCTATTTTGATAATAATCTCCAAACATATATGTCTTGTTTCCATCCCACAGAACACTACCACCAAACACATAACCTTCTATCATATTACCCTCTTTATCTTTAAAACTCAACCCTTGCACAGCATCTTTGGGTTTATCAAAAGACTTCAGAAGTGATATTGAATTAAAGTATTCCACCATTTTAGATAATACTTTTTGATCTGTTATCTCACCATCTATGTAATCAGCATCACCATTATTGTAATTAACAAAGCTATATTCCATACTGTAAACTTCAGTTTTATCTAAATCAAATTTAAGACTAGTACATTTAAAATATACTATGATTAGAATAATGACTAATATTATTGTTATAATTTTAACATTCCTTTTTTTCATCAATTCACGCCCCTTAGCTTTGACATCAAAAACAAAAATTAAATATATGGTAATATTGTACAATATATCAAAAATGATTGCTATCAATATTTTCATACTTACTTATTGCCTATTACTAATATATTTGCTATATGTTCGCCGCTTCATTGTCTAAAAACCCCGTCACTAACCATCATATGTTTCAAGAAAACACAAAAATAGCGCAACCCACAGAAAGCCTTAGTTTTCCATGAATTGCGCTCATAAAATTCTTTTTAATATCAAATACCTACCCTTTGAATTAGTTTGTGACCGAGGATTACACAAGCACAAACTTCTAATGGCCCGCATATATTTCGCGGGACTAAACTCTCTTTATATAATCGCCGGATCTGGTGTCGATAGATATCTTATCACCCTGCTCAACAAATAACGGTACATATACAGTTGCTCCGGTTTCAACAATTGCCGGCTTAGTAGCACCCTGTGCGGTATCACCCTTGAAACCGGGTTCTGTTTCATTAATTACAAGCTCTACAAACAACGGAGGCTCGATTGTGAAAACCTGTCCATTATGAGAAAGCATCTTAACCATTTCATTTTCTTTTACAAACTTAAGAGAATCTCCGATAGCTTCTCCAGCCATAGCGATCTGCTCATAATTATCTACGTTCATGAAATGGAATAGGTCACCATCAGAATATAGATATTGCATATCACTTCTTTCAATATGTGCCGACGGATATTTTTCTGTCGGACGGAATGTCTTCTCAACTACGCCGCCATTTTTGATATTCTTTAACTTTGTTCTTACAAATGCTGCGCCTTTGCCGGGTTTAACATGCTGGAATTCTATGATCTGATATACCTGATTATCCATTTCAATTGTAATGCCGTTTCTAAAATCGCCTGCTGAAACCATACTATACAAATCCTCCTTAGATTGAAACTACTCTTTAGTCTATAATAAGCTGTTATTTTTTGCAACTGTTTTTTTTCAATCCGAATATTGCTATGTTACAGTTCAGCCATCAAAGAGATGTATCCGGACTGGGAAAAATTGATTTCTATATGGAAACATTTCTTTCCCAGTCCTGTCACGCTCCTTATTAAGCTGAACTGTAACATTGATATACCTAAAGCTCGATTAACTCCTTCTTCGAATGGGTGAAGTTCTCACAGCCATCTTCGGTCACTGCCACCAGATCCTCGATCCGAACTCCGCCATAACCTTTGATATAGATTCCGGGTTCCACTGTCTCAATCATTCCGGGAAGTAAGATGCTTTCGTCCGACATATTAAGTCTGGGATTTTCGTGAACCTCTAGGCCAACACTGTGCCCAAGCCCATGCCCGAAGCACCCTTCAAATCCTGCCTTATATATAATATCTCTTGCCACACGATCCACTTCACTGCCACGGTATCCTGCTTTAATAAATGAAAGAGCCTGCGTCTGTGCTTCTAATACAACTCGATATATTTCTCTTTGTCTCTCACTTGCTTTACCGATTACAATTGTTCTGGTCATATCAGAGCAGTAGCCTTCATAGACACAGCCGAAATCCATCGTTACAAAGTCTCCGGCTTCAATTCTTTTCCTGGACGGGACTGCATGAGGCATTGATGAATTAAGGCCTGATGCGACGATTGATGAAAAGCTTAAACCCTCTGCACCCCTCATTTTTAATAGGAATTCTATCTGGGCAGCTATCTCAAGTTCTGTCATACCGGGCTTAATAAAGTCAAGGATTTCGGTAAATACCTGATCACCGATTTTCTCTGCTTTTTTAATATATTCTAATTCTTTTGCGGTTTTTATCCTTCGAAGCTGTGTAATCTCATTACCGATCGGAACGAGTTCCTCTACTGCCAGCTTATCCTTTAAATTCTGATAGGTGGAATAGAGCATATCCTCTGCTTCAAAGCCGAGCCTCATAGGTTTATCGGTTCTGATCAAATCGTTCAGCACCTCTTCATAGCCGCCGCTTCCAATGGTTATGATCTCATAGCCCTCTGCTTCATGCTCTGCTTGAATGGTATATCGAAAATCTGTTACCAAGGTATGCCGATTCCCTGAGATGTAAAGATATCCTGTCGCTCCTGCAAAGCCACTGATATAACGTATATTATTTCCGTTAGAGATCAGCATAGCGTCAAGGGTAAGCTTTTGTAGGAGATTTATTATTTTCTTATAGTTGTCCATCATATAAAACCTTGCTTTCTCTTAATTACTGTGCCTGTATATTCAGAATTGCATCAACCGCCAGAAGGTAACCCTGAAGCCCCAAGCCTGCGATCTGGCCTGTACATACAGGAGCGGTAACCGAAACATGTCGAAATTCTTCTCGCTGATGAATATTGGAGATATGTACCTCGATTATTGGAGCGGTGATGGACGCAAGTGCATCCCGTATTGCATAACTGTAATGAGTATAAGCACCGGGATTAATGATGATGCCCTCCACCTTATCATGATATGCCTTTTGAATCCGATCAATAATCTCACCTTCACTGTTGCTTTGAAAGGTTTCAATTATAATATCAGCTACTTTAGCCTTCTCCTCAAGCAAACCCAGCAAATGGTTGAAATCCTTGGTTCCATAAATACCTTTTTCTCTTATTCCGAGAAAATTTAAATTTGGTCCGTTAATAACTAAGATTTTCATAATCGCTCCCTTTTGCCACCTTTGGCGGCTCTCTAATCAGAGTAGTGAATTGCTATATCCTTCACACTGCACCCACCTGTTTATCAAATATGTAACTACAAACCAATTCCATTAAATTACATTTTTGAGTACTTATTATAGCTTGCAACCTGATTATTAATAAATCTGTTTCAAATATGCTTCCATGATATAAGCCACTATTTCATCTATTGTCTTATCATCTGTAGCAATTATCTTTTGTGCGGCCGCTTCATAAATAGGAGTTCTTTTACTTAGTAGCCGCTCCACCTTCCGGTCCAGCTCGTCCCCCATTAACAGCGGTCTTGACGTATCGCCATTTAATCTCTTCAGCGTGGTCTCCTTAGAGGCATTCAGGAATACAACATAACCCATTTCCTTAAGCAGTCCGGAATTTTGCTCTCGAAGTGGCAATCCTCCTCCGGTGGAAAGCACGGTCTGATTCAAACTTCGTGAGATTTCTTTCAGAAAATCCGTCTCCAAGTTACGGAAATATTCCTCACCTCGAACCGTGAAAATATGGCTTATGGTGTCCCCTGCTCTTTGTTCCAGTAGCTGATCCGTATCACTGAATTGATAGGATAGCCGCTCCGCCAGCCGTTTACCCACTGTGGTCTTGCCGGAGCCCATGAATCCGATTAATATTATGTTATGCTTACTTATTGAACCCATCCCGTTCCTCATTCCTACTTAACTTTTCCTTTGCCAGATCCCTCCGATAGAAATAAAGTACAATCCTTTCCAGTTTGCGTTTTAATACAATCTGAATTTCTTCTTTGGGATGAATGGGTTTTACCAGATAAGTCAACATTCCGACACGATTTGCACCATATACATCGGTAAAAATCTGATCCCCTACAAAGACGGTATTGCTAATCTGAGTGCCCATAATTTTACATGCCTTAATATAATTCTTTGTGGCGGGCTTATTTGCTTTGAAAATATAATTTGTCCCTATATCCTTATTAAATCTACTCACTCTCATTTCACTGTTATTCGAGATCAGACAGGTCTGAAAACCAATTGTTTTAAGTCTTGCCAACAGCTCTTTCGCTCTGGGTGTCGCATCGGCTCCATGCTTTACCAGTGTATTATCAATATCATATAGAATCCCACGATATCCATTTGCATACAGCTTCTCGTAATCAATGTCATAGGATGAGGGTGCCAGTCTTTTCGGATAAAATTTGCGAAACATATTTCGTCTCCTATTCAATATTGAATTATGTTTTCATTATAGCAACCGAAATATGAATTCACAAGAAAAATCTATATTTATCCACGGGGAAAACAGATAGCTCTTGTGCTCAGTGCGGGATATCCGCCGTACAGCTCGGACATTTTGTTGCCTTGTTATTGATATCTGTAAAGCAAAAAGGACATGGCTTTGTGGTCACCGGTGCTATCGGTTCAGGCTTCTTTAGTTTATTAATCCATTTTACAACGATAAAAACGACAAACGCCATAATTAGGAAATTTATGACTCCCGATATGAACAACCCATAGCTTATGACCGGAGCTCCTGCCTTTGTCGCAGCATCCAGTGAAGCATACTTTCCTCCGTCAAGAGCAATAAACCAGTTTGTAAAATCAACCCTACTGGTTATGATACTTAACAGCGGCATAATCACATCGCTAACCAATGAGCTCACCAGCGTACTGAAGGCCCCTCCGATAATGATACCGACAGCCAAATCGATCATATTACCCTTTAATGCGAATTGTTTAAACTCCTTTAGCATAGTTCCTCCTTGAATTTATTATTGGTACAACTCATCAACCCAATCATGTAAGTATTTTTAAAGTCTTCCCAACACTTATATAGGAATATGCATCCTCTATGTATTGGTATTATGGTCCAGATAGGTTTTTATTATGCTTAATACCTCCATCGTACAGTCCACAATATTGTTACATTTGTAGTTATTGTCAGTAGAAAAAAATCCATAATATCCCCAGGGATCTTTCGTCTGGGTTCCATAATTCCGGAAGCCGTCTGAATTTCTCTGACTTATAAGCCACTCCATCGTTTCCTCCGGATATTCTTTCGTACCCAGGAACTGATTGATATACTTTATTGTATGAAACCAACGTCTTGTCTACTTCGTAACAAATATTCCCGGAAGTTTATCAAGTGACTTGTCCCAGGATATTCGCACCAGTCGAACATTTTTTTGCAAATGATTAAAATAATTCTTTTGTCAGCATTCTCTACCTCCAAGAAATATTAGATAGTCATATTTTACCACCCGTTTAGGCTATAGCGCAAGAATAATGCAAGAATATGTTACTCACGGTTTGAATACAATATATGGTTCTTTCACTCCTCCGAAATATGCTTTTCATAAACTGCACAGTCATAGAAGGTTCCGTCTCGTCGCAGTCCTACATGATATTCATATTTTGCAAAATGCATTCCTGCCTTCTGCATGACCCTTCCTGAGGCGACATTTTGTGTATCGTGCTTTGCCTGTATTTGCTGATAACCCACGTCATTGAACAAATAATGCAGCACCGCCAGGAGAGCCTCCGTCATAATACCGCGGCTCCAGTAGGCCTTACCGATACAGTAGCCGACCTCACAGGACATGGACGAATCGTTAGATATCTCGACACTGATCGAGCCGATTGCTATATTTCTGACCTGTAAGGTAATTGCCCATACATAAGAATTACCAACCTCATATTGATTGACCCATTGAATAATTCTGCTTCGTGAGGCTTCTACATCCTTATGAGGACCCCATAACAGATATTTGCATACCTCGGGATCCTTCGCCCAATTATCAAACATATCCTCTGCATCCTCTTTACAAAATCTTCGCAGTAATAAGCGCACCGTTTCAATTGACTGTGTCCCTTTATGTTGTATCAGCATCTACTCACCCTCCTGAAAAATGCTTATACAAGGACAACACGATTTATTCCTATAGATATGAAACAGCCAATCCTAATTACGGACTTATGATTTATAATTGGTGGGTGCATCCCAATGCGTACTCTGTTCGATATGCGGAGCGGTTTTATTAAATAGGCCGCAATTCCTCGCTAAATAAAAATCGGCAGGAGGTTATCATGGTTTTACCACCTTAACCGCCTGCCATATTACTTTTATCCATCAAATATTATTTATTGTATCTCAAATATTATTCAATGCATCTCTAATATTTCTATTGTACCTCTTATTACTTTCTGATTTCAAGACCTTCCGTACCCAAGATTGTCAGCAGTTCATCCACTATTGTCTGTATTTCCTGACCCTCCAGAGTTTTTTCCATTGATCCGAATTCCAAACGGACAGTTACACTCTTCTTACCGGGGAGCAACTTTTCATCCTCGAATACATCAATCAAACGAAAGCTTTGTAGATACGGCGACTTATATTCCCCGATTAATCTAACGATAGCTTCATAACGCAGTGTTTTATCGGCAATCAGACTTATATCGTAGGAGACTCCCGGATACCTGGAAACCTCGGTATAGTGTAGTCCTTCTGCCACTGCCTTTTCAAGATTTTCAATATCAATCTCTGCAAATGCAACATTCAGTTTCTTGTCAATCTTATTCCTTACTCTGGAACAAAGAACAGAAAAATATCCAATCTCCTCACCCTTAAGAATAACAGCTGCACTATTAACCGGATGCACATAATTATATTTCGACAGTTCTTCTTTTTCTTGAAATGTGGGAGCTGTATTCTTTATTGCGGCTACCAGCTGTTCAATAATTTCTTTACATCTATAATATACTTCCTTTTCTGTGAGCTTCTTACTTGCTATGATAAAACCAAGACGTTTACGCTCATCACAGAGTCCATCCGGTCTTAAGCCGTTAGCAACACGTCCGATTTCATACATTCCCATTTCCGGATAATTATCCACATTCCTTGCCACAAAGCCTAAAAGGCTTGGAATTATCGTGGAACGAATTGTATCATTTTCGGCTGTCACTGAATTAATAATACGGACATTCGGGTCGGTGAGGAGACCAAGCTCCTTATTCGTCTTACTTTCATACCAGATATAACTGTGAACCTCGTTCATTGCATAACGCTCGGTTAATATCTGCTTCATACGGTATTCATTATCTCTTTCCACACTATGGCGTACCGGAGTTAAAAAGCTCTTGGTAGAACCGATATCAAAATTATCATAGCCGTATATTCTGGTAATCTCTTCAATAATATCAGCCTTAATCGTAACATCCTTGGTCGCTCTCCAACTGGGAACCACCAGACGGAAGAAATCTTTGTTACGCGTAACCGCGAAGCCGAGTGCTGTCAATGTCTTCTCAATCTGATCGGAAGAAATGTCAATACCCGTATATTTGTCTACATATGCTTTATCAAATTCTATGTTGATTGTATCATAATGCTTGACATAACAGTCCGTCAGGGAGGAGGTTATCTTCACACCCGGATCGATATCCGTCAGAATTTTTACGAAACGCTCAATAGCCGGAACCGTAAGCTCCGGATCAATTGTTTTCTCATATCTTGCACTCGCATCGGTCCGAAGTCCCAGACGTGTACTGGATTTGCGGACGGATACAGCGTCAAAATTCGCAGATTCAAGCAATACACAGTCGGTATTGTCCGTAATCTCGGAAAGCTCTCCTCCCATGATTCCGGCGATAGCAACCGGTTCTTTCTCATCACAGATCAGCAAGGTATCATTATCAATACTTCGCATTGTGCCATCAAGTGTCTTAAATTCCACCTGTTCCGAATAAGTCTTTACGCGGATTTTACTCACCTTCGCGTTATCAAAAGCATGCATCGGTTGGCCAAGCTCCATCATCAGGTAATTTGTAAGATCGGCAAGTAGATTGATTGGTCTCATGCCGCAGTAGGTCAGACGAATCTTCATATTAATCGGAGATTTCTTCGCATTAATATTACCGATCGTAATGCAGCTATAACGATACGTCTTATCAATATTATCAATCTTTACATCCACCGAAGGCAGCTCCTTATAGATGCTGGTATTAACCACCTCAAGCGGAATCAACGGTCTCTCCGTCAGTACTGCGATTTCTCTTGCAATTCCATAATGCCCCCAAAGGTCAGGGCGATTGGTTAAGGATTTATTATCCACCTCAAATACGGTATCCTCTATATTCATAAAGGACTTGATATCAGTACCAAGCGGATACGTATCATCAAGCATCATAAGCCCGGAATGATCGTCACTGACGCCCAGTTCCTTCTCAGAACAGCACATACCATGGCTGATTTCTCCTGCAATTTTTGCCTCCTTAATCTCAAGATCTCCAACCTGCCCGCCAAGCTTTGCAAAAGGAACAATCGCTCCGACAAATACATTAGGTGCTCCGCAGACACAGTCCACTACTTCGGACCCGATATCAACCTTCACCAAATGAAGCTTCTTAGAATTTGGATGGTCCTTTATTTCAATAATCTTACCTACAACAACATCCTTAATATTCTTACCGTACTCATAGATATCTTCTACCTCTGCGGTAGATAACGTAAATCTTCCGATTAATTCTTTTAAATTAACCCCGGACAGATCCGTGAATTCTGAAATCCAATTCATTGATATGAACATGTTCTATATCCTCCATTCATGGTTCGCATGCTTTTACAAGACTATTTATACCGTAAATTGCTTTAACTGCTTTAAGCTGCCACTGTTAAATAACCGTATATCTTTAATGTTAAATTTCATCATCGCAAGTCTGGTAAGACCAAGGCCAAACGCAAAGCCGGTATACTTATCCGGATCAATTCCACCCAGACGCAGTACATTCGGATGAATCATACCGCAAGGTAAAAGCTCGAGCCAACCTGAATTCTTGCAGGTCGGACAGCCGACACCACCACAGATTGAACAGTTGATATCAAGCTCAAAGCCCGGCTCCACGAACGGGAAGAAGCCCGGTCGTAAGCGTACCTTAACATCTCTTTGAAAAACTTCGGTTAAGAGTACCTTCATGAAGTAAATCAGGTTAGAAATCGATATGTCATCACCAATCATCATTCCTTCCAGTTGAAAGAAGGTATTCTCATGACAGGCATCAATATTCTCATTACGAAAGCATCTTCCAGGGAATAAAACCTTGAGCGGCTCGCCCGTCTTGGGAGCTCCGTACTTTTTCATAATTGCATTCTGTGCTGCAGAGGTATGGGTCTTAAGGAGCTGACCGTTATCCAAATAATACGTATCTGTCATATCTCTTGCCGGATGGTTTTTCGGGATATTTACACCCTCGAAGTTATTAAATTCAGTTTGGATTTCAAGGCCGTCTTCCACAATAAAGCCCATTGTCTTAAAGATATCCTCGATCTGCTTCTGAACAATTGTAATCGGGTGCATTGCACCAACCGGTTTATCAGACGGAATCGAATAGTCAAAGCGTTCCGCATTCTCTAACTCCTTCTGATATTCTCTTTCTTCCAGGACTTTTTGATAATCCACAATTGCCTTCTCGATCTCATTCTTCAGCATATTCACCTGCATACCGGCAGTCTTTTTTGCTTCGGCATCGAGGTTATGGAGATCCTTGAGTGCTTCTGTCACAAGCCCTTTTTTCCCAAGGAAGGCCACTCTGATTCGTTCCAGTTCATCCTTCATTTCGGCCAAATTCAGTTCTTCCTTAAATTGTACCTTAATTCTTTCCAGATTTTCTAACATAACAAGCCTCCTTTAAAATTTAAAAATTTGATTTGTTTTGATTAGGAGGCTTTGCCTCCTTTAAAATTTAAAAATTTGATTTGTTTTGATTAGGAGGCTTTGCCTCCTGAAAAATTTAAAAATTTGATTTGTTTTGATTAGGAGGCTTTGCCTCCTTTAAAATTTAATTTGTTTTGATTAGGAGGCTTTGCCTCCTGAAAAAACGCATAAAAAGAACTTCCGTCTCCAAAGGGACGAAAGCTCGTGGTACCACCCAAATTCAAGCCATAAACAAAAGGCTTCTCAACAGTTATAACGGAACTGACCCGGCCAGACTTTCGAAAGGCAACTCCGGTGCCGAACTTCGCAATATATCCGAACCCTAAACTTGCTCTCAGCCGGTGACAAGTTCTCTCTGGAGGGAAAATATATGCTACTGAATTCACCTTCAATGTTGTTATCATTTCCCCTATAATAATCGACTCTTTTCCGATTGTCAATACAATGATTCAAAATACAGCTCTGAAAAGTGTAGGATTCAAAATACAGCTCTGAAAAGTTTACCTTTCAGAGCTGTATTTTACCATATAGTCTTTCCCTTTATGAACTTCTATGTTAGAATATGTTGAACTATGAGTTTAAAGGAGCGATAAAATGCAACAGAAAATAATCTTTTTTGATATAGACGGAACAATACTAAGTCATAGGAATTATACTATTTCGGATAGTACCCGGGACTCAATAAGACAGGCTAAGGCAAACGGTCACCTGGTGTATATCAATACAGGAAGAACTATTGCAGAAATTGATGATGAGATTAAGGAGATTGGTTTTGACGGATATGTCTGTGGATGCGGAACATATATCTCCTACCATTCCTCCGTATTACTACATACAACCTTGGACGATTCTATCCGTCAGGCGATCATACAAGATATTCAAGAGTACCAGCTAGATGCGGTACTTGAAGGCAGTAATGCAATTTATTTCGACAGTCAAGTCACGAATGAAAAAATAATTTTCATCAAAGATATGTATCAAAAGAAGCTATTTTCTGTACTTAACTGGGATGCCTCTGATGTCAGCTTTGATAAATTCTGTATCTGGTCGTCATCACAGAAAGCAGCCAATTCCTTTCATGAAAAATATGAGGATAGGTTTGATTTTATATTCCGCAATGGGCATCTCATGGAGGTCGTACCCAAGGGGTATTCCAAAGCCACCGGTATTGAATTTCTTCTTAAGCATCTTAACATCTCCCATGAAAATGCATACGCTCTTGGCGACAGTGCAAACGATTTCACTATGCTGAAATATGTAAAGCACAGTATTGGTATGGGCAATTCAGAAGAACTTATCCGTAATATGGTTTCCTATCTTACAAAGGATGTTGATGATGGCGGTGTTGAACATGCATTAAGGCATTTTCAAATGATATAAATACCCTGTATGTCCAATCCGCATGCCTTGCAATGCATTATAAAATATGATAAAATGAGCGAGGTTAACGTAGCGGTTACAATTACAATGAAGGAGTGTTGTCCATGCAAAATTACGACGTTATCATCATAGGAGCCGGCCCGTCCGGAATTTTTTGTGCCTATGAGTTGATTAAAGAGAATAAAGACCTTAAAATATTAATGGTTGAAAAGGGCAGACCTATCGAAAAGAGAATGTGCCCGAAACGAACAACAAAACATTGTATCGGTTGTAGTCCTTGTTCCATTACTACGGGCTTTGCAGGTGCCGGTGCATTTTCCGACGGCAAGCTCTCTTTATCTCCCGATGTCGGCGGAACCCTGCCTGATATATTAGGTTATGACAAGGCTGTGGAGTTAATCAAGGAATCCGATGATATTTATCTTAAATTTGGTGCTGATACCGATGTATATGGTTTAGATAAGGTAGAAGAGATCCGTGAAATCAGGAGACGTTCCATTACTGCCAACTTAAAGCTGATTGAATGCCCAATCCGTCATCTCGGTACGGAAGAGGGCTATAAAATATATACCCGCCTACAGGAACATCTACTCGCTTCCGGAATAGAAATGCTCTTCAATACAATGGTTCAGGATATCATTATTGAAGATAAGAAGGCAAAAGGCATTATAACCTCTAAAGGAGAAACCTTCAATGCCAGAGAAATTGTATCCGCTATTGGACGCGAAGGCTCCGACTGGTTTAGCGGGATCTGTAAGGAGCATGGCCTTGACACAAAGGTCGGGACGGTTGATATCGGTGTCCGAGTGGAAGTTCGTGATGAGGTTATGGAGTTTCTAAACAAAAATCTATACGAAGCGAAACTGGTATATTACACGCCTACCTTTGATGATAAAGTACGTACCTTCTGTACCAATCCTTCCGGTGAAGTGGCCACCGAATATTATGAGAACAACCTTGCCGTAGTAAACGGACATGCTTATAAATCCAAAGAATACAAGACCCATAACACCAATTTTGCAATCCTTGTATCTAAGAACTTTACCAAACCCTTTAAGACACCGATCGAGTACGGCAAGCATATCGCACAGCTTAGTAACATGCTCTGTGGTGGCCGAATCATTGTTCAGACCTTCGGTGATTTCCAGAGAGGCAGAAGGACAACGGAGGAGCGTCTTTGCAGAAACAATCTGATTCCTACGTTAAAGGATGCTATTCCCGGCGATTTATCCCTGGTCTTCCCCCACCGGATTATGGTAGACATCAAGGAAATGCTACTTGCTCTTGATAAGGTTACTCCCGGTATAGCTTCCGATGAGACATTGCTCTATGGTGTCGAGGTTAAATTTTATTCAAATAAGGTAGTTGTCAACACTGACTTTGAGACGAGCATTGAAGGCCTTCGCGCAATCGGTGACGGAGCCGGAATAACAAGAGGCCTGCAACAGGCATCAGCCAACGGTATCAGTGTGGCAAGAAGTATTCTTACTAAGATCAACAAATAAAAAATCGGGCAATACATGGTGAGTTATTGTGACTATTAAGTCACTCCGGTTTTTTCGAACCGATGCACACAAAATATGTATTGCCCGTTTGTAATATTATATATTAAAGTTAAATCTAAAACCAAAAGGTGAATAGTATCTACTGACCTCACTCGTAAAACCAAAATCTATAATAACCGGCTTACCTCTTACTTTACCCCAGCTGTTAAGTCTCCCCAGATCAGCTAGCAAAAGATTATTCTTTCTGATTGCTTCTCTGAATTTTTTCAAACGGAATAGTTCCCTGTTATTTCTAACGTGATAATATTTCCAGACCTCTGCAATAGAGCTCATCATCTCCGCCTTCTCCATTACCAGATAATAGGAATCCTCGGATACGGCTGTGACTTTGGCAAAAATATGTGAATGGTCAGAAGCTGCAATCCGATACTCGGCCTTGTTCTGCGCAAGACCTCTTCTATTCTTCACAACCTTAATAACATATCCGTTATCTAAATCATATACTAATCTTCCGCTTCCGGAACCAATCAGACGATATTTTTTCTTCTCTATATCAGCCCTAATATTATCAAAATCAACTGCCATATTCTGCTCCTAATATAATAATTACAGTATTATATTATTAGGTGACATGTTGATTTGTTAATGCTTTCGTCGAAATTTGATGCAAATAATACGATAGACCACGGTCAGCCTTGTCACCTGATCGTGGTCTATCAATATTAGTATGCTATATCTATATTATATCGCTTCCTGGCCGCGTTCTCCGGTTCGAATTCTTACTACATCCTCAACTTCATAGATAAAAATCTTACCGTCTCCATAATTACCCGTTTTTATCTTATCCAGAACTTTGTCTATTATAACTTCGGCGTCTTCAGCTGAAACAACAGTTTCAACCTTAATCTTTGGTAACAGGTTTACATAGGTTTCCGTACCTCTGTAAATCTGGATAAAACCTTTTTGCTTACCATATCCCATAATATTGGTAATCATTAATCCCTGTGCATTATTTTCGTTCAAAATCTGCTTTAAATCCTCCAACTTCTCCGGCCGAATTACAATTTCAAGCTTCTTCATTTTATTAACACCTCTCCTTTGAGTAATTTAATAATCATAAAGATTATACCACATTGTTTTCATATATGAAATAATATTTTAGTCTCCACAATCTCAAGATTTAGTCTCCACAATCTCAAGATTACCACAATATTACAGCTTAGTATACAAAAAATACCCTGCAGACTATGATGACTAGAACTTTGTCTGCAGGGCATGTAAAATTAGAAATTCAGAAATTATTCGTTATCTTATAATGCGTCGTGACCACGCTCACCGGTTCTGATTCTGACAGCATCTTCAACCTCGTAGATGAAGATCTTACCATCACCATAGTTGCCTGTGTTGATTTCTTTAACTACTCTTGTAATAATCTTTTCTGCAATATCAGCAGGAACAACAGTTTCAACCTTTACCTTGGGAAGTAGATTAACATGGGTTTCTGTTCCTCTGTATATCTGAACATACCCCTTTTGTTTACCATAACCCATGATATTACTGATCATAAGTCCGTTTGCATTGCTATCATTCAGGATTTTCTTCAAATCCTCTAATCTTTCCGGTTTGATAATGATTTCTAACTTTTTCATACTGTCCTCCATTCTGCCGCATGAAGCGGCTCAGTCTCATACCAAGTAAAAACGCTTACCTTTTCGCCTGTATATGATAAAAAAGTCTACTTCTTATATCTTGCTAACTGCTTGATCGGCATATTGTCTGAAGAATCGTAATCTAATTCACACTTAACAGCCTGGAAGTCAGGATAGCCTAAACATCCCATCTCAGGAATATCAAGTCCTTCAAGTTCAACCTCAGGAGCTACTCGAAGACCCCAAACCTTATCAAGAATCTTAAAGAATACAAAGGAAACACCAAAGCCCCAGACAAATAATACAACTACTGCAATCATCTGTGCAGCAAACTGGCCTGCATCACCGTAGAACAAACCGGTTACTCCGCCATCTACACCATTTAAGCCTGCACCGTAGGATCCATCTGCAAATAAACCGGTGGCAATAACGCCCCATAAACCATTTACACAATGTACGGAAATCGCTCCAACTACATCATCCAGTCTCATCTTCCTTTCAACAAATGCTACTGATACGCAAACCAGAACTCCTGCAACCAAACCTATTACAAATGAAGTGGATGCATTAACAAATGCGCAGGGTGCTGTGATGGCAACCAATCCAGCTAAAGCACCGTTTGCTGTCATAGACGGATCCGGCTTTCCATATCTGGCCCACATATAAAACATTGCAGAAAGACCGCCGATAGCACCTGCAACCATTGTATTTGTTGCAACTACAGAAAGTCTGTAATCGCTGGAATTCAAGGTTGAACCGGCATTAAAGGAGAACCAGCAGAAGAATAAAATAATAGTACCGATAATAGCCATCGGAATATGATGACCGGGGAATGCTTTAATTGTTCCGTCTTTTTTAAACTTACCAATTCTGGGTCCAATCGCAATACATCCTGCCAATGCAATCATACCGCCCATTGCGTGTACTACACTGGAGCCCGCAAAGTCAACAACGCCGTGACCTAAACCAAAGTTTGCGCCAAGTTGCGACATCCAGCCACAGCCCCAAACCCAGTTACCATATAACGGATATAGGAACATGGCAATGAAGAAGGATGTGATTACTACCGTTGAATATTTTACTCTCTCCGCCATACCACCTGTCGGAATGGTTACAGTTGTATCCATGAACACCATCTGGAAGAAGAATAATGCATAAATTCCCGGATCATATATTCCCAACCCGGATAACATAAAGCCCTTATAACCAATAATACCTCCAAGGCCGGGTATCGACAGCATCGCATTCAATGCTCCGCCTCCGTTGCCAAGTCCCACTGCTCCACCGGATCCACCGAATTGGAATGCAAATCCACAGATGAAATAACCAACAGCACCTACAAGAAATACCATAAAATTCATTGTGATTGTGTGTGCCGCATTCTTGCCACGGCAAAATCCTGTTTCAACCATTGCGAAACCGCACTGGAAGAAGAATACCATAAAGCCTGTGATCATTACCCAAGTGAAATTAGCTCCGTAATATGCTTTATTAGCCACTGTAGCCACATCGTTGAGTGTTTCTGTCCCCGTTGTAGCATAATAAGCAGCTCCTGTCGGATCCGAACCGCCCGGCTTAGAAAATGCTATTGCCAACCCTACCGCTAAAGCGATAATAAATGCTAATAGTGCTATAACTTTCCATGACTTCTTCATAAAATTTTTACCTCCCTGTGATTAGTTTTATTTTTTTGATCCACTAATCTTCCTTTTCTTTTTCTCTCTTTTAAAATTGCTCCATGAAAACTTTGAATCGCTATCAAAAAAATCCAACTTGAACTTTGAAACCATAAAGAAATATCTCAGACCAAGATACATTGCCAACAATCCAAAAACAATACCGGGAACCGAGGAATTTAATACCTTAATTTTGATATCATTTAAAAAACTGTAAGTGCCGTAAAACGCTCCCAAAAACATTATTACGGTTGTTCCAAGATAAAGGAAAAAAATAATAGCTTTCTTTTGTTTGTCGATCTTCATCGAAACACCCTGACTGATCATACCTACACCTCCTACCAATTTTATTGTTTTCGTTAACGAACGAAGTTTATAAATGAATAAAGCTTTTCAGGCTTTCATTTATCAGATTTTAAGCAATCATTGAAGACTTTGATTCATAAATACAAAAAATGGAGCCAAGGCTATTCTTCCTTGACTCCATCGTCCACATCATATCTGCATATTAGTTGTTAAGACTGTTAAAAAAACCGTACTTATCATAAAAATAAATAGGGTCAAAACTCGTGCAAGTTTGACCACCCTGTCAATCTACATTATGCAATTCCCGGTAACCCTGTTTACCAATAAGAAAAGATCAAAACTTTAATAAGCTTTGACCTCATTGTCTGTTAATATAAAAAGTCAAAGTAAGCATTTACTTTGACTTCATTGTCTGTAATATTTATTAAGTTATCGAGAGTATATCATACAATTTTTTAGAATGCAATAGCAATTTTTATATTTTCTTTATAATTTCTTGATAAAATATTAATACAAAATCGACATCTAAAACAGTATGCTATTGTATCAGCATTGCATCCCCAAAACTGAAGAACCGGTATCTTTCCTTCACAGCCTTTTCATATGCCTCCATGATACTCTCCCGTCCGGCAAGTGCCGATACCAGCATCATCAGTGTTGATTCCGGAAGGTGGAAATTAGTAATCAAAGCATCTAATACCTTGAACCGATAACCCGGAAAGATAAAGATTGTGGTTTCCCCGCCTCCGGCTTGTACGATCCCGCTCTCATCCGCTGCCGACTCTATGGTTCTGCAACTGGTGGTTCCAACGCAGATAATTCTACCGCCGGCTTTTTTTGTATCATTAATCAAGGCCGCCGCTTCCTCAGTGACCTGATAGAATTCCGAATGCATATGATGACTCTGCACATCTTCCACCTTAACAGGCCGGAAAGTTCCTAGTCCTACATGGAGGGTAACATTGGCAATGTTGACACCCATTTCTTGAATTTGAGCTAACAGTTCGTTCGTAAAATGAAGTCCCGCTGTAGGTGCTGCCGCAGATCCATTATGCTTAGCATAAACCGTCTGATAGCGGTTCTTATCGGAGAGTTCATGTGTAATGTAAGGCGGAAGCGGCATCTCACCAAGCTGATCCAATATTTCTTCAAAGATACCCTCGTAAGTAAACTGAACCAAACGGTTACCCTCTTCTATAATATCTTTGATTTCCCCGATCAGCATCCCATTTCCGAAGCTGATTTTCGTACCGGGTCTCGCTTTCTTACCGGGTTTTACAAGCGTCTCCCAGATGTCATTTTCTCTACGCTTTAATAGAAGAAGTTCAATTTTGGCTCCTCGGACATCTTCTGTCCCCAGATTCTTTGTTGCTCTTATCTTTTCCCCAATCAACCTTGCCGGAATTACCCTTGTATTATTGATGACTAAACAATCCCCTGAATTTAGATACTGCGTGATTTGTTTAAATATTTTATGTTCGATAGCACCTGTCTGCTTATCGAGTACCAGTAATCTGGAGCCCGAACGATCCGGTAATGGATCCTGTGCTATTAATTCCTCGGGTAAATCATAATAAAAGTCCTTCGTTTTCATAATTACCTCCTAGGTGCTGTTTATCATACAAAAAGACTGATCCGAATGGAACAGCCTCTGTTTTGTAAAAATACCTGTAAAGTTTAAAACATCAGATCCGATTTCTTTTTCAGTAATACCGATCCATTTAAAATTAATAGAATCCCGGCAACAATTCCTGATACAATTAACGCAATCCCTAATACCAGATTCCATACTCCTACTGATTTCATAGTGTGGTAAATCTTTTCCATCATTCTCAATTACCTCCTTTAATTACGGTCGTTAGACACCATATTTTTCATAATATGCATCTATTGCCGCTTTTAATGTATTGTCAATAACAATTTTCCCATTATATGGATTATTATACAGATGTTCTACCACTTCTTCCATCGTTACGATGGCTGTCGTGGCTATGTGATAGGTGTCTTCGATTTCGGATAATGCACTCTTACTTCCCTGACCTCTCTCCATACGGTCAACGGATACTACCAACCCGATCGTCTTTACATTTGCTTGTGCTTTCAGAATCGGCATAGTTTCCTCTACAGAGGTCCCTGCTGTTGTTACATCCTCTATAATAATGACACGATCTCCGTCGGTAAGCGGTGAACCGAGTAAGATGCCTGTATCTCCATGATCTTTAACCTCTTTACGGTTGGAGCAGTAGCGGATATCCTTCTGATAAAGTTCGCTGATTGCCATCGCCGTTGCCACACTGAGTGGTATGCCTTTATATGCCGGTCCAAATAAAACGTCAAAATCGAGACCATATTTATCATTCACTGCTTTTGCATAATATTCACCAAGTCTGCGAAGTTGAGAACCGGTTCGGTAATATCCTGTATTTACAAAGAAAGGGGTCTTTCTTCCACTCTTCGTTGTAAAATCACCAAATCTTAATACGCCGCAATCCACCATGAATTCTATAAATTCTTTCTTGTACTGTTCCATCTGCGTCCTCCTATATTAATTGTAGCATAAATTATAATAATTAAAAGCCCTTCTTAAAAATTTAAGAAATATTCCTTTCTTTATTGTACACAGCCGATTAATTTCTTAATATCCTCAATCTGATACTTTCTCATATATTCTTCGATTCCTTCGACAACCTCAAGTGTCGCAGTTGGATTGATAAAATTTGCGGTTCCGACTGCCACCATACTCGCACCTGCCATAATAAATTCCAAGGCATCCTCCGCATTCATGATTCCACCCATACCGATTATAGGTAGCTTTACCGCCTCCGCAACCTGATATACCATACGAACGGCTACCGGCTTAACAGCCGGACCGGATAATCCGCCTGTCTTATTGGCAAGCACAAATGCTCTGCGGTTAATATCTATCTTCATACCGGTCAGGGTATTGATTAAGGATAACGCATCCGCTCCGCCCGCTTCTGCCGCCTTCGCCATCTCGGTAATGCTGGTGACATTCGGACTGAGCTTCATAATGACCGGCTGCTTTGCACGTTTTTTAATCTCTGCGGTGATTTCTTCGACACATCTCGGGTCCTGCCCAAAAGCGATACCACCCTCTTTTACATTCGGACAGGATATATTGATTTCCAACATATCTACATCCTGATCAGCCAGACGTTCCACAACCTCACAATAATCTTCTGTGGTTTTTCCGACTACATTTACGATAATTTTTGCATTATGTTTTCTAAGGAAAGGAATATCCCTGCTGATAAATACATCAACCCCGGGATTTTGAAGTCCGATGGCGTTCAGCATTCCTCCATAGGTTTCAGCCACCCTCGGAGTAGGGTTTCCTGTCCAAGGTACACTTGATACACCCTTGGTGGTTATCGCACCAAGCTTTGATAAATCCACATATTCACTGTACTCCATACCGGACCCAAAGGTCCCTGATGCAGTGGTTACAGGATTTTGAAAGGTCAAACCCGCTATCGTTATACTTGTATTCATAATTCCACCTCATCTGCATAAAAAACAGGTCCATCCTTACAGACCCGCTTATTATTAACGTTACTGTGAGGATCAATTTCCTTAGCTTTGCATACACAACCAAGGCAGGCTCCGATCCCGCAGGCCATCCTCTCCTCCATCGAGATCTGTGCTTTTATACCCTGCGACATGGCATATGCCTTCACTCCTCGAAGCATAGGAGTCGGTCCGCAAGCAAAGATGATGTCTGCCTCAAGGGCATTTTGTACAATTACATCGATTACATTACCCTTAATACCACAGCTGCCATCCTCCGTCGACAGATAGACTTTTCCAAAGGGCTCAAATTCCTTGTCCATAAATGTGACATCGCGATATCCGAGCACAATCTGTTTCTCGCAGTCTAATTGTTTTGCCAGCTCAAGCATCGGAGGGATACCAATGCCTCCGCCGATTAAAAGCGCTTTCTTTCCTTCCAAAGTAAAACCATTACCCAGAGGTCCCATGACCTCAATTTCATCAAGTACCTTTCTCGTAGCAAATTCTCCGGTTCCCTTACCGGAAATTCGGTATACCAGTCTGATTTTCCCGCGTACAGCATCTATCTCACAGATACTGATTGGTCTGGGAAGCAGCTTGCTGCCATCCATGCAATAAAGCGACACAAACTGTCCGGGTTTTGACTCCTTCGCAATTTCCGGAGACACTACCCACATACTGAAAATATCCTGAGCAATTTCTTTGTTTTCTTGTATGGTAACTTTTCTCTTAATCGCTGTGAACATATAATCTCCGATCCGCCGCTTTCCGACGGCACTAATACTTCTTCTGAATTATCTATTTATTCGACCTGTTTATTACTGCCTCTATCCCTCTATAATTTTAACATGAACCTTACGAATTCTTGGTCCGTCAAATTCCATAAAATAAATGCCCTGCCAGGTTCCTAGTAGCAGTCTTCCGTCTTCTATGATTACTGTTTCGGAAAAGCCCATCATACTTGCCTTAATATGTGCTGCTGAATTACCTTCGCTATGATGATATCCGTCGGAGATTGGAACAATCTTATTGATTTCCATCAAAAAATCACGGATTACATCAGGATCTGCATTTTCATTAATAGTTATAGCCGCTGTTGTGTGTGGTATAAAGATGACACAAAGCCCTTCTTTTATACCACTTTCCCTTATCTTTTTCTGTACTTCCCCGGTGATATCAATCATCGCATATGGCTGACCTGACTTAACTCCAAAAGTAAATACCTCACTCATCTGCTGTACCTTCCTTCTTTCAGTTATGATGTTTACTGAATTGATGAATACAATGTATCATATTTTCCATTTCTCTGTAAATAATAAATGAGAAGAAAATAGTAATTTTACATAATATTCACAATGCATAACATACGACAGAACCCAATGCGTACCGAAAGTGCTTTCGGGAGGGAAAAGGCAGTAAATAAAATAGAAAAGGCAGTAAATAAAAATGGAATCTTGACACAAACATTTCGCTATGTTATATTTTACCGGCAGGCATCAGCCTCATTAAAATCAGAAATGAGAGGAAAAAATCTATGGCTAATACGAATCCAATCGTTACAATGGAACTGCAATCCGGAGATATCATTAAAATTGAATTATACCCCGAGACAGCTCCCAATACGGTAAACAATTTTATATCACTTGTTAATAAAGGTTTTTATGATGGTCTGAAGTTTCATAGGGTCATTCGTGGCTTCATGCTTCAGGGTGGTGATCCGGAAGGCACCGGAATGGGAGGCCCGGACTACTCTATTAAAGGAGAATTTTCTTACAACAATTTTAAAAATGATATAAAACATTCAGCAGGCGTACTTTCCATGGCGAGATCACAGCATCCGAATTCCGCAGGCTCCCAGTTCTTCATTATGCACAAGGACTCTCCGCATCTGGATGGTTCCTATGCAGCCTTTGGCAAAGTTATTGAAGGTCTTGAAGTAGTCAATAAAATAGCCGAATTAAAAACAGATCGCTCGGATGCTCCTTTGGAACCACAAATCATGAAGAAGCTTACCGTTGAAACCTTTGGTGTAGATTATCCGGAACCGGAGAAATGCTAATAATACTGATATGAATTCGAATCTATGATTTAATTAGGGGCTGCCCAAGCAGATGTTACATTATCTTCTTGGCAGCCTTATTTGATGTTTACCTTTTCGCAGCAACCCAGGCCTGTTTAATATCTTCTCTCATGTCAATAACCGCTTGTCTGGAAGCATCGGCATAGGCTTTAGGACCGAATTTCTCATATCCCTTCATTTTATAGGCAGCAATAATTCCCCTCGAGGAGTTAACGATTGCTCCCAATCCATCTTTGTTAAAATAATGGACCAGATCTTCGGCTTTACCACCCTGAGCGCCATAACCCGGTACCAGTATATAAGTCTTAGGCATAAGCCTGCGAAGTATTCTGCCCATCTCAGGATAGGTTGCACCAACCACCGCTCCGATATAGCTGTAGGAGCTTCCCATATGCAATTCACCCCATTCCGCCACTTTCTTTCCAACCAGTTCATAAAGAGGCTTTCCTTCAATCAACTGATCCTGAAATTCACCACTGGAAGGATTCGAGGTCTTAACCAGTATAAACAAACCCTTCTGCTCTTCCTTGCATACATCTATGAAAGGCTTTACACCATCAGATCCCAGATAGGGGTTTACTGTGATAAAGTCCTCATCAAATCCCCTGAAATACTTACCGCCAATCGTTACTTTTCCAAGATGACCGGTCGCATAGGCTGCTGAGGTGGAACCGATATCCCCTCTTTTCACATCACCGATAACAACCAGATCCTTTTCCTTACAATAATCCACAGTCTTCTTAAATACCTTAAGTCCTTCGATACCGAACTGCTCATACATGGCAATCTGCGGTTTTACTGCAGGAATAATGTCATAAGTGGCGTCAATAATGCCTTTGTTATACTGCCAGATAGCTTCTGTAGCACCTTCGATATTCTCTCCCTTTTCACGGTAAGCCTTCTGAAGTATGTGCTCCGGTACATATTCTAACATCGGGTCAAGTCCAACTACAATCGGTGCACTGAGATCTTCAATCTTTTTCACTAATTTGTTAATCATTCGGGTTAAATCTCCTTTCATTATTGCGCAAATTCATACACAAGCTTTCCTGAAACAATTGTATATAAAACCCGTCCCGTCACCTTTTTTCCATGAAACGGGGTATTTCTGCCCTTTGAGTAAAATGTATTCTTGTCAATGACAAATTCTGCATTTGGATCGACAATCACCACATCGGCGATTCTGCCCTCACCGATACAGCCACGGTTTAGATTAAGAATTCCTGCCGGATTGACGCTCATCTTTTTGACAAGTTGTTGAATTGATAGGTAGCCCGCAAGCACAAGTTCTGTATAGGCAAGTGAAAAGGCAGTTTCGGAACCTACGATACCGAAGGGGGCTTCTGTAAAGGATTTCATCTTTTCCTCCGCTGAATGGGGTGCATGATCGGTTGAAATGACATCAATAATATCATCTCTTAATGCTTCCTTTAGAGCTCTTACATTCTCCGGTGAGCGAAGCGGCGGATTCATCTTATAATCAGCGTCATTAGCAGGGATATCCTCATCGGACAGGGTAAAATGATGAGGGCATACCTCCCCGGTTACTTTTAAGCCCTCCGCTTTTGCAAGTGCTATCATACTTGCACTATCCCTTGTGGAACAGTGACACAGATGAAGCCTTGCTCCACTTTCTTTTGCCAGCAAGATATCCCTGGCTGTAATAATATCTTCAACCGCATTGCTGATTCCTTCCAAGCCCAGCTCCTGCGATTTTCTTCCTGCATTGATTACCCCGTTGCCAACCAGACTTTTATCTTCACAATGAGCCATTATCAGTATATCTAACTTCGCTGCTTGTCTCATCGCTTTTGCATAAAGTGCCGTATCCATGACCGATTTACCGTCTTCGCTGAGCGCCACCGCACCTGCGGCTTTCATCTCTTCCATATTAACAAGTTCCAAACCGTCCTGCCCTTTTGTAATTGCTCCAACAGGAAGGATATTAATCACTGCCTCTCTAGAGGCTTTATTAAGAATCCATGTTATCATATCTGCGCTGTCTGTAGCGGGTTTGGTATTTGGCATCGGACATATCGAAGTATATCCGCCGGCTGCCGCTGCCATTGCTCCTGTCTTTATAGTCTCCTTGTATTCATAACCGGGCTCACGAAGATGAACATGTAAGTCAATAAAACCGGGCATCACATAATTACCTTTTGCGTCAATACAGGTAACCTGCCTACCCGAGGATAGTGCTTCCTTCTTGGCTGTCTCCATATCGATATCAGGCGCTACCTGACGTATGATATCTCCCTCAATCAGGATATCATATAGACCTTCTCTGTCCGAAACCGGATCAATCACATAGCCGGACTTAATCAGTATAAGCATAATCTAAGCTCCCTCCTGTCATGTATTCTTATATTTATAGTGACTATTCAGTCACTGCGGTTCTATCGAACCGATGCACACAAACTATGCTGAAAACACATATTTTTGTGTATAATTCATTCGAAATCCTATGGATTTCTTGGGATATGGAATAGTTACAATTTATGGACCGAAATCATAAACCTTTTATTCATAACTGTTCCCAAAGTTGTTCTCAATGTTGCGCTCCATGTTACTCCCAATGTTGCTCTCAATGTTGTTCTCAATGTTGTTCTCAATACTACTCTCCTTGTTGCTCTCATTGTTGCTCCTTACTTTTCCCAAAGCCTGTTATTATTCACACCCCCCCAATAACAACATCTCGATGATTTCTGTAAATGATTTTCGAAAAGGAGTATTTGCATTCGTCGGTACTTAGGCTCTGCTTTTTAGAGCCTTATGTACCGTTACGTAATGCAACTAAGCGGAAGCGTCTCCGCTTCGGAAACATTTGCAGAAATCATCTCATCAGCTATGGTTGGGGTGTGATCAATGAACTATTCCCAATGCTGTTCATAATATGAAGCTCTTCTATTTACAAGATATCCTTTTACGTCTATAATTATAGCAATGCATTTACCATTTGTAAAATTGAATAATTCGAATATCAGTTTCAATTATTTTGATGGGAGGGCTTGTCGTTATGGATTTTAAACAATTAAAAACTTTTTTAAAAATCGTTGACTCAAATAGCTTTACGGGGGCCGCGTCAGCACTTGGCTATGCACAGTCAACCGTCACCACACAGATAAAGAATCTGGAGGAGGAGTTGCACTCTC
This sequence comes from Lachnoclostridium sp. UBA1308, assembly GCA_002307215.1. Classification (GTDB taxonomy): domain Bacteria; phylum Bacillota; class Clostridia; order Lachnospirales; family Lachnospiraceae; genus Mobilitalea. The sequence goes on from DBTU01000055.1 coordinate 86,522, forward strand.
CTTTGTTTGAGCGAATCGGTAAAACAATAACCCTTACCTCCGAAGGGAAACTACTTGTTCCCTATGCCAGACAAGTGATACAGATTGAACGGTCCATCTTCAATGATCTGTCTCCGGCTACGAACTTGACCGGACATCTGGTCATCGGTGCCGCAGAATCCTTATGTAATCTGCTGGTGCCCAAGATAGTACGACAATTCAAACAGAATTACCCTGGTGTCAATGTCGAAATCAGATTCGGTAATTCGGGTATATTTCCCGAACTCCTAAAGCGCGGGGAAATCGATGTTGCCTTCTCCATCGGCAAAAAAATGGACGAAAACAACTTTATATCTTACCTCACGCGTAAGGAACGAATGTGTATGTTAGTTAATCCAATGCATCCTCTGGCGGATACCGAGCAGGTGACCATCGATACAATCACACAATATCCTCTTTTGTTAACTTCCCGTAGCTGCGCCTACCGCTCAGCTTTAACACGAATGGCGAAGGAACATACCCTTCCGATTAATATTGCCTTAGAGACAGGTAATGTCCAGGCATTAAAACAATTTGCTACCAGTGGAATCGGTATCACCTTCCTTCCCTATGTTGCGGTAGAAGACAGTATTATAAGTGGTGAATTGATAGAACTTCACTGGGCCGGCGAGGATTTTGGAATTATATCGGAAGTAGTCATTCATAAAAACAAGCATATCTTTCCAGCCTTAGAACATCTTCTGTCCATTGCAAAAACGATGATGCAATAAGAAGCTTCGTTACTATTCACAGCCCAGCCAAAGTACCGGCGAATGCAAATACTCCTTTTCGAAAATCATTTGCCGAAATTATAATGTCTAATTCCTGACTGGTCTGTGAATAGTAACGAAGCTTCACGTACGCCCTTAATGCACTGCTCCAGAGACATTGCTGATTTTACAACATATCTCATAAACAGATCATAATGGAGAGTATGTGAAGCTTCCTAATTTTTACACAATATAAATGCGACAGTTCTATCTGTAGCTGCTAAACATACAGAGTCAACCTCCGAGCTCTACTTTAGATCCGCTCTTTCAATGTCCTCCAATACCTTGTTATCTAAAAATTCACTCATCTCTTCTTTTAAAATCCATCGGCAGTTCTTCAATTCCTCACACAGTACCACTTCGTCAAAGGTTACTCTGCATAAATAACTGATCCCTATACTAAATTCATCTCCTATCATAAAGGACCAGGTATATAGAATCCGATCGATCGTAGCCGATAAGCCTGTCTGATCATTTATCAAACGAATAACGGCTTTATCCGGTGCTTCTCCAAACTCTATCACTCCATCGATAAATTCCCACTGATAGGGTTCCGCTACACGGTCATCATACCATTTACATACAACAAGATACTTATCCTCATATTGTATTACGCCTTTTACTATTACTCTGTATTTCTCCATACCAATAACCATCCCCTCTCCAATGTCCTGCTCCTACTGACGTTTACCACTCAAATCGACATTATCTTAGATTTAGTACAAGTGTGTTGTATCATTGACCTTTAGGTAAATATGCCAAATAGTTCGTGATAGTGCTAGGCAAAATTCCAACGGCAATGGGGTTCCATTGTCTAGGAATTTTAACGACGCAATGTTGCGGACTTGCTGAGCAGATTTATCTAATTGTCAGTGAGACAGTACACTCAGCCTGTCCTGCCAGATAATTAATAAACTGCTGGGCTGTTCGCCCTGACATACCTCCATGAGAAAGCTCCCATTTGTTTGCCTCAAGATATAACTCTTCGTCGGTCAGCCCGATATTCCCCTGACGTTTTGCAAGAGTTTTGACAATTTCCATGAATTCTTTCTGAACCGGTGATGAGAAATTAATCGTGACACCGAATCGTGCTACCAGTGAAAGCTTTTCTTGCATCGTGTCTGAACGATGAAGCTCCTGTGTTGTCTCCATATCCGAGCGATCATTCCAAGTCTCCCGGATTAAATGCCTGCGGTTTGATGTTGCATAGATTAGTATATTATCCGGTTTCGTCTCAAGTCCACCTTCAATAACAGCCTTCAGGTATTTATATTCAATCTCAAACTCTTCAAAAGACAAATCATCCATGTAAATAATGAACTTATAATTACGGTTTTTAACCTGTGCGATAACTGCGGACAGATCTTCAAACTGATGCTTATATATTTCTATCATTCTTAAGCCATCCTTATAATACTCATTCAAAATTGCTTTTACCGCGGTTGATTTTCCTGTTCCGCTGTCACCGAACAGCAGAACATTATTTGCCTTCTTTCCCTCGACAAAAGCCCTCGTATTATCGACCAGCTTCTTTTTTTGCATCTCATAGCCAACCAGGTCACTGAGTAAGACCTCCTGGGTGTTGGTGATCGGGACAATATCTAACTTCCCTTCACCTTTCCATAATCGGAAGGCTTTATTTAGTCCAAATAATCCCACCCCATAATCGTGGTAAAACTCTGTTACATAAGTAAATATCTCGTGTTCATCTGTCGCGTCTTCTATCCTGTCGCTTAACATTCGAACTTTTTCACTAACACTCTTATTATAACGGGTACTGTTTTTATCAATCGCATTGTAGTCAGAAATTACACTGAAACAGTTTATCTCCAACTCTTTCTCCAGCGGTGTAAAATCATAATCAAATAATTTCTTAAATATTCGAAAGTCACTCTCGGCAAAACGATTGACAGTGCCTTCTTTCGCTCCAACTTTTTCACAGGTGATACTAAACGGATTCTGGGCAGTTGCAAGTAAAAAAGCCAGATAGTTATGCCAAAGATTCTTATTAAAACCATATTCCGTAGCAATCTCAAGTAATCGGTTAATCAGTGTATAAATTCCGGAGGTAATATTTTCCTTAATATACACTGAATCCTCGTGTTGTTCCATACAGCTGTCGTACTCCTTCATCAGATCTGCCAGTTGAAACAGTAGGCAATCGCCACCGAGATTTCTATATACAACTAATTTCGAAATTAAACGATACATATTATTCCTTCTTTCTACAGATCCTCCATCCCAATCAGTCGAATATTCTTATCCATTTCAGTGAGTTCAACCAGTCCATTTGAAAAACCTCTACGAGAGAATAGGTAACAATAAAATGGTTCTTGCTCTGCATCGGTCGCCAGAGATATCAGATCTTTATAATCACTGACAGAGGCTATCCTATCCTCCCAGATACATTTTCCTACCAGGATTTTACCGGTTTCACTCTGCGCATGGATATCAATTGTGCCATTCTTGCCATACCAACGATCCCACCAAAGAATCTTTTCAGGAAGCCTTTGGTGAACATTCATCAGTTTCATAAATTCGGTACATACATCCGCAAAGTATTCCCCGATATAATCGGTAAGGAAGGGTGCGATTTTTTCCGTATAAACCCGATCAGTCTGCTTTAACATCAGATCCGACAAATTCGGGAATACAAATCGGTACCAAAAGCTAAAAAAATTATCTGTAATACGGTATAAGCCCTTCTGTACATTTTCCTTTCCTGCCTCACTTAGAGGGGTAAGTTTTTCCACCAGATCCAGCTCGATCAAATGTTTCAAATAGACGCTGATTTTTGCTCTTGAGAATTCAGTAATGGCATGAAGATCATTTAATTTACGATTTCCCTCTGCAAGGGCGGATAATATAGTATTATAAACTGCGGGTTCGCGTAGCTCAAGCTTTAAAAACTGTTGAGGGGCTGTAAAAAGCTTACTGTTCTTATTTAGTAAAAGCAGCTTAATATTCTCCTGAACGGTTTTGTTCTCCCTCCACTCATCAAGGTATTCCGGAACTCCTCCGAGTATAGCATTGATATAAATACAGGTCTCTACCGAGGATTTTGGAAAGCGATTTACAAAGTCCACAAAGGTAAAGCTCTTCAATTTCAAATATGCAGTGATGTGTGAGGCCATGTTGCCAAAATCGTTGATCATCTCAGTTTCGACCCAGCGTACAGAAGAACTGCTGAGGATGAACATCACATGGCGGTTTGTATTACTGAGCAGACGGAAGGTCTCGATAAAGTTCGGGCTACTTTTTATAATATAATGGAACTCATCCAGCACAATAACCGTTTTATCTTCCCGCGCACCGATTAATTCAGAAAAAAGAATTGGATAATCAATCATTTCGCGATGCATTGTTTCCGGAAATGCCTGATGATTCATTCTCATAAGCTGTAATTTATCGACACACTCCGTACCCTGATAATAATATACGGATGGCTTTTCGGCAAGAAATTCGGTCAACAGCGCAGTCTTTCCCATACCTTTTCTTCCATAAAGGATGACTAGGTTATTACCCACCTGTACATATTGCTCCTCGAGAAGCCTTATTTCTGCAGATCGTTTAACAAACATACCCTCACCATTTTAACCTTTTCTTACACACACTAGTTTAACATGCTTACCCTTAGAGGCATCTAAAATCTTAACAAACACCTGTAAATATGAGAATGAATTTCCACTGGAATTCATTCTTATATTTCTAATGGCTCGCATGATTTTTACGAGACTATTTTTACATTCGTTCCGGTGCCTCAAAGCCAAGAAGGTCAATACACAGAAGCAGAATATCCTGAACTAAAGTAATCAGCGCAATCCAGGATGATTGTTTCCGGCCGTCTTCTTCTGCAATGATCTTTGTATTATGATAAAAGCCGTTGAATGTATTCGCCAAATCATAAACATATGCACAGATACGACTCGGTGCAATCTCTTCGTATGCTGCTTCTATCATCTCACTGAATTTGGCCAGTTCTAACATCAAATCCTGTTCCGAAACAGAGGATGGAGGAATTATCTTCTGTCCCGTACCTTCTTTACTTATGTCAGTATACTTTGACAGAATTGATTTAATTCTTACAATTGTATAGAGAAGATAAGGACCGGTGTCACCCTCAAACGAGGTAAAGCGGTCAATATCAAAAATATAATCCTTCGAAACTTGATTGGACAAATCACCGTATTTTAATGCAGCAAGTCCGACCTGAGCGGCGATGTCCCTGGCCTCCTCTTCGTCCATGCTACGGTTCTCCATAATCTTTTTGTATACCTCTTCATTAACGCTACTGATTAGATATTCCAGGCGCATTACTCCGCCTTCCCTTGTCTTAAAGGGCTTCCCATCCTTACCGTTCATCGTGCCATAGCCAATATGGGTTAGCTTAGTTGTTTCCTTAATAAGCTTCGTTTTCCTTGCACAGCGGAATACTGTCTCAAAATATAACTCTTGACGCTTATCTGTAACATAAATGATATGATCGGGGTCAAACAGCTTCATGCGTTCAACGATGGTTGCCAAGTCGGTTGTATTATATAGGGATGCTCCGTCAGTCTTCAAAATGATACAAGGAGGAATCTCTTTCGTGTCTGTCTCTTCCTTCACATCCACGACCAATGCGCCCTCACTGATTCGAGTATAATTGTTATCCTTTAGATATTGCACCAACTCAGGAATATAGGGCTGTACATCACTTTCCTTTTTCCAAAGCTCAAAAGAAACATTCAAGGTCTTGTAAATTCTCTTAACATCGGTTACGGATACTTCAAGCATATGATTCCATATTGCCCTATAACCTCGATGTCCATTCTGAAGAAGATAGGTGATTTGTTTTGCTTCCTCTCGAAATTCCGGATTCTCTTTGGAATATGCACTGGCAGCCGGGTAAATCTCCTCTAACTCTGTAATTGTGAAGGGAGCCTCTACCTGATATTCACCTGTATAGTCTTCGCTAAAGTAAAGCAAATCGGGTTTACGTCTCCTAAGTTCTGCTATGATTAACCCCATCTGGGTTCCCCAGTCGCCAAGATGAACATCTCCTGTCACATCATTTCCACAAAACCTGAGTAACCTCTTTACACTCTCACCAATGACAGCGGAGCGCATATGTCCGACATGAAGCGGCTTCGCAATATTAGGTCCGCCGTAGTCAATCAGAATCTTCTTCGGATTTTGATCCTTCTCGCAGCCAAAGCAATTTGCTACCTTCATTTGATTTATATAATCCGTAAGAAACTCATCACTCAGTGTGATATTGATGAAGCCCGGCATGATTGCACTTATTTCTTTAAACGTCTTATTATTATTAAGGCTACCGGCGATTTCTTGAGCTATTTTTATCGGGGGAACTTTATATTGTTTAGCCGCCGAAAGTGCACCGTTGCACTGGTACTGACATAAGTCAGGGCGATTAGAGATGGTCACAGCACCGTATTTCGTCTCGAATCCCTTTGCTGCAAAGGCTTCCTGCAATTCCTGCGTAATCAATTCAATCATTGTTTTCATTGTATTCTCCATTCCTACCATAAATAATTAAGTAATTACTTAATCAAACATACTTTATCATACAAAGAACTGGTTGTCATCATATAACAAAAAAATATCCTTCAATATTCCAAATATTCCTGTATATTTTTGTAATTTGAGTAAAATTTATCCTAATATCAGCATAAAATATTACAATACTGCATTTTTTAAAATTATATATACAAATATTGAAATTTATACTGTATTTTTTATAATGGATGTTGTATATTTAAGTTATAAAACATTCTATCATGAGAAATCTGTAACATACAAGTTGAATATAATTATTCACGTGTATTTGAGTGTATTGGGGATACGAAAGCGGATATTCTTTATATGGGAATGAAAGAAGCATATCTGAATTACGAAAGGAGAAACATCATGTTCGGGCTTTATTTTGGAAATTACCTAGTGGAAAAAAATAAGATTTCTCAAGCACAATTCAAAGATGTAATTGAACAGCAACAAAAAACCAGAGTTAAATTAGGTCTTATTGCTGTTTCAGAGAAACTACTGACCGCAAAGCAGGCTGAAGAGATTAATGACATCCAACGTAAAATGGATCGCCGGTTCGGTGATATTGCCATTGAAAAGGGATATTTACTTGCAGAGGAAGTCACCCACCTCTTAAATCTACAGGGAAATCCCTATCTACAATTTGTACAAGTCGTTACCGAGAATGATATGTTAATGCTTCGGGATATCGAAGAATATCTAGAGTCCTATAAAAAAGAGAACAATTTTAGTGACTCTGATATTGATGCTTTAAAATCAGGTGATATTGATCGTATCATTCCTGTATTCATTAATACTGATGCACCTCTACTCAGCGACTTAATAAGCTTATTTATCCGTAATATTGTCCGTTTTATAAATACTGATGTTATTATATTGAAAGAATATAAAGTTAAAGATTATTCATTTGGCTCACTTGCTTCCCAACGGATGCTCGGTACCCATGAATTATTTGTAAGTTTCGCCTGTAAGGAAAAAGAATTACTGGCAATTGCCAATTCATATGCAAAGGAAACTTTCACTGATATGGATGAGGATGCTTTCGACTCCGTTGGGGAATTCATCAATTGTACGAATGGCCTATTTGCTTCGAAGCTCAGCCAAGATGATATACATATTGATATGATGCCTCCTCTTTTCTATACAGATAAGAAGTTGGTATCCACGGGGGACATTTATGTGGTTCCGATAGTTATAGGCGGCAATCAGACTGATTTAATCATAACGATTGACAGTCCGGTTGAGTTTAATTAGGAGGAAGATAAAATGGCAAAGATTCTTTTAGTTGATGATTCCAAAACATCACGAAAAATTCTCAAAGGCATATTAGAGGATAATGGTCACACGATTATCGGAGAAGCTTCTAACGGAGAAGAAGGTGTCGCAAAGTATAAAGAGCTGAATCCCGATATAGCAACAATGGATATAACAATGCCGGTCATGGATGGTCTGGAGGCATTAAGGCTTATTATGGAATATGATAAGAATGCTAAAGTAGTTATGGTTACTGCTGCCGGGCAGAAGACAAAAATGGTGGATGCCGTCAAATATGGTGCAGCCGATTTTCTAGCAAAGCCTTTTGAAGCCTCCCAGATAATCGATATTATAAAAAAAGTTTTATAATCTGAACGAAATAAAAGAGCTGAAACTCATCTGTAAATAATATGCAGTGAATTTCAGCCCTTTGTTTATCTATTTAAATATCAGTTTATCTTTAAAAGTATTACTGCTGTACCGGCATAATAATGGCTGCTATAATATAGGCAAATATGCCTATTCCGGAAAAAGCAAAGACAACCCATAGCAAACGTACAATGGTCGGATCGATATTGATATATTCCGCTACTCCTTGGCATACCCCGCATATCATTTTATTTCTGTCAGATCTGTATAATCTCTTAGGTTCCATATAATCTCTCCTTTCTAATGATAATGATACATGATATTTAATTAAAATCAACTGAAATCTGACCGATTCCACAATTCAAATTTAGTTTATTATCAGCTGAATCATTATTGATAACTTCTTCACTGATATTTCTATAGCTTCTTCCATCAATATCTACATGGCCAATTCCGCAAGTGATGTCATATTCATATTCTTCAATCGTTCCGTTTAGCGTCAGGTCAACGCCGCCGATGCCGCATTTTATGTTATTGTCTCCGTTAACGGTTCCCTCAATCTGTACATGACCAACTCCACTGTCTACTGTTATATTATTAACATTAACCTCTTGTAATACCATTTCACCGGTACCAACGGTATACTTAGAACTCTCGCTTACCGAAAGTTTTTCGATATTCATTTGACCTGCTCCTACTTTGAATTCACCTTCTGTCGCCTTCAGCTCCTCAGCCTTTAATGTACCTGCACCAATTTTTAAGGAAAGCTTATCTGCGACAAACTCATCGGGAAGCGTTACTGTAATCTTTGGTGCAAAATGATCCCCCCAGGAGAAGAATAATTTTCTCATGGGAAAATTTATGCCAAAATAGTTAGAGGTCTTACTTTCATCTTCCCTCAAATACCAGGTCCCATTCTCTACATAGGATTTCAATTCGCCTTCTAATATATTCTCAGCCGATATTGAAAATTCATTGCCTTTCACGAATTCAACTTCACCGTAATCGACATCCATATCCAGCTTTTCTACCCCTTCATAGTTCTCTTTCATCGTAATAAAGGCTGCATGATTACCGCTAGATTCTTCCCAAGTATTTTCCCATCTCGCACCTGAAATAAAAGCAATGATTAATAAACATATCCCTAAGCCAATCGCAACGAAACCTATACCTAACCACACTCTTATAAATGATTTCATGCCATCACGCTCCTATTCTGAAACGGTCTTCTGCATAGATTAACAATACCTTTCATCATGGCAGGAAGAACAGTCTTGCATAATGCCACACTGATTGATGTAAACAGCATTCCTAAGCCAAATACCAAAAATCCGCTTCCGAATAATAGTAATCCCATCAACGGAACACTAATTTGGACGAAGCCTGCTGCAATCAGAGCAATTCCTGAGATTATCATTACAATTCCTGCAATCCCAAATCCAATAACAATTCCGACGATTGTAAAAAAGATACTTATTACAATTCCAAAGGCTGCAATAATAAAAGGCCATCCAAAGAAGCATAGGATAATAATCAGAGCAATATTTGAATTTCTGCTGCTCTCCTTCACTGCTTTTTGAGCATCTGCCGAGTAATACCTTCCTGAATTGTTATAATAGTTGCTTGAAGTTCCATTATTTGCATTGCTTTGATTCGCACCACTTTGATATGCACCGTTTTGATATGAATTGTTGGTTCTGGCGCCGTCCCGGTTAACATGATCAGCTTGCTTATTATCCGTACTCTTACTAACGGCTCCCACCACTTCACATTTCTCGGCATCAATTCTTGTATCCTGATATCCTTTTTCCGTAAAGTAACCTCTGCTCTCCCTATCCGGCGCATTGGAAATCAAATCTTCCTTAATGATGGAAGCAACCCGCTTTGGTGAGCCCAGTTCCTTAATAACCTCTTCCTCGTGCTCTTCCCCTGCATCCTCGAAATATCCGCTATAATACCGAAGCGCTTCTTCTCTTTCTTCTAAAGGGATATCGGACAATAAGCTTTCGAGTTCCTTTATGAATTCTAGCTTTGTCATCTACTTCACTCCTTCAAAAATAATATTAATCTTTTTATAATAACTTTCCCACTCTTCAAAATATAGCCGAAGCTGTGCCATCCCTTTATCTGTGATCTTGTAATATCTTCGGTTACGTCCACCGAATTCTAAATCATACACTTCTAGGCAATCATCTTTTTGGAGCCTTCTAAGAACAGGATACAATGTGGATTCCGAAACTTCAATGGCCTGTCGAACATCCTGTGTAATTTTGTATCCGTAAGTTCCCTCCGGTTCTCTTGATACTACAGCAAGCACGATTGCATCCAAAAGTGCTGAACCGGTATTAAATACCATACCAACAACTCCTTTCTTAGGTTATAGAGCTTACAATATTATTGAATTAACAATACTATACATCATATAATATTATATGTCAATAGATGAAAATTAAGATTTGATTAATTTATTTTATTTGTCATACTACAAAATAGTTTTTGAAAATGACAATAAAAGTTTTTGAAAATGGGGAAATGGGGGCTGGGGGTTACAAAAAGTTTTTGAGTATATATACTTCACTTATATATAACGAAAAACTTTAATAGGTTACTTCAAAAAGTTATTGTATTAAATTGATTGCACCTAAAAAGGCTTTAACAGCCTTCAAATAGCTGCTAAAGCCTTTCTTTTTAGTACAAATCATCGATTGTTTTTACAGTCAAACATATTTGACCTCTATGGCAAACAACATCCATGATACCTACATCTTTGAAAAGATTATATTTAACATACTCAAAATTTATAAGTGATAAATCTCATAGCTATTAGTCTTAATAATACAATGCATATTGTCCCAATTAAGCCTAATATATTGAGAATTCTATTTGTTTTCTCTTTCAATATTTTAGAAAACACAATATAAAATCCTATTCCTATAACTCCTCCAAGTGTATTGCCAATTAAATCTGTTATATCAGTTCCTCCAATTTCAAACAGGAATTGTAATAGTTCCAATAATAGACTGACACCTGCTATTGAAATGATTTTTTTCCAAAACATCCAATTAAAATTTATCATACTCAAATACAATCCAAAGGGTATAAACACAATCATATTCAGAATTATCTCAGTATAATCCAGTTGATTATTCTTAATAACAGTACCTGCAAAAGGTATCAAATTTAATCCTCTAAAATGTGGTAAAGTATGAAAAGAGAATTGCATTTTAAATAAAATAATCCAGATTAAAACTAATAAATACATAATAAATAATTCGAATGTTAGTTTTACTTGATTGTTTTTGTTTTTTTTCATGTCTGTTCCTCCATAGCAAAAGTATCTTATATTAATCATCCTCTGTTCAAACTCATACTACATATTTCAATTGATCTTTCTCCATTATTTTTTATATTTTTCCAGGAACTCTTCTCCTGTTCTTATCCCATTTTCAATGACAGCCTTATATACATCTATACTAATATATTTGTCAAAGGAATATAGCTCCTTATCAATTAAGAATTCCTTAATATTTATGATATATTCTTTAAATTCTGGATTTCCCATTACTTGGGTACTGATATTATCACAAAATTTTTCTACCCCTGAGATAGTTTCAGTGTCAAAAAACCATATGTCAAAATTCCATTTTTCACCTAATAGAATTGTCTCAAAACCTTGAAACCAAACTGTTTTCCCTTCATCATTTATTTCCTGTTTTGCTTCATACCACAGAGGTTTATAATTATCTAATATATATTTTGTTAGTTCGTATAGTTTATCAATTGACATAATATCATTAGAAACATCTATATCCAAATCATTACAGGCCATCATATTCATCCTATAACTCCCAATAATATGTGGAATTCCATATTCCTCTAACTTATTAAATAAACCGAGTTCATATAAATATTTGTCGGCTTGTTTTTTTCTTTCAATATTCCCCATAGGTACGCCCCCATTTTCTTATCTTCCAAATCAAATAACAGCTCACATTATATATGTACGAACCTTAGAAACCAGCATAATTATCTTATTATATTCATGATGCCTTTTCAATAAATATTTTGTAGTATGACATTTATGAATCCGTTTGGACCAAAATATTAATCACAAAGAGGAAGCCTTCACTGAACT
>DBTU01000055.1:98893-207115 GCA_002307215.1 Lachnoclostridium sp. UBA1308
AGTTCAGTGAAGGCTTCCTCTTTGTTAGCTATATTTATCAATTCACTCCGGTAGAACCGACGCCTACCTATTTCAAATAAATACCGATGATCTTCATGTCAGTATCAAAGCTTATTGTATAGGTTGCATTCTTCTTTTCATATTTTGCCACTACTACTGCAACTGCAGAATCTTCACCGGTGTCTTCTACCTTCTGTCCGATTATGATTGTCTTCTTGTATTCCACAAAGGTACTTGGATCACCAATCGTTTTTTCTACTCCTTCTTTCAGCTTATCTGCTGAAAGCAGAACCTTCATATCATCATCGAACATGGCACATACACTGTCATAATCTCCGTCATTGATGTATTCAATTGTCTGTTCTGCAGCTTTCTCTACTGTGTCCTTATCGAACGCATCGGATAATTTTACGGAACCACATCCGGTTAGTAAAACACTCATTCCTACTAAAATTACAAATAATGAAATATACTTCTTCATATTATTGCTCCTTTATTATTATGTTTGTGTACAAATAACCAACACCCATAGATCAACACCAAACTTGATACTATCATGATATAAATCTCAAGATTATATATACCAACGCCAAATGCTTTGGGAAGGATAACTACCGAGCTATCTATGTAGGCATGTAAGAGAATCGCCAGTGCCGTAAATCTTAAAATTCTATTTGTTCTGATACCATATAGTACAATCAGTGAGGCTCCAACATGGAATGCGATTGCAAAGATCCTTTCAAAGCCTCCCACAAGAAGCGTCATACATCCTGTATCTGACAGATCAAAATACCCCATCGGATACATAATCATTGTGGCAATACAGTTTACTCCCACCAGAACCATGGCTTCAATTCCTCCATGCCCCAGTCCGAAGGCCAGACCATCGCCAAGTCTTGTTCTGTTCTTTAAGAACAGCTTCATAAAAATCAGCCGTGCCGTCTCCTCAAATATTCCTGCTGTCATCCCTAAGAATATCCCATAAGGATATAGATTAAGCTGCAATAACTGATACCAGGTAAAGTTAGGTAGCACAATACTGATGATTGGAATTCGAAGTATCAGCTGACTTACAGTAAAGGCAACCATACCTTTTAAAAATGGCTTTAAAGCTTTACCTACCTTCTTTGATAGGATGAGCACTCCGGCGATGGGAATTCCAAAACAAATCAGTGTATCAAACAGCAAACATAATTCGCGTAATAAAATAATGATCCCTCCATTCATATTGAACGTCTCCCTTATACTTTTCTACAACCCGTATTACATTCTTAAGTCCAAAGCCATCATGATTATCCTTCGTGGATTGAAAGTTATCAGCAATTCTAATAGGCTCTGTATCCATTGAATTCTTTAGTGTAATTGTAATGAAGTCATGAACGGTTGCAACACGTAACATTATCTTTTTGTCCCCGCTATTCTCAGCTGCCTCAATCGCATTATCTAGAATATTGGCAAATAGAGTGGTTATATCAACATTTCGGATAAAGCTCAGATCAGAATCCGCAATCCGAATATCCTCCGTGAGACCATGCTCATGCATCCGTTGAATCTTATCATTTAGTATGATATTGAGCATCTGATTACTGGTATAGTATTGCTGTCCCAGTTGATTTAACATATCATGAACATCCTTTGCATATTGGCCACCAGCTTCCCTATTCTGTTCTTCATAAAGGTGTTGCATCGCTTGTATATGATTTCGAACGTCATGGACCAGCTTCCTTGTGCTGTCATATTTCTTATCGAGGTTTTCATAGTAACGCGTCTGTATCTCTTGTTGTTGCTTATATAGATTCAACTCATTTTTCAGATAGTTATTACGACTGAGAATATCAAATACACTGGTAAAATATATATTAAGTCCGACAAGCATTAACATATTTACCGTAAACAGAAACATATTTTCTTCAGACATGTAGTATTCCAAAAAGGTCATCATACTGAACAGATTTACAATACTGAACGTAGGCATAATAAAAGAACTTATCATCTGCCGTCCGGTAATTCTCTCATGATGCATACGCTGTATCAGCCAGACCAAAATCTTTAATACCATGAACTCTATAAATCGCACCGCTACTATTAGCACAATATTGTAAGCGTTTGGATCCGCATAATAGATGATCCCATTTTCAAAGATCAACTGCATAGCAAACATCACCAGTATGTCAGTCAGATAGATTGCTACAACAAAGCCAATATAATAGACGAGAAACAGTCTCTGATTATTATAGAGAAAATGGCCGATCAACGGGATTAGCAGCAAGAGTATCAGATTAATAATCCCGTTACCTAGTAAGGCAAACCCAAGGGTTATCACTATGTATACTAGGACAATCAGATTCTTCTTCCTTATATTTACCGCTATATTTATCCCTATCCGTTCCATACTATGGAAGATAGCATATAGAATGAAGACACTTCCTATCAAAGGAAGCAGGATATATTCAATAACACTCATCATGAATTTTTTCCCCTTCCGTCGGACAGATAGTGGTTCAGCGCCTTGCGAAATTCCATTGACTTTTTTTGTGATAGAGGAATTAGCGAATGATCTGTCAGATAGATATCATAGCCTTTAATATTCTTCACATGATACAGATTTACGACAAAGCTTTTATGCGGCATGATAAAACCCTTTTCAGACAGTTCTTTGGCAACCTCGGTTATCTTTCGCCTAAGTATATACGCTCCTCGCATTGTCTTTAGAAAAACCCTACGGCCTTGATATTCAAAACACAGGATATCAGTTGCATCCATTCGAAGGATGCCTTCTGTCGTCTGAAATTCCAGTAAATCCACAGAAGGAATCTGTATGTACTCAAAGGCCTCATCCAATTGCTTATACAGCTCTTCTACCTTTACCGGCTTAAGCAGGTAGGCAAAGGCATGCACTTCAAATGCAAATGAAGTATAATCGCTGTAGTTTGTTACATAGATTATCTTTACCTTTTTGTCCGATAACCTAATTTGCCTAGCCGTCTCAATTCCATTTATGCCTTTCATATCAATGTCCAGCAGTATGATCTCATACTGTTTTTTGCATGACAACAGAGCTTCTCCGGTGACAAATTCATCAATTACGAAATCCACCTTCGGATAGCCTTTCAAATACTTTTTGATTTGATGTAAAGTCGTCACTTCATCATCACAGATTGCAATCTTAATCAAATTAATACTTCCTTACATTCATATTTACGAAATATTAGTTTCTTCTGCACTTTGCCTACTCCCATTATATTGATTTGGATAAAAAAAGCAATATGCTTTACTTAAGGTAGGGCATATCGCTCTTAACGTACAGTTTATTTATTGAAAATTACAATCACTTATCGAAGTGCTTTTTATCCAAGATATAATGGAAGGGCAATACAACCGTCGATATATTCTTGTGCTTACTTAAATGATGCATTAAGAAATAAGCTGTCTGATTATGTAAAAATGTATCATACCAGTGTGCTGTAATGAATTTTATTAATATTACGGTGATATTCTCCCCCGGCTTTAAATTCTTTTCTCTCTGCCATAGATACTGATCCATCGGACGAATGATATCACGGTAAGGTGTCTCGATTATCTTCAGTTCAACCGGTATCTTCAGTCTCTCCCACTGGTCACGTAACTCTATCGCATGCTCCGGATGGCGGCATACATGCAGTGCCGTTATATTTCCAGAGATAGAATTCGCATAATTAATTGCCTTTAAAAACGGCTTATTAATATCATGTACCAGAAGAATACACTGGGTAGAAGCTACACCTCCTTGGTCGTAATATGGCTTATATTCCTCCAGATAAAGCTCTTTTCCGATACCCTCATAATACTTGTGGATGGAAATCATCAAGATCATGATGGCAGGAATTGCTATCGCAAGTATCCATGCTCCGTGCATAAACTTCGTACTGAATACAATGACGGACACCACAAGTGTAACCAGTGCACCAAAACCATTAATCCAGCATTTATACTGCCAACCCCTTTCCTTCATGGTGCGCCATTTTTTGAACATGCCGTATTGAGCTATTGTAAAGGATATAAATACCCCGACGGAATATAGTGGAATCAAGGCATGAGTCTCACTTTTAAATCCGATAATCAACAGAGATGCTGCGATAAAAATAAAAATAATACCATTAGAAAAGCTAAGCTTGAAGCCTCTCGTAGAAAACTGTCTCGGAACATAACCGTCATGCGCCAGAAGATAAAGCAACTGCGGAAGTCCGTTATAGGCCGTATTTGCTGCAAGTATCAGAATCAAGGATGTAAACAACTGGATTACAAAATACATAAATGTATGTCCAAAGACTGCAGCTGATATCTGCGATAATACTGTATGTCCCTCTATGGGTACAACCTGAAGCTTTAATGCGAGAATAGAGGTACCACCGAAAATAAATACAATGATGCCGCCCAACATAAGTAATACATGCTTCGCATTTCTGGTTGAAGGAGTGGCAAAGCTTGGAATGGAATTGCTGATTGCCTCAACACCTGTCATCGCTGAACAGCCCGATGAGAAGGCTTTGAGTAAAATCAACATGCCGATTCCATCCAGTTCGTTTTGTGGGAACGGTGATCCGGTATAATCAATCGGTGCTAAATTTCCTGTAAACAGTCTAAACAATCCGGATATGATTAAAATTGCCATGGAGAAGATAAAAATATAGGTTGGCATACCAAAAGCTTTGGATGCCTCCCTAACCCCTCTGAGATTGCCCAATGTAATGATTGCAACGCATAATAGAGAAATTTCTATCTTATAACTTTGTAATGTTGGAAATGCGGAGGTCAGTGCGGCGGTTGATGATGAAATACTAACCGCTACCGTCAGGATATAATCGATGGTTAACGCTGCCGCCGTTAGTATGGAGGCAGTACTTCCGATGTTCTCTTTTGCAACCGCATATGCCCCTCCTCCATTTGGATAATGATCTATGATTTGTGAATATGATAATACCAAAATTAACAGCAACAGTAAAATCGGTATAACAACAAACGGAACCATATGAAAGGCAAGTATACCGACCGCCGGAATCAATACAATCAAAACCTCTTCAATCGCATAAGCTACTGATGAGACTGCGTCACTGGCCATAATAGGAAGTCCCCAGATCCTAGATAGCTTTTCATGACTGAGTTCATTATTCTTCAATGGCTTGCCCAGTAATATTTCTTTTATACTCATCTTATTTCTCTCCTCATTTCACCGTTTAACAACATAAGATTATATGAAAATGGCGTAAAGATTGTATAAAAGTTTCGCTAAACCCCCTTAAGATAGTATAAGAGAACTTAATACTGCAATCAGAAGCAGACCCCTTTTGTAATAACAAGAAGTTTTTGCATTTTATATACGTACAAAATATAAGAAGCTTCCGATACTCCTCTCACGCAGTTCATTGTGAGGAGTATCGGAAGCTTCTTGCATTCTCAAAAATAAGAACAAATTACATTTACTTATTAAAATGCTTTTTATCTAAAATATAATGGAAGGGTAGCACAACCGTCGATATATTCTTATGCTTGCCCAGATGTTGCATGAAGAAGTAAGTTGTATGATTGTGTAAAATACTATCATACCAGTGTGCAGTCATAAATTTAATTAATATAACAGTAATATTCTCTCCATGCTTGAGGTCTTCTTCTCGCTGCCATAGATAATCATCCATCGGATGAATGATATCGCGGTAGGAGGTCTCAATAATCTTAAGTTCGTAAGGTATCTTTAATCTCACCCACTGCTCACGTAACTGCTTCGCATGCTCCGGGTGGCGGCAGACATGTAAGGCTGTTATATTATTCGAGATGGAATTAGCATAATTGATTGCTTTTAAAAACGGCTTGTTTATATCATGTACCAAAAGAATACATTGCGTAGAAGATACTCCTCCCAGGTCATAATATGGTTTATATTCCTCCAGATAAAGCTCTTTCCCTACTTTTAAATAATGTTTATTCACCGAGAGCATTAATAGCATGATAACAGGAATTGCAATCGCCAGAATCCAGGCGCCGTCCATAAACTTTGTACTGAATACGATCACCAATACAACAAAGGTTACGATGGCTCCAAAACCATTGATCCAGCATTTATACTGCCAACCTTTTTCCTTGATGGTACGCCATTTTTTAAACATACCGTACTGTGCTATGGTAAAGGAAATGAATACACCGACCGAATATAACGGTATTAAAGTATGTGTTTCACTTTTAAAGGCAATAATCAGCAGTGATGATGCGATAAATATGAAAATGATTCCGTTAGAAAAACTGAGCTTTGTTCCTCTGGAGGAAAATTGTCTCGGTACATAGCCGTCATGTGCCAGTATATAGAGAAGCTGGGGTAGACCTGTATAGGCTGTATTGGCAGCAAGTATCAGTATTATCGCAGTAAACATTTGTATCACATAATACATGAAGGAATTACCAAAGACGGCTAATGATATCTGCGACAAAACAGTATGACCTTCTATGGGGATTACCTGTAACTTCATCGCAAGAATTGAAGTACCTCCAAAAATAAAAACAATGATACAGCCGAGCATATACAACACATGCTTTGCATTTCTTGTCGAGGGAGCAGCAAAGCTTGGTATCGAATCACTTACCGCCTCAACACCTGTCATGGCAGAACATCCTGAGGAAAATGCCCTTAATATAATAAGAATGCCGATTCCGCTCAGAGTCTCCGTAGGGAGCACCGATTGCGAATAATCAATCGGGTTTAATGATCCGGTTGCCATCTTAATCAGACCGCTTATGATCAGAATTGCCATCGAAAATATGAATATATAGGTGGGTAACCCGAATACCTTCGAGGATTCGCTGACACCCCTCAGGTTAATTAAGGTTATAATCGCAACACATAGCAAAGAAACTTCAATTTTATAGTCTCTTAAAGCCGGAAATGCAGAAGAAAGTGCAGCTGTGGAAGAGGATATACTAACAGCGACAGTCATTATGTAATCAATCGTAAAAGCAGCTGCTGTAAGAACGGACATTGTCTTGCCGATATTCTCTTTCGCTACGGCATAAGCACCGCCGCCATTTGGGTAATGATCAATAATTTGAGAGTATGACAATATTAGCATTAACAGAAGAAGGATAATCGGTATTACAACAAAAGGTAACGAATGGAAAGCCAGAAGACCAATTGCGGGTATCAAGATTAATAGCACCTCTTCAATTGCATACGCCACTGATGAGACCGCATCACTTGCCATAATTGGAAGACCCCATATTCTGGAAAGCTTTTGGTGGCTTAACTCACTATTTTTTAAGGCTTTTCCCAGCAGAATCTCTTTAATACTCATTTTAAATTACTCTCCCCGTACAGTTAATTAGCTATGAATATAAGCGTAAAAGATATCAATTTTATATTACTTATTATTATAATCATTCAAAATTATATACCATCCTGTGTTAAGATTGTATAAAGATTTCATCAAATGTATTAAGAACATATAAAGAAGGAAGCCAAATTGCTTCCCTCCGGTATCATTCTTTAGGTAATATTACGGTAAACTTGCTACCTTCTCCACTACAGCTTTCCACCATAATCTTTCCATCATGTGCCTCAACAATGGATTTTGCAATGGTAAGTCCGATTCCTGAGCCCCCGGTAGAGCGGTTACGGGATTTATCGGCTCGGTAAAAACGCTCAAAGATATAGGGTAGTTCTTCTCTCGGTATCCCTATCCCTTTATCCTGAACATGAAATCCGACCGTATCTTCTGTTTCAAATACTGTCAGACTAATTGTGCCGGCTTCCTTCGAATATTTGATTGCATTTGATATCAAATTAACAAGTACTTGCCTGATTCGATCCCGATCTGCCAATATCTCTACATGTGGTCCTTCTACACGAATCTCCAGCTTTCTTCCCGCTGCTTCTACCCGTAGACTGTCCGCTGTTTTCTCCACCAACTCCATTAAGTCGGTTCTTGTCTTCTCAAGCTTAAGGCTATCGCTTTCAATTTTCGCCAACTTCTCAAGATCACCCACCAGTCTTCCAATCCGGACAACCTCCTCATAACAGCTTTCCAGACGCTCATTGGTAGGTTCCCAAACGCCATCAGACATAGCTTCCAGATAGGACTGCAGTATCGTGATCGGAGTCCTAAGCTCGTGTGCAACATCCTCTGTAAGCTGCTTTCTCAGTTTCTCAAGGATCTCTAAAGAGGATGCCAGATGATTAATCGACTCTACCAGCATACTTAGCTCTTTGGTATTGCTATTCTCCTTAAGCCGAACTTCATAATTGCCTGCAGCAATCTGCTTCGTTACACCAACTGTCATAAGAATAGGCCGACTGATTCTCTTGGCCAGTATATATCCCACAATAGCTGATACCAAAAGAGAGACAAGACCTATCGCAATCAAAATGATATTCAAGGAATGTAGAAATCTAAAATCATTATCATTGAGAAAGAAGGGACCGAAATAACTGATACTGACTGTACCGATTACTTCACCATCAAGGGTTAAAGGGTAATCCGTAGCTTTAAATTCTCCGTTCAGCTGTGGATAGCTGATTGCCATTCTACTCGATATTTGACTCATGATCTGATTACACAGCCTCATATCATGAGACTGTGCATCCCAAAGGACGTTATTCTCATTATCATACACCTTAATAATGTAGCCCTCGTATAAGGAGCTCATGCCGATTGCATGAATATAATCCAAATTCCAGTGGGAGGTAAATACCGTATATTGATTACTGATACTCGTAGTAATCACCTGCGTCTTTAATTCCTGCTGTCGCGAAACATAGTGCATAAACTCCTTGTTTATAAAGTAATTGGATAAGACGCTGATGATTGCTATCGTCATCAGAACGATTCCTAAGATGGATAATGACAGCTGATTTCTTAAGGATTTCTTCATTTTAATATCCATGCCTTTCTTCATAACCTGCAAAGTTTGGGACACAGGCACAAAACCCGGAAGAATAAGGAGGGAGCACCTTTGTGCGAGCTTCTTATTCTTCCCAAGAATTTTGGTTCTTTTCAAAATTCTTTATTCACACTAACGTAACATGCCTACCCTTAGAATTAGTTTGGGCCGAGGATTACGCAGGCTCAAACTTCTAAGTGTGAATTATGCTTTTCAATAATTCACACTACCTCCAAATTTATAGCCTACTCCATGAATCGTCTTCACATAGATCGGATCTTTCGGATCTGTTTCTATTTTCTGTCGAAGGTTTTTGATGTGGCTGTCAATCGTTCTGTCATAGCCCTCAAAATCACTGCCAAAGGCGGAGGCTATTAACTCGTCTCTGGTAAATACCTTATTCGGATATTTGATTAAGGCCGTAAGCAGCTTAAATTCATTTGGTGTCAGCTTTACCTCTTCCTGCTTTTTATGAACCGCATGGCTATCCAAATCGACGGATAAATCACCATCAAAGAATGAGTATTTGCTGAGAAAGGCTCCCGGATCATCATCGCTTCTTCTCATGACAGCTTCCATCCGTGCGTAAATAGTCTTTAGGCTGAAGGGCTTCGTAATATAATCGTCCGCACCGATACCAAGTCCCTTTAACATATCTGCTTCAGCTGATTTCGCTGTAATCATAATAATCGGTACCCTTGATTTTCTGCGAATAATCCTACAGACCTCCTCACCTGATAGAAGTGGAAGCATAAGATCCAGTAAAACGAAGGAAATGCTTTCCCGGTCAAACAGCTCAATTGCTTTTCTACCGTTCTCCGCGGGAATCACTTGAAATCCTTTATTTTCGAGAAAGGATTTCAAGACATTCATAATTTTTTCTTCATCTTCCACTACCAGGATCTTCTTCATAGCAGTATTCATATCGACTCCTATCAGTCTACAAAAGTTATTCTTCCCGGAACCGCTTGCCTTTCCTTCCGACTTAGCGATATGCCTTAAACCGCTTCAATCGAAGCGCGTTGGTTACTACCGATACGGAGCTGAAGGCCATTGCCGCAGCAGCAAAAATAGGATTAAGAAGCGGCCCACCGAATAGATGCAGGAGTCCTGCCGCAATCGGAATACCGGCTACATTATACCCAAACGCCCAGAATAAATTCTGTTTAATATTTCGAATGGTGCTTTTACTTAGATTGATTGCTGTCGGAACGTCCATAAGATCACTCTTCATTAACACGATATCAGCAGATTCAATGGCAACATCGGTTCCTGATCCAATCGCTATCCCGATATCAGCTTGAACAAGTGCCGGTGCATCATTGATACCGTCGCCTACCATGCATACCTTCTTTCCTTCCGCTTGGAGCTTCTTCACTTCACCTGCTTTATCCTGAGGAAGCACCTCTGCCAGCACCCGGTCAATCCCAACTTGTCTGGCAATTGCTTGGGCAGTCCTTCGGTTATCTCCGGTAATCATGGCAACCTCTATACCCATGGACCGGAGCTTTTGTATCGCTTTTAAACTACTCTCCTTTACCACATCCGCTACTGCGATAATGCCTGCGAGCTTATTCTCAATTGCAATATACATCGGTGTCTTGCCTTCGCCGGCAAGCTGATCAGACATATCCTTAAACTCTTCTAAGGAAATTTTCCTCTGAACCATCAGCTTCTGATTACCGATTAAGATTTTTACTTGATCAATCACTACCTCAATTCCGTGACCCGGAAGTGCCTCAAACTGATCTACCTTTTTCAACTCCAGATTTTCTTTTTGAGCTCCCCTTACAATTGCCTCACCAAGTGGATGCTCCGATCCCTTTTCTGCGGAAGCAGCAATTTGAAGTAAATAGTTTCTTTCTATTTTACCCGCGGTAATGATATCGGTTACCTCCGGCTTGCCTTCGGTGATCGTACCTGTTTTATCAAACACAATGGTATTAATCTTGTGTGTTGTCTCTAGGGCTGCGCCACCTTTAATCAAGATACCGTTTTCCGCACCCTTACCCGTACCTACCATAATTGCTGTCGGTGTTGCAAGTCCGAGTGCGCAAGGGCATGCGATTACGATTACGGATATGAAGATGGTCAAGGAAAAGGTAAAGGACTGTCCTGTAAAAAACCATGCCATAAATGCAAGCAATGCAATGGAACAGACCACCGGTACAAAATATCCGGATACGATATCCGCCATCTGTGCAATCGGAGCCTTGGAACCCTGCGCTTCCTCCACCAATTTAATAATCTGTGCCAACGCTGTATCACTGCCTACCTTGGTCGCTTTAAACTGTAGGAGGCCGTTCTTATTTATACTGGCAGCATAAACCTTATCACCGGCCTTTTTATCAACCGGCATGCTCTCTCCTGTCAGCATTGCTTCATCAACGGAAGAGCTGCCTTCCTGAACCACTCCGTCCACCGGTATTTTCTCTCCGGGTTTTACTAATATAATTTGATCAATCTCAACTTCATCAATCGGGATTTCAATTTCTTCTCCGTTTTCAAGTATGGTCGCTGTTTTTGGAGCAAGTCCCATCAGCTTCTTGATTGCTTCCGAGGTCTTACCTTTTGATACTGCCTCCAGTGACTTTCCAAGCAAAATTAATGCGATGATTACTCCTGCCGTCTCGTAATAAAGACTTTCCACAGCACTTGAGTCACCGTTTATGATGCGAATGGTATTATAAATACTGAATATAATAGCCGCCGAGGTACCAATCGCCACCAGTGAATCCATGTTGGGGCTTCTTTGAAGCAACGCTTTAAAACCAATGGTATAGAATTTATAGCCTGCTATTACAATTGGTGTCACAAGGGATATCTGAAGTAGAGCGTATCTGAATGGATACTGCATCGGATCCACTGCCTTTGGAATTGGAACCATCCACCAAGAAATCATCGGCGCCATGGCAAAATACAGTAATGGTATTGCAAAGACTGTAGCAATGATAAATTTGGTCCATAAGGTTTTGATCTCTTTTTCCTTACGAAGTTTATCCACATCAACCGTATTCTTATCAATCTCTAGCGCCTGATAGCCTATCTTTACAATGCAATCCTTGATTGCAGACAATTTAATCTTACCGGAATCATATTCAATGGCTGCCTTTTCTGTGGCCAGGTTAACTGATACCTTCCTAACGCCCTCAAGCTTACCGATTGCCTTCTCCACTCTCTGAGAACAGGCGGCACAGGTCATGCCACCTATCGGGATGATGACAGAATTATATTTTAGATCTTCAATGACGCCGTAGCCGGCTTCCTCGACTGCCTTCTTAACTTCAGGTATGGCTACCAATTGCTCATCGAATTCTATCGTAAGCTTCTCTGTAGCGAAATTCACACTAGCCTCCGCCACACCACCTATCTTTGCAACAGCCTTCTGAACCCTTTGTGCACATGCAGCACAGCTCATACCGCTGATTTTAATCATCTCTTTCTTCATAAATCCACCTCCAACAATCTCCCATATGAAATTTATGGGCTTTATCTCTATTCACACATTAACCAGCATTCTGTAAGGCGCTCCAGTAGAAATCTTGATAAACGCCTGTAAATATTATTTGTTTCATCTACTTCCAGTTATCGAAAATTACTAATGCTTGAGTCAGTACATCCTTTGATATAGTAATAGAAGAATCTGTAACTGTCTTATATTCCTTTGTAATCGGAACCGGATTACACCCACCCTTCGTAACCTCCACGTCATCCATGCCGAAACTATTACCGCAATTCTGACAAACCAACTTTCCGTCTTCATACTTATAGTATCCCTTACCTGAGCTATAGCATACCTGACAGGTATTAAACACGGTACGTATCGTTCCATCGGATGCTTTCACTGCAATCACTTCCATATCGGTACCATTCATCTGTGCCGGATAGAAGGATGGCGTATCTGTAACATCTTTCACCTGAATCACAATATCATTGTCCTTTACTACCTTACTATTTGTACCGGAATCTTTCACGTTTTTATTATTCAAACTACTTGAAAACCTAATCGCAAATGCTACTAAGATCAATGTTACAGCAACTGTGATTATTATAGCAAGTTTTTTTGAGTTCTTCCTATTAATAAATTCTCTGTTCATGATTATTCGTCTCCTTATGAATTCTTTTTACTGGTTTCACTGCACCGGATTATAAGCCTGTACCTCTTCTTGAATCGCTGCCTTATCGATTTTATTAATGTCGTCCACCACTTTTACATATCCAAGATAAGAGCCGTCCGAGGTATAGAAATCAAAATCCTTAGAGGGTATAAAGGTAATTGGATTTTCACCTTCCGCAATCTGAAGCTCTGCCGAATAATTCGGAAATAGAATTGTACTCGCGTTGCTGTCAACCTTATCCCCCTTGATGACCCATTTTGTCTTCAAATCTTTTTGAATTACCACTACAGCGGGTGAAAATCCATCCTTACCATACGTAATCTCAACATATTGGATATTATCTTCCATCTTGGCAACCGCAAGCTTTTCAGTCGGAATCTTCTTATCTTTTATGATGGTCTGGTCAAAATTAATATTACTTCCGGAACCTGCGGCAGAACTTTCTGAACCTGAGGCTGAACTTCCACAACAACCGCCGGAACCCGAGCTTTGGGTAGAATCATCTGTAATAGTACTGCTATCTGTGTTATTCAAGTCATCAACAACTACAATTTTGCTGCGAATCATTCCCATCCAGCAGCTGAAGGAGACCTCACCACTCTCAGTTGGAGTAAACTCGATAACATTGTCTCCTGTAACCAAAGATTGTTCAATTCCATATTTCTGTACGAGGATGCGGTTATTACAACCGTTCAGGTCACCGGCTTCTGCTTGAATCGTCCATTTTACCGGAATTCCCTTCTGAACTACAATCGGTTCATATTTGCCGGAGGAGATACCGGTAGTAACCACTTGCTCATTATCCTTAATTTCTGCTATGGTTGCCGTTTTTATCGTACCGGCTTGTGATGTAACACTTGGTAGTATAATGCCTGATAAACTGAGACCGTTGCCCAACATATATATTCCTAAGATAACGACTAATGCCGCACTTGCCGTCATCATCTTTTTTGTGAATTTTTTATTAAGGAAGGTACTCACTGCACCAAACGCAAAGAGAAGCGGAACCGTACCTACACTAAACAAAAACATCGCTAACGCCCCCTTCAGGGGACTGCCTGTGGAAAGTGCATAAAGCTGCATTGCCTGTAAGGGACCGCAGGGCATCAGTCCATTTAATAAACCAATATAAAGCGGGCCGTGTCCATTTCTACTTGCATTGATTTTATTGGCGAATACTTTGGGCATTCTAGGATTAAATCTACGAAGCCAAGGGAAAAAGCCAAGCATATTAATACCCATGATGACCATGAAAATACCGGCCAGTAACAAAACAATACCCCTCATCATACCAGAAAAGCTGACAACCGAACCAAGAGCTCCGACAACACCTCCGATGACGGTATAAGATATCACTCTTCCGATATTATAAAGCAAACTTGGCTTAATCGCTGAAAGTCTGTTGTTTTGATTGCCGATAGCACCTGCTTTGGGTATACTCTGGGAGAGGCAGATACCCCCACACATTGCAACACAGTGAACGGAAGTAAGTAAACCGATCACAAACAGCATTCCATATCCCATTCCCTCCGTCGCCACCGGAAATCGCTTAAACATATCTAAAATCCCAAATTTCCATGCAATGATATAAATAGCAAATAGAATGATGGCAACTCCTGTAATATTGCTGTAATCACGGGGTTCTTTCTTCTCTTTCATAAACTCATCCGCTCTCTTGCCCTTATTATCATCGAAAGAAATTTGACTTGACCTCTCTGCCTTCCTGACATGATAGTCAATACCCTCAAGGGTAGCTTCGATTTGCTCAATACCAATGACTCCATCCTCGTAGGATATTATCACCGCACCTGATACATAGCTTGCCGAAACCTCACCCACACCCGAAAGCTTGCCAAGTTCCCGTTCAATCCTGCTTTCACAGCTTGCGCAGGTCATATTATCAATATATAAAGTTTTCTTAATCATTCCTGAAGACATATCTTAATCCTCCTTATTGTTGGAGGATTTCGCCTCCTTATTGTTGGAGGATTTCGCCTCCTTATTGTTGGAGGATTTCGCCTCCCTGATATAACCGCTTTGTCAGTTCATCTTTATAAATTCATCATATCAGTCATTTATGTAGATAATATGGAGAAGAGGGTAAAATAAATTACAATTTCGCCCTTGTAAGTTTGTGCCTGCGTAACCAAAGTGTAAAGGGCACACTTGGCCCAAGCTAATTCGAAGGGTAGGTATGGGAGTTGATATGAAAAACAACAGATATTTGTTTTGGAAATTTACTATTGACATTGACCCTGCGTCAACTTGTATAATGGTTATAAGGGGGTGAGGTTTTTGGACTTGATTAGAATAAACGAAGTTGTTGACAACTTCGGTATATCGAGCAGGACACTAAGGTATTATGAAGAAATGGGGCTTTTATGGAGCACCCATCCCGATAACAAAACCCAACGTTATTATGATACCGCCGCGCGTGAACGGTTGAAACAGATTATTATTTTACGCAAGCTACAAATCCCGGTTAAGGATATAGTCGCTATATTCAAAAGTGAAAACACGGCGGCATTGATTCAAGCGTTTGTGGACAAGCTCGAATCACTTGACACTGAAATTTCAGCTTTATCTGAGTTAAGACATCTTGTCGATGATTTTCTTCATAAAATGCTCAAGAGCGGAATCAAGAAAATATCGGCCATTACTTTGCTTTATGAAGAAACCGAAAGAAGGCTTGCCACAGTAGAAAAAAATGAGACGCTCACATTTGAAAAGTTGTCGGAAATCAGCCGTGAAGCATTAAGGCTAACAGATGTACGTATTATTCGATTACCGCCCATGCGTGTTCTTACTTCACGATTGAAAACAGGACAAACTGAAAATCTGGATGGGGATAAAATGCAGAACCTGTTTGTGAAATTCGGATTCACACCAAGTCCCGGATTGCGTGATTGTTTTTACCGCAAAGAACCAAACGATGAGTGGATTATGCTTATCAAAATACCAACCGATTATGAAAATACAACAAAATACGCAGACGAAAAACTTACAAGCGGGTTATTCGCCATAGCCAGTTCCTTCATGGAAGATATGGATGATACTATTGTTCTGTTGAAAGAATGGGTAAACAAGAGTGACCATTATGAGCTTGACACTAATGCGGAAGGAGAAATGCAACGCTATGAAATGATTGAGGAAATTCTTCCGTGGGATATAGCAAATAAATTGAACAGATACCAACAAGATATATTTATTCCGATACAAATAAAGAACGAGAAGGAGCAAAATGTAAATGGGTGAAGGATGCCCTTAATATGTTAATAGGAGGAGGGTTTTTATTATGAACACATTGGAAATCAAGCAGACTATGATTGACAAAGGTATTCCGAAGGAAGTAATGGAGCAATTTGTTTTTCCGGAAAGTAAAGATGAAACGCCGGAAGAAAAAATTGCATTTGTGAATCAAATGGATAATTTACTTACAAAAGATCAAATTCTTTCCGTCATGGAGGAGCAAGGCTGCAGCAAGAATGAACCTACCGCTGAATTTATGCTAAAACTTAAAGACAAACCCATCGAAGAACGCATTAAAATAATTAACGCAATGGATATGAATGAATCAGCTCGCTGTAGATTAAATGATGATGGAACGTTGAGTATATTCTGGAGTTTTGAGGAAGACGGAAAATATAAGTGCGTATGCTCAACTATAAATAAACTGTCAAAACACACAACCGTTTCCCTTACATATTGCGGTTGTTGTAGCGGACATGTAAAATATCATTTTGAAAACAGTCTCGGCGTGAAGCTACACCTTATAGAGACTGTATCTTCACCTATCAATTCTAACGGTAAAAAACAATGTGAGCATCTTTTTGATATAATTTAAATGGGGAGTGCAACCATGAGCGAAAAAACAGAACTGCAAAAGGTCAGCGAAGAAACCATGCGCTTTCTGCGAGGAAAGTATGTTTTAGACGAAGTTGGTAACGGCAAAGATGAATTGAAATTCCGCAAAAGCAGGAAAACGGTGTTGACTATCTACATACGCGAAGACCGTTATGATTTTCTCGTTATTTTCGGAAGAGCAGAACGTGAATTATTTGAGGTGCGGCGTAATGAATTTCCGCAGAAGATACAGGAAATTTACGATAACAGCAAAACATATCATGATGGCAAATGGATGTCTATTTGCGTTGCCGATATACATACGCTCGAAGCTGTCAAGCAACTTGTTTTGATAAAGAAAAAGCCTAACCGAAAACCGTTTCCGAAAGAGCAGGCGATCTATGCCAGTTGCGGACACCGTTGTGATTTGTGTGTGCATTATAACGGCGGAACCATCAGTGAGGAGTTCCGGGCGGAGTTGAAAGAGCGGCTGATACGTGTATACGCGGGAGGTGTAGGCGATGGGGGGTATTGGGGCGATGATATGGAGTTGTGTGATGGCTGTCATACAGGGGGATTAGATAAAAGCTTTAACTGCGATTCATTGAAATGTGCGGCGGAAAACAACGTTGATAAATGCCAAAATTGTCATAAAAATCCTTGCGATAAAGCACATCATTTATATCAAGGGCTAAAACCTAAAATCCACACAGATTCCATTGCTGCCGACGATGTCACATGGGTAATTCTGCCTTATGTGTATGAGCAATACGGAAATTAGGGGGGATAACAACCATGTCAAATGAATCACCCATTGGGATACACAAATCCTGATGGGTGCTTATTTTTTATCAAAACCATGAAACCCGAGAGCTACTTACTTTAGTAACCTTTCTGCTGGGATTATCAATGGCAAAAGCAAAAATAGAAAAGGGAATAAAAAGCATCAGGCATCCTTAGTATCATAGTAGAATAGAACATAGACAGGTTGCTGACAGGAAGAACGGTGATGGGATGTCCTTTTGAAAGCATTTGTAGTTTACGTGCAATTCTTAGGTGTCTGAGAGAACGATACAGCGAAAAACATTCAGTACCCAAAATGGGGTATTCATTTTTGGGGTTATATGCTATAATTCATGATATTATAGGTCTAGATTAAGGAGATTATCATGGCATTTGATGGTGTAGTTATAGCCAATTTAATATACGAGCTGCGTAATACCCTTTTGGGTGGCAGAATTAATAAAATTGCCCAACCGGAGAAGGACGAATTGCTTCTCACAATCAAAGGGCAGGAACGTGAGCAATATAAGCTCCTACTGTCTGCAGGTGCAGGCCTTCCGCTGATATATCTTACTGAAAACACAAAACCCAGTCCGATGACTGCGCCAAATTTTTGTATGTTGCTTAGAAAGCATATTGGTAGTGCGAGAATCATTGACATATTCCAGCCGGGGCTGGAACGTGTTATCAATATTAAGCTGGAACACCTGGATGAGATGGGTGACCTGAGTATAAAATATCTGATTATTGAGTTGATGGGAAAGCACAGCAATATCATTTTCTGTGATGATGAGATGATTATTATCGACAGCATCAAAAGAATCAATCAATTTGTCAGCTCGGTCCGCGAGGTATTACCCGGACGTAAGTATTTCATACCGTCAACCACCGAGAAGCAGGACCCCTTGACCATCACCTATGAGGATTTTCAAAGCTCTGTCTTAAAGAAGCCACTCCCCATCGGTAAAGCTCTTTATAACGGCCTAACGGGTATCAGTCCTCTGCTTTCCAATGAACTCTGTTGCCGTGCTTCGATTGATGCAGGTGATTCCACGGAGAGTTTGAGCGAAACAGCCGGCTTACATCTGTATCATGTGTTCGGCCGCCTCATGGAGGATGTAAAGAATAATGCTTTTACGCCTAATATCGTTCTTAAAGAAGGAGAACCGGTAGAATTCTCCTGTGTTGACCTTACCTGCTATCATGGGCAAGAGATTTTGAGTTTTACATCAATATCAAAGCTTCTTGAAGCCTTTTACGCTTCAAAGAATGCCGTTTCCAGAATCAAACAGAGATCTTTCGATTTAAGAAAGGTTGTTACCAATGCAATTGACCGTACCAGTAAGAAATATGACCTTCAGCAAAAGCAGCTGCAAGATACCGATAAACGCGATAAATTTAAGGTTTACGGTGAACTGATAACTGCTTATGGCTATGGTCTTGAACCGGGAACTAAGAATTTGAACACCATCAATTATTATGATAATCTAGAAATTAATATACCGTTGGATCCAACCATCCCGCCAATCGAGAATGCGAAGCACTACTTTGAGAAGTACAGTAAGTTAAAGCGTACCTATGATGCCCTTACAACTCAACTGAAGGAAACCAGGGATGAACTTACACACTTGGAATCCATTCAAGCATCCCTCGATATCGCTATCGATGAAAATGATCTTCTGGCTATCAAGCGAGAACTGACCGAGTATGGATATGTCCGACGAAAATTCACAAATGGTCCCGGTAAGCAGGTAAAAAAAGCCGGTTCGGCTAAAAGTGTAAAGAGCAAACCGTTGCATTTTCTTTCCTCTGATGGCTTTCATATATATGTCGGAAAAAATAACTATCAAAATGATGAATTGACTTTTCAGTTTGCAGATGGCGGCGACTGGTGGTTCCATGCCAAGAAAATAGCAGGCTCCCATGTGATTGTAAAATCCGAGGGAAAAGAGTTGCCCGATCATACCTTTGAGGAAGCGGCAAGACTAGCAGCCTATTATTCCAGCTCCAGAGCCTCTGACAAGGTGGAAGTCGACTATGTTCTTAGAAAGAACGTGAAAAAGCCGGGAGGCGCCAAACCCGGATTTGTCGTTTATTATACAAATTATTCCCTAATTACCGGAACAGACATTAACGGAATTGAACAACTTCCCTAAATACGGATAGGACAAGGTTTGCGCTGACGCCCAAATTCACGGGTTTGTGGCAGAATGGAGGATAAAAAAATGATTCTTGCGGATTACCATGTACATTCTGAATTCTCTAGCGATTCCCAGGCTCCGATGGAGCAAATGATTGAGCGAGCCCTCCAATTAGGCTTGAAAAAATTATGTTTCACCGACCACATGGATTATGATTATCCACAGGTAAGCGATCATAATTTTTTATTTGATCCCAAGGCCTATACGACAAAGCTTTCAGAACTTAAGGAACGCTATCATAAGAGGCTCGAAATACTGACCGGTATTGAGCTTGGCTTGCAGCCGCATCTTCACAAGCAACTCAAAGCATTAATAAAGGATTATTCATTTGACTTTATCATTGGTTCCTCCCATGTAGTAAACCATTTTGATCCGTATTATCTCGAATACTGGGAGAACAAGACAAAGGAACAGGGCATTGTAGAGTATTTTACCTCCATTATTCATAACTGTAAGGTGTTTCACGATTTTAATGTATACGGACATATCGACTATATCATCCGCTATGTTCCTGAGAAGTACGGCGATCATACCGGTGTAGGAGGTATGGCTGATTATTCCTATCATGATTACCGTGATCTGCTTGACGAGGTATTAAAGACCATTCTCTCTTATGGGAAAGGAATTGAAGTCAATTCTGCCGGTCTGAAATACGGACTCGGATATCCTCACCCAAAAGCTGACGTACTGAGAAGATACAAGGAACTTGGCGGAGAGCTTATTACCATTGGCTCCGATGCACATAAGCCGGAGCACTTGTGTTATGATTTTCACATTATTCCGGATTTCCTGAAGGATCTTGGCTTCCGTTATTACGCTGTTTTCCGTGAGGGCAAGCCGGTCTATGAGAAACTGTGACCCCAGGCAAACATCTCGCAAAATTTATAATCGTACAACAAAATCGGTGAAGAATTAACCGAAATTCAAGAATAGAGTGTTCTATCTCGTTATGGTTCCTCCACCGATTACATAATCATTCTGATAAAATACAACTGCCTGTCCGGGAGTAATGGCACGCTGCGGCTCATGAAAGGTAACAACCACGCAATCTTTACCTGTCTTCTTAATCGTGGCTTTTGCTCCTTTATGACTGTAACGTATCTTTGCTTCTACCTCCATCTCTCCATCCAGGTCTTCTATCGCCATAAAATTAAGATTGTTTGCATTTAATTGATCGGAAAACACTTCCTCTGTACCACCAATCACTACTTCATTGGTATCCGGCTTTAGTTCCAGTACAAAGACAGGATGTCCCATTGTTAGATTTAAGCCCTTACGCTGCCCCACAGTATAATGCACAAGCCCCTGGTGTCTACCGATGATTTCACCCGTAGTTCTTACGAAATTACCCGGTGTCAATCCCTTTTCATTGCCATTCTTATCCGTAATAATACTTCCTCTTACTGACTGAATCTTTCTATTATCGGTATCTTGTAAATAGTCCCGAATGAAGCCCGCATAATCATTATCTGATATGAAGCATATTTCCTGACTGTCAGGTTTGCCCGCAACCGGAAGCTTTAGTTCATATGCCAATGATCTAATCTCATCCTTTGAAAATTCACCTACCGGCATTAGTGTATGTGACAGTTGATATTGAGTCAAATTATATAAAGCATAGGTCTGGTCCTTTGCCGCAGTCACCGACTTTTGTAACGCAAACCTCTGATTCGGCAACTGTGTAATCCTCGCATAATGTCCGGTAGCAATATATGAGGCCCCAATATCTAAAGAGCGTTTTAAAAGTGCTTCCCATTTCACATATCGGTTACAGGCAATACATGGATTTGGTGTCCTTGCCTCAAGATATTCGGATACAAAATAGTCAATTACATCTTCTTTAAAATCTTTTTTAAAATTCATGACATAATACGGTATCTCAAGAGCAGCAGCTACTCTTCTTGCATCCTCAACGGCACTGAGACCACAACATCCACCGTTCTCTTCCAGTCTGCAAATATCTTCGTCCTGCCAAATCTGCATGGTTACGCCAATTACATCATATCCCTGCTTCCTTAAAAGATAGGCGGCGACAGAGGAATCTACACCTCCGGACATACCTACTACAACCTTTTCCATTAATACTCAACCTCTTCTTCACCGTCATGGATATCGGACTTTGGCTTAGTCAAGCCATTGATTATGATGTTGTTTTTCTCAGCATAATCCCACAGGGCTGCATGAATTGCTTCCTCTGCAAGCAGGGAACAGTGAACCTTTACGGGAGGTAATCCGTCCAGCGCTTCCATAACAGCCTTATTCGTGATTTGCAAAGCTTCCTGTACGTTCTTTCCCTTAACCAGCTCAGTAGCCATACTGCTCGTAGCCACAGCCGCTCCACAGCCAAAGGTCTTGAATTTAACATCGTTAATAATACCATCCGCATCAATATCAAGGTATATTCTCATGATATCACCGCATTTTGCATTTCCAACGGTTCCTACACCACTTGCATTCTCTATCTCACCAACATTTCTGGGGTTTGTGAAATGATCCATAACTTTCTCTGTATACATAATAATTCCTCCTTAGATTAAGTAGATTAACTAATATACTTTATTGGTACAAAACCCGGAAGAATAAGGAGTGAGCACCACTGTTCGAGTTACTTATTCTTCCCAAGAATTTTGGTTTTTTCAAAATCCTTTATTCTGATGCTGTTGAATATCTCTTTTTTACAAAATCCTCATAAAGAGGTGACATATTTCTGAGCTTATCAACGACCTCTTTGATCTGGTCTACGGTATAATTCATCTCATCCTCCGTATTCTCATCACTGACTGTTAATCTCAAGGACCCGTGTGCAATTTCATGCGGTAACCCGATTGCCAGAAGGACATGGGAGGGATCAAGTGAGCCCGAGGTACATGCCGAACCGCTTGATGCGCAGATATTTTTCATATCAAGCATAATAAGCAGCGATTCACCTTCGATGAACTGGAAGCTGAAATTAATGTTATTCGGAAGTCTTCTGACCTTGTCACCATTGACGCGTACATATGGGATTTCCTTAAGAATTCTATTCATTAACAAGCTACGCAGCTTAATTTCCTTCTCAATTCTATCCTTCATAGTTTCAATGGCAATCTGAGTCGCCTTACCAAAGCCTACGATTCCGGGGACATTCTCTGTACCGGCTCTTCTCTGTCTTTCCTGTGCACCACCATGAAGAAGCGAGCGAATTTTAACCCCTTTTCTTATATAGAGGAAGCCGATACCTTTGGGTCCATTCAATTTATGTGCACTGGCACTAAGCATATCTATATTAAGCTCATTCACATCAATCGCTACCTGTCCAAAGGCTTGTACTGCATCTGTATGAAATAGTATATTATGTCTTTTGGCTATTTCTCCGATTTCCTTAATCGGCTGCATAGTTCCTATCTCATTATTTGCATACATAATTGAAATGAGTATAGTCGTCGGACGGATTGCTTTCTCAAGTTGATCAAGCTTAAGCACACCGTTCTCATCTACATCGACATAGGTAACTTCAATCCCATGCTTTTGCAGATATTCACAGGTATGAAGAATTGCATGATGCTCAATTTTTGACGTAATAATATGATTCCCTTTATCAGCATACGCATCAACTGCCGCTTTCAAAGCCCAGTTATCGGATTCGGATCCACCTGCAGTAAAATAGATTTCAGAGGAATCCGCACTCAAAGCCTTTGCAATAATGCCTCTGGCATCATCCACCGCCTTCTTATTCTGGGATGCAAACTCATAGACACTGGAAGGATTTCCATATAATTCACTGAAGTAAGGAAGCATAGCTTCCACAACTTCAGGTCTGGTCCTTGTCGTTGCTGCATTATCAAGATATATTTTCTTCTCCATGATATCATCTCCTTATAATATTTATTTTCCACAGGTCTGTTTTGATCTGTTATCACTTAAGCTCGTACTAGCGTGAACTTTCCTGCTTTCAGCAACCAGTTCGGACAACTTAATGTTATCTACCGCATCATTTATACTATCACTTATACGCTTCCAAACATATTTTGTTACACAGGAATCCGAGTTACTACAGAGTCCATCACCGCCCATTACTTCTGAACAGTCAACCGGATTTAAATCTCCTTCCAGAGCTCTAAGTATTGCTCCTACTGATATTTCCTCCGCCGGTGCAGCCAGCTGATATCCGCCCTGCGCTCCCCTGATACTCTTTACAATTCCGGCTTTCTTAAGCTTTGCTATCAGCTGCTCCAGATAATTAATTGATATTGCCTGCCGTTCTGCAATCTGGCTTAAAGCTATCGTTTCTTCATCCGAGTGTACTGCCAGATCAACCACTGCTCTTAGTCCATATCTTCCTTTGGTAGATAGCTTCATACATACCCCCATCCGCCGCTCCGGCGGCAAAACCTATGTGAAAGCATTATATCTTTCAAACACCCAATTATCAATTTCTGTTTTTAATTCCTACTCTTTTAATTCCTACTCTTTTAATCCCTATTAATTAACTCGGTTTTAATATAACATCCAAAACTTACCTTGTCAATATTATTTATGTAATTTTCAAAAAATATTTTATATAAAATACATGAATTTCCATATTTCAAAAAACATAACTTTCATAAGTAATGTGTAAACAGTCTCGCAAAAACCATGCGAGACATTAGGAATATACAAATCAATTCCATCGGAAATTCATTTGTATATTCTACATATTAAATTTTGTTTCTACCCAATGTGGAAATGGACACTACTATGACAACATTTTTTTGTAATACCGGGTCGTATTTGATGGGCAAGGGGAATTAATCATTACCCGTAACATAAGTTTTATTATTTAGAAATATATATACATAGAAAACAATTGCATGGATGTAGCGTGAATTACAAAAATATTAATCCACGCTTAGAAGGGCAGGAATGTTGGTTAGCATGAAGCATAAACCCGCTGTTACAGCACAACAGATCAGATATATTGAAAGAAGTAATATCGTCAAAGGAACGCTGATACTTACATTATCCGGATTCCTAATCCGTTTCATCGGTTTCTTCTACCGAATTTTTCTCTCCAACACTATGGGTGCGGAAATAATGGGAATCTATCAGTTAATATTCCCTGTTTACGGTATCTGCTTTACTATCTTCGCAACCGGTATTCAGACCTCAATCTCAAGACTTGTTGCCGGTGAAGTCGGTAAACGAAATCCGAAGAATATTAACCATATCCTGCGCATCGGCTTGCTGCTTTCCGTATCTTTAGCACTTATATTGTCAGTCTTAGTCTATCTGAATGCTGATTTTATTGCTTGGCGCTTTCTTTTAGAAAAACGCTGTGCAACATCACTTAAAGTCTTGGCAATCGCTTTTCCTTTCTGCGGAGTTACTGCCTGTATCAACGGATATTATTATGGACTAAAAAAAGCAGGAGTGCCTGCCATCACTCAACTTCTGGAGCAAATGATCCGGGTTATCATTGTCTATGTCATTGCATTGTATATCGGTAACGGCAACATGACTGTAACCTGTGAGCTGGCTGTAATCGGTATCGTTGCCGGTGAAATTGCTTCCTGTCTATATAATATAGCTGCCTTTTTCTGTGCAAAATCTCCTTCCGAGTTGATCCTGGCAGGTCCTGATTTGAATGCAAAAGAAAGCAAGCATAGAAAGATTATCAAGGATCTTTTGGCCTTAAGTGTTCCTCTTTCCGCTAACCGCCTGCTGCTCAGCATCCTGCACAGCATTGAAGCTGTTCTGATTCCATCAATGCTCAGGCGCGCAGGCCTTAGTACCGGGGAAGCGTTGGTTGTATTCGGTGTCTTAAATGGAATGTCGATTCCTTTCATTATGTTCCCAACAGCACTGATTAATGCATTAGCTGTTCTATTACTTCCAACAATTTCAGAGGCGCAAGCCGTTAACAATAATACACTGATTGGGAAAACAACAGCCATATCCATTAAATACAGCCTAATTATCGGAATCATCAGTACCGGAATTTTTGTGTTTTTTGGAAGAGACCTTGGTACAGCCGTATTTCATAATAAATCAGCCGGTGATTATTTAGTGATTCTTGCATGGCTCTGTCCGTTTTTTTATCTGACAACAACTCTGGGAAGTATTATCAATGGACTTGGCAAGGCGCATGTAACCTTCATCAATTCCATCATTGCTACCATATGTAAAATCATCTTTATCATTATCTTAATTCCCACACGGGGAATTAACGGGTATTTGATTTCTCTGCTGATCGGACAGTTGATTGTGACAGGGCTTGATACTTATGCTGTCGTAAGAAATGTACATTTTTCATTGGACGCTATAAACTCCCTGGTAAAACCTGCATTAGTGACTTTACTATGTTGTATTATTATAAATCAAGGATATGAATACACAAAAAAAATGACACACATCAATGAAGTAGTTTTCTTGTTAGCTTTCTGCTTCCTTCTATGTGTCATCTGCACTCTACTATTATTAATCACCGATGCTATCTCCAAAAAAGATTTTAAGTAGTCGGTCTGTAATACAAATAATTATTTTTACCATGTTCTTTGACTCGGTAAAGAGCCTGATCCGCATATCCCATCATCTGCTCGTAATGCAGTCCTGCTTCCGGATAGAGAACAACACCGATACTTGCTGATATCAAAATAGCACTTTCTCCGCACTGATAGACTGTTTCAAGCTTCGTCTTTAATAACGCTGCCTTAGCCTCGATTTCATTATCATTGTCAATATTTCCGGCAAAAACAATAAATTCATCGCCGCCGATACGTCCAACGATTTCGCCCTCTGTAAAGATCTCCTTGACACGGTTTATTACATAGATTAACACCTTGTCTCCAACCAGATGTCCATAATTATCATTGATGCTTTTAAAATCATCAAAATCCACCAGCATCAACATATGCCTGCCTTCTTTATTACCGGAAATGAATCGTTCTATTTTCTTGATTGTGACTTCTTTGTTGTATACACCTGTTAACGGATCTCTGGTCGCCTTATATTCCAAGGCCTCTAGTTCCCTTTTCTGACTATCCACATTTACTATCTTACCAATGACACGAAGCGGCAACTTATTGTCATCATAAATTGTCTTGCCCATTAATTGGCACCATATAAAATCGCCTAACATGTTTTTAAGCCTGAATTCTGCTTCGATATTACTTACACCGACCGACAACTTGTCACAAAAATCCAGATAAATACCCCAGTCATCCGGATGGATACGGTCTCTGCGCTCTGCATAATTGTCTGTGAAATCAATAATAACCGGATCTATTCCAAATAATTCTCTGTACTTTTCAGTATATCTCATTTCATCCGTTCGTATATGATATTCAAAGAGAACATCATTGGAAAGCTCAGTTGCAATACGATAGCGTTCTCCCTCAAGAAGAATAATTTCCTGCATATGCTTCTGTTCACTAATATCTACCAATACAACTGACAGAGTATGCTTGTTGTCCCTGCCTATACTGCTGTTACCATTCATCAGCATATGAAGAATCACTCCGTCCTTGGTACGAAGCTTAACTTCATAACGAATCGTATCCTGATCCAATTGTTCCTTAATATCTGATACAAACGA
This sequence comes from Lachnoclostridium sp. UBA1308, assembly GCA_002307215.1. Lineage (GTDB taxonomy): Bacteria > Bacillota > Clostridia > Lachnospirales > Lachnospiraceae > Mobilitalea. The sequence continues at coordinate 126,292 of DBTU01000055.1, forward strand.
TGTATTCGAACGGTCAATAAAATCCATTAGAGAGACCTTATCTTGATCTTTCGCCTCATTTTTACTATAACCTAAAATTTCATAAAAGCCTTTACTGGCATACAGTATTTTACAGTTGTCTTCAAGCGCAAAATGAACTAATCCCGCCCGGATACTGTTTGTTATTTTCTTCAACTCCAACGCTGCCCTTGTTATTCGCTTCTCATTCTCAAGTCGATACAACAATATTATAACAACTATAACTATGCATATACTGATAATTATAATTACCAGTGAAAGTAATACGGCAGGTTTGTTAAGAATGTCTTTGATCCACTCCATATACCTTATTCCCCCAATTCTGCCGGATATTCTTATTACATCTATATTTGCATAGAAAGTCCGTAAAGTAATAAACATCATACCAACTACTTTCATTCTTTAAATAATATTTCATAAGGAGTTACCCTGATTACTAGCAACTTCAACCCTAAAATTCATAAGGTGTAACCTGGTATACATAATAATTCAGCCAGTTTGTATACATAGCATTCGCATGTGCTCTCCACACAAGATTCGGCTTAAGCTCCGGCTTATCTCCCGGATAATAATTCTTTGGCAATTCAATATCAAGTCCTTTGTTTACATCTCTTTTATATTCCCTGTCAAGTGAAATCCTATCGTATTCCGGATGTCCCATGACAAAAAGCTGCTTGCCCTCATTTGCAATTACGATAAAAACTCCTGCTTCCTCAGATGCAGCTAGGATTGTTAGCTCCTCGCACTTATTAATATCCTCTTCGGAAACTGTCGTATACCTTGAATGTGGTGCATAAAATACATCATCAAAACCTCTGACAAAAGGCTCTTTTCGTTTTATAACATTATGCTCAAATATCCCAAACATTTTTTTATCCAGTACTTGCTTATGAATTCCATAATGATAATATAACCCTGCTTGCGCTCCCCAGCATATATGAAGCGTAGAGGTAACATTTGTTTTTGTCCACTCCATAATTCTTGTTAGCTCTTCCCAATAGCTTACCTCTTCAAACTCCATTAGCTCGACAGGCGCACCGGTGATGATCAGACCGTCAAATCTTCTGCTTTTCACATCGTCAAATGTCAGATAGAATTGGTCCAAATGGCTGGTCGGTGTATGTGTACCAACATAGGATCCGGTTGTTAAAAAGGTAACATCCACCTGAAGCGGCGTGTTGGAAAGACTGCGAAGCAACTGAACTTCAGTATCCTCTTTGACAGGCATCAAATTCAAGATGGCTATTTTCAAGGGTCTGATATCCTGTTGGTTGGCTTTGTAATCATCCATAATAAATATATTCTCATCTTCGAGAATTTTTTTAGCGGGTAGATCGCTTTGAATTCTAATAGGCATAATTTATCACCCTTTTCATATTTTTCTGTTTTACGATACTATTTTTTATCACATTAAGACATATCATAGCATGTTTCATACGATTAATCAATAAATAATAGTATTTTGGTCCTATATAAGCTTAGCCAAACAAGTTAACAAATTCATCTTCCGAAATAATAGGAACTCCAAGTTCTTTTGCCTTCTTGTTTTTTGAAGAATCTGATGTTATATCGTTATTAACAAGATAGCTTGTCTTAGAAGTAACACTACCCGTGATTTTTCCGTTTTCAGCTTCAACATAAGATTTGAATTCATCACGGTTCTTATAATGGTGAACCTCCCCTGTAATTACAAAGGTAAGTCCATTACATTTACCGTTTGCGTTAGCGTTAGCTTTAACTTCAACCTTCTCAATCGTTATTTCTTTCAGTAACGCTTTCAACGAAGCCTGATTATCCGGATTTTGATACCATTCAGCAATTGAGTTAGACTTTTCCGGTCCTATGCCATCAATATCATCAAATCCTTCTCCTTTATTGATTCTATCCAGGAAGCCCTCGAATCCAATTGTTCCAACCATCTTCTTGCCTGCATCAATACCAATCATCGGGATACATAAAGAATAAATAAAATTAACTGCTTTAACATTTCTACTCTTTTCAATAGCTTTTTCCATGTTCTCACATGATTTTTCGCCGAAACCTTCCATCTCTTTCATTTCAGCCATATGTCCATTCAGATGATAAATGTCTGCAAATTTAGAAATAAAGCCTTTATTTATGAATTTTACTATTGTCTGAATTGATAATCCATCAATATCCATTCCCGCTTTACTTACAAAGCGAGAGAATTTTTTAACGTGTTTTGCTGTACAATTTGGATTTGTACAATGTAGCGTCTTCGTCTTACTCTTCGCACTGATTTTAATTTCTGTCTTAGCATGACATACCGGACATTCGCTTGGAATTTCAAATACACCTTCTGATTTCTTAACCGAAATACATTTTGGAATTATTTTGTTTGCCTTTATAATTTCAAGAACGTTTCTTTTTCCAATACCAAGTCGTTCCATTTCGCTAATGTTGCACAAAGAAGCTCTTGTTACCGTAGTGCCCTCCAGTTGAACAGGTTTAAATACTGCTACAGGAGATATTGTAGAGACCGCACAGGACCATTCAATATATTCAAGCTCTGCATCCGCTGAAACATCCTGCCATTTGAATGCATAACCTGCTCTAGTTGCATGATGCCCTGTAATACTGCCGGTTCTTGCATATTCCGTATCATCATAACATATGACCAGACCATCCACAGGAATATCCACTTCACCAACTTCAACTTTTTTTGTCCATCGTTCAATTACTTCCGGAAGACCGTCTGCAGTTGTGATTTCTCTATCAACAACTGTAAATCCCTCATTTTTGAGAAAGTCCATTCGGTCTCCCCATAATTTAATATCATCATCTATATGAACTAAAGTAACTGCATTAAAATGGACGTGCCTTTCCTTTACTTTCTCTGCGTCATCCAACCCAAGAGTCCCGGATGCCAGATTACGTGGGTTTGCATATTTTTCATTATCATCTTCAATCGTAAGGTTAATCCTCTCAAAATCCGTGTAGGAGATTGTAGCTTCACCACGTACTACCATATGACCTATATACGAGATTTTTGATGGAAATCCCTTAATTGCATTTTTCATAAATGTAATATTTGTACCGATAGCACCATTTCCTCTCGTCAGGATTTTAGTAAGTTTCCCTCCATCATAAGTCAGTACTAGTGTTAATCCGTCTAACTTCCAAGAAAGCCAGATAGGTCTATTGTCCGTCCATTTCTGTAAATCAGCTATTTGCTTCGTTTTCGCCATTGAAAGTGCGGGGAACTCATGTTGTTCTTTCTCTCCATTACTTTCTTCGTACCCCACATTCTGAGTAGGGCTGTCAGGTAAAAAATAACCCGTTTCAACCTCAAGCGTTGTCAGTTCATCATACATAACATCCCATTCGTAATTAGACATGATTTCTTCCTGCCCATTGTAGTATGCTGAGGATGCTTCGTTCAACTTGGATACAAGTTCTTCTACTCTCAAATGCTTATTTGTATTAATACTATTTTCATTATTGAACTCTTTCAATCTGCTTCCCCCTATCGTCAACTACATGTATTCCAAACTGAACTCATTTCTAACACAACATACGTTAACTATATCGTCTATATGAGGTTTTTAACAATTGATCATCCCGGAATTTTGGATATTACAGCCTGTTATCCCTGTCTATGTTGCTTAATGAGCTGATTCATCTCATCGATTTCTCTCTCAGTTACATTACGAAAATCACCCGTTTTCAGTCTTCCAAGCAAAATATTCATGATTCTGATACGCTTTAGGCCTACTACCTTGTAGCCTAGGTATTCACACATACGTCTGATCTGTCGATTGAGACCTTGTGTAAGTATAATCTGAAACGTATACTTATCTATCTGAGTGACTGTACAGGGATTCGTAACTGTATCTAGAATCGGAACTCCCGAAGACATTTTCTTAATAAAATCCAGGGTGATTTCTTTGTTAACTGCCACAACATACTCCTTTTCATGATAATTTTCCGCTCGAAGTATTTTATTAACAATATTGCCGTCATTCGTAAGCAAAATCAGACCTTCCGAGTCCTTGTCAAGACGTCCGATCGGATAGATCCTCATACCATAATTCAGATAGTCAACGATATTGTTCGGCTCTTTCTGATCTGTGGTACAGACGATTCCTTCCGGTTTATTGCATGCAATTAAAACAAGCTTTTCTTCCTTCTTAACCGGCTTACCGCAAAAGGTAACCTGACTGTTGCCGGTTACCTTTGAGCCTATTTGAGCTATAATTCCGTCTATTTTAACTTTTCCTTCTTCAACATAACGGTCCGCTTCTCTTCGGGAGCATATTCCGGCTTCGCTCAAGAATTTATTAATTCTTATTTCGTCCTTTTCTTCTCCTTGTAAGGTAAGTCTTTTTGTCCTTTTTGGCATTGTGCCCTCCGTAAAAATATTTAAACACTGATTTTCAATTCCGGTTTAATTTATATTATTATACTTGATTTACTATCCATCGTCTACTTGTTTTTCCCGAAGTTATCACCAAATATGCAGGACGAATAAGAACAAAGTGCCAGCTTGCTGACACTTTTGTGCTCGAGCGGATTACGAAGCAATTTCCTATTAAATGAAAAGGGGTGCAACATTGTGCACCCCTTTTATAGGAATTTCTTCATGATTACAATGTTCTCTTCTTCCTTCTTAATAAATTCTCTTGCGATTTCTTTACTTTCTCCGTCAGCATTCTCACTGTTATTAAGAAGTTTCGTCATCTGAGTAATCCCCATAGTGCTTCCTTTAATGACCAACTGGGCTATATGGTTCTCACTGGAATTCATCAGTGTATTCATTTTTACATTACCCTTCATCATTGCTTTTTCGTAAATAGAATTATCCTTTGCTCCCGAACCGTTTTTTTGAAGTTGATTCCCTGATTTATCCTTTAGCTCCTGATAATCCCTTAGCTGTTCATATAATGCATTATTAAAATCTCTGTCGGGCGTTTTGTTAAGAACCTCCTCAATTGCGGTAATACCAATGGAAGCATTTTGATACGTTTTTTCCAAAAGATCCAGATCTACATTTCCAATCATAAAATACTCCTTATCTTATCATAATCAGCAACTCAATAAATCTATGAATATGCTACATTATATAGTATAAGGAGTGATCTTAAATTTATTCAACGGAATTTTCTTCCGCTTTGGCGCTGTCTTTCTCGGCTAATTCATTGATACTATCCCAGAAGCTCTGTAAATCTTCATCATTCTTTACCGCTTCTTTACTTTTCTTGTTGGTCATTTCAATTAACGTGACTACATCCTCATCATTATTTCTTTCATCATAATAATTTTTTACATCTTCCTCCATCTCACCTGAGAATATCTTCAATTTTCCTTCGGCATCAGTGATAACGTAAAATTTAGAGAGTCCCGGTGCAGGCGTTGTGATTCCTGTAAACTTAATCTCATGATATACATAGACAATATAAGTACCCTTTACAAAGCCCAGCTTAGAATATGTCGAAACGTTCAAATATTCTTCGATATACTCCGTCTTTTTTTGCAAATCATCCTGTGTATCAACCTTTGTAGGATCACTTAACAAATTCTTAATTGCGTCCACATCACGGTCGGTCTTTGCTTTATAAAATTTCTTAAACAGATTGCTGACATCAGGGTAAGCATCCTTTTCAATATCATATACCGGTAGAGGTGTTGGTGCCACGGTGATGATAGGTGTAATGGAAGGAACCGTGGTCACGATATCTTCCTTCCCTTGTGTATCGGCAAAGGCTTCCTGAACCGATGTTTTCGTCTTCTGATCCTTTGATTTATCATTGCTCACAGATAGGGTTAATACGCCTATCCCCATTATGCTCATTGTTGTAAGTAAAATAATCTTTTTATATTTAAGCTTCATTCATTCTCCTCAATCATCATGTCCAACCTAAAAATCGTCTGATGTCCCAGCAAATTCATCGCACATTTTCGTTTACTTCTTACATCTTATCAAAAGAGCATAAAAAAATCAACATAATTATTTCATCATTTTGTAACATTTTTTAACATATTCGTAACATCTTAATGAAAAGACGTATTTACTTCATAAAATTAGGCAAAAATTAATAAGAATATAATGATCCATTACCAAAATACAATGTATAATAATATGTACCTATTCAGTTTCCGAGAAATCCACAGGATTTCGAGAAAATTCAGCCCCCAAATATGTGCTTTTCAGCATATTTTGTGTGCATCGGTTTGAAAGAACCGCGGTGACTGAATAGTCACAATAATACTATAATATCTCATGGAGGGACGCACTTAATGAAACAGAGATTAGAACAACAGCTAAAAAAGATAGAACAACAAGAACAAAGACTTCTAAATAAATCAAGTAATCACTTCATCGACTCTAATATTACACCTTTTGTGAATAAGATTCAGGAGAAGATTCCTGACAAATTAAGGTCAGTTCTGAATGCTACATTTTATAAAGGCTTTCAATTGGTATTCGAAAAAGGTATCCCATATATCGAGAAAACTTATAACAAAGATAAAATTGCAATGGATTATGATATCAACAACTATGCAATCGATAAGGAATGTAACCGACGACATATCATCCGAATGGATAAGCAGTCCAAACAATCCGGTATGGTTAACTCCTCATTTTCGGCTCTGGAAGGAGGCCTTCTTGGTTTTCTTGGTATCGGATTGCCGGATATTCCGTTATTTTTGTCGGTCATGATAAAAACAATCAATGAAATCGCTCTAAGTTATGGCTTTGACTATAATACCGAAGAAGAAAAAGTATATATTCTAATATTGATCAACGCAGCAATTACGAAAGGAGATTATCAAAAAAACTATGACCGTGAATTAGATCAAATGGCTGGAAAATTAGATAATGGTATATTAGTGGAGGTAAGTTTACCTTCTCAGATGAAAATAACCTCAGATATATTATCCGACACATTATTGACCGCTAAATTTATTCAAGGCATTCCATTGGTCGGAGTAGTAGGTGGTGCAGTTAATTATACAATATTAAATAAAATTGTTGCTTATGCACGCATTAAATACAAAAAAAGATATCTGCTTAAGAAACTCTAAGATTTGAGAGCCGCCAAGGTTTTGTGCCCTATATTTTCAGATATAATCTGTTGAAAACTTACTTTACATTATAAATGATATATTATATAATAGCATAGTGTTTGCACCTGTAGCTCAGTGGATAGAGCGTTCGCCTCCGAAGTGAAAGGCCGCCGGTTCAAATCCAGTCAGGTGCATTTTGAAAAAGGCTGTTGCATTTTAATGTAACAGCCTTTTGTACTGAATAAGGGGCCTTTGCATATCAGCTTGTATAATAGCTAAATATGCGAAAGCCCCTTGATATTTTATGATAATTTGAATCTTCCAACAGCTACATCTAGTTCATTCGCAATATTCTTTAACTTAGCGGCGGTCTCAGCGATATTATCGACAGCGATATTCTGCTCTTCAACTGTGGCGGAAATTTCCTCTGTACTTGCGGCTATATTCTCAGATGCATCAGATATCTTGTCAATCAGAGCTACTACCTCATCCTTTTCATCACTGATATTTTGAATATTATCAATCAGTTTCTGCATATGTTCATTACTTTTCATAATAGCCTCAGTAATGGCGTCAAATGCCATTGTTGTCATATTCATTCTGTCATTTACCTCATTCAGACTCGAATGACCATGTTCTATATTATTCTTTGTATAATCGATTTCTTTCTGAATCTCTTCGACAATGGCTCTGATAGAATCTGTTGATTTTGCTGTTTGTTCAGATAACTGCCTTATCTCTCCTGCTACTACTGCAAAGCCTTTCCCTTGTTCTCCTGCTCTTGCAGCTTCAATTGATGCATTTAAGGAGAGCAAGTTTGTTTGATTTGCAATCGCATTAATGGTCTCAACAACCTGACTGATTAGGGCGGATTTTCCAGCCAATGTCTGTGCATTATCCGAAACCTTTCGATATACCTCACTATTTTCTTCCAGTTTACCTGACAGTTGCTCGATAGCTTCTTTTCCCTTATTATTTAAATCATCTGTCTTGTCCGTATAATGTTTAACCTTTTTTGAGCTTTTCTCTACATTATTAATTTTCTCAGCCAAAGTCGTAAGCTTTTCTGAACCACTCTTTGCATCTAAAGTCTGCTTCGTTGCTCCCTGCGCCATCTCATCAATGGCAGTCGCAATCTCATCTGCGGAAATTGCGGTCTCCTTCGTCACGGAAGCAATCGCTTCGGAATTGATAAACAACTCTTTCGTGCGATCCATGACATTACTGATGATATCAGCAAGAGAATCAGACATTTGATTAATATTCAATGCCAGTTTTCCAATCTCATCTTTACCCTTCATCTTTGACTTTACCCCAAGATTCCCGTTTGCTACTTCTCTCGATACAACCATTAGTTCACTTAGTTGTGCAGACGTCTTGCGGATATTAAAAAACCACATGCAAAACACGCCAACTGCCAGCACTGCAATACTTACTATAATCGTGAGTATCATGATTGTATTAATACGGCTCATTTCGTCATTCATTAAGAAGACTACACCACAGACATAATCAATTTTATCATTAATATGTAACGGGGCTGTAACATCAACAATCATATTACCATCCTCTTTACCGATAATTGTCACTGTTTTGTCGCTAACTGCCGCTGCTATATCCTCCGGATCCGCATCTTTTGTTTTGTTTTCATCCGTAGTAGAAGCAATTGCTTTTTGAGTTTCAATGCTGTATATTGTAAAATCATCCAATTCTGAAATGTTTTTTACTACTTCGTCTAATTCCGCTTGTATCATTCCGCCAAATTCAGGGCTGTCTACATCAATTTGACCTGAGTTTAAAGAAGCTTCAAACAGTGCAATAAAAGTTTCCGCTCGCTCCTCCCCTTGAGATAATATTTCATTTTTATTTGTAATAAATACAATAGGCATTGCTACACAAAACATTAATGCAGTGATGATAATGACGATTAAAATATTCTTCTTAGCCAGTGACATAAAGCTGCCTCCCATGTTTTTTCGTTCTTGTTTTTCAATAATTATATTTGTTAACAATAATTATATTCAGATATATTATAACGATTCCAATCCTAAAAATCTATATAAATCTACTAAAATATATATAATTTGGTTACGGTTCAGCCTTGTTCAGCCTTCAAAGAGATGTATCCGAAAGCGGCTCCTATATGGAAACATTTCTTTCCCGGTCTTGTCACTATCCTCGCTAGGGTGAACTGCAACATAATTTTCCATATGATTTCAATATTGTACATGATTTTTATTAAATATAGGAATATGTAACCTCGGGCACACCTGAGAAACATGACAGGTATCTATTCATATAATGAATCAGGTAAGAGAATGATTGGATGCTATTATGAATTCATGTGAGCTTGTATCATTGGTTACTGCTGTATCTTGCGGAATTTCAAAATGTGTACCTCCGGATGACCTGCCTGAAGTTGCAGCAATTTTTGGACAGATTGCGTCTACGCTTGCAACAATTACCGTAAATGATGCCACGAATAAGAGAAGGAGTGCTTTTCCTGAAATCATTACACCTGATACGGTAATTGTTGACCCTTCCATTTAGGCAAAAACTTATTCCCATATTCGAAGAAAAGCATTTTACATGATCCTTGATTAGAATACAACAAGCCCGATGCGAAAAGCATCGGGCTTGTTGTATTTTGCTATATAATTTGATATCTCAAAACATCCTATTAATAAAGCATAAATTCAATGTATTAAATTGTACTTGATTTTACACCAGTTCAGATATTACTCAACACTCTGGGAAGCTTTAGCTACCAACTGTGCGTATTTCTCAATAGCATTCTTCTCAGCATTATCAAATAACCTAGCTGCTCTCTCAGGATTCTGACGAACCAAAGAGCTGTAACGTAATTCGCTCTTTAAGAAATCCTGATAGTTTGCTGTAGGAGCCTTGCTGTCCAACTGGAACGGATTCTTTCCCTCATCCTTAAGGCGAGGATCAAAACGGAACATATTCCAGTAACCTGCAGCTACAGCATTCTTCTCTTCCGTCTGTGCAGCAGTCATGCCACCTTTGATACCATGATTGATACAAGGAGCATATGCAATAATGATGGAAGGACCATGATAGCTTTCAGCTTCAACTAATGCTTTCATTGTCTGGTTGTAATCAGCTCCCATTGCCACCATAGCCACATATACATAGCCATAGCTCATAGCAATAGCAGCTAAATCCTTCTTCTTAACTTCCTTACCTGCTGCCGCAAACTGAGCGATTGCGCCGGTAGGTGTTGCCTTAGAAGACTGTCCGCCTGTGTTAGAATAAACCTCTGTATCAAATACTAAGATGTTAACATCCTGTCCACTGGCAATTACATGATCTAAACCGCCAAAACCGATATCATATGCCCAACCGTCGCCACCAAGAATCCACTGCGACTTCCTGGATAAGTATTCCTTCTGCTTTAAGATATCTTTACCTTCTGCACAGCCACAAGCCTCTAATGCTCTAACTAATGCGCTGGTAGCACCGGAATTCTCACGTCCGTTCTCGAAGGTCTCCATATATCTTGCTGCTGCTGTCTTAATCTCAGCATTGCTTGTACCATCAGCTAATACAGTTATTTTGCTCTTTAATCTATCTCTTAATGTCTGTTGTGCAAGTAACATACCTAAACCAAATTCTGCATTATCCTCGAATAAGGAGTTAGCCCATGCCGGACCCTGACCCTTCTTATTCACCGTATAAGGAGTAGACGGCATAGATCCGCCCCAAATAGAGGAGCATCCTGTTGCATTGGCAATGAACATTCTTTCACCGAATAACTGGGTAACTAATTTTGCATATGGTGTCTCGCCGCAGCCTGCGCATGCGCCTGAGAATTCAAGTAACGGCTGTTTGAACTGACTTCCCTTAACGGTTGCATCCTTAAACTTCTCAGCAACTTCCGGTTTCTCTTCCAAACTAAATCCATAATCAAATATCTTCTGCTCAGCTAACTGTGATTCCAGAGGCTTCATAACAAGTGCTTTATTACCCTTCTTGCCGGGACAAACATTAGCACAAGATCCGCAGCCGGTACAATCAAGAACAGATACTGTCATAGCAAATTCCATACCTGCAACACCGGTCATGGCTGTCTTCTTCATTCCTGCAGGAGCCTTAGCTGCTTCATCGGCGGTTAACGCAACGGGACGGATTACAGCATGAGGACATACGTAAGAACAGAAGTTACACTGGATACAGTTTTCCGGTTCCCAAGTAGGAACGTCAACAGCAATACCGCGCTTTTCATAAGCTGCTGAACCCTGAGGAAGTGTACCGTCAGCTTGTGCTAAAAATGTCGATACCGGAAGATTATTACCCTGCTGTGCATTAATAGGATTTAAGATATTATTAACAAAATCAACAACGTCTTTTCTTCCACCCTCAACTTTAACAAGGATTTCCTCATCCTTTGCATTCTTCCAGCTCTCCGGAACCTTAATTTCAGTAATTCCGGTGAGACCGCGGTCGATTGCATCATGATTCATCTTAACAATTGCGTCACCCTTCTTGCTATAAGAAGCGGTTGCAGCATCCTTCATGTATTTTACAGCTTCTTCAATCGGAATAATATTAGCAAGCTTAAAGAAAGCAGCTTGAAGGATTGTATTGATACGCCCGCCAAGTCCGATTTCCTTACCTATGCTGATTCCATCGATGGTGTAGAACTTAATCTTGTGATCTGCCATATAACGCTTAACCTGTCCGGGTAAATGTTTCTCGATTTCTTCCATACCCCAACCACAATTAAGTAAGAATGTACCGCCATCCTTAATTTCCTGAACCATATTGTACTTTCTTACGTAGGAAGGATTATGACATGCAACGAAATCTGCCTCTGTAATTAAGTAGGTTGATTTAATCTGCTTCTTACCAAATCTCAAATGGGACATGGTAACTCCGCCGGATTTTTTGGAGTCATAATCAAAGTAAGCCTGAGCATACATATTGGTATGATCACCGATAATCTTGATGGAATTCTTGTTAGCACCAACCGTACCATCAGCACCGAGTCCCCAGAACTTACAGCTGATTGTACCCTCAGGTGTTGTTATAGGACATTCAGTTACTTCAAGGGACAAGTTAGTAACATCATCATTGATACCGAGTGTAAAGGTCTTCTTTGTTGTGTTCTTATACACTGAAATAATATGTGCAGGAATTGTATTCTTTGAACCTAAACCGTAACGGCCGTTAAATATCGGAATATTCGTAAATTTGGTGTCCTTTAATACCGCAACTACATCAAGGAATAACGGCTCACCATATGCGCCCGGCTCCTTAGTTCTATCTAATACTGTAATCTTCTTAACAGAAGCAGGAATTGAATCGATAAAGTGCTTTGCGCTGAAAGGACGATACAGACGGACCTTTACAAGACCTACCTTAGCTCCGTTTGCATTCATATAATCAATTGTTTCTTCGATGGTATCATTTACGGAACCCATAGCAATAATAATATGCTCTGCATCTGCAGCACCATAGTAGTTGAAGAGTTTGTAATCGGTACCGATCTTAGCGTTAACCTTATTCATATATTCTTCTACGATACCGGGAACTGCATCATAGTATGTATTACATGCTTCTCTTGCCTGGAAGAATACATCAGGATTCTGAGCGGAACCTCTAAGAACCGGATGCTCAGGACTTAATGCGTTCTTACGGTATGCATCTACTGCATCCATATCAACTAATTCCTTAAGATCCTCGTAATCCCAAGTTTCAATCTTCTGAATTTCGTGGGAAGTTCTAAAACCGTCAAAGAAGTGCAAGAAAGGCACTCTGCCCTTAATTGCTGCTAAATGAGCTACAGCTCCTAAATCCATAACTTCCTGCGGGTTAGTACTTGCCAGTAAAGCATATCCTGTCTGGCGGCAAGCCATTACGTCAGAGTGATCACCGAAGATCGATAATGCATGACTTGCTAAAGCACGAGCTGATACATGAATAACGCCCGGAAGCATCTCGCCTGCCATTTTATACATATTGGGGATCATCAGTAATAAACCTTGAGATGCTGTATACGTTGTTGTTAAAGCACCGGCTGCTAAAGAACCGTGAACCGTACCGGCTGCTCCTGCTTCAGACTGCATCTCAACCACCCTTACTTCTTGTCCAAAAATGTTCTTTTTGCCTTCTGATGACCATTTGTCAGTCACTTCGGCCATTACGGAACTGGGTGTAATCGGATAGATTGCAGCAACATCGGTAAATGCATACGATACGTGACCCGCTGCGTTATTACCGTCCATTGTTTTCATTTTCCTTGCCATTAAAATGTCCTCCTTAAATTATTAACCTGGTTTTGTGATAAAGTATCACACGAACAAAATGAATACCGCTCATAAACAAGCGGGATGAAATAAAAAATATACTTGTTATGAATAAAAATGTAAAACTCATTTGATTTACTTGTCAAGAATATAACAAAGCAAGTCGAAGTATCTATGTATTCATCTTGTGCGTGGGGTACTTTTATCACCAATCGAACCCAATATATTGGCTTCAATATAAGTTTTTATTACTCAATTCATAATTATAACACATTGTAAAAAAATATGGAACAGAAAATATGTATAATATTATAAAAAACTTATAAAAAAATGTTAGTGAATCTGCATGAATTATGATTTTCATACAATTGGCTAATATGGAATCCATTTAAGATGACAATTTCTTATAGCATTTGGTGTTGGAAATTATGTATATATATTCATAATTCTTACTCCTTTACATGGAAAGAGCGTCCTTTTTACTTGAATAGTAATATACATTATCGGATAAAATCTCATCTCTCGCTACCTGTGTCCGGTTAACATCCTTAACCATCTCTGTAAGGATTTCCTTTGTAATCGTTCTATCGCAGGGAACAAGAATTACTTCATGGATACTGCTGGGGATAATAAAGAAATCTGATTTTATTTGACGGGAGAATTCCTTGAGAATATTTGCATACAGAAGACAGGTAGCGCCATTTATACCTTTATGATTGGTTAATATATACATCTTATTATGTGTGTCGTTGCAGGGATACCCAAGCTCTCTTTGTAGTGTCTGAACCTGCTCTTCCTCTCCATGTAACATACCTTCCTCCCCCAACATACCTAAGATGACATCATCCATACTTCGAATACTGTGTGGAAATAATTTGCTTGTATTGTCCACAGCCAGTTCATATAATTCTTCCGGTGAGGCCTCCCACATCAGCATATGTTCATTTGTGATACGGATTGTGCCAATACCATCGTTATCTTCTCTGACCAGACAATGGTAGGTTATTGCCATATCAAGATACCTTACATGTGGAATACTTTTTAAGAGCTTTTCGTTCCTTTCGTAACTGACTAAACGATAGATAATGAAGCTTTTGACATCACTGTAAGAATAAGAAAACAATATGTTCATTGCGGGAATCTCGTAATTATTATAGATACCGCAAAGCTTCTCAGTAATATCAGTGATACCGGCTCCTTGAATATACTCTTCATAATAAGGAAGAAGATAGATGTTGGGAGCAAAGTTTTTTCCTTTCTTAAGAATAACAAGACTATCCAGTTCCAAGGAGTTGTTTTTCATCACCTTTAAGCATCGCACCGTGAACTCCTCTCCCATATTTTCTTTTACCGATTGTGTAATCTGACCTGTGAAGGTGCTGTAATTACATAGTTGTTCCCTGACTAATTGTTGCATAGACTTTCCTCCTTAGATAATTGTGAATGAATGGGGTGTGGTTACTATTCACAGCCCGGCCAAAGTTAGTGGTATGATTTCGACAAATGTTTCCGAAGCGGAGCCGCTCCCGCTTAGTTGCATTACGTAGTTCGTATGCAAATACTCCTTTTCGAAAATCATTTGCCGAAATCATAATGCCTAATTACCGACTGGGCTGTGAATATTAACGGGTTTTTGAAGTGAGAACGAATAACGAGTGATTAAGATACTTGATAAAATAGATTTGTGTAAGATTTAATTGTAATATGGATTATTGTAGCAAAAACGCAGGTTAAAGGCAAGTATTTTCATTACATATTTTTACATAATCTTTTTTCATTATTTTGTTGATTTTGCCATATTTAAGGAGCTGCTAAGTGTGATGATAACCTGGGACGGAGCATAGAAGGTCCACATCAAAATAGAGGACAGTGTATACAATGAGCGATAAACCGAATCCGGTAATGCTATAAATCCTGCCATATTGAAAACTCCGACATTGATATCACAAAGCAGAAATAATACCATACCAATTGCAAATATAACATTTCTCTTATCAACTGTTTTTCGCAAAGCCACTCTGACAGCAAAAAAAACATTGGTAACGATACACACAAAGTAGAATACGCTGATTACCAACAGCGCTTCCATCGGAACGTCGCCTAACCAAAGTAGCAGACATACTACTGCAGCCAGAACGATTTGGAGTAAAAACCGCATTACCGCCTTATCTGCTTTTTGGGAATCGGATAGCATTATCCTTATGCTATACAATTGTTGGACTATGATAAAGGTCACTAACCCACAGATATAATAGTCTAATATCAGAAGAAATAAATCAGACAATACTGTAAAGAAAAGTGCTGTTTTCATACAAAAAAGAATGCTTTTGTTATCGCCCTTTCCATTTGTCAGGGCAAAACAAAAGCACAGTATGATAATACCAAATTTAAATACAGAGGATATCGTATTATGATTCCCTATTATATCTAATGTGAGAAAAATCGCATAAAATATTGCCTGTAACATCACAAACAGATATGCTCTTCTATTTCCCACAAGATAACGTTTCACATGAACGTCTCCTTTAGCAATATATTTCTATACGAAGTATGTATTATATGCCTTTAAATTTATTGCACACTTGCCGGTGTTTCCAAACTTTTCAAAAACAAGATTGCCTTTTCTTTGGGAACAGCTTTGCTGTACAAATACCCCTGAGCCTTATCGCAATTTGCTTCCTTTAAGAAAATCTCTTGCTCAAAGCTTTCAACACCCTCAGCGATTACTAACAAATCAAGATTTCTTGCAAGATTAATTATCGTCTGGATTATTTTCTGATCCGATTTATCCATCATAACCGTATTTAAAAAGCTCTTATCAATCTTAAGATTGCTTACCGGAAGTCGCTTCAGATAGTTCATGGAGGAATATCCGGTACCAAAATCATCGAGTGAGAAATTTACACCGATCTTTCTTAATTCTTGTATGGTAGATACTGTATATTCAATATCATCTAGTGCAATTGTTTCCGTAATCTCAAGTTCCAACTTACGTGGATCAATCCCTGTTTCTTCGATTACATCACAGACCAGCTTTACAATATCACGATCCTTAAACTGCCTTGCGGACAGATTAACTGCCATAGTAACCTCCGGATATTCCTCGGACCACTGTTTCAGCTGAATACAGGCTGTTTTCAGAACCCATTTGCCAATCGGTACGATTAATCCGGTTTCTTCTGCCACAGAAATGAATTCATCCGGAAATACAAGTCCCTTAGTTGCATGGTTCCAGCGTATCAAAGCCTCAAATCCCACTACTTTCTTGGTTTCCAGATTCATCTGTGCCTGATAAAACAGAACAAATTCATTACGTTCCAAAGCTTTCCGAAGTTCCGACTGTGTTTCAATTTTTTCTGTCAGCTTCTGGTTAAATGCATACTCAAAATAAACATGTGTATTCTTGCCATTCGCTTTTGCAACATACATGGCAGAATCTACATTTTTGATCAATGTCTGAGAGGTCTTACCATCCTTTGGTGCAAATGCTACACCGATACTGACTGTAACAAAATATTCCTTTGTTGATAAAACAAAAGGATAACTGAATACATTCTTAATCTTTCTGATCTTATCTTCAAAGTCCATCATATCCGTTAAATTCTGGGATAGAACAATAAACTCATCCCCGCCGATTCTTGCAAGATAATCGTTTTCATCCATAGCCTGCTTCAATCGATAGGTCACGTCTATTAAAAGCTCATCACCATAGGAATGTCCGAGTGTATCATTAATATTCTTAAAATTGTCTATATCAATATCCATAATGGCGATAATTTCTTCATTACGAAGAGTAATCATGATATTATCTAACATCTCCGTAAAGGAAGCCCTATTGGGAAGTTCTGTCAGGTAATCCGTATATGCCATCTTTTTCATACTTTCTTTATTCTTATTCAACTCCTCACATTTTACTGTAAGGTCGTTGACGGAATTGACCGAAGTATTATAATTACTCTCGAGTTCCCTACAATGCTCCAAGGTTTTTTGATTTACAACGTCCGCAAGTGCTTTTGCATGAATAACAGCTCTGTATTTGACAATAAAATATATTAGCAGCAGTAAAATGATTACCAATGCTGTAATGATACCTATCCCAATAACTCGATCGATTACAAAATATCCCATTGTCCCCCTCCAAACGTTCTCCAGACGTATCCTCATTTGTTATTTTGATTTCAAATAATTATCAATTCCCGATGCCGCAGCCTTGCCTGCTCCCATTGCAAGAATAACCGTAGCTGCACCTGTAACTACATCCCCTCCGGCAAAAACACCCTCTCTTGAGGTTTCTCCGGTCTCTTCATTTGCAATTATACATTTATATTTATTCGTCTTCAGTCCATCTGTAGTCGCTGAAATCAATGGGTTAGGACTGGTTCCAAGTGACATAATAACCGTATCAAGTTCCAGAACAAACTCGGAATCTTTTTTTTCTATAGGCGTTCTTCTGCCTGATTCATCCGGCTCACCCAGCTCCATCTCCACGCAACGCATACCGGATACCCAACCGTTCTCATTCACAAGGATTTCCAGAGGATTGGTCAGCATCTTAAACTTCACACCCTCTTCAAGTGCATGATGTACTTCTTCCACTCTTGCGGGGAGCTCAGCTTCACTCCTACGATAAACAATATAGACTTCTGCTCCTAGTCTGAGAGCCGTTCTTGCAGCATCCATCGCTACATTTCCGCCTCCGACTACCGCAACCTTCTTACCTGCTATGATAGGAGTATCATAGCTTTCATCAAAGGCTTTCATAAGGTTATTACGCGTGAGATATTCATTCGATGAAAAGACACCATTAGCATTCTCTCCCGGAATTCCCATGAATTTCGGAAGGCCTGCACCGGAACCGATAAATATGGCTTCAAAACCTTCTTCCTCCAATAATTCATCGATTGTGACAGATTTACCTATGATTACATTGGTTTCAATCTTTACTCCCAATGATTTCACATTCTCAATTTCGTATTTTACAACGGAATCCTTCGGAAGTCTAAACTCAGGTATTCCATATACCAAAACGCCACCCGGCTCATGAAGAGCTTCAAAGATAGTAACATCATAGCCCATCTTGGCTAGGTCTCCTGCACAGCTAAGTCCCGCCGGACCGGCACCGATTACCGCTACCTTCCTGCCATTTGGATGTTGAGGCTTTTCTGGCTTAATCTTATTGTCTCTAGCCCAATCTGCCGTAAAACGCTCTAATTTACCGATAGATACCGGATCACCTTTTATTGCACGAATACACCTCTGCTCACATTGCGATTCCTGTGGGCATACTCTTCCGCAGACAGCCGGAAGCGATGAATATTTATCTATTACTTTAAATGCTGCCTCAATATCATCATTTACAATTTCCTTAATGAAACTTGGTATATCTATCGATACCGGGCAACCGGTAACACATTTCGGATTCTTACATTGTATGCATCTGGAAGCTTCAAGCTTAGCCTCTTCCTGATTATATCCATAACAAACTTCCTCAAAATTAGTTGCTCTGATCCTAGGGTCCTGCTCCCTTACCGAAACTTTCTTTAAAACATCCATCTCTATCCTCCATGATGCCTGAAATCCGATCTGCCGATTAAGCGATTAATGGCACTCGCAGTCCTTATGATGATGCGTAGCTCCTTCTTTATTCCGGAGTACTTTTTTTCCTTCCTCCGATTTATACATCTGAAGTCGTTTCATAGCCTCATCAAAATTAACAAGATGCCCATCAAATTCAGGACCATCAACACATGCAAACTTAACTTCATTTCCTATCGTAAGCCTGCAGGCTCCGCACATACCGGTTCCATCAACCATAACAGGATTCATACTTACAATTGTCTGAATTCCTAATTCCTTTGTTAAGATACATGCAAATTTCATCATTATCATTGGACCGATTGCAATAACCAAATCATATTTCTTTCCCTGATTATTGATTAAATTCTTGATACAATCATTTACATTTCCTTTAAAGCCGTACGAGCCGTCATCCGTGGATATGTAAAGATTCTTCGCATACTGCTTCATGTTATCTTCCAGAATAATCAGATCTTTATTCCTTGCGCCGATGATGCAATCCGCCTCATAACCGTTTTCTTTCATCCATTTGATCTGTGGATATACCGGAGCAGCTCCGACTCCGCCGGCCACAAATAAAATTTTCTTTTTGGCAAGCATATCCGCCGGCATATCAATCAATTCCGATCTACGCCCCAAAGGTCCTGTGAAATCACTGAATGCCTCGCCGACCTTATATTGTGCCATTAATCCTGTTGAAGATCCTATCGCCTGAAAAACAATACTAACTGTTTCGGCTTCTCTATTATAATCGCAAATTGTTAAAGGAATTCGTTCACCTTTTTCATCCATCTTTACAATGACAAACTGCCCGGGATAGCAGTTTTTCGCTACTCTGGGTGCTTTCACATCCATTAGATAAATGGAATTAGCAAGGCTTTCCTTTTTCGTAATAGTGTATGTGTAATTTTCTGCCATTCCCATAAACCTCTTTCTTATTCAGCCTTACTGCATTATTAATTATACGGTACACCGATTAAAAAATCCAGTGAATTTTGAAAAATGCAACAGTGTTTACACATTTCGGCATATTCCATATATTTTCACCAATAAATTCTATATATATCGTGCTCTCAAAATAGTAAAAGGAATATTAATACAAGTATTATAAAATATTTAATAAATAACTGTATCCGTTACCGTCTATTTGCATAACAATAAATTTCACTTGTCATGCGTTGCCGCCCTAAGATTTCCAATAAACTGAATGTAATTGGTCTCTTCCGCGGCAAGATCAGCTCCAAGTCTACCAAGGCGATCACAGCGGCATAATAGTGCAATGTCCTCTACCTCTACTCGCTGTAACAGTGCCTTGACATCCTGAAAGGGAAGATTTTTTTGAACATAAAGCATATGCATATGATATCTAACCAGAGCCGCCACTTCACTTATAAAAGTCTGATCCTCTGTAAAACAACTTAAGAATTCAACGCACAGCTTTTCGCCTTCTTTATCATGGTCGTATGAAGTTATTTTACAGTTCTTTACTCTTGTCGTACCGGGCTTTCCGATATCATGCAACAATGCGGCCCACATAAACACGTCTGGATCTTTCACCTTACTTCGAACGATAGCCGCTTCGTCAAGTACCAGCAGTGTATGATTCCACACGCTTCCCTCGGGGTGATATTTTGCAGACTGCTCTGTGGTTTTCATTTTCCAAAGCATAGCGAACGGATATTCCTTATACCGTTGCTGCTCTGATAACCCTGCAATATACTCAGATGGTCTATCATCCCTAAGCAGATGTGCTGTTATCTCTGCAAATAATTCTTGTCTATTAATCTCGATCATAAAACCCTAAAACACCTCCTTTGAAATAAGTTTTTGTCGGGGATTACACCGCATTGGCTAGAAATACAATATTAAAATATGCAGAATCATACGAGCAATTAAAAGAAGTTCAGGATGAAATTCCACAAAATTTCATCCTGAACTTCCCTTTAACTTTGCAATATAAATTTCTTCATCCTTTTGGTTCATGATTTGGAGTCTCATAATGATTAGCACGTTGATGACCGGCTTTTGCCTTTCCCTGTATTTCGGGAACGGGCGGAACATCGTTCTTCTGAATATTCATGGTTTGCCGGCCTTCTGTTCCATGTGGCTCGGTTACATCGGGTCTCCTCATCCCTGCTTTTGCCATCCTCTCCCCTCCTTTATACATCATTCGGCTTATTTGATTGTTTCTTTACTGTATTACTATCATTTTTCACATCTTCCTTTGTAATGGGCGTCTGTCCGTTTGCTTTCTTAACTCTTGCTCTTTTATTATCAACCTGACTGTCCTTGGGCATAGTTTCCTCCTGTTCTGCTACATACAACTGTCATTACCGATAGTATATACAGAAGAATGCATCCTATCCTTTTATCACAAATCCAGTTCTTCATACCCGGATAATTTTGATAGATTGTAGTTTGAAAAACGTTTGTCCGAGGACAACTCCCTTCCAAACCATTCCGGTGGAATAAATATCTCTGAAGCTTCAACATCCGGAAATTCCACCTCAGCAAAAACAAGCCCCTCTAACAATCCTTCAAATATATCCAACTCTGCTGTCAGTCCACCTTCCAAAGGAATTAGATATCGTGTTTTTTGTATCATATGATGATCTGTCTTAGGAACAAGTTCCTCATAAGCTTCTTTCGTAAGCATAAGTTCCACTTCATGATTGATGATAGCACTGTTCTTAGTCATCTTCTTAATACCTTCCTTTGATTTATAGGTCAGTATATAATCATCATTACTTTTACGAACTCGGATGGTGGGATTATGACATAAATACCCCTGTTCAATCTTTTTAAATTCATATAGCGATAAATTTTCGGGCATTTGATGTATTGCATATTTACGTTCGATTTCCATATGATCCTCCAACTTTCTTGTTCTCCCTGTATAGGAAATATTTTTCTGCTCATACTATTTCCATGAAAAAGAAAAAAAAATTTTTTGAAAACTTTATGATATGCGGTCTATGTGGCTGGTGCATGGAATGCTTCTGGACAGGACTTGCTTCCATTCGTAAGCATACGGATAAGAAACTGGCCTGCCATACCTCAATATGGATGTTTCCCATCTATGGAATGGCAGCATGTCTGACACCAATCTGCAAAAAACTGAAAACCCATAATGCACTTCTTCGAGGAGGTGTCTATACTATTTTTATTTATTTTGCAGAATACACCAGCGGTGTACTTCTGAAAAAATTTGGTGCATGTCCCTGGGATTACAGTAAAGCGAAACTCAACTATAAAGGTGTGATTCGATTCGATTATGCTCCGGTATGGTGTCTTGCCGGACTCTTTTTCGAAAAGTTGCTAAATCACCGTTAAAAACACAATCATAGCTTACACTTTTCCTAACGGTTCAATACTTGAAAGGCAGCTGTAAAAGATGTATACTTGAAAATATTATGAAGATATTTGTATTACCTGTCAATAGGAGGATATATTCTTGTTAAAAGCAGTAATATTTGATATGGATGGGGTTATTATCGACAGCGAACCCATGCACGCGAGGGCTGCATTGTTAGCCCTTCAGAAATACAAAGCCGAGATTACCATTGACTATGTTGAAGGTTTTATCGGTAGCACTACATACTACATGTGTCAGAGGATGGTTGAAGATTTACAATTACAAACCACTCCCGAAGAGCTTCTGAGAACAAATGAAGAAATGAAGAGATTGTTACTGAGCACTGAAGGCCATACGGTCGTTCCTTATGTCATTGACTTGATCAAGGATTTATATCAACATGGAATTATGCTTACCATCGCTTCCTCCTCCTCTCCTGAAGAGATAGAAGAAGTCATGGATTCGCTTGAAATCAGAAATTACTTCAGAGGTTTTGTATCCGGAGTAAATGTTCCAAATCCAAAACCGGCTCCTGATATATTTCTGGAAGCAGCGAAAAGGCTTGAGGTATCTCCCGAAGAATGCCTGGTCATTGAGGATTCCTATCATGGCGTTACAGCCGCAAATGCAGCAGGCGTATCCTGTATTGGACTTGTTAATCCCCACTCCGGTAACCAGGACCTAAGTAAGGCCGCTTTGCTTGTGGAAGGCTTTGAAGAAGTTGATTATAGCTTTATAAAACATTTTTATGATGAAATCAATACGTCAAACATCATTCTTACTACGGACCGCTTACTGATAAGGGAGCTCACCTTATCTGATATCCCTGATTTATTTCGGATTTATCGACAACCTGAGATACGAGAATTTCTTGATGATTTTTCAGATGATCTCAGTGTGGAACTGGATAAGCATAAAGCCTATATCAAATATATTTACCGCTTCTATGGTTTCGGATTATGGGGTGTTTTTATTAAGGATAGTGAAACGTTAATCGGTAGATGCGGAATCGAATTAACTACACTCGGTAATGATAGTGTCTATGAAATAGGTTATCTTTTAAATACAGAATATCAAGGAATTGGGTACGGTGTTGAATTTGTGGAAGGGGTTCTGAAATATTCTAAGAACATACTAAACATCCAAAAAATCATTGCCATAATCGATAAAGGTAACCTTAAATCCATACAACTTGCCGAACGAGTTGGTATGCGAAGGCTTAGTGAATATAGTCGAAACCGTCGTGATTGTTATGTTTATGAAGCAATATAAGGAGTCTTGCTATGTCAAATGAAAGAAATACAAAACAAAAGCAAATGATATTATCTATATTAAGGGAATCGGATCGCCCTATGTCAATTAATGAAATTTATAGTAAAATTGTTGAATGCCTTCCTAAGATAGCGAAATCAACAATCTATCGAAATATCGACAGTCTGCTCCTTCAAAACCTAATTGATAAATATCATCTGAACGACAATGAAATCTTCTATCGGATAAAAACAAACTGCCATGAACATAAGCATTTTGTTATCTGTGATGATTGTAAAAAGGTCTTCGATCTTCCTACATGTCCAATTCATGACCTTGAAAGTGCCATGGAGGAAGAGGGATTTATTATCAAAGAGCACCAAATTCAAATTAGTGGTATCTGTAAGGACTGTGCCAAATTTAAGCATAATATAAATACATAATATTCGTATACATATATTGCAATTATCAGAACTTATGAACTTATATGAATGGGCCGACACTTCTTCTAATATAACAGACTTATCTATAAGCAAAAAAGGATGTTGCATATTGCAACATCCCATATAATTATTTTGTGCCGGTTCCTGTTGAACCAGTACCTGTTCCTGTCCCTAATGTTCCGCTTGATCCCGAAGCCCCATTTGTTAAATTTGATCCTGTTCCTGTACCATTGGTGATTCCGGTTCCGGTAATATTGGTAGTCCCTGTTGTAGTTCTTGGTGTAGTTGTTATTGAGGTAGTTGCACTGTTATTTGTTCCGGTAGTTGTTCCTGTCTTAGTATCGTCTGTTGTTGCACATCCTGCTAATAAAATAGTTGATATAAAGCATATGCTAATTATGATTGCCAATTTTCTTCTCATGATACTCCTCCTATATAAGTTTGTTTTACATAGTTTGTATTACGTAGTTAGTATCTCTCTGATCAATTGATTTATTCATAATTCATATCCTGTAAACAACGTCACAACTCTTACATTATTTTCATTTTGATTTAAACTCCGTCATATCCTTCCGGAATCGAAGCGGCAGATTACCTCTTTGCAGCTTTGGATTAATCCGTTCTTTTATTACAATATTTTGAAAGAATATCTTCCACAAATCGCGGTAGTCATCCTCCACAAAGGATATCTTATCCATACCTTCTTGATCAATCTCCGGTACATGTGCCAAAATCCACGGATTTCCGGGAACATGAAAAGTCGCGAGCTGTCGATCGGCATCATAAATCAAAAAGCGCTCCTGTGGAAAACGATCTTCAAAATGAGGAGTTATTAAGGTAATAACATTGCTTTTTGGATGAATCACAGCAGTAAGCAACTTATTCTCCTGCTCTGAAAACCTAATAAATTCAATAAAATGATATGCTTCCCTGCTTACATTTTTATTAACACGTAAAAACTGATTAACTACTTCATTGCTCATGTGTTCCATGATACTTCTTCCAATCGAAAACCCAAGTATCAGAAAACGGTAAATCAGATCCGCTTTACCCAAATAATCGGATAATGCAACCCGACATGACATTTCAAAAGCTTCCTCTGATATCTTCGATTTAATTGAAGCAGATACCTTGAAGGCTAGCTCTAAATCAGTATCCACTGCAATATATTCTGAAAAAAGTTCAATATTGGCGTATTTACTTCCTTCACTCTTTTCTTCAATCTTAATGTTAGCATGTCCGTATCTCGAACTCCAAGCCAGGTATATAGCGGTAAAGATTCCATCAATACTGTTGTCACAAAGATAGATGTGTTTTGTTTCCATTCTTCATCAACTCCCAAATCTGCTACATTCCGGCAATTTTAGATATGGTGCGAAACTCAGTCTTGAAATTCACATCATCAAATAAGGATAATTGTCGATAGGTTATGTCTCTTTCAATACCGGGTATCGGCTGATCCTTAAGTGCAACCAACTGTCTGGTAATAAAATCTTCTTCTATATGAATCGGATACATCATACGCCCTTTGCAGGTGATAAAATATACCGCTCTTTTTAATACAATGCCCATTCTCTTTAGGTCTGCAAAATCCAGAACCGCACTTTTTCTGGCCATAATTATACGCTGCGCCGAATTCGTGCCAATCCCGGGTACCCGAAGCAGGGTCAAGTGATCGGCTCGGTTTATTTCGACCGGAAATACCTCCAGATGTCTGAGCGCCCAGTCACATTTAGGATCTAAAAGAACGTTAAAGTTCGGACGTTTCTCATCAAGAAGCTCCTTTGTATGGAAACCATAAAATCGCAGCAAGAAATCAGCCTGATACAGACGGTGCTCACGCAAAAGCGGCGGTCCGGCCTGAGTAGAGGGAAGTCTGATGTCCTGATTCACATTCATAAATGCGGAATAAAACACTCTCTTTAAATCAAAATTCTGATATAACGACTCAGCCACAGACATGATCTGATAGTCACTCTCCGGTGTCGCTCCGATAATCATCTGTGTACTCTGACCGGCCGGTACAAAGAAACGCTTCTCCTTCTTCTTCGAGAAGGGTGTAAGTACAGAGGTGCTACCGGAGGTAATAATTTCCCTGATATCCTGATCTGCCTCACTTGTCGTCAGTAAAGGTTTCTGTCCAAAATCCGGAAGTCCGAGTGATTCCCGATGATTTTGTCTGCCAAGTTGAATCTGTCTGATTGGTCTTAGGATACTCTTGCGACTCTTATGAGGAGCAAGGTCTCTTAGACTTTCCGCCGTGGGAAGCTCCAGATTAACACTTAAACGATCCGTATACCAACCAAGCATCTCAATCAGTACCGGATCAGCTCCCGGAATCGCCTTGCAGTGGATATATCCGTTAAAGCGGTGAACCTCTCGCAGCAACCGCAGAGCCTCTATCATCAATTCCATCGTATGGTTCGGACTGATCAAAATACCGGAGCTTAAAAACAAACCCTCGATATAGTTTCTCCGATAGAACTCCATCGTAAGATCACTGATCTCTGCAGGCGTGAAGGAGGTTCTGACAATATCATTGGAGGAGCGGTTAATGCAGTACTTGCAATCATAGGTACATTCATTCGTATACAAAACCTTCAGTAATGAGATACATCTACCGTCTGCTGAAAAGCTATGACAGATACCACAAGCCAAACTGTTACCCATACTTGTTCCATTCCCTTTGCGGTCTACTCCGCTGGAGGTACAAGCGACATCGTATTTCGCGGCATCGGACAGAATCTCAAGCTTTCTCTGTACGGTCATATTTTCCTGAATAACCATGGTATAATCTCCCTGTTTGCAAACATTTGTTCTTATTTGTATTTTATCAAACCGGAATTATAAAGTCAATACGATTTCAAACATTTGTTCGTACAGTTGTAATTGTTATTACTGTTTGTTACCGTTCACAACTCAGCAAGGATAGTTACATGAACGGGAAAGAAATATTTCCATATAGGAGCCACTTTCGCATTTTTTCCCAGTCCGGATGCATCTCCTTGAGGGCTGAACCGTAATATGCAGTTTCTAAATAATATTATTTGGTTAAACTGATTGTTGTCTTTTCCTTTTACTCACGACCAAAGCAAGAGAGATAAAGGCTATGGTAAACCCGATTTCGATAGCCATACATCTAAAAGCTTCCGACACCTCACTCCATTGAAAGGAGGGTATACTCATCAGTGAATGATTCGCTTTCACATACCAATAGGCGGGGGTGAAACTTGCAGCTCGAAGCACCTTATCGCCCAAATATTCCTGGGGTACAAACATACCGCTTAAGAAAGCTACACCAAGCGATAATCCCGTTGATAATGCACCGATTGCCTTCCGACTATTAACGGCAATACCGATTAGATAACTGACACTTAATACAGTCAGAGCAAATACTGCTGCATTCACCCAAGTCAGCACTAGATTGATTGTAATACTCCGACTCTTGCTCAGAATCAAACCCGATAGAATAAATAACAGCAAATAGCCAAAAACAAATATCAGATTAGCTAAAATCAATTGAAGATTCATCCTGCGATAACTGATGGGTGATGCATTATGCCTTCTTCGGATATCCAGCCCGTTGAAGGAGAACATAATCATGCTGATTCCGGTAATGAAGGCTGCAATAATGACATATCCCATGAAGTTGAAATATTCCTCATTAAACTCATTTGCATTAGTGACACTATCCTTTTTCTCAACATCAAAAACTGTCTTGGCCTCAATTGATAGATTTGCCTCTATATAGCTGTTCAGCTTATCATAATTGATCTCCGGTACATTGGATAAATACACTCTGGCAAGGTTAAAATAATTATCAATTACGGTATTCAATGACATTGCTTCTGCAGAATCGGGTAATGCTTCCTTACTTAGCTTCAGAGAACCATTGTTTAGAAAACTGTCCGAAAAACCCTTTGGAATTGTCAGAATATATTTCGCTTCACCAAAAAATAATGCATCCTTTATGGAATCCTCATTCTTACCGGGCTCAACTACAGTTACATACTGATCCAAATAATTTAAAAATCCATCAACCAGAGTATTTTGCCCATCCTCGTTGATTATTATTGTATTAATCTTTTCGGTATGGTATTCCTCCGATCCCATAGAGCTATTAGCGGTCATCGCATAGGCTAAACCGATGAACATGAAGGTATAGATCAGTAAGGGCGTTCGTAATTTTCTTAATATTTTAAAATATGTTTTATAAACTGGCATAATTCTTCCTCCTGATTCCAACAAAGGATGCTATACATAAAAACGCAGTAATAATTAACAACAGAGCAGCATCTAAATAAAAACGCTCATAGGTATCATAGTAATACAAGCTGTACATTGCGTCCGCAATCAGATTAACCGGATTGATATATCCGAGTATCGGTAGCTTTTCCGCAACTATATATTTTATCTGATGCACCATCATACCGGAGAGGAATCCGCCGCCGAGTACTACCAGTGTTAAAATAGCTTCTTTGGTTTCAGTCTTTTTCTTTACCCATATACCTACCGTTCCGCCAAGAGCAAGGCCACATAGTGATCCCAGGATACAAATTCCGAATAGATACGCAAGATTATTGCCAAAATCCACTTTAATGATAAAATACATATAGAGGAACACAAGAATAATACTTCCCATATGCGCTGTAAATGCAGCCATAAGGTTACTAAAAAACAACTTCATCTTGTTCATCGGTGATACATTCAGCCTCGCTCCGCGACTGGAAAGGTTAGCTTGAATATTAATAACTTCATCCAGTCCCCAGTTCGCTGAGAAAACACATGCATACGCCAGTAATGCGTAGAAATAAATCAATAATTGCTGAGGTTTGTGACTACTTTTCACTTCCTTGAGGTATTCGTTATTATTCATTACATCATCCAACAGACCTTCATTCATTGCATTCGGATTTTCCTTCATTATTGCCGTAACAGCATCCGACGTGTGTAGGTATTGATCCAGAAAAGATTTTGCGATTGTTGTATTCATGGAATTTGACTTAATGTGTAACTCCGGTTTTTCGTTGCCAACAATGTAGGCATCAATATCTCCGTTCTTCAAAAGCTTTTCTGCCTTTGTTTGATCACAATAAGTAACATCAAACATTTTTATATCCTCTGACATATTTGCAGAGCTTAATACCTCACCAAAGGTATCTTCCTTAGCTCCCTGGCTGTCGTAAGCAATGGTAATGGTCTTAAAATCCTCTATCTTCCAGAGATTATTAAAGGCAAAGAAGAAACAGGTGGCCAATAAAATTGGAAACATATAGCACCAGAACATCGTTTCCCTACTGCGAAAAAGGCATTTCAGCCTTGTAATATATAAATAAAAACTCATTATTTTCCTCCCTTTCGCCTATTGACGGCGGATCTTACCTAACCTACATGATGCTGCTTTACATCATCGCCAATACCCGGAAGAATAAGGAGGGAGCACCACTGTGCGAGCTTCTTATTCTTCCCAAGAATTTTGGTTTTTTCAAAATTCTTTTTTCACATTAATCCCTTAATTCTTTTCCTGTAATCTCAAGGAAAACATCATTAAGCGTCGGCTGTTCCGTAATAACCCTGCCGAAATTAATCTTATTTTCAGCCATAAAATCAAGAATATGAATTAGATTGTTCTTCCCCTTACCCGACTTTATTTCCAACAGATTATCTTGATATTCAACCGAATATATTCCCGGAATTTGTTTCAACTCACCAATATATTCTTCCTTCAAATTAAATATTTCCAGGGTTACCTTCTCGCCGACCGAGATCATAGCCTTCAGTTCCTCTTTGGTCCCCTTCGCGATAACTCTTCCCTTATCAATGATCGCGATGTTGGTACATAATTGTTCGACTTCCTCCATATAATGCGAGGTATATATAATAGTCGCACCTTCCTCATTCAGCTTTTTGATGCCCTCCAGTATCTTATTACGACTCTGCGGGTCAACGGCCACAGTCGGCTCATCCAGAATAATCAACTTCGGCTTATGAACAATACCGCAGGCAATATTTAATCTTCGAAGCAAGCCTCCGCTTAACTTCTTCGGATAGAACTTCTGAAAATCCTCCAGAGACACAAATTCAATTGCTTCCTTCGTAAGGCGCTTTACCTCATCTTTATTCCGAATATAAAGACTGCAAAAATATGAAATATTCTCATATACCGTCAACTCATCAAATACTGCCACATTCTGCATGATGATACCGATATCCCTCTTGATATCATAGGCGTTCGGACTCATCGGTTTGTTAAAAATTTGTATGCTTCCCTTATCATATTTTAATAAAGAGAGGATGCAATTGATTGCTGTCGTCTTTCCCGAACCGTTCGGTCCGAGCAGACCGAATATCTCGCCTTCCTCAACCTGCAAATCCAAATAATCCAGAGCCACTAATTTATCGTACCTTTTCACTAAACCTTCCACTTTTATTACCATTGTGATCCTCCTTGTTCCGTAGGAGGATATCTCCTCCTAGATTAATAATTTTATTGGGCTTGCTATTACTATACAAAATTCTGAGGTGATTATGAAGTGCATTGTGTCACGATGTGAAATGACATTTGTCATGGGAATAGAGGTGGGTGCTGGCGAAGGTAAGATGTGACACTTAAGGGACGGCTGAGGGCAGAAAGAACGGTGATGGGATGCGGTTTTGATAAGCGGGTTGCAGTTTACTAGCAATTCTAAGGTGTCTTCGTTCGCTTGGGACAATCAGAACGCGCAAAAACTCCTCAAGTAATATACAGGAAACCTACTCAGTAGCTTCCCTGTATATTGCTTTCGTCAAACATTTGCGCTCGTGCGATTATCGCACGTCTGATTTTATCGCTCTCTCAGACACCTAAGAATTGCACGTAAACTGCAAATGCTTTCAAAATCGCATCCCATCACCGTTCTTCCTGCCATCAGCCTGTCTTTGGACTGTTACACGATAATACGAAAGACGCCAGGTGTTCTCTATTCCCTTTTTCATTTTTTGCTAGCAATGCCATCTCTCTCTGAGATTGGCTATGAATATTTGCTTAGTAGATACTGATAAACTACGGGAGTTATATTAGTTTCAATAATATGTGAGCGCAAGAAAAGCTTGGAAAATAAATTCCAAGCTTTTCTTACGCTCATATCCAAAACCAAAAGTTACAGATGGCAAATTATAAGTTCTCATGTTCCAGATAGCAAATTACAAGCTCTTATATTATAGGAGCCTATACTTACCCAGTCTTATTCCTTTTTATTTAATACCTCCACCGAACTACTTGATCAGCTTGGATATTTCTTTGAATACATCTGTCTTGGCGGT
The DNA here is from genome assembly GCA_002307215.1 of Lachnoclostridium sp. UBA1308. Taxonomy (GTDB): domain Bacteria; phylum Bacillota; class Clostridia; order Lachnospirales; family Lachnospiraceae; genus Mobilitalea. Next base: position 157,539 of record DBTU01000055.1, read on the forward strand.
TCTTGTTAATTCGAACAAGATTGACTCGTAGGTAGTCGGGAGGGCACCTTCTGCGATTGCCCTTTTAATTCCGACCTGGCGATCACTTTCTCTTCTTGAACCGACGCAGTCCTCGACCAATATTACCTGATATCCTTTATCGCGCAGATCGATTACGGTCTGAAGCACACAGATATGAGCTTCGATACCGCAAATTATTATATTCTTCTTGCCACTCTTTGCTATCTTTTCAAATATCTCTTCATTTTCCGCGCAGCTGAAGGTCACCTTATCAGAATACGCAAATCCTTTTCCGACTGCCTCACAAATGGCCGGCACTGTCATGCCGATTCCCTTTGTATACTGCTGAGTTACTATCGCGTCAATGTTCAGGGCACACAGTCCTTTGATTAGGATTTCTGTATTATGTAGCAGTTCTTCCTTCCTATCAATGACCGGAATCAATCTTTCTTGAAAATCTATTACAAGTGCTAAGGTATCCTCTGCTAATATTCTCATGATTTTCCACTCCTGCATATGTTTATTGTAAGCTTAATTTAAAGCAAACTGATTATAACATTCATGTTCCGTAGTTTCAAGGGAAAGAATATGCTTCTATTGACATCATTCGGCTTACATGTAATACTATAATCGATTAAGAATTCACCTATACAGGAAAATACAGGCATATTGTATCGGTAAAATGACAGCTTTTCATAAGGAGCCTTTATGAACGAAATTATTGATAAAATCATATTATTTCTATGCTGTACGACCTTGTTTTTATTTCATATCAGTGGCAATTTCTTTATTGTACCGGTAATCATCTCCATCGTCCTTACCAGTCTTTTTGTCTACTATGATAGGGACAAGCTCAGGTTGATCGGTGTTCTATTCTTTGCACTGCTGTGCATTTTCTTCCCTATTTATATCGTGTTTTTACCTTTACTTCTATATGATATACTCCATACAAGATACCAGTATGTGCTTTTTACAGTACCTGCTCTTTTTCTGTATCATTTATTCGCTTACAATTCCATGATTATATCCTTTACCTCCGCATTTCTTGTATTAGCATTTCTACTAAAATATAAAACCAATCGGCTGAATACAATCACCGGTGAATATAATGATTTGCGTGACAGTTCTGCGCATATGTCCTTACTGCTTGAGGAGAAAAACAGCGATCTGCTTAAGAATCAGGATTATGAAATTAATGTGGCTACTCTAAATGAACGAAACCGTATCTCCAAGGAAATACATGACAATATCGGGCACCTTTTGTCAAGAGCTCTTCTGCAGGTTGGCGCTTTACAGGTCCTCACCAGGGAAGAATCAACCGGTGAGGGGCTGTCTGCACTCAAGGAATCCCTGTCGGTAGGAATGGACCAGATAAGAAGCAGTATCCATAATATGTTTGATGAGTCAGTCGATTTATATATGCAGATTGATGGCCTGGTGAAGGATTTTACCTTTTGTGCCATCACTTATGATTATGACATTAAGAATCCTCCGCCGCTGCCGCTGAAGTACAGTCTGATTGCAATTACCAGAGAAGCCTTCGCCAATATCATGCGTCATTCCAATGCCACGAAGGTTAATATCACTCTTAGAGAGCATCCCGCAATGTATCAGCTGGTCATCCAAGATAATGGAACCATTGATGCCAAGACACATAAAGTATTGACCAAGCTCATGGAGGATCAGGGCTTTAATGAAGGAATGGGGCTTCGTAATATTTATGATCGCGTAAAAAGCTTTGATGGAAATGTTAATATAACACTGGAGCATGGATTTCGCCTATTTCTATCCATACCGAAATGTGTATCAACTAACGAGGAGGTAGTCGTATGAAGGTTTTACTGATAGATGATGATAAGCTGGTCTGCTCCTCTCTTAAGATAATCCTGTCCTCTGATCCCGAAATCACAGTAGTCGGTACCGGATATAACGGAAGAGAAGGGGTCGCGCTCTATCATGAATTGAAACCGGATATTTTACTTATGGATATTCGCATGGAACTCATGTCCGGCTTAGAGGCCGGGGAGCTTATCCTTGGCAAATACCCGAATGCCCGAATTCTCTACTTGACCACGTTTCTCGATGACGATTATATTATTAATGCCCTTCGTATCGGAGCAAAGGGCTATATGATGAAGCAAAACTATGAAAGCATCATTCCTGCCCTGAAAGCAGTAGCCATGGGGCAGAACGTATATGATAACGAGATCATCACCAAGTTGCCGAGGCTGATGGGTAAACCTTACGAAACAAAAGGTCTGGAAGATTTCGGCATAACCGATAAGGAGTTTGAAATTATCACAAAAATAGCGGACGGTATGTCCAATAAGGAAATCTCAGAATTACTTTTCTTAAGTGAAGGGACCGTCCGCAATAACATCAGTACCATTTTAGAGAAATTAATCTTAAGGGACCGCACTCAGATCGCTGTCTATTATTATAAGAATGTTAAATAGCCTAGTGTACTTTCTCATTGACCTTTAGATAAATATGCCAGATAGTTCGTGACAGTGCTAGGCAAAATTCCGACGGCAATGGGGTTCCATTGTCTAGGAATATTAACGACGCAATGTTGCGGACTAGTTGAGCAGATTTATCTAATTGTCAGCGAGACCGTGCACTAGTTATTCACCTCACCCATCCCCCTTCATATAATGAAGTATAAACAAATATGGAGGAATACCATGGGCGAATTACTGAAAATTGATCACGTCAGTTACACCTATCACAATCCTGAGGGAGAGACACAGGCGTTATCGGATGTCTCTTTTCATGTGAACGAGGGCGAATTCATTGCAATCGTAGGTCCCGTAGGTTGCGGCAAATCCACCCTGCTCTCTCTGCTCGCCGGCCTGCTATCACCAAGCAGCGGCTATATAGCTATCAATGGCATGGATATAAAATCCTCCGGCAGAAACATTGGCTATATTCTTCAAAAGGATCATCTTCCTGACTGGCAAGGCACTCAAAAAAGTGTACCTCCCGGTCCGGAAATTCATTATAAACTGACCAATAACAGTTATGTACAAATCAATGAATTATTAAATACCTATGGCCTGATTACCTTTCAGGACTCCTTTTCTCCCGATTTACCAAGTGGAGTGAGGCAACGTGCCACTCTGATACGAACTCTGCTTCTAGAACCGGATATTCTACTTCTGGACGAACCGTTTTCCACACTTGAGGGACAGAACCGTCTGGAGGCTGCCGAGGATATCCGGGATGTTATTCACCGGGAGAAAAAAACTGCTATTCTAATCACCCATGATATCCCGGAGGCTATCCGTATGTCAGACCGTATTATTATCCTGTCCAAAAGCCCCGGAACCGTCAAAAAGATTCTTGACATTAAACTTTTCTTGGATAGCCGCACACCTCTTACCGCCGAAAGTGAGCCTGAATTCATGGAATATTTATCTGAAATCCAAAAGGAATTGAATTATTTGAGTGTACAAAATTAATTAGAAAAGTGCCAAAGCGTATATAACTTGTATCATATAAGAGGCTTCACATACTCCCTCACAAATACTGTATTATGGGGAATATGTGAAGCCTCTTGTATTTTCGGTAGCAAATTTCATCTTTCTCTTGTATTTTGTCGACAAATTTGCAACTTCCCCTTGAATCATCTACACCTATTCTCTATCCAATATCTTTGAATTACTTCGCCACATTTATCGTCATAGATTTCATTCTCCATGATACCCCCACAATGTGTTATTACGCCAGCCGATGCCGGATTTGTCTTATCACAGGTAATCAGAACTCTTTCTATCCCAATTCTGGCACAAAACTTTAGCGCTTCCTGCAACATACTTGTTCCTTATATTCGTCCGGTTCCGGCAAATTTTCTTTAAACCATTGATCAATCCGTTTAAATTCTTCCGCTTCCTGCTCTGAGAATACCCCATCATAAATCATGCGCCATGCCATGGCAAAAATACCTTTCGGCTTTCCCGTCCTATAAGACAATTCTCTCCCCTGTATACGCACATATCTTTTCTGATAAAAACTCGGAACATAGTATACTCCGGACGATCCATTCTCGTTTTCGTCCATATTAAGTTCTTTCTTCTCCATGATACAACCTCCTGATTCAAAAATATAAATAATAAAAAATAGCCATTTAGGCTATGCCCAAATGACTACAGAAATAAAAGTATATCTAGAGATAAAGATACATTTTATTCATCACATCATTCATGGGCAAAACCTAGTTGATTGCTGCACTCAATTGACAATAAGCCCATGAATTACTATCATAAGCTTACTGTTTTATGCGTTTATGATGATGTAAATGAATCAATAACATACGATATCTCCCTTCATCTATTTTCTTAATTTTTTATACTTTAATCTATTTTCATAATTATGTCAATAAAATAATCTGTATTTTGTATAGCTTTATAATCTGTATATAATATAGTTTAATCTTATAATATTAACTTGCCAAAACCTACGGCATGTTAGATTACCATTATAAAAGAAAAAACAACTATAACATAAACTAAGATATTGATATTTAGTAAATATTTAATGTATAATATTACCATGTATTTGATTTATAATGCAAAAGAAGTATTAGTAATTATCTATATTTTGAAGGAGGATGAACTGGGGATGAAAAAAAAATTCGTCAGTGGAGCTATGATCATAATGATAATAATATTTATTGTTGGAGTAGCATTAATTTTTAATTCGTCCGGAATTGGCGAGAAAGCAGGGAATGTTGCTCTTCATAGTCAAGGAGGTACAATGGATACCTCATCATTTCAAAGAATTATTAACACCACTACTACTAACTTTCAAATAGTTGGAACAATACTTTCACTAATCGGTGGATTCGGTGTTCTTATAAGTGGGTACGCCCTATACAAAGAACTATAACTATAGTATTTACGTAACTTATCCTAATCTGTATTTAAGTTGCACATCACAATCCGTACATCAGTTGCACATCACAATCCACTTTTCAGCCTCACATCATAATCCGTACTTCAGTTTCACTCTCGACAACTTTTTCCCAATCGGTTTCTCAAGCCAAAGCAAGAAAATAACATTTGAAACAGCATAGATCACTGTATATGGGATTGCCGTACCAATCGCAGCCAGATACATCAATAAATTAAACCCGTTCTGATACCACAGCACCGACCATCCATCCATAATCAGTGAAAAGGCAACCCCTGCAAATATTCCGTAGGCTGATAATATCCACCGGCTTGATTTCAGCTTCCCGGCAAAAAGACCTGCAAGTAGACCAATCAGTCCCCAGGTAAACATTTGGAACGGTGTCCAAGGGCCCTGTCCGAAATAGAAATTCGAGATAACGGCGGATAATGCTCCGGTCATAAAGCCTGCCTCGCTGCCAAAATACATCGCTGTGATTACTACTATTGCAGTCACCGGCTTGAACCCCGGAAGCATCGCAAAGATAAATCGTCCTGCCACCGACATCGCAATCATGACGGCAATGATGACCAACTTGTGGGTGTTCCGATTATTCTTCTCAAAATTCAAGAAAAATGGGATACACGATATTATGACGATAACCAAGGACCAAAAAGCGTACTGTTTATCGTGAAATGTTCGACCACCCAGAAAAAGGATCGCCGGAATGCATATTAATATAAGTATATATTGCATTAATTTTTTATTCATTACAGCCTCCCCTTTCATTCACCAGCCAAAGGCAAATCTTTTCCTGATTTATTACTTCCCTCTCTTATCTATTAACGAAGGAAGCTTATGATCTATCCTTACCGCGCCATTTTGGCTTCCTTTTTTTCACCATTTAATCTTAATAGATTCACTGCTTCACCGACTGTAACAACATTATCATAGAACTGACGTGTTATCCGGTTTGCAGCAGTGGTATAAAAGCTGTTCTCCGCAAAGAATAGATCCGGCTCATCAATTGAGGTTATATTGCCGTCAAAGAACAATGCACATCGATCCGCACATTCTGCCGCAAATTCCACATCATGGGTCACAATTACAATTGTCATCCCCATCGTTTTCAATTCACGTAGAATTCTAAGAACTCCCTGTTTTGCAAATGCATCAATGCCCTTGGTCGGTTCATCCAACAGAAGTATTCTCGGCCTTTGCCCGAGTACCTTAGCCAGTGCACAAAGCTGTTGCTCTCCACCGCTCAGATCATATGGATGCTTATTCATCAGCGCACTGATATCAAATGGAAGATTAAACTCTTCTATCTTCAGTTCCTTTAAATCTTCTTCCACTGTATCCCCCAAAAATAACGTAGCAACGTCTTGAGGAAGTAATGCCAGATTATGCTGATACAAAGTTCCGTTTTTATAATCCTTTAGATTTTTCCCAAACAGGCTCACACTTCCGCCATACGCCTTCAAGATACCAGCCACAACTCCGAGTAGCGTCGTCTTACCGGAGGCATTGCCTCCTAAAATGCAAAGAATCTCATTCTGATATACCGTTAGATCAGCTCCCTTTAGAATATCCGGTGAATCCTTATGATAACGAAACCATACACCCTTTATCCTTAGAACTATTTCTCTTCTATTCCTACTAATATCACATTTTGATACTTTCTCAAGTGCTCTGATATTCGTATAAAAATTATTTTCAATAAAGCTTCTACACTCTTTTACTGTCAATGGGCAGAATACATCCGTCTGAAAAGCGTTAAAGATTCTGACGGCACATGGCATTGCATTCATCATTCTTTCATTATTTTTTAACTGCTTCGCTACTTTTCTCGGTGTATCATAATAAATAAGCTTTCCCTTCTCGAGAAGCATTACATTATCCGCAATCGGTAATACCTCCTCCAGTCGGTGTTCCACCAGGAGAATTGTAATTGAAAAATCTCGATTAAGTCTTTGAAGGGTTGCAATAAATTCCGAGGCAGTAATTGGATCCAACTGTGCGGTCGGCTCATCCAGAATAAGCACCTTGGGCTGCATCACCATAACCGAAGCCAGGTTAAGTACTTGCTTTTGCCCACCGGACAGTTCGCTGATGTCTTTATGAAACCAATCACCTATGCCAAAATAACTCGACATCTCACTGACTCTTCTCCTAATCACCTGAGTAGACAATCCCATATTCTCAAGGCCAAAAGACAACTCATGCCATACCTTATCCGTAACAATCTGATTCTCCGGCTTTTGCATAACAAAACCTATTTCACAACTTGCGGTACGGTCCTCCAGTTTCTCAAGACTTATCCCGTTATACGAGATTTCCCCTTCGCTCTGCCCAAAGGGTGTAAGCTCTCTTTTTAACATCTTAAGTAAGGTTGTCTTCCCACAGCCTGTCTCGCCGCAGATTACCACAAATTCACCACTGTCTATGGAAAAGGACACATTGTCGATTACCTTATCCGTACAACCCGGGTATGTAAAGCTCAGATTCTTGACCTGTATAATCTCCATTTCAGTCTCTCCTTCAGTTCAATTAGCACAGGCAATAAAATCAACAGCCCACAAGCCATATCAATAAATATAGAATAATCCGATTTACTTACAACATCCAGACTCGGGTAAAATTCGTAACTTAATTTTCCAAACGATGCTCCGGCAAATACAATTCCTGCAAGTATAGTACTTGAGAGAATAAGGCCGATATCCGCAATTGTCATCCGAAAGATGGAAAATCTAGAACGTTTCCCCAGTCCAAAGCCCCTTGCCCGCATGGAATTTGCTGTATCGACTGCATTTTCCAACGACCATGTCAGTACTACCGAAAATATTCGCATACTTGCCTTTGCCTTCGTCATATAGCCGTCACCGGTATACAAGCCCATAGCCATCTGAGAATTTCCCACCTTATCCGATTGGATCTTAAACAGGGGAATGTACCTAAGTGCCATGGAGAAAACAATTGAGAGATTTGGTGCCAGCCTTCCGCTCAAATACATCAGTTTATCACTTGTCATAACCCTTGTAAATGCCTTGCACCAATGGATTACCCCCAACATCATTACTGCCATGCAGGCACCATATGCTGCTGCTTCCAGTGTAATCGGTTTTCCATTCAGGAAAAATAAAATCGTCCTGCCCCGATGTATAAAGATCGGGTTTGCTACGGCGATAATAATAAAAAGCATAAAATCAAATAATACACTACTTCTTATGCTGCTTTTATACTCCACCGCATTATAAATCCATGCTCCGAGAAAGGAAAGGATGAGTATAACCGGATGATTGATAAACATGGTAATCGTAAGAACCATAACAAAATAAATCAAAAGAGCAACCGGATGGTATGACGCAAATCTTCTCATTTTCGACCAACATCCTTTCCAAAATCACAGGTATACACCCATTCTATCACATCTTTGGCTTTCACAATATAATCACCGCAGTTCGTTCCGGGGAATTCGCCGTTAACGGAGTACAACCAACCGGACTGATCTCCAAAATCATACTCATATAGATCATTAATACCTCTGACATATGCTGAGCTTAAGGATACGTCTTCACCACCTTCGTAGTCAAGCGGTATCTTTTCCTGCTTCGCGGCAAGAATCAGTACATCCAGTACGCTGTCGCCTTCCTTCACCGGTATCTCTGTCTCATCAAGAATTATTCCATCCTCCCCTATACCGGGCTTCTTACCGGCAACCGAGTCACAACGGATGGATAGCGTAACCACTTTGCTTTCTGATTGTATGGCGCCGTCGTTCACCCGGTAGTAATCCTCAACCGATTGAACCCGAATGCCCCATACCGCAGCCAGCGCGGCGCAGGCAATAGCAAATACAGTAAGATAATTCTTCCTGCTGCGTTTGCCTATAACAAATGATCTTCCAATAACCAGTAAACCAAAGATAAGAATGAGAATCGTAAGTACCACTCTGTAATCCGGATGAAACCCCCGATGCGTTACTGACTCCTGTAAATTCTTCGTAACCGCAGTTGTCTCATGATCGCCGCTAGAAGCCTCCTTGGTGATGGCTGTGTCCGCCGAATTAGAGGCTGTTTCAGCTGACTGTTCAGCTGTGGGTGAAGCAGACTGTCCCGCCGTTGTTTGTTCTGTTGTTGATTGTTCTCCTGTTGATTGTCCTGACGTTGATTGACCTGACGCTGTTTGATCTAATGTTGATTGACCTGTCGTTGATTGACCTGTTGATGTTTGTGCTGTTGTTGTTTGTTCTGTAACTGACTGTTCTGCTATAGTCGGCACTGCCTGATTACCGGATGCTGCGGCTCCAGGCTGACTTGTCGTCTCCGCATCTGTGGGAGCCGAAGCATGCTCAGAGGAATTGTTATTCGTTGATCGATCAATTTCCACCAAACCATTATTTGCAAAGTCATAGAAGGAACTGTATCCCTTTATCTGCCTCCATGTAGCAATCAGACAATACATTGCTTGAACAGTGGCTGTATTATCGGCTTTTCCGTCTATTGTATGACTAAAGCCTCCCTCCTGCTTCTTGTACAGTAGTAGACCATCAATTAGTGAATTGCTTTTCTTAACAAACCTCTCATCCGTCTGACAATCAATATCCAGTGCCGCCAATGCTGCAATCACCTGTGCTGTGCTTTCACAGCATCTGGTTCCCCAGCTTTTATAATCTCCGGTATCCTGCTGCCACTTTGATAACCATGTGATTGCTTTGTCAACTGTGGTATTTACATCACCGTCTTCCCTATACGGAGCAAGTGCCTGTAATGCCATCGCAGTAATATCGATGTCTGATACCGAACCGGTTAGTGCCCATCCGCCATCCGACAACTTAAGCTTCAGAATCTGATCTATGATGTCTTCTCTGGAATAATCCTTGTCGGAATAATCTCCGGAATCCAGTAAAATAAGGCCATAGATGTAGCTCATGATACCAAATTGCCCGGTGTCCTCTTTCAGAATATTCTTTATATAATCACTATTTTGTTCAGCCGCAGAATATACCAGCGCCATTCTCTGATAATCAGTAGCTTTGGCATTCTTAACGCTTTCGACATTGGCCTCCAGCGCTGTCAGATAGCTGTCATAATCATACCCCTCCCCATAACGACTCAGAGCAATCATGAACCAATCAGAGGAACCGGCTCCGGCACTCTGGGTAAGCTTTGTATCAATTAAATCCTGAACCGAGGATACCCCCGCCTGATCTTGTCGGTAGGTCAGGACACCATCGATCACCTGTTTCAGGTCATCTGCGCTGTGCCGGCTGCTCTTTGCACAGACCTGCGAACTGAAAAAGCCGACCGCAACCATAAAAGTCAGTAAAAAACATACCAATATTTTCAAACATTTAAACTTACTTTTCATTCTTCTCTTTCCGTCTGAAAAAGATAACTCCACACAAAGCGGCAATAGCTAATACCAAGAATATAATTGTAGTCGCAATCTGCTCACCGGTTTTCGGTGCTTCCACCACATTACTTACATCCGCAACAACAGCGGGATCATTATCATCAGTTGCATTATCAACAACAGAACTGTCTGTAGTAGCTTCTACGGAAATTGTATAACCGGGAGCAAAGCGAAGCACCAACGGAAGTCCCGAATCAGCTGTCTTAATTATTTGAACTGCATGGTCTCCCTCTGCGAGTTGTTTCTCCTCGATCTGAATAGAGCCACTTTCATCTGTTACATATTCTTTGGTCGTATCACCATAACTCCAGATTACGCTTGCTCCGTTCACCGGATTAACGGTAATTACAGGATTATAATTAGCATCATATGTAGTATCCGAGCTTGTGAAGGTAATCACTCCCTCTGCAATATCAGTGGTATCTGCGACCGGGAACTGCATTCCGACACCGTAAGGATCACCGTAATATAAGAGAACACTGTCACCCTCAGCCAAGGTAAGACCGTCAATTCCAACGACCACTTCTTTACCGTTTACCTTATACAACCATCCGTCCCAGCCTCCGAACTTACCTGCCGACTCACCGTTAATATCCGTGATGTAGGAGGTGTCAACGCCGGTAATCTTTATACTGTCTTCCTGATTATCGATATAGATCAGTGCCTGTTGTAGTGTCAGAGAGTCCGTTGTATATGGTACTTCCTCTGTAGCATTGAACAGATTATTATCTATTCCCTCAATCCGCAGTGTGATGCCCATAGTCTTATCTGCGGCAAATACTGATGATACTGATGAAACAGCAACAAAAAAGACTACTGTAAATAATAAATACGCTAATTTCTGTGTTAGTTTTTTCATGTGAAAATCTCCTCGTTGATTTATTATACAGCGGAAACCGCTTGTATTCATTGTTAATGCTTTTTCTGAGCCTCGGTTTTCTTGCGCTTTGCATCAATACGCTTTTCTAGTTTCTTTGCTTCTCTTTCTTCCACTTTCGGTACGATCAGTCCTGCAGCCTCTAGGGCTCTGGGCCACGGCCCGAAGAAGGCTTTGATTCTCGCCGCTTCATATTCATCAAAATCAGATTTCTTAGGCAGTCTGTCCATCTCAGCCGTTTTTATTATTAAAGCCCGGAGGCAATCCTCCCTGTTAAGCTGTTGTGTCATATTTTCCTCCATTTACTATTATTTATATATTGTATAGCAATAAAAAAGCACCTCTTACATATAAAATGTAAAAAGTGCAACACTCTTACAAAAGCATAAATATGAAAATGAACCTAGAGAACTCAAAGTGCACCGGATGCATTTTCCATGAAAAAGCCTCATAAAAATGGTTGCACTTTTCCTTCACCCAAAAGTGTTCCGACAGAAATTAATCTGCCAATAACCCCGCTACATGGCAAGTATCCCGACTTATAATCTAATGATTAATTACGGTAATGGCGGTTGCGACGGATTCTCACCGAACTTCTCTCTAATTCATGCTCTTTGCATGAAACCATGTACGTCTGATATTCAGTTGTCATCTAAACGATTGAGACCAGTTTATCATAGAGGGTTTCGTTCGTCAATAGACCAAAACCGAATGGGAAATGTTCACCAAAACCAAATGGGAAATGTTAGTAAGATATTTAGGAATCATCCTAGGGACGGTACATAGACAATGGTCATCAAAACAGATGACTATTGTCTATGTACCTGTGTATCTAATAAATAGAAATATAAAAAACATAAGAGAGCCTCTGATAACATTTTTTCTAAAGTGAAGCTTCATACTCGTAGTTGATTTCCCGCTTTGTAAAATGTTATAGATTAAGATCTGTACACCGGATAATTTAATTATAAAATATATATAAACAGAAAATAAATTAAATCTAAACTAAAAATATACAAAATCAAATATTCTGTTGCGTAATACTGTTAACTCCTGTAAAATGATATTATATTACGTGAATGGAGGACACCTTGAGATGAAAGATTTCGTGATCACAACAGATTCAAATTCCGACTTACTTGAGAGTTATATTCTCGATAAAAATATTGTTATTATACCTCATTATTACGATATGGAAGGCGTTACCTACGGAGATGAAATTATCCTGACTCCTAAGGAATTTTATGATAAGATGAGGGCCGGTGTTATGCCTACAACAATGGCGAGTAATCCCGAAGTAATCCGTAAAACCTTTCAAAGCTATATCGATCAAGGTTTTGACATCCTACATATCAGCTTCTCCTCTACCTTAAGCGGAGGCTGCAGTAATGTTACAACCGGAGCGCGGGAAATCTGCGAGGATAATCCCGGAGCAAAAATTATAGTAATTGATACCCTTAGTGCCTCAATGGGTGAGGGTATGTTTATCATGAAGGCGGTCCGCATGAGGGAAGCCGGCATGTCCATAGATGATATTGCTGACTGGCTTGAGACGCATAAGCAAGAATTCTGTATCCGTTTTACCGTAGACGACCTGGGGCATCTTTACCGCGGAGGCCGTATCTCCAAGACAACTGCAATCTTCGGTTCGATGATTAATATAAAACCCATCCTAAAGCTGAGTCCCGACGGACAGTTAATCTCCGGCGGTACAGCCAGAGGACGTAAAAAATCCCTGAATTCCATCTGTAATGAGATGCTTGAATGTATGGGTGATTACAAGGATGAGGATAATATCATCTGTATTGTTCACGGTGATGTCTATGAAGATGCAAAATATCTAGAGCAGCTGGTAAAAGAGAAACTACCGGAGAAACAAATCATCATGAATTACGTCACCCCCAGCATCGGTGCCCATTCCGGTCCGGGCGCAATCGGGTTATGCTTCATGGGTGGGAAAAGATAACGGTAACATGAAGCTGTAATATTAATGACTACTGTTGCAGATTATATTTCTTCTAAATATATGAGATGATATATGAGCGAAAACGAATCAGCCTTTGCGAAAATGTAAGGCTGATTTGTTTATAAGTTTTTCAAATAATCCTTGAAATTTGCGCATCTTTATAATAGAATAGTTGAGTAGTCTTTTCCAGAGGGCTATGCAGTACAATTATTATTAATATGCTTCCCTAGCTCAGTTGGTAGAGCAACGCATTCGTAATGCGTAGGTCGTGAGTTCGAGTCTCATGGGGAGCTGTTGCAGAAAACCCTGATTTGTAGGGGTTTAAACAGATACTACAAAGTTATAAGCACTCTGAAGAGTGCTTTTTTGATTGATTGTTGTTTATATGAGGTTAATTAAAAGCAAAAAAGGGGCTGTTGCAAATCTATTTTAAAAATAGTTTTGTAACAGCCCTTTTCGTTTTTGACACAAAAAGTCGTCTTGCCATAGCCGGAAGGGGCTTCGACAACCGTGACGGGGGACTTATCCGATCAATATAGTCTCCGCCATGGAATTACGCTTTACAAAAATCGGTATCGTATCAATCGGTGCATCTGTAGCAGCAATACATCCGCCCATATAGGTTATTTGTGTTTCTAATTGAATCCATTCTGCTCCCTCCGGCAGATAGACCTCACGCTTTCTTATGTCAGCTTCCAGGATTGGTGCCACCAGGATATCATGTCCAAATAAATAGCTCTCATTATCCCTAAAACAATTACAATCCTGCGGGAAGTCATAAAACAGTGGCTTGATCACCGGAGTACCCTTCTCATGAGCCTCCTTCATGGCTAATGCAATGTAGGGCTGAAGTTTATCACGAAGCTCAATGTATTTTACCATAATTTTCTCAAGCTCCGGTGTATAGCTCCATACCTCATTTGCTGCTCCGCTCCAGCATTTTCCGCCACCGGTTGTTCCCAATGGGGGTGTATGAGGCTCTCTGTCCCCGTGAAGTCGCATAACCGGGCAGAAGGCACCGTATTCAAACCATCTTGCCAGCAGCTCATGGAACTTAGGATCCCTCACATCACCGCCGTGGAAGCCTCCGATATCGCAAGTCCACCATGCCATCCCCGCAAGTCCCATATGAAGTCCTGCATACATTTGATTTCGAAGCTGGGCAAAGGTAGACGGAACATCCCCGGACCATGCCAAAGCGCCATATCTTTGAGAACCGGCCCATGCGCAGCGAATCAGGTTAATCGGATTTTCAATTCCTGCCTCCTTCATACCATCATAAAAGCCTTTGGCATAAAATGTCGGATAAATGTTTCCGGTTTCTGCCACAGAACCAATCGAATACCGGTACAAGTCAAAGTCCGTATTCGTATATTCCGGCTCTGCTTCATCAAGCCAAAAAAGTGAAACTCCTTTATCAAAGTAATTTTTCTTGCATACATCCCAAACAAAGCGCTGTGCCTCCGGATTCGTTGCATCGTAAAAATGTACTTTCCCCATCGTATAGTTATTGCCAAGGTTGCTCTGTACCAGCAGATTCTTCTCCAACATCTCCCGATAATTTATTGATTCATCCTCAACGGTCGGCCAAACGGATACCATTACCTTTATCCCCATACTGTCAAGCTCTTGAAGCATTGCTTTTGGATCGGGCCAGTATTGTGTATCAAAGGTCCAGTCCCCTTCCATCGGCCAGTGAAAGAAATCAATTACGATTACCTTCAACGGTATTTTACGGCGATAATATTCTCGTGCCACCGCTAATACTTCCTCCTGTGTCTGGTAGCGAAGCTTACACTGCCAAAATCCCATCGCCCAATCCGGCATCATCGGTACTCTTCCTGTTACTTCGGTATAATTTTCTTCAATCTCGGCCGGTGTATCACCTGCAGTAATATAGTAATCCAGTTTCTTCGTATGCGGGAGCTCCCATTTAGTAATATTTTTCGCAAAACTCACCTCACCCACAGCCGGATTATTCCATAGAAATCCATATCCCTTACTGGAAATCAGGAAAGGAACAGAGGCCTGCGTATTCTTCTGTGCCAGCTCCAGGGTACAGCCTTTCAAGTCAAAATAAGGCTGCTGATACTGCCCCATACCATAAAAATGCTCCTCATCAAAAGCGGTAAATCTTGCCGTTAAAGAAAAGGTATCGCCGGGGCGCTGCTTAAATTCTCTTGCATCCATGTGAAGCATAAGAATTGTGTCAATTTCCTTATTAAAATCCAAACCTCTGTCCCAGGTACGGTAATATTCTTCTAAAATCAATTCATTTTTTTGATTAAAAAATTTTATTTTACCAAATTCTGATATCACTGCAGTCACTTTTCCGCAGGTGATGCTCGCTTCCTCTTCCTGAATCTTAATTTCCGCCAAACCTGTCTGCGGCAATAACGCCCATGCGTTCTCCTGAAACGGCATGGATGGTGCCGCCTGTACCCTAAGTCCATTTCCCCATGGCGATATTATGACATTATCTTTTCGTCTCCTATAAACCAGATTTCCATTTTGTATGGAATAATAATTCATATTCTTATCCTCCTAAGCCCTATAGGCGATTTTGTCTGTTGCTGATAACTCAGATAGCGGATATCCTTCTGCAGCTTTATGAAAAAGAAATACCAACCATAAAGAAACTGAAGAAAAGTATAGAAAATATATCTTCTGATTTGTTAGCCAGCTTTGGTCGGCATCTAACAAGAGAAGATATATCCGGTACGGAGAAACGCCCATCGCTGAGCATTTCTTGATAGGAACAGTATAGCAAAGGAAGCGATATCTGAAAAGAGTAAATTTGCACATAAACAGGCCACCCTATGGTAATACATTTCTCATTGGTCATGACATTCGCCCCTTCATAATTCACAGTTCTTTCACTAATTAGAAATAGTTTCTACACAATTTGTGTTTATAATAAGCCTATAAAGTTAATCAAATAGCTTACAAGTACATTAAAATAGATTTTCATAAATTTCTCCCCCACAAAGCCAACCTAATCAGTTGGCTTTCCCTCTGCCCTCGGATCTGGTTTCGTTTTGAAGATGATAATTCCGAACGATTTACCTTTCAATTAACAGGCATATCCTCCTTTAAGGAGAAGCCCGGAGTAGTGACTTACGAATGCATCTATCCGGCATATGGTCGTAAAAATATAATCGTTCTTAACTTTGATGTCAACAATCTTGTATGGTGCATTGGTTAATCAACTCTACCAACAGCCTACCGGCAAGTACTTCTATCTCAGCCTCTGCCTCGAGTACACCCTTTAGTAATGCAACTTGTCCCCTTCTAAATTCCGCACTATTGTTTCGTCCGGCATCTATTTCATTATAATGGACCATATTCTCTTTGTTCTGTTTGGATTTACATCTGAAATCGGCTAACAGTTCTACAATGTTTCCATATTTTCCCGAAATTAATCGCAGTTGCTCCTGTAGTTCTCCCTTAACAAGTGATACCGCGTTATTCAAATATTCAGCTGCGCAACGGCGGGCATCGATTAGATTTAATAGTGTCGCATCATTCACGCCGATTCTTCTGTCAATCACTTCAGTTGTATTGCTCCGGTTCCAGTTTTCATCATTTTCAAGGCCGCTAATCCACTGTTCATATGCTTCCTTACCCTGATAGTATCCTCGCTCACATGGTGCATGATATGATTTTTGCAGTGTTTTCAAGGAAATAATGAGAGTTTCATATTCGGAGGGTTTCTTACCCTTTTCCCCGAAATGTGTAATCAAGAACGGCCAGAAATCTGATTCCAGATAATCTTTATCATCATTTAAGAACTCTTTATCAAAATAGGTTCTGCAAAGCAGTATCTTCCCATCTTCTTTATAGCCTGTGATAACACCCCATTCGGGCGCAATTCTTAAATTGATAGCAATTACAGGCTTACCTTTTCTGATATCCGCAACAATTCGCTGTCGTTCTACACTGCGATCATCCTTGTTAATTCGATCCGCCCAAAGCTGTTCATAACCGATGGTCTGGAACAGAATCGTTGAATAATCATATGCCACCAACGCATCCACCGCACTCCAATCCCATACGTCTGTAAATGCTATCCGATAGCAGGCACCTGACATGCCCATGATCTGTTCATAGGTATAGTTCTCGCCCATGTAATTTAAGGCTCTCAAAACGGCGCCGGCCCAGGTGCAATCGATTCCCTTCTCCCATTCCAGTGGTTCAATATTTGGCAGTATGCAGACCGTAGTGTCTTTGACACATAAGTCGGTTTTATCCTTTGAATAGCATAGGGTTTCATTCTCCTTGCAGCTTATCACATGAATACCCTGCTCATTGATATAAATCAAGGATAGATACTCTGTTTCGTCTGCTTTTGGCGAACTTGGAAAGCGCTCATGATTCACATGGATTTCATCCCAATTGAAATAATCATAATGCTTTATTTTAGTCATACAATCTCTGTAATCATTCTTGTTTCCATAATATGCTCCAATAATCTCCATGGAAAGACTAGATTCATGGCTCTTATTCGCTAAATCAATTGACAGGTACTCATTTTCTAATTTGTAATCTAAATAAATACCCTCCGGTGTCTGATATTTTACCGTAAGTACCTTCACTCTGTTGCTGTCAATCGTAACACCCATAAACTGAGCATTTACCGCAAGGTATAGCTTGTTTCCATTTATGATACTATTTAATACCCGAGTAACATCAACAGCAGTTACTCCATCCGATAATTTGGCGTCAAGAATTACAAGCTCTCTGGGTGATAATAGAGCGTCAATTGATGTACTAAGAGTATCTGCAATTAAAGGCAGGAGTAAGCTTTCCGGTAAGCATTTTCCATTTTCCCACTTACTGACTGCCTGCGGTGTGACGCCTAAAAGCTCCGCAAGCTTTTCTCCTGTAAATCCCATGGATTTTCTTAATAGTGCAATTTGATTACCAACTTTATAACTATCTATCATTATGTATTCTCCTCTTAACTTATTATCAGCGGTGTAATTTCATTATAAGGATTTTCCATAATATTTTCCATAACTCGAAGATTAAATTATATAAAAAAAATCAACCTAAGGTTGAGTTTGGAATTAACTTGACATATATTAAAAGAAAAGGCGATTCACCATGCACAAATTATTCGAAGGTTTGATGCTTCTCCTTTGTATTCTCATTGGTATTTTCATAATTGCTCTGATCATCAACCATATCAGCTGGAAAATATACACCCTTATCTATACGGATTATACCTGGGGACTATTCTTTCCTTACGCTAAATACCGCTCAGTGGTGGCATTTGTAGTAATCGCATTGCTCCTATTGATCATCAGCATCATCGCAATCTTTATTAGACTTCGTAACCGCTTTAAGTAGTAGTTGATATATCAGCTTTATGTAGCAGTTTATGTATCAGCTTGAAGTTTCGGCTTTAAGTTACAGCTTGAAGCAGTTTTTTCTGTAGCATTACTGATTTAGTCAAATTCCCACTGTATCACTGCGTCTTTCCATCATCACGGTATTCAACCATACTCCGTTGGCATCCTTAGCAATTTTCTCCCGATAACCTATCATACGAAAGCCCGCTTTCGAGTGAAGGGCTATGCTTGACTCGTTTGATTCGATGATCACGGACAATAGGCTCCAGAATCCTTCCTTTTCCGATTCTGTAATTGCAGCCTGCATTAGCTTACTTCCAACTTGCTTACCACGGCATTCTTCCTTAATATATACACTTAACTCAGCCACACCCGAATACACACAACGACTACTGCTGGGTGAGAGGGCAACCCAACCTATCACTCGGTTATTTTCTTCCGCTACAAGTCGGCATTCTTTGATATGAGATTTATCCCATTCTTCATAGGAGGGTACTTCTGTCTGAAACGTTGCCGTCTCCGTATTAATCCCATCCTGATAAATTGTAGCCACTTCTATCCAATCATTTTGTTGCATTGCTCTAATTATTAACTCCATATATCTCCTCCTCATCGCGGATAATATAAAAACCTAACTGATTAATCAGTTAGGTTTCAGTCGAGGCGACGGGATTCGAACCCACGGCCTCTGCGTCCCGAACGCAGCGCTCTACCAAACTGAGCCACGCCTCGATCTAATGGATATTGGGTGACTTCGCTATACTTTACAGAAGCACCGCATTAGTTATTATCTTATAAAAGCCCTGAAAAGTCAACTACTTATTTCACATTTTTTCTTGAAAAACCGTCCATTTTTTATATAAACAACTATCATGCCGACTATCAAAATACGACCCATATTAGCGATCTCCGGATTCGTACTTCACATAAATGATCTATGATCCATGCGCTAAAAAGGTCCATTCATTGGGTAATCAAATCGGTATATTTATTGTGCTTTGTAGATGCTTAGTAGACTTCTTATCATTATAGCTGCGTCAATTGACTTCCTATATTTAGAAATGTATAATTAGGAAATGATGCTTTGCACTTTGAATTAAGTTCATATCAAGTTATGGAAAATAAATTAGTTACCAATGGATTATATGAATAATGATTTAGGGGAGGTTCGTTTTTATGTTTTATATCTTTTTTGATGCAGGAATAGCTATTATCTTTTTTCTCATTGGAATATGCTTCTATAAATCAAATGGAAAGGCTGCGAATTTCATATCAGGTTACAATATGAAAAAAGATAATCAGAGAGCTCAGTTCGATGAAAATCAAATGTGCAAGATATATGGAAAGAGAATGATGTACTGGGCTATTCCATTTTTGATTGGAGCTATAATCGATATTTTTACAAACGGTATAGGCTGTGTCTCTGCATGGGTAGTATGGATTGTAATGTTTAGTTGTCATATGGTTGATAGAACCAAGAGAGAAAAGAGCAAATGACAAATGCACTGCCCTAGAAATACATAAATATCAATTTGAAATAACGAGGTAACAACTATGAATGATAACATGTTAATAACAGATAGACTAATCCTGAGACGCTTTACGACAGGGGATACGAAAAGCTGTTTTGAAAACTGGGGTAATGATGAAACAACCGGAAAATACTTTCCATTTTTACCTGTTGCATCTGTTGCTAACTTGGAACAGTTAATAAATATGTATTCTGAAAATGAGTATATGTGGGCTGTGGTTGAAAAATCATCAGAAAATGTAATTGGAAATGTCAGTATTAATATTCCATACGAAGCTCTACAAATTGGTGAATTAGCATATTTATTAGGTTCAAAATGGTATGGTAAAGGCTATGCAACCGAAGCTGTGACAGCCGTCCTACAATATATGTTTGTATATAAGGATTTGCACCTAATAGAAGCAAAATATAATGAAAACAATAGCCCTTCAGCCAAGCTACTTAAGAAGCTTGGCTTTCAGTACGATGGTACATTACGTGATAGAAGAATTGATAAATATACCGGTGAACGAAATGCTCTGGTAATCTGCTCCATCATAAGAAACGAGTTTTTCCATATGTTGTGAAGGTAGATGCTATACCCCACGCTTTTGCACCGATCTACCTATGTAACTTTTTATTCCTTTTTTTCGTAAAATCAATTGCAATTTTATAAAATAATTTTCTTGGCAACAAATGAACCATCAAACGAACTATCTTTGCATCAATTACCGGAGCACTCACAACTTTTCCCTTCTTCATATCATTCATTGCTAAACGGACAATCTCTTCCGGTGGAGAGAATTTCATAAATCCATTTTTCTTCTTTATTATATTCATTCCGGCACTTGCGTGAAAATCAGAATCGATAAAACCCGGGCATACCACCTGCACCTTAATATCAGACTTTTCCAGTTCCATATAAAGTCCTTCTGTAAAATTTAGAATGAAAAGCTTTGTTGAAGAATATAAAACATTTCGAGGCATTACTGCAAACGCACCATCCGATGATATATTAATAACTGTTCCTCTATTTCTTACCAACATTTTTTCCAGAATATATCGAGTTAAAATTACCACCGCATTTATTTGTAGAAACAAAATTCTATCCATCTCTTCTCTCGTCGTTTCTGAAAATACCGATTTTAAGCCAAATCCTGCATTGTTTACCAACACTTCAATCTCATCATCCTTGATTTCATCCAGAAGATAAATCAAACCTTCTTGATTTGCCAAATCTACTATCACAACTTTGACCTCAACATGATATGTATGCTCAATATCGATTGCATTTGCCTTAATCTTTTCTTCCCGTCTTCCGGTAATTATAAGATTACAACCTTCTTTTGCATACTCCTTTGCATATGCCAATCCAAGTCCACTTGTTGCTCCTGTTATTAATACTGCATTCTTCATATCTAATCTCCTTATTTTTATGATTTTTATTATTGATGTTTGTTCATTGATACTTATTCATTCGATTGCTATTTTTTTACCCCGGATTTTTCCGGGGTATCAATTATCCTAGTAGCAACTTAATCATTGCCATAGCCTTTTCTGCTTTTTCTTCCGGGATCAGAGATTCATCATTTACAATGGATGACTGCCCATACACAATGAATTTTGAAGTAGTATCAGGATCTTCAACATTTGTTAATCCTCTCTCATTTAATTGAACTATAAATTTTTTCATATATGGTTGAAATTTATCATTCATAATTATTTCTAACTGTCTATGGAACATTTGATTTCCATCCTTATGATAAAAATCATGGTACCTTTCTTTTCCATCATTATTAATAAATATATCAAAGATTTTCTTAAGATATGCCTCTAATGATCCTTCATCACTCTCTAAAACCTCTATTAAAGGAGCGGTACATTCGCTCGCATATAATGTGACAGCATATTCAAATAATTCATATTTTGACTTAAAATAATTATAGCACAGACCGGGTACAACATTAACTGCTTTAGCAATATCCTTTATAGAAGTTGCTTCATATCCTTTTTCTGCAAATAATCTCATTGCAGTATCTGCAATTTCACGCTTTCGAACTTCAGGTTCCTTTGATATTCTCATTTTTCACCTCCATTAATGAGTATATTATTTCACTGAATATTTGTCAATGACTTTTTATCAATCGGTAATTGATAGATATATTTAGGCCTGAAAAGCATTCCATTGAAATGGATATTCAAACGCTTGCATGATTTACACGTCAGTAATAGCCTAGGAGCGATTTTCATTCCTAGGCTATTATTACTATCACTCTTTCTATACGCTAAAACAACTCGTCCAAAAGGATATAATATTTGATTTTTTCCCAATCAGGTACAATACCTAATTCATCAAAAAGACTCGTTGCATTAAAATCGTCATAGACTTTTCCACCGTGAGAGCCGTCAAAATTATGTTTCAGGCTTCGATAACAGAGAGCGATATCCTGATACTTATCTGCAACCCCGCTACTCCCCAGATCAATAAAACCATTAATTTTGTTATCCTTAATAATTACATTTGGCATACAATAATCTCCATGCGAAAATACAAGTTCTTCGACAGGCTTATTATCTTTTAGCCATTGCAATAATTCTGCGGGGCTCTTAAATCCGGTATCGCCAAAGGTTTCCGTTTCTGAATCTTCAACATTAAAAAGATTCTGTTTCAGACGCATTTCTGCAAGCTTAAGCTTATTATCTATTGAATTGCAATATGGGCAGGTTGAAATATCAATTTTCCAAAGCATTCTTAACCCTTCTGCCAACATCGCAACTAACTGTTTAGGTATCTACAACAATTCAGCTGAGCAGGACATTTCACCGATAAGCTTACTCATTAGTAAATAACTCCAAAATCAACCCACTCTAATATTACTATATCACTCATTTAACCTTTTTATATGCTTTATTCATTGCCTCATTAATGATTTCATTTATACATCAAGACACCCTAATTTGTCATATTAAAAACTAATATAGCCTGCTGTACTTCGAGTAATGGCTGTATTCACCTTGCCGAATTCTATCCGCCAACTCAAATATTTGAAATATTTCTTCTCTCGTAAAATCCTTCAAATCAACCACACTTCTCATAACGTTCTCCTATCTAATAGATTTTCATTCAATGCTTATCCAAAAGACCAATCATTTTGGTCGCAACTCCATTTTTTCTTTATCGAATTTTTCAGGGCAGTAACCTCCCATATCAAAACGACTTTTCCCATAATTTTTAATTACTCTCTTAATAACACCATAAACACACAAATCCTACCGCTATCTACACCAAAGTTGATCCTCTCGTTTATCTATCTAACTATTTAATTTTTGTAAAATAGTTGTTATTCTCTCTGTGCAATCAGATTTTCTATACTCAGCTTTTTTCCATGAATCTGAAAGAGGAAAGTAGACATTATCATTTGCCTTTGTTCCTAAATCCCATTGACCATTTTCATCTATGTTGTTTTCTAACCAGTCCACTATAAAGCCAAGTTTTCCATTTGCTAATTTATATCCGGACAAAATCTCAATCGCTGATAAATACTGACTTGCCTCTTTAGACGCAAAAGCATTGGGCAATTCATTCAAGGGTTTGTTATAGACATAAAAAATTCCATATTGTTTTGAGATTATGTAATCCAACAACTGATTCTCTACTTTTTCCGATAAGACGCCTTGAAGTAAATGAATATGATAAAAATCTGAGAAATCAAGTTCTCTTGAACCTTTGGGTTTTGAAGAAAATTCGCATATATATGCTTTTAAATAGGCATCATCATTATAAGTCCCACTTTCAAATGCTTTTTCAATAATATTTGACCAATGTTTAGAGAATTTTAATGCCAGTTCGTTGTCAGGCTCGAATATTCTCACCCACGTCGACAACATAAGTTGCGTAAACAGCTCCCAATTATGTGTCTTTTCCCAATAATTATCTATTTTCCTCTCGCCATGTAAACATGATGTCATACAGTCAACGGCTTTCCGAATCGGAGTATCCTTTATGGTGAATCCTAAGCCTTTTAATCGACGCAAAGCCTGCTCTGTGGTTAATAGATACCTTTTATTGGGTTGAGATAATGAATGAAAAACTTGTCCCCATGTGCCGTCATCATTTTGCAGTTCAATAATTTTTTCAGCTAATTTACCTTCCTTATGATTCATCTAAATGCTCCCCCTGAACACGGTAATATAAATAATCCGCTACTAATTTTGTTTGACCGGCTTACACTTTCCCGACATAACTACGCAATAGATTTGGCATACATAAATATCCTGACTCATTGTATTTATTGAACAATTGTCTAAGTGCAATTATATATGGTTCATAATTGACTTCGCCTGTTTTGGGAGCATAGGAAGCTGATAAATTTCTACCAATGAATCCTTCTTCATCAAAAGTAAGTGCATGATTGAAAATTTTATATTCACAGATTCCATCTCGAAAAAAATCACTGTATTCTTCCGGACTCTCTCCTCTATCTCCACCTGAAAATCCTTTAAAATCATGACAAAAGGTTTTGTTTATTACGTCATTCTCTTGTACTAATTCACTTTTACTATCCCTGCTGTTCCAAACAAGAACAACTGATCCTTTATTTCTCAATATTCGTTGACATTCGGCTTTGAATTTGCTTCTATCAAACCAATGAAACGCCTGTGCAACAGTGATAAAATCGACACTTGAATCAGCAAGACCTGTGTTTTCAGCAGAAGCATTGATCGATTTAAATTTGCTAAAATCAGACAAACTTTGTTCTGAATTTTTACGCATATCTGCATTTGGCTCAACGGCATAGACCATACTGCCTTGCTTTAATAGAAGTTTGGTAAATATCCCGGTGCCCGACCCAATGTCGGCTATTGTACTGTTTTTATCAAACCCTAAATCTTGATATAAATACGAAATGAATACATCCGGGTATGTCGGTCTATACTTTGCATAAATATTCGATATTCCTGTAAACTTATCTTCATTCATTTCAATTGCCCTCTTTCACATAAAAAATAAATATTCTACAATTTTAACTGTTCTACTAAATTCTGATTTTGTTCAATTCCTAATTGGCTAATGGTATTGAATCAACATATCGTGAGATTTTAACCCATGGTAATATTATACATCCAACATTGTTTTAATTACAACCCACTTGTATATTCGAGCAAATTCTACCTGCCTAATATACTTTACGAATATCTGTATATCCATCTTTTTCAAGATTTTCAAATTGAAATTTTACATTTTTATTAAGGGGCTGAACTAAAACTATGTTTCCGCCCTCTCTTAATTTAGTTGCTTCTTCTAATATCTCAATTATTCTTTCAGAATTAATATTCTTATCAACTAAAATAGCAATGCTCCTCTTATTTCTATAATTATTCTCTTTAGCATTATCCTTTAATATTGTAATGATTCTTTCAAATCCGACCGAAAAGCCACAGGCGGTAATGCTCTGACCACAGAATTTTCCTATCATTTCATCATAACGTCCTCCACC
This sequence comes from Lachnoclostridium sp. UBA1308, assembly GCA_002307215.1. GTDB lineage: Bacteria > Bacillota > Clostridia > Lachnospirales > Lachnospiraceae > Mobilitalea. The sequence continues at coordinate 183,049 of DBTU01000055.1, forward strand.
CGCTATTGAGAAATTGTACCCTGGAATACTTATCTCAAAAATTGTACCCGTGTAATAAGACATTCCTCTAACTAATGTCGGATTATAAACCAATTTCACATCCTTGTTAATCATATTTTTAACACAAGTAATAATGGTATCAACATTTTCTATAATTTGTGTATCAACAAAATCGTCCTCTAAGAATTCGCAAAACTTTGAACATCTACTTAACTCATTCTGATTATCAAAAATTGAAATTAATTTTTCAACTTTCTCAATAGTATATCCTCCTAATTGTAACTCCTCTTTGACTTTCTCTGCACCAAGTTTTTCGATCTTATCAAGACTAATAAAAACCTCATTAAAGTCATCTTCACAAAAACCAGCATAAGCGCCCATCGCCTTTAATATTTTTCTATCATTTATGTGTACAGTAAATTCAGATATACCCACTTCTTTAAAAATGTTCGTTAACATTGTCGCGGTTGCTGCAATTAGTTCTATTTCAGCTAAGATTGTATTATCACCTAATATATCTATGTCACACTGCATAAACTGACGAAACCTTCCCTTTTGTGGCTTATCTGCTCTAAAGGCATTGCCTATTTGTAATGATTTAAAGGGCATTGATAGTTTGCTCATATTATTTGCATAGTATCTTGCCAATGGAACTGTCAAATCATAGCGTAATCCGAAATCTGCAAGTTCAAATTTTCCGTCTTCAAAAGCTCTTTTGAGTTCTTCTCCTCGTTTCATGATTTGGAACATCAATTTTTCATTCTCTCCGCCTTGCTTTCCGGTTAAATTCTATATGTTCCATGACAGGTGTTTCTATTTGAGAAAATCCATATAGTGCATATGTTTCTTTTATCATTGACAGAACGTACTCCCTTAATCTCATTTCATCCGGTAATATATCACACATACCTTTCACAGGTGTTTTTAAAAATGTCATAGCATTTCCCTCCAATTATTTTTCTATTTATATTAAAAAAGCCATTCAGGCTACACCCAAATGACTTTTCGTATATAAAGACCTTCATCTTTATTTAATAAGCATCTCATGGGCATAACCAATAGAACAAGCCCATGAAATTTTCATAAGCTAGTTTTTCCAATGATTATGATGATGCATATTAAATAAATACATATTTGTCTCCTCCAATTTCCAAAATTATTATTTTGATAATATCTCATATCCGGCAACCGTCCTTACTTTTTCCTCATTGTAAGCTATTGCTTTTAATTCCTCCTTGGTATAATCCTTGATATTCACCTCAAAGAAATTGCGATTAATTAAATCTGCAACAAATTTTGCATCTTCTTGTTCAAATCTTCTTATTATCATGATGACCTCCTCAGATATTCCTATCTAACAATATCTCATCAACTAAAATCCAACCAGAAACATTGTCACAAACTGGCTTTTTATTCGGTCAAATCGTATCTTTGAAGGATAATGGAATTGGTTTTTTACCAGTTCTATTATAATAAGCATTCGTAGTATAAAGGTCTACACCTATTACTTCACATTTTTTTAGAGCCATAGTTACTTCACCAGAGCCACAACATAAATCAAGAATTTTGTTACCTGTAACCTCGTTCTCAAAGTTTCCGTGTCCATTTTTCATTTTCCTCTCTTCTGCTTATTTTTATGAAGCGTTGTATTTCTTCTTGTTTTGCAGTTCTCCATTCGGCTCATTTAAAATAATATGAAAGAAATAATGCATTTATTTGAAAATCGGCACATATATAACTTCTAGCTTATCAAGGTTCCAATCACCTCAGCCTACAATATTATATCTATGTAATAATCTTCGTTTTCCTTGATATAAAATATCACTCTCCACTCAATCATCGAAACCGGAGAAAAATAGAAGGAAGAACATGCAAGACGTCTATTATATTTTTCTGAACTCTTATCTACAATAAATATAGCGGATGGACCAAATGAACCTCCTATAATAGCATCACCGTGTGCAGAGATTTCATTAGAAATTATCCTACTCCTGGATTTGTCACCTCTTGCGCAGTCTTGTATTCTGAATTCTTCCTGTGATAATTCCGGAGAAATACAATACGTTAACATTATACAATTATTAGGGAACAGCATATCTTTATTGAATCGAAATGACTCTTCCTGTAACGTTTGTGTATCGCATTCATATAACGTAATTCTATATTCCTGTTTACTGACCGGATCAAATACATCAAATCCATATGGCGCGAGCTCTATCTTTATAATATTCTCTGCAATGTTTTTTCCGATTTCTTCATCGACTACTCAATTGAAGTATATACCATTTTATTACATAATTCCATGATTTCATTTTAGTATTATTAATATATAACTATAAGATTTTATTCAGTTTTTGTTTGTTCAGTCTGATGTTTTGTAGTAAAAATAACTAATGATTTTTTTTTTGCGAACGAATTATGCTAATAGTTCACTTGTGAAATTCTAAGGTTTTTGCTATTCTATTCTTAACAAAAACCTTGTTATTATCATGGATTGGAGATGTACTTGAATGAAAATAAATGAAGTAATACGAAAATATAGGAAAGATGAAAAACTTACTCAAGAGCAATTGGCTAATTATCTAGGAATATCTGCCCCTGCAGTAAACAAGTGGGAGAATGGAATTTCATATCCAGACATTACACTTTTAGCGCCACTTGCTCGAATCTTGAAAATTGATGTGGACACTTTACTTTCGTTCAATGAAGAATTATCGGATGCGGAAAGCAAACAATTAGTGAAAGAACTATCTGATTTTATTAAAAATGAAGGTTTTATTTTAGGATTCGAAAGAGGCGAAGCTTTGCTGAAAGAACATCCTAACTGCGATATATTAAGACTGTATACTGCTGATATCCTTCGTCTTCATCTTACTGTCAAAGAAACCTCGAATTCCGAGCTTTATGAAAACAAAATAATCAGCTGGTATGAAGTAATTTTATCCAGCAAAGATGAGAAGCTTGCTAACAGGTCAAAATCATCGTTAGCTTCCTTCTATATGAACAAAGGGGAATATCAAAAATCACAGCAATATTTAGATGAACTCAAGACCCTCGATTTTGATAAACAAATAACCCAGGCAATACTTTATGAGAGACAATCCCAAAATGAAAATGCATATGAATTATACGAGAACATACTTTTTGAAGAGGCCCATAAAATCAACGGAGTTTTACAGATGATTTGCCATTTACTATGCAATGAAAAAAAGTTTATGATGGCAGAAAAATATGCAAATTTATCTAGGGATATTGCCCTTTTACTGGACTTGGGAGATTATACAGCATATGCATCCAATTTCCTGTTAGCCGTAGAAAAAAGAGAGAAAGCCTCGGTAATAGAAATGCTGGAACATATGATAAATGGTATAGATACTTATACAGATTATATGGATTCAGACCTTTATTCACATAAAAAGTTCTGTAAGCGCGTAAATTTTGATTCTGCAAAAGAAATTTTTAGAAATGCTTTGAAAAATAATTCTGAACTTGATTTTGTCAAAAATGAGCCAAATGCCAAAAAGTTGTTTCAAAAATTAAGCAAGTCGTAAGATAGCCGACCATTGATGAGGGATAGTATCTCCTCATAGTCATACAATAAAAACCTTCAGACGTAAAATAATATTATTTATCATACGTCAGAAGGTTAATTTATGATTAGAGATATCCACTTTTATTAGTTCGAAAGGACTTTTTAACTCATTCAGATATTTTGTTTCTATTTATTATCTATTTCAGAAATCCAATTATATAGGGTTTCTACCGTGGTGGTTAATTCAAATCCAATTTCTTAGAGTTCGCCGTAATATCTCCGAATAGCTTGTGATGTATATTCCGCGCAGCCTTTTCCAAACTGATTATCAGTTGCCTCTGCAAATTTTTCATACTCCGTATATTCCTTAGCCAAATCCAGTAGCATAGCTCTCGCATTATCCAAATTGAACATTTTCTTATAGAGCTCTGCGTGTTTTGCAATAGCTTCTTTCTCCAGAGCGGCATTTCCGGTATTTTTTGCTTGCATCAGCTGTCTATAGATTTCCACGTTTTCATTTTGCTGCTGTTCTAATTCTTCTTTATTTGGTTTTGATTGAAGGACAGCTTCTACTGCTTTTTCTTTACCACCATAGTACTTTATTATATCTGTTACTGCCTTTTCATTGTTAAAACCAGTAGCAAGATATTCACGGTATTTCTCTATACTTCCGTATTTTTCCACTTGCTCTGCAAGGGTTTCTTTTGACATAATTTCTAGCGTATGGTCTAACATTTTTTGCACATCAGCTTGGGTAAATGCTTCAAAACTCATTGTATTAACTCCTTTCATCACATCATTGATTAACTCAATAATCCCATTCAGACGGTTTCGTTTGTTTTCCAACAGAGATTTTTGAGTTAATAATGCTTGTTCCTTATCATAATTAGAATTTCCCATTATTTTCTTTATATCAGTTAATGGTATCTCCAATTCTCTAAAGAACATAACCTGCTGTAGCTTTTCTAATGACTTGTTATCATAAAGCCGATAACCAGCTTCCGTTAACTGCGTGGGTTTCAACAATCCGATTTCATCATAATACCGAAGTGTTCTTATACTTACTCCTGTTATTTCTGAAACTTCCTTTACAGTTTTCATTTTAGCCCCCTTTCTGTTCAATCCTAAACCATTACGCTACGAGAGAGTCAATACATATTTTGAAAAGTATTGTAAAAGCATTTATGATAATTTCTGATATTATCAGTCTTTAACACTATAATGCTAACACTCGGTCATTAGCTTAGCAATACCGGATATATTAGAATTTTATAGGAAGAAAGGTGTTTTCAGGGCAAAAAACAGACCTGCGACGAGGTAGCTACGTAAACCGCTTTTCGGTTCACTGCCCTAATCTAGGTCTGCTTTCTACGATGATTAACAGTGTTGTTTGACGATATACAGAAATGATATGGTCAATATAAGGGACATACCAATCCGGTTTGGATAAACCGATGGAACCGTTCAATGGCTTCCTCTCGGTATTCAGTCATAGAAATTCCACCCATGACACAGGTATCACTACACAGACCGCATCCAATACAGCTTTCGGGATTTTCAATCCATGGAATGAATACCTCTTCCTCTTTTGTTACAAACATCCGGAGACAGCCTTTTTTACACGCTGCAATACATGATGTGCATCCTTCACAGTATTCGGGAATCACCCAGGGCATATTTTTTTTCATATGTTTGTGTTTGTCCAATATTGTTCATCCGGACTTTCCTTAAATCTTGCACCAATGGAAGTTTGAGTCTTATAAATATAAACCCCGTACCGACAAAAGAGAAATGTCACAGTAAGAACTGCCACTCCCAAACGCAGAAGCAAAAATCCGGTGTTCAAATTATTAGCCAATAAAAATAACAATCCTATGCCATAAACTAAAAGTGCCAAGATAGCAGTAGACAGCACCACCCACCAGGTGATTTTAGTACGGGTTTCCTGTGTGATCTCCCATATCTTCCCGATGGTAAACCAAAAAAATCCGGCAGCAAAGAATGCTGCAAGTCCCGTAAAGAAGAGGGAAAGAATCCACAATCCAACGAATTGAACCACCACGCTGGCTGCAGCGAATAATACACTGAGCCCACCGGATATACGGAGACCCTTGAAATGATATCCCATGTTTCTGATACCCTCATAACATGCTTTTAACAAAATGACTGCGCCGATATAAGTAAGTATCGGAGGAAATACAGGCAGCTGAGGCGGAATGACAAAAGATGATCCTTTTGCAAAATAGCCCAGCCAATCTGGAAACCACAATCCTAGGATTGCGGGAATTGCACCTAGCTCTAGCCAAAAAACAACTTTGTCTTTCGTCCAGCGGGGTTGTATAAAGCCTGATACAGCTTTTTTCTTTTTTACTGTTTGATCCATATTATCCTCCATACCTTATTTCGGTGGACCATTGTCCTTCCAACGGGTTTCTTCAAATTTAATCACACTCTCTAATGGTAAAATATCCAATCTCAAACCCGCTTCAGGGCCGGGTTTTGTACAATAAATCTCTGTGATATTTACCGATAACTGATTGCTTTCCAGGTTAGCAATTCCTTTAAACTGATACGCAGCGCGGATACTTCCGATTCCGCCGATACCAATTGCTACAATGGGATTTTCATCAATATTGTCTTTTATGTAATCGACCTGCTGAGTGCTTAATGGAAAACGAACGTTTTCGTCGTTGATAATCTCTGCAGATGTGGTAACCACTACTAATGGAATACCTTGTTTATTGGCAGTGGCGATATGTCCGCCAAGTCCTTCCAGCCAATTCTTCATACGTGGTGATAAAATTGCCATATCAATTTCCTTTCTGATCATTTATTTGTAGTTGATTAAAGACTTTTCCCGACAGAGTCAGGATCAAAACTAGTGATGCTATCAACTTTTAAAGCTATGATGCCTCTTTGCACAAGAACAGGTGGACGAATGTCGGGGGGAACTTCTGATGGAGGTTCCTTCAATGCCCAGTTCCCCCATTCATCAAGCGCATCAGATGCTTTTAAACCTTCCCATACATAATCATCAGGATACCCTTCCTGAAGAATGGTGATTGGACCGGTAAAAGTCCAAGTACGGCCACGAAGTGGATGTACCATTGTGATAACCCCATGAGGATTTTCATGGATATTGACACGTGTCTTTTGGGCAAACATCTCTGCAATGAATATGTATTCATTCCGAAAAACTGATACAAAACGTTCACCAACAATGTTGGGAATGCCTTCTTTGGATGCGGTAGTCAAATACACCACGCTTCCACCTCCCCCAACTGTCTGGAGTGCTTTTCTAATTTCTTGATTTAGTATCACTGGTTCACCTCCACTATTTTTTCAGGGCGGAACACAATCACACCACGCTGAGCATAAACAGAAGGACGAGCACTTTCTTCTGACGCCTCCAAAATTGCTTCCACTGTTTCATCCCAATCCCCCCAACGTTCTAATACTGCTCCTGCCTCTAAACCGAATAATTTAAAACGTGAAGGGTGTCCCCATTGAATCACGTCAGCGGTACCTTCAATCACGGTTTGTATATTGGTTGCATCGTTGAAGATACTAATTGAGGCATGGATATTTTCGTTTAGATTGACCTTAGTCTTCTGTGCAAACAAATCCGGAAACAATATCAACTCATCTTCCACGACATCTGTAAATGGCAACGGCAATACATTAGGTTTGCCGCCAAAGGAAGCAGTTGTGAGATAAGCAATGGTCAATCCGTGGGATTTTGCTTTTAAAATTTCAATTAATGATTTAGATAGTTTCATGCTTCCTCCAAAGTGTATTCGAAACTGCAACTGTTGTTGCCTTCCAAAATGGTTTTTGATTGAGTCATTTTTACGCCGGGAATCAACGCTTTTGCAAAAGGTTCGTCTCTACGACAGCTAAATAAAATTCCCAGTGATTCCAACTGCAATTCTTGATAACGTTGTGCGTAACAACATCGGTTGATGTGAAATTTCAAGTTGTGCTCATTCAGTTCCTCCAGTTCTAAATCCAACCTGCCGTCACCACCGAGAATCTTCCAAACATCATATAGGGAATGCAAAGAAGCCACCTGTTTGGTTTTTTGAAATTGAATTGCCGCGGAATTTGCTTGCTCCTCCACAACTGACTGAAGAATTTCCAAAGCCACATCTTCTCCGTATCGCCTTTGTATTTGTTTTATAAAGGAATTTGCCAATTTAATTTCGATGGTGCGTTGTGTCAGGGGAGAAACAACTTCATGCGACAAATGAGAACCTATCTTATTCTGCATATCGAATAATCACCGCCTTTACATTTATATCATATATGTATAATATGATATAAATTAATGGTTGTCAAGCGTAAATCATACTTTTCATATATTTATAATTGTTTTTCTATTCAATTGTGTAGGATTTATGCTATATCTTTCCCTGATAGATAATCCATACATGCTGTTCTGGTTCTGAAATTGGGAATAAAAGCGTTTCCTGAGTAAAAAAGCAGACCTGAGACGGGGCGGTTTAATGCCCTATCTAGGTCTGCTAACTAAGATGCTTTCGTGATTTTTCACGATATTTTCTATTTCATTTTCTACTTTCGACGAGGATAATTCGAGTTACCTTTTGAATAAATGACAGTATCTCACGACATTTTTGTTATTAATACGCAACAATAACCCCACCCTCATTAGCATACATTGTGCTGACACCGGCGGTATCTACGATAAAACAATCCTTGAAGGGAATTCTTTTGAGTATTTCCTGCTTTACGAATTCTGCTCTTTCATGATTATTGCAGTGTGCGATGCCAACTATTTTTTCTTGCGGTTTTATAACATCCAGTTCAATCGCTTTTATCATCTGTAGCAGTGCTTTCACAATCCCTCTGGCCTGATCAACCTTACAGATACTTCCTTCGGAATTTGCTCCCATCACCGGCTTGATGTTAAGGGCACTGGCAATGAAGGCCTGCAGACCTGATAAACGTCCATTTTTACGAAGGGTATCCAAAGATTCCAATACAAATTTTGTCTTCATCATATCTCGAAATGCATTGATAAGTTTGACAATTGCATCATAGGGTTGTCCGGTTGCTTCCAATTCCATGATTTTCATCGATATCAAGGTTTGTCCGGCTGACGCCGAGCGGGAATCTATAATCTCAATCTTTTTATTCGGATTTTCCTCTAAATATAATTTTTTCGCCAACTCTGCGCTGTTATAGGAACCACTGAGCGGTGATGACAATGTAACGACATAGATGTGTCCATCAAAATCAAAATGTTTCATATAATCTTGTGGTGATGGGCATGCTGACTTTGGTCCCTGTGGACTTTGCTTAACCCTGTTAATAAATTCCTGTTGATTAAAAGTCTCGTCATCAACAATTGAAACATCTCCCACTATCAGTGTAAGGGGCACAAGTACTATATGAGGATCCCCTTTCAGTGCCTTTGGTAAATCTGTACAGCTATCTCCAATGATTCTGTATGACATGTCTTTATCCTCCTGTTTTACTAAAGTAGAAGCTTATCTTAGGATTATGTATTTATAATTATTTACTTATATTGTATTTAATATGACAAGACCATACCTAAGTGCCACATCACGTAGTATCCATTACTATATAATAACATATATGATATATTATTGGCAATAGTAAATATACAGTTTATAGTAATATAATAATTAATTAAGTAGGACTTATTTCAACTATATTATAACCCAATAAATCGATTTTATAATATAGAAGGCACAGTCAGTAGTTCATGTACAAACAAAGGAACCTGTAAGTCTTTTTCCAACAGACTCACAGGTTCCTACTTAATAATTTAAAACATACTAACTAACATGCCATCGCGGGCTCCGGCACAATTCCTGATAGCACCTTTAAATATAAGGATGAATTTCCACTGGAATTCATTCTTATATTCCTAATGGCTCGCATGATTTTTGCGAGACTATTTTCACATTATTTCGCAAGGAACAACATAATCTCATTACTTCTTTGAATGAACTTCGTCATTGCCTCAGGCTCTAACGGCTTATGACCGAGCAATGCAAGATCATATAGTTGCTCGCAAATCACCTGTGTCTGTTCTGCATTTTCATTGGTGATAATGTACTGAACAAGCGTATTGTTGGCATTAAGAACAAGTGTCTCTCCACCGCCAAGGTCTCCCATACCCATACCGCCCATGCTGTACATACGCATCATATCCTGCATTCTGCGGCTTTCCTCAGATAGGGTCATAACAGAGGATACATTCTGATTCTTGAGCTTTTCGACCTTAACCTCCAGCTTATCTTTGCCAAGCACCTTACGGAACAATGCAGTCATAGCTTCTGTGTTATTCTTAAGAATCTTCTTATCCTTCTTCTTGGGTTCTTCCTTAAATCCTTCGGTAATATCTGCATCAATACGCTGGAATTTAATTGTCTTCTCTTGACTCTCCAACTGAGTGATGAATGGCTGGTCTATATTATGAGTCAGGACAAATGCGTCCATACCTGCTTCCTTAAACATGTTAACATACTGGCTTTGCTGCTTTAAATCAGTTACATAATATACAACTGTCTTCTTATCCTCAGCAACCTCATCGTCTTCTTCGTCGTGGTTATGTCCGCAGTCACAATCCTCTGTATGCTCATGATCATGTTCGCAGCTACAATTCTCATCATGCTTGTGCTCGGATGCTTCGCTTTTCTCTGCCTTATCCTGTACGACTTCCGCAGCTTCTACTTCTGCTGTATCCGTTCCTTTTCTTGCAGCAACATATTCAGCCAGAGTAATATATTTACCCTCAAGATTTTTATAGATGATATACTCCTTCATTTTCTCACGGAATTTCTCATCCTTCAGACATCCAAACTTAATGAAGGGATTGATATCATCCCAGAATTTCTCATAATCTTCTCTCTCAACTTTGCACATTCCGGATAGCTTATCAGCCACCTTCTTAGAGATATAGTCAGAGATCTTCTTTACAAAGCCATCATTTTGCAGCGCGCTTCTGGATACGTTAAGCGGCAAATCGGGGCAGTCTATGACACCCTTTAACAGCATTAAGAATTCCGGAATTACTTCCTTTATGTTATCAGCGATGAATACCTGATTGTTATATAATTTAATGGTTCCTTCAATTGTATCATATTCTGTATTAATCTTCGGGAAATACAAAATTCCCTTCAAGTTAAACGGATAATCCATATTCAGATGAATCCAGAACAGCGGCTCCTTATAATCATGGAAAACATCACGGTAAAAATTCTTATATTCTTCAACCGTACAATCATTCGGATGCTTCGCCCACAAAGGATGTGGATTGTTAATCGGCTGCGGTCCCTTTTTTGTCTCTTCGGCCTTGCCGTCTTGATCCACCTCAGCATCTATAACCTCGTCATCAATAACCTCTGCTGGCTTCTCTTCAGGAGCATTTGCATTGACAAAATAGATCTCTACCGGCATAAAGGAACAATATTTACCTATTATCTCTTTGATACGATATTCGTTGGAGAATTCATAGCTGTCATCGTTCAGATGCAGTATGATGTCTGTACCGCGTTCTGTCTTGGTGCCACTACCCATCTCATATTCTGTACCGCCATCAGACTCCCAGTGAATCGGAACAGCATCCGATTGCCAAGAAAGCGTCTCAATCTCAACAAGGCTTGCGACCATAAAGGAGGAATAGAAGCCTAGGCCGAAATGTCCGATAATCTGATCTTCATTGGTCTTGTCCTTATACTGCTCCATGAATTTCTGTGCACCGGAGAATGCAATCTGGTTGATATACTCCCTCACTTCATCTTCTGACATACCAATACCATTATCAGAAAAGGTGATGGTCTTTTGCTCAGGATTAATGGTTACCGTAATCTTGTACTTATTATCCTCCGGAATATTGGCCTCTCCCATGATTTCCAGTTTCTTCAGCTTTGTGATGGCATCACAGCCGTTTGAAATTATTTCCCTTACAAAAATGTCATGGTCGGAATATAACCACTTCTTAATAATAGGGAAAATATTCTCTGAATGAATCGATAAATTACCACGCTCGGTACTCATATTAACACTCCTTTATAATATAATTTTGTGTAATGTCGGTGCGTATCAATCAATCTGCGCCTCCCGAATTACTCAGTACAGTGAAATGTGTAGCTATAAAATGTACTGTTATCATTGCTTCAGAAAATATCATAATACGTAAAAATCAAAATGTCAAGACCAAATTAGCACTCCTTTAACGTGAGTGCTAACAACCTTCTTCAAAATCCCCTCTCTCAAATGAGCTTTATAAAATCAATCACTTCTGCCGATTTCGTAAATTCATCAATACTGATATCTTAAGTAACCGCAAATCTATCCCCAATTGATCTTATAAAGTCTCAAATACAATTTCATTGGTTTTTAGGATATTCTTTACTTCCGCATCCCATTCCTGTTCTAGGGTTTTATCAAGGGTAAAGGTTTTAATCGCTGTTCCTGTTATAATATGAAGTTCAGACTTCTCAAACCGGAGGTTAAGATATAAGCCCCCAATTTCTTCGATTAAAAGTCTTCCTCCGATTCTTTGAACAAGTTCAGCGCAGAGCCCCTGCGGTAGTTGAAATACAACTTTTAAGGATAGTGGCGTCTTATTCCCCTTAATCATTGATAATACTGTCTGTCGAACCTCACTCCATAGAACCGCCCTGTTTTCCCCGCGCTCCTTAAGCTCCTCCTCCGTAAAAAAGGCTTCATTCAATTGCCCATTCATCGAAAAAGTAGTAAATGTTGACAACTCCAATTCACGAAGCATAAAGCTATCAAAGGTGGTATTCGTTAATAGCTTTCCCATGAAAGCTTTTACTTCCGGAATATTAAGTGATATCATTTTGCATTCTCCCAATAATATATTCATTATGCTCATTATACACTGCTATGGGTAATTTTGCATCGATTTCTACAATATTACCATATATCAGCTCTTTTGAGTCCGTTTTCCTTGCATATTTGTATATTGTTTGAACAACAATAATATCAGAATCAACTGACTGGAGGTGAACTCCTCTGAATTTATGGAGGATGAATTTATGCATTATGAACCCGGCAAAAGATCTTATTATCGCTTTCCGTCTACGAGTAGACCAACGAATGGTGTTAACGATTTCGATTCAGAATATTACTTCCCCGAGAAACCTCGTGCCACTAATGAAAATATTCGCTTTGAATCAAAATCAACAGCTTCTGAATCAAAGCATGAGGATTGAAGCAACCAGGAAAAGACATAACAGGTGAACAGGGTAAAAGGCATAGAATAGGTATCTCATGCTTTTTCCCTTTTTTCCGTTATATAACGCAATCGGTATGATAGCTAAGGGCTCCAAGATGCTGACAATTGACAGCCAATTACCGAATTGCTTAAACTGTGTGAAATTGCACAATAATGTAGCCGATATCATTAATACGGATATCGTCATTAATGCTTTACTGTCATGGAATAGGTAGAATGCTACAATGATTAGAATTCCCGCAATATCATAATCCGTCCTCAAAAAGATAGCTATAGCACAGATTGCAACCGTCAGCAGACCATCTATTAAATTGTTGATTACTAAACTCATAAAATCATTCTTACTATATTTTCTTTCTACAAGTTCAAATAAGTAAATCAACAATAGCCCTAAGAACAGAGTGAAGAATACATTTTGATGTAAAAATATTCTGTGAAACACATCGTTTGCATGCACCGGATCTCGGAATAAGCGTTTTAGATCAGAGATTGCATTTATATTAAAATCAAATTTGTAAAATGCAAGGTCAAAGGGTATTTCCGATATCAGTGCGAAAGCCAAAAGCCGTTTGAGATACTTTTTCACATCCCTCGAATGTCGTAAGCCCTCCACAATTAAGAATGCAAAAATCGGAAATGCTAGCCTCCCGATGGCACGACAGGCAAGATACAACCAATAATGATTCGTCGGGTAAACCAGTACTACTCCAACATGATCAATTAACATCACCGTGATTGCGAATACCTTTAACTTAAATGAGTCCATCCTATTTCCTTTCTGATATTTAAATATGCATTCTTTTATTTATTTCGGTTTTCATATTATCCCACTCAAATAGGAGGATTGCAGACAAACTAATTGCACTTGCTGCTGTACAAATGACGGATGGAAAAATCACATGTACCACGCCTGTGAAAAGCAGTAAAAGCGGCACGAAACCAAAAATAACATCAATGAGAAGATAAATCACCAGATCTCTTGCTCCGATATGAAGCATATTTGCCGAAATTGCCATGACAATCAACGCACAAACACAGATGGAAGGGATTACATAATCAACCGACCAGCCGAGCCAGCCTATCGAGCGATCCCATAACACGGAAAGGATACCGATTAAGAATACCTGCCATATAATAGTTTTCGGAATGTTATTCTTCTTACGCAGGATAAAGAACATACTGATCCAAGTGCATAGAATGCCTGCGGCAACTAAGAGTGACCAGTCGGATTCTTTTGTCCAGATTACATTGATGGCAAAGCAAATCACAGCCGCAGATATGGATGCTAAAATCATAATGCGGATAAACAAATGGAATTCCTGATATATGGTTGGTATCTGAGGAAACTCATCCAAGGTGTGCTCTCCATTTTCATGAACAATTCCTCCGCACAAAGGGCATACTTTTTGGGAACCCTTGATAAGAACCCTGCATTTCTCACAGTTACGCATCGTATCATCTCCTGCTATATATCCTTTATGTTAGAGGCTATCGTTAGATTAACGCCTTCATTGGTGAGTGCCCTGAAGAAATTCTTCTGTATATCTGTTCCTATAAAAGGAGAAGTAAAGCTGATGACCAGACGATCCCCAAAGGAACACATGCAAATCTGAGGACGATTAGCGCTGGTAAAGCAATCAAATAATCTGATATATGGCGTAAGCTCTTTACAGACTGTTACCCTGCCGATATTAGAAAGCGCCGCCGTAATTGTGCGGTTGCTGATACCATGCGCAATACGAAGCACATAATCCTTCAGTATCAAGGGTACAACGCGCATAAATACATTATGCTCAAGTGCTGACAGCCGGTCGATATGCTTTCTCATATTATCCATTGTCAGCTCCCTATGAAAGCTTTCCTTCAACGACTGTATGATATCTTCAAGTCTGTCCAAATTCTTCCCAAAATGATAACTGAGGTTTATTGTGGTAAAGAAATTACGTGCTGTAACAGACGGAAAATATGCCCTTAGATTAACAGGTACGGCTAAAGCTACCGGGGTTTTTCTGGCTCTAGCCGGCATATCCTCATAGATTGCCTTCATAAATAATGCCGCAAGGTAGATTGTCATAGTAGTATCATATCGGTGGGCAATCGCAAGAACCTCCTTCACCGACATTTCCCCTTCAATTATCTTGATTCGGTTATCAATATAGCGTCTACCATTAATATGATATGCTTTATTCAGCTTAACATTCACTATGCTTTTATCACCGCTGTAGTGCTTCAAAAAGCTGTCATCGTTTTTTTGCGTAAAAGAAGCATCGTAATCAAAGTCCGGAATTAAACCGTCAAAGTCAGTTTCATACTTCATTATGATATAATGATATGCCAGTGTCTTTAAAAACTGCATGGCTCCGGTTCCATCCGCCAAGGCGTGATACATTTCGACATTAATTCTACATTTATAATAAGAAACTTCAAACAATAGATTTCTTCTGTTTTGATGATATATCATATTGCAGGGCAACTTATGGTCCTCTGATACTACCGGTTTCAACTCAGTATCCTCGAAATAGTACCAAAATACTCCTCTCCTTAGAACACTCTTGTATATTGGGAATAACTCCAGTGTAGCGTCTAAAGCCTTCTGTAATATATCTTTATCAATCTCTTCCTTTAGTTCGCATACAAAACGAAAAACCTTAGTATCTCTTTCGGTCGTCGCTGGTGGGAAAATCTTAGCGGCATTATCAAGTTTTGCCCATTCTACAGGCATTTTTCTTGTCATATATCCATATTCCCCCTTTCCGTTGTAATCTTAAATCTTGATTGGGGTGTCAAACGCCCTATATATTTTAGCTTCGTCAATTTGCACATAAACTGGCCATCCTATGGTAATACATAAGATCGTACAATGAGCAACTGCATAAAGTTGTTTCAATCATTCTTCATTTATTCAAAAAAAGGTTCATCAACTCATAGCTTTTTCTTACATGTACAAAATGCCTGGGTAACGACAGAAAACCATTTTTATGCTATGTGAAAGGCAGTTTACTTCTGTCATATTTAATAATTACATTCTATCCAAGATGGTTTTAAAAGTCAAATGAAACAGGATTTTGGACTAGAGATTTAAGTAAGTGATATACTACATTGAGATATCAAATAAATCCATTTGATTTTTATTTCTAATATTATATAATACTCGTACGGTATTTAGAAAATACGGGAAGAATAAAGTAGGAATGACAATTTTCTGCTCACAATATGTATGCAATAAGGAGGATTAACTACAATGTACTATAAACAATATGGGAATACCGATATGAAGGTTTCCGCAATCGGAATGGGAACGATGAGATACGATGATGCAGATGTGAAAGCAGGTAGATTAGAGAAATGTGCAGAGAATGTATTATATGCACATGAAAAGGGTATTAACTTCTTTGATACAGCTCCCTTTTACTGTGATGATAAGAGTGAGGAAATTACGGGAATTGCTCTTGCGCAGCTGCCAAGAGATAGCTTCTATGTCTCCTCTAAGGTTAATATGGGCTGTTACGGTGGTAAGTTTTCACCTGATATCTTTCGTGAAAGACTGGAAACCTCCCTGTCCCGTTTAAAAGTTGATTACCTTGATACTTACTACCTCTGGTGTCTACTTGATTTAGGATCCTTCAGGGAGCAATATGATCTGATGTATTCTTCCTTTGAAAAGGCTAAGGCAGAGGGCTTAATCCGCAACATCACCTTCTCCTCCCATATGGAAGGCAATCAGCTTGAGGAGGTAATCAAATCTAATTCCTTCCAGGGAATGCTGATCGGATATAATGCCTTGAATTACCGTTTCCGTCAGGAAGGTATCAGTGCCGCTTACCAAAACGGTATGGGTATCGTAGTTATGAACCCATTGGGTGGGGGACTGATTCCGAATAATCCTGATGTGTTTCAATATCTGACCGAAGGAACCGATCTAAATGTTGCCCAGGCTGCACTTCGCTTTGTGGCCTCCCATAAGGAAATAACCGTAGCCCTGTGTGGCTTTTCCAACAAGCAACATATCGATGATGCCGTAAAGGCTGTTGAGAATTTGGAGGAACACCCTGCTTTAGAAATCTATCAGGAATATGAAAGCAAGGGGCTTACCCTGAATAATCTCTGCACCGGCTGCAACTATTGCAAGGGCTGTCCGCAGGATATCGATATTCCCAAATTCATGGATGCTTATAACGAGAAGATTCTGGGCAACAGTATCGAGAACCGTTTAAAATGGCATTGGAGCATGTCATCTTCCGGAGCAGCCGAATGTATTCAGTGCGGGCAGTGCGAGACCCTTTGTACTCAGCACCTTCCAATCATGGAACGTTTAGGTGAGATTGCACTAATCAAATAGATATCAGAGGTTGGGGTGTCAAATCCCAACCTTTATTATGTCTATCGTCAATTTACACGATTTTGCTCTTGAATGGTAATACATAAAATATAAGAGGCTTCAACTCTCCCCTTAAAACAATGCATTATGGGAAGTAGGTGAAGCCTCTTTATTTTAGGCAGTATATTTAATACGGCCCAATGAAATATTATTTATTCACTATTTAGAACTTCTGCTTCGTGGCTTATAATTTAAATTTACTGATTTCTACGTTCAGTTCTGTTGCCATTTCTGATAATATAGACGCTGACGATGCTATCATCTCTATCGATGCGAGTTGCTCTTCATTGGAGGCTGAGATCTCCTCTGAGCTAGCTGCTCCTTCTTGCGCTGTCGCAGAGATATCATTCGTCTGATCCGCAACTATCTTGGAAGAATCATTTATTATATTGATTTGCCCTGCGATTTTAATTGATCTCTCCGTAATATCATTTACTGAGATTCTAATTTTATCAAACGCTACTTTCATGGTAGCCACTGCTGATTCTTGTTCAACGCTGAGATCCTTCGCTATCTGATTGTTCCTCGCGGTCTTTTCATTCTTCTCAATTGTATTCTGAACAATGGAGGTGATTTCTTTCACCGCCTCGGCTGTTTCACTTGCCAAACCACCGATCTCCGAGGCTACCACGGCAAAACCCTTCCCAGCTTCTCCTGATCTTGCTGCTTCTATGGAAGCATTGAGGGAAAGAAGATTGGTCTGCTTTGATATGTCACTAATAACATGAACTATACTTTCAACCTTGTCCATTTGACTGCTCAATTCTTGGATGGCATCTCCTACATCCCCTGTTACCTTCTTATTCATTTTGATTTTTTCTATCGTAACATCAATTGCTATTTGACCTTCTTCTAATATGGAAATAGATTCTTTGGCGATATTTGAGGTCTCTATCGTAGTTTTGTTAACCTCATCGATATTGGAGGACATTGATCTCATGACTTCGCTTGTTTTTTCAACCATCTCGGCTTGTGTACTGCTACCCAGTGCAATTTCATTAATTGCAACAACAACTTGATTGATGGCTCTGGTGCTTTCTTCTGTTGTAGCCGCAAGTTCCTCTGAGTTAGCCGCAAGATTAGTTGAAATCGACAAAACATTTCCCGAAATACCCCTCAAAGAATTTCTCAAATTCTGCACCGCATTCGATATTTTCCCAACCTCATCACGATAGGTAAGCAATGGTAGAAATGATGCATCAAACGTTAAATCAAGGCTCGCTGTTTTATCAATCAATCTCACTATCTTTTTGATAGGGCCTGTTATTGATAATGTAATAAAAATTGCAAGAGCACATGCTATTACGATTGAAACAATCATTATTACAATAAGATCCGTAACAGCCTTTTTTGAATTTACCTCATTTAATTTGTAGGTGTCCTCAGCTTCTTGTATATTATAATCAACTAAATCTCGTATGGAAGTCTGCAATGATTCAAATGACTCTTTTCCGGAATCCGTAAAAGTTTTTTTTGCCGACTCAATATTACCTGCGGATATATTATCCATCATTTGATTAGCAATCACTGTCCATGCCGCCATATTATCTTGTATCAGTTGATATTGCTTCGTTTCAAAATCATCGATATCCAGCTTAAGGAACGCATTCTCATCCTCTTCTATTTTTGTGTTTCTGGTTTTATAATCATCAAGAATCTCCTGTTTGTCATCATTGTCTGCTATCATTAGATCTAAAATATTTGCATAATTTGCTCGTGACTGAGTTCGAAAATCACTTAGTTTTTCAATTGCTAATACATTTTGTGTATAAAGATTACCCAGTGACTGTTTCATTCTCATCTCAGAGAATATTCCAATTAATCCGGTGATAAGCAAAGCTAAAATCATAACGGCAATCAGAATAAATAGCTTTGTCCTGATTTTGATCAATTTCATTAATTTCATATAGTTCCTCCTATTATTAGGTTTACTCCCCTTTGCCTTCATAAATTGCTTTGTGTTCGTCATATTTCGACCTTATTTCATATTATATCATATTATTTTTGCTTATACTACAATTTTTATTATGTTTGGTGATGTTTTACATTGCATTGGTTGGTCTTGGTCTATATCTAATAAGAGATGATAGTCTACCTATTTATTAGTCAAAGATTAGAATAGTGCATCACCTGTGAATTAATAGCCTGTTATTATTATACTAATAAGCACTCTCCTTTGTCTATTGAGTACAATTATGAATACATTTAGCTGTAATAATTTACTTGCAAAATCATGAATATAAGATACAATAGTAATGTTAATTATTAATAATTCATGGTAAGTGAAACGGCATGCCGTATCAACTTATTTGGTAGTATTCAGGAGGTTATACATGATTCAAGCAGCTAATGTAACACTCAGATTAGGAAAGCGGGCATTGTTCGAGGAGGTCAACATCAAGTTCACCGAGGGTAATTGCTACGGATTGATCGGCGCCAATGGTGCAGGTAAATCCACCTTTCTCAAAATATTGAACGGGCAACTGGAGCCCACCCAGGGTGATGTTATCATTACACCCGGACAGCGACTATCCTTCTTACAGCAGGACCATTTCAAATACGATGCGAATGAAGTACTTGATACCGTAATTATGGGAAATAAACGTCTCTATGAAATTATGAAGGCGAAAGAGGTCATCTACGCGAAGGAAGATTTTACGGAGGCGGACGGAATTCGTGCCAGTGAACTGGAAGGCGAATTCGCAGCGATGGACGGCTGGGAAGCCGAATCGAGCGCAGCCACTCTACTAAATGGACTGGGCATTGATACCGATCTTCATTATAAGAAGATGGGTGAACTAAATGGCGGTGATAAAGTTAAAGTATTACTTTCCCAGGCGCTATTTGGTAATCCGGATATTCTCTTACTTGATGAGCCTACCAACCACTTGGATCTTGAAGCGATTCGCTGGCTGGAGGATTTCTTAATCAACTTTGAAAACACCGTAATTGTCGTGTCCCATGATCGCTACTTCTTAAACAAGGTATGTACCCATATCGCGGATATCGATTATGCAAAAATCCAGCTTTATTCCGGTAACTACGACTTCTGGTATGAATCCAGTCAGTTGATGGTGAAACAAATGAAGGATGCCAATAAGAAGAAGGAAGAGAAAATCAAAGAACTGCAGGATTTCATCCAACGTTTCAGTGCTAACGCTTCCAAATCAAAACAAGCCACCTCACGTAAGAAGGCCCTTGATAAAATTGAATTGGATGATATTCGTCCCTCCAGTAGAAAATATCCGTATATTGATTTCAGACCAAGCAGAGAAATCGGTAACGAAGTATTGTTAGTTGAAAACCTCTCAAAAACCATTCATGGTGTGAAGATTTTAGATAGGATTTCCTTCATGGTGGGCAGGGAAGATAAAATAGCCTTAGTCGGTCCTGATACTGCTGCCAGCACCACCTTATTTAAGATATTATCAGGTGAACTCGAACCGGATGAAGGTAGTTATAAATGGGGTATCACCACCAATGTATCCTATTTCCCGAAGGACAACACAGCGTTGTTCGCCGGTGAAGAGACAATTGTTGATTTCCTAATGCCCTTCTCTCCCGAAAAGGATGTCACCTATGTACGTGGTTTCATGGGTAGAATGCTATTTGCCGGTGAGGAAGGCTCCAAGAAGGTAAAGATACTCTCCGGTGGTGAAAGAGTCCGAGTTATGTTATCTAAGATGATGATTGCAGGCGCTAATGTATTAATTCTTGACGAGCCTACCAACCATCTTGATATGGAATCCATCACAGCTCTCAATAACGGACTGGTTAAATTCCCCGGAGTAGCATTATTTACTTCTCCCGATCATCAGTTTATCCAGACCTCTGCCAACAGAATTATGGAAATCGTAAATGGTCATCTAATTGATAAGATTTCTTCCTATGATGAGTATCTGGAAAGCGATGAGATGGCAAGAAAGAGACAGATCAGCCAGTTCGACGCTGAAGATGAAGAGGATTAGATAAGATATTGAGTTACTATTCACAGCCCAGCCAAAGATGGTGATTTGATTTCTGACTGGGCTGTGAATAGTAACAATATTGATAATATATGATAAGATACTGTTGCATTTATAGCTTGTTACTTTCAAAAGGCTTCACATATTTCCCTAGTAATTGTACCTTCGGGGAGTATGTGAAGCCTATTATATTTTACCCGCAACTTAAGCAGCCGCCTCTAAATTCATATATTTGCTACGGTCAGCTGCTACCTGTTTTGATTTATTATGAACCTGACGATTTATAATGTCTGACTCCGTATCGCCATAAGGCATAACATGGAACTATAAACAGTATGGCCGGTAATGGAATAAAGATATAGAGTGGATTTGATACCCTGCCGGTCAGATAGAGTAGCGGATAATACTGAACCAAGGCATAAGGAACAATAAAAGTACAAAATTGCAGCATTCTTTTACCGTAGATTCCAACCGGATACTTACCGTATTCCCTAGCGCCATCGGTTAATACATTCATAAACTCAAGCCCTTCCAGGGTAAAAAAGCATAACGAAGCATATATAAGAAAGATTCCGGTAAACAATACCGTTCCGCTTATTATCATTAATACTACCGTAATCGCCTTGCCCGGTGTCCAATTAATACTACTTACTGAGATCCCATAGATGAACATAACAATTGCCTGGAGCATTCTTCCCATTCTTGTCAGTTCAAATTTGCTGCCGAGCACTTGAAGAATTTCGTTTCTCGGTCTTACCATAATCCGATCAAATTCTCCTTTCCTTACCATACCTGAGAAAGCATCAAAGCCTCTTGCATAGCATTCGGCTAAGGAAAATTCCATCAACATAATGGAAAAGCAAAGCAAAACCTCGCTGTAGGTAAAACCTTTTACACTGGAAAATCTGCTAAACAGAAAGTATATTCCAAGAAAAACATTAAAGGATACAAGAAACTGTCCTATCGTAGTAAGTAGAAAGGATACCTTGTACTGCATCATGCTCTTTACATTAATTGATATATATCGAAAATATAAACCCAAAGCTCCTCTCATTTCATCAGCCCCCCTGTACTGCTATCTTCTTCTCAACAGACCGACAGATCTGTTTCCCTACACCAATCAATACACATAACCAAAAGATCTGCATGAGTACTGCCTTAATCATCTGATCTCCTGTAATATCCCCGCTATATATTCTTAAGGGTACATTCTGCATGGAAGCAAAAGGTTGTAATTCCATAACCGCTCTGATCCTATCCGGAAAAAACGGAAGCGGTATGACGCCTCCTGAAAAGAATTCGGAACAGGATAAAAACAGGATTCTAAGTCCCTGCGGCGATATGGTGAAAAAGCTTAGTATATAGATGAGCATACAAAAAGCTACCGTTACCAACAGACCCAGAAGCATTGTCACGATGAACATAACAAATTCCAGCCATCCCTTAGGAGCCGAAAGTCTGTACGCCCTCGGAAGATATACTGCTACAATTAAGATCGGTGAGCATCGTAATACGGCTCTGGAAAGTCTGTTAGAAACACTTCTGGAAAACCACATTTCATAAATTCCGATCGGCCTGCATAATTCATATGCTATATTTCCGTTTATAATAGCATCAAATATTTCCTCTTCCATAAACCATGCCATGAAGAATGCAAGAAACGCCTGCTGTAACCAGATATAAGATGTCATAGCAGTAAAAGTCATTGGAAAAGCTGCCTTATTCGCTGTATAAAATGCTCTAAAGACCAGAATTTCCATGAAGCCCCATATAAACTGCGTTACGATTCCTGCCAAAGCTGCTGCTCGGTATTGAAGACCCATAATAAATCTCAAACGAAAAAAGGATAAGTATTTATTCATATGGACCTCCGCTCAGACATCATAAGAACGATACAATTCAGCAACTGTCTCATCAATGCTGCTGTTACCGCTCTTAATGTCTGCAAGAGTTCCGTCCATTAGAATTTTACCCTTCCCAATCAGAAGGATTCGCCTCGTCAGTGCTTCAATATCTTGCATATCATGAGTAGTCAGAATGACTGTGGTTTTATGTATTTCATTCAGTCTAAGGATAAACTCCCGGACTGCAAGCTTAGAGACTGCATCCAGTCCGATGGTCGGTTCATCCAAAAAAAGTATTTTGGGACTGTGTAAAAGGGACGCTGCAATCTCGCACCTCATACGTTGCCCGAGCGACAACTGTCTTGCAGGCGTTTTTAAAAATTCCCGCAAATCCAACAGTCTTGTCAGATCCTCCATATTCGATTGATATATCTCACTTGGAATTGAATAGATATCCTTTAGTAGCTCAAAGGAATCAATGACAGGAACATCCCACCACAGCTGCGTGCGCTGTCCAAAAACCACGCCAATATCCCTAACATGACGTATGCGGTTTTCCCAGGGAACCAGACCGTTTATATGACAGGTTCCGCTTTCCGGTTTTAATATTCCGCTTAGAATTTTAATTGTAGAACTTTTACCTGCTCCGTTAGGACCTATGTACCCAACCATTTCTCCATCCGCTATCGTAAAACTGACCTCCGATAAAGCGTGAATGGTTTCATAATCCCTGCGGAATAATGTTTTACATGCTTCCTTAAATCCTGCATTACGTTTTACAACTTTGTATGACTTGCATACATTTTCCATAATAATCATATTAAATTCCTCCTGGTAGTAATATTTGCATATCTTGCCAAGTAGATCTGGTTATCCCGGAGTATACAGGAATCACCACAGGTAAAATATTTTGTAGCTTATACAAATGTAAAATCAAATATACTACTTTCTTCCTGTTTCTGTCAACCTTTTAACGCTTTATTATATCATATAGGATTAATGTTCAGCCTTCAAAGTATGTACCCGGACTGGGGGAAAAATGATTTCCAGATAGGAGTATTTGCATGCGAACTACGTAATGCAACTTAGCGA
>DBTU01000055.1:207398-234493 GCA_002307215.1 Lachnoclostridium sp. UBA1308
AACATTTCTTTCCCAGTCTTGTCACGATCCTTGCTAGGCTGAACTGTAACCCCTATAAGAATTTATTTGTATTTTTATTTCTTACTGCTAATCCTCCCATGCAACAGGAAAAACTGTTGTGAATACAATGAATTTGAGAACATAAATCAGGAGTTGACATAATGCCAAACTATAGAAATTCAAAGCCGGAATTATCGAATTCGAGTTATGTTCCTGTCATTAAAAATTCAGATACCTTTTATGGAGGAAGTCAGATGTGGTTTCCGGACAATCATGTCTTCAGTAAGGATTATCTGATTCATAATTACGGTTGCGGTACAATCGCTACGGCTGATCTATTCCTGTATCTGGCCTTACAAAGCAGTATCTATCGAAGTCTTGAGACAGAGATTGCATTTCGCGGAAGTACTCAGATTTATTCCGAAAACTACGAGGCTTATGTCCGTACCATCAATTATCAGTATACAAAGACCAAACGCTATGTAGCTGTATTCGGAACTAGAATTGCTTCGGTAATCACTGACTATTCAGACTCGTATGGCTTTGGATATAAAGCATCCTGGAGAATAAAATTAACCTATTATGATATGTTAGACATAATGGAGGAAATGTTGTTACAAGATATTCCGGTCATTCTTTCCATCGGCCCTAACACCCCAAAACCGTGGGGAAAAAAGGGGATTTCTTTCTATACTATCAGAGAAATCGAATATCCCGAAAATACAGATTCGATTACGGTTGTAAACCCTAACACAGATAATTCTTTATCGGAACCAAATGAACTTATTCCGAATACACAGGTTATAAAACCACCCATCAAAAAGCCTTATTATTATAAAACTTCTGCTTCGCAAATTAATGGACATTATGTAACAGTTACCGGCATTATCAGAGATGATGTGGCCAATCAAATTATGCTACGGATTTCCTCCTGGGGGAAATTATACTATATTAATTACGAGGAATACAGAGACTATATCGAAAGCTACGGCGATGCCTTCACCTCAAGTATTGTGAGAATAAGGAAAATATATTAAGGCTTATTCAAAACAAATAAAAGCCTGGAATGATAATTGTTAATTACCATCTCAGGCTCACTATTAATCCTAATATATTTACGAATGTTTTTACTATTGTATTTACTAATGCAATTACCAATGTGATTACTAATACATTTACTTACATCTTCCTAAACTTCTGATACCTTTTGTCCAGAAGCACTTCCGTGTCCATCTGAAGCATCAACTGCAAATCCTCTGTAAGCACAGCCTTAATATTCACTGCCATCTGGTCATAATCATTATGCGCTCCACCCTTCGGCTCCGGAATAATACCGTCGATAATACCAAACTGCAGCAGATCCTGCGCTGTAAGCTTCATATCGATGGCTGCTTGTTCCGCCTTGGTTGAATCCTTATAAAGAATACTGGCAAAGCCCTCCGGTGAAAGTATTGCATAAATGGAATGCTCCAGCATGTATACCTTATCGGCAACACCAAGTGCCAGTGCACCTCCGCTGCCACCTTCTGAGATGACAAAGGATATAACCGGAGTCTTAAGTAACATCATTTCTGCAAGATTTGATGCGATAGCCTCACCTTGGCCTCTCTCCTCTGCTCCGAGTCCGCAGAACGCGCCCGGGGTATCGATAAAGCAGACAATCGGTCGATGAAACTTCTCAGCCTGCTTCATCAAACGCAAAGCTTTCCGGTAACCTTCCGGATGTGGCATGGAGAAATTCCTATCTATATTTTCCTTCGTATTCCTGCCCTTTTGCTGGGCAATTACCGTAATCGGAATATCTCCAAGAAAAGCTACTCCACCGACGATTGCATGATCATCCCCGAAGTATCGATCACCATGAAGTTCCAGAAAATTATCAAATATTCTATCAATATAATCAAGACCTGTGGGTCGTACCGGCATACGCGCCAGCTTAACTTTTTCCCAAGGAGTTAAACTCATGATTGTCTCCATTCTGAATGCACCTTAATCAATGTACCCAGTGTCTGCTTTAACTGGTCTCTTGGCACAATTCTATCAACAAATCCATGCTCCAACAAAAACTCCGCTTTTTGAAAACCTTCGGGAAGCTTTTGCCCTATGGTCTGTGCTATGACTCTAGGCCCCGCAAATCCGATTAATGCATCAGGTTCTGCGATAATAATGTCTCCCAGCATTGCAAAGCTTGCGGTAACTCCGCCCGTTGTGGGATCTGTGAGGACCGTGATATAGAGCAAACCTGCTTCACTGTGCTTTGCTGCGGCTGCACTGACCTTAGCCATTTGCATTAGGGAGAAGATACCCTCCTGCATTCTGGCACCACCGGAGGCAGTGAAAATGATAATAGGAAGTCTTTCCTTGGTGGCTCGTTCAAATAATCTGGCTAATTTCTCACCGATTGCAGAGCCCATACTGCCCATAAAAAAGGCTGCGTCCATAACAGCAAGCATTACGGGCAATCCACTTATCTTACCTTTACCGGTTACCACACCATCAACAAGTCCTGTCAGTGTCTGCGTCTTAACCAGCTTATCACCATATCCCGGAAAATTCAAAGGATCTCTGGTCGTCATCTGAGAGTCGAATTCCTGCCATTCTCCATCATCCAGTATCATTGCAAAACGCTCGTTTGCAGAAACCTTAAAATGAAATCCGCATTCATCGCACCTTTTATGATTCTTGAGAAGAATCTTTGAGTAGATAACTTTACCGCATTTCGGACATTTTGTCATGATTCCCTGTGGGACATTGGGACGCTCTTCCTCCGGCTGCTGATGATCCTGCGGTTGAGGCCGATATATGTTCGTTGTAGCATAATGTTTTTTACTGAATGGATTTGTTCTCATCGTTCTACTTTGCCTCAATTAATCCTGTATGATATTGTCCTGAAATAATCTCTTCACGCTCTAATAAATCATACTGATACTCCACATTAGTCTCAATTCCGTCAATAATCAGTTCCGACAAAGCTCTCTTCATCCGAGCAATTGCCTCCTGCCTGTCGCTGCCATATGCAATGACCTTCGCAAGCATGGAATCATAGCAGGGAGGAACCATATAACCCGGATATAACGCACTGTCAACACGAATACCAAAACCTCCCGGGAATAATACATTCTCAACACGTCCCGGACACGGCATAAAATTCTTTGACGGGTCCTCTGCATTAATACGACATTCAATGGCATGCCCTCTGAATTCAATATTTTCCTGACGGTAGGACATCTGCTCGCCTGCTGCAATATTAATCTGTGCCTTAATCATATCGATACCGGTAACCATCTCCGTAACAGGATGTTCCACCTGAATTCGTGTATTCATCTCCATGAAATAATACTTACCATGATCATACAGGAATTCTATTGTTCCTGCATTTACATATCCGGTTGCCTTGGCCGCCTTAACCGCGGCAGAACCCATCTCGGCGCGAAGTTCGGGTGTCATAATTGCAGAGGGTGATTCTTCCATCATCTTCTGATTTCTTCTTTGTACCGAACAATCTCTCTCACCAAGGTGAACGACATTGCCGTGATTGTCAGCTAAAATCTGAAATTCAATATGTTTTGGATTAATAATTAATTTCTCAATGTATACCTTATCGTCTGCAAATGCTGCCTTCGCTTCCGATTTCGCTGCATTATATAACTTCTCAAGATCTTCTTCCTTATATACTGCTCTCATACCCTTACCGCCACCGCCGGCAGATGCCTTAACCATGACAGGGTAGCCGATCTTCCCTGCAATTACTAGTGCATCCTTAACAGTCTCCACTTCGCCGTCAGAGCCCGGGACTACCGGTACTCCTGCCTTTTGCATGGTTTCACGGGCTCTGGATTTATTACCGAGTAAGTCTATCGTATCTGCATCAGGTCCGATAAATGTGATATTACAGTCCTCACACATCCTGGCAAATGAACTGTTCTCCGACAAAAAGCCGAAGCCGGGATGAATTGCAGTTGATCCGGTAAGTACGGTTGCACTGATAATATTCTGTATATTCAAATAACTGTCCTTGGATTTAGCCGGACCGATGCATACTGCCTCGTCCGCAAGCATTACATGCAATGCTTCTTTATCTGCTTCCGAATAGACTGCCACGGTCTCAATGCCCATTTCCTTGCAGGCACGAATGATTCTGACCGCTATCTCACCACGGTTTGCGATTAATATTTTCTTGAACATTTATACTTCTCCTTCGAACTATGACTATTTGGGATTATTTCATTGTCCAATCGCAAAGGTGAAGATAGCCTCCACGGCAATCTTATCATCTACATAGGCTATGGCATCGCCAACCCCAAAGTTCCCCTTACTTTTGGTAATTTCAACCTTCAGTGTCAATACATCCCCCGGAACTACTTGGCGCTTAAACTTTACCTTATCCATTCCTCCGAAGAATACTATTTTACCTTCATTACCGGGAATCGTCAACATACACACTGCGCCGACCTGAGCCAAAGCCTCAAGAATAATAACACCGGGCATTACAGCCTTTCCCGGAAAATGTCCCTGGAAAAAAGGTTCATTCATCGATACGCATTTTCTTCCGGTAGCCCCTACACCGGGTTCTAACTCATCAATACGATCGACCAACAAAAACGGTGGTCTGTGAGGTAGAATTTTTTGAATTTCATCAACATTTAACATAACAAAGCCCTCTCCTTCTGCAAGTATCATCGGTAACACCAATTTACTTGTATTCGTTTAATCCCCGAACCTAAGAGTCTATCTCGTCATATCATATCGTTAAGTCAGGGTGTTTATACACTAGTGTACATGTGCAACTTGTTCGCATGTGCAACTTGTTCGCATGTGTAACTTGTTCGCATGTGTAACTTGCGTGCACACCAATTGATTGTGCAAAATTATTCATTGTTTTATATAGCATTTGTAATTCTTATTGGTAGATTTCGGCCTTATTACTTTACCAGGAATAAGGGTTGACCAAACTCCACCATTTGTTCGTTAGTTACAAGAATCTTTACTATTTCTCCATCATGATCACTTTCGATCTCATTCATCAACTTCATAGCCTCGATAATACATACGGTCTGACCCTTCTTCACCTTGTCACCAACCTTGACAAATGCCGCCTTATCCGGTGATGATGATGCATAAAAAGTTCCAACCATCGGTGACACAATTTTCTTATGATTCGCATCCTCAGCCGATTTCTCAGCTGTCTGTAGTGCTGTCTCGGTATGCACTACCGGTGTTGTAGCCTGACTTGCATCGTAATAGGGCATCGGCTGATACATTGCAGCCGGATTACCCGGAAATGCTGCGGAAGACATGTTGATCTGAGGAAGAGCCGATTGAGTGACATTCACAATATTTCCTGCCTTCTCCAGGCAGATTTTCACGCCCTCTTCTTCGATTTCAAGCTTCGTTAAATCGGTATGGTTCATTTCCTTCATCAAGTTAATAATTGCTTTATAATCCACGGTTATACCTCCATATTCTTAAAAATCAGAGTAGCATTATGACCGCCGAAGCCAAGGGAATTGGACATGGCATATGAAATCTTTGCTTTCCTGCCGGTGCCGGGAACATAATCCAGGTCACACTCTTCATCCGGTACTTTTAATCCGATGGTTGCAGGTATAAAATCATTTTCAATTGCTTTTACGCAGACAACTGCTTCTACCGCGCCCGCTGCACCAAGAAGATGTCCAAACATAGACTTGCTGGAGCTTATCGGAACACGGTATGCCTCTTCACCCAGAGCTTGCTTAATCGACGCTGTCTCTGTACGGTCATTCGGAGGTGTACTGGTTCCATGTGCATTGATATAGGAAACTTCCTTCGGGGTAATACCTGCTTCTTCCATCGCAAGCTTCATAGCTCTTGCACCGCCATCGCCATCCGGAGACGGGGAAGTAATATGGTAAGCATCACAGGTTGAGCCATAGCCTACTATTTCAGCGTAAATTCTGGCACCGCGGGCGATTGCATGATCATATTCCTCAAGAATAAGAACACCGGCGCCTTCTCCCATAACGAATCCGTCCCTCTCCTTATCAAAAGGTATGGATGCTCGTAATGGGTCCTTACTGGTGGATAATGCAGTCAGAGATTGAAATCCTGCGATTGCCAGAGGGGTAATGGAGCCTTCTGTACCGCCGGCGATGATAATATCGGAATATCCATGTTTTATACTACGAAAAGCTTCACCAATACAGTTATTTCCGGTTGCACATGCAGTCACGACATTGGTACATATTCCCTTTGCGCCAAAACGTATTGCAATATTTCCTGCAGCCATGTTGGTAATCGTCATGGGAATAAAGAGGGGATTCACACGTTTCGGTCCTTTATCTCGTAAGGTATTGGTCTCTTTTTCAATATCATCAATTGCTCCGATACCGGAACCTACAATTACTCCCAAACGTTCCCTATTAATCATTTCAAGATCGATACCGGAATCACTGACAGCTTCTTTGGCAGCGGCTACCGCTAATTGAGAGAATCGATCCATTCTTCTTGCTTCCTTCGGATCCATATAATTCTTAGGATCAAAATCCTTTACAGGAGCAGCCAGCTTAACCGTATAAGCCTCTGTATCAAAGGTAGTGATAAAATCGATACCACATTTTCCGGCCTGAACATTATCAAACAAATCTTTTACATTATTACCGATTGGGGTAATTGCACCCAATCCTGTTATAACCACTCTACGATTCATATTGTACAATCCTCCTGATATTTAGGAAGTCTCCCTCCCGGTTCATCAATCCTCCTAGTAATGGGAGGTTTCCTTACATTGCAAGTCCACCGTCTACTTGAAGTACCTGTCCTGTAATATAATTTGCTGCATCCGATGCCAAAAAGCTGACTGCGTTTGCCACTTCCTCAGGTATTCCGTAACGTTTCAAAGGAATATGCTCCAGTGATGCTTCTTTTACTTTATCCGGCAACTGATTGGTCATATCTGATTCGATAAATCCGGGCGCCACCGCATTAACGGTAATTCCTCTTAATGCAAGCTCCCTCGCCACTGTCTTGGTCATACCGATAACACCGGCTTTCGTTGCGGCATAATTGGTTTGTCCGATATTACCCATTATCCCTACAACCGAAGATATGTTAATAATCTTACCGGATCTTTGTTTTAGCATAATTGTTGCGGCATGCTTCATGCATAGGAAGGTTCCCTTTAGATTAATATCTATGACACTGTCAAAATCAGCTTCTGACATTCGCATCAATAGATTATCCTTCGTAATTCCGGCATTATTAACCAAGATATCAACTCTTCCAAACTGCTTAACCGCTTCGCAGAGCAGCTTTTTTGCCTCTTCTTCTATACTGATATCCGCCTGAACTGCGATTGCTTCGCCTCCGGTATCTTTAATCAGGTTTAGAAGTTCTTCTACCTGTACAATGCTGTTCCGGTAATTTATGACCACCTTTGCACCGTATCCGGCAAACTGCAGGGCGATCGCCCTTCCGATTCCTCTGCCGGCTCCGGTGATTACTGCAACTTTTCCGCTAAGCATATTAACCTCCATGCTGCCGTCACGCAGCTTTACTATTATATGAATTTATGTGACTATTCAGTCAAAGCTTTGACCGTTGCCTCTAAGGAAGCAATGTCCTCAACATTATAAATACCAAGACCTCTGTCAATTTTTCTTACAAAACCGGATAAGGTCTTACCGGGTCCGATTTCTACAAAATTAGTTACACCGGACATGATCATCCTGCGAATGGTTTGTTCCCACAGTACACTGCTCATAACCTGGCGATACAGTAAATCCTTAACCTCATTGATATTTTGAATAAAATCAGCATTTACATTACTGATTACTGTTGTATTAAGCTCACCCAGTTGTATTGGTGCAAGCTCCGTCTTTAACCTCTCTGCTGCCGGCTTAAGCATCAAGGTATGAAAGGGTGCACTTAAGGGTAGCATAATTGTCTTCATGGCACCTTTTTCTTTACATAAGCCTGCTGCCGCTTCAACCGCCTGACTCTCTCCTCCGATCACAATCTGACCGGGGCAATTAAAGTTAGCCGCTTCAACAATTCCATAAGTCCCGGCTTCCTGACAGGCTTCTCTTACCAATTCTTCCGATAATCCTAATACCGCAGCCATCTTACCGACACCCTCAGGAACTGCTTCCTGCATGAAACGCCCTCTTTTACGAACCAACGGAACTACCTGGGATAGTGTAAATGCTCCGCATGCCGTTAAAGCGGAGTATTCTCCAAGACTTAATCCCGCAGCCATATCAGCCGTAATTCCATATTCAGAAAATGCATGAAAGGCAGCAATGGAAACAGTTACGATGGAGGGCTGTGTATTTTCCGTGCGGTCAAGATCTTCTTTATTGCCGTTAAAAATCAGCTCCGTCAAATCCATACCCAAACTGTCGCTTGCCTCGGTAAAGGTGCGTTTGCACACCGGGTAATTCTCATAAAGCTCTTTTCCCATTCCGATATATTGGGCACCTTGTCCTGCAAATAGAAATGCTGTCTTTCCCATCCCTTACCTCCAGTCTCTTTTCAAAAGCGCTTCCGCTTCCAAAAACATCTCAGTGATAATCTCTTTACAACTTTGTTCTTTACTTACGATTGCCGCTATCTGTCCGGCCATTACACTACCAAAGTCCATATCCCCCTGAACAACCGCTTTTGCGAGAGCACCAATGCCAAGCTTCTCATATTCATCCAAAGGTGCTGCCTTCGTCTCAAGTTCGGAAAATTGACGACTTAATTTATTTTTGAAAATACGTACCGGATGTCCGGTCGGGCGACCGGTTACCACTGTATCAATATCCTTTGCATTTATAACCTTCTGCTTATAGTTTGGATGAACCGTACATTCATATGCAGTAAGGAAACGAGTTCCAACCTGTATACCCTCTGCTCCAAGCATGAAAGCTGCTGCGATTCCTCTACCGTCACCGATTCCTCCGGCTGCGATAACCGGAACTTCAACCGCATCCACCACCTGAGGTACAAGTACCATCGTCGTCAACTCACCAACATGGCCGCCGGATTCGGTTCCCTCTGCGATTACAGCATCAGCACCGCTACGTACCATTCTTTTCGCTATCGCAACAGACGGTACCACCGGAATTACCTTGATTCCATGTTCTTTCCATATATCCATGTACTTACCCGGTGCTCCGGCTCCGGTCGTAACAACCTTAACACCTTCCTCGCATACCATCTTCGCAATATCATCTGCGAACTCGCTTAGTAGCATTATGTTCACGCCAAAGGGTCTGGTCGTCAGTTCTTTCGCTTTCCTAACCTCAGCGCGCACAAAATCAGCCGGTGCTGTGCCTCCGGCAATAATCCCAAGCCCCCCTGCCTCGGATACTGCAGCTGCCAGAGACGCATCTGATATTCTTGCCATTGCTCCCTGAAAAATCGGGTATTCTATATTTAACAGATCACATATACGTGATTTCATTCTTCTTAATCCTCCTCAACTACAGAAGCATTCGACTATGGTGTACCAGGAGGAATCCCCCCTGATATCCATGTCTGTAATCAATTAATTCAAATTATGCTTCTTCGTTTCTTTTTGCCAGGTACTTCACGATGTCACCGATTGTTCCGATGCTCTCTGTATCCTCTGTAGGAATTTCAATTCCAAACTCTTCCTCCAGTGACATAATAATTTGGAATAAATCAAGGGAATCCGCATTTAAATCATTCTTTAATGACGTCTCCTCCTTAAGTTCTGACACATCTACGCTCAAATGCTCGGCTACTACTTCTTTGATTTTGTCGATATCCATTGTTATCATCCTCCATAATGTTTTAATTGGTTGTCTATATCGCCAGGAGTGTTACCTCCGGGTTTCGCTTAGTTAACTTGTTAGTTCCATTCCACCAGAACTACTCCGCTTGTCATACCTCCTCCAAAACCAACCAAAATCAATCGGTCTCCTGACTTTAAGAGTTTGTTCTGTACCATTTCGTCCAGTGCAATTCCGATGGTCGCAGCCGAGGTGTTACCATACCGATCCAAATTCATAAAGAATTTGTCCAATGAAATCCCTAGGAATTTTGCAGCGTGCTCTATAATTCTCGCGTTTGCCTGGTGCGCTACAACATATTTGATATCATCCTCTTTTAATCCGGTTTTTGCAAGTACTGATTTCACTAAATCTGTGATACTTCGAACCGCAAACTTAAATACCTCTTGCCCATTCATCGAAATTGTCGGGCGAAAGTCTGTTTCATCCTTCTTTACAAAGGGATTCGCCATGGGAATAGCCGGTAGGCATAAATGTTCCCGCTTACCACCATCGCTGGAAAGTATAACATTCATGATACCTGATTTCTGTTCTGATGAAGACAGAATCATCGCGCCTGAACCGTCACCGAACAACACACAGGTGGAACGATCAGACCAATCCAAAGTCTTTGATAAGGTTTCTGCTCCTATCACCAGAATATTCTTATACATACCGTTTTCAATAAAAGAAGTCGCTACAGCCATCGCATAGATCAAACCGGTACAGGCTGCAGTCAGATCAAACGCTGCGGCATGATATGCACCAAGACGTTGCTGAACTATACAGGCTACCGAAGGCATGAAGGAATCCGGGGTAATGGTCGCGCATATGATTAAGTCAAGCTCTTCGGCAGAAAGCTTTGAACTGCTTAAAGCTCTTTTACCTGCTTCATATGCCAAATCGGAAGTTGTTTCGCCGGTGGAAATTCGTCTTTCTTTTATGCCGGTTCTGGATGTAATCCACTCATCGCTTGTATCTACCAGTTTTGCCAAGTCATCATTAGTTAATCTATTATCCGGCAGATAACTTCCCGTACCGATGATTATTGCATGTCTCATTACCGAGTCCTCCTATAGGTAAAATCATATTATATTTTTCCCATATATATATCTTTTAAATGCTTATTTAATTTGCTTAGCGCTATTAATAGTATTTCCTCTTCTTGTGCTGTAAAATCCAACATTATTGCCTCTACCATATCTAAATGAAATTTCTCATGAATTCGATATGCCAACTTGCCTCTCTTCGTCAGATTGATATTGACAATCCTACGGTCGGTATTACTGCGACAACGCTCCACATATCCTTTCTTAATCAATTTGTCCACAGCAGTTGTTAATGTACCCATTGTGATCTCAAGCGCAGCTGATACCTCTG
The DNA here is from genome assembly GCA_002307215.1 of Lachnoclostridium sp. UBA1308. GTDB lineage: Bacteria > Bacillota > Clostridia > Lachnospirales > Lachnospiraceae > Mobilitalea. The sequence goes on from DBTU01000055.1 coordinate 218,537, forward strand.
ACATAGTTTTTGATCCGTATAAGCCAACCGCCTCAACCGTATGTATTTCGGTTATGGATAAATCGCTAAAAGATCCGCTTTTAATTGAGATTTCCTCAATTCGGTTTACATCATCATAAACTTCTACAAGCGTTTTATTGATTTGAACAAGTTTCTCTTTCATCTGCTTCACTCCTAAGCATATGCTTTGTAAGACAAATAGTTTGATAATCAAAATATATAAGAAAACCGATAAAATGTCAAGTAAATTTTTCCGTACCGCATCTGCTAAAAGGGCCACCATACATATGGCCGCCCCAAGAATTATAGCTTCATATTAACAATTTTGCAAATGCTCCGATGGAACATTGAAAACAATCCTTTATACCTGCTTCGTCCAATTGCCGGTACATACCGTGGCTGTATAAGTACCTATGCCATGGGTCTTATATACATTTTTAAAACCTGTACTATCGTTTACATCTTCCCCAAATATAACATCTGATGAATCAATTGTTATCGTTAATAAATTGATACACCCCATGAATGCTGCAATATCAATCTTTTTCAGAGTCGATGGCATACTGACAGAAGTCAACCGGGTGCAACACGCGAAAGCTCCTGAGCCAATTATTTTCACTCCATCCGGTATGGAATATGAAATATCACATCTACCACATGGATAAGCCACCAATTTTGTTCCATCTTTTGTAAACAGCACACCCTCGATACTTTTATAATTTGGATTGGTAATTTCAACATTTATATCCGTTAGGCAAAAAGCCTCTAAAAATGTAGTGTCATAAATATAATTTACACTATTCGGTAAGGTTATACTGGTCAATTGACAGTTTGCAAATGTTTGCAACTCAATAAATTTCAAATTGCTTCCTTCTTCAAATGTGATGCTCGAAAGCTTGCTACTTACAAATGCCTGTTTACAAATACCCTCTACACTTGCCGGTATTGTAAATGAGCCACTTTTGCCGGGTGGACAATAAAATAGAATTCTCTTTTCAGCGTCAAAAAGTACACCATCTATACTGGAATAAGTCTTATTCAAAGGATCAACATAAATTTTCTTAATTGTATAGTTATCCTCAAACGTACTTACGTTATTTACTCCCGCCGGAATCGTGATGCTTTCTACTGTATCGCAATGCTCTTTCGAAAATGCAAAGTAATGTATTCCGGTCACCAGACAATTCTTTCCTTGATACCACAGGAATTCCGGTATCACGACTTCACTGGCTTTACCATGGTATCTCCGTATTATACTCCCATCAAACGTAAAATCATTCTCATTTAATGTATCAGCTACTGGTATTACCTCTTCTACTGGTATTACCTCTTCTACTGGCATTACCTCCGCAGTTGATTCAATTTCATCTGAATCGGCCATACCTGTAGCAGTAGCTTCTATCATATCTAATTGAGTCTTTTCTGCAAAAAACATATTTGGAAGTATACTCCTAACCACAGCTACATAAGTATGTTCACCGATCGCTGTATATCCGATAACCCATTCAAATGGTTTTTTGATACTGCCCCTCGGAAATACCGGGATACTTTTCCCTGTTTCTGTTTGTATCATATCCTGATTCGAATATTTCGGGGACGCATTACCAATTTCACCAACCACCTCATAATCCTCGTTGATATACCATTTCTTCATCTCGTGATTGGAGTAATAGGATATTATTGTATTGCTGTTTCGCTCCAGTATATAATGCATCATAAGCCCTTTATTAACAAATTGAAATATCATAGATACCTCCATTCCTGCGATGTTTGCATAAAGGTATCTTATCATGAATATTAGTTGTTCTTATCGTAATGCCGAAATTGGTCCGTTTTTTACCGAAATTGGAATCTTGAGAAGTAAAACTATTGCTCCGGTACCGCTGCCATTAACGTAAAGATGCTTTCTGTATGTTCTATTTTAAGAAGTCCTCCATAATTTTCCATAACCTTTGTCATGTTTCGAATCCCTAACCCATGTGAATTATCGCCTTTTAGTGATATGTATCTGCCATCCTTGATATTTAACTTACCTTGATAAGAATTAGTAATTTTAATTAGTAGTTGCCCCTTTAATATCATTATTTCGATTTTCACAAATCGCGGCTGTGATAGATCCATCTGTTTACATGCATATACTGCATTTTGTAAACCATTACCTAAAATAATACATAAATCACTGTCACTCATTGCTGTCTGATTTGCTATGCTGCAGTGGGTTTCGAAAAGAATTCCATATTCCTTTGCTCGTAAGTAATAATGCCCGATGATGGAGTTGCAGATGGTATGCTCACAGAATATCGGTAGCTGATCTATTCTGGATTTTTCACAATATTCATCTAAAAATGTTCTTAATCTATCTAAATTCCCTTCTTCTACAAGCCCAAGCATTACATGTGTAAAATGATTGATATCATGCTTAATCTCCCGTATCTCATTCATCTGCCTGCTTAATGTCTCGAAATACTCCTTTTGCATGGCTATCAGTTTACCGGCTATCTGTAAACGTGAAGCTGATATTGTAAAATCATCATAAAGATCACCCATACGCCTCGAGTAAACCCAAAGCATAATCACCTCAAATAGAGTAAAGAAAATCATCATCGTCAAGGACATATTCTGATAGATTTTACCATTCACATAAAAGCTGTTAACAGCCAGTCCAATGATTATGAAGGTTTCACCCACGAAAGTTATCATACCATATTTATTGATACGGGTTCTCCATCTTAAAACTTTTATAAACAGATATATGTCGAGAACAAATGTAAGTGACGGGACTAAAATCGATAGATTTTGGTTATAAAAAGCATGTGGAACAATTAAATAAATAATATAAAGAAAAATGTAATAAAGCAAAAATCCGATCTTTTCCTTCTTACTAAATACCATACCACAATGCTCCTGTATGAGGAATATAAGAAGATATTTTAGCGCAAAAGTCACAAAATACATTAATTCATTGGTCGATTCAAAAGACATATTAAAAAAAACAATCGGTTGCCAGAAGCTGTAAAATTGGGTTGTCAGCATCATACGTATTAGAATAAACAGTATCAGCAAAGGCATCCAGAAAGTATGAATTTTGTGTCGGAACGAGAATAGGTACATGGACATGAGACTGACAAATGCAAACAAAGCTACACCAAACAAAATCAATCTTATCGAACCGCAAGTATGAATTTCCAGCCAGGTTTGATGATAATCACAGAGGATAGGAACAATATAAAGTCCTGAGAATCTTGTAGTTGCCATTTCTATTACAACTTCATGAGTAGGAGACGGTGAAAGAATTGTAGGGTATAAATCTGCTTGTGGGGTAGTGAAAATTCGATTCATATTCATGGTAGCTGTTCCACTCTTGGCAACAAGATGTCTATCAATGTAAACACGATACGCTCCCCCAAATTCTGGAATATACAATACAATTTCGTCTGAGTATGAAAGATTGTTCAAAATCAAACGAAAGCTTCCGTATCCGCCTGCGGGCAGACTTTCGCCATCTATATTATAATTCGACCAGTTATCCGGTACATTCGCGATATAAGCTGTCTTAAGCTTTTGGCCTGGATTAGAGACAATAAATTGCTCCCAGTAGAACTCCCACTGCCCGTCCATGAATATCTCATGATATGGGTCACAATCAGACAAATCCATTTTACCGTCTATCGCTATCGGCGCTCCCGAAATTTCATGATAGAATTGCGTTGCTACCATCGGTGAATAAACTGCCATTACAGTAACAAAAAATGCACCTATAAGGAACCACTTCCGAAACTTTTCATTCTTCATTTTATCTCCCATGTGCCGCTTTTAGCGGCTCTCAAATTAGGGGGGTGAAATTGTTCTTTATTTAACTCTAACTGCCATAATTCATATGAGTAAAAAGATATTCGAAGTATTGATTCTTTGATTCTTTCTGATATTTCTTGGATATGTTAATCATCGACGATCCTACACGAAAATAATGATCAGCCATCTCAGTAACATGTAAACTGTTTACCATAAAGCTTTGATGGCAACGAATAAATGAATCTACCGGCAACTGCTTTCGTATTTCGTCCAGCTTTGCATAGCATTGCAGCATAGTCTTATCTGTCATGTGAAATAGGATGATTTTATCTCTGCTTTCTAAATATAAGATGTCTCTGCAGTTAATTCGATAATTTTTTGATTTAAAGCTGAATTGAATCTGGTGCCTGCGTTCCTTGAGCGTGTTCTTCAACGCCAGCTCAAGTAAGGAATTCAATTTTTCTTTATTTACCGGTTTCAGTATGTAGTTGAAGGCAAACACATCAAATGCTTCCGGATAATGCTCATTACTGGAAGAGACAAATATAATAATAACATCCTTCATTGTAGCTCGTATTTCTGTGGCGGTTTCAATTCCGTTAATTCCGGGCATATAAATATCCAGAAATATGATGTCGAATAGAATTTCATTTTCCTGGCAATCCGATATCAGAAATTCACCATTTGTGTATTTTGTGATTTGGAAGGAGTCGTCATATTGATATAAGACCTCGATTAATCTACGGAGATCATCCGGACTATCGTCGCAGATTGCAATTTGTATCGGCATTTAGCAATGATCCTTTCTTAAGGGGTTTTCCTTCGTAAGTTAATATGAATATGGTTTTTCTTTATTTACATTAATAGTATACTATTTTTCCATCAATTTCAACAATCTAACCTCCAAACTACAAAACCACGATAAAATTTACCATATTGTTGGTGAATCCGACTCTGAAAAAGGGGCTTATGCTCCACGAATAATTATTCATCCGTGGAGTATAAGCCCCTTTGATTAATTTTATACTATTAATTATACCTCAAACAGCAGATCTCCGTATGTCGGAACCGGCCATAATTTCTTGTCAACGATAACTTCCAGAGCATCAATCGGTGCTCTTAAGTTACTCATTGCAGGAACAACAACATCTCTGAAGTATTTTGCAGATTCAGTAGCTTCTTCAAATGCATTAGCCTTTTCGGTAGCAATGATTAATGCCTTTAAAGCAGCCTGAGCCTTAACAAGAAGCGTTGAAGTCTCCTTTAATAATGAAGTCTGAACGCTTACATCCGCGTCAGCAACAGCTGTCTTCACAGCGTTGATGGAGTCTGCAAGATTCTTTGTGTAGCTTATTACTGCAGGAATAAACTTAACACTTGCCATGGAAATAGCTGTTCTTGCTTCAATGTTGATTGCCTTAGCATAGGATTCATACATAATTTCTGCACGGGAATGTAACTCAACAGAAGAAAGAATTTTATGCTTCTCAAATAGCTTGATAGCTTTATCTGTAACGAGTGCAGGAATAGACTCAACCATAGACTTAATATTAGGAAGTCCTCTCTTAGCTGCTTCTGCGATCCATTCCTCAGCATATCCGTTACCATTGAAGATAACTTTCTTATGCTCTTTTAATGCATTAATAATTAAATCTTGAATAGCCACTTCAACGTCAGATGACTTCTCAAGTACATCAGCAAATTCACAAAGAACATCTGCTGTGATTGCATTTAATATTGTATTAGGAGAAGCGATGGAAGCTGAAGATGCAACCATACGGAACTCAAACTTGTTACCGGTAAATGCAAACGGTGATGTTCTGTTTCTATCTGTTGCATCCTTAGGAAGGCTAGGAAGTGTAGTTACACCAATTCTTAGCTTACCACCCTCTTTGCTGTTCGTAGCTTCGCCATTCTCAACGAGCTGGGTTACAACATCTTGTAACTGATCACCAAGGAAGATAGAAATGATTGCCGGAGGAGCTTCGTTAGCACCTAATCTGTGATCATTTCCAGGGTTAGCTGCTGAAACACGAAGAAGATCTGCATGAATATCTACAGCCTTTACTACAGCTGCTAAAAAAAGAAGGAACTGTACATTCTCATGAGGTGTGTTGCCCGGATCCAATATGTTCTTGCCTGTGTTGGTAACCAGTGACCAGTTATTGTGCTTACCGGAACCATTAACACCTGCAAAAGGCTTCTCATGAAGTAAGCAAGCAAGTCCATGACGGTTAGCAACCTTCCTCATGGTATCCATTACTAACTGGTTTCGATCTGTTGCAACATTAGCCGAATCATAAATAGGTGCTAACTCGTGCTGTGCAGGAGCAACTTCATTATGTTGAGTTTTAGATGATACACCAAGCTTCCAAAGCTCGATATTGATTTCTTTCATGTAAGAAGCAATTCTTTCCTTAATACTTCCAAAGTAATGATCCTCTAATTCTTGTCCCTTCGGTGGCATTGCACCAAATAAGGTTCTTCCTGTAAAGATAAGGTCATCTCTCTTTAAGTACTTTTCTCTGTCCACGATGAAATATTCCTGCTCAGGACCAACAGATGCTGAAACACTTTTAACATCATCATGCCCGAAAAACTTTAATACACGTACTGCCTGAGTACTGATAGCTTCCATAGATCTGAGAAGTGGAGTCTTATTATCTAATGCTTCGCCTGTATAAGAACAGAAAGCGGTAGGAATGCAAAGTGTAACGCCTGCAGCATCCTCTCTTAAGAAAGCGGGAGATGTACAATCCCAAGCTGTATAACCTCTAGCTTCAAATGTAGCTCTTAAACCTCCGGACGGGAATGAAGATGCATCCGGCTCTCCTTTAATTAATTCTTTTCCGGAGAATTCCAATAAAACCTTACCATCACCCGTAGGATTGATAAAGGAATCATGTTTCTCTGCTGTAATACCTGTTAAAGGTTGGAACCAATGGGTATAGTGTGTAGCACCTCGCTCAACTGCCCAATCTTTCATTGCATTAGCCACTACGTCAGCTACAGCAGGATCCAAATCCTCGCCATTCTCAAGTGTTCTTTTGAGGGCTGCATAAGTTTTTTTTGGCAGACGCTCAATCATGGTTGCTTCGTTGAACACGTCGCTTCCAAATAAATCTGTTAATTTTTCAGACATACTAATAATCTCCTCTCGTGATTATAAAAAAGGCGTCCTCAAAGAAACTGAGAACGCCTTTGCTCCGTTAAAAAGTTTGTATATTTTTTTATACATAAGTATATACCATGTTTTCACAAAAAAGAAAAGTACTTTTTTATATTTTTTTATTTTTTATGAAAATTAACCTAAGCGTTCTTATATATTAAGTTGGTTTAACAAAATCTGAATTATTCCAGATACCACTCATCTTTACTTGAATTCTCACCGTTTTCTGCATCCGGCGTGTACTTTTTCAGTATTCTTTCCATAATAAAGGAATTAAGCAGTGTAGCAGCCGCCGGAACTATTACTAATAGAAGCGGTAAAACGAATACCGCAGCTGCAGCAACCGCAAAGACAATTATCATTGCAATCGTATGGAGAAGATGCCTTACAGATAAAAAGGATGCTGCTTTTATCAATTGTTTAACTGTCATGTTAAATCTTGATAAAAACGGGAAAACATACAAAGAAATGCCTAATACGAATATGAAAAGCGCCACATAAACACCGAATAAGACAGAATTCATAGAAGCATTTGAAGTAAGTGAAGATCTTGCTGTTAAGATGTCCAAAATCAGTATAACAAATATGATTGTCAGAACTATTCCTACAATTGCTGCTCGCAGAAAATTCAATCGAAAGGATTTAAAAAACTCCCGCGTAATATAGCCCCTCTCTCTTCGGATTACCTTTACAACGGCGTAATACAACGCTGTATTAGCCGGTCCGATCGTAAAAATCGGAATGCAGACAATCAGCCAAATTAAGCTTAAAAATATAACATCACATAATTTACCCAAAAACACAAAAACCGGATTATCAAAATTAAAGAAACCGCTCATTATCCATCTCCTACTAACTTATTATTTAACATTTTAACATACATATTCGAAATATAACAGTAAAATTATTATTAAAATTCAGAATAAGCGGTTCATGTAAACTTTATATTTATATCATGCTCTCTCTGGACGGAAGTCCTCTTGCGGATCTCAGTTTTTACTTATAGGCTGTGAAGGAATATTCCACTTCTTAACTTAGGCTCAAACCATGTGGATTTGGGTGGCATAAGCTTTCCGGCATCCGATACCATAAAAAGTTCCTCAATTGATGTAGGATACATTGAAAACGCTACTTTCATATCCTCTGCCACTCGACGCTCCAACTCCTTTAGGCCTCTTATTCCACCGATAAAATCAATGCGCTTGTCTGTGCGTGGATCATCAATTCCAAGAACCGGTTTCAACAAATAATCCTGCAACAGCGATACATCAAGCTCCGCAACAGGGTCCTTCTCTAGGCGTATCTTTTCTTTCGAGGTCAGACAATACCAGCAACCCTCCAGATACATTCCAAAGGATGCCTTACAGATCGGCGCAAATGGCTCTTTTCCAATTTTCTCAATATCAAAGCAACACCCTATTTTGGAAACAAATTCTTTTATTGAATAACCGTTCAAATCCCTAACCGTGCGGTTATAGGGCATAATCATCAATTGATCGTGCGGAAACAGGACGGATAGGAAATAATTAAAATCTTCCTTTCCGGTATATCCTGGATTTTCTTTTCTTCTTCTTAGTCCAACCTTCACAGCCGAAGCAGCTCGGTGATGGCCGTCCGCAATATAGATACTGTCAGTTTCCGCAAAGGAGGTACGAATTCCCGCAAGACGATCTTCTTCTGATACTATCCATATATTATGTTCAATTCCATCTACTGCGGTAAAACTGTAGATGGGTTTCTCTTTCTTTACTTCGGAAACGATTTCAGTGATCATCTTATGAGCGCGATAAGCAAGGAATATCGGTCCTGTCTGTGTATTACAGATATCCACATGATTGATGCGGTCTATTTCTTTATCTTCTCTTGTATTTTCATGTTTTTTTATCGTATTATTCAAATAATCATCAATGGAAGCACATGCAACAAGCCCGGTTTGGGAACGCCCCTCCATTATCAATTCATATACATAGTAGTATTCCTTTGCTTCTTTGATATAGATACCGTCGCTGATCATCTTCTGTAGTAATTCTTTTGCCTTGATATATACCCTAGGATCATAAGTGTCCACATCCTCCGAAAATTCTGTTTCGGCACGGTCAACTCTTAAGAAGGATAGTGGTTCCCGCATCACTTCTTGTTCCGCTTCCTTCCGGTTATACACATCATATGGTAAAGCAGCCACTCTGTCTACCACATCCACCCTGGGTCTAATACATAAAAACGGTTTCACTGTTGCCATGATTACTCTCCTATCTTCCTCAATATAATGTAATGAAGATGCTACATTCTCACCGTATTCAGACAGAAGAATATGGCTGCATATATATCCTGTTTGAACTTCGGCAAACTTGTAATACCGACGGCCAAATGAATTATATACAACCATTTTAAGTTAGTGTGAGAATAGTCTCGCAAAAACATGCGAGCCATTACGAATATAAAAATGAATTCCATCGGAAATTCATTTTTATATTCTACATATTTAATATTGTGTTTATAACCTATATGGCTATGTTTACTGGTATAAAAAAATGAAAGGGTACTGAATTTCTTTTATTTAAATAATTCTAACCTTCAATACACCGGGAATTGCTGCCAGCTTCTCTACTTCTTCAGCGGTTATCGGTGCTTCCACATCGATTACTGTATATGCATATTCACCTTTACTCTTATTCACCATATCAGTAATGTTGACATTTGCCGATGAAAAGGCTCCGGTAAACTGAGTAAGCATATTCGGTATATTCTTATGACAGATAGTGATACGACCGGCTGTTATGCAGGTACCGGCATCACAATTAGGATAATTAACGGAATTTTTGATATTACCGTTCTCTAAATAATCTCTGAGCTCCTTCACAGCCATAACTGCGCAGTTGTCTTCGGATTCTTCCGTAGAGGCTCCCAAATGAGGAATTGCGATTACGCCTTCCATGTTAGCTGTCTTTTCGTTCGGGAAATCGGTTACGTACTTAGCAACCTTTCCGGACTTTAAAGCCACCTCGATATCTTTATCATTTACCAAGAGATCTCTTGCAAAATTAAGGATAACCACGCCGTCCTTCATCTTGGAGATTGCCTCCGTATTAATCATTTCCTTTGTGTTTTTACTTGAATCAGTATCTTCAACCAATGGCGTGTGCACTGTAATAAAATCACATTCTCTGTAAATCTCATCTCTGGATTTTACATGAAGAACGTCACGGGATAAATTCCATGCATTATCAACAGAAATAAACGGATCATTGCCATACACAGTCATTCCAAGACGATTAGCCGTATTGGCAACTAATACACCGATTGCCCCGAGTCCGATAACGCCTAATTTCTTACCTGCTATTTCCTTGCCTCCAAATTGACCTTTACCTTTTTCTACAACCTTAGCAACAGAAGGATCGTTCTTTACGGTCTGTATCCAATTTATGCCGCCTACAATATCACGTGAGGCCAACATAAGACCTGCAATCACCAGTTCCTTTACACCATTTGCATTTGCACCGGGTGTATTGAATACAACAATACCCTGCTCCGCACATTTATCCAATGGAATATTATTAACACCGGCTCCGGCTCTTGCTATCGCCTTCAGACCGCTTCCAAATTCCATATCATGCATTGCTGAGCTGCGGACTAATACCACATCAGCCTCATTGATATCTTCTACCTTTTCATACTGCTCTGTAAATATATCAAGACCTATACTGGCAATAGGATTCAGACATTTATATTTCATGATTTTCCTCATTTCTGCATTTAGCGAAAATTATATTATTTTGAATTTACTGCTTCAAAATTCTTCATGAATTCAACTAACTTCTCTACTCCTTCGATCGGCATTGCATTATAAATACTTGCTCTCATGCCACCAACGGATCTGTGACCCTTCAGGTTCTCAAAGCCGGCTGCTTTTGCTTCCTTAACAAACTTAGCATCCAACTCTTCGTTACCTGTTACAAAAGGTACATTCATTAAAGAACGATCTTCCTTAACAACAGTACCATGGAACATGTTGCTCTCATCAAGGAAATCATAAAGAATATTCGCCTTCTTTTCATTATGAGCCTTCATAGCTTCAAGTCCGCCCAGATTCTTAATCCATTTAAATACCTTACCACAGATATAGATACCATATGCCGGAGGTGTATTATATAAGGAATGTTCATCAGCATGAATCTTAAATTTCATCATCGTAGGAGTTCCGGGAAGCGTGTCTTCAGTGATTAAATCCTTACGAATAATTACGATTACGACACCGGCAGGTCCGATATTCTTTTGAACACCACCATAGATTACACCATACTTGGTAACATCAACAGGCTCGGATAAGAAACAGGAGGATACATCCGCAACTAAGATCTTTCCTTTGGTGTTCGGAAGCTTCTTGAACTTTGTTCCGTATATTGTATTGTTCTCACAAATATATACATAATCAGCATTTTCAGAAATCGGAAGATCGGTACAATCCGGAATATAGGAAAATGTCTTATCTGCTGAGGAAGCAATTGCATTAGCAGTACCATAGATTTTAGCTTCCTGATATGCCTTCTTAGCCCACTGTCCGGTAATAATATAATCAGCAACCTTATTCTTCATTAGATTCATAGGAATTGCGGCAAACTCCAGAGAGGCACCACCCTGTAAGAAGAGCACCTCATAGTTATCCGGAATATTCATTAATTCCCTTAAATCCTTCTCTGCATCTTGAATTATTGTTTCGTAAGCTTTGGATCTGTGACTCATCTCCATAACAGACATTCCGGTTCCCCTGTAATCAAGCATTTCCTCTGCTGCTTCCTGTAAAACCTCTACCGGCAACATCGCCGGTCCAGCTGCAAAATTAAAAATTCTTCCCACTGTTCCATCCTCCTTAATGTTATTGCATCATCGTGTAAATCTTTGGGTGACAAGTTACAGTCACTTTATTTATTATTAATTTAATAGCTACGGTAAGTGATACGTTTTATTATAAAACTGTGTTATTTTTTTGTCAATAATTTATACCTATAATATTTCATTATGATATTAAAACGAGTGCCTTATTAAAGCCTAATTATACCCTTGGTTTTCACTGCTTAAGCTCCGTAAGACACTCTTTCATATAATATTTTATATTTATATATCCTATCGGATGCTCTGATAAAAGTATTGTTATTATTTATACTATTTGTTCTTTAAATCCTCTTCCGAGAACACATCCTCAATCGCTGCACCCGGGGCCACCATAGGCCATACCTTATCGTCACTGTCTATGATACATTCAATCAGAACCGGCTCATTTAGGGCAATTGCTTCTCTTAATACGCTCTCAACTTCATCAAGCTTGGTGATACGATATGCTTTTGCTCCCATGGCTTCCGCCACCTTCACAAAATCCACCTTATCCCGTAGGTTCGTATAGGAATATCTCTGTTCGTAGAACAGTGTCTGCCATTGACGAACCATACCTAGCACATGATTATTAAAGATTATTTCAATAATCGGAATATCATATCTGGTCGCTGTTGACAACTCATTCATATTCATACGGAAACATCCGTCTCCTGCAATATTGATTACTGTTTTATCCGGCATTCCGACCTTAGCACCAATACAGGCACCAAGTCCGTAACCCATAGTTCCAAGGCCACCTGAAGTAATGAAAGTCCTTGGCTTTCGGTAATTAAAAAACTGTGCTGCCCACATCTGATGTTGTCCAACCTCAGTGGTAATAATGGCATCTCCCTGTGTAATCTCATAAAGCTTTTCTATTATGAAAGGACCTGTTAGCATTTCCTTATTATATTGTAGCGGAAATCTCTCTTTCAAACTTCTGACATGATCAACCCATTCATTATGGTTTTGCTGTTCTAGGCGTCCATTCAATCTTTCAAGCACTTCTACTATGTCTCCGATAATGCTACTATATGCCGTAACATTTTTGTTGATTTCTGCCGGATCAACATCAATGTGAAGTATCTTTGCATGTCTTGCAAATTTTTTTGCATTACCTGTTACTCTATCAGAAAATCTTGCGCCGATAGCTATTAAAAGGTCACATTCGGTTACCCCAAGATTGGAGGCCTTGGTACCGTGCATTCCGAGCATTCCTGTATAACGGGTATCCTTACCGTCAAACGCTCCCTTTCCCATCAGTGTATCACAGACAGGCGCATCAACTCTTGATACGAATTTCTCTAACTCATCATGCGCTTCTGATATCACAGCTCCGCCACCGACAAAGATAAAAGGTTTCTTGGAGTGATTGATTAATTCTACTGCATTTTGTAAATCTTGCTCAGTTATATCATCAACCATTCTCAGAACAGTCTCCGGAATAACTACTGTATATTTTGCTTTCGCTGCGGTAATATCCTTTGGAATATCAACGAGTACCGGGCCCGGTCTTCCTGATTTTGCAATACGGAACGCCTTACGGATGGTATCGGCTAGCTTATTGATATCCTTAACAATATAATTATGCTTTGTGATCGGTAATGTAACACCAGCAATATCAATCTCTTGAAAAGAATCCCTGCCCAACAGTCCTACTGCAACATTACATGTAATGGCAACCAATGGAACACTGTCCATATATGCAGTTGCAATCCCTGTGACAAGATTGGTTGATCCCGGTCCCGAAGTAGCTAAACAGACACCTACCTTACCGGTTGCTCTTGCATATCCATCCGCTGCGTGCGAAGCTCCCTGCTCATGGGCCGTCAGGATATGTCTGATTTCACTGCTATGCTTGTATAATTCATCATAAATGTTTAAAATAGTACCGCCCGGATATCCAAATACGGTATCCACGCCCTGCTCCTTTAAACATTCGATTACTATCTGCGCACCTGTTAATTCCATTGAAACCTCCACTATGCCATACCTGGCAGCTTATATACATATTTTGATGCTGAATTTTCTCGCAATCCCGTGGATTTCTCGAGATACTGAATAGTTACCAATCATCGTGACTATTCAGTCACTGCGGTCCTTTCGAACCGATGCACACAAAATATGTTGAAAAGCACATATTTTGGCGCTGAATTTTCTCGCAATCCCGTGGATTTCTCGAGATACTGAATAGTTACCAATCATCTTACAATGTCTTACTTAGCCTTGGGCACTTCAAGAATTGCTCCACGGTTTCCGCTCGTTACCATAGCAACGTAACGTGATAGGTATCCGGTCGTAATCTTGGGTTCTCTCGGTTGCCACTTTGCCCTTCTTGCAGCAAGTTCTTCGTCTGTGATGTCAAAATCCAATGAATTTGCATTAATATCAATCTTGATGATATCACCCTCTTCCACAAGAGCAATATTACCACCAACTGCAGCTTCCGGTGATACATGACCGATACAAGCGCCTCTGGAGGCTCCCGAAAAACGTCCATCTGTAATTAATGCCACAGAAGAGCCAAGTCCCATACCCATGATAGCACTGGTAGGATTAAGCATCTCTCTCATTCCCGGCCCGCCCTTCGGTCCTTCATAACGGATAACCACAACATCCCCTGACACAATCTTGTTGTTCTTGATTGCAGTAATTGCATCTTCTTCACAGTCAAAAACTCTTGCCGGCCCCTCATGCTTTAACATCTCAGGTGCAACAGCCGAGCGTTTAACCACACCGGAATCCGGTGCAAGATTTCCCTTAAGTATAGCAATACCACCGGACTCGCTGTAAGGATTCTCAATTGGTCTTATTACCTCCGGATTCAAGTTCCTACAACCCTTGATATTTTCTCCGACCGTCAAACCTGTAGCAGTAATTAAGTCAGTGTTTAATAGCCCTCTCTTATCCAATTCGTTCATAACCGCATATACACCGCCTGCCTCATTCAAATCCTCCATATAGGTATGTCCCGCAGGAGCCAGATGACATAGGTTAGGTGTTCTTGCACTTACTTCATTTGCTATATCAATATTCAGGTCAAAGCCAACTTCATGAGCAATTGCCGGAAGATGCAGCATCGTATTGGTAGAACATCCGAGTGCCATATCAATGGTCAATGCATTCATAAATGCTTCTTTTGACATAATGTCTCTTGGTCTGATATCCTTCTCTAATAGCTCCATAATCTTCATGCCTGCATGCTTTGCAAGTCTGATTCTTTCGGAATAAACTGCCGGAATAGTGCCGTTTCCTTTCAGACCCATGCCGATTGCCTCGGTCAAACAGTTCATGGAATTTGCTGTATACATACCGGAGCATGAACCACAGGTAGCACACGCCTTATTCTCGTATTCTTCAACCTCTTCCTCCGTCATTGTTCCGGCAGAGTATGCTCCTACCGCCTCAAAAAGGGAAGACAAGCTTGTCTTATTACCATTAACCCGCCCAGCCAACATCGGACCGCCACTAACAAAAATGGTAGGTATGTTGAGTCTGGCTGCCGCCATTAATAGACCGGGTACATTCTTATCGCAATTCGGTACCATTACAAGTGCATCAAACTGATGAGCCATCGCCATTGCTTCTGTAGAATCGGCAATGAGATCTCTTGTAGCCAAGGAATACTTCATGCCCTGATGGCCCATTGCAATACCGTCACAGACAGCAATTGCAGGGAAAACAATTGGAGTTCCACCGGCCATAGCGACACCAAGCCTTACTGCATCAACAATTTTGTCTAGATTCATATGGCCCGGAACAATCTCATTATAAGAACTGACAATACCAATCAATGGCTTTCTAAGCTCTTCCTTTGTCATCCCCAACGCATTAAATAATGATCTGTGGGGAGCTTGCTGCATTCCGGTTTTAACTGCGTCACTTCTCATCCTTACATCACCTTTTCCTTCTATTAATATATAGATAACAGATTACCGGAAAAAATCGCCAAAAAGCGATGATAATCCGGTAATACTTTGTGCCATATTTAACTAAATAGATATATTTGATAAGTAGTAACACTACTTCAACGTAGTACAGTATATATTAAAGTATTTCCACATAAAAATCAATGTTAAATTATAAATTTCTAAATTGTGCCGTTACAGTTCAGCCTTATCTAAGAC
>DBTU01000055.1:234777-239223 GCA_002307215.1 Lachnoclostridium sp. UBA1308
AAATGTTCCCATGGATGAGTATTTGCATTCGTCGGTACTTAGGTTCTGTCTTTTAGAACCTTATGTACCGCTACGTAATGCAATTAAGTGAGAACGGCTCATCCATGGGAACATTGCCGCCCTAGTCTTATCAATATCTAATGTAGGCTGAACTGTAACATTGTGCCTGATATACAATTGTCATCCTTCCCGAGATGGTGCTGCAAAGCCGTATCCTGTACCATACCCTAAAAAGAACTCCCAAATGAAATTCTTATAGAGTTCATTATGAGTTCTGCTTACTATTTGCGTAATTATAATTTGCTTCCATATTTCGTCATTTATATGTCTATGTGAAATCTATGTGAAGTTGGCGTAAAATCTATATGTTTTGTACCTAATGAGTGCAAATTTAATGAAAAAATCATGTAAATTATCATTGCGTATGTCTTTTTTTCATGTTAATATTTTCTTGATTGATTACCCATGGATAATTCTATTGTAAATATATGTTGTATTAGGAGGCCCACTTATGAAGTTACACGAATTCCTGGCTCAAATGAATCCCCCCCTGTTTATTACCTGTTTATTGGTTTTAGGTGTTATATTGGTAAATGGATGGACTGATGCGCCAAATGCGATTGCTACATGCGTATCAACGCGTGCAATCAAACCGAAGCCGGCCGTATTAATGGCTGCAATCTTCAATTTCTTAGGTGTATTTGTTATGACAGCGTTTAACAACTCTGTAGCAATGACTATTATGAATATGGTAGACTTCGGTACAAATTACAGATTTGCATTAATTGCCTTATCAGCATCACTGTTTGCAATTGTTGTTTGGGCGACTGCAGCTTGGGCGTTCGGAATTCCTACCAGTGAATCCCATGCATTGATTGCAGGGGTAACAGGCGCTGCCATTGCTTTACAAGGTGGCAACGGTATCAAATGGGGCGCATGGAGCAAGGTTGTTTATGGATTAGCTTTATCCACAGTATTAGGCTTTGTTCTTGGTTATGCTTTAACGAAAATTATTGGCGCTTTATGTAAAAAACTTGACAGACGCAGAACCAACTCCTTCTTCTCAAAAGCTCAGGTTGTAGGCGGTGCAACCATGGCCTTCATGCACGGTGCACAGGATGGTCAGAAATTTATGGGTGTATTTCTTATCGGCGCATTTTTAGCTAAGGGACAAGCCTATGATGGAAAAGTTGTCATACCGATTTGGCTGATGATATTATGTTCTGCTGTAATGGCACTC
This sequence comes from Lachnoclostridium sp. UBA1308, assembly GCA_002307215.1. Taxonomy (GTDB): domain Bacteria; phylum Bacillota; class Clostridia; order Lachnospirales; family Lachnospiraceae; genus Mobilitalea. The sequence goes on from DBTU01000055.1 coordinate 236,018, forward strand.
GGTACTTCCATCGGTGGTTATAAAATAATAAAAACCGTTGGTATGGGAATGGTAAAGCTAAGTACTTACGAGGGGTTTGCTGCAGATACCACTGCTACAATCAGCTTGTTTTTGGCAACCAGCTTAGGTCTTCCGGTAAGTACAACACATACAAAGACTACAGCCATTATGGGTGTTGGTGCATCCAAGAGACTTTCCAATGTGAACTGGGGAGTTGTTAAAGAAATGGTAGCCGCATGGATATTAACCTTTCCCGGCTGTGGTTTACTAGGATACCTAATGTCATACATTTTTATGAAAATATTCTCATAATTAGAAAGGAAGTATAAAACCATGAAAAAAAGTGGATATAATTATTTTAATGCTTTTGCTAACCTCTCAAAATTTTCTTATAATCTAGCTGTTAATTTGAACGATACCTTAACAAATTTTAATCCAAATACAATTTCCGATCAGGTTAAGGCCGCACATGTCATCGAGCACAACGCTGACCTTGCTAAACATGATATTATGAACAGACTTGTTAAAGAATTTCTTCCTCCGATCGGAAGCGAAGATATTACAAACCTGACACAGGAGATAGATGATGTAACTGATTCCATCGAAGATGTACTGATCTATATAGATATGTTCAATATCCAGACCATTCGTCCGGAAGCATTAAAGTTTACTGAGCTTCTTGTTTCCTGTACTAAATCTTTGGATGACGTACTGGAGGAATTTAAGAACTGGAAGAACTCCAAGAAACTCCATGAGAAAATCATTGAAATCAACCGTCTTGAAGAAGAGGGCGATAAATTATATGTTAATTTTATGAGAAATTTATTCCATACCTCCACGGATCCGATTGAATTAATGTGTTGGACAGAGATTTTGCATCGTCTGGAGAAATGCGCAGATAACTGTGAAGATGTTGCAAATATTATTGAAAGTATTGTTATGAAAAATTCATAAAGAGTCGATACTTGTAATGTAGCTAATAATTTTACAGATTTGGAAGGATTAACTAATTATGAGTATTGATAAACAAAAGGCATTTATAGTTCGTGTGGCGTTTATAGTCGTCATATTATTATTAGGGTATATTGGAATTAAATATGTGCTTCCTCTATTGATGCCTTTTGTTATAGGTATGGTTATAGCCGTTATCTTCAGACGACCCATCGATTTACTCCAGAAGAAGACAAAAATAAAAAGGACTTATATCTCCCTTATCATGCTTATTTTATTTTACGGTCTGTTAGGACTAAGCATCAGCATGATTGGCTTTAAGGTTTTTGCCTTTCTGGAAGATCTTTTTAGTAATGCACCTACCGTTTACAATGATACAATTCTACCGGCACTACAGAAAACCAGCGGTAATTTATCTGATCAATATCCTGAAATACGGACGTACGTGGATAATTTTATGAATAATATTGATACTTCCATATTTACGTTTCTTAGTAAAGCATCTTCTACTGTTCTTGGTATGATAACCAGCTTTGCCGGACAGGTTCCTGCCCTATTGATTAAGATGATTTTTACAATCGTTTCCTCATTTTTCTTTACGATTGATTACTATAAAATTACACGTTTTGTTATATTACAGTTTACCGGAGAACGCCGTACGATGATACTTAACCTAAAGGATAATGGAATTGGCACACTTGGTAAATTCTTTCGTGCATATTCCATCATTATCTCAATTACCTTCCTTGAGCTATCGATTGGTTTTTGGATTATCGGTCTTCCTACCCCTTTCCTCTTCGGTGGTCTGATTGCAATTATTGATGTTCTCCCCATCCTCGGAACAGGAGCAGTCCTGTTGCCTTGGTCAATCATTTCATTCATTACGGATAATACACGAGTCGGTCTCGGAATGCTATTGCTTTACATTGTCATTACGGTGGTCCGTCAGACTATTGAACCGAAAATCGTCGGCCAACAAATCGGTCTTCATCCGATTGTGACACTCTTGTTAATGTTTGTTGGTGCGCAACTGATGGGTGTACTCGGACTATTCCTATTACCGATAATTGCAACTCTTTTATTAAAGCTGAATAAAGACGGTACCATAAAGTTGCTTAAGAAGGTAGATTGATAAGCTTATAAAAACAAACAGGAAAGGGGCTTTTGCATAATCAAAAGTCCCTTTCCTGTTTGTTTCTATCAAATAGATAAAAGCTTCTTAACCTTAATAGGCATGATCTTTTGGCGCAAAAGTAGCACAATCTGTTTCATCTGATTGATTTGCATTCCTTGGTTCCACGTTAATTTTTTCTGCTGTGCAATGATCACCATTCATATAGTATTCACAGGTATTAACAATACATTTGATTCCATCATTTGGTTTATCCATTTTCTTCACTGACATCGCAATTCCTCCAAAATATAATATGTTACCGTATTATTATTTTCAAAGGAACCAAGAAAAATACATTACATTTCGGAAAATTGCATTGCAATTCCTTCCGACATCATATCTGCCATCTCCAACGCCTGCATCTCTATATCGTCAAATCCGTTTATACTATCTTCATATTTTTTAGCAAGCATTCGTGCAATATTGTCACTTAAGAGCTGTAAATGCTCATCAATCATAGCACTCCAATCCTCTACCGTCCAATAAGGATTAATACTGCCAATGAACTCTGCAATCTTATCCGCATTATCGTGCCACCTATTATTAGCATCATTAACCATCTTATTATCCCCGGCCTTTGCGGCTTTTACTATTTCGGCTGCTATTGAAAGATGATCAGTCAGTAATTGGCTAAATTCTTTGGCGGCATCTCTACCATAGAATGGAATTAAGGCATTTTCAAAATCTATAGGGTTACGGAGCAGCCTCTGCTGTATTTGTTGAACATCAGGAAGATTATATATAATACCCATAACCGCCATTCTCGTCCAATAAACATGCTGCGACCACAGCATACGAAAATAATCTCTTAAATCTTCCAAATCTTCGTCAATACCGTCCATATTATTCATATCACTCGTGTCATTCATATCATTCATGTCATTCATATAACCGGAATAGTCATAATTACCCCAATTATCACTATTAGTCATGCTGTCGGAAACCCCTGTTGATCCGCTAGGTGATCTCATTCCCCCAGGCTGCGGTGTTGTTCCTGTTCCGCCAGACATAGGCATTGTCATCCCCCCCTGTGGCGGTGTTGTCCTTGTTCCGCCGGGCATAGGCATTGTCATTCCTCCCG
>DBTU01000057.1:0-5328 GCA_002307215.1 Lachnoclostridium sp. UBA1308
AATGATTATATACAAAGCTCAGATACCCGTAAATAAGATTCCGTAGTGCAGCATTTGAGCAGTTTGTCAAAAACAGGTGAATTCACGTTCCTACGATTAAAACGGTAGCAGAATTCATCCAAATAATTTTGCAGGTAATTATTATCCAGTCCATGATAAGTTCCATCGATATTATTTTTGATGTTGGAAATCATGACATGAACCCATTTTAGAAAACCACTTTTATCCTCTGGATTATATTTCTGCATGTTGCACTTAAAGTCGTTTTTCAAGCTATAGTAAGACTTAAATTTATCGCTATGGATAGTGGATGCCTTCCGGATATTGCTTAAGGCAAATTCATTTAATGTCTCACCTTTACAATCTGGTATAACTTGCATTTTAAGATATTTGGGATAAACGCCTTCATCTACTTGAAGTGCCACTGCGACAGTAACTTTGTTTTCGCTTCCACGTCCTCGCTTGCCCTCCTTTTTGCCACCAAAGAAGGCTTCATCCATTTCGATATTGCCACCGAGCTTATACATTGAATCGCGAGAACCCATTGCTTTTCTTACTTTGTGAAGTAATGCCCAGGCAGTTTTTAAAGTCACACCGATATATTTTGCAAGGGATAGTTCAGCAATACCATTCTTATTTTGTGCAATAAAGTATAAAGCAAGAAACCATATGGTCAGTGAAAGTTTTGAGTTCTGCATGATGGTTCCTGTAGTCACGGTTTCCTGGTGTCCGCAGTGTTTGCACTGGTATAAATGTAAACGGCGAGTGCTAATTGTATAGTAATCGTTATGAAAGCATTTTGAGCAAACAAATCCATTATGCCATTTTAGATGAAACAGAGCTTTTTCGCAGTCAGTTTCAGTACCATATTTCTTTTGAAACTCAGGTAAGCTATACGTATTGACCTTGGGATTAATATATTTTTTCATGGTTCTTACCTCCATTTTGGTTTTATTGAGATAAGAATACTACACTATATGGTCATACTATGGCATTTCTGAGCATTGTATATAATCATTAATAATAATATCAGATAAAGCGAAAATTAATTTGATTTAACTTACGGTCTCGTTTACAAAATCAGCACCCTGTCATTTACATAATAGGGTGCTGATTTTTCTTGTTGATTTCTCAGTTATACTATTGCCTAATTATCACTGCCGACCTGATATCTCCATAAGTAATCGGTATCTGTTTCTGAATAATTAACCATTCCAATATGTTGTAAAACCTTTTGAGATGCTATGTTATCTTTTTCAGTTTCGGCTATTACCGACAACACACCCTCTTGTCTCAGCGCCCAAAGGACTAACTCCTGTATGGCTTCCGTACCGAAGCCTTGGCCCTGAAATTCATCACTGATTCCGTAACCTATTTCCACTTCGCCGTTCTCGTTTGGACCTCCTTTAAACAGAGCTCCTCCAATTCTTTTATTGTCTTTGAGAAAAACGATATCCCACAATCTAAACCATAGGTTACCAGCTTCGTTTTCTGAAGCAAGGTGACAAAACTCTTCCAACAATTCTTTGTCAATCCCCTCGACTTTGCCAATGCAATACCCTGACTTAACTGCAAATTGTGCTTCGTTGTTACCCTGATTTAGTAACAACATATCCTTGACTTCAAGACAAACTACTCTTAATCTTTTTGTTTCCAGTGTTATTAAATTCTCGTACATACAATCCTCCTGATGTTGTGGAGGTAGTGTGAAAATAAAAAAACCCATTTTCACACGGCAAATTTGTGCTGTCGCCCAAATTCGCGGGTTTACGACAGTATTGAGCTTTAGAGAAAATTTGCCCTCCGTTTACTAGTTACATAAGTCAATTTTCTCATCATTAAAAACCACCCTTTCAAATTTTACCTGCTAATAACGGTTATGTACTAAAATCCAAGCTCACCACTAAAAACCTCTAAAATAAAAAATAAATTAACTTCCATTTACCTTATTAGATAAGCTGATTTAATACTCTGTTAGTGTACAACAAATGGAACATATTCTCAACCATAATTTGCATAATATAAATACAGATAAAAACGCCCCATCATCTCTGCTGTGTTAGTTCATCAAATTGCTCAAGAAAATTATGAATATCGTCTGTCATCTATGTATCTCCTAGTATATGTTCATGGTTTATATGTTACATGGTAAAGTGCTATTTTATTATAATTATGATGTTAATAATAATTCAGAATTTCTTTTTCGATATATTTTGCTACACCATCTTCATTATTACTATCTACAATTACATTCGCTATCTCTTTCACAGCAGAGACGGCATTCGCAACGGCAATACCCAATCCACATACTTTCAACATTTCTATATCATTTACATCGTCCCCAAAAGCTATTACATCGTTCCTACTAATATGTAAAACCTTCAAAAGTTCTTGAATAGCTTGCAATTTACCGGAGTTCTTATTAACAAAACCATACCAATTTTCGCCTCGATAGCAAATCAATTTACAGTCAAATTTATGTGCTATATGCTCGGCTATATCGGGAAATTGTAACTCCGCTACAATTTTATATCCACACTCGGTCAATGGATTAGAATAATCATTATATACAGCCTTATATAATTTATTTTATCACTGAATAATATCATATTGAGTGGTTTTCTCCCCTGAAGGAAAAAAGCGATTCCCGTTTTTTCATTCCTGGAATCGCTTTTGGAGTGCTTATGTCTGTCCTATCGGTAGTACTAAATAATGCATTTCATGAAATTATTCAAATATCATTGCTTCAATCTCTTCCCTAGTCGGAAGTGCCGGAATTCCTCCCATTTTCTGAACACAGAGTGATCCGGAGATATTGCCGTATTCTAAGGCATCAATGATTATCTGTTCCGTAATATCATTTTTATCTGTTACTCCTTCCAACAAAAGCCTGGATACAAATCCACTCCAGAAGGCATCTCCGGCTCCTGTCGCATCTATAGCATTCACTCTTCTTCCCTGTAGCCTTCCCGATGTTTCACGATAAAAGTATTTCGCTCCTTCTGCACCCAGTGTTTCCACTATGACAGTGATCCCGAATTTTTTCATGATTAGCGGTATATTAGCTTCACCACCGACAAAGATTAGTTCTTCTTCTGATATTTTTAGCAAATCTACATAGGGTAAAATCTTAATGACTTCTTCGATAGCCTCTTGCTCAAAATCCCATACCATTGCACGATAATTTACATCAAAGCTCACTATTTTGCCAAACTCCTGCGCCAGCTTCATCGCATAGACTACAGCCTCTCTGGATGGATTTACCGACATACTGAAGGAACCGGTGTGGAGTACTTTACACTGTTCTATCACTTCTGTTCTGATATCCGATACCTTAAGAAGCATATCCGCCCCTGGCTTTCTGGCAAAGGTAAAGGAACGCTCCCCTCCCTCATATATTGTCACAAAGGCCATGGTTGTTACTGCCTCGTCGAGTAGTCCGGGAACCAGTATTCTTACATGATTATCTTCCAGCGTCCGAACAAGAAAATTACCGAAATCATCATTACCTAAACGGCCCAAAAATGCTGCATCAATTCCACATTTAGCAACACCGACCGCAAAATTGGCAGGTGCTCCTCCCGGATTTCTGATATAGCTTCCTGCTTCTTTACCGGGAGTGAAATCAATCAATGCTTCGCCCAAACTGATAACATCCATCTTAACCTCCATTCTACCGCGTGCTCTTGCTGAATTCTTTATTCACACGAACTACGCTGATAGGCTGTAGCCTTAATCTCAAATTTCTTTTCCTTGAAATCAACTATCAGCTCAGCAGAATGCTCTGCGTTAGTCCTTACGATGTGTAACTTATGTGAATCTGTCGGTAGCATTATAAATTCACCGGCAAAAGCGGGATGACTGTTACGGAATTCCATCAATTCCAGAAGCTTCTTTACCACAGGCATCTGTACCGTCTGATCAATTTCCTCGAGGGTATAGTAATGCCTGTTAATATTTCTCCCAACTTTTGTCTCTTCCAACAGCTCTAAATCATTTCTACCTGCAAGCAGGCCAACATAGTAGACCTGAGGAATCCCGGGAGCAAAGAACTGTACCGCACGTGCAAGCAGATATGCGTCATCATCATCTCCCAGAGCCGAATAATAGGTACAGTTGATCTGATAGATATCCAGGTTATTATAAGCCGCTGAATTATATATCTTCTTAACATTTGCACCAAATCTGAAGATATCCTCCTGAGTTCTACTGATTTCTTCATCCGGAAGTAAATCTTTAATATCCACAACACCGATTCCATCATGGGTGTCCAGGGTTGTAAACTGTTTTCTCGGGCAGATTTCAAGCCAGTTCTTTAAATATTTTGCCTCTCCGTAGTATAAAGCGTGAATCAACAGCATTGGAAGGGCGAAATCATAGACATAAAAATCTTTTTCTTCAATTTTTTTCTGAAGTGTATAATGTTCATGTATTTCCGGAAGCAGTTCCACCTTATAAGGCTTTAGTATTTCGACACATTTATTTAATAAGTCCCAAACCTCCGGTTCAATGAAGAAACAGCTGGTACCTGCTTTTTTCGTCGCATAGGCAAACGCATCCAATCGGATTAATGCTGCACCGTGCCGGCAAAGATCTGTCAGGTTATCCGCGATAAACTTGCCGGCTGTTATTGACGGGCAATTAATATCAATCTGTTCTTCGTCAAAGGTACACCAAACTTTTTCAGTGGTTCCATCCTCAAAATGTGCCTCTGCGTATGGGGTTTTCGGCTTTCTCTTGTATATAACCTCCACTTCTTCCTCTGTTGGTTCTCCCTTCTCCCAGAAATTCTTGAAGCGAATAAATAAATCCTTGTAGGGTGAGTCTTCTTTGTTTTTTAAAAAATCTTTATAATAATCACTCTGAGCTGAAATATGATTAATCATATAATCAAACATTAAATAATAGTTTTCTGCCAGCTTTTCTATATCCTTCCACCCGCCAAATGCAGTTTCTACCTTATGATAATCTATTGGCGCAAACCCTCTATCTCCGGATGATGGAAAAAACGGTAATATATGAACTCCGCCTATTGCTTTTGAAAAATACTTATCAAGGATATAATTCAAATCCTCCAAGTTGTTACCCATAGAATCCGGATAGGTAATAAGCATCACCTTGTTTTCTATTTTCTTCATTCCTTTATATCCTCCAACATCTTTCCTATCTTTTGTCATATCGGGGACCGAAGCCAATCAGTCTCCCAGTGTTCATGCCAAACATACCTGCCCCTTGAACAAGTTTGGGCCGAGGATTACGCAGGTACAAACTTCTAAATGCGAATTATGCCCTTCAATAATTCGCATTAGCTCCCATGTGCCGCCTTCG
>DBTU01000057.1:5593-44599 GCA_002307215.1 Lachnoclostridium sp. UBA1308
CTCAAATCAGGGGTGTGAAATTGTTAATTTATTTCACGCTACCCTTTTACTCCTCCGATTACTACTCCCTTGATCAACTGCGCCTGAATCATCGGGAATATAATGAGAACCGGGAGCATGGCGATAACAGCAATTGACATACGTATTCCAACGCTTGGAAGATCCAAACCCGCCAGATTTGCTCCTTCTGTAATGGAAGATGAGCTTTTTAAAAAGGCGATGTTGTTCATTAATTTATTTAGATATACATTTATGCTATATAGTTTGGTATTTGTAATGTAATACAAGCCATTCGTCCAATCATTCCAATAGGCCATTCCGGAAAACAGCGATATTGTTATAATAACCGGCTTTGAAAGCGGTAGGATAATTCGTGTGTAAATGCCAATCTCCTTCGCTCCGTCTACACGGGCGGCTTCTAATATGGAGATTGGTATACTTGCCATATAATAATTGCGAACCAGTAATACATTAAAAGCTCCCATCAGATAATTTGGAACCAGCAATGCCCAAATACTATTCTTTATATGGAAAATCTGTGTCCAAACGATATAGGAAGCAGTCATTCCACCATTAAAGAGTATTGTAAAAAAGATAAAAAAGGCAAAGAAATTTCTGTATTTAAAATCCTGTCTGGATAAAGGATAGGCAAACAGTGAAGTTAATGCCACATTAATAAAGGTTCCAACGGCAGTAACAAGAATAGATATTCCATATGCACCGAATATAGTTTCCCGCTTTGCCCAAAGATAATAATAGGATCCAAAGCTTATTTTTGAAGGCCAGAATCTGTAGCCTTCTTTGATTAATACATTCTCATCTGTAATAGAAGCAGCAATCATGAGAATAAACGGCATAATGCAAAATACAGTGATAATCAACATTATAACAAGAGAAATATTTTGAAATCTTTTTTCAGAATTTTTTTTAGTCTTCATTTTAATCTCCATTCTGCCGCAAACCCGTGAATTTGGGCGACAGCACAAATTCGCCGTGCGAATTATTCTTTTTATAATTCGCACTTTCTCCTCCTAAAATAATGCACTTTCATTATCTATCCTACGTACGAAAGCATTAGACAACAAGACAAGTATGAAGCCGATAACAGACTGGAAGACACTTGCTGCTGAGGACATGCCAATATTATTCAGTTCCATTAATGATCGGTAAACATAAGTATCAATTGTCTGGGTGGTTGAAAACAACATACCTGAATTCATTGGTACTTGAAGGAACAAACCGAAATCTGAGTTGAATATTTTACTTACCGATAATAAAAGCATTAATATAATCATTGGCCTTATAATCGGAAGAGTAATCTTTGTAATCTGCTGCATCTTCGAGGCGCCATCCAACTTAGCCGCTTCATAAAGGCTCGAGTCTATCCCGGAGATACTGGCGATATAAATAATGGAACTATAACCGGCGCTTTTCCAGAAGTTAACTATAACCAGAATAAAGGGCCAATATTTTGCTTCGCTATACCATTTGATTCCATTTCCATCCAGTACGGTTCTATTAATATAACCATTGCTTCCAAGAAAAGCATATACCAGATATGCAACTATAATAATAGAAATCATATTGGGAAAACAAATAGCCGGCTGTATAAATTTAGCTATCTTCTTTTTGCCAATCTCGGTCATCATGATTGCAATCGACAATGCAACTACTAAACCAAGAGTGATAAATATCAAATTATAACACAGTGTATTACGAATCATAATGAATGCATCTTTCGTCTTAAACAGGTACTCAAAATTTTCAAAACCGCACCAATTACTAAAGAAAATCCCCTTTGAATAATCCAGCTTTTTAAATGCAATCAAAATACCGAACATTGGAATATAATTATTGGCAAATAGATACAGTACTCCAGGCAGCATCATGATAAAGAGAGGAACGTAATTAATTCTAGACGTCTTTCTCTTTATAAAACGCCTTCTTGCTGTAACCTTTGCTATCCCGTGGGTTGATGACATCATCCATTACCTCCTTTTATTGAGTATTCCAGAAAAAGAACCCCAGGCTTCCTTTTATCGTACCAGAATCCTGGGGTTGATTTCCTGCGTAGAAATGATTTGATTTAGTACTATTTATTTTCAGTTGACCATGTATCCAACTGTTTCTGAGTTTCCGCAATAATGTCGTTTATACCGGCTGATTCTAGTGCTGTAATGAACTGAGGAATAGCTTTCTCCGGGTCAACCTCTCCACATAGTAGAGAATACTGATACTGCTGTATTATATTGTCCACTGCAGAGCATTGAGAGGTAATGTTTGCCGCATCCAGATGAAAACCAAAAGCCGGCGAATATTGTGCGTCTGTATTATTTTGCTGCATGTAATTAACATCCTTAGGATCTGTATTACCTTTTAATGCATATTGCTTAAACATATTACCAACGATTCCGCAAGATAGTGCTGCGGTATAAGGTACCGTATTCATATCAAGTCCTTCCGGATAAGATATCGTACCGTCATCGTTTTTCACATAATCGGTTCCTTCAATACCAAATATAATGGAATTAAGAACATATTCGTCAGTATACAGAAGATTTAATACCTTTGCAGCAGCCTGTGTGTTTTTACAGGTATAGGCAATACTCCAGTTTACTGCTAAACTTCCGGAGGTTAACTGTGTCTTATTCAAAGATTTCGCATAAAAGTCAAATCCGTTGCATCTGCTCTTATAAGTAGCCTCTACACTTTCCGGAATATAACCATAACCTGTGATTACCGAGAATGCTTGTTCGGAGCCAAGAAGGTCTGTGGAAATATCGGAAGAAAGTGATGCATCCGGCATGATTAAGCCCTTCTGATTCCAATCATAGGCAAGTGCACAGGCCTCCTTGAAGAAATCAGTATTATAGTAATTCTGAACCGTCAAATCATCACCGACAACACTTGCGCCGTAATTAAAATTATCCACTTGGTAACCTTGTACACCATTTAGGGAATAATCAACCATTAAAGTATTTCCGCCTGCACTACCACCGGTTGGAACCAAGGGATACATGTCCGGATATTTTTCCTTCACCTGTAACAATAAGGGCTCAATATCTTTCACAGACTTGATGCTGTCCATATCAAAGCCCAATTCGTCCACAATGTCCTTACGACAGATAAAATAAGGCTCCAGAACCACACCTTTATAGCAGGGAATTGCATAAACATTTCCATTATAGGTGGAAGGCTTTAACCACTCTTCACCCATTAAAGAAACAGTATCCTTCAGTTCGTTGTCCAGATAATCATTTAAGGGCAGTACTTGGTTCGTTGCTATCGCAGCTGTTAATCCGGTAAACGGACAATAGATATCAACTCCTTCACCGCTTGCCAGTGCCATATCCATCTGATCTCCATAGGTTGATACGTCAACCGGCTCTAAATCAACCCTGACATTCTCACCTTTTTTCTCAAGATAATCATTGACAGCATCTTGAACCTGCTTTGTTCCTTCTTCCGACGGAACAACCACAATAACCGGATAACTTATTTTTATTGTAGTTATCTCCGTACTCTCCGGTGTTGTAATATCAGTAGCAGTATCTGCCACACCGGTTGGTGTAGTTTCGTTTGACGGGCTTTCATTCTTTTTACCGGAACAACCCGCGAGAGAAAAGACCAGAACAAATGTTATTAATATAGCTATTAATCTTTTAAAATTTTTCATTGTATTACCTCCTCCTTTTGATATCTTAATCTTATCAAATATAAAAAATGAAACATTAAAAAATATACTTTAAGGCTTTAATTTTGTACAATTGTGGTTCAAAAATACGTAAGAGTACAAGGCAAATCAAAAGAATACTTAATCCATATACCACATTTCCATTTGATGCTCCTCTGAGCTCACATTATCCTGTATATATTTTTTGAAGGCCTTTTCAACAGAATAGGAAAGCAGATAACAATATACCCCTGGTATAATACATATGAGCGGTGCCAGGCAATAAACCGCTACTGCTGCCGCACCAAAGGTTATCATTAAAGGAAGCAGTGTTAACAAGTTTTTGGCTGCAAAGTAAAGTGATAGTCGGAACAGTCCCGGTATACTCACATCGAATCTGGATAGTGTAGGGATAAGGTAAAAAGAAAGCATCGCAATGATTAGCGTAACTACAACGGTCAGTGTGACATAAAACTTTCCCAAGCCGGTTTCAAGACCAACCCCTTTGGCAAAATCAAAGCAGGTATATAAAATAACTGCAATTATCATATAGATAACAGAAATCAATGCACCTTGCTTAAAATTCTGCTTAAATGCCTTGGAAAACTCGGCGGTCAGATTCCCTCGATCTCTTCGTACAGCTTTCACCGATGCATAATAAAGTGCCACTGTCGCCGGAATAATCGTTATGACAGGAATACACAATAACAACCAATACAGGCTGATTATTAATAGATCTGTTACCTTAGTCATTGCGACTATCACTTTATTCTCTAGAATGGATTTTCTCATACAAGCTCCCATGTGCCGCCTTTGGCGGTCTCATAATTATTTGAAGGCTGTTATCGTGGGCATTTTCCTGATAAATAAAGCCGTGCCTTCCTCTTCTATTGTCACCTTATCATCATTGAAGGTAAAATTAAGCTTCTGCTGATTACAAGTTTCCACCCAACGAATCGTAAGCTGGAACACATTCTTCTCTGTCCAGGCTCCGCACATCAGTGCAATAGAAACCGCGCCATTACCGAGTGTGTTATATCGATACGCTCCGTCTATTCCCACGGCAACGCTCTTACTTTCTCCACCTTGTATGTAGTCAAAGGTACAGCCATCCATTCCAAAGTTGAAATTAAAAGTCTTAATTCCTTTTGGAAGTGCCGCTCCACCCATAAATACAGCAACAGCTGCCACACTGTTATCAAGCAGAAAGGTATCTTCACTCACATGATATACTGCTCCATTAATTTTCGTACGATATTCACTGAAAGGTGAAAATCTCGGTGCCGGTAAGGATAGCGTGTTCATCCTACGGGCAAGTTTTTCCGAGATGGTCTCCTTCTCGGGAAGGCTATCTGCATCCGGAAGCTCCTCCATAAATTCCCACATGGCATCGAGAGTCGTCTGTGCCCAATGAGATCCGGAGGCATTTTCTGTAATTGCAATAATCATGTCCTTATTCGGAACAACAATCGTAAACTGTCCCATAGCTCCATCGGCACGGTAGACATCCTTTGGCTTACACATCCAGATCTGGTAACCATAGCCCAAAAAATTATCTTTAGCCAGTGGATTATTAGCCTCCTCCGTAGCAGATTCATTCTGAAGAGTTGAAGCCTTTTTTACATAATCCTCGGAGAGAATTCGTTCTCCCTCCCATACACCGCCATCCGCATATAACTTCATGAGCCTAAGATTGTCCTCTGTTGTCGCATAAAGACCGCCTCCGCCAACTTCCATACCATCCGGCATATAAATCCAGCGCAAGTTATCTGCATCGATGCCAATCTTATCGAATAGTCTGGGCTTCAGATAATCGTGTAGTCCTAAGCCGGTTAATCTACGAACAATAGCTCCAAGTAATGTCGAGCCGGTGCTGTTATACATATATGTGGTTCCGGGAACATGATTTACCGGTGTTGCAAGAAATTCCTTAATCCAGTTCAAAGAAGGAAATGGCATTGTATCCATACCGCAGCCCATGCAAAGCACATCTGCGACTGTTAATCTCTGTAGATTTTGTGAGGGATTTTCCGGTGCCTCCTCTTTGAAAATATCAATAATCCTATCCTCCAGCTTAAGTAGTCCTTCTGTGTAAGCAATTCCTACCGCTGTTGCAGCATATGTTTTCGTATGGGATTGGAGCCCATGGCGAATTCCCGGTGCGTAAGGAGTCCACCAGCCTTCTGCACATATTTTTCCATGGCGCATAATCATCAAACCATGCGGCTCTGTAAAACCGCTCTCTAATTTGTCTACTAACTTCCCGATTAATTCTGACGGGATACCTACACTCTCCGGTGTGACACGCTCAAATTCTTTTTTCATCATTTTGTTACCATATCCTTTCCTTCTGCTATTTTTTGATATATTTAATACAAAGATACACATGGAAACAGGTATTTCTTGATAAATCCTTAAAAACCGAGTTCCTCCAGCCATTCGGTGCATAGAATGCTCCAGTGCATGATGTGGGGTATTTTCTCTCCAAGATCATTATTACCATCTGCTAAGGCTAAACCATGTATCCCCCCCGGAAAGCAATGAAGCTCAAAGGGAATATTATAATCTGCCAATTCCTTAGCCAGATACATCGCAAATCTCGGATCATCACTGTTTGTCTGCCAAATGAAAAAGGGCGGAGTCTTCGTTGTAATGTTTTTTTCCGGAGCAAGATACAATTCCTCTGCTTTATTACTATCAATAAATGGATTTTTCATAAACCCGCTCGGAAAGGAGGTGAAGGAAATTGCCCCGTAAGCAATAACAGCCGCATCGGGCCTACTGGAATAGTGTTCTATGATGTCCTCGGCTTCTTCTTTACCATAATCAAAATGCGTCGCGCAGTTTCCTGATAACATCCCACCGGCAGAAAAGCCCATAACTGCTACTTTATCTGATATTCCTAATTCATCTTTCCTTGCTCTAAGAATTCTTATTGCACGTTGCATATCGGCAATTGCATCTCTACGGCCATATGGCTTTATACGATAAGAAAGAATCGCTACAGCAAAACCAGCTCGGTTAAAACATTCTGCCACATGAAAGCCTTCACACCCGGTACGGGTCTCAAATCCTCCTCCATGTGCAACGATAATTGTTCCTCGATTTGCATTTAAATCCTCCGATGGAATAAAAATCATGGAAGGCTGGGTATGTCTTGGATCTTTATCATTAAACCCCGGCGCTCCATTTTCCCACAACAAGATTTTATCAAACCGATCCATCAAAGCGTTCCAAAGCTTTAGATTTCCTTCAACGTCAATCGTTCCATCCGGGTTACGATGCTTTGAGACATGTCGGATGGAAGCTCGTTCCCTTACAACCTTCATTAATTCATCTCTGTTTTTCTTATAATTCATTACAGCCCCTCCTTTTGTAAAACAAATTGCTGCAATCTTTTTACGGAATAGGTTCACCTACTATAAAATATACTCATTGTGGCAGTGCAAAACAATCAATTAAGTAATGCTTCCTATCAATAATGTACACTCCGAATGATGTAATTCGCTAATTCCTCCCCCATCCTCTTATGTGATGCCACTGACGGATGTCCTGCTGCGCCGTAGCCTTCCAAGAAATTAATCTTTCCATACCGAAAGCACTTTATGTTTTCATCCATCGTTTCAGTGGAATACCTTGCAACTGTCTTCTCAATGTTCGAATACAGATAATAATCCATTGATCCAAGTGCACATATGATAAGTGGCTTGGGACCATTCAGCTCCCGGATGTTTTTAATAAAGGAATAATAATTGTTTTCAAAATTATATTCTCCTTTGTCATAATCACCCTCAAAAGCGATCAAACTGCTATCGTTTGTACCCAAATTTATTATAATAATATCCGGTATTCTCATCGTAAAATCCCATTCTTTGAAGGGCTCTTTACTTTCCAAAACTTCTTCAAGATAC
The DNA here is from genome assembly GCA_002307215.1 of Lachnoclostridium sp. UBA1308. Lineage (GTDB taxonomy): Bacteria > Bacillota > Clostridia > Lachnospirales > Lachnospiraceae > Mobilitalea. Next base: position 13,178 of record DBTU01000057.1, read on the forward strand.
CGATCCGTGTACTGATATGTCTGATTCATAGGTGATAAGGGCCATTTCATTACCCCAATTCCTTCTCCTACTGTTATTCCGGAAGCTGCTACAATACTGTAATCGAACTGAAGTTTTCTGGCCGCAATAGCAGCGTGGGACATCCAGCCGTTTTCCTCTCCCGAATAGAAAAAACGTTCCTTCTCTGTCGTCTCATTTCCAAAGCCACAGGTAATGGAGTCTCCGATGAATTCTATATACCTTTTACTTTGATTATCCTGAGGTATGGAATTCATCTCACCCTCCATAAGGAAAGACTTGATTCCGACTTTCCCCTTTGCATTTTCCGTAATTTTTATTATCTTAATTCTATGGGTCTCTATCTGCTCACTTGCATAGATAAGACAGGTCTCCTGCTCATGCCCTATTTCCATTCGACGGATCGGTTCTTCGCCGTCATCCAGAAAAACGGCAATCCATGGCCAGATAACTCTCTTTGGCGCATTTGGAGTCATACCTTCAAATTCAATTGCAGAATATGCGCAAACTTCTGCAAGTAGATAATTCCCGGTAAATTCAAATTCCAACCCTGCGCAAGTCCAATTAAAATAGGTTACCTTTTGTTCTGTCTCATCATAGGTTCTTCCTATCCATCTAATTTTGTCTTTACAGTCAACTATCGTTAATTGATTCATAATATCATCCTTTCTTAATACCTCGCGACATCATGGGCTGAACTGAAACCTTAACATCACAGCTTTATTGACTTTCCTTGAAAAGAATGTAAAATATAAATAAAACCTTAAGGAGTATCTATATGGCTACATTAATTGATGTTGCAGCACATGCCGGCGTCTCTGTTACCACAATTTCGCGAATGCTCAATAATCGCGCTAACGTCAGTGAAAAGACCCGGAATAAAGTAATGGCCTCCATGAAGGAACTGGATTATTATCCGAATGAAATCGCGCAATCCCTAACAAAGAAGAAGAGTAATTTCATCGGCTTGATTGTTCCTTCCGCAAAGAATTTTTTCTACAGTCAGGTTATCGAATACACCGAATATTACGCTGTACAGAGAGGCTATAAGCTCCTGCTTTGTATTTCTAACCACGAAACCGCAAAGGAAGTCGATTATTTTAGTATGTTAAAAGCAAATAAAGTAACCGGTATTATTATTGCCAGTCGTACCCAAAATCTTCAGGATTATTTGAATATCGATTCACCACTGATATCCATTGACAGAATCATCTCCCCCAACATACCTTCTGTGTGTTCCGATAATTATAACGGAGGCGAATTAGCAGCAATGCATCTGCTCCAAAAAGGGTGTAAAACTCTGGCCTATATCAGCGGCAGCGCAGATCTTGAATTTGAAGCCAATAAACGTTTCATTGGCTTCACAAACACCTGCATAGCAAATAATATCTCTTCACCTGTTTTTTTGGATGCCACGGAAGAGCGCTTCTTTTCCATGGATTATCAAGAAATAATATCCGGATTATTCGAAGCAAACCCCTATGTGGATGGTATATTTACTTCGAATGATATCATTGCGGCTCAAATTATCCAGTACTGTAAAAATCATAATATAAGCATCCCTGAAGCGGTAAGACTGGTTGGTTATGATGATACCGACTTGGCTGCGTTATGTACCCCTGCAATTTCCACCATACATCAACCGATTAAGGAAATCTGCTGTCATGCCGTCGAAGGTATCTATCATTATTCCTCAACCGGTAAAGTTCCTGAAAATTGCGTATTACCTGTCTCCTTTATTGAGCGCGAAACAACATGATGCTTCCTATAATGGGTGACACGCACTATATCGTAAATTTTTGTACAGCATGCAATAAATTATTGGCATTTTCGTTTAAAGCTTCGGAGGAAGTACTCATAGACTCTACCGATATTAATTGTTCTTTCGATGCTTGGTTTACGGTATTTGAGGAGGCTGCTATCTCTTCAAGAACGGCTGATATACTCTCGATTGCACCCAGTGTACTTACTCTTGATTCCTCCATATTATCTATCGTATCCGTAATGTATTTGAGATATATGACCAGCTGTTCCACATTATTATTTATATTGTGATAAGAACCGGTTGTATCCGATACTGCATTTTCCTGTAATAACAGGACCGCCTCTGCACTTTGTGCAATTTGCATGGTATCATTTGTTTCCTCTTGAATATTACTGATGATGTCTTTAATATCATCTACTGATTTTTTCGACTGATCCGCCAGACTTCTGATTTCATTCGCAATAACTGCAAATCCCCTTCCGAATTCGCCCGCTCTTGCCGACTCAATGGAAGCATTTAATGATAACAAATTAATTTGACTTGCAATATCACTGATTACGTTCGAAATCTGGCTGATTGATAGGGATTTCTGAGCCTGCTGCTCTACTTTCTTTATGATATCCGTAGTAATCTGAATTGTTGATTTTGTCTGATCATTGAGCCTTTGTGTACACTGTGTTCCCTCCTGAATGCTTATCTTTGTCTGTTCCGTGATTCGACTGATCTCTCTGGTATTCTCACTGATTGAAATTATCTTCTGCGACAGATTATCCATTTCGCTTAAGCAATCTTCTGCATCCTTAGCTTGTTGTACGATTCCTTGTTCTACTTCCCCCGTTGCAAATGAGATGTTTTCTGTGGATCTTTGAAATGAGGAGGTTGTCTCACCGATTTTGGCCGAGGAATCCATCACCTCACTGCTTAAGTTTTTCACTCCGAATATTAAAGACTTCATATTAGTAAAAGTGTTCTGGATCTCATCGATTAATGTTTTAAATTCATCTTTTCTATTGGAAGGAAAGACCACCGTCAAATCTCCGTGCGCTGCTTTTTTTAGTCCGATTATCATGCTTTTTATTACTTTATCGATACCGTTTGTTATCATAAACGCGTTAAATGTCGCAATAATACATGCAATAATTACAATAAAAACAGTGAACAGCCTAATACCGTCTGCCTGCTTCAAAATCGTTCCATTGGATACCAGTGCACATATCATTGCTCCGGTATCACCGACTTTCGCATACATAAACAAGTATTTCCCACCTTGATAGTCCACATATTTTGAACCGTTTGTAGCTTTTCCATTTCTAGCCTCTTGATAAAACCCTTGATCGGAGAAGACGCTCTCTTTCTTGTCAGTGACTGTGATTTCTTTACCGTCTTGGGTAACAATACCCAGAATACCTGATCTATCAAATTTGATATTTTCCAAAGTAGCTACCACTGCCTCAGCGCTAACATCAATAATAACAATTCCGTTTGCTAATGCCATATTCCTTATGAAGCGCAAGGAATAATCCGTTTCTCCAGTGTTAAGCTTCTCATCTAAATATTGATCCGCTCCGCTCCAAACGACATCCATTTTATATTGTTGCACTCTTGTTCCGATTGCTGTATCGGAAAACCCCGAAAGCGTATTGTCAGTTAGCTTTTTTGTTGTTATTGATTCGACATCATCCGATAGAAGATAAATGTTTTCTATGAAATTATCTGTCACATTTTTCGCTGCCAACAATTTTGTTATAGATTGTTTACCGCTATGAATTTTAATGCTATCCGATCCGTACATATTACTAAAATAATTTACCACACTATCATCGTTGATCAGCTGCGTAGCGGTATCTTGTATTGAATTTAAGCCAAAAGCCAGATACTCACCTGACATATAGAGTGTCTGACCGGTCGATTCCATATAGTTTTTCCTTAGCGCTGTCGCTGCCTTTTGATAGGATGCAAATCCCAAGATTATGATTAATGCTATCGCTATCATAAATGAAATGATGAGCTTCATTTTTATTGTGAAAACCTTTTCAAAAATAGATAACCTGCTTTTTACTATTATTTTTTTCATAAAAGCCTCCTTTATCCTTGGAATTTTAATGGGCTTGCTTTCTGTCTGACCTATTATGTATATGACTGGAGGTGACATTATTCATCCAATTCCCTTTCAGTAATCGTAATGTACACCAGATGGATTTGATTATGTAGTCAGCGCGTAAGCAGATATATATAACAAATGCCGGCAAATGAAATACCAACCCCGCAAGGGCACCAAGTGGTATCGATACCAACCACAAAAACAGTACATCTGCCGCCATCAGAAATCGTGTATCTCCTCCTCCTCTGAGAACTCCTTTCGTAAGTACCGTCTGTGCCGATTGAAATACAAGGATTACGGCAATTGCATACATTAACTGACGAGCTATGCCTTTCGCCTCCTCAGAGATATGAACACTTCTGATCATAAAAGGGCATAAGATTAAAAGTGCGACACCTGCTACCAGCCCAAGCGCAACGCTAAGGCTTAAGAAGGTAATTCCCTCCTTATAAGCTTTCTCTGTATCTCCCTCACCTAAAGTATTACCGGTAATGATACTTGAAGCACTTGATACCCCCGTCGTAAAAATCGTAGCCATACGTGTTACTTGCGAGACAATTGCATTTGCAGCAACGAAAGAAAATCCAATATGACCGATAATTACTGTAATAGCGCTATTTCCTACACCTAGGATTGTGTCTGAGATTAGTACCGGTATACAGAATTTTATATACTGCTTATATAACCCTTTACACGATGTAAAGAATTCCTTCAGCCGGTATCCAACCCTCTTATCTACAAAAAAGAAATAGCCTGCAATAAATAACAATTCAAAAGCACGTGAAATCAGCGTACCGAGCGCTGAACCCATGATTTCCATTCGGGGTGCTCCTAACTTACCGAAAATCAAGACCCAATTAAAGAAAATATTCACAAAAAATGCAATGATTGAGGTGTATAATGGTATGCGAACCTCTCCAAAGGAACGTAAAACTGCAGTGACCGTCAATGCCAGACCCGTAGGAATAAATGTCCATGCACTGATTTTCATATAAACCGCTCCAAGCTTAATCAATTCAGAATCAGGGGTAAATATTCTCATGACTGCTTCCGGAGCCAGGAATGCTATTGCCCCCAGAATCCCACCCACAACGATACACATTTTCAACATTATGGTAACTATCTTTTTTAAAGCCGAAATATTTCTTTGTCCCCAGTACTGAGCTGTAAGAACAGCTGCACCATAGCCGATACCCATACAAAGAATCTGGTATAAAATGATAAATTCATTTGCAAGCGAAGTGGCTGAAAGTGGCTTTTCTCCTAATTGTCCGACCATCAGTGTTCCAATCATACCAATTCCCATGGTTATCATACTTTGAAATACAACGGGAACTGCCAATTTAATTACTCTTCTATAAAAATTACTGTCTCTTACAAATAAAATCATTTTGTCTTCCTCACTTTGATGTCAGAGTAATGAATGCTTTTCTTTTATTTTCTTTTATTCTAACATATGAAAAATGGAATACTTTTGATAAAATACTCTATGGTTTTGTTCCTGTACAGTAAATAAATATTAGTTTAGCTGTCTTTACGCGCAAAAAAAGAGATCGCTGCAGCTTACGGCAATCTCTTTCGATAAGATTTTTATTATATCTTTCTCCAAGCATCCGGATTACATCCGCTATACTTTTTAAATACGGTTGAGAAATAGGATACATTTTCAAAACCGACATCCATTGCTATCGTACTGATTGCTTTACTCGTAGCATGTAAAAACTTTTTAGCTTCATCTATCCTAAGCTGGTTAATGTAATCCCGTATCGTAAGCCCTGTCTCCTTGTTGAATAATTTAGATAAGTAATTCGGCGTCAGAAATACACTGTTCGCAACATCATTGCGGTCGATATCTTCCGTAAAATGCTGCTGAATATATTTTTGGGCCTTTGCCACAATCGTCGATGTCTGTTGCACCTCATTAATAATATCGGAAATCCGGTCAAACATATAATTTATATACTTAATCATATCAAATATTGAATACTCTGCTGCCATATTCATCTGAATGGCAATCCTATCATGAAGCAATTTATCAGCCTGAATATTATGCTCCTGTAGATATCCGTAAAATATTTGAAGCAAATCGTGATGTATTAAATTCATTTTGTAGGAATTGAGTGTACCGGCTTTCATACTGTCCTCACAGAAATCTCTGATATAGTTTACCAAAGATACTTTTTCCTTATTTCTTAAGGACTTTAATATTCTTTCATAGTTAATGCCACCCGATTCTAATTCCGTGTTATTACTGATATCGCTGTAGTTGAGCACCTTTCTGCTGTAGCTGGCCTCCTGCTGGAACCGAACATCCATTTCTTTCTTTGTATCTGCCAATTCTTCACAACCGATTAAGTCCCCCACCATGCATACTACATTCGTATCCATATAGGATTTTGAGACAGAGACCAACTTTTCACAACGCTCCATTAATAAATCCTTCGTGGCCTCCGATTCTCTTACCACAAGCAGTAAGACATCATATGGTTCCAACGTATATTCCACTGCATTTTTATAATCAAATTGATTATTAATCAATTCCAGTGTAAGATGCCGTAGAATATAAAAAAAATCAGCTTCCGAATATTCCTTTGTATTAAGCTTGCGTGTGTTAATACCTGCATACACCAGATACACTTTTTCATTCACATCAAAGTTAATATTTCGTATATTTATAACATTTTTCATTTTCTCTTTATCATTTGGAACGGTCTTCTGAAATATAGCCCATAAAAGACTATTCCCCATAATATCCTGATTTTTTTTCCATATATATTCCTTTTGTACCAGTTCATTATGAGACGTTCGATTATTTACCTTGACAATTGCCTTCATTATTACCGCAGTTACCTCTTCCGGCTTGAACGGTTTTGTCAGATAGCCCATCGCATTGAATTCAATTGCTTTTTTCGCGTATTCAAAGCTGTCGTGACAGGTCAGAAAAATAAATTCTAAAACGATATTGTTTTCGTAGATATACTTCAATACTTCCATGCCATTACATAAGGGCATTTCGATATCGCAAAGAACAATTTCAGGTTCTTTGCTCTGAAGCATCTGCTTTGCATGAATTCCATTATAGGAGCATAAGATCTCTGTGACTCCCATTTTATCCCAATTCATCGTGTTTTTAATTAATTCAATGGTATTCGGATCATCATCAACAATAAGCACTCTCATATTGATCTCCCTCAGGTATTATTTTTTTATCATCAGGTATCCATATTTCAACCCGGGCTCCATGTGGTTCAACATTTGACAGTCTAAGTAAATCTTTTCTGCTATATTGAAGCTCCAGTGTTTTTTTGATATTACTTAATCCAATGTGCCTGCCATCCTGCTTTTCTTCAACCTCATTACCCAACCGAAATTTCTCGATCTGTTCCCTTGAGAAGCCTTTTCCATTGTCTTCAATAATCACCCTATATCCTCGAAATCCGTTTTCTTCCACCGGCTCGCATTGTATTAGAAGTATTAATGTATCATATAAATTCATTGCGAACTTAAAAGCATTTTCAATGACCGTAAAAAGAATCAGATGTCCGATTTCTTTCTCTTGCAGTTCTTTACCGCAGCCAATATAGTAGGCAACCGAATTCGGGAATTTCATTTCCTGCATATTCAGATAATTTTCGATATGTGATAATTCTTCTGATAATTTTACTTCGTCACTATCCACTCTCAGCATATACCTGATATGATCGGATAGTGCATCCAGATAGGCACGGATCTCTTCGCCCCTATCCTGATAGGTCATGCTTCGAACTGTTGTGATTGCATTTAGATAAAAATGAGGCTTAATCTGCATTCGCAGTAGCTTTATCCTTCTCTCACTGTCTTTAATCTGCTGCTCGTATTTATTAATACGTAAATCTACAATCTCCTTCACCATTCGGTTAAAGGATTTATTTAATTCATTGAACTCTATACTGCCGGCATCCTCAATCACATGATAATCGAATCTACCGTTTGCCACATGCTGCATACCGTCTAGCAGTCCTGTAATTGGGTTTAAAATAAAATGAGATATGATTCTTTTTAAGACAAGCAGCATCGCCATAAATATAAATACAATACCGATTAGCATAATATATGTGTTATTTAAAAACAGCTTTAAAACTTTAATTTTAAAATACCCAACAAAGGTGATGTCGCTGTTTGGTATTATACTTTTTATAGTCACTCGTTCATTCGCAAATTTATTATACTTATATGCTTTCACTCCGGTATCTTGCTTTGTCACATCTGCTTCATAGGTATAGATATCCTGATTATTCGCAATATAGGTATAGCTGTCGATATCCTCATCCATGATTAAATTTAATGTATCATCAAAAATGGACACTCTTATTAAGGCACCCACAATATATCCTCCCATATCATAGGCCGAATAAAAGAAGGCTTCGTTATCAATCATTATTATCTTCCATTGGCTGTTCCTGGTTTTAAAAGCTTCCAATTGCTCGTTCTTCCAGAAATACTTCATGATGTGTTTACGGCTCAAGGAGGGAAGTGTATCACTATAGCCCTTTACCATAAATGAATTCTCTTCTTTAACAAAAAGACAATCGACATCACTATTTACAGACAGTTTATTTTTTATTGTTGTGTTTATCCTGTTTTTAGCCAAAGACCTCGTCATATCATGTATACTATCCAGGTCAGTTTCATCTATCGTATTCAGCATCAAATCAATGATCTGAACTTCAGCCTTATTCAAATTCTCCTTTATGCTCTGAACACAAATGTTTACGGCGTATTCTTTCTTTTCCTCAAAATCCCGTTTTGATTTCTGATAGAATATAAGGCTGGTTGCAAGAAGTAATAGTAGTAGGAATACCATTGTCATAATCAATATTTTGATCACTCTTGTTGTTAATGATTTATTTCTCATATACTCCCATATACCACCTTCGGCGACTTTATAATTGCTTCTATAAGAATAATATATCCTTATTAAGTCAAAATGTCAACCGCTTGCCATTTGTAAATTCTACTATAAACATAGTAAATAGTAATCAGAAAGAAAGAGCAATGAACGGAATGATTTACACAGAACTGTCATTCCATCCATTGCCCTATAATAAATGTGTCTTTCGTATCAAACAAACTTTCGGCTGTTGACTAAATTAAGCAACGGTCCTTCCCATCTGGCTCATAACCATTTCATAATATCGACCCTTTAGCTCCATCAAACTTTGATGATTTCCGTACTCAAGGATTTGTCCATTACCAATTACCATAATGTGATCCGCATCCCTAATCGTAGAAAGACGATGCGCGATTAAAAAGCTGGTTCGGTTCTGCATGAGTCTGACCAAGGCTTTCTGTATTTCTTTCTCCGTCTTTGTATCAACACTGCTGGTCGCCTCATCCAAAATTAAGATTGGACTGTCACACAGGACTGCTCTTGCAATGGATATCAGCTGCCTCTGTCCCTGACTTAAATTATCGGTAGTTGCAGATACAAGTGTCGTATAGCCCTTCGGGAGCTTGACTATAAAATCATGAGCATGCGCTATTTTTGCAGCCTTGACAACTTCTTCTTCCGTAGCTTTCATATTTGAGTAGCGAATATTGTCCAGGATAGTACCACTGAATAGACTGGTATCTTGAAGCACAACGGAGAAGCATCTACGCAGACTATCCCTTCTGATATGTGTAATCGGTACACCATCTATCATAATTTCACCGCTATCCGCATCATAGAATCTGGTTAACAGGTTGACTATCGTCGTTTTACCGGCGCCTGTTTCTCCAACAAGTGCAATCACTTCACCCGGGTTTACATGGAAATTAACATTATCTAAAATCGGTTTTGCGAAATCGTAGGAAAAACATACATTATGAAATGCCACTTCTCCGGTAGGATTTTTCATTTCGATGGCATCAACAACATCTGTGGTTTCCTCTTCATAATCTAGTATTTCAAAAACCCGTTCTGCTCCCGCAAGCGCAGATTGTATCGTATTGAACATAACTGCGACCGAATTCAGCGGCTGTGAAAATTGTTTTGAATAATTCAAGAAACTAACAACTGTTCCGACTGATAAACCATAGCTTACCGATAAAATACCACCGATCATTGATACCACGGCAAATATGAAATTATTGATAACATTCATTAAAGGCATCATATAACCCGACCAAATCTGGGCTTTATTACTGCTTTCACATAAGCGTTCATTAATTTCTTTAAACTGAAGAATAACCTCCTCTTGTCTGTCAAAGGCCTTAACCATTTTTAGTCCAAGAATATTTTCTTCAATTACACCGTTCAGTACACCCAGGCTCCTCTGTTGTTCCTTAAAATATATGCGGCTTTTGGATGCTATCATTTTTGTTAATACCGAAACCAGAGGGACGCACAACAAGACGACCAGAGTAAGTGGAATATTCAGGCTGATCATAACGGCTAACGAACCCACCAGAGTTACGATGCTGGCGATAAGCTGTGTTGTTGTCTGCGCAATGATCGAACTGATATTTTCCACGTCATTTGTAATTCTACTCATGGTATCTCCATGAGAACGTGTATCATAAAATTTAAGAGGAAGCTTTTGCATCTTCTTAAAAAATTCGGTACGAAGTGTAAAAACCAATTTCTGAGATACCTTTAGTGTCATATAGCCATTGATGGAATTAAGTAACCAATTGGACAGATACAAACATAACAAAATTCCCTGAATTGATACAAGCTTGTCGGTATCCACACTCAGATCCGAAATATGTAAGGTGTTGAAGGTCTTACCAATATAATATGGAATTGCTACTGAAATCAAGGACGATACCACGGTAAGTAAAACCGCTACAAAAATAGTTTTCGCCCAACGCAGATAGATCTTAACAATTCGAAGCATTGTTCCTTTTGCATTCTTTGGTTTCGCTCCCGGAGCGAAAGGATTTCTTCCGGCTCCCGATCTCATACCAATTGAAGGTGTTCTTTGCTGCTGCCGCTCTTGTTCTGCCATCTGTTATGCCCCCTTAACGCTTTCAATCTGTGTACGATAAATATCCTGATAGACTTCACAATTCTCCATTAACTCCCGGTGTGAACCGAATCCCACTTTCCATCCGTTCTCCATGACCAGAATCTTATCCGCAAACATGGCGGTTCCACAGCGCTGTGTAATTGTTATGATTGTCTGTTTATCTAATCTATTTTTCAGATTTTCTTGAACCTTTGCCTCTGTAACGGCATCCAGTGCACTCGTTGCATCATCAAGTATCAAGACGGATGACTTTTTCAATATACCTCGTGCAATTGAAATGCGCTGCTTCTGCCCTCCGGATAGATTGACACCACCGCTTCCAAGATGACTGTCATATCCCTCCTGCATCTGATTTACGAAGTCAGCCTGTGATTTTTTTAGTACCAAATTCAGCTCCTTTTCAGAGGCGTTTTTATCTCCCCACCTCAGATTTTCTGCTACTGATCCGGAAAAAAGTATCGGCTTTTGCGGTACAATTGCTATATTATTACGAATTTCATCGACCCCCAGTGTTTTCAAATCATAATCATCTAATAAAATGCTTCCGGTATCCGCATCATAAAAGCGTAGTAGCAGCCATACAATTGTTGATTTACCGCTTCCGGTCGGCCCGATAATCGCAAGGCTTTCTCCGTCGTTTACCTCGAAAGTGAGTTCCTGGATTGCCGGAAGTCCACCGCCGTTCGGATATGCAAACGTAACATGATCAAAGCTAATTTTTCCGCTCAATTTTCTGTTGTTCTTACTTTTTGCATAATCCTCCTCACAATCGATTATTTCTTGAATTCGTGCAGTAGACGCTTTGGTTCGGACAAACATATTAAATACATTTGTAATCATAATCAGGGAAAATAGAATCTGAGCCATATAGATTGTGAAGGCAGTGATGTCTCCCGCGTTCGCCTGATTCCCCTCAAACAATCTGCTTCCGATATAGATGATGGAGATGGTTCCGATTCCCACAACCAGTGTTAAAATAGGTGAAATTACGGTAATAACCATCTGAGAGGATATTCCGATTCTCATGAAATTCTTGTTTGCTTCATCAAATTTGTCCCTTTCACTACGGTAAGTTCCAAATGCTTTCACGAGACGAACTCCTATTAGATATTCCTGAATTTTAGAATTAACAAGGTCCATTGCCTTTTGTAGCCGATAAAATCTTGGATAACTGAGCTTCATGCTTATAAAAATCAAAATGGTAACCACCGCTACCACCCCATAGATAATGAGACTGAGCCGGATATTCAGCATTGTTGCCAAAATAACACTTCCGATACCGATGATAGGAGCCTTAATAAAAATACGCATGATACCATTTATAAATAAGATAATCTGAGACGTATCATTCGTCATTCTGGTGATGAGTGATCCACTCTCGATTTTATCAACATTGACTTCGGAAAATGATATGATTTTCTCAAATAAGTCAGCTCGTAAGTCAGCTCCCATTCTTTGAGAAACACTGCTTGCAAGGTTATTTCTAACAACCGCAAAACAAGCTCCTATCATAGTTATCACGAGCATTAATATACCCCAGTAATATACTCTGGGCAAATTGGCTTTTTCAATCCCGTTATTTATAATATGAGCCATCAGTGTCGGGCCCAGCAAATCACAAAATGCCTCCAGCGTCACGCATAAGATTGCGACTAAGAATGGTACTTTATACTTTCTAAAATATTTACTATAGAGCTTCATTGTTTATCCCTGCTTCCATCATAATGTGTATAATCAGCTAACCATCAATATAAATTCGTAATAATGCATCCTCCAATTCTTCCTATTCTACCACAAGTTTAATGGAATACTTTTGATAATATACTCTATGGTTTTGTTCCTGTACTTTCGTAACCCGGTAATAACGTGAAAATGTAATGTGCCTGAGGAATATAAATCCAAAAAAAACATGGTAGCGCTGCAATATGCAGTTTACCATGTTGATTTTATTTAACACACATACTAGATCTTAATTAGTGACGGTATCCTTTCCCACTTTATCCATCTTCTCTAACGATAGAACCTCAATATAATAAAATATGCCGTTTGTATCTTCTCCCTGCCTTAGAATTCCTTTTACCTTAATCCAATCCTCAACGGATTTCAGTTCCGACAAATCTTCCTGTGTATAAAATTCAAAGCTGACATATCCACCGTTGCAATAGGGACAGGTCGGCCCAAATCTCCCGACAAATGTGTACGGAGCATAATCATCAATATAGTATCCTTCTATTTCAACTGTTTTTCCTTTGTACTGATCAAAGTTCGTATACCAGTCATTAATCTGAGTCGTGTAAAGATTATCTCCTACCACGATATCCACATTTCCATCAAAGTTCTTCTTATCCGTTTCAATATCACATGGATATCCAACCCTTCCGGATGCATCCGGGGTTCCGAAATCTTTTGTTTCACTACTTGGAGTTTCCTCACTCTGAGTACCATCTTGAGTACTGTCCTGAGAAGCCGCCTGTGTAATTGAATCCATAAATGCTTGATACTCCGGATCATCTTCCGCTTGTGCAGCACTCTCGGAAATCTCCGGAGACGACGCTTCTGTTGTAGGCTCTATCGAGACAGATTCCTTTGGCTTCATCTTATTATTCAAAGCCGCGCTCTGTTGCTTACCGCATCCGGTAATTCCAAATGCAAAGGCAAGTATACATATTATGATAAATAGTGTATATTCTTTTCTTTTATTCATCCTGCTATCTCTCCTTTATCTTCTCGACGAATACAAACAATAAAAACACAATAATATCAGCAATTACTATACTTGCACCGGTCGGCGTAGAATGCATATAAGAGAAATAAATTCCTGCCACAAAGCATACAACCGAAAGCATTGCCGAACAAATGACAACGGAACTAAAATGCTTACATATCCTCATTGAGGAAAGGGCAGGGAAGATAATCAAACTGGAAATCAATAACGTTCCCATCATGCGCATTCCTAAAACGACTGTTACTGCTGTTAACAGAGCGATTAGCATATTGTAAAGATTACTTCGAGTTCCGGTTGCTTTTGCAAAGGTCTCATCAAAGGTAACTGCAAATATTTTATTATATAAAATTACATATAAAATCAGAACTACGATTGACAACACAATGGAAAGCCTTACATCTGACTTACTCATAGATAAGATACTTCCAAACATATAATTGCAGACATCAGTATTCATACCGGTTGTAAGGGATATTGTCATAACACCTACCGCAAGCGCTCCGCTACAAAGCAAACCAGTAGCCGCGTCACCTTTTAACTTACTATTTTCGTTTAAGCGCAGTAAAAGAAATGCTGCGATTACGCAAACAGGTATTGACACTAAGAGGGGTGCTGCATTCATTGCATAAGCTATCGCTAATGATGCAAATCCAACTCGTGATAAGCCATCACCTATCATTGAGTATCTTTTGAGTACCAGACTTACCCCCAGCAGCGCTGCGCATAATGAAACCAAAATTCCTACCACTAAGGCATTTACCAGAAATGGATAGGATAACATCTGCCTAAAAGTATGTATCATCTGTTGAAAGGTATGAAACAACTGTTGAAATATATTAAACAACATCTCCACCTCCCATAAAACGCATTCCAATCTCGCTGTGAACATAATCTTCTTTATTACCAAAAAACAGCTGTGTCTTGCCTAGATGTAAAATATGACTTGCATACATAATCGCACCTTGAATATCATGGGACACCATTATTATTGTTTTTCCTTCCACTTTATTAATCTTCTCAATCAGGCGATATAGTTCTGCTGTCATTACCGGATCAAGCCCGGTAACCGGTTCATCCAATACCAGAAGCTCTTTACCTGCACAAAGTGCTCTTGCCAGAAGCACTCTTTGCTGCTGCCCCCCTGATAACTCCCTATAACACCTATTCTTCAAGTCCTCGATGCCAAGAAATGTTAATTGTCTCACAGCGTCTTCTTTATCTATTTTCTTATAAAATGGCAACACACCCATGTTATTGAGCCTTCCGGAAAGTACCACCTCATAAACACTTGCCGGAAAGTCCCTTTGTGCCATGGTTTGCTGTGGCAAATAACCTATTCGATTGGATTTTAGCCCATCTCCTGCAAGAATGCTTCCTTCCGAAGGACTTTTCAAGCGCAATATTCCCTTAATCAAAGTACTTTTACCCGCTCCGTTTTCCCCTACGACGCATAGATACTCTCCTTTTTCTACGCCAAAATTCAAATCAGATAATACGATGTTCCCTTCATAGGTAAAAGAAACATTCTTGCAGTTAATCAGGCTCATATCAGTTTAATGCCTCCTTAAGTACCTCTACATTATGTTCCATAAGATCAAGATAAGTCACTCCGGCTTTAAATTCATCTTTACTTATATTATGAACAGCATTCAAAAGCTCCTTCTTTGCTCCGGTGGCACTACAGATAGAATCGCACATTTGTTCATTCGAAAGTTCAATATGGAATACAACCGGTATCTTATCCTCCTTGATTTTATCAATTAAAAATGCAACAGTAGCCGCGCTGGCTTCTGTATCAGTGGAACATCCCGGAAATGCCGCATAATAGGTCAATCCATAGTCATCTACAAAATACCGGAAGGGGAAACGGTCTCCTACTACGATTTCTTTTCTGACTGCATGATCTACGACCTCCTGGAATTCACTATCTAAATCCTCTAGTTTTTTTATGTAGTTTTTTGTATTTTCCTGATAATCTTCTGCATTATCAGGATCTACTGCACAAAGTTCATCGCAGAGCTTTTGTACAATCAAAATTGTATTTTTGGGCGAAGTCCACACGTGTTCATCCATTTCCGGCTCCTCTGCATCCTCTTCCTCAGCTTCTGCTTCCATTCCTTCGGTAGTCTCTTCTTCGACTAGATCCACACAATCCATCAGTGTTACAATCTTCATTTTACTTTTATCCATCGAATCTAAAATACTTGAAACCCATGCATCAGAATCACCGCCAACATAAACAAACATGTCTGAATTTTGTACATTCAAAATATCTTGTGGGGTCGGCTCATAGCTATGGCTTTCTGCTCCCGGAGCCAACAACATAGATAAATTAATATGTTCTCCTGCAATCTGGCGTAAAAAATCATATTCCGGAAAAATTGTTGCAATTACGCTTATTTTTTCATTATCTGCATTAGCCTGTTCTTCCTTTTTACTACAAGCTGATAAAGCTGCCATCATAAGAATAACAGACAGTATCACAAAACTTTTTTTATATAATATCTTCATGATTAAATCCTCCAAAATTATAGGTTTGCGTCATCGCACAATCTCTTAAAAAAGAATACAAAAATTTGATACCTTTTAATAAGTATCTATATATTCCATTCTGATTTACATTAATTCGCATTCTAATGACTTAATCGTTCATTCGTACTTTCATTTGAACCGGAGTAATAGAAAGAATTACGTGATTGGATATAGATATGCCTTCATCCATAATACATACAAAAGTAATAAGATATATAACCGTTAGAATTGCAGAACTTATCTGTTGTATCATCGCTTTTGCCAATTGAATTTCTGAACAAATTGGACATCCTTCTCCGCTACAATTGTGATGGATATGTGTAACAATAAAAATATGAGCGTAAATAAGGGCCAAAAAAATAAGAATTGTCATGCTCAGAGCAACTATATTTTTTAAATTTTTCGACAGCATGTATTCTTCCTCCTTTTTACCTAACATGACATGCCTGCACTCCCAATTATTGGTGAACTTTTATTTCTCTCAAAACAGAATGACCAACCCTTTTAAGAATAATCACAAGTAATAGCACGATGACGGATACAATTGCCGTGAAGCCACCGGGAGCTACATTTAAATAATAAGATAGGAATAGTCCTGTCATAATATCAATAATACTGATTGCAATCGAAGCAATTAATGTGATTTTAAATCCTTTTTCCAACTGTATTGCTGTAGCAACCGGTAATGCAATCATGGAACTTAACACCAACACTCCTACAATTCGAACAGATGCAGCAATACTGGATGCTACTAAAATTGAGAATACATAATTAATCAGACGAACCTTCACACCTGTAACTCTTGTGGCCTCTTCATCATAGGAGATATATAATAACGGATGATAAAGAAATACAATGACTAAAATGGATATTACGCTAAGGATAAATATTGTAACCATATCTGCTTTCGTAACGGTCAAAATGCTACCAAACATATATGTCTCCGCATTGGAATGCAGCTTTCCTGAGCTTATAATAGATATCGCAATTCCAACGCTGAGCGATAATATGATTGATAGAATTAGATCCGTATATTTCCTAAAATAATTCCTGAGGAATTCTATCAATGCACCGCAAAAGGCTGTAAATAGAAAAGCACCGATGATTGGATTTTTGTCAAATAATAAGCCAAGTGAAATACCGGCTAACGATGAATGGGATAACGTATCTCCAATCATAGAGTAACGCCTTACTACTAAGAATACCCCGATACATGGACATAGTATAGAAATCATAAATGACACAACAATTGCATTTTGTATAAAACCATAATGAAGCATCCTGATCAGTCCTTTCTTTTATAATGTAGATACTCAGTCGTATACATATCCGGACTGCATAGATGACCATGTCCATTCTGTAAATGAAATATTTTCGTCGAATATGAAAATACTGCTTCAAGGTTATGCTCTACTGCGAGAATCGTAATCTTCTGATTTAAACTCATATCCTTTAATAATCCATAAATTTCTTTCTGACTGTCCACATCGACTCCTGTGGAAGGCTCATCTAATATAAGTAATTGGGGATGTCCCATCAGCGCTCTTGCAATTAATATTTTCTGTGTCTGTCCACCTGACAGATTACCCATTAATGAGCTTTTGAAACTCTCCATTCCAATCAATTTAAGTGATTCCATAATAATGGCTTTATCTTTTAATTTTAATAGCTTATGATAAGAATTCATAACTTCATAAACTGTTATTGGGAAATTTGTATTTGTAAAATCATTTCTCTGCGGGACATATCCAATATATTTTGATTCTATAGAAATACTTCCCATCGTCGGTTTTAAGAAACCTAGTAGGATACGCATCAAGGTCGTCTTCCCACACCCATTATCCCCTATGACAGAGATATATTCTCCATCTTCAATCTCCAAACTAATATCATTCAAAATATATGGAACCATTCCTGTATAGGAGAACCATAAGTGTTCAATATTAATCATAGTAATCTCCATTCTGCCGTATACTCCCGAATTTAGGCGACAGCACAAATCCGCACTGTGAATTATGCTTTTATTCTTGTGTTGATTGTAATCCACTTCTAGCATTTTGTAAATAGTTTGTAATTAATTAATGCAATTCATTTGCAAATAACTATTGACAGTAAACTTGGTTTGGTATAATATTCAAATGCAAACCATTTGCAATAGTATTGCTTATAAGGAGGAATTTTTCATTGAAAAAATTGATCATGTCTATACTAATTCTTTGCATGGCTGTATTTCTCATTTCATGCAACAACGATTCAAAAGATACAACCGTGAATAATGATAAGATTCAGGTTTCCGTTACTTTTAATGCATTAGCTGAATTTGTCTCAGCTGTCGGGAAAGATAAGGTGGAGGTATCCACAATCATTCCTGCCGGAACTGAGCCTCATGATTTCGAACCAAAAGTTACCGATTTAGCCGGAATTAACGATGCGAAGGTCTTCATTTATCATGGTTTAGGTATGGAATCCTGGGCAGAAGAAGCTATAAGCGCTGCTGATAACGATGATTTGATCATTGTAGTAGCATCAGATGGAGCCACCCCCATAAAGAATACGGATGAGGGTGCCATTGATGAGCACGGCGAATATGATCCACATTTATGGTTAAGTCTAAAGGGAGCCGAGACCGAGGTACAAAATATTGCTGATGGGTTATCAGAAGCTGACCCGGACAATAAAGAGTATTATACAACAAATGCGAAAGAATATATAGAGGATTTAGAAGATTTATATAACGAATATAATGATAAGTTTTCTTCTCTGGATAATAAGAATATTGTAACCGGTCATGCGGCTTTTAATTATTTTTGCAGAGATTTCAACTTAACACAAAATAGTGTTGAGGATGTATACGCGGAGGGTGAACCAAGTACAAAACAGCTTGCTGAACTTGTCGATTATTGTAAGGAAAACAACGTTACTACAATCTTCGCTGAAGAATTAGCCAGCCCCGCAATTTCACAAACCTTAGCCAATGAAGTCGGCGCCGACATTGAAACCATTTACACAATAGAAGGGCCTGAAGATAAACTGAGTTATATTGAACGGATGCAGGATAATTGCGAAAAAATATATAAAAGTCTATCGACTAATTAGTCATCAAAAAGGAATCTCAAAAACACACTTCAAACCGCATAGAAAATCACAGGGTTTATCACATCCTGTGATTTTTTACTGATTCCCTTGAATCAGCTAAATGATAAGTAATTGACGAGATACCTTTATATCTCCGGTTTCCATGGACATTTCGATTGTCCGGCTGTATTTATCACTGACATCGGACATATTTATCTCCAGATTCAACATGGAAAGCGTATCAGTCACCGCCTCAATATTTCTTTTACCAACATGGAATACATCATTTTTGTTAATAGAATTTGCTCCGCCGAATATTTGTATAATAAGTTCAGCCTTAAGACACCCAAACTCTGTACATACTTTATTAATCAACAGTGGAATTCCTGTGGTAGCAAAATAGCCCAGGCGATTATCACAATTCTGCCCCATAGGTGATGGGAGAGCCACATGAATCATTCCACCAGCCTTTTTTTTCGGGCAGTAAACAGTTACCGCTACACAAGAAGCCAATGCAAATGTCTTGATTGTATCAGTAACATTATTTGAAGTTACGTATTCTCCGATTCCTACAACATTTTCCATGGTTCTCTCCTGACTATCATTTATATCCATAAATATACTGTAATACCATTGTACAATATTTGTATACATATCTCAATCAAATTATCCCAAGTATTAATCTGTATGGCATTTAAGGATATTATCCATCATTCACAACGGTTACCGGAAGCTGACATTATTAAGTTTGAATTGTGAGTTATCTATGATTATTCTGTGTATTTCATAAATGTACGTAAAGTTGCTACCGATAAAATACTTAGAAACCAAAAAATACATTTTATAATGTTTTTTTGATCTTCATAGTTCTATATCATGGAGGAAATAGAATGGTAAGTATACCGGACTTTCATGGAAAGTCCCTACGGATGTGGTGTAAAAAATAAAAGAAAAGGAGAAAAGCAATGATTAATTCAGTAAATTCTTATTCAAAAAATTTGTATGCAACAGCTAACAACAACTTGTTGAGCGAATTAAAAGCAATTGAAGCAATTAAAAAAACCACTTCTTACCAGACACCTACGGACGATGCTGCTGAATCTTCCACCATCTCAAATAGCAGCAGCACATTATCATTAGAAGAAATCGCAGGCATGATGCAACAGACTACACAGAAGCAGGCCACTCTTGTATCCGAGGCAAATTCAAGTACAGACAGCATCGATAGCATTGATGCCGACAATGACGGAACTATTTCGTCAGATGAGTACGATGATTTAATGTCTCAACTGGGCATTAAAGATGCGCCAAGTTCAGAGGATTTCTTTGCGCAGTTTGATACCAATTCAGACGGTGAGATAACTTCATCCGAAATGGATGCAAACCGACCAACGGGTCCGATGGGACCGCCACCGACAGATACTCAGACCACCACCTCATACCTTGACACAGATGGTGACGGAATCGTGTCAACCGAGGAGTATCAAGCAGCCGTATCGGCTCTTGGCATTGAAGATACTGATGCCGCAAATGCATTATTTGCTGAGTATGATACCGATTCTGATGGTAAAATAACTTCCTCCGAAATGGATGCAAAGCGACCAACGGGACCGCCGCCCACAGATGAACAGACCACCACTTCATACCTTGACACCGATGGGGACGGAATAGTGTCCACGGAGGAGTATCAAGCTGCTGTATCCGCACTTGGCATTGAAGATACTGATGCCGCGAATGCGTTATTTGCTAAGTATGATACCGATTCAGATGGTAAAATCACAGCTGATGAGATGCAGGCACAGCAGAGTAAATCTGTTGATTCCACGGATAGTACCTCAATACCGGATACGTCCGATGAATTCAAAAAACTAGCCGCTCGTGTACTTGCTGCATATGAAACAAATTATCAGTATATATTTGATACCGATGCTGTTACCTCAGACACTGTCGCATAATTGAGTCTACCAAAATAGAATATTTAATAGAAAGAATCCGAATGCAGTCTGAACATGATTCAGCGCATTCGGATTCTTTTGTTGTTTTTTGTTCAACATACTTGCTTTTACATTTTAAATGGTTTTCTCATTTTATGATACCTGCTCAAACTGACTGTTATAGAGTTCTGCATAAAATCCGCCTTTTTCAAGTAGTTCCTTGTGATCTCCGCTCTCAATAATGTCACCGTCTCTCATTACCAGTATAACATCTGCATTACGGATTGTGGATAGTCTGTGTGCGATTACAAAAGATGTTCTGCCAACCATCAACTTATCCATTGCCTCCTGAATGATAACCTCTGTGCGGGTATCGACCGAACTTGTCGCTTCATCCAAGATTAAAAGAGACGCATTTTGAATCATTGCCCTAGCAATGGTAATTAACTGCTTCTGTCCTACGGATAGATTGGCTTTATCGTTCAGTACGGTGTCATAACCCTCCGGTAGTGTTTTAATAAAATGATGCAGTCCCACCGCTTTACAGACACGGGTAACCTGTTCCTGTGTAATACCCTGCTTGCTGTATATGATATTATCCCTGATGGTTCCTTCAAACAGCCAGGTATCCTGCAAAACCATGCAAAACTGCTCATGTACATTCTCTCTTGTCATCTGACTGATCGGTGTCTCATCTATCAGAATCTCACCGCCATCAAGCTCGTAAAAACGCATCAACAGATTAACCATCGTTGTTTTACCGGCTCCTGTCGGTCCGACAATAGCGATTTTTTGCCCGGCTTTTATCTTTGCGGAAAAATCATGAATAATGGTTTTGTCCTTCTCATATCCAAACTTAACATGGTCAAATTCAACATCGCCTTTCACATGAGAAAGAGACTTTGTCTTATTGCTCTCATCTTCTAATTCTTTTTCGTCAAAAAACTCAAACACACGCTCGCTTGCCGCTGCCGTTCTTTGTAAGTTTTGTGCAGCCTGAGCTAATTGCGAGAGGGGTTGTGTAAATAGGCGGATATACAACATAAATGCAACAATCACACCAAAGGTGATCGTCCCTTTCATCGCAAGTGCAGCACCAACCACACAGACTGAAACATATCCAAAGTTTCCGATAAAGCTCATAATCGGCATCATCAGTCCTGACATAAACTGCGATTTTAAGCCACTGCTGTAAAGGCTTTGATTGATTTCTTCAAAGGTTCTTTGGGCAGCTCTCCCACCGTTATATACCTTTACGACATTATGCCCCGTATATATTTCCTCAATATGTCCGTTGATATCTCCTAACCCCTTTTGCTGAGCAGTAAAATATTTCTGCGATTTTGACATAATAAATATCATGAGCATAAATCCAATGAGTGTACTGCCGACAGCGGTTAGCGCTAAAATCCAATTGGTATGGAACATCATGACCACTGAGCCGAGGAACATAGTGACTGAGGTGACCAAAGTGGCGATGCTCTGATTGAGTGTCTGTCCGATGGTATCAACATCGTTGGTGACACGGCTGAGTATATCCCCATAACTTACTCTATCAAAATATTTAAACGGCAGCTTATTGATTTTCAGTGATATTCCCGTTCGCAGATTTTTGGATATCTTCTGTGTCACCGTTGCCATAATATAACCCTGTACAAAGCTTAGCAAGGATGAACCTGCATAAAAGAACACCAGCACTACGGCAATACTGACAACAGCATCGATATCAATGGTACCGCGGAGTCCGGCGGTGATTTTATCAGTCATATCGCTCATGATATCCGGACCGACAATTTGGAACCCTGTTCCGATGACTGCAAAAATCAATGCAATTACAATAGCCGGCAAATACCTTTTACAATAAAGAATTAATTTACCCCAAGTCTTTTTAAAATCCTTTGGCTTCTCTACCGGACCGCCCATACCGGGACCGGGATGCACTCCCATTGGTGCTTTTCTTTCATTATTTTCACTCATTCTCAAGTTCCTCCTTACTTAGCTGTGATCTTGCTATTTCTTTGTATACCTCGCAGGATTTTAAGAGCTCTCTATGTGTTCCTTTTCCGACAACTCTGCCTTCATCCAAAACAATAATCTGATCAGCATCGATAATAGTTCCGATTCGCTGGGCGACAATCAAGCTTGTTACTCCAGCCGTTTCCTTTTTTAGCATTCTTCGAAGGACACGGTCAGTCTTATAATCCAGTGCCGAAAACGAATCATCAAAGATGTAAATCTCAGGTTTACGACAAATCGCCCTAGCGATGGCAAGGCGCTGCTTCTGGCCCCCTGATACATTCGTGCCTCCCTGCGATATCGCTGCCTGATAACCGTCCTGCATCTTTTCAACAAATTCAGATCCCTGTGCAATTTGCACCGCTTTTTTTATTTCTTCCTCTGTATAAGAATTTGTACCATTGTCACCATAGGCGACATTGAGGCTTACCGATCCTTTGAACAGGACGGCATTTTGAGGAACATACCCAATTTTGTTATGAATTACTTCCTGTGAATATTCTCTTACATCAACACCGTCGATCAGAACTTCACCCTCCGTCGCATCAAAGAAACGAGGAATCAGGTTAATCAGCGTACTTTTACCGCTTCCTGTAGATCCGATAAAGGCAACCGTCTCCCCCTGTCTTGCCGTAAAGCTGACATCTTGCAGAACATATTCAGGTGCGTCGGGATATTTAAAACACACCTTTTTGAAGGTAACTTCCCCCCTTATCCCCTTCTTCCCTTCGACCCTATTCCCATCACGGATGCTCAATTCAGTATCGAGTACCTCATTGATACGTTTTGCAGAGACAGTTGCTCTCGGAAGTAAAATGAAGATCATAACTAGCATCATAAAGGACATGATTACTTGCATTGCATAAGACGAAAAAACAATCATATTGGAAAACAGCGTCAGTCTGTCCATCATGTCGGCTTCATTAATCAGATATGCTCCAATCCAGTATATAGCTAGACTAAGTCCACTCATAATCAATGACATTACGGGCATCATCACTGACATGGCACGACTTGTATATAAATTCGTATCTGTAAGTTCGTTGTTCGCCACTTCAAATTTTTCTTCCTGATAGTCCTCGGCATTATAAGCACGGACAACACGAAGGCCAGTTAGATTTTCGCTAGTAACGCGGTTTAGATTATCTGTGAGTATCTGCATCTTTTTAAATTTTGGTATAACAAATAACATGATAAATGCTATCATAATAAACATAACCAAGATGGCTGTAGCTGTCGCAAGTGACCATTGATATCCTTTACCTGCAATTTTGGTGATTGCCCATATTGCCATGATCGGTGCTTTGACAAGCATTTGCAGACCCATTGTGACAAGCATCTGAACCTGTGTAATATCATTCGTGGAACGGGTAATCAGGCTTGAGGTTGAGAAACGATTAATTTCGGCCATCGAGAAGGAATTAACCGTAGAGAACAGCATGCTGCGAAGTCTTTTTGAAAGGGTCGCAGCAATTCGTGCCGCAAGAAATCCTACAATGATTGCGCTTGCAAGGCTTCCGAGAGCACACAGCAACATGTATCCTCCTGCCTTCCATATTTCACTTGTGGCGCTGTCCGGAGTTTGTACAAGCCGGGTAATCTCCGCCATATAGCCCGGAAGCTTTAAGTCAAGCCAGACCTGTGTAACAATAAATACGAGGCTTATTAAGGCTTGAAGCCACTCTTTTAGTTTAAGGTATTTAAGTATTTTTACCATTCAGTTATTCCTCCAATTTTTACAATTTTTATTCATTACCCTTGTTTTCTTCTAGTCTTATTCTTTTTCTAGTACCATTCTTTATTAGCGACACCATTTAAGCTAAACTCTTTACTAGCGTCGTTTTTTACTAGCGCTACTCTTTACTAGTATTATTCTATACTAGTATCGCTCATTTCTAGTACTATTCTATTCTAATGCTGTTAGCTATTAAGGAAATAAATGCAGTCATTATTACATGACTACTCTTATTCTTTCTTTTTATAATTCTCTGCCAGCTTCCCTATAATCCGCACATACTCTCTTGCATCATGCTCCCCTAAGCACTGTAGCATTTCCATAACGTCTTTCTCCACCTCTTGCTGGTGCTTTTTTGCATTTTCTATACCTTCCGGTGTAAGTGAGACCAGAATTTGTCTGCGATCATTTTTATCAATCTCTCGGTTAATCAAACCTTTGCTCTCCAAATTGCCTAACGCCGCAGCAATTCGTGCAGTGCTGATTGACATTTCATTACTGATTTCACTCGGCAGAACATTGTCCTTACGCATATATAGATATTGTAAGATAAAAGCTCCTCCCTGTAAAAATTCATCCGTCTTCTTATGCTGCTTGTCTTTATGAAACAAATACATGTTTTGAAGAAACTCAGCTGCCAGCTCTTTGTAGTCCATTTGTTCACCTCCCAATTAATAACATTGCTAATACTGTTAGTATAATATCACTGTTCGTAAATAACGTCAAGAGTTATTTTATATTTTTATAAATAAAATTTAAATATAAATATTGTAAGCATCTATTGATTGAATCATAATATAACAACGAAATAAACCCAAGTAGTTTATCATAATACATATAAGAGGCCTTTGCATACAACTATAAAGTATGCAATAAGCCTCTAATACTATCTATATAAAAAATCAATACTTCATCACATAATTTACACTTGGCAATAGATTAAAATTAAATTTCGTACCGCCCTCCACCGGTTCACCTTTAATAATCTTCTTATCTTCTATGTTCGTTAAAACTGCATTTTCTTTCTTGACAATAATAGAAGCGTTTGAAATATAAGGTAGGAACGAACGGAGAATGAAAGTATCGTTATCATAAGTAAATAGTGTAATCTTTGCATCTCCTTCAAGGACAATGGGTATCTCTTTACTTAATACGGATCTGATGGTATTTAAGATGCTGTTCGGATAATGATATATATTCCCCTGATCATCCGGTATGGTCAAGATAAATAACCTACCCTTTGAATAATTCGTCTTCATTAAAATTGGACAATTAGTATCTTCCCCATATCCTCCGGCAATCTGCCATACATCATTCGTGAAAAATTGTGGTTGCGTAAGGATAATCTCCTTAGAGGATTCCAGCTTTCCTGCTATGGTAACACCACCATCCGCAGAACACATGTAGTTGTTGACATGAACTTTATTATTCGTGTAGGATACATGTGCCAAATCATGAAATTCATCACCCAACCTTGCTACGAGTCCTGAGGTGACAACGATATCTGCACCGTTCTTAAGACTTTTTTTCATTTTCGATATTAATTCAGAGTCCTTGGCCGCATCTTCCGTAAGGAATATTGTTTTTGCATCGGAAGGATATTCCGGATATGGCTCAAGCGGAACCCCACACATTCCAACATAATTATGAAGAAAGTCTTCTCCAAAGCCATGGTACGGAATATAGCAGGCTACGCCAATCGGTTCTCCAAGCGCTGCATAATAATGATCTACATCCGTAAATACTTGTCCGATCGCAGGAGGAAAGGTCGTATAAGCTTTATTATCAATTAACAAGCCCAGACAGAATAGCATTGCCTCTTTTGCTTTGCCAAATAGAGTGAGATAGCCCTGATCCATATAGGAAGTTAAATTATAACTACATTCAAAAGTATCGAACCAACCGCCCATGTTACGGTCCGGAGCGACATTTTCAAAATATCTCATAATAAAGTAACTAAGATATTTGGGAAGATGCTGTTGGGTATAAGTTGGGTTACGCGTCTCTGTACCGGTATAAATAGAGTCAAAAATCTTGGGCTCTTCCTCCAAATCATAGCCGGCATCTTGAAAATGTTCATACCAATTAGGGAATTTAATAATAACTTTTATCTTTGGATTTACTTCTTTCGCTACCTTTATAATAACATTTTCAGAAAAGTCCTTCATTAGGTCAAGCCGAAATTCTGACCAGCTTCTACTACCCTTAGCTTCTATGCATTTATCGCAACGGCAATTCGTAAAATAGAAATCATCAAGAATAAATTCATCAAATAATTCACTTGTTAGGGTTACAACTTTTTTCATCCGTTCCTTCACTATTTCAGAAGAATAGCAAAGTTGACTGAAGCCGCCCTCTTTTGGATCATATACATCATCCGTCGTAATACCACCCGAAACCTTAATCCCCTTTTTGATAAAAAAATCTTTCACTTTAGTCATCTGCTCATAGCTGATCATCGTACCGCCGCGATACGTTTCAAGATAAACTTTACCTATCTTAATATTTTTTTCAAGAAGATTGAACTTCCAATTAAAATCCTCAAAATCTGTGATATCTACTAAATTACCTACCGGGCAATATAAACTTGCATTAAAATTATTATACTTCACCCTATCACCTCTTTCTTTTATACTAACTTAACATGCCTGCCCTTCGAAGTGTGAATTATGCTTTTCAATAATCAACACTTAGAATTTTTTAATAAATTAATTTTACGATAAGCTTTTTTATAAAACAATGTAATTCCCCCTATATTGTATGTACAATCTTATTATTAAAAACATAAAAAGAATCCTGTCACTATACATAAGTGAAGGATTCTTTCTTATAAAAATATTTAGTGGCATCTTGTTCGTTATGATTTAATGGCTACCTCTTACTTTTATTCCTGATTCCTGTCTAACACTCTTCAATCCTATCTGATAATTGATTGAGCCAGTCTCCCTCAAACAATTCTATTAACCCTTTATCGCAAACACTGGAGATTTCAGCATCGATTGGAATTTTAGCAATGTTTTTAATTTCATACTTAGCGGTAATTTCTTCTATATGACTTTTTCCAAAAATGTAATGTTGTTCCTTGCAATTGGGGCACACAAAATATGACATGTTTTCAACAATTCCGTAGATTGGTATATTCATCATTTTAGCCATTTTTACGGCTTTTTCTACAATCATGGATACTAATTCCTGCGGAGATGTTACAATGATAATTCCGTCAACCGGCAGTGACTGAAATACGGTTAACGGAACATCCCCTGTTCCGGGTGGCATATCAACAAACATATAATCCACTTCATTCCAGATAACATCTGTCCAGAACTGTTTTACTGTCCCTGCTATAATCGGACCACGCCAGACAACAGGATCGGTATGATTTTCAAGAAGTAAATTGATCGACATCAGTTCAATCCCGGTCTTTGTTTCGACAGGAAAAATTCCCGATTCATTTCCGGCTGCTTTTTGATTGATTCCAAACGCTTTTGGGATAGATGGTCCTGTTATATCTGCATCGAGTATCGCAGTCTTAAATCCCTTCCTCTGTGACAGTACAGCCATCATACTAGTAACTAACGACTTACCAACGCCACCTTTTCCGCTCACTACAGCAATTACTTTTTTCACATTTGACATTTCATTTGTTTTTTCAATTAAACTCTCCGGTTTTGTTCTATCAGAACAATTAGAACTGCAGGTTTCACAGCTGGATGTACATTCTTCACTCATTCATCTTTACCTCACTTATTATTTTTGATAACATTCCTTTACGCAGTGCTTTTTTTCTTCGTTAAAACAATTGTGTTTGCAACCTTTACCGCAACACTCTTCATTATGCTCACATATTACGAATTCGCCTCCGTCAATTACTAGTTTTTTACCATTTATTAAAGCATCTGATATTTTAAATCGAGCTCCATCATAAATACCGGTAATTGTTGTTCTTGAGACAACCATCTGAACTGCACATTGTTCTTGCGTCAACTTTTTATAGTCAATCAACCTAATCGCTTCATATTCATCAATATTAAGTACTACTTCATCGTATGAAGTTCCATTTTCTCCGATTGGCTCAAAACCATCCGTCTGTGGCATAGAACAAATTCTTCTGCATTTCCTGGGTCTTGACATTCGGTTGCCTCCTTTTTGACTATGTCCATAATTATATAACATTACTGACATATGTCAATAATATAAATTATGCTTTTTACAATAATATAAATTATGTTTTTAATAATTTACATATTTCACGATAATCCTCAGAAAAAGCACTTCCTTTATTCCAGATAAATGCGAAATCATGGCTAACATGAAAATCTTTTAATTTTATCTCTCTTAATATTTCATGATCTAACTCCTTTTTAACCGCAGCTTCATATAGGAAAGTAATTCCACAACCGAATTCCACCAAAGATTTTATGGCATTCATTCCTCCAATTTCAACTACATGTCTAAAATCTTCAAAACACAGATTTCTGGCTTCTAAATTTTTTTCAAGTATTTCTCTTGTTCCGGACCCATTTTCCCTAATAATTATTCGCTCTGACAGTAGATCCTCCAGTTTTTCAGGTTTACTTTTAAAAACATACTCTTTATTACATACCGGTATGTATCGTTCCCGGGAGTACACAATATAATCATAATCTTTCTTGGTGAAATTCCCCTCAACTAATGCAACATCGATTTCACCCAGGCTTAGCTTTTCTAACAGTTCACTTGTATTTCCTATCATCATTCGAACTTCAATATCAGGATATATAGTTAAAAATACCTTTAATGGTTCAGCCATAACAAATTCGCCAATCGTTAAGGTCGCACCGAATATCAATCTTTTTTTTCTATTATTCAAATCACTAATACTATGCTTCAAATATAACTCATCATGCTTCATTGTAACCGCCGCCTGATATAAAACATCTCCGGCTTCGGTTAGCCTAACCTTTTTTCCCTCATATGCGAATAATTTCACATCATAAAAAGCTTCTAGGTAATGAATGTGTTGTGATACCGCCGGCTGTGTTATACTGAGTTCTTCCGCTGCTTTCGTAAAATTCATACATCTGCATACCTCTAAAAAAGTAGCTATTCTATAATCCGTCATAGGTTCATCTACTCCCTTCCCAGAAATATTTTTTGATACCTCCTGCTGACCAACTTACCTGCCTTTTGAACAAACATAACCGCATAAGACTACAAACGCAATTATTAAAATATACAGTATATAATAATGAATTTCCAATGGAATTCATTATTATATACCTAATGGCTCGTATGCTTTTTGCGAGACTATTTTCACACTAATTAACTATAACATATTTTTATCGTATAATAAATATTCATAATTTCATTTTATATATAATTTATGGTATTCTTATATCGCCAGGAAATACCCCAGTAAAAACTATTATGTTTAAATCCATTTTACATAAGCAAAAGGAGCATAAAGAATATGAATATCATCAAAAGAAATGGACCCGGATTAGTATTATGTATCATCATTGCTATCCCATCCTGGCTACTTGGACGGATTTATCCGATCCTCGGTGGCCCAATTGTTTCAATTTTAGTAGGAATGCTGATTGCGATTGTTATGAAAGATAAAAGCAGATATGAAGCAGGCATCAAATTTACATCAAAAAAAATCCTGCAATATGCGGTAATCCTATTGGGATTTGGTTTGAATCTTTCCGTGGTCCTAGAGACAGGTAAGCAATCTCTGCCTATTATTATTAGTACAATTACAACTTCCCTTGTGATTGCATTTGTAATGCATAAAGCTCTGCATATTCCTGCAAATATTTCTACATTAATAGGTGTAGGTTCTTCCATCTGTGGCGGTTCCGCTATTGCAGCCACTGCTCCGATTATCGATGCGGATGATGCGGAGGTTGCTCAGGCAATCTCCGTTATCTTCTTTTTTAATCTCCTTGCTGCTATTATGTTCCCGGCCTTAGGTACCTGGTTAGGTTTTTCCCATACTTCAGGTAATGCCTTTGGCGTTTTTGCAGGAACTGCTATTAACGATACTTCGTCCGTCACTGCCGCTTCTTCCACCTGGGATAGCATGTACCATTTAGGCTCAGGTACTCTAGATAAAGCTGTAACCGTTAAATTAACTAGAACCTTGGCCATCATTCCAATTACGATAGCTCTCGCATTTACTCGTGCAAAAAAAGGAAGAAATAATGACAGAAATAGATTAAGTTTTAAACAAATTTTCCCGGTCTTTATCCTTTATTTTATTCTGGCCTCTGTAATCACCACTTTAGCCACGAATTTTGGTGTAGCTACATCAATATTTACACCTTTTAAGGAATTAAGTAAATTTCTAATTATCTTGGCTATGGCAGCCATCGGTCTAAATACTGACATCATAAAACTAGTAAAAAACGGCGGTAAGTCAATCATTATGGGGTTCTGTTGTTGGATTGGAATCACTGTAGTAGGCCTTTCTTTGCAACACCTTCTTGGTATATGGTAACGTTACAGTTCAGCCTAACAAGAATAGTGACAAGACTGGAAAAGAAAT
>DBTU01000057.1:44954-102084 GCA_002307215.1 Lachnoclostridium sp. UBA1308
AAATACTCCTATATGGAAATCATTTCTATCCAAGTCTGGATGTATCTCTTTGAAGGCTAAACTGTAACATGGTAACTGATAACCTGCTGTTCGGTTATTGACATATGCCAATAATAGATTTATTATATTGTTTAGTAGGCATAGGCAACCGAATTACTAATTGCATTTATACCTTAATAATTATTCTAAAGGAGTCCTTAAAAATGAAAATTGCATTACCAACACATCATGATCAAATTGACAGCCATTTTGGTCATTGCGAATACTATACGTTATTTACGACAAATGGCCAAACTATTGTAGATCAAGAAATTATGGAATCTCCCACCGGCTGTGGCTGTAAATCAGATATTGCACCGATCCTCGCTAACATGGGTGTTAAAATTATGCTTGCCGGAAATATGGGCGATGGAGCTGTGAACGTTTTAAATAACGCAGGCATTGAAGTAGTCCGCGGATGTTCCGGAAATGTTAAAGACGTTGCCCTTGCATGGCTTGCCGGATCCATCGCTGATTCAGGCGACTCCTGCCATGAGCATGAAGACTGCCAGCACTAAAGCATATCCAATACAAAAACCTCCATATGGCCATTGTGATGTTCCCCGGTCTAGCAGACAATGGGCACTACATTGGTCAGTATGGAGGTTTTCTTAATTTTATACGAAAGCTAGGAATCCATTCTTCCATGACGTCTACAATTCTTATGGCAAAACTTACCTTTACAATTATCTTCGCATGCCACCTTAACAGACCCACAATCAGGGCAAACATATTTACCGTTTTTTATTATCTCAAGGTTTTCATAACTCTCTTTCCACTCTTTACCACAATCAAAACACCTTATCGGACAAATATTACGGGTAAAGTTACCACCTTCAATATGAATCGTTTTCCCGTTAATTAAGCTATCTGCCAACTTCTCACGTGCCGAAAGTAAGATACGTTGGAAGGTTGGTCTTGAAACCTCCATTTTTTCCGCACACTCGCTTTGTTCCAAACCTTCTAAATCTTTTAGACGTATTGCCTCTACTTCTTCAAGTTTTAAGATGTTTTCCGGTAATTCGGTTACATCTGTTTCCGAGGGTATGAAATAAGGTATCGCCGGTATATGTTCAATTTTTCGCCATTTTGTAGGTCTTGCCATTTATTACTCCTTAATACTTCTTTTGTTTTATGCTGATAAAATAATAATATCTGATTTATTGAAATTGTCAATAAATTCATTTCTGGAATGATTTACGTATAAATTCTTTCTTAGAATTATTTTGCTGTTTCCTTCAAAGGACATCTGCTGACAGAGATGGGACTTTTTGATTTTTATGAATTATATCTCTATTACATTGCCTGTATTATTTATAAGGAACTGTTCGTTAAATTCCTGACTGATACACCGAATGCCTTCCTCACCTGTGCAATGAGACACTCCCATTAACTGTATTTTCATCGTTTTCAATGCTTCCATTGTCTTTTTCCTTCTTACTTCATCCGCATCAATCAAATGAGTTCCTCCTATTACCGCGTATATCGGCATGTTAATTCTTTCCGATATTGTGTTTAAGATATTAACTATGCCAACATGAGAGCATCCTACAATTACAACCAGGCCTTTTTCCGTCGCTATACCAAGTGAAATCTCATCATCAAATTCATCCGGTAAAAAAGAAGTATTCTCCTTCACAAAGAATTTGCTGTTTCTTATTTCAAAATCTGTACTCTTTCCGAAATGATGAAAAATCATAAGGCGTTCTGTTAAATACATCATATCTTCCTTGACTTTTTTTAAAGAAATTTTGTTTTGGTCTATAAATGCTTCATCAAATGAATTTCCGTTATATTTATACCCATCTTCGGAAACGGCTTTATATTTTGGCTGAAAGAATTCATCTCCAACAATCAATTGTAAAAACTGATAGGCTGATTCAACCAATTTTATAAAACCACCGCTATGATCGTAATGTCCATGACTAATCACGACATAATCCAAGCCCTCTAAACTTATATTCAATGCCTCCGAATTCTTTAGAAAATCTCCACTTTGTCCGGTGTCGAACAAAATACGTTTTCCGTCTGTTTCAACAAGTAAAGATAACCCATGCTCATAGTATAATTTATTTTGATCATCCGGACTATTTTCAATTAGTGTTGTTATCCTCAATTCCATTGTTCATTTCCTTCTCTGATCATTTACTTTTCTTAATCGTTACAGTGTCCCTCGTGCTCATGTTCCCTGCATACACTTCCTGTTGATTTTAATACTCCACCTATATATTGCTTTACAACATCATCTGCTATGCCCCGGGCTCCAACAATAACTTCAATTCCATTTTCATTAAAAAGATCAATCGCAGTTTCACCCATTCCTCCTGCAATAATTACATTTGCCTGCTGTTCTTTTAAAAACACCGGAAGATACCCGGGTCTATGCCCTGGATTTGCAATAAAAACTTTATTTGCTACTTCCACCTTATCAACCTCATACATAGTAAAACCTTCACAATGTCCAAAATGTCCACTTACCATATTTCCTTCACTTGCTACTGCTACTTTCATCTTCAATTCCTCCTATTATAATTTGTTTATATTCCCGACAATAGAATTGACATTTCAATTCATCTTGCAGGTTAAAAATCCTTTGTAGTCATAATACGATTCATACATA
The DNA here is from genome assembly GCA_002307215.1 of Lachnoclostridium sp. UBA1308. Classification (GTDB taxonomy): domain Bacteria; phylum Bacillota; class Clostridia; order Lachnospirales; family Lachnospiraceae; genus Mobilitalea. The sequence continues at coordinate 47,614 of DBTU01000057.1, forward strand.
TCCACATTTCCTCAATCGCTTTTCTTGCCGGGCTATCTCTAAATTCAGTAATTGGCCTTAAGGAATTAACAGATTCCATGACTTTTTTATCAAAAGGTATTTTACCTACTACGGAAAGCTTCTGTTCTTTTGCGAAATCTTCAATTTGCGAAGACATTTCCTGATTGATATCATACTTATTGATACAGACCATAACTTGAGTTTCAAAGCGTTCTGCAAGTTCTAGAATTCTTTTCAAATCACCAAGTCCTGATTTAGTCGGCTCCGTAATAATCAGTACAAAATTGGTATCCGTAATGGAAGCAATCACTGCGCATCCGATTCCCGGTGAGCCGTCAATCATTGTAATACCGTTATCTTCTTCAAAACGTTTCACATTCCTCCTAAGATATGTTACTAATTTCCCAGAGCCCTCACTTCCGACTCCCATCCTGGCTCTTGAAATAATTCCTTTTTCGGTTTGCGTCAAAAACGCGTCAGCTGTTTTTTCATCTTCCAGCGATATCGCTTTCCGTGGACAGACAATTGTACAGGCTCCGCAGCCCTCACAGGTAAAAGGATCAACCATTGCATTTTTGATGGCACCAAACTTACAGACTTCTTCGCAGATATCACATTCGATACAAAGGCTCCCATTTATCTGTGCTTTTTTGCCACCATAAAAATCTTTCTTTTCAATATCCCTTCCCTGATAAAAGAGATAAAGATTTGGGGCATCCACATCACAATCAACTTTGATTACTTTTTTCGCAAGTTCAGATAAAGCTGCCACAACGGTTGTTTTTCCTGTTCCGCCTTTTCCGCTTAACACTGATATCACCATGCGAATGCCTCCTTTATCTTATTCGCTAACTGATCAAATATTCTTTTATGAAATTCGTCATCACACAACATCATTCCCTTTGAATAAAATGCTGCCGCCTCCATACTGTAAGGAACTGTTCCGTACAATAAAATTTTATTTTCTCTACAATAACTTTTTACTATATTTTCTTTTTCATCATCCTTATTGATTATAATCCCATATGGTATTTTAAAAAGCTTTACCAGCTCAACCGCCATTTTTAGATCATGTAATCCGAATTCAGACGGTTCTGTAACAAGAATTGCCGCAGTTGCATACTTTAGAGCACTCTCAACGTTACAGGAGGTACCCGGCGGACAATCTATAAAATGATCTTCTTCCGGTAAATTACCAAGCAGTCTTCTTATCACCGGAACAGCCATCGGCTCACCAACGTTCAAAATTCCCCTGTAACAATTGACGTCCTTCACAGATCCGCTTTCCAGCTTTCCTATCGAACGCTTCGTATAAGCGATTGCTCCTGTTTTGCAGACCAGCTTACATGCTCCACAGTCATGGCACAGTTTTTCAAAAGCTACAATTTCCTTCCCTGCTTTCGCCAGTGCATGAAATTGACATACTTTTGCACATGCTCCGCACAACTCACACTTTTCCCTGTCAATGATCGGATACTCCGCAAAAACATCCTCACATTTTTGAATGGAAGGATTTAAAAATATAAACCCATTTGGTTCTTCTACATCACAATCTACATAACTAACACCTAAGGTCATTGCAAGATTAGTAGATACCGTTGTTTTTCCGGTTCCTCCTTTTCCGCTAAGTATTGCCACCTTCATGCCAACTCCCATCTGTGTGCTTTGGCACACCTACTTCATTCCATGATGTGCATTCCCTGCAGCATTAATCTCCGGAAGTTGATTTTTATGAAACCTTTCAATTGCTCCAAATACAGGAATTTCTTCACAGCTGTATGCTTTCATTTCTGCTTTTTCTACCAGTTCATATGCATTTGGTCCAAGATTGCCGGTAATAATTATTGAAACATTTTCATCTATCAACTGACTCGCTGCAGCAATTCCGGCACCCTGGCCTGAAGCTACCCCCAGGTTACCGATTACCTTAAAATCATCAGTCACTGTGTCGAAAACCAGAAAATAATCGCATCTTCCAAATCTTCTGTCCAAGAGGCTCTCTTTATTCTGTCCTGTTGCTGATACCGCAATTTTCATATATTTTCCTCACTTTCATATATCTATTCTTATTATGGGCATATGCTTATTATTATATTACTAGTTAATTTTATTTTTGTCAAATGCTCATTTCAAATCATAGTAATTTTTACATTTGCTTTGATTTCCCCTATCAAGTAACTAAAAATTAATTGAAGTTTATGTGCCCGCCGGGCGCACAATAGAAAAAGGGGATTGTTGTTTACTGCTCAACAATCCCTTTTTATAACGAATGACCTATTCCTATATATTAATTTACTTATTTTCCTCGATGTATTTTTCCATAATATCAGCTGCCATTCCGACTAATTCAACGCAGGGTCTCTTCTTATAATACTCCGCAGTACGTAACTCGGGTACCGGGCTATCTTTGCCTGCTCCCAATCCTAACAACTCCCTGCATATGATAGAATGATTTTGTTCCTCGAACTCCTTGGCTAGGTATTGAATTCTTTTATAATGCTCTGTTTTTGATACATGATCCTTGGGATCTACATACCCATAAATCATTCCGGCCACCATAAACATACCTGTCACCGCACCGCAAACTTCTCGAAGCCTTCCCATTCCCCCCCCAAAAGAAGAACTGATTTTTAGTGCTGTATTAAAATCCATGTCATACTTATCGTTAAACGCTAAAAACACTGATTGTGAACAATTATAACCTTGTTTAAAATATGCTCCCGCCAATTCTGAATGTACCTTTTTTGTCTTATCTATTTCCTGGTTCACTTTGACAATATCCTCATTACTTTCTACATTTTCATATTAATATATTAGATTATTTTTAGCATATGCTCTAAATATATTTTATCAAAATAAAATTATATGTCAAACACTTTATATAATCACCTTCCATATCTATATATTCACCCTCCTTGCCTATGATAAGCGTGCCTGGAGCTTCATTATGTGCAGATTTACAAAACAATAAACAAAACAGAAGTAATTATATGGAATACAACATATAGCATTTTATTAAATAAGAGTTATAATTAAAAAACGGTACTTTGTACATCACGAGACATAACAACATCAATAAAAGTGGTCGGAACCTAAAAAATGCGAAGGAGAGATAGATATGTATATTTCTGATGAGACGATAGATAAACTTATTAGTGAAGATGTTCCATATTTTGATTTAACAACATGGGTGCTTGATATAGGGTCGCAGCAAGGAAGAATTCAATTTTTCAGTCGAGAAAATGCCGTATTATGTGGAACAGAAGAGGTTGTAAGAATATTTGAAAAATTCAAAATACAAACTATATTCAGTCTACCTTCAGGAACTATGATTGAACCCAATCAGATTTTTTTGGAGGGGGAAGGACGAGCTGATGCACTACATCTGGCGTGGAAGGTATCACAAAATCTACTTGACAGCTGTTCCGGCATTGCAACAAAAACAAAGAGAATCAATGATACGGTAAGAGCAATCAATCCACAGATTTCAGTAGTCAGCACCAGAAAAAGCTTTCCCGGAATTAAACAGTTATGCGTCAAAGCCGTTTTGCAGGGAGGCGGTTTTCCTCATAGATTAGGGCTTTCCGAAACGGTACTAGTGTTTAAACAGCACATGAACTTTTGCGGAGGAATGGATGGATTTATTGCTCTTATCCCACAGTTAAAGCATAAAATCAGTGAAAAAAAGTTGATTGTTGAAGCCGAGTCTATGGAAGATGGAATTCGTCTTGCTAAGGCCGGAGTAGATGGTATTCAGTTTGATAAGCTAAGTGTTGAATCGCTATCGAAAGGAATTCCGGTGATACGGGAAATTGATCGAAAAATAGTTTTGCTTGCTGCAGGTGGAGTAGATGAACACAATGCCGCACAGTATGCATTGACAGGTGTTGATGTAATAGTTAGCACCAGTCTTTTCCATGCTAAACCTACTGATATTGGAGTTAAAATAAATCCGCTGTAATAATTTAAGTAAATTCTCTTCTTATGGAATAGAACGTAATGCAAAATAGTCAACCTAATAAAAGCCACTTACTTGGCAAGGATTAGTTATGCATAATCTTACCCGGAAAGTGGTTTTTATATGTCTATTGCGTTGAAATTATAGATTAATCTTACTAGAGCAGATCTACCTTTGAAAAATCTATGTTACCATTTTCCAGAACAAGTCCGTCGTCAGCGTGGATATACTCTATCTTTCCTACAAACATCTCATGCGAGCCGGTTTTGATGGAATCAACCACTGTGCATTCGATATTAATCGGACAATCTGACAGTATCGGAGCGGAGATAATTGTGCCGGGTACTGTATTAACGTGAATCGCCGCGAATTTATCACCGTCCTTCCGACTGTGACTGCCAAGGTAATCATACATCTCCTTGTTGTTTTTCCCTGTGATATTTACTACAAAGCTGCCGGTGTTTTTAACCATATGATAGGAATATCTCGAAGGGACAATCCCGACCATCAGCATAGGAGGGTCATAGCTGCAATTACAACAATATGCCACCACTAACGCATTCTCTTCTCCGTTTAGATCCCTGCAAGACACCAGAACCTTAGGGGCAGGCTGCAAGCATGGACTGATTTTTGCTTTACTTTTCTTCATTATTAATTTCTCCTTTACAAGAACAAGCACTATTTTATTGCTTAAATTGATTATAGATGGTATATTGAATTATGCAAGAACTCATATTATTAATACTAAGTAACAATAAAATGACTATAGGAGAAAAACGATGCAAAAAAGTATTGAGGCGTTACAAATTTCCTGCGTTGACTGCCATGTGTCACAAGAAATGAAAAACGAGCTGTGCTACATCTGTGCTACGCAGCATATGATTAATGGCAAATGGAAGCTATTGATCCTGTGGGCTTTGAGAAATGGAGTGAGAAGATTTTCTGCACTTCAAAGAGAAATTCCAAATGTTAAGCAAGGACCGCTTACCTCCCAGCTAAAGGAACTTATCGATAGTGGACTGATAAGCCGAAAATCATATAATGAGGTGCCTCCAAGGGTAGAATACAGCCTTACCGACAAGGGTGAAGGCTTTTTATTCGTACTTAATCAAATGGACACTTGGGCAAAAAAGAACCTTTTTTGTTGATATATCTTTCGCTACAGATTTTTCTACAGCACATATCAAATTATCATAAGCCAGTTCTATATTCTCCCTTATAGACTCGCTTTGGAAGGTAATTTCTCTTTATTAATCCAAGTAAAATTCCTCCTCCAATTACCAACAGAAGTGAAAGCATTTGTGACACACTTATTCCACAAAATAAGTAAAGGCTATCTGTCCTTAATCCCTCGATAAAAAACCTTGCTAATCCATATCCGATAAAATAAGTAGCAAGTGAAAAAAACAGTAGTACGCGCGAATTAGCAGAATCCACCACAAGAATAAGTTTCTTACTCCTGCCTCATTAGAATTTATGTAACTTTGCAATGTCCTATAACAAAATCAGAAATTTCTATGTGATTGTGTTACAGATAATACAGATTAATAATAATATAATGGGTTAAGAAATTGCAAGATATGAAAGGATGATAAAATCATGAATACAAAAACATTAGTAGTTGTAAAAGGAAACTGTCCGCAAAACCATCCATGTCCCTCCGTTCCAATCTGCCCGGTAGACGCTTTAAAACAAAACGGGTTTAACGCACCTACAGTAGACCTTGATGACTGTATTCGATGTGGAAAATGTACGAATTTCTGTCCGATGAACGCATTGGTATTAGTCTGATAATAACTGACCTTAAGCAATTGTGCTTTATAAGAGAAGGAGTTTACTTTCATGAAAAGCAAAATATTTTACTTATTCTTTTCCATAATGATAATTACCACATTTGGCGGATGCAGCTCCAAACATGCTTCTACCTCTCCTGAGGTCTCTAAAATAACCGCGACAAAAGCAAAGGAAATGATGGATCAGGACACTACTATCACTATTCTAGATGTTAGAAGTCAAGAAGAATTTGACACCGGCCATATAGAAGGAGCAATCCTCATTCCCGATACCGAAATCACAGATAAAGCGGAAGAAATATTGACAAACAAGTCTGCTACTATCTTGGTATATTGTCATAGCGGTCGTAGAAGTGCTCTTGCCGCCGCGGATCTTGTCGAGCTTGGATACTCCAATGTCTATGATTTTGGCGGGATTAATGACTGGACGTATGATATCGTTACGGAATAATTAACATAGAGTCAGAACAAGTAACATTAAGTTCATATAAAAAGCTCATACTACCGGGTGGGATTATTAATCCGCGCTCTAATAATCCAGCTAATACTTTTATTTTTTTACTAATTTTCTCTAAAGACCAATTAAAAATACCAGGATCAAGTAAGAATGTAAATACAGACAATATAATCTCTGCATACTCTTCCGGAAATTCACAATCGAAGCATCGTTCGTCGACCCTCGCCTTTAGTATTTCTGCAAGAACAGGAGATATATCGGTTAATATTTTAGAAAGGGCTTTTTTGTGTAATCCCGCGTTCTGGGGTAAGTGCAGATAAGAATCTATTTCTGAATTTACTTGTTGGCAAAAAAATGACGTGTATAATAATCGAAATTTTGTGAGGGCATCTTCTTCACTTTGCTTAAGAGTCATTTTACAATTTTCAATGATTAGATCATAGGAGCGGTCAATCAGTGCACTAAGTATTTCTTCTTTTGATGAAAAATAATAATATATACCACCTTTTGCAATTCCAGCTCTTTTAGCGATATTGCTGACAGACATATTCGATTTCTCTTTCATTAATTCCAGCATAGCATCTAAAACCAAGTCTCTTCTATTCATTTCGTCCTCCAAATTGCTTATCTATTGATATATTACCTCCCATACAACTAGGTTCTCTATATACAAATGAGCGAAAGATTTCCCAGACATAAGGATGAACACATGCTGTAGTCCAATCAATTACTCCTGCTATTTTACCATCTTTAGCTATAAACTGACTGACAAAATAATCACCATGTGTATTACCACATGAAAGCTCTTTCATATCAATTGTTTGATAAGGAAATTCATTCATAATATCTAAGCGGATTTTTAATTCTTCAATCGTTTGTTTATCTCCATAGTAAATAGCTAATGACATGGTATTCCTATAAGATTCAATTACCCGCTGTGGTGTCATAGAGGAAAAGAATTTATCTCCCATCCCTTCTGGCAATTTAGTATATTTAGCCATAATATTATGTATTTTTCCTAACAAACCAGCCGATTCTGTTTCGATATAATAAGTGTCTGATGATGCACCCACGCATAGTTTATTTAAATTCAATACTTTTATATTATATGTAGATTCCATAATTTCTTTGATTGTTAACATAATTTAGCCTTAAGGTCTCCTTTCCCATGAAATTATGATAAATCAAATTGCTGAGGAAGAGGTTGTTCTTCCTCCTTCCAATATGTTTTTCCATCCAACGTTCGATTAATAAATCTATAATCGTACATTTCCCTACGTAATAATGCTGCATCACGAAAGCAACACCACTGATCAATTACATTATTTATCTCTTTTTCGGAATATTGCACTCCATTCTCTATCTTTGATGCAATATAAAACATCGCTGCTATCTTTAATTTTCTCTTCGCTGGAAATGATATTAACTTTCCCTCTTCATTTAAATAGTTTTTTAACCACTTTTCCAATATTACTCACCTTCTCGCTTTATTCTTTTACCCTATACACGCTGCAGTCATTTGAACGATCTAGGAATCCATATTCAATTAATGCTCTGCGAATGGTTGCATAATCGCTATAGATTCTTTCCAAAATCTTATTGACTTCCTCTTCACAATACTCCTGGTCATGTTTAAAATTCTTCATTATTTCTCTCAACAGAATAATCTTTTTCTTTTCCTTGGCCGGGAATTGATTTAATGCGCCGCTCTCATTCATATATGCTTTAATCGTTTTATTCCTATCTTCATCTGTAATATTATATCTATCATCAATCATGGTAGCAGATTGATGAATTTCTTCGATAACGCCGGAATCCGCCTGTTTGATGGATCGTTTCGTTTTATCTTCTAATGATTGCATCAACGCCAGATAAAGCTTTGCCTGCTTTTCTTTTTCTCTTAACTTAAACCGATGATTTCTTACAGTTGACTGAGCGATGCCAACGATTTGAGCAATTGCTTTATCCTCTTTGCCCTCTGACATCAGCTTTAAAATCTGCTGCTGTACCTCTGAAATTCCAATCAGGGATGCCCCCATACTTAATAAATAATCTACCGAAGAACCATGCTCTGTTTTGTGATGTTCTTTTACTCTGCCAAACGCATCATACAGCTTATCCTTCAAGGTGAATATTTGCCCTTTTTCAAATTCTTTTCCGCAGAGCGTACATAGGTATGAATCTGTGTTCTCCTTATACCCCATTACGATCTCTTCTACTGTTGAATTCCAAATATAATTTTCGTACTCCATATGATTACTCCTATATCCTCTTATAACTAATTATATACGCTTTTTATATTGTACGTCTTTAATTGTATTTTGTCTACATATAAATAGACGTATATCATATTTGTTTGTTATTTGTATGTATTATTAAGATGTTATTAGGATCTTTAAGGTTGGATAACATCCAAAGATTTTTCATAGAACAATAATGCAAGAATCCCATATCAACTATTTCACAATTGATATGGGATTCTATTTATGTGTTCTAATTATTCTAAATCAATAAGCATAATTCGAGTGTCAAAAGTCGACAACTAACTAAAGCATGTATATCGTTGTATAGGTGGAGTGTCAAAGTTCTATATATTTTTAGCTTCGTCAATTTGCTCATATATGAACCTGCCGAAGGTGATGCAGAACATAGTTTATTGAGCAACTGTATGAGGTCGCAACGTACTTCATCCAAGCGGAAGCGTGTTGTGATAGAAACTATGTTTTGTATCACATCCGTTTGAAATGTAATTGTGCAAATTGACGAATCACTATTTTAAATAGGCTTTGTCACTCGAATCATACATAATCAATGACAAGTTTATTCATTTCATCCATCAGAGCTTGATTCCCCACTCTTCTTGCTATAGGCATATAGATTTCGATTGTTTCCTTCGCCTTTGATTTCCACATGTTTTCATCCATATATTTTAATGTCCTCATGTTATGAAAACGTTCGGCTAGCTTAATTAGCACGATTTCCTCCTGATCCATAGCATAGTCATCGATAAAATCCGAAACACCTTTCACGATAGCGGCAATATCCGTTGAAAGACATTCTTCTATCTCTTTCAAATCAATATCCGTCTTCTTAAGAATATCACACATAAGTCCGGCAATAATTGTATTCTCTCCTGCTCCTAATTCGCATAATATGATTGCCACATTCAGGGGATGTGTAATATATTCATCTCCTGAATACCTTTGAATACCCTCATATGCTTTTCTTGATAATTCATAGGCCTTATAGATATTAGAGACATTACATGTGCTTTTGTTATTCTTAATACATTCCAGTAAGATATGGAATAATATGTCTTTATTTCCATGTTCTTCCATTCGTCTAATAAATATTTTACTCATAGGATTACCTCCTTCTAATTCATCTACTTGCATCTGTATTGCACATAATAACGAAGGTGAATAGCCAAATTCTTTCTTGAAAGCCTTAGAAAATCCGCTATGACTGTCGTAGGAAAACTTTAACGCGGCATCAATAATTTTCATTCCGTGAATAATATCCTCAGCTGCTTGAATAAGTCTCCTTCGTTTTACATACTCCATAACTGACATCCCAATATATTCCGTAAACAATCTGGAAAAATGATACTCTGAATACCCAAATACACCAGCAATATCGTTCACCGATAATTTTTCATCCAAATGCTTCTCAATGTACTTTTGACCTTCAAGCATTAATTCAATATAATTTATGATTAACACCTTCTTTCCACGTGGTAATTATATCATACACCAATCAATTATTTATTTCTTATCCAATCCTGCTATCTATTATCATATCCCAAAATAGCACTTGACTTATATAGATTATCTATGTATATTATATATAGATAATCTATATAGGAGGTCTAAAAATGCTTGAAAATAAGAGTCTGATATCCGGAAGCACCTCAATGTTACTGCTAAGTTTATTGTCAGAAAAGGACATGTATGGTTATGAAATGATTGAGACTTTGAATCAACGCTCCAATCATGTCTTCGACTTGAAAGCCGGAACTCTCTACCCTCTTTTACATTCCTTAGAGGAAAAGGAATACCTGGTATCCTATGAAAATCATGACAGTATGAAGCCCAGAAAGTATTATAATATTACCGGCAAAGGACGTAAATATCTCAAAAAACTCAGTGATGAATGGAATGAATATGCAAACGTCGTAAGAGGAGTCATAGGAGGTGTTACCTTTGGCACAATATAACTGTAAAGAAGATTTTCTTGAAGCAATTCAAGTTCAGATCAGGTGCAAAAAAGCAAGATGTTTTATAATCGAAGAAATGGAACAGCATATTGAAGATCAAAAAGATGCTTATATGAATGATTGTGACGATGACAAGACCGCTATGTCAAAGGCATGCGAACAAATGGGTGATCCTGTTGCAATCGGAAAACAATTAGATCGTATTCACAGACCGCGAATGGAATGGAGCATCCTTTTGGCAGTACTGGTTCTTTGCAGTCTGGGGATTTTAGCACAGATTAGTCTGGGCAACATGATAAAGAATGTAAATCTACCTAATAGTGTCAATATTGAAAAACATATTCTTTTCATGGCATTAGGTTTCTTGTTAATGCTCGTCGCATATTTTCTGGAATATTCTTTTATCGGTAAATATTCTAAAATACTATGTCTCTTGTTTTGGATTGGCTTTGTTTTTTACGCACCGCTCAATAACATAGTGAATGACAGTTTCCGATATATATACCCCTATGGTCTGTTATTTATCCCGATATATGGAGGCATTCTCTATGCATACAGAGATAAGGGGTATACCGGCTTGATAAAATGCCTGATGATAAGCATATTTTCATTTATGATAGAATTAAAGTTTGTGGTACAATGCTCTGTATATTTGGGAATACTGTTTTCCAGTCTGATTATGCTTTCGATCGCCGTTATAAAGAACTGGTTTGGCACTTCAAGAAAAATAGCAATGGCCGTTACCTGGGGATGGTTGCCTATCAGTTACGGATTGCTTACTTTATTAAATATAAATATTTTCAACACATATCAAATAGTCCGGTTGAAAGAAACCATAAAAGCGCTCCTTCAAATCGGATTATATAACCATGATTATCAAATAAATAGAGCTATCAACATAATCTCTCATGCAAAACTATTTGGCGGAAGCAATCTTTTCAATGAAAAGTATATTCCGGGCTTTAATACTGAATATTTATTAACTTATATCATTGGCAAATGGGGCCTTGTCGCAGGAATTCTAATCATAGTTTTATTTATTGCTCTAATTGGACGTATGATCTATCTGGCTTATCATTTGAAGAATTCGCTAGGAATGTTTGTAGGATTAGGATGCAGTCTGGTATATGCACTTCAGGGCAGTATTTATATTTTATCTAATCTCGGAGTTCAATTTGTCGCCCAGATAAATTTGCCCTTTGTATCCTATGGCGGAAGCAGTCTTTTGATCAATTTCTCTGTTCTTGGACTTATGTTGTCAATTTTCAGAAATACAAATATCGTGAAAGAGGAACGCTATACAGGGGTTTTTACACTAAGAATAAACCGAGCAAAATAAGAATATTTCTTGAAAGAGGCTGTTGCAAAATTACCTGCAAAATACAAGCGGCTTGTATTATACACACCATGTATGCAACAGCCTCTTTCATTCATAAGTGAAAATTAAATGGTGACGCTTCGCTTGCAGTATTTTCTATATCATTAATTCTTCAACTGGATTTCCACCTACAATATGCTGCTCGACAATCCTGTCTACATCTTCCTCCGTCAAGTTTTTATACCATATGCCTTCGGGATAAACCACCGCAATGGGTCCCTTATCGCAAATACCGAAGCATCCCGTATTTGTGATCATAACCTCGCCTGATAGATCATTTTCCTCGATTGCTTCCATAAATTTCTGTACAATATCAACAGAATTTTTTAAAAAGCAGAATCCCTTCTGTTGCCCGTTAATTCTACAACTGGTACAAACAAAAATATGATGTTTTAACTTTATCATGTATTCCTCCCTTCTTCTGTCCTTAGACAGAACACAATTTCAAGCCATTATCTTTGTAATCAGAGCTACAATATCACCATTCTGATCTTTTATCTTCTTTATATCAAGATTCATACTTTCCAGCCACGGTGGAATATGAGAACATCTTAGAGTCAGTTCCATAAATGGCTTATACTTAATGAAATCCATTAATGCTTTTTTGGAAGTGACATCCGGGCACGATTTCATCAAACCAATTAAATCCAGGTGATAATTTCCACTGATATGGGTCTCTACCGGTTGAGCACTCTGTATCATATCCCGCTGCATTCTTGCATTATAATCATTATCCTGTATCTCACTCATAATTCCATCAAAGGTTTCATTTTCCACATTATTCACATCGAAGATTTGAAAACATTTTTTATCAAAAATATGAAAAGGTAATCCGGTTAAACATCCACCAACTATTACTTTGCAATCTGTGATTTGTTCCAGAATCTCACAGGTATGATCTCTGATCAAGCAAGGCTCTGCTATGTTTGAATAATCCATGGAAATTGATGAAATCTTTGACCATTCTTGCTCCTTTTTTTTATATATGTCAATTTTCTTACATTCAAAATAATCACCCAGTGTTCCATCGGCCTTGGTATATACAGCAATTGTTTGTTCCATATGAACTCCTTCCTTCTATCGTCGCTTGAGAACCGACCATAATTTGAATACCAACAATCTCAACTGAACTTTTATCTATATTTTGTCCTTCCAATGTATCAGCTTGCTTTCTATGTATTGTAAGCTTTTATTAATCATCATTCCCAGTATTCCTACCAAAATAACAAGAAAATAAATTGCAGGAGTATCATAGGAAATCTGTGCATCCAACACCCTACTCCCAAGTCCGTATTTGGTACCGATCAACATTTCTGTAACGATAGAGATTATGATGCCCATGGAGAGAGCAACGCGAATACCTACCATAATATCAATCAGAGAGTCAAAGAATATGATCCTGTATAGGATTTGATACCCCTTTGCTCCTAGAATCCGTGCACTGTTAATTCGTACTTCCGAGACATGACTAGCCGCCTGCGCCGTATGAAAGGTTAATATTGCAGAACACCCAAAAAATACTACTCCAATTCTTGAGGCATCCCCTCTGCCAAAAGTTAATAAAGCTAACGGGAAAACCAAAATTGGCGGTATCGAGCGAAGGAAGTCAAGTACACCTTCAAAATAGGTATAAGCACTTTTGCGGAATCCGATCAAAAGCCCAAAAGGGACCCCAAGTAAAATTGCTGACAATACACCAATAAAAATTCGTTTTAATGTATGTAGTATATCAAGGAATAAATCACTCTCTCGTATCAGTTGATATCCTTTATGAATGACATCAATCGGCGCTGCCAAAAACATTGGATTAATCCATTTTGTTTCTGTTAAAAGCTGCCAGAGGAGAATTAGGCATACTATAGAGATTAATTTTTTTATCATCATCACATCCCGTATCCGTATTCTGCAAAATTAAGCTAGTTTACTTCAGTATTAATTAACTTACCAACTTACCGCGAACGATTTCAAAACCTTTTCTTCAAGAATTGTACAGGGCTTTTCCGACATAAACCACACTCTGTACGCTATCATCATAAGTTGGTCGAGATTATGCGCGACCATCACAACAGGTATTTGAATTGTCTGAAAGATTTCATTCATTTTTTCTGCAAGCCAGATGGTATTACTGTAGTCCATAGCCGAAAAGGGCTCATCCATGAGTATGGCCGACGGACTAGATATCAATCCTCGTAGAATGGCTACATATTGCTGTTGCCCTCCACTCAATTCATAGGGATACTTATCCAACGAAAAGGGGAGCTTCACGATATCGATGATCTTTTCCATTCTCTGGGCGATTTCTTGTTTGCTAAGTTTCATAATGATCAAAGGAAATGCAATGTTATCTCTGACCGTCATCCAAGGATACAGACTTCTCTTATATTCTTGAAAAATATAAGAAATCGTATGGACTCCGGGGTTTTCTCCGGCAACCTTTATTTCACCTGAATCAGGCTTACTGATCCCAGCTATCATATTAAGAAGGGTTGTCTTCCCACATCCATTCGGTCCATAAATACCGACAACCTCCGAATCCCTGACCTGAAAGGACAGATTATCGAAAATTAATTCTTTCGTCTTTTTCGCAGAGACTATACTTTTTCGGATTCCGTTCACTTCGATACTCATTGCTTTTCCCCCTTACTTATTGTGCACTCAGGGCACGCTCTGACAGATCCATTTTTTTACTGATGCTTCCTATCTCAAAATATGAATCAGCTACATTCGTAAGATCAGCTGACAGGAAACCGGTGGAAGGAACATAAAGTGAATCCGGATAGAACGATACAAAATCCTTTTGAGCATCCGGTAGATACTTTGCCATGATTTCTTTCGCTTCTGCCTGATTAGAATTAATAAAGTTGATGGCTTCATCCAGCGCTTTTACTATACTTGTTGCAGTCTCAGGATTTTTATCCACAAAATCGCTCGTCATGTTGAAGCTCGCAAAGGGATAAGGTGTCCAGGTGTATTGTGTTACAATAGCCCCTTCAAACAAGTTCTTTCCGAGACCTTTCTGAATTACTGTGGTTGCTACCGGATCATTCGTGAATAAGATATCTACTTCCCCTGACTTCAAAGCATCTACCTGCATATTAGGAGCTACATTTTCTATTGTCACATCATCAAAAATACCGTTTTCTTTCATAATCATCTCTGCCCAAGATTTATAAGCAAGGGTTGGAAGAATACCGATTGTCTTGCCCTTAAAATCCGCAAAATCCTTGATATCGGAATCTTTCTTCACAATAAACATACTGATCGGATGAGTATCATCCTCCATCATAGCAGTGGAATAATATAAGTCCTTCCCACTGGATTGCTGCGCTGTCATGGCAATCTGAAATGCTGTATATCCTGCGACATCGATTTTATCTCCACACAATGCTTCCATCAAAGGCTGCGCTGTCTCGTACATCTCCAGATCAACATCAAGACCATTCTCCTCAAAATAACCGTTAGCATCTGCTACTTTGATTCCAGTGCATTCTCAACCGCTTTTTCTATAACCAAACTTGAATTTGTGGCCCCGCTGACAGCATCTACTTTTGTAGTTTGCTGCTCAATAATATCATCTACGACTGCCTCTGCCGGCGCTCCTCTTTCATTATCATGTTCAACAATATTTATATCCGTTATTGTCCCCTTGCGAACTGTTATTTCCACTTTTGCATAAATATAGCCAACATCATACTCGCCTTCATAGGTTCCGTCTTTCACCTTGCCTGCATCAATTCCTTTTACATTTATTGCAGAAACATCCCTTTTGTAAGATAATAAGTCGACATAATATGTGAAAACATGGCACACAATAAGTAGCGCAATCAAAGTTGCACCCACTCTATGTAACACGATCCATCTACCCTTAAGTTTCTTTCTAAATACATAGCCCAACGCCATAAGTAGCAATAATACTGCTGTGGTAATTCCCGTTCCAATTACCCATACAGATCTTGTTGGCCACACATCACGTGTAACGATTAAATGTGTTAAAATCACCACCAACACAAGCACTCCACATGGAATATGTATCCTTCTTATCATTTTATCTACTTTTGTCCATTTCATTTTTCGCGATACAATTTTCATAGAAAGAAAAATGCATAATATAATAGCTATTATTCCCCAAATCATAGTCTCCTCCTATTAATCGGTTATTAACTTTGCGTAATCCAGTACTTCTCTATCTCTACTGATTCAACATACTCCTGTTTTAATAAAGTAAGTTTCTGATACTGTTCGGTAAAACCATGCATCTTTTGGGTCTGCTCATTTGTCCAAATTTCCATAAGACAGATATCATCATCGGAATCTGTTGGTATATAATACTCATATCTACAATTACCGGGTTCTTCCTTTGAAGACTGAATAATACCTTGTTCTTTTACTTTATTATAGAATTCGTCTCGTTTTCCTTTGTAGATATAATAACGTACATTCATCAAAAGTAAGCGACTCATTTTTTCCAAAGCATTCTCATAACTCGAAGTCTTTATAACCGCAAAATACTTTCCTATTTCTTTGGTCCACATGTCCATCTCATCTTCAATCGGATTTACTTCATTCATGATGAAGCAAACTATTTTGCAGGTTGTCTGTGCCATTTCCGGTAACAAAACCTGAAATCCCCATTCAACATCAGCTTTGTCGTCCTCAAAACCATTCCTGGCATCCACAACAAAGTTACTTCCTTCAAATTCCTTCAGAAGCTCCCATGCAAAGGTTGTAGGTTTTCTATAATTGTCCCCACAAGCAAATTTTTTCCATATAAGTAAAACCACTTTATCCTCATTAATATATTTAACACTACAAAACTCAGAATCAAACTCTTTCACAACTACCCTCCTGTGTACTACCCTTCGAATTAGTTTGCGACAAGGATTACGCAGGCACAAACTTATAAGTGTGAAAACCGTATCGCAAATGTATATGAGCATCCGAAATTCTAATAAATAATTTGATTGTACTATATAAAATCTAATACCTCAACCCATATTATGTTAAATATAGGACAAATACAAAATGCACCCTAAAAACAAAAAGGGTGCATAATAATTTCATTACTATTGTTTCATTTCATATCTGTCCTTTAATTTTGCAGTTCAGCTATCAAAGAGATGTATCCTGACTAGGTAAAATGATTTCCATATAGGAGTATTAGCATACGAACTTCGTAATGCAACTTAGCGAAAGCGGAACCTATATGGAAACACTTCCTTCCCATTCTTGTCACTATCCTTCCTAGGCTGAACTGTAACTTTATTTTCGCTTTGAACCTACATACGAACCCATACCGCCCGCAACATTGATAACATCGAAGCCTTGTTTCGTAAGTGCTCTTGTCGCTCTTCCACTTCTTCCACCTGACTGGCACATGATATAGTATGTTTTATCTTTCGTTATATATTTCTCCGGACTGGTTAACAGATTTCCCATCGGTATGTTCTTGGAGGTTTTTATGCTCCCACTTTTATATTCATACGGCTCTCTAATATCTATTAATTCCACCTTACCAATAAGGTTGTCCATATCATTTACATTAATTACTTTACTGGCATCTCTCGTTAAAAATTCAAACATTTTATTTTCCTCCTGGGTTTTTTATATTTTTATGTTAAGTTAATTTTTCAACTTTCCTATGCTCTTATTATAGTCAATTGTCTGTTATTATCTGTGACCACATCACATAACCTTTATACATTAACGATAATGAAAAGTTCTGGTTGATTTTCCAAAAAAACAATTTCAAAAATCGTAAAAGATAGAACCTTCATACCGCTATTTTTTACGGTTTGAAGGTTCTTACAGCATCTAAATCTTTATTAAATTTAAAGCCTTTCTTATCAAAACAGCTCTTTTAAATCCTTGAATATTCTATTATCTGACTTTCTGCAATATCTTGACTGCCTCTTCCACTTTCAGCACTTTACCGTAAGAGACCACTTTACCATCCACTACTAAAGCCGGAGTTGTCATTACTCCATATGCTGCAATCACAGAAAAATCAGTGATATGTTCAATTGCTGTATCCATACCTACTTGTTCCAGTGCCTTCTTAACATTAGCTTCCAGTTCATTGCATTTTGCACATCCTGATCCCAATACTTTTACAGCTTCTCCTTGGTTCATTGTTTCTGTCGCTTTTTCAATAGATGCAGGATCACATCCTCCTCCACAACTACAGCTACTGCTCTTTTCCTCTTCCTTTTTCTTTCCAAAACCAAATAATGCCATAATGTTTTCTCCTTTTTTTATATGTCAATTTTAATAAAGCCGGTTCCTTCTGTATGCCAGAGACTGGTGAGAGGCCTTAAATCAACAAAAAGCTGAAGCCATTCAGTAAATACCCAATGATAATAATTCCGAATGTAACAATACCTATAAACGCAAATAACAATTTGTTCTTTACAACCTTTTTTAACATAATCATAGATGGTAAGCTTAGTGCCGTAACACCCATCATAAAGGAAAGAATTGTTCCAACTCCTACACCTTTTAATAATAGCGCTTCCGCAATTGGAATTGTTCCGAAAATATCTGCATACATAGGAACACCTACAACAGTTGCAATTAAAACAGAGAACGGATTGTCTGTTCCTAATATCTTTTGTATGATTTCTGTTGGAATCCAGTTATGAATCAATGCTCCGATCCCTACTCCAACTAAAATATAGAGAAATACTTTTCTTACGGTCGCTTGTACCTGTTCAGATGCATAAATCATTCTTTCCTTCTTTGATAATTCCGGTGCATCGATATCTACAGTTACGCCTGTATTTGTAAAACGTACGACCTGATCTTCCATACCAAGCTTATCAATGACCGTCCCGCCAATCACAGCAAGTACGAGTCCAACTACTACGTATGTCAATGCAATTTTTACTCCAAATACACTCATTAAAAGCACTAATGCCCCCAGATCTACCAATGGAGAGGAAATCAGAAACGAAAATGTTACTCCAACCGGAAGTCCCGCATTCGAAAATCCAATGAATAAAGGTATGGAAGAACAGCTGCAAAATGGAGTTATTGTTCCAAGTAATGCACTCAAAATATTGGCTTGAATACCATGAAACCTACCAAGTATCTTTTTTGTTCTTTCGGGTGGAAAGAAGCTCTGTATATAAGAAATAATAAAAATCAGGACTGAAAGTAATATTAAAATTTTAATAGTATCGTAAAGAAAGAACTGAACGCTTCCGCCTAATCTTGAATTAATGTCAAGTCTCAGAGCTGTCAGACCATCTCCAATTAATGCATTTAACCATTTCATTCCCAGTATTTGATTTTGAAAGAAATCCCATATTGTTATCATGTCAGCACCATCCTTATGTTATATCGATGTTCATCGAACCATTATCAGTATATGCCTCATATAGATACATGTCAATATATAAATATGAAATTCTATTTTTCTTTTACGCAAAAAAACAGCCGGGATTTTTATGTCCTGACTGTTTTATTGAAATTCTCAATTATTTAATTCGCTTTTTTTAAGTTCTCCAAGAATACTATTCGTCCTTCTAGCATGACAGATACATGCCTCATAGGCAAACACAGCGATATCTATAATAAAAGCTCTACTAATAATGTGAAAATTTTCATCTTTTGCTTGCTCTTCAAGCAATTGTAAAACACTACTTAATATGGTTGTCGCCGTAAAATCATACAATATAGAATAAGTCCTCTTTTTAATACTTCCAATAATCCTTTTCTCATAATCAACGTATACCCCTTTCGTTTTTCACAGTATAGTTGATTATTCTTTTTGATTCAATCCGATACCTACCATGTTGCAACTCGAATTTACTTGCATACTATCCCATCAGACTCTATATCCAGGTGTTATTTTACACCTGAATATAAAATCTCCTTTTTGCATGACATAATAAAACGAAAAATAGTCGCATCTAAAATCACTGCACATATCATTAAAAGGTTTGTACCACGACCGACTTCCATCGTAATAATATTGTCACTACACTGAAAATCCACCGGCTTATTGAGTAATTGAAAATTTCTATTATTGACCGTGGGAAATGTACCTGTTCTTTCTTTGTACATATCAGTCTTCTCCATTTTTTCTCCTTTCTTTTACAGCTTGTTCGTTAAGCACCTTATCCTGATGACTTTCAACAATAATCAAAATCCATAATATTATACCTAAAAGTATAGCTAAACCACCAAATATGAAGCAGAATACAACTAATTTGATGATATAAAACATTAAGCTAATAACCCCAAATATACCAATAGCTTTCATCATCTTGCAACCCGGCTCTAACATATTCAATTTATATTTTCTCATCTGATACCCCCATACAGACCCCCATATTATTATTGTTACTCTCAAACAATTCATATGCATATATAAACATATCCTTCTCATCTGAAAATTGAAACGAATGGAACACTAGCATCTACGTGATAAAAACATCTACTTCTTCTCATTCATATTCTTACATGCTGCTTTGAACATGATTGAACCCTGAATGGGATTAATATAGTATTCATGCATAATACTGTCATACACTTCAATCAGCGGCTCTTTGTCAAACTCATGCAGGAACTGTGGAAGTCGTTCTCTGAAATCGGGGACGATCCTGCACAGGCACTCAATCGCATAATTGTTCTGCGCAATCTTATTGATACTGGTATGACCACCAATGCCGTAAGGATTGTCGCCGGTTACTCTTACAGGTATTGTAATAGGTAGTTCTGTGCTCGAATGACCGATATAAATGGTATAATCTCCGGGTTCAATACACCAACCTCCGTGATCCTCATCATAATGACGGAAGGAGTTGTTATTCAGTGTAATTGTAACCGTTTTTTCTTCCCCAGGATTTAAGAGTAACTTCCGAAAGCCTTTCAGCTCATGTATCGGCTTCTGTACATAAGATCGCGACTGACCGACATAGAGCTGAACGACCTCCGAGCCGGTACGCTTTCCCGTATTTCTCACGGTCACCGGAATATCAATCTGTAAGTTCTCATCACTGCTAACCGAGAAAGCGGTTACCTGAGTATTCATCTCAAAGGTCGTATAAGTCAACCCATGCCCGAAGGAAAATGCGGGAGTTATCCCCTTTTTATCGTAATATCGGTATCCGACAAAAATTCCTTCTCCATAATTTACAACCCCATTCTCTCCGGGGAAGTTGATACAGGCAGGCGTATCCTCATATTTCACAGGGAAGGTCTGCGAGAGTCTTCCGCCGGGAGCTGCTATACCGTATATCATATCCGAAACAGCATTTCCACCTTCACACCCGGGCAAATATACGCAAAGCACTGCATCGGCATAGCGCAGCCAGTCTCGCATATCAACCGGTCCGGCAGTATTGAGAACAACAATCGTTTTTAACCCGTTCTCCTTCGCCTGTCGCAGGAGTTTAGCGATTTTTACACGATCCTCATGCTCAAAAAGCAGACAGGTATGATCCATATCCTCATGTCCCGGATATGCTGCTGTATAGATGAAAGCTTCCGCTCCTTCCGCCATCTCTTCATAAAAGCAATTTTCCGAACCGTTGACTACTTTTGCTCTTTCCAGGACACTACTGCTCTTTTTCGTAAACACCTGCGTACTTCCGCCACCACAGTCAATCATCTGCTTGGAGCGTTTTCCCCAAAATATTGTCTTTGTTCCATGTTCAAGTGGAAGAACCCCATCATTTTTCAGAAGAACCGCACCATCGACAATACAGTCGTACACACATTTTACCGCAGCCGAATCATTATACTCGGAGGGATCCGGCCGGCCGGTCATACCATTTAACGATTCATACATCTGAAGGATACGGACAACGCATCGATCCAGATCCTCCTCACTCATCTCCCCGTCAGCTATTGCCTTCTCGATATCACATCTTCGGGCCGGAAGAATCAAATCCATTCCCGCCTTAATGGAAATAGGTTCATCTTTGGCAGCACCCCAATCGGAGACAATACAACCTTCAAATCCCCAATCATCACGGATAATATCCTTCATGAACCTGGAGCTTTCGGCACAATGTACACCGTTGACCTTATTATAGGCCATCATGATGCTTTTCACGCCTCCGTCCTTAACCGCACTTTCAAATCCGCGAAGATATATCTCACGAAGCGCACGTTCCGAAATCAGAGCATTAATCGAGTTCCTGTTGGTTTCCTGATTGTTTGCTGCAAAATGCTTCGCACATGCCGCAACGCCGGTGGATTGCATTCCCCTGATAAACGAGCTGCCAATCTCTCCGACCAGAAAAGGATCTTCGGAATAACATTCGTAGCCGCGTCCGCATAGCGGATCACGCTGTATATCTACATTCGGTCCAAGCACTACATCCACACCAAAAATCGCCATTTCCCTACCGACATCTGTTCCGCACTCCTTCACAAGTTCCGGATTCCAGGTGGATCCAAGAACAACACCGGATGGAAAACAGGTGGGCTCCTGCCCTCTCGGCTTCATTTCAACAAGTATTTTAGCTATTTCATACTTCAGCGTCCCCTTTTGTGCCGTTTGATAAGTCTTGTCAGGATCTCGCAGGACTTCGTCAATCATCCTGTCCTCCTCCTCTTCTCCTCCGGGCAATAAGATGCCGGTACAGGGAGCCTCCTGCGTGAGGGTATGGATACGATCTAAATAAACCTGCAGATAACTGATTCCCGTAACTCCGTCCGCTATACACATAGCTGGTATACCAAGCTCGGATATAGGCTCGCTTGTGATGGCAGTTAAGGTGGCCTGCAGCGCGATCTTCTGCTGCAGGGTCATACTATTAACAAATTTCTTAATATTGCAACCGGTTGAATATTTCATAATCAATTCCCTTCCACTTCCCATAGATTTATCACCAAGCTCATTTTAACAAACACCACAAAAAAATGCCATATTTTTAAGTATGTAGTTAATAATATGATTCGGGCGTCAAAAGTCATCCATAAAGTAAATCAATGAATGTGTGTGCATAATATATTCAAATGACGAAGAACTTTAGTTCTTTGAGACCGTCTATAAAAAATGATACGTTTGAAACAATTGTGGTAGATAAAATATCCTTTGAATTAAATGCAAACGGAAAGAAAGTTAAGGAAGTCTGTTATAGCAAAACTGCTGTCGAACAGTTAATAAATGAATTTCCAAATAAAGTTAAGTATCGCAATGATAGAGATTCAAAAGTTATGATAGAGAAAGAAAGATTCTGGGATTTAGAGAATTTATCAGATGACATAATCATGAAATCCAATCAAGAAACAGGTATCTTGAATGAATTCTTCATCGTGGTTTATCATATCCCGATCGATAAAGTCATTATATCGGTATGCTATTATAAAAGCGAAGAATTCATTACTGAAAAACATTCCCTCCCGGTAATGCAATATGAAACCAAGAACCAATATACTTTTCCGGTGAAAGGTGTATAGCAGGTTAATGGCAATTATGATTGCTTAGGAGCCCACAGAACACAATATTCTATGGAATTTGCTATTGATTTGGGGAAGATTGATGCAGATTCAGACTTTGAACGAGACGAAGATTATTGCTGGTACGGTGAAGATATCCTCGCAATTTCGGATGGAGAGGTTGTCTCTTGTTTCAATGATACTACGTTAAGAATTAATTTTCCTGATGATTCAAAGACCGATGAAGAGATTCTTAACGAGAGAAAGAAATTAATTGAGCAATTTGGTTATATGCCATTACAATGTGGCAATCATGCTGTCATTAGGCATGATAACGGTGAATACTCCCTTTATGGGCATATGATTTATATGCTAATTACTTTAAAAGAGTGAACATATTCCGTATCTTTTATATATACAACAGCCCATGGCTCTAAAATAAATATCATTAACGAATGAAATATGATAACTAATAATACTCCAAATACTCTTAACCAATCCAAATCATATCTTCTTACTTTATCCATATTAATCTACATTTTCTCCTTAAACCGTAGTCAGTTCATCAATGATATCAAAATAATTTTCAAAGGTCTTTGCACAACAATTCGGATTATCAATTACAATTCCATCTACCCGTAGGCCGATTAGTGTAAAAGCCATTGCCAACCTATGATCCTCATAGGTTTCCACTATGGCAGGTATGATTCTTCCCGGATAGATACAGATACCTTGATATTCTTCATTTTCCTCACAACGAATTCCAAGACGGGTTAACTCCTTAGTAATAGCTTCAATACGATTTGATTCTTGCAACCTTATATGAGATATGTTTTTGATAATGGTTGGTGAAGTGGCAAAAGGTGCAAGCACTGCCAGCGTCATGGTTTGATCCGAGAAATCATTCATATCTACAGTAATACCCGGATATATTCTATCCTTTCTTCCTGTAACGCAGATACCTTGCACAGTATCATTCATTGAACACCCAAGTTGTTTGAGTACCTCCAAAAATTTAATATCTCCTTGCATTGAATCGAAATGTACCTGCTTAACCACGACTGATATTCCAAGTAGCAAAGCCATTGCATAAAAATAACAGGCTCCGGATACATCAGGCTCTATTTGATAGGAGTCTACTTGATAAGTTAAATTATTGGGTACATAACATACAGCATCTTCTTGAAGTACCCTAATACCGAACTTTTGCATCATGGAAAGTGTGAGCCTAATATATGCACCAGTCGTTCTACCACCCAGCATTCTTATCTTAAGTCCCTGTGGTAACATTACTCCGGCCATCAATAACGCACTCACAAATTGACTGCTTATGGATGTGTCCATTGTTATTTCGTCAACATTTATCTCCATTGAATGAATTTCAAACGGAAAATGTCCTTCTTGCTCCATACAGTTTACTGTAACTCCAATACTTCGAAGCAATGTGATTAATGGCTCCATTGGACGTTTTTTCATTTGCTCAGAGGATTGCAGAATGTAATCTCCTCCAGCAAAGGCAAGCATTGCAGTTAAAAATCTCGCTGCTGTTCCGGCACTTCGTACATTAATTTCTGCGTTCCGATTCGGGATCACTCCGCCAAGACCTTGTATTGTTACAACCTTAATCTCCTCTTCTATATTCACCTCAAAGCCAAGACTAATAAGACAGCTTAAAAAAGCTCTTGAATCATCACTGAAAAGCACTCCTGTCAGCTTACATAATCCATTTGATAGGGCAGCTAACATTAACGCACGATTCGTAATGCTTTTTGAACCTGGCACTTCTATCTCTATCATTTCTATTAACTTAAATGGCTTTACCGCATATCTATCACCCATATATTCCAACTCCTTATTATCCATTATTACGAATTATCGCATACTCAAAATCACATGTCAATCTAACAGACCTCTAACCGGAATATCCAATATTATTACTACTATTTTCATTTGCTTTTTAACGATCCCTTACTTCTACCTTATAATCAACAAAAAGCTCCCAATCTACTATAATTCTATAGTAAATATGGAGCTCTTTATATCCACAATGAAAGATGATACTAGTCATCTTCGCCTATTATCCGATTAAGAAAATTGCAGGGAAATTGGGTTCCGCATTGATTACATTCAATGTAATTGCGACTATTTGTATTCTCACGTTTATCATATTGATATGATAAAAATACGTCTGAATTTAACAACCCCGGTTTATCTGAATCAATTTTATATGAATAAACATAGCTTGCTTCATGCCTTAGAGTCAAATCACTGCCATTACAAATCGGACATTTGTATTCATTGTCTTTCATGTCGCTTTTTTCTCCTTATAATGTCATCAGTAAATATTATTACTACATATTATTACTAAAATAATAACTCTAATACATTTACATCAGTCAGTCGAAAAATTCTTAGTATATTGATCGACATTCTCATAGGTAACCTTGGAATATGGTAGTGTCCCTCCGGTTGCCCAACTAATATCAAATCAATTGTTTTTCCAAGCCATCCACATCCAACTACAATAACTAAAAGTTTACTGATTGATCTTCTGATACTTATATCTCTGCATAGCAAATCCCTATTGTTCCAGGTCCGCTATATACTCCCACGACCGTACTGATTTGTCCTATCAGGAACACATTTCTAATGCCGGGCATTTGCCTTAGTCTGTCACAAGTACTTATAGCCACTTCCTCAACATTACCATGAATCACATATGCATCACAGGAGGTTTCTCTAGCTATTTTCTCACCGATTTGTAACAAGCGGCTGATTGATTTATTTCTTCCTCTGATTTTCTCATGGGTAAAGCATTGGCCATTGACTTCATCAAAACCAACGATAGGTTTAATATCCAAAATATCTCCAATTGTACCGGATATCTTTCCGATTCTACCGCCTTTAATCGCATATTCCAAAGTGCCGAACACAAAATAAAAGTGAAGCTTTTGTTTCAGCTTCGGAATTGATTTGGTTATTTCATCAAAACTCTTCCCGGCACAGATTAATTCACCACATTTTTTTAAGAGGATTCCTTCTATCACTGAAGTTGATTTTGTATCATAAAGATATGTCTTTATATTGGGATACTGCTCACTGATTAATCTGACTGCATTCACTGTGCCAGAAATTCCGCTTGAGATATTGATTGAAATGATATGTGTATAGTTTTCTTTGTCCAGCTTCTGATACAGCTTTTCTATATCTTCCATAGAAGGGAGGGAGGATTTAGGTATCTCAGTTTTCATATTATGATAAACTTCCTGCGCCGTAATATCGACCTTGTCAGTATATTCCCTGCTATTATAGATTATCTTGAACGGGAGTACATGTATTTGAAATTTTCTCAGTGTTTCTTCATCAATATCGCAGGCTGAATCTGTTATTAACGCAATCTTCTCCATGTTTTTATCTCCTTAATACTTCATACTAACTCAAATCATAAAATCAAATAGCAGTGACAGTTAATGCAGTAACATCATTACACTATGTAGTTATTATAACTACATTATCACTTTACTCTCATCAAATCAAGTAAGGCAATTGAACTTTTTCAGAGAAATATATAAAGAAAACGCCAGCCCAAGCGGACTGCCGTTTTCATATACCGAATGATTACTCTACTTTTGATTGTGAACTGCCTGTGCTGCCCTTAATGAAAAGACTACTTTTCAAACTATAAATTGGCCCATAGATTCTTCTATTTTCTGCACTTCTTCTTTTAACCGATTTGCCTCTTCAGATAATGATGATATTGAAACAGATTATCTCTTACATCATTATATTGAGTTTTAGATTCTATTGATAATTCATTACCGTTCTTGTTATAGTAGGCATTAAATTTTCATCTATTACTAACTCAGCCATTTGAGACTTAATATTATTACAAACAGAATTGAGGTATAACGTCATCGTCGCCATAGTTCCGTTAGCTGATTCCTCATACTTAGATTCCATGGCTTTAGACGTAATATTATAAGCAACTGCTCCTAATATAATTATTAATATCAGCGGTATTCCAAAGGCTGTAAATAGTTCTGTTCGAATTCTTTTTGTTTTACTTTTTCTTTCTTTTTCTGATTTTTTACCCGAATCCCCATTTCTACTATTGTATATTTTATTTTTCGTCTTTCGCATTGCAGGTACCTCCGCATTCTAATATTCATGCATCCAGACACGCATTTGATTTACACCTCGGTTTCTCCATGCATAATACGGGATAGCCGTCAATTCTGCCTCGCTTTGTAAAAATTCACCTTCAAAACACAACTCTTCATTCGCATATATTCGTACTCCTTTTATTTTTAGCGGTATAATGCCATTAAGAACTTTCGGTTCATGTTCTCCAACTTCAATTGATTCATTTTTTTTAATACAAAGTTCCTGAATATTTACACCATTATCTTTTTCTTCAAAGCAATATATCCATCCGGTTGCTGTGCTTTTGCAATTACTTCGATAATCTCATCTGCTCTTTTTTCCAAATCCGAATCCGGTTTACACTAAATTTGAGTCTCCTATTCTAACACTTTTCAAACACCGGCATTGACTCCAAGGATAAATTTATCTCGATAGTTTCTCCACCACAAAATACTGAATTACTCTCTATCTCTTTCCATTGATATCCCTTGGGCAGATATACACTACGTTCTTTCATGCTGGCGTAAAGTATTGGCGCTACTAAATATCGATCTCCATACATATATTCATCTGTAATTTCCCAGCATCTGTCATCATCGGGAAATTGATAAAATAATGTTCTCATGATAGGAGTTCCCTTATCATGTGCTTCCTTCATAAGTTTTCTTGTATAATCGCGCAATTTTTCTCTTAGATTAATGTATTTAACACAAATATCATAAACCTTTTCTCCATAGCTCCATATTTCATTCGAAGCCCCGGAACAGCAAGTTGCTCCTCCACTGGTGCCTAACTGTGGCTGTCTTGGTTCCCTGTCGCCATGAAGACGCATAACCGGGCAAAATGTTGCCCATTGAAACCACCTGATAAATAATTCCCTAAAGCTTTCATCCTCCGGATTACCACCATGAAACCCACCTATGTCAGTTGTCCACCACACA
Organism: Lachnoclostridium sp. UBA1308; assembly: GCA_002307215.1. GTDB lineage: Bacteria > Bacillota > Clostridia > Lachnospirales > Lachnospiraceae > Mobilitalea. Next base: position 75,891 of record DBTU01000057.1, read on the forward strand.
ATACCTGCGATTCCCATATTGAGTCCTGCAGCCAATTGATTGCGCAAACTTTCAAAGCTTGAGGCAATATCCCCTGACCAGACAAGAGCCCCATATTTTTGGCTTCCTGCCCAAGCGCATCTTAACAAATTCACAATATTTTCTTGCCCTTCTTTTTTCATTCCCTCATAGAAAGTCTTGGCATACATCCTGGGATATAAGTTTCCTATTCGTAAATTGCTTCCTGCATAATATCTGTAATTATCAAAATCATACACCGTGTATTCCGGCTCTGCTTCATCCAACCAGAAGACCTTAATTCCTAAATCGTAATAATTCTTTTTCACTTTTTCCCAAACATATTCTCTTGCCTTAGGATTCGTTGCATCATAATGAATGGTAGCTCCCTGGAAGTCAAGACCAACTCTAAAACCTCGTTCCGTTCTGATCAGATACCCTTTTTCCAACATTTCATTATAATTTTCACAAGTCTTATCGACCGTCGGCCAAATTGAGACCATAAGTTCTATTCCTAACGCCTTCAATTCTTTTACCATAGCTACGGGATTCGGCCAGTAAACAGGATCAAATTTCCATTCTCCCTGTTTAGGCCAATGGAAGAAATCTATGACAATAACGTCAATTGGAATACCACGTCTTTTATATTCGTGAGCAACTTCTAATAACTCTTCTTGGCTTTGATATCTGAGCTTACACTGCCAAAATCCCAAACCATATTCGGGCATCATCGGCACTGTCCCTGTAACTTTGGCATAAGCTTCTTCAATTTCAGCCGGTGTGTCCCCTGCTACAATCCAACAATCAAGCTGCTGTGTAGCATATGCTTCAAAACTCATGATATTCTTTCCCAGAACAGCTCTACCTACTCCGGGATTATTCCATAAAAGTCCATATCCTTTTGAAGACAATGCAAATGGTACACAAGCCTGCGAATTTCTATGAGCCATTTCAATATCCATTCCTTTTAAGTCCAGGTAAGGCTGTTGATATTGTCCCATCCCATATATTTTTTCGTCGCTATGAATGGATTCCAAGCGCCAAGTCAGATGAAAATCTCCACCAACAATTGGCTTAAATTCTCTGGCCTCAACCTCTATAGCACTACATTTACTGTCTAAAATGTCTCTTCTGTTTCTATTATATTCCTCTAGAAGAAGTTCCCCTTTTTGGTTGTAAATCATTACCTTTCCGAATTTAGTAATAACTGCTTTCATTTTTCCATTTTGAATATAAGCGCTATCTTCATTCACCTTTATGAGCACTTCTTCTTTCGCCACATCCAGTAAAGCCCAATTTTCTTTCGGCATATTATCATTTTTTGTTGCTCTAATTCGAAGTGCATTTTTACCCCATGGTTCAATCCATAACTCTTCTGCATCATAATGAAAAATTAATTTTTTATCTTCTTTAGCAAACATGCGACACCTCCGATATCTTAACCTTTTACTGCACCACTAGTCATACCACTAATGATATATTTCTGCATTAAAATGAAGATTAAAGCAACAGGAATAATCGTTACAACTGCAAATGCCGTTAGATAACTCCATTTGGTTCCATATTGCCCCATAAAATTAAAAATTCCAGCTGTAATTGGTCTTTTTTCCTGATCAAGAATAAAAGTCATTCCATAAGCCAAATCTCCCCATCCATAAAGGAATGAGAATATTCCGCAAACAACAACGCCCGGCTTTGCAATTGGAATCAGCACTCTAATAAATCCAGTAAATTTGTTACATCCGTCTATATAGGATGCCTCTTCTATTTCTTTCGGTATCGTAGCGAAAAAATTCTTAAGTATCAAAACAGAAAAAGGAATACCAATTGTCGCATCTGAAATTATAGTAGACCACCAAGTATTATATAAATGCATTTTTTGAAACATAATAAATAAAGGGGTGAGTAAAACAGAAACCGGAAGCATCTGCGTTACTAAAAAGCCCAGAATAATCGCTCTTTTACCTTTAAAATGATATTTGGCAATTCCGTATGAAGCCGGTACCGCCAGAACGATTGCAATCAGCATAGCCCCTAACGATATAATCAGACTGTTACCAAAAGAACGGAACATATTAAAGTCACCGTTTTGTAATTGCGCTAAATAAGATTTGGTATTCAGCACCTTTGGCCAAAAGGTTGGTGGAATCTGGAATATCTCTTTTTCTGTTTTTATGGAAGTTACAAAGATCCAGTAAAGCGGGAACAGAAGAACACATAGTAAAACCAAGGATATTATGCAATAAAATATATTTTTTCTTTTTGATAATTTTACTTCCGAATCCATTATTCTTCCCCTTCCGTATAAACAAATTTCAGATAGATAAGGCTGACTATAAACAAAATAACAAAAAGGATATTGGCAACTGCCGCTCCCTCACTATATTTAAACATTACGAAAGACAGTTTATAGGAGTATGTAGATAAAAGCTGTGTAGAATTAACCGGTCCTCCGTTTGTCATTACATAAACCAAATCATATACCTTAAAAGTGTAAATGAATCCTAAAATCAATACAGACTCCATAGTCGGCTTCAGTAATGGTAATGTTATTTTCCGGAAGGTCTGGAACTTATTAGCCCCATCAATTGCAGCACTCTCATATAACTCTTTCGGTATTGTAGTAAGTCCGGTTGCTATTAAAATCATATTGAATGGGATACCAATCCAAAAATTTGCAAAGATAACGGCAGGCATTGCAGTTGAAGTACTCGTAAGCCAACCGATATTGTGATGTATTATTCCAAGGCTGCGCAGAATAAAGTTAATAAGACCAACATCTGTGCTAAACATAAATTTGAAAATGAGACCGGTAACCGTCATAGGAATCATCCATGGTAATAGAAGAAGTCCTCTTACCGGTTTAGCAAATTTGAATTTTCTATTAAAGAATAATGCAAGCGCAAATCCAACAATAAACTGAAATATGATACACACCACAGTAAAAAATAATGTATTCCATAGGGATGTCGTTAAAACATTATCCCGTGTAAAGAGATGAATATAATTATCAAAACCTACAAAATCTTTGACATTACTTCGTAAAGTTTTTACAGTTACATCCTGGAAGCTTAATACAAAGTTGTAAAATATAGGATATCCCACAAAAACAATCATATAGATAAATGCCGGCAAAGCAAACAAAATACCAACGTTATCATATTTGAAGTATTTTTTAATTCCTTTCATGTCATTCCTCCATTTAAAGTCAAGAAAGGAGCAGGAAAGCACTTTCCGTGTATCCCTGCCCCTCCCAAACCATCTACATACTACTTATTTTACAATCCCGTCAATAGTCGTTTGTGCCTTTGCTGCAGCATCTTCCGGTGAACTTGCATCAGTCATTACTTCATTAAATGCTAAGGATATTGCATCTGAAACTTCAGGCCATTCTGCTAACGGACCTCTTGCATTTGCATATTGCATCTCATCTACAAATGCTTGATAAACATCATCTCCGCTAAACTGATCTTTTGCTATCGTAGAATCTGAAGAAATATATCCCATTGCATTCATCATGAACAAGCATTGTTCCTTCTGAGTAGCATATTTCATGAATTCTATGGCAGCAGCTTCATTTCCGCCGGAAATTACGGAATAGTTCTCACCGCCAAGTCCGGATGCCTGCTGTTTATCCATCGGTATCGCGGCTACGCCCCAATTCAAATCAGGTGCTTGCTCACGCATTGTTGGTACCTGCCATGTTCCGTTAATCATCATTGCAAGGTTACCGGAAATAAACTGATTCATTGTGTCACCCTGTGTCCAGTTAATTGCTTCTTTTGTCATAGCTCCTGAATCGACAAGGTTTTTAACCATGGTTAATGCTTTAATTCCGCCTTCAGAATTAATATCGTAAGCAGTAGCTCCTGCTGACCATACCCAAGTAAGGAAGTTGAAGGTTCCTTCTTCATTCTGTACACTGCTATGTGCGAAACCTGATACTGTATCAGTTGTACATTTCTTTGCTGTCTCTAATAATTCATCCCATGTTGTCGGAACTTTACAGCCCGCTTTGTCTAGCATATCCTTATTGTAGTATAAAAGTAAATCGTTGCTACCAAAAGGAACACCATATAATTTCCCGTCCAAAGTACAGGAATTGACAGGTCCCGGATAGTATGTACTTACATCAAACTTACCTGTTAAATCTGCGAAAATTCCCATCTGTGCATAGGAAGCAGTATCCGGGTTGTCCTGAATAATAAGATCAGGAAGTTCATTTGCAGATGCTCCAATGGATAACTGTTTCTTAAAATCTGCAAAAGGAACGTATTTTGCTTCAACTTTTATGTTGCTTTGTGAATCATTGTATTCCTGAACCAATTGATTTAAAGCTTTCTGATGTCCTTCGGTTTCCCAATAATACCAGATTGTAACATCCCCCGAAGCTGTGCTTGCTACATCAGTCGGGCTTTCTGTTGCATCGGCACTCTGCACTGTAGTTGGTGTTGCATCCGTACCATTTTCGCTGGATGCCGGTGTTTCACTCTTCTTTGAACTACACCCTACAAACAACGTTGCAAGCATTGTTAATACTATAAGCATAGATATTACTTTTTTCATATAAATCCTCCTCTTTTTATTTGGTAGCTTAATTATATAAAATTACCCTCCTGAAAAAAACTCTAGAAAACATGAAAAGGATGAATTTTCTAATGTCATTTATTCGTTTTTCTATACTCTGCCGGTAACAGTCCGGTGCTTTCGCGAAATACTCTACTAAAATACTTGGCATCAGAATATCCTACTTTCTCGGACACTTCACAAACCTTCATCTTACTACCTATTAATAATTCTTTTGCTTTCATTATTCGGAAATCCTTGATATATGTACTAAACTTAACCCCTTTCTCAAGATGAAACTGCATACCAAGATACTCGGGTGTCAAATTAAGCTTAGCAGCAATCTCTTCTAATGTAATTCCTGTCTTATAATATTCAAGTATCATATTTTCTGCTCTCTTCACATTTAGGCTGAGTTCAGCTTTTCCCTCATAATTATTATCTTTAATACACCTATAAATTTCTTCTATTACATCTCTAAGTTCCTCTTTATTGATTGAACCCATAATCTTCTCAAGTATCTTCTTCTGTTCTATCTGATCATGATTTAATATACTGATTTCTTTTGCAACATTTAACATTGCCCATATGAATCTTACATAACTTTCTTTAATATTTTTAGGATCATACACATTACCACTTTCGAAATATTCAGTAAACTGTTCCAGGCATTTATAAACTTTACTGCGATTAAATGAACATAGTGCCACTTTAAGGCGATTTTCAATATCGATTGGATAAATACAAAGAGTCGTCTGAACATTCAATATCTTCGGATATGAAATCATAATTTTATTTGCAAATGTAATATTCCATTCCATATACTGTAATAGCAGATGATAATTTGTCTTTAATTCTTTAATACCGACTGTATTAATCCATCCATAATTACTATCTGTAATACCTGTACCGGGATTCTTAGAAATAACACCGATTTGAAACCATCTCTCAATTTCTTGCTGGTCATCAAATCCATAAAATACAGTCAATAGCATTTTATCTTTTGGTATTTCCAAAAGGTAATAATTCAGATTTTTCCTCATGGTAAAAAAACTTTCCAAATTACGTTTCGTAGCTTCAAGCTTTTCATTATACTGTTTTCCTAAGTAAGTTTGTACTTCGCAAAATTTTGTCTTACTATTGATTCCATATTTTTTTTCCAAGAAATTTTCCAGACCTTCGTCAATCTCAATTCCGCCAAATATAATTCCAAGTAAAATATTGTCCAGTCTCCCTAACGATTCCGGATTTTGCTTTTGTATCTCTTTTAATTGCATTTCCATATTTTTTATTGATTGTACGAAGTCATTGACCACCAGCGGTTTTACCAGATATTCACTTACCCCCCATCGTATAGCCTGTTGGGCATATGAAAACTCAGTATAAGCACTTAACACAATGGCTTTACATTTTATTTTTTTTTCATAAAGAATTGAAAGCATTGTAAGTCCATCCATTAATGGCATCTTAACATCTGTAATAATTAAATCGGGACACTTAACTAGGATTAATTCCAGTCCTTCTTTACCGTTAGTAGCACTCCCTACTACTTCATGCTGAGGAAACATTTTGCCCAATAAATTACATAATCCTTCCCTAATTCTTATTTCATCTTCGACAATAATAATACGCATGCTAGTCCTCCATCCTACCTTAAGGTAGTATAAATTTAATCGTGCATTTAAATACAGCCATCGGCGGCTCTCAATTCAGGGGTGTGAATTGCTTTAAAATTCACATTAAACTCTCCGTGGAATTAGAATGATAACTTCTGTTTCTTGTCCTAAAATACTGCAAACTTTTATATTTGCTTCATCTCCATAATACATGTATAGTCTGGAGATAACATTTTCCATTCCGATGTGGCTTCCTCTTTCTAAGCTGCTAAACGCTTTTTTGTTAAATTCATCAATTAATGCAGGCTCTATACCCTTTCCGTTATCTTTTACTAAAATGCGAATAAAATCATTTTGCGGTTCCAGTTTGATTTTCAAAATATGCTCTCTGGCTAATCCTTCAAAGCCATGTATAATCGCATTTTCAATAAACGGTTGTAATATAAGCTTATGAATTTTACAATTAAGGATTTCAGGGTCAGCATCTACTTCATACCGAAAAGTATTTTTCAGTCTCATTTGTTGTAAGTATATATAATTCTTTAACCATTCCATCTCTTGCCTAACCTCTACCATTGCATTACTGTTCGTGATAGCATACCTTAGTATGTTGGCAAGCGAATTAATCGCATTACTTATATCAAAATCTTCTTTATCTATTGCCATCCAGTTAATGGTATCTAAGGTGTTATATAAAAAATGAGGATTGATCTGTGCCTCCAGCGCTTTAATTTCAGCTTCGAGCTGGCGTTCTCCTGCCTGCTTTTCTTTTTTCATAGCTCCGTCAAGTTTTCCAAGCATCTCGTTAAATTGCAAGGCTATAAACTCTATCTCTATTGGCATCTTCTTCTCAATTTCAACTCTTGTTACTAAATTACCGGAGCTAACAACATGCATTGTCGCAACAACCTTTTTTACAGATGATACCAATCGTCTGGATAACCACACGGTAAGACTTATTGCAACAAACAAAGATATAGCACTTACAAAAATAACTATTTTTTGTTGTAAACTTAGTTTGTATATTGCTGCCCACTGATTAGTTACATTGATAATATCCCAGGATAAATCTTCATTATGATAGACATAAACGGAAATGTCCTTTTTCTTAAGTTTCATTTCTTTTTCAATAAAATTAAAATATGCCTCTTTTCTTACCTTCAACGGAGATTTCGCATCTGTTACTTTATTTCCCATCTTTTCCTGATTAATATACGAAATGATCCTTCCATTTTCATCAACAATAAAATTAAAGCTATCCATATTATTATTCGATATGTTTTTTGACAAGCAAACAGCTTTCAATAATTCTTCATCAATACTTACTATAACGATACCATTTATTTTACTTATATTTTTATAATCAATTATGCGGTGAGCTATATGAAATAGAAAATAATCTTTGTTTGCGAAGCTCACACCATACTCGGTAGGAAATATATGAGTTATATTATCGCTAGAAACCTTATCAAAAAGATCATTTTCAGAAAGGCTAAAATTTTCAATCCATGATTTATCGTTTGATACAGCGCTCATTTGATCATAGTTAATACGCTTCCCTCCTGATGTAATGATTGTAATCGAACGAATATATTCCTTGGTATATAAAATTTCTTTTAAAAATCTCCTTAATTGATTCGTTGAGACAGACACATCCCTATTGGCATTCAGTTTGTCCACTAATGAAACAACTTCATCATCTGTATATATCTGATAAAGTGAATCCTCATACGATTCTAACCAAATATCCAGGCTGTTGCTCGTCTGTTCCAGATTATTAATTGTTAAATCTGCCGTATTCTTTTTTAATGTATTTGATATATTATAATAGGAAAAAAAACTTATAAAAAGAATTGGGATTGCCGAAGCCATAAGAAATAAACGTATTAACTTCGTTTGTAAGCTGACTTTTTTGGTACGATACATAGTTGTTTTATTCATACCGATTTCCTTTCATAATATACCCCAAAATGAAAAAAAGGTTTTGTTCATAGCTATTATCAATAGTTCTAATTATCTCTATTTTCTTTCATTATACAAAACTGTTGTATATTAGACAACTATAATAATCCTTCATCGGTAGCGCCGAAATGATTACCATCTACTTATTCAAGTAAAGAGACCCTCATATCAACTTTTCTAGTTATGTAGGGCTCGTTATTGTTGAATCTTTAAAATTTATAGACGCCAATCTAAGCAAGCCATTGAATTTAGATTATATTTCAAAGCACGCCGGATATTCAAAGTTCTATTTTGCTAGAGTTTTCAAGCAGTACATCGGTTTATCCATTATGGTATATGTGAAGCGAAGAAAACTGACCTTTGCATCAGCAGATTTGCTGAATGGGGACAAGATAATCGAAGTTGCATTAAGGTACTGCTATGATTCCACTAGTGGGTTTACAAAAGCATTTACGAAAGAATTCGGCTTCTCTCCCTCCATGTTGAAAACAATGAAACTACATTTTTCAGTGTTAGGAGGAAATATTCATATGAGCCATATTTTCTTAGAAAAATCAGATATTCATGCATCCAAAGAGGAATTATTCGCAGTATTGCTAAAGTTAATTGCGGATAGCCGCTCCGATTATAATGTTTCGTTAATCGAAAAAACATATGTATTTGCTTGTGAAGCTTACAAGGGGATAAAACGATGCTCCGGTGATGAATATATCACCCATCCCATAAATGTCGCTATCATCTTAACCTTTTTGGAAGTACCTGAAGATGTCATCATATCCGGAATGATGTGCGATATTTTTACAAAGACAATTATCACTGCCGACACAATTGAAAGAGAGTTTTCCCATGATATCAAGAACCTTTTATTAACGCTGCATAAGTTCGACAAACTCTCACTAGCTGATATTGATGATGAAGACGTATTAACCATAAAATTAGCCGAGCGCCTTCATAATATGAGGACTGTTGAATTTATGGATAAGTCCGTACAGCAGATTAAGGCAAAGGAAACACTTCAATTTTTTGTTCCTTTCGCCGCCAAACTGGGGAATGCTAAACTAACGGAGGAACTGAACGATTTGGCACTGAAATTTGCCTAGTTCTATTGGATGGAGGATGGAATTTCTGCTCCCTCCCTCCTCCATCTTCTATCTGTCTATATCCCAGGAAGTCTCATCTAGACAGATAACTCTATACCGAGCATAGGCATGACTTTAAAATTTATATGTACATTGGTATCTCCGTATTCCAGCTCCATATTTATCACCTAAGTCTACAATCTCAAATCCAAATCTTCGATAAAATTCAACAGCGTCGTTATCTGTTTCGGCTATGATTTCTTTTGGATGAAATTTCTCAATACAATTGTTTATCAATGAGCTGCCTACCCCGGCTTTCTGATGATTTGAAGCCACAGCGATATTGAGTATTTCTATTTTTTCTCTATCTGCGATATCCAGAACGATGATACCTACAAACAAATCATCCACTTGTATTGCGTACACTGCTGCGTCCGGGTTACTCATATATGCCTCAGCCCGATTATGTAAGCGTTCATCCGTTGGGTCATAAACAGACAAAGCAAGTATGATCAATAAATCTCTATTTTGCAATATCTCTTTTACGTCAACAAAACACCTCATAGTTCCTCCTGTCCTGAAACTCATTTTCTTCCATACGTGATTAGCAATCCCTGTACTTTTAGAAACGAAATATCATCCTTTTTCTTAAAATATTCAGCTATCTGTTTCTGCTTTCTAATAAATGCTTCCGCTTGCGCCCTGTCAACTCCGCGATTCATGAGATGCTCAATCGTAGCTTCATATTCAGTAATTCCAAATGATTTGTCAAGGTCATGGATATCGATAAAATCCTGTACTTCCTGTTTATATTCCTCGTGGTATGGATTAACAAACATCACTCTGTCATTCATCCGTATATCTACATCATAAAGTCCCAGTTGTTGCATATAGAACGGTAGTCTCATTCCAATTGCGTAATCCCTGCCTTCTTGCTCTAATTCGGTTTTCCACACTTTATGAAAATCAAAAGCTGTACACAGATTCTCATAATCTAAACCATCAATATAAAGTCCACTATTCTCAAACTCTCGGTTCACATCGATGCAAATGATAAGGCCCCCTTGTTTCACAGATTCAATCATTCTTTTCAACACTTCCATCGGTTTATTCATATGCCGCAATCCGACCTGAATAATTGCAATATCATAATGTTTCTTTGCTTCATGACTATAAAGGTCTGATACAATCAACTCTACCTTGTAATCTGATTGAGCAAATCTCTGTTTCGCCTTATCTATAAAATATTCATTATCGATACCTGTATAGCAGCTTCCCTCCGGAATAGCATCAAGTAATTGCTGTCCAAAATATCCATCACAACAACGAAATTCAATTACATCTACCGGTGAATGAATCTTCCATACATTTTTAATAAGAAACTCCAAATAATCATTGTTCCATAAATATTTCCTGTTTTTATACAGATTCTCTTCTCTCCCATTGGCAGAGTCATGATTGTCCGTATTGCTTGGTAAATAATCCTGTTGTCTCAAAGGCTTTATTCCTAATAGCTCATCCACAGAGATGTCGAAGTATTCAGCAATATCCGGTAGCAAGGTAATATCAGGCATGGTAACTTCCGTCTCCCATTTACTAACGGATTGAAATGATACCCCCAATGCATCCGCCAGTTCCTGTTGTCCTATCCCTTTCATTTTTCGCAGTACTGCGATTTTCAATTTAACTGATGCCATTGCGTAACCTCCTGGTCAATTTTATTGACTTAATGTTATCAAAAACATGCAGTCAAACCTATAACGTAAATTGCGAATTGACTCGCACATTGGTTGAAGATTGTAATCACACCATATTATCGCTCCTTCAAAAATCGAACCACCCTGACATTACCGTCCAGCTCACTACCATCTAATCTAAATCCACATTTCTTAGTATAAAAATCAATGTTTTCGACTTTATCCACTGGAGTTACCAACCTTATTGTCTTCCAACTCTGATTCATATCCTGGTTGCATTTTTTCATACTTTTCGGCTTCTGTATAAAATGTCCATTCCAACCCTTCTGGTACAGGTTAACACTCTTTCCTTTATCCATTAGTGACACTTCTAATTCTGATTTCTGGTTCAAAAATTTCATACTCAGCAAAACTCCGTAATATACCATGTTGGAACAGGATTTTTCATATCATCAAACCAATACAGAATGTCTGTATTCATCTTTAATATAGAAGGTAGTTCATCCGGAGCAAAATATTTTGCCCACACTATGGAAGTTATGGCGCTTGCCGAAAGGTAATACATTAATAGTTCCCAAAACTTTTCTGGTACTTCATTGTTGAAATAACCATTAATCTGCCCTGAAGCAAATTCCGCACACTCAATACCGATACGATTGAACTCATACCATGGGTCTCCATAATTATCAAAATCAACAGTATGCCAATCAATAATCGATAAATGTCCCGATGCTGTTTGTATCATATTTCCCATATGGTAATCTCCGTGATGACGGCATTGTGGACGGTTGTCTAGTAATTCACTATTACTTTCAAGATAATCTAAAATGATGGTATCTCCGGGAAAGCTAATACCTTCAAAGTGAAATGCTTCTATGCGTGGATTCATAACAGAGTTATATCGCTCAGACCAGTCAGGAACATCATCTCCTGCCTGAACCATATGTATCTTTCTAAGAATTTCACCTGATTCTAAACCCATCTGATATTGTTCTTTAGGCAATAGCGTAGATAATATAGATTCCACTTCAACTCCCTCAACCCAACTCAACAGCGTATAAACAGATTTCCCATTGTCACATATTCCAAAATCAACAGGATAAGGCATCGGCACATTTCGTTCATACATTTCTTTCATTGCCTCATACTCAGTCTTTTTCAATGAATACTCTGATGAATCAGCAATCCGAAGTAACAGATGTTTACCCTCTATTGTTTCAATATAATATTTTTTATCTCCTGACATGCCTTTCTCTATTGGCTCAATCTTAGCAAACGTGCCATATATCGGAATATCTATCATAGTTCCATTCCTCTCATTATTTCTCATATAAACTTATGTATCATCATACAAAATGCAAGTTGAATCAAGATAAATACGAATTAATGTTCTATACAACAGGAATTTGACGATATCATAACAACATATTTGTAAGTTGTATAAAATCGGTAACAGCATTGCCTTCATATTGAACATTTCTTCTATTGAACAAAACTGCACTCATTCCAACTTTGATTGCTGCTTCCAAATTTCCCTCTCTGTCATCAACATATAAACAATCTTCTGCCTTACATCCCAATTGTTCTATAGTAAGCTGAAAGATACGTGCATCTGGCTTTTAAATTTTCAAATCACCACTAATGCTAATCACATCAAAGTATTTTTTAATATCAAATTTATTTCGAAGATATTTACTCCACCTGCTGGAATCGTTTGAAATAATAGCCATCTTCGCATTTATTTCTTCCTTAAATTCACGAATTAAGGTTTCTTCATTCGTTTCTCCTAAATCCACATGACCACCGGGTAAAGCATATCCTGTATCGTTTATTGGTCTTTGCAATAATATTCTGTTATTATGTATTAATAATCCTGCAACCCGATAGCTAAATACATATTCATCCGTTTTAAAGATAATATCCCGCACTTTATACCTCCAAATTAATAGAAATCACACATTAAATTCATCTTATTTAACACAAACCGCATTTCTTATATATTTCCATAATGACCGGCTGCTTTCCCTCTATATAGGAATCAATATCATATTGATATTTAAAAGCCATCTCTTTTTTATTACATATATTTACTTCGTTTCGAAATATCATTATAGTCTTGGTTGAGCATACGACATTCTACATAAAGACCAATTGAGCGTTGAAATCTTAACTTTATCAGCAATATCCCATAGGTTATCAACGATTCTTATTTCAATATTTCTTTTCATTAATTCTCCAAACAAATCATACAGTTCAATTTTATCCTTTGGAATCTGTGCTTTCGTTGAAACGTAGTACCCAGCAACATTGTCTTGGAGTTTAAAATCATCTGAAACAAATTCATATAAAAACAATGTCGTTGTTTTCATTCTTTCAAACCATTTACTCTCTATTACAACCCCATGGGATAATGTTGAAGATGAAAAGAATTCTTTCTTATCCAATTCCGAAGTGTTCTGTCCAATATGGTATGTGACTCTGGGACAATTTCTCGGAGTCAAAAAATTAGGTAGTCTTTGTTCATCAATAGCCCAAACTAATTCGACTGTTTTATCTAAATCATCTCTTTCCGGTCTTCTTGGTTGAAAAATCCGGATATTATCTTCTTCGCTTATGTGAAATAAACGCATGTATAAAGCACCTCCGCATGCAGTGTATCAGTCCATCTTTACCCCTTTTGCAGGTATGAACTCTCCGTTATCAACCATAGTCGGTTTCGCATATGTAGCTAACTCAATTTGCTAGATTGTTTGAAATGTATTGGCCATGCCACCTGATTATTTTGTAAATCTATTCTTAAGATTTCTCTCATAGTATAGAACCTTCTGCCTCTCAATAATTGTAACTTACACAGAATATTCGAATCAAATTTTATAATTCTATCCAATAACGTTGGGTTATTCTGCTTCCTTCATCAACTTCATTTTCAAGAATTAAATCATAAGTAAAGTCGATGCATTTTGCTTTCCATTAATACTGCACCCTTATTACATTTATATGGAATAACCTTTTCATACTGAAATTTCAACTTATTCATAACATGTTTGGAAGCTGTTTTTTTACATGCCCACCCACAATTTCCTTTATTCCAAGAGTTTCTTTGGCAAATTGAATGATAGCCTACATAAAATCACTGTTCTATAGTCACTATACTGAAATTAATACTGTTTTCTTTGATTATGTTTTCCGCATCCAAAAAATCATTTCTGTTTTTCAGTTTAACTCTTGTGCCCTCTAAGATTTTATAATCAATTTCCTTTTCATCTAATAACTCGGTAAATTCCTTCACATCTGAATTACTCTGGCATATAATAACGTTCTCTGTGTAGTATATGTCATGGTTTCTTTGAATGTATACCGTTGCTAATATCGCAATAATAATCAAAACATTGCTTACTGCAACAATAACTACACCTTTCAATGATTTTCTGATTTTTTCCTTTGCCAATTCCTCAGAATTTGTCTTGCTATTCCTGTTAATGTACGTTCTTAATGCTTTGATTATCAAATAGAGCATATAGATAACCATTTCGAATACTATCAAAATTAACAAAATAAATAAAATTGAAATCCATTGTAATTTCAATTAATTTCCTCCCCTTATTGTTCATAGTAACATACTACTTTCAGCTAATTTTCTTCTGCTACCATTGTAATCAACTGTACCATATCCCTATTAGTGTCCGAGTAATATACCTTGTTTTCTAATCTGTAAAATTCTAATTTTTTCTTGTAAGTGTTGAGTTTAAACTTCTGCTACATATCATTAATCAATTGCTTGAATCATACATATTTTCCCATGTTCTGGGTCTGATTTATTCCATTCATATGTAATACCGTATTCCGTGCCGTCCGCTTTTATCATATACAGAACCAGCATCGGGCAATCCAGCGCTATATCCGTTCCATTCTGATTTATTGTAATTTCCATTTTACTTTCCTGGATACTTTTTACGGATGTTACGCATGATGTGTTCCATGTTTGATACTGATTCTTTATGAATAAGATTTGTATGACACATAAGACAAGGAGAATTAGACCTAAATTCCGATTGGATTTTTTACCTTTTTCTTTCATACTTTTGACTATGCTTAATAATAACCAGCTAATAGTAATAAAGATGCTTAAAATAGGAATAAGTCCCAAGACCTCATGTACATTATAGCTGAAGATAGTGTATATCCCATATCTCGACATCTCACTATCGCAAAGATATATTAGCCAAAGTAATAAAGCTATTAAAAAAATGATAACTGTGTCTTTTCTCTTATCATCCATAGTTGGTACACCTCTGTATTCTGTAATGTTTTGTTTCTTATGATACAATATATAATTTTACCCATGATTATTGAAGATGATATTACAACTATCTCTCTGAAATTTTAAATTCAGAAACTTTAATTTGCATATACTTTTATAGGAATACTTTTCCCATTAACATCATAAAGTTCAAAACTTTCACAATTATCTGGAAGTATGACAGTGAAGGGTTTTGATGGGTCTACTAATATTGGTGAAATACTTGTATTACCAAAAACTATTTTTTCCACCTTATCATGGTTCATAGACAGAAGTGCGGAGCCGTAATCTGCATATATAAATTCAGTCACACCATCCGTTATAGCCCCGACAGAACCCCCTGCATAAAAAAAATACCCAAAGGAGAAACCATCCCTGTTCAAATAGATGGAAAATACCGATTCATCCGAACTTTCATCATAAAAAATCAATGAACCCATATTATCACTGACTGCTTTTTCAACAGACCAAGATTTATCAATATGCTGACTTCTTCTGGCTTCCTGCTCTAATTTTGATGCCCTGACTCCTAAAATACCGAAAGAGTAGATGAGCAAGTATATAAAAAGAGCACTCACGACTACAGTAATAAATATTTCAAGTCTTTTCTTCATAGAGAATCTCCCGTCTTGCTATAATTCATTTTTCCTTTTCTTCTGTCAAGGCTTATACCAAAAGCCATTTCATCCTAACGACATGTTACTCATAAACTATTCCCAGTTCCTTAAAGACTCCAAAATCTTCCTCATTTAGATTCAGATAAGCAAATCTTTCATGCGAACATACGGCAAGTATAATAAAATCGTTTATATAAAAGGTTAAGTCCTATTTGCTTCTTTGTTGATTTAAACAGTATTATCAATTTTATTATTCCACTTTACTCCAAGTAAGTCCTCCATCTTTTGTTGTGCATACCTTGCCGTCAATATCGAGACCTATCCCATTTTTATCATCCATAAATCTGAATTCGGAAATAATAATATTGCATTTGCCATCAAGTTTCCAGGTATCCTCCTCCGTATAGGAATACATATATGCCGTATCATCTTCACCTTGAGCGTATAGATGAAAATATAAAATTAATTTACCATTTTGGTTGTCTTTACCATAAAAAGAAGACTTTGATGCCCCTACATAAATATCCTCTCCATCTGTGTCCGAATATTCCTTCGGAAACTCCGGATAATCTATAATACACCATGTCTTACCACCATCATCTGTTTTATTAATAAAAAGCCCATAAGGAAATGCTCCGTTACTACCGCTCGTAATCCAACCCGTTTCATGATTGATAAATGATATGGCATCAGGATATCCGTTAATTCCACTTGGAGTAATCCCCGTAAGGTTATCATCACACCCCTTATCACCGCAAAGCATAATCCAATTTCTCCCTGCGTCAGTAGTTTTAAATAAAGCTTTATACATCTGACCCGCAGCGGGGGTACAATTTATCAGTATATATCCATTATCAGTATCAATAAAATCCATCGCATAATCTCCGATATCGTCATTAACCCAGTTCATTTCGGAATAGATAGTTGTGGAGGACCATGTGTTTCCTCCATCTGTTGTTTTCATAAAATTAGTATGGTTATTATACTGAGCAACCAGATATAAGGTGTTATCACTAATTGCTTCTATAACCGGATATATACCTGTCATCATATCTGAATCCTCAATCATATAAATGTCTGACCAGGTTAAACCACCATCAATAGTTTTTAATACGTGGCTACCTTCGGTCAATGCAAATCCGGATTCCATTGATACCATACTTAATTGAATAATATTATCTTCCTCTGAAATCGGTGGGCTTACCGCCTCCTGCAACGGAATTGGTGATATAGTTGGACTAATGGATTTCGAAAATGGAGTTACATATCCTGATGACGGAGCTCCCGATGTTACCTGTTGTAACGCTTGACTTTTTGACTCCACAGTAACTCTATTACTACATCCTGTCAAAATAATTAACATAACCAAAATAACAAACATAATTTTCTTCACAAATGAAAACCTCGCTTTATTTACTACTTCTTTTTTAGTAACGAATTGAATCTGTATCCTAATTTTTGTATTGAAAATCCATTAACAATTGGTTTGCATGAAAAATAAATGTTCAATCTCGAAGTTGTATATCTGAAAATCTTCCTATTACTTAATTTTAAATCTTTAAATATATTGATGACTTCACCTATTATAACATTCTTCTTCATATAACTTCCATCTTATTCCAATAGCACTTACACATTAAGTTTATGTTTGTGTGAGCATTATTGATGAAGTTTTCAGATATCCTTTACTTTTTCAATCATATCATCTATATCAAGGAGAATGATAGAAAGAAAAATTGAATTTAAACGGGTGTATTTACGAGCCTGCTTCATACATATAGCCTAGTATGCATTCTTTAATTCAGAGGTGATTCCGCTCTCTATTGCAAAGAAAAATCCAGGATAATTTTCTCCTAAGAATCCGCAAGTAATTGTAGATGACTGAATCAAAATAATACATCTATGCAGAAAATCCCTAGGAGTCCTGAGTTCTCAAGATTACTAGGGACTTTTATAATAAATAGAGTTATATTAGCTTTGTATTCCTACTGTAAAGCATAAGATTTTCAAGCTCGCAGCTTAGCAATTTTATAACAAAAATACGTGCCCGGTTTTATATTGTCATCATCATAATACAATAACCCCAACCTATCAAAATGAAACTCATGATAAAAATCATGCTTTTTCAGCATCTGATATGCTCTTTCATAATTATCATAGGACGTCCCGCCAATCGGGAACTATAAGAACACCGTATTTTTTAACGGCGGTTTTGCCGTGACAGTGCCTTTATAATTTCAAAAAGAAAAGAGTGGTTTAGGTCTGTGCTTTACCACTCTTTCTTTATTAGTTTCAAATATAGCAAAGAAAATCTACATAATTAGGAAGTTTCGGTTTGTTTAGCATCTTGCTACTAATGCTTATTATATGGTTGTACTATATATCATTCCTGTTGTTGTCCAACGCTCGCATATTTGCGAACCCGAAATAATGATTTTTTTATCTTCAAATTGCAGGACTGTTGGCAACCAGTCTACATAAAATTCATTTTGTGATTTTGGGAATAGTTTTCTTGTTTGTCCAGTCGGGTCTATAAATGACAAACCGTCAACTCTTATAACAAAGCCCAATGCTTCATTTGTGTAAACACCGTTTTGAGGAAAAGAATTGGGGCTTGGTATGCAATTAACATTTAAAAATGAGAGCATCTCATCTTCACGGCAAGCCCAGTCTCCATCTGATATTTCAAGGGACAATTTATTCATTGGAAATGATTTAAACAACATATCTGCCATACTCGCATAATCCCGCAAAAACTGCTTAAAGCTCTCCGCCCCAGACGGTTTGCCAGTATAGTATGGCTGAGCTTTATCCCTATTCCATAAATAATCCAAATATGATGTTCCTCGGTCTTTTTCGAGGTAATCAATCGTCGCCTCAGTGTTATCTCTGTATAAATAGATTAGACATGGGCTTAATGGCTGTATTATCTCAATAATTTGGTCAATAAAATTTTGCAATTCCTCGTATGACCGATTCTTAAACAAAAAAGTGAAAATCTGGAACTGGAATATCGCACTGTCGATGACATAGACTTCATCCTGATTTTTCATCGCTTTTTCAGTGAAATACGCCCACTTCTCCAATGCGAATTTTTTGTACACATCAAGAGGAAAGCTCCAAACGTCAAATTTCAACAGCGCTTGGTATACATTCTCGCCGATTTTATCCGTATAATCCCACTGAATTTCGGGTAAATGAATCCCTATGGTGCTTTTCTTAAATACAGCTATATTATTGAGTATGTCAGCCGTTTCCGGATATGTTTCTATGAATCTGGCATATTCGTCGTACGTCATGCCGACCTCATCAAAAAACAGCACAGGATGCGGCATGGCCACTTCATGTATCCACTTCGCATTTATATTATTACGTTCAAGCTGTATATGTATAAACCGAGCATTTGTGGTTTTGCCTGTTGAGGGTAACCCCTCTAACATGATTAGTTTCGAATCAATCATTTTTATCCTCTTTTGAAATTTTACTCACAAGACCCCTCCATGTCGAACCGCTTATGGTATGCTAAGAGGGCAGATTTTGCCATTGTGTACCCAATGAATTTGTCCTGTGTATGAGATACGGTCGCCAGTCACGAAAATGGCGCTGTCATCTTCTATAGCATAAATGGGCAGCTCCATGGAAATTTGCAATAAAGTTGATAATACCTGCTGATTCTCAGGCTTAAAGTGTGGCTTGACAGTAATGTCAGCCAGACCCAGGCCATCATATGGGACTGGAGATTCCTTAGTGTCAAGCGAGCGTTTGGCCATGTTAATTGCGCCCGCACTGACGCCCAACACCGCCGCAGCAGTATCACAAATCGCAGCATCCAAGCCCTTATCTCGTATTAGTTGAAATTGCAATCCGGGGTGACCGCCCATAAGAAACACGCAGGAAGATTCATTAATCAATCGTTTAGCTTGTGAAGCTTCCATTCGATTATCAATTACATAGTGCCGTACGAAAGGCATGTTGCATCCCTCGAACATGCTATGCATACCGTCTGAATCGCTGTCATTTCTTGCGTAATCCGCCGGCCAAGCGCTCACAAAGACAAGGCTGTCACGATTTGTCAGTTCTTCGCTGAGCCGCTTAGCCACTTCACGGGGAAAGCGATAGTTGGGGAAACCACTGAAAAAGCCAAACAGGCGATAATCCATACATATTACCTCGTATAATATAAACTTTGTACTACATTGGCAATTCTTATGCCAACGTATATAATATTTCTAACCTACCATATTTTAACACATAAAAGGGTTGTTTTCAATGTTTATAACTATATGTGTTCGAATGAAACATTGATGGATTGATCTTGGATAGAAAAACAGAGCCCAATCAATGGACCCTGCTCTCTGGAGAACAAAAAGAAACAAATAGCAAACAAAACATTTATATAAAATGAAAGTCAAGCTTGTTAATAATTTTTGTTATCAGTAAACACCTCCCATCATCTTGAATTAAATATAATATGAAATAAACACATAGTTAATATCTGAAGAAATGCATCCTTTTAAATCAAGGATTAAAATATCTTAAATCCATAATGTTTAACCCATATAACCTATGCCATTAATATTCTTAGAAGAATGGATTATCATCAAGTCCACCCGAAAAGTATGCATATCTGGGGTCATAGTCAAATGGAACTACACCGGACGCTTCTCCGCTTCGATTAAAGAGAACCCTGAGCTGCATTTTGATGGAATATGTAATAAGCTTATTCTTGCAGAATAATCTGATTAATTTTCAAAAGCCCTCCAAACTAGCTAAAAGGCTATCTGAAGGTTTAATATTGTTTTCTCATTTTATTTTTTAGCGCTTACCCAATTATCCATATGATTCTGTCAAAATGACAAACACGGTTCCTCATCTAAATTCGGGTATGTAAATTCATATTTACACCCTTCACATCCATCCTTTCTGCTGTGAGTTATTTTAATGGAATGCATTGCAATAACATCAATTTGTTTCATTCTCCGCATGCACCTCGTTTTACAATATCAATATGAAATAATCAAAGCCTTCTCATCGAAAAAATGTAGTAATTTTTATAGGGAGATTGATGTTGGAAGTAAATTTGGAATGAAATATGAGAATTGGAAGAATGGTATACTATAATGAAAGTTCAATTTAAAAAATAGCGGGTTCCCTTAAGGTATCCGCCATTTTTATATTAAATTATCAGTCGCCATTATGTGCAATAATCCAATCTATAATACGGAAAAACCAACATAGCCAAGATACCGATTCTTTTATTCCCATCAATAAAAAGATGATTGCTGATTATACTGAAGCATAGTCTAGCTGCTTTACTTTGTCATTTTGCTAATTTCTCAAAAGCTTCTGTATACTTAGTAAGATATTTCGTTGCTGCTTCCTCCACCATTTCATTCTCAGCGGCTTTATCTTCCTGTAATTTACTATAATCTATAATTACGTATCTTGGAGCATTATTTTTCAAAATAACCGCTGCGCCATTTTCGTCTACCATACGAGCTACCTTTGAAGAATTCTGATTAGCTTCTGTAATTGATATCAAATTGTTTAAATCAACTTTCATAATAATACCTTTGAGACATCCTCAAAAGCCCTTTCTTAGCGGTCTTGAAGACTCTTGCCTCATTATATCCGATAGTGAAATCGAACAAATGGATTCGCATACTTTTAATTCAATACTGCCTGTGCTGTCCACCATGAAAACATAGCTATCTTTTGTCTTCAGAGCAACTGATTAAGCTTGTTATTTCAAGCAATAACGCTTCCTAACAATTAACAGTAGAATTTGATTTCTTCCTCTTTAAAATGACTCTTCCACTCATCACATATCATAAAATACTGAGCGGAAATAATATCTAATAATTCATTCAATTCATTTTGCGGTATTCTGCTTCCATTATTAACTACAATACATCCCCCAGAAGATGTCAGCCATATCTTAGTAGCATTAGAATTTGGCTTCCCTTGACCAATATGCACATGTATTGGCTCGTTATTTTCATTTGACCAGAAAAAAACTTTATACCCACCAACCTGAAACAAACTAGGCAATTTTAATCCCTCCAGAAGCAGCATATTTATATAACAAATGAGCATTACTATGAAGAAAACTATCAAATTTTTCAATTTCCTTATCGGTAAAACCCTCTCGCTTTGTCCATGTATAAGTCGGCAATGAGCATCTAGCCGCATCAAAGCCGTCTTCTGTTGGACGTTCAAAATGAACCTCCACACATTGAGTACCATTTTCCTCGATGATATGAGAATGAATTATTTCCGTTTCATCCGCTAAAATCATATATGGATACATCATAGTTTATTGACCTCCTAATCACTATTCAACTTATGATTTAACTTATTGTATATCTATCAACAGTATATCACGAAATTTTGAACTCTTCTATGAAATATTTTAGTTACTTGGTACGGAATAAGTATTCAATTGTTTCTCATCTCTAGCCATATATTAGCCCATATACGATAAATATAATGAGGTAAGAATATAAGAACCCCACCAATAAAAACCGGAATCGTTATTAGGATAAGAATTATAAACTTGCCTAACGTCTCGGATGTTGTTTTTGATAATTTCAAAATAGTATATCCTTCAATTCCGCCACAAATATTCATTGAAACAGTAATTGCAACCATCAATATGCTTACTAATGAACTTCTGTGTGCTAAAATCCCAGTACAAGATACAATACAGAACGAAACAATAAAAAGTATCGTTAAAACTACTAATTCTATCTTATTATAATACGCTTCAATTTTTCTCTTAATATATATCATATATATTGTATCCACTTATACTATTAAGTTCATGCTATTAGTAAATGTATTTACTAATAGCATGATAATAATATTTTACAATATATGTTTGTATTTTTCAATAATTATATGTTAAGAGTTCGCGCATTTGGAAAAGCATGAATATCAAGAAGAACCATCGATAATATTTTTACAAAAAAGGCACCTTACCATTTTTACATGATAAGGTGCCCTATTTATTTCTTCGCTAATATTCAATGTAGTATAACCTATGTCAAACCATCGAAAACCGTTGAAATTTCAATATTATTTATTATTCAATACTGCCTGTGCTGTGCATCACCAAAAGAGGATTGTACAGTAGGGATAACTTTGCTTTTACGCTTGTTTCCTTCAACATTACAGCAGACAGGTTTCTCTGCTAATTTCAGGTTCCATTCGAAATAATCTTTATGTACGATGATAGAATCAACGAACGCATCTACGATCTCTTCCGGAACTTCCTGACCGGAGAAATCAAAATTCTTCTCCATCAGTCCCTGTAAAACTTTTAATCGATCCTGAGTATCTTCTGTCTCAGGTATTTCATCAATTGCATATTCTCTAAGTTCCGACTCCAGTCGGGTGATCCTATCTTCAATGTCTTGTTTCTTATCACTGAAGATATCCTTAGAGATTTCTCCATCCATTCGCATTTCCACAAGATTTTTCAATCTGTCATTTTGCTTATGGATTTCCTTATTAATTGCTTCTATTTCTTCTGTGAAATCTTGATTCG
Organism: Lachnoclostridium sp. UBA1308; assembly: GCA_002307215.1. GTDB lineage: Bacteria > Bacillota > Clostridia > Lachnospirales > Lachnospiraceae > Mobilitalea. The sequence continues at coordinate 99,274 of DBTU01000057.1, forward strand.
TTTCATCATCAATGTGTTTCTCGAGCATCTCAGTGGCTATATCTAAAACCTGATTTCGACTATTCCAGAAAGATCGGAATATCCAGTCAGCCATCATTCTGATTTTCCACCCCGGAACCATCGGAACTTCACAGATACCATCTGTACTAAGACCTTTCTTGATTCTGGTAGCTACCGTTCCTGTGTTGATTTGATTATAACATTGATATGCATATTGTGTCTCTCCTACTTTTGTCCGGTGCCATACCTTCCTATTAAAGGATATTCCACATTCGCATTTCATCTTCCTGCAATACACATCCAAACAGGGCTTTACTCCGCATCTAGCTCTTTCGATTGCCACCTGAGTTGATTTCTTACCGTTTATCATCTTCTGAACACGTAAAAACTCTGCCTCAGTTACGATTGCCTGATGTTTCCCTTGGACTTCAACTTTTTGCACTTGATCGTAATTACGTATTTTCTTCTGCTCCAAATAATCTGGAACATAATTTTTACGATAAACGATGATTCCACAATAAAATTCATTATGTAACACTCTACTGATTCCAGAACAATCCCAGTGCTTTTTGCCAGTTGCCGTCAATCTGCCACGGTTCTCCAATTCATATTGAATCTTTCGGATTCCGCTTCCTGCAAGGTACAAATCAAAAATCAACCTCACGGTTTTTGCCTGCTCCTCATTGATAACGAGATCTTTACCATCTCGGTCGTAACCAAGGATATTACCATTTCCATAAAAAACTCCGTTTTCAAATGACATTGCTTGTCCTGCCTTTACTCGCACAGAGGTTTTCTTACTTTCGTTCTGCGCTAATGTGGCCATTAAGGTGAGCTTAAGCTCGCCATCGTCATCATTCATTGTCCAGATATTATCTTCGGTGAAATATACTTCCACACCGTTCTTCTTTAACAAACGGGTCTGCTGCAATGTATCCACTGTATTCCGGGCAAATCGTGATACCTCACGGGTAATAATGAGATCGAATTTACCACTTATAGCATCCGCCATCATTCTCATGAAATTCTTACGCTTCCTTACGGAAGTACCGGTGATGCCTTCATCAATATATCGATCATATAATTCCCAATCCTTATGTGCCTCAAGGATTCCATTGTAATACTGTATCTGGTTTTCTAAAGCTGAAAGCTGTGCTTCATGCTCTGTTGATACTCGGGCATAGATAGCAACTCTTTTATTCATATAATTCCTTTCCAGCCAAGATTACCAGTTGTTCACTCCTTACTTTGTTGACACCTTAAGGTTATCATAACTTCTTGGCATTTTCAATAGTTATTTTTTATTTTCATATTCTTTTTTGATATTTAGGAATACTCGCTCAGAGATCTTCCCTTGTTCAAATAACTTGCGGATCTGAGATAAAGCCATTACTGTATTGGCTTTTTCCAAATCCTTTATATTAAGTTCAAGTGATAATATACTTGATTCTTCCATCATAGCTCTATTCCTCCTTTGCTCCAATATGTATCTGAGTTACTCAATTATTTATACGATTGTATCATTTAAATAAATGCGAATTTTCTAACTAAGATTGTGGCAATATATCCGAATTGATCACACAGTACCATTTCAGACCCCCATAAACCGGTATTGACGTCAGTTAGCAATTGAAATACTGTGGTTCTTTAGTCTTTCTACTGAAATATCTACATATTTTTCATCAATGTCAATTCCAATAAAATCACGCTGTAATTCCTTGCAAGCAACTCCAGTAGTGCCACTGCCCATAAAAGGGTCAATTATCAATGCATTTTGGGGTAAAATACCTATTATTCTCGCCATCACTTCAAGAGGCATTTGGCAAGGATGTGTTGTTTTATCTTTACTCACATTTTTCACCTGATTAACCTCCCACCAATCATAAAGTTTTGCTCCTGTTTTTCCCTCTTCGATGCGTTTTATGATACGTTTGTCATTTAGGTTTTTATAAGGTTGTTTAACTTTATTCATGTCTGGTTTGATTTTGAAAAAGGCAATATCTCTATGCTGTTTAGCTGTGTTGCTATTATATACCCATGTAATTATTTTTAATGGAAAACTCCCCATAGCATCAGCTAACTTATACATGTTTTCCGGGTAGTGTATAATAACGCTTGGATGTTGCCTGAATATTTTACCCATATAAGAGTAGTATTCAAAATCATTCATATTGTCTTGATATAAATTATAATGGTATCCGATATTGAATGGTGGATCAGAAACCAAAATAATATTCCTATCTTGGTACCGACTATAAATCTTCGGCAATTCAACCCAACAATCACCGTTAATTAATTCGATCATATGTATCCCTCCTGTAAACTGTAACTAAAATAATTTTAAAAATCACAATGAATGTATCCTTCAGGATGGTTAATTACCATAAATGCTAGCCCCCATCATTTGAGTAGTTTAATCTAAAAAACATTGCTATCACCTTTCCTTCTATTAAAATACTAATTTGTTTGTTTTTGCTTAATTAAGAAAAACAACTGATCATCTATAATATGTTTGATTATTTTAAATTCATTGAAATAATGAGTATTTTTTCAATGAATCCACATATTGAACATTAGAAAAAGCTTAAGCTTTATAATTCAAATTATTTTTTTATTATTTAATTATTAATAATCATACTTTTCACGTATTTTTTTGTTTTTTTAATAAAACAAATTGGTAATAATAGTATGTTAATTTTATTGAACAGTAACAAACATGATCAAAACATGATCAAATATACATAGGGGTGTCAGCAGATTTTTAGAGCCCTTAGCAAGTTATGCAGAAAATAAAGTAGGGTAACCTATTTC
>DBTU01000023.1:0-64421 GCA_002307215.1 Lachnoclostridium sp. UBA1308
ACTCCTATATGGAAATCATTTTTTCCCAGTCCGGATATATCTCTTTGGAGGCTGAACGGTGACTTTGATTCTGAGTTGGATTTTCAGTTATATTGTAAATTGTGCTAAGAAGTAGTATGGTAATGCTTAATGAGATTTTGGGTGTTTACCGCTTGGAAGGTTTTTGCTATAATGACAGGAAGATGTCGTTGAATCTGAAAGGTGGAATAGCATATGAGGTTTACGAAGATGCAGGGTTGCGGAAATGATTATATTTACGTTGATTGTACGAAGGATATGATAGAGAACATTCCGGCGACTGCGGTAAAGATAAGTGACCGGCATTTCGGTATCGGAGCGGATGGGCTTATTTTGATAAAACCATCTAAAACAGCAGATTTTTGCATGGATATGTATAACATAGACGGCTCCAGGGGTAAGATGTGCGGGAATGGTATTCGGTGTGTTGCGAAATATGTTTATGATAAGGGCTTAACATATAAAAAAAAGTTGCAGATAGAGACACTCAGTGGTGTGAAAGAGTTGGAACTTAATGTTGAAAACGGCAAGGTTAATATGGTTACCGTAAATATGGGAAGCCCGATTACCAAGCCTTCTCTGATTCCTGTGATTTCGGATCGAGAAATCATAATAATGGAACCGATAACGGTTGGAGATAAACAATATGAAATAACTTGTGTATCCATGGGAAATCCACATGCTGTGGTTTTTGTGGAGAATACAGAAATTCTGGAACTTGAAAAGCTTGGACCGTTATTTGATTTTCATAAGATATTTCCGGAGAGAGTCAATACTGAATTTGTCAAGGTTATTGACCGTAGACATATTCAGATGAGGGTATGGGAACGCGGTTCCGGCGAGACTTTGGCCTGCGGAACCGGTGCCTGTGCAAGTGCTGTTGCTTGTATTTTAAACGGACTTACAGAGAATGAGGTTACCGTGACCTTACTTGGCGGAGAACTGGTTATTCGGTATGAGGAAGACAGTAATACCATATACATGACGGGTCCCGCTGTTGAAGTGTTTAGCGGTGAAATAGATATTTAATATAAGACTAATTTACGAAAGGTATGGTTATAGAATGTTTAAAATTAATGAGAATTATCTAAAGTTACCGGGAAGCTATCTGTTTTCAACGATTGGTAAAAAGGTGAAAGAATATGCTCTGGCAAATCCGGATAAGAAGATTATCCGTCTGGGTATCGGGGATGTGACACTTCCGCTTGCTCCGGCTGTTATTGATGCCTTGCATGTTGCAGTTGATGAGATGGCAAGGAAAGAGACCTTCAAGGGCTATGCACCGGATCTTGGTTACGAATTTTTGCGAAGTGCAATTGCAGAACAGGATTATAAGTCCCGTGGTGTTACAATTGCAACCGATGAGATTTTTGTCAGCGATGGAGCTAAGAGTGATTCTGCTAACATTCAAGAAATATTTGGTGAAAATAATAAGATTGCGGTCTGCGATCCGGTTTATCCGGTTTATGTGGATTCCAATGTTATGGCCGGCAGAACCGGTGAATATCTGGTAGACTCAGGTAAGTGGACCAATGTGATTTATATGCCTTGTACAAAAGAGAACAATTTTGCACCTGAGCTACCCAAGGAAAATCCGGATATTATCTATCTATGCTTTCCGAACAATCCGACCGGAGCAACGATTACGAAGGATGAATTGCAGAAATGGGTTGATTATGCAAATAAGGTAGGAGCTGTTATTATTTATGATGCTGCCTATGAAGCTTACATTTCCGAAGAAAATATCCCTCACACAATCTATGAATGTGACGGTTCAAAGACCTGTGCGATTGAAATCAGAAGCTATTCCAAGAATGCAGGCTTTACAGGAACCAGACTCGGATTTACAGTCGTGCCGAAGAAATTAAAATGCGGTGATGTGATGCTTAACAGCCTCTGGGCCAGACGCCATGGAACTAAATTCAACGGTGCACCTTATATCATGCAAGCTGCCGGAGCCGCTATCTATTCAGAGGAAGGCAAAAAGCAGACAAAGGAGCAGATTGCATATTATATGAACAACGCCAAAGTAATCCGTGAGGGCTTAAAATCAGCGGGCTACTGTGTATCCGGCGGTGTCAATGCACCTTATATCTGGCTTGAGACACCGAGAAGCTTAACTTCTTGGGAGTTCTTTGATTATCTGTTGAGTAATGCTAATGTTGTAGGTACACCCGGTTCAGGCTTCGGACCTAACGGAGAAGGATACTTCAGACTGACGGCCTTCGGTACTTACGAGAGTACGCTGGAAGCAATTGAAAGAATAAAGAGCCTTTAGGCAATGATTTGTATAAAAACGTTCTGATATAGGATTATTGTTTGCGAATTTGTTGTTTTTGATTAAATATGTTGTAATTTTATACTTTTATGTTATAATTGCGGTATAAATATATATTTTGTAATATTATGAAAAATATCCAGTATATTGTTACGACATATTGTGACTATTCAGTCACAGCGGTTCTTACGAACCGATGCACACAAAACATGCATAATATCGCATGTTTTGGCGCTATCCTACTCGAAATTCCAGCGAATTTCTCGGGGTAACTGAATTGTTACGACATATTATTCATTAAGGAGGGACCTATTATGAGTGTAGCTTCGATTAATTCCGGCAGTGCTGTTAACAATAACCAATATATGGTAAATTCAATATCCAAAAATCCTGCAGGGATTGCGATTTCTGCTAATATGGAATCCCAAAAGAATGGATACGATGTAGGTGAGGATAACGCTAAAGCCGGCCAGAATTTACTTGATGTTTCTGACGGTGCCTTATCAAGTATTACAGACAGTTTACAAAGAATACGTGAGTTAAGTCTTCAGGCTTCAAACTCAGCTATTTATAGTGATGACGATATGCAGGCGATGCAGGATGAAGTGAGTCAACTTAAGCAGCAAATTCAGGGCGCTGCAAAAGATACTGAGTTTAATACCATTAAAATAGCGGATGGAAGTAAGGCAGATATAGATCTGGCAACAAATCCTAAGGGAACCGGTATGCAGATAAAGCTGGTGAATTCCACTTTAGAATCCCTAGGTATTGATGACTATGATTTGACATCTGATTTTGACATCTCAAAAATTGATGATGCTCTCTCAAAAGTTACTGCTTCGAGATCTGATAATGCCGCAGCCAGCAATTCGCTTTCCTATCAGGCTGATTATAATGAGATTGCCAGCTATAATTTGGAATCCAGCCAAAGTAAATATGAAGATATAGATATTGAAGATACGATATCCAAACAGCAAAAAGATAAGGTGATGCAGCAATATCAGTATTTTACGCAAAATCAAAGAACCGACAATCAGCTATCCTTTGAAAAAATGCTAATGTAGATTTATATAAAATTTGATTTAGATGTCAAAATGCTATTTTTACACATCGTACGTCAATTTGCATAATTTAGTAAATATTGCGTGATACAAAACATAGTTTATTCGTATCACGCTTCCGCTTGAATGAAATACGTAATGGTACATAATCAACAAGAGGCTGACCCAATGAACTTGATTTTGGGGACAGCCTCTTGTTATAGAGTAGGATTACTTTTGTCTTGGTGTAAAGAAAACCAAGTCCGGTCCAAAGAATATTTAATATGATGAGCCAAAACAAATCTCTGTTTTGCTACTATAGGTTGAATTGTTATTGATTATTATTTTTATGGTATACTTCACAGAAATGGTCGAATTATGATAATATAAGGATGTGGATTGTCCTAAAGCATATTATATCTGGTATGGACGTATAATTAAGCCTATCAACGAAAGGGCACATTAAGCTTTTAATATTTTGCTGGAGTTATTGGGCATATTAAGCTCAGGTGGTGATTATGAATTATAATACATTATTTAAGACAGCAGTACTAGCCGGAGAAATTATGGCACAGAGCGGATCGGAAACCTTCCGGGTGGAGGATACGATGACCAGAATCCTTAGGACCTCAGGGCTACAGGTCGCCGAAGTGTATGTAACACCGACCGGATTCATGGCGACATTGTCCGATCCGAAGATTCAACCTATTACTGAGGTGCTGAGAATTAACAACCGTTTCAGTGATTTGGGTAGGATCAATGAAGTGAATCAGATATCCAGGGATCTGTGTGAACTGAGGATCTCAATTGATGAGGCTTATGATCGGCTGATCAAAATACGTAGTAAAGTGACTTACTCCAAGCTAGTTATTTTAATCGCAACGATTGTATCCACCGGTGGTTTTACCGGTCTTTTCGGAGGCTCTTTTTTAGACTGCTTCATCGCGGCTGTTAATGGTCTGATGATTGTCTTGATAGGACAAATACTGTTAATGAAAGTAGACAGTACCTTTATGATTGTTACGGTGAAGAGCTTCTTTATTGCTTTCTTCACTATGGTATTTACGATTTCTTTAAAACATGCAGGACCGGATATTATCATTATCGGATCCATTATGCCATTGGTACCCGGATTGCCAATCACGAATGCAATAAGGGATACCTTAACGGGTGATTATATGTCAGGAACCGCAAGAGCAGTTGAGGCATTTGTTATATCTGCCGGGATTGCATTTGGAATTGGCTTTGGCATGGGCTTTTTTAATCTGCTGGAAAGGATGTTGGGATTATGATTATACAGGTAATCAGTGCATTCATAGCTACTGCAGCCTTTTCAATTTTATTCTATCTTCCCAGGAAATATTTAATTCTGGCCGGGATGGCCGGTGCAGCCGGTTGGTTCCTATATCTGTTGCTGATGAATTTGTTGGAAGATAAGACCTATGCCACTTTATGTGCCACATTGGTGGTTGCACTAGTTTCACACATTTTGGCACGCAGGAATAAAACACCGGTAACCATGTTTTTGATACCGGGGATCATTCCACTGGTGCCGGGTGCCGGTATGTATTATATTGCGCATAGTGTATTCAATAATAATATCGATCTTGCGGTTCATTATTTCTTTGAAACTTTTAAGATTGCCGGTGCAATAGCGTTTGGAATTTTTATCATGGATACGATTTTCCGAGCAATAAAAGAGAAGAAAGTTCGTGAACCAGGGAAGTGAAATGAGATTGGCGCAGAAAGCATGCGCAGAAAAGAGGAAAAATATGAAGAAAATAATGAAAATTAATGGTATGAGTTGTGAACATTGTCAGGCGAGAGTGGAAAAGGTTTTGAACGAAATTGATGGTGTTGAGGCAAAAGTGGAATTAAAGAAGAACAGGGCAGTAGTAACCCTTTCCAAAGAGGTGGCAGATCAAACCTTAAGCCATGCAGTGACTGAAGCAGGATACGAGGTAGTTTCGATCGCAGAGAAAAAAGGCTTATTTTCCTAAAGAAGCCTCGTGTTTATGAATATCCAGCATCTCCTGTTATGGATATTTATGTGTGGGAAGATTTATTTGAATGAGAATGTCATGTGTAATCGCTCTTCAAATCAGTTTGGACCTGCGAATTGCTCGCAGGCCCAAATTCAATATGTAAAGTTTACTTTCACATATTGCTGTAAGGATATTATGGTTCAACCCATTCATAGTCTGTATCGATTACGGTTGAAATATCATTGACATATGAAATATTGACTTCTATCCATTCTTGAAGTTCAGTATCAGAAGAAGGGGAAACAATATCATTGTTAATTAGTATATCTTTCGTAATCTGTAGTGAATCGTTTTTACCGCCTTCGATACCCTCTGTCAGAACGGGAAGTGCAAGCAATCCATATTTAGAGTAATCTTTATGATATTGATAGGTTCCTTGATATAATTCCTTTTTTAAAGCATTAAAGTTATGATACCAAGAATTTTGAGAGTTCTTATCATACAATCCCAAGTCAAAGGAAATGCCTAATAGTTTTTCAATTGCAGCCAGTTTTAATGGTCTGAATGCCGGTTCTTCACAAGCTCTTCTCCATAATTCAGGCAACTGATCCAGCGTAAGATCACCGATTGCCTCCTGAATTTCCTCTGAATCGCTAACCTGAATAGATGATAATATACTTGGCTTTTTTTCTGATGCTAATCTTATTGACTTCATGATTGCAAGATCTATTGGATCTTTCGAATCATTATGCTGTGATATCCATTGCTGTTCAGGACTTGCTGGATCCTCCGAACCAATTTCGTCGGCTGCTTCTTCTTTTAGAATCAAATTGCCATTACTATCTTTTTCATAATCACCATTCGTATACATACCAAGTTCACTGTCCCATATCGCATTTTTACTAATATCAGGTCGTTTTTCGGGTTCAGCAAAAAAATGTCCGTTTGCAGCTAAAACAATTGTCGCGGTCATTAATATAGTAAATATGCATATGAATGTACCAATTAATAATTTCGTTCTTTTATAATGGTTTCTCATTGAATACCTCCAATCCGCCAATCAACGGCTATATAAAATCAAATAAATAAGCACAATATTAGCTTTATTCCATTTCATGAATCAAATATCGCTAATTATATCTATAATAACGCTTGGCGGCACCATATGAGCTGGAGCTTCCGGTGAAGGGATTATAAGAAGTACTTTCTACAATCTCCCAACAACCCCATTTTGAAGAAATCATTGTAGGATACCCGGAGGAATCCTATGCTATTACCTTCGCAAAGTGACCATCATCGCCCGAGCCCCAAGCATTATCGGAATCGTAAATGACATCACAGTTTTGTCTGCCGGTTTGAGATATGAATGTATCACCGGATCTACTTGAATAGAAACCGCTTTTTGCCATATAATCATCCAATTGCAGCATAGTAGGATTACCGGACCAAGGCCATTCCCAGTTGGTTCCTCGATTATTGCATATGCTGAAACTGAGCCACCGGTGAGACAAAGTATGATAACGCATACATAGATAAGAGGTTTGAATTTCTTCACACTAAGCTCCTTTCAAAAAATCATCGATAATAGTATCTGATAAACCGAAAAGCTTAGTATATACATTGCTAAAATACTATAACAGCTAAATCTACACTAACGTAGAAAAATCATACAATAGATTACATATTTTATCAATAAAATTACGCATTAGGATAAAATATCTCAATTTTGTCCACAACCGTTCCGAGAAGGTTACAGTAAAAGCTATTGAAAACATTCATGGTTATTACTCGTTGATATATTATTTTGGTAATGATATACTTATATTATGTAATCTATTGCAGGAGGAAATGTTATGCTGTATCCGGACAAATTGAAAAAGGGATATAAAATCGGGGTAACGGCAACCTCGGCAGGCTTTGATACAGATGTTGATTATAGACGACTTGAAAGCGGAATCTTACATTTCACCAAGCTTGGCTATCCGGTTACGGTAACGGATAATGTTATAAGGAATGTAAAAGGAAGAAGTTCCGACGGACCCACAAGAGCGAAAGAACTACTGCAGTTGTATCATGACTCTGAAGTCAGAGCTATTATTACAGCATCCGGTGGAGATTATTTGATAGAGATGTTACCTTATGTTGATTTTGAGGAAATACTTATGAATCCCAAATGGGTACAGGGCTTTTCCGACACGACTGGTTTACTGTTTACAATTACAACGAATTTGGATATTGCGACCCTTTATGCAAATAATTTCAGTTCCTTTGGGATGATGAACTGGCACAGTTCGCTGACGGACAATTTAAAGATTTTAGAGGGAGAAGATGTCGTTCAGACGAGCTTTCCAATGTATCAGGATGGCTACAGACCAAGAATAACAGGCTATGAAGAGTTTGTTCCCGAGAGGGAGGTTCACTGGGTTGATTTATATCCTCCGGGCTATGATGAATCTTCTGCGCTTACCCTTCATGGAAGAGCAATTGGAGGATGTCTTGATGTACTCCTTAATCTGGTGGGAACGAGATTTGATAAAACAAAGGAATTTATCTACCGGTATAGGGAGGATAAGATACTTTGGTTTTTGGAAAGCTTTGATCTTAGCAGTGAGGCCTTGATTAGAGGTCTATGGCAGCTTCGGGAGGCCGGTTGGTTTGAATATGCGGCTGGATTTATCTTCGGTAGGCCGGCAATGTATCATACTGACACGGACACCTCATATCAGGAAGCAGTATTATCTACACTTGGGGAGTTGAATTTACCAATCATTTTAGAAGCAGATATTGGACATAAGCCACCGCAGTTCACGATGATTAACGGTGCAATCGCAGAGTTAACAAGTTACGGCGGAATGGGCAATATCATATTCGAAAGAAGGTAAATGAGGGAATGGATAAGGGGCAGATAAACGAACAGGAAAATCAGGGGGATGAAGGGACTGATATAGGTTTTGACAGCATTGATGCAAGTAATTTGTATGTAGTTACCAGGGATATAGAATTGGAAAATCTGATTAAATCAGATATGATGAACATTGATACCTTAAACGAAGATAAGGGAAATAATGAAGATGCTGCATCCTTGGAAGAGCGAAAAGCGGATCAACAAAGCTTATCTCTAGAGAATGCGGTAGGATTTTGGAACAAACGATGGAATAACCTGAAAGAATCGTGGAATGGTAAAGTTGAGCTTTCAAGAGGAAATTTAGTCTTTCCATTGTTATTTATCATAGGTACGGTGATTTATCTGGAACTTTTGACTCATATCATAAATTACCGCAGTCTGGATATCAAGATTATCTACCCGGTTTTGTTTGTGTTACCGCCTGGCTTACTGATTGGATTTATGACCGGCTTATTTAAGTCTGTCATTAACCGTATTATATTCTGGATTATTACAGGGTTAACCTGTTTGATATTTGCTGTGCAACTGATATATTACTATGTCTTTCATGTATATTTTTCTTTTCAATCTTTGGGTATGGCAGATGATGCTGTTTCAGAATTCGGCGCTGATATCTTTACGGCAATCAGAGCAAACATTCTTAAACTTCTTCTTATGTTCCTACCATTATTTCTATTAGGTATTTTTATAAATAAATCACTGGATTTCTCCAAAAGAGGGGTAAAACCTCAGACATTTCTACTTGCTTCTACAGTGGCTTTCCAAGTCGTGGCAGTTGTGGCGTTGCTTCTTGGCGGCAGAGGGGATTATTCTCCTTATGATCTATATCATAAATCAAAGGTCATGAATTTGTGCGGGAAAGAGCTTGGAATTTTCACTATGACAAGATTTGATTTGGGGAGACTAATCATAGGTGATGATGATCTGGTGTTGGCTGACACAATATCGATACCGACAGATATTACATACATACCGACCTCGGCTCCGCCTATCGCTGTACCTACCGGTACGGTAAATGTACCGGGGGTTACACTAACGCCTACCCCGGTGCCGATTGATACATCTCCGAATGTGATGGATTTTGATTTTGCCGCATTATCAGAAAAGGAAGATAAGAAGACCTATAAGACTCTGGACCAGTATTTTGCATCGGTAACTCCGACCGATAAAAACGAATATACCGGAATGTTTGAGGGTTATAACCTGATTCTTCTTACAGCAGAGGGCTTTTCTCCTTTTGCTGTGAATGAAGAAAAGACTCCGACTCTATATCGTTTAACTCATGAGGGTTTTGTTTTTAATAATTTTTATACTCCCTTGTGGCAGACCAGTACCAGTGATGGTGAATACTGTGCTCTGACCGGTATGATACCGACAGAAATACGTAATATGTATAAGGGCAGACATAATCTTTGGCCGTTTTCATTGGGTAATCAGTTCGATAAACTGGGTGTGGTAAGCAGGGCATATCATGACAATACCTATACTTATTATGAGAGAAATGAAACCCATCCGAATTTGGGATATATTTTTACAGCAAAAGGCAACGGACTTACTCTTGAACATCCGGATTATTGGCCGGAATCAGATCTTGAAATGATCAATTCCACAGTAGATGATTACATGAATGAGAAACAGTTTCACGTATATTATATGACTGTCAGCGGACATATGAATTATACCTTCAGCGGTAACATGATGTCTTATAAGAATAGAGAGCTAGTGGCAGATCTGCCATATTCGGATGATGTGAAGGCATATATAGCTTGTCAGAGCGAACTGGATAAGGCACTGGAAGAATTGATTAAAAGGCTTGAGGAGGCAGGAGTTGCGGACCACACGGTTATTGCTCTCAGTGCCGATCATTACCCCTATGCATGGGATAAAAGTATTATAGATGAAGCGGCCGGACATGAGGTTGATCCGAATTTTGAGTTGTTTCAAAATCGTTTTATCCTGTGGAGTGAGGGAATGAAGGAAAGTGTAGTGATTGATAAACCCTGCTCAAGTCTTGATATTCTACCGACTCTTTCGAATCTGTTTGGCTTAGAATATGATTCAAGGCTTCTGATGGGTCAGGATATCTTATCGGATGCACCACCATTGGTTATGCTGTCCAACCGGAGCTTCATTACGGATAAAGTAATGTACAATGCTGTAAGCGGTGAAGTAACGATGCTGACCGGTGAAGAACTACCGGAGGATTATATCAGCAACCTAAATAAAATCATTAAAAATAAGTTTGCTGTATCAGAAAGTGTTTTGGAAGCCGATTATTACAGGCATCTGTTTGAAGAGACAGGGAAATAGTGTGAGTTACGGTCATCTTCATGTTGTATATTTATTCCGCTTAAGTTATAATAAGGCATAGGACAGGTATAATATTAAATTATGGAGATGATGAAGATGGAAGAAAGAAGAAGAGCAAAAAGAATGCCGGTTATCATATCGCTGGAAATAAGTAACCTATATAAGCAGAACAATGTACAAGTAAGTAACCTTAATGAGCCGATTGAGGTGACCGATATTTCAAAAGCGGGGCTAGGATTTGTAACAAAGAGTATTCTTCCTCTTGAATTTTATTTTAATGCAAATATTAATCTTGGGAATGAAGATACCCTACATTGCGTAATCCAGATAATCAGGACACAACCCGGTGAAAATGGAGAGACCATATACGGATGTCAGTTTATTGGAATGGCGGATATCCTGTCATATATTTTCGAAGAATATGACAGCAGAATTAGTGAGAAATGAAAAACAATTTCACACTTAGAAGTTTGTGCCTGCGTAATCCTCAGTCCAAACTAATTCTTAGGGCAGGTATGTTAAATTAGCGCTTGATACAGAATCAATATCGACAGCTTTTAGAAGCAGTTATGAAAATTACTATTTCGTGATGACATAGCTGTTTTTTTTGTCTTATAGAGTCAAGTTAGTGATAGCAAAATGGCATAATATGGATTACATTATAATTTCCTCGTAATTCCATCACATCCTAAACATAGAAAATACACAAAAAATCTCTAGTATTAAATGGTAAACATAAACTTTATTCATAAGGAGATTTGAGATGAGAAGAAAAATTGCCTTATCATTCATCGTGATACTGTTATTATCGGTTGTATCGAGCCAGGTGGTAACAGTGCCGGCATATGCTTCTGATAATGCAAAGCAGATTATTAATGCGGTTGGAATTATGGAAACTGACAGCGGAAGTAATGAGGTCGGAACAAAGGCAGTGACGCGTGCCAGATTCGCACAGATGTTGGTAAATGCTTCATCGTTGAAAGGGACCGTTTCAAACGGAAGCAGCGTATCACTTTACAGTGATGTTAAAAAAAATTACTGGGCTGCCGGATATATCCAGACAGCTGTCACCCAGGGATGGATGACCGGTTATCTTAATGGAAAATTCAAGCCGAGCAAGGGTGTCTCCCTACAGGAGGCAGTTTATGCTGTTGTAAAGCTTCTTGGGTATACAAGCAGTGATTTCAGCGGTAACCTGGTCACAGGAATTATGAATTTGTATCAATCAAAGAATCTGGATGTTAATATTAGCAAAACAAAGACACAATACTTAACCGTGGATGACTGCTATCATCTATTCTACAATCTTTTAATTACCACTACGAAAACGGGATCAGTTTATGCAGTTTCACTGGGATACAAAGTGGATTCTAACGGAGAGCCGGATTATCTTTCCTTAGTCAGCTCAGGCATGAAGGGCCCAATCATAGCTGATGTAGATTGGAAGAATGAACTTCCGTTTTCTACCGCACAGGCAACCTTCTATCGAGATGGAGTGGTTTGCAGTCAATCTGATATTTCGGATTATGACGTTCTCTATTATTCGGTAAGCCTTAAGACAGTCTGGATTTATGATAATAAAATAACCGGCACGATTGAGGCGATTAACCCGGATTATACAACGCCCCAGTCAGTGACAATATCAGGCAAGACCTATTCCTTTGCAGACAGTACGGTATCGGTTAAGTTTTCTTCCATGGGAGATGCAAAAGAAGGAGAAATGGTTACACTTATACTTGGCAAAGATAATACGGTAGTTGATGTCGTAAGCATTGATGAGTACAATACAACCATTACCGGGGTGGTGCTTGGTACCGGAACGCATACGGTTGAAGTCAGTGGTACCTATACAAGCAGTAATTATGTTACTTTTGTTGATGCGGCAGGCAATGAGTACCAACAGGATTATGACAAAACATTGGTCACCTATGCAATCGGAGATTTGACTCGACTTACCTTTACCAACGGCACGGAAGCAGTAAGTAAAGTGACCTTGGGAAGTACTTCATTCGGCAATAATACCTTTAGTAGTGATAGTAGCACTTTGGGAAATATGAAGCTGGCATCTAATGTAAAAATTCTTGACTTGGAGGGTACAAATTATATCAGTACCTATCCGGATAGATTAGCCGGAGTAACACTGCCCGGTTCATCGGTATATTATTACGAGTTAAATGCAAACGGTGAATTAACGCAGTTGATTCTAAATAATATCACAGGTGATATGGATAAGTACGGTGTTTATACCGGATATACCGTACAAGGAACCGACAAGATAAACTATCAATATATGATTGGCTCAGTAGTGAGCAGTTTGTCAACAAGCAGTCTGATTAATTTAAGTAATGATGAAGGCCCGAAGGGCTTCGTATTTACAGATGATGTGCTTACAAAATCCTATGCACTGACCGGTGTTGAAGTTACATCTATCGGAACGAACACTCTTCTTATCGGCAATACAAAATATACGTTAGCGGAAGGGTATAATGTATATTTGTCTGTGAATGGTGAATATATCCCGATTACGATTGAAAAAATATCAGATCTAGCAAAATATAGCCTAAGAGCATATTATGACAAGGATGTCTCTGCTGGCGGAAGA
The DNA here is from genome assembly GCA_002307215.1 of Lachnoclostridium sp. UBA1308. Classification (GTDB taxonomy): domain Bacteria; phylum Bacillota; class Clostridia; order Lachnospirales; family Lachnospiraceae; genus Mobilitalea. The sequence continues at coordinate 13,139 of DBTU01000023.1, forward strand.
ATCAGAGTTATTGTTGCAGTAAGCAAATAGATCATATTTTAGTTCTCATAGTGGAGGTATCTATGAATAAGTTTATCCGGAAAATCAAATGGAAAAAATTAATTAAATTTGCAATTATTATTGTTGTTCTGGTAACAGCAGGATATCTGGGATATCAGAAGGTTTTCGCCAATAAAAATACGCCTGCTGCGACGGTGGCATCTTATACGACATCAAAGGTCGAGACACGTACCATACAGAACACATTATCCTCATCGGGAACCGTTGAGCCACTGAATACCTACGAGGTTACAACTCTTGTTGAAGGTGAAGTAATCTCAGCAGATTTTGAAGAAGGGGATACGGTTGAGAAGGGCCAAGTTCTGTATCAAATAACTACAGATAATGTAGATAATGAGATTGAAGCAGCACAGACGAAAGTAGCCAGAGCGGAGAAAGAACTGGCAAAATCGAAGGAAAATTACTCGGATGCACTTGATATACTTGATGAAGCAAATGCTGATTATAAAGAAGCCAATGAAACGAACGGAAGCACAAAGGTTTTGGCTGAAGATACCGGTGTTGTGAAAACACTGTTTATCAAAGAGGGTGATACAATTCAAAAGGGTTCACAAATTGCTGCAATCTATGATAACAGCTACATGCTTTTGACAATTGCATTCGGCTCAGCTGATGTAGATGCTTCTTTGATAGGAGATACTGCTGAAATAACAATCGACGACAGCTTCGAGACGCTAGAGGGCAAAGTAACTGAGGTCAGTAACATTGACCAAACCTTGTCAGGCAACCGGCTGGTGAAGAATGTAACAATTAAAGTAAAAAATCCGGGAGGAATAACGGGAACAACTACAGCAACCGCATCCATTGATGATATTTACAGTACAGGAGGGGGAACCTTCTCCGTATTAACCGATACCGTTGTAACCTCGAAGGTCGCAGGAGAGGTTGATTCACTGAAAATAGAGGAAGGAAGCAAGGTCTCAGAGGGAGATGTCATCTTTACCTTAACGCAGGACAGCGTCGATGATCAGCTTTCCAATTACTCCAATGCAGTTGATAAAGCTCAACAGACAGCTGATTCTACCGCAGATAATGTAGAAGCGGCAGAGGAATCGCTTGAGGATGCAGAGACATCCCTGGATGATACAATAGACTCAAAGACGGACTATAGTATAACGGCACCGATTTCAGGAAAGGTCATACGTAAGGATGCTCTCGCAGGCGATACAATAAAAAACAGTGGATTTTCATCAACCTTATGTGTTATCTATGATCTATCTGCAGTAACCTTCTCCATGGAGGTGGATGAGCTTGATGTTTTAAGTGTAAAAGAGGGTCAAGAGGTTAGTATTGTGGCAGATGCCCTGGAAGATAAAACTTTTACCGGCGTGGTTACTAATATAAGTCTTGAAAGTACTGCAAGCTCCGGTGTAACACAATATCCGGTTACAGTTCGCGTTGATGATATAGGTGATCTGCTTCCGGGCATGAATGTCACAGGTAATATAGTTATAGAAGAAGCAAAGGATTGCCTGGCGATACCCAGTGATGCACTACAAAGAGGTAATGCTGTATATGTAAAGGATGAGTCCGTAAAAGAAGCCAACGGAAGAATTCCTGCCGGTTTCAAAGAAGTTGCCGTAGAAACAGGAATTACGGATGGAGACTATGTACAGATTACAAGTGGTCTGGACGGGTCAGAGGAAGTATATGTTGCCCGAAATATCAGTGCACAGGCAATTGCAGGAGAAGAGAGTCTACTCGATGGCTTAGGTCTTGGCGGGAGTCGGACCGGTGAAATGCCAGATCGTTCAGAGTGGAGCGGTGGTGGAGACAGTAGAAGTGGCGGAAATATGGGCGGTGGTAATTTTGGCGGTCCGCAGTAGGAGGTACCCATGCTATTTCGTAAAAAGAAAGAGGAGATTATTGATGCGCCTCTGATACAGTTAATAGATATCCATAAGGTTTATCATATGGGCAATGAAGAAGTTAGAGCGAATGACGGAGTAAATCTTACAATCAATAACGGTGAATTCGTAGCGATAGTAGGTAAGTCCGGTAGCGGTAAATCAACAATTATGAATATCATCGGAGCTCTTGATGTACCTACCTCAGGTCAATATATCCTGAAAGGCAGAGACGTAAGTAAACTTAAGGATGATGAGCTTGCAATTATTAGAAACAAAACCATCGGATTCATTTTCCAGCAGTATAATCTTTTGGGTAAATCAAGACTGCTGGAGAATGTGGAACTTCCACTGCTTTATTCCGGACTTGGAAGAAAGGATAGAAAAAGAGCAGCTATGAAGGCACTCGAAAAAGTCGGACTTTCGGATAAATGGCGTAACTATCCAAATCAATTATCTGGCGGTCAGCAGCAAAGAGGTGCAGTTGCACGCGCGCTTGCAGGTAGTCCCTCCCTGATTCTGGCGGATGAGCCAACCGGAGCACTGGATTCAAGAACAAGTGATGATCTTCTGAGCTTTCTAAAGGAACTGAATGAAGAGGGAAACACAATTATTCTTATCACACATGATCATTCTGTTGCAGAACGAGCCAATCGGATTGTGACAATGTATGACGGTAAGATTACGTTTGATGGGAATGTTGATGAATACAGGAAGCAGGTAGCATTATGAGAATATTTCAAGCATTTAAGTTAGCATGGCAAAGTATTCTTGGAAGCAAAATGCGTTCCTTCCTCACCATGCTAGGTATGATTATCGGTGTCGGATCAGTTATTACGCTTCTTGGCCTGATGCAGGGAGCAACTAATTATTTGATTGATACATTTTCAGAGTTGGGGACCAATGTACTGAGTGTATCAATTACCAATACAGATACCAGAAAAGTAGATGTAGATGAGATGTACCAGTTCGCCGAAGACAACAGCCTTATTTTTGAGGGAGTTACTCCAAATGTCACCTCCAGATATACTGTTAAACACGGTAGTACTTCAATTACAACCTCGGTATCAGGAGTAGGTGAAAATTACCTTACCCTGAATAGCCTGAGTCTGTCCTCCGGTCGGTTTATAGCCTATGCAGATATTATTAATCGGTATAATGCCTGCGTTATCGGCTCTTATGTAGTTCAGGAGTTGTTTGATGGAAATGTAAAACTAGGAGACAGTGTCAGAATAAACGGTGATACTTATAAGATTGTCGGGATTCAGCAGCAGCAAGCGGGATCGGAGCAGGGCTCTACGGATGACTGTATCTACATAGCCTATTCCAATGCAACCAGAATGGCCGGTTCCGCGGATATATCCAGTTATACCTTCGTAACCAAGGATGCAGATTATGTATCTCGAGCAGAGACAATGTTAGATAATTATCTTTATAATGTGTATAAGGATGAGGACCTCTATACAATTTCAACCAGTGCAGAGCTGTTGGATACAATTAATTCCATGACTACGATTTTATCCTCCGTACTTGGTGGTATCGCGGGAATATCACTCTTGGTTGCCGGCATCGGTATAATGAATATCATGCTTGTTTCCGTAGTGGAGAGAACGAAGGAAATTGGTATTCGAAAATCTCTTGGTGCGAAACGGTCGGATATTATGATGCAGTTTGTAATAGAAGCGGCTTCGATCAGTATGCTAGGCGGGATTATCGGAATCATCATTGGCTATCTATCTACCGGTATGATCGGTAATGCTGTCGGAGTTGAGGCGGCTCCCACAAATGCTTCAATTCTGTTAGCCTTCGGAGTTTCGGCGGCGATTGGAATCGGCTTTGGATATGCACCGGCCAGTAAGGCGTCAAAGCTTAATCCGATCGATGCGCTAAGGAGCGAATAACATTCTAGGAACGGTTGCTGGCAGTAAGCCCAGTAATGGGATGCTCTTTTGAAAAGCTAGATTCAGTTTACTGGCAATTCTAAGGTGCCTTCGATCACTAGGGATAATCATGAACGCAAAACGAAATACATTCGTTTCAAAAACTCCTCAAGGACTATACAGGAAACCTACACAGTAGCTTCTCTGTATAGTCCTTTCGTCAAACATTTGCGCCCCTGCGATTACCGCACATCTGATTTTATCGTTCCCTCAGACACCTAAGAATTGCACGTAAACTGCAAATGCTTTCAAAAGGGCATCCCATCATCGTTCTTCCTGTCAGTAACCTGTCTTTGTATTGTTTTCGTTTATCGTAAACCATCCTCATAGAGTCGACATGATTTAAGGAGACGCTATGCAGGTATGGTTTATTTTTTATGTAATGGGAAATTGCTTCAAATCCGCATTCGGACAAAGCTTGGAAAGCATGATTGTAAGACAAGATTAGAAAGTGTCAGATTCTTTCACAGTTTATGTTAAAAAATTTATTGACAACCGGTGATAATAGTGGCTATACTGTACATAATAGGTATATACAGTAAGAAAAAAAGAGAAAGGCGGTGCTGCTTTGAAGATTATAATATCTAACAGCTCCGGTCTGCCAATCTATGAGCAGATTAAGGAACAAATAAAATCGGCAATCTTAAGCGGTACTCTCACGGAGGGGGAGGCGCTACCTTCGATACGGCTTCTAGCAAGGGACTTGAAGATAAGTGTAATTACGACAACCAGAGCATACACCGATTTAGAGCAAGAAGGATTTGTAACGAACGTTCAGGGTAAAGGATGCTATGTTCTTCCTATAAATAATGATCTCGTGAGGGAGCAGTTACTGCGTAAGATTGAGGAAGGCTTTCAGTCAGCCATGAATGCTGCTAAGACAGCTAGGATACTTCGCAAGGAACTGGAAGCAATCTGGGAACAGATATGTGAGGAGGAAGAATATGAATAATTCTTTAGAAGTTACCGATTTATGCAAGAATTTTCGTGATTTCAACTTAAATCATATCAACTTCACGCTTCCAAGAGGGTATATCATGGGATTTATCGGGCCAAACGGTTCAGGAAAGACTACAGTAATTAAGCTGATACTGAATATGCTGAAGAAGGACCAGGGAATTATCAAGGTATTTGGGCAGGATCATATCCATCAGGAGGTTGATATCAAGGAGAATATCGGTGTTGTATTCGAAGCTCCTTATTATATACCGGATTGGAATTTGATGGATCTGGAGGCCTCAGTCAAACCCTTTTATAAAACCTGGAACAGTCACAGATATTATAGTTTGTTGAAAGACTTTGAACTTAATAAGAACCAGAAGATTAAGACACTATCAAAAGGTATGAAACTGAAGTTTATGATTGCAGCAGCGCTGGCTCACGAAACAAAACTATTGATACTGGATGAACCGACCAGCGGACTGGATGCTGTCTCAAGAGATGAGCTGTTAGGCATTCTGGGTGACTATGTTACCTCTGAGGAAAAAAGCATCTTGTTTTCCAGCCATATTACATCGGATCTGGAGAAAATAGCCGACTATATCACCTTCATCCATAAGGGAGAGCTTATCTATACAGGAACTAAGGATGAGCTTTTAGAGAAATACTGCGTCATAAAGGGTGACGGTAGTAAGCTTACAGGAGAACAATACGAAACAGTAATCGGGTATACCGAGAATACTACCGGTTTTGAGGGCCTGTATCCGTTGAAAGCACTGAGCGGTTTGTCTGCCAATATTGTAACAGATACAGCCACACTGGATGATATCATTCTGTTTACAAACAGGAACAAAGTGGCATTTAAGTGTAATACGAATGAAAGGTTGGGTTAGATAATGGAAAAACTGAGACATATTCTTCATTTTGATCTGATAACCACCAGAAAATCGGTTGCGATCTTATTGTCAGTGTATTTCGTTTTCGGAATATATTATGCATATTTTTTAGAAGATTTAAAGGCCGTTCCAATCTCAATCATGATCTGGGTGACTTCGCTTACCGGTCTGCCCTTTCAATTGAATGAAAAGTACGGCGTGAATTACCTGCTTGCGACATTTCCCATTCGGCGAAAGAATATTATTCAGGGTAGGTACTTATATTCACTTCTGTTTGGTGCTATTGGAATTTCGCTTTCTGAAATCATGATCTGTATCTTGGCAAGCTTCTTTCATATTGGGTTTGACCATAGACAAATCTATTTGTCACTGTGCTTTGGGGTGTTGATATTTTCATTAATCATATCAGTTTATCTCCCCATGTACTTTTGGTTTACACATGTTCATATGCTTATGGTGTCATCTGTTTTTGTTTATTTTTTTTACATATTACTTGAGCAGTTATACTATCTCGGAATATTAAACGTGAGCATAGATACAGCCATAGTGGGACTGTGTCATTACTTTATGCTAGCAATAGCAATCATATTTCTGATATCCGCTATACTTGTGATTTGTTCATATTGTATTAGTTGCAAGTTGTTTTTAAACAAGGATATATAGCCGGTGTGACGATGTTATTTACGCACGTAAATTTGTGCCTGCGCAGTGAATAAATCTCAGATTCTCTTGCGAAAAATTTGCAGGTTGTGAAGAAAGGTAAGGTTATTTTATGAGAAAATTGTTAACAGCTATATTAATTATCTGCCTACTGATCGGTATTCCATTAATGATCATAGACCGGATAGATACGGGGAATGGTACCTTTAAGATACCAAGCGGGTATAAAAAGATTAAAATTGATCTTCAGGAAAAGGTTAGAAAAAATGAATTGATTTACGAAAAGGAGTTGAAAGTTCCGACGAGGGTCAATATTATGGTTCAGTGTGACTCTGATTCAAAAAGCTTCCTCCATGTCTCGAGTGAGAAGAAGATACTTGGCAACAGTAAAAAGGAAGAGGATTATCAGATTAATAAATTGACAGGGAATTCCTCGATGTCTATGACTTACATCCTGCAGCCGGGTAAATATTCAATAACCATAACGAATCCGAAGGTAGAAGGTACCGTCATGCTGGGATATAATGAGAAGGCAGTAGAAACCTCTGAATATGAAAGATTAAGCAAGATTGACAGCGGTGATCTCAATAATCCTCCGGAGGGGTACGAGAAAGTTTATAGTGCCGATCTGTCCGGATTGAACTGCAAGCAGGAAGGTGTCTACACTCTGACACTTGACCGTACACAAAAAATCGGTATTTCGGTTTATACAAATACAACCAAGGGGAATGTATCTGTCGATTTTATAGGCGATAGCAGTAACTTTACTGGATTAGTTTATCCGGGAATTTCAAATATCTGTGATCAACTGATTACAACCCAGACGAAAGGAACCTATGTATTTAAGTTGAACTGTGAAGATGCTGATGGGCAGGTTGTAATTTATATGAAGAAATAGAAGAAAAGATTTGTACCGGAGCGGGTGGCCGAATCTGAATTAGTGGGAATTATTGATAAGCATAATTTACACCCCTGATTTGAGAGCCGCCGAAGGCGGCACATGGGAGCTAGTGTGAAAATAGTCTCACAAAAATCATGTGAGCCATTAGGAATATAAAAATGAATTCCATCGGAAATTCATTTTTATATTCTACATATCTTAATATTGTGTTTCTAATCCAATGCAGGTATGTTTAGTTAATGTGAAATGAAAAACAATTTCACACTTCGAAGGGGAGGCAGTTGGGTTAATATGAAAGCAGTATATGTATCAACAAAACAGGCTAATCTGATGCTTTTAGCAGTTTCATTACTTATTCTAATTGGCAGTAGCTTCCTTTTGCCGGTTCTTGGGATAGGATGTAATCTATGGGTCAATGAATTACTTTGGATTTTAACGCCTGTTCTGATTGTTTCCGGGTGTATGAAGCTACCGGTTAAAAAAATATTTAAAATACAAAAGCCCTCAGGAAGAAATGTGGGTATCGGAATGTTGTCCGCAGCTTGTATGTGGCTCTTCTCCGGTTATCTTTCAAAAGGTACGCGCATTTTGCTTAATAACACGATAGGAAATATGGATACCGGATTATCGGATGCTTCGACTAAACCGGCACAGGCATATCTGATCCTAATCGCAATGCTCTTTTTAGCACCGATTTGTGAAGAATTGCTATTCCGAGGATTTATACTTTCAGCTTACGAAAGATACAATAAAAGGTATGGCTATGTACTGACAGCAGTACTTTTTGGAATGTTACATGTTATGAATGGGATGACAGAGGTGGTACCGGCATTTCTGGCAGGTTTGTTATTGGGATATCTGGTATACAAAACAGGAAGTATTCTTGTCTCCATGGCGGCACATATGGCATTCAATTTAAGTTCCGTTATCTTTGTGGGGGCCCTTGGTTTGAACTCACTCAGTTCTATTCCGATATGGTTCCATTTTATCGCTTTTGGAGGTCTTGCTGCTTCTATTCTCTTACTGGGAAGTATCAGAGTTCTGAAACCGGTAGAGAAGATATTAGCCGAAACAATAAAACAGGAAGATAATGATAGTACGACAGACTTATTGTTCACAATAAAGAATGAAGACGAAGAGGAAGAAGCCCGGACAGTAGATGTATACTCTCTGGGTAGTAAAATAACCTTTGCACTGGCAGGATTATTTGTAATTATGATTTGTGTTTTGGAAATATACCTACGAATACGCTCCTGAGTTTCATGGTTATACCACAAACGCTCAGGTTCGGATATCAAAGGTATACCGTTTCATGGTGCTGTCAGGTGAATCCTGTGTAATAAAATCTGTTATGAATTCCGGTTCTTTATAGGAATTTATTATTTCTGACTGAAGCTGATACCCCTTCTTGTTGAGTGACTCCTCGAGAAGGGGTAGATTATTATAAAATAGCCGTTCGGCTGCTTGATCCTCTGTATAGAATTTTGCATGAATTAAACTTTGATTCATCTGGATATGAATATTCAGGGGACCTAAGTGATCCATATCAAGATGAAGAAGAACGCTAATGGAATCCGGTTTTTCTCTTAGTGACTTTTTGCGTGTAAATACATAGAGATCACTGTGGATATTTCTATCCTTAAGCTGGACAGGTAGTTGAACATAGCCGAGCATTTCATTTAAATCCTTCATAAAAGTTACATTCTCCTGAAGATTTTTCATGGAGTCTCGAACTTGATGAGGAACATCCTCCTCACTGACAGCTTTTATTAATTGATTAAGCTTACTGATATCTTCCTCCAACTTTTGATAAAGTTCCTGTACCGGAGCTTTTTTTGCGATATCTTCAGGTGTTAAGGTCCATTTATCAAGAAGGGAGTTTTCTAACAGCTTGCTGTATTCCGGTGACTCCAGAAGCTTAATTGCAGTCTGTTCATTCTGTGGAAGTTTTTCTTGAATATAAGTCAGAAACTTTTGCAGGCCGAGGGCCCCGCCCTTTAGCATATCTAGGGTACCATCCGGATCGGGATAATCTTTCATATATTCCGACAGCTGAATTTGTTCGGAGGGTTTCAAAATATCTGATAAAGGAATATCTTTTCTGATTTCCTGAATAGGCTGTCCGGACGGACCCGCAGAATCAGAATTATTATATAGGAGATCAATCAGCCCGGTGTTGATTGTAAACATCTTTTTGAGAACATTTTGTAGCGGTGATAATTCCTTCGATGGATCGTCTGCCAAAGCTTTGGGATCACCAGGAAGAGGGATTTCTGTAGTTTGTGGTTTTTGATCTGTTGTAGGCGGTAGCAGTTCGGTGCTTTTATTTGGAATAGTTGAATTGATCTGCAAATTCGAAGTAACATCCGTATTCTCTATTTGCATATGCCCAAGATCAGGCAGGAGCTTCGATATATTTCCAGTGATTGTGCGAATATCATTTATAAGTTTATTCGTCCCGTTTTGATATAACTCAAACTGTTTGATATTTTCCGGTGTCATGGGGATATTATTCTTATGCATCAATACTAATGTCATTGGTGTAGTATCTCGGTTGATATGAGATTGTTTGATTAGAGCTTGAAGTGTATTCTTATCTACGGGCATATTCTGGTTTAATAATTCCTGTACAATTGCCTTTGTTTTATCTGTAACCGGAAGATTTGAGGCCGTCAATGCTTTCAATATCAGCATATCGGACATTGCCGCCTTATCCTCCGGAATATATTTAAGCACAAGACTGTCGGACATCCCTTGCGTAACCTGAAAGCTGGCCTCTTGACCAATGGATAGTGGAATATCACCCGAAAGCTTAGCGGTAACGACCTGATTTCCGGGCTCCAATCGTATCTGAACTTCATTGTAACGATGATCTATAATCTGTCCCCTGATTGTCTGTCCATCCCTTAGTCCGAGTTGTTTCATGCTTTGTTCGGAGAAAGCCTGTTTTTCGTTTATGTGAGTGTCATCCTTAACCGTATTTTTATCCGAGGGCAAACGTGATATTCCTGTTTTAACCGTTTTATAACGAGATAAAGATGATTGATTGATATCCATAGGAAGCTCCTTTTCAAAATACTATGATTTTATTGATAAACAGGGTTATATTTTACCTATTATATCGACGTCTTTCTGAAATTAGTTTAACCCTATAGAAAAGTTATATCAACTTAATAATATTAAGTTTCGACATATTAATACCTTATTATATAAGGTAAAACAGATTAATAATTTAATAAAATAATTATTTTCCACATTTATTCTGAAAAACATACTTGTATTTCATAACATTATGTATTATAATCAACACGATAAAACAAGGGCGTTTTAGGCTGTGCAAGGCGTAGTCTAGGGTGCTTTCTTTTTTTCTGCCATATAAAACAAAATTAATATTATATAATCATAGAAAGAGGAGTGTATATGAAGAAAAACATCAGAGAGGAAATTACACAAGTTCCGCAAGGACTTTATGATCCCCGATTTGAACATGATAACTGCGGTATCGGTGCAGTTGTACAAATGAAGGGAATTAAAACCCATGGAACAGTGGAAAATGCTTTAAAAATAGTTGAGAATTTGGAACACCGTGCAGGTAAGGATGCAGAAGGTAAAACCGGTGACGGTGTAGGAATTCTTCTTCAGATATCCCATAAATTTTTTGCAAAGGTTACGAAGCCGCTTGGCATTGAACTTGGGGGAGAACGCGATTACGGAGTAGGTATGTTTTTCTTTCCGCAAGAGGAGCTTAGACGTAACCAGGCAAAGAAGATGTTTGAAATAATAGTTGAGAAGGAAGGAATGAAACTTCTGGGTTGGAGGGAAGTTCCCATCAGACCCCAGATATTAGGCGAAAGAGCAGTCTCTTGTATGCCGCATATCATGCAGTGCTTTATTAAGAGACCTTCTAATGTAGCTAAGGGCATTGATTTTGATAGAAAGCTTTATATTGCAAGAAGATGCTTTGAACAGAGCAATGACAATACTTATGTTGTATCCTTATCAAGTCGAACCATCGTTTATAAGGGTATGTTTTTAGTAGAACAATTACGTCTCTTCTTTGAAGATTTGCAGGATAAAGCTTATGAGAGCGCTATCGCCATCGTTCATTCCAGATTCTCTACCAATACAAATCCCAGCTGGCAGAGAGCCCATCCCAACCGTCTGATTGTTCATAACGGTGAAATTAATACCATCCGCGGTAATGTGGATAAGATGTTAGCCCGCGAGGAAACTATGGAATCAGAGCATCTGAAGGGAGAACTTCATAAGGTACTTCCGGTTGTTAATGTGGAAGGCTCTGACTCTGCAATGCTTGATAATACACTGGAATTTTTAATTATGAGTGGGATGGATCTTCCGCTTGCAGTCATGATAACCATTCCGGAGCCTTGGAGCAGTGCTTCCGCCATGAGTAGTGAGAAGCGTGATTTCTATCAATACTATGCCACAATGATGGAGCCTTGGGACGGACCCGCATCCATTCTTTTCTCCGACGGAGATATCATGGGTGCCATCCTAGACCGTAACGGTCTGAGACCTTCCCGTTACTATGTAACGAGTGATGACTATCTGATTCTTTCCTCCGAAGTAGGCGTTATGGATATTGCACCGGAAAATATCATTAAAAAAGAGAGATTGCGTCCGGGTAAGATGCTCCTTGTAGATACCATCAAGGGAAGCCTGATTGATGACGAGGATTTAAAGAACAGTTATGCAAAGAGCCAACCTTACGGTGAATGGCTGGATCAGAATCTGATCAAGCTTAAGGAGCTTAAGATCCCGAATAAAAAAGTTGTGGAATATAGTGATGAAGAGCGTTCCAGACTTCAGAAGGCCTTTGGTTATTCCTATGAGGACTATAAGACAACTATCCTTCCGATGGCAGCAACCGGAATGGAAGCAACAGCGGCTATGGGTGTTGACTCTCCGCTGCCGGTTCTATCGAAGAAAAATCCTCCGTTATTTAACTATTTCAAGCAATTGTTTGCACAGGTAACCAATCCTCCGATTGATTCTATCCGTGAGGAAATCGTAACCTCGACCTCCGTATATATCGGGGAGGACGGTAATATTCTCGAAGAGAAGGCTGACAACTGCAATGTACTTAAAATAACCAACCCGATTTTAACAAATACGGATTTATTAAAGATTAAACATATGAAAAAACCCGGTTATAAGGTAGAGGTTCTTCCTATGGTTTACTATAAGAATACCTCCCTGGAGAGAGCAATTGATCATCTTTGTCTGGAGGCTGATCGTGCTTACAAAGAGGGAGCCAATATCCTCATTCTATCCGACCGTGGTGTAGATGAAAATCATATTGCAATTCCTTCCTTACTTGCGGTGTCTGCACTTCAGCAGCATCTGGTTCGTACCAGAAAGAGAACAGCCCTGGCAATGATAGTTGAGAGCGCTGATCCAAGGGATGTACATCATTTTGCATGTCTGCTGGGCTTTGGCGCCTGCGCAGTTAACCCGTACCTTGCACAGGAAACAATCCGACAGTTGATTGATAATAAAATGTTGGACAAGGATTATTATGCAGCGGTAGATGATTATAACCATGCGGTATTACACGGTATTGTAAAAATCGCTTCTAAGATGGGAATATCTACAATTCAATCCTATCAGGGCTCGAAAATATTTGAAGCAATCGGTATCAGTAAGAAAGTTATTGATAAATACTTTACCGGTACAGTAAGTCGTATCAGTGGTATTACGCTTAAGGAGATGGAGAAGCAGCAGGATGAGCTTCATTCCATGGCCTTTGATCCGCTTGGCCTAAACGTTGACTTAACGATGGACAGTGCAGGCTCCCATAAGATGAGAAGCGGGAAAGAAGAGCATCTGTACAATCCGAAAACAATACATTTACTTCAACAGTCAACCAGAACGGGTAATTATGAGATGTTTAAGGAGTATTCGAAGGAAGTTACAACCGAGCAGGAACGGGTTAACTTAAGAGGTTTGCTCGAAATGAAATATCCTGATAACGGTGTTTCCCTTGACGAAGTAGAAAGTGTAGAACATATTGTAAAACGCTTCAAGACAGGTGCAATGTCCTATGGTTCCATTTCTCAGGAAGCACATGAGACAATGGCAATTGCAATGAACCATCTTGGCGGTAAATCCAATAGCGGTGAAGGCGGCGAGAGCTTAGACCGCCTTAAGATAGGTGAAGATGGATTGAATAAGTGCTCTGCAATCAAGCAGGTTGCTTCCGGCAGATTTGGTGTTACCAGCGAATATCTGGTAAGTGCTAAGGAAATTCAGATTAAGATGGCACAGGGTGCAAAGCCCGGCGAAGGCGGACAGCTTCCGGCAGAAAAGGTATATCCTTGGGTTGCAAAGACAAGACATTCGACCCCCGGTGTAGGATTAATCTCACCGCCACCTCATCATGATATCTATTCCATTGAAGACCTTGCACAATTAATTTACGATTTAAAAAATGCAAATAAAAATGCAAGAATATCTGTTAAGCTGGTTTCCGAGGCGGGTGTCGGTACCGTAGCGGCAGGTGTTGCAAAAGCAGGAGCGGGAGTTATCTTAATCTCAGGCTTTGACGGTGGTACAGGTGCAGCTCCGAGAACCTCTATTTACAATGCAGGACTTCCATGGGAATTAGGTGTAGCGGAAACTCACCAGACACTTATTATGAATGGTCTTCGTAAAAAGGTTATGATTGAGACCGACGGTAAACTGATGACCGGACGAGATGTCCTGGTAGCAGCACTTTTAGGAGCCGAAGAGTTCGGATTTGCAACAGCACCTTTGATTACCTTAGGTTGTGTCATGATGCGTGTATGTAATTTGGATACCTGTCCGGTTGGTGTTGCAACACAGAATCCTGAACTGCGCAAGAATTTCTCCGGTAAGCCGGAGTATGTGGAGAACTTCATGCGATTTGTTGCGGAAGAGCTTCGTGAATATATGGCAAAGCTTGGAATCAGAACGGTAGATGAATTAGTCGGCAGGACTGATTTGTTAAAAATGAAGGAAGAATGCAAGAACGACGAGAGAGCAAAACTTGTGGATTTAAGCGCAGTACTAAATAATCCTTTCTGTGAACAAGGAGAAAGCGTACACTTTAATTCGGACCAGATGTTTGATTTTGAATTAGAGAATACCATTGATGAGAAATTACTTCTTAAGAAGTTTAAATTAAACGAAAGACACAGCCAAAAGATTAAGGTGCCGGTATCCAATACAGATCGTACCTTTGGCACGATTTTGGGTTCTGAGATCACTAAGAAATATGGTACCGGCTTAAATGAAGATACCTTTATGATTGAGGCTCATGGTAGCGGCGGACAGAGTTTCGGAGCATTTATCCCGAAGGGTCTTACGATTGAACTCGAGGGAGACAGCAACGATTATTTCGGGAAAGGTCTCTCAGGGGGAAAGCTAATAGCATTCCCTCCGAAGGAGAGTATCTTTAAAGCAGAAGAAAATATTATTATCGGTAATGTTGCTCTGTATGGTGCTACCGGTGGTAAGGCATTCATTAACGGTGTTGCAGGAGAACGTTTCTGCGTTCGTAACTCCGGCGCAACGGCAGTTGTGGAAGGTGTTGGTGATCATGGCTGTGAATATATGACAGGTGGCAGAGTTGTTGTTCTTGGTAAAACCGGAAAGAACTTTGCAGCAGGCATGAGCGGTGGTATTGCTTACGTTCTTGATGAAGACAGTGATTTTTATAAGAAGCTGAATAAGGGGCTTGTTTCCTTTGAGGCAGTTACATTAAAATATGATGTACTTGAACTTAAGGATATAATTACCGAGCATGTGAAATGCACGGACTCGGTAAGAGGCAAGGAAATTCTTGATAATTTTATGGCTTATCTTCCGAAGTTTAAGAAAATCATTCCTCATGATTACAGACGTATGCTACAGACGATCGTCCAAATGGAAGAGAAGGGCTTAAGCAGCGAACAGGCACAGATAGAAGCATTCTTTGCAAATACAAGAAAATAGTCTCTATTCAATAGATTACAGTAGACTGCCCTTACCAGGCAGAAGGAGGTTAATATGGGAAAGCCCACAGGATTTATGGAGTATGCCAGAACAGATAGTAAGGCCGAATCGCCTAAGGATAGAATTAAACATTTTAATGAATTCCATCTGCCCCTTTCCATGGAGGAGAGAAAATGCCAGGGAGCTCGTTGTATGGAGTGCGGAGTGCCATTTTGCCAGTCAGGTATGATATTAAACGGAATGGCATCCGGATGCCCTTTAAATAATCTGATACCGGAATGGAATGATTTATTGTTTAGAGGAAACATGAAAATGGCGTTGTCTCGTCTTCACAAAACCAATAATTTCCCGGAGTTCACCGGTAGAGTTTGTCCGGCACTTTGTGAGACTGCATGCACCTGCGGCATCAACGGTAATCCGGTTACGATTAAGGAAAATGAATATGCAATCGTGGAGATTGGTTATGAGGTAGGATATATTAAACCGAACCCGCCGGCAATCAGAACCGGTAAATCAATCGCTGTTATCGGCTCAGGACCCTCCGGTCTTGCGGCGGCTGACCAATTAAATAAAAGAGGTCATCTGGTAACAGTATTCGAGCGTTCCGATCGTATCGGCGGTCTTCTTATGTATGGAATTCCGAATATGAAACTAGAGAAGCACATCATCGACCGCAGAGTGAACCTAATGAAAGAGGAAGGTGTTATCTTCATTACCGGCGCAAATGTAGGATCGGATTATAAAGCAAGTAAGCTTCTTAAGGAATTTGATAGAGTTATTCTGGCTTGTGGGGCGTCGAATCCCAGAGACATCAAGGTACCGGGAAGAGAATCTAAGGGGATTTATTTCGCAGTGGATTTCTTGAAGTCAGCAACCAGGGACATATTGGAGGCCGGAACATCAGATGTAAGTGATATCAAATCCTTCACCATATCTGCAAAAGGGAAAAAAGTGCTTGTCATCGGTGGCGGTGATACCGGTAATGACTGCGTTGGAACCTCAATCAGACAAGGCGCAAAATCGGTTCTTCAGCTTGAGATGATGCCAAAGCTTCCGGACAAGAGAGCAGAGAATAATCCGTGGCCCGAATGGCCGAAGGTTAGTAAGACAGATTATGGGCAAGAGGAAGCAAATGACGTATTCGGTAATGATCCTCGTGAATATCAGATGACGGTTAAGGAGTTTTTGACTGATAAGGATGGTAATGTCAGTAAGGCTGTCACGGTTCGTTTGGAGAGTAAATTAGATGAAGTAACAAAGCGCTACAGTATGGTCGAGGTTTCCGGCAGTGAGAAGGAAATCGAGATTGATCTTGTATTGATTGCAGCAGGATTTCTTGGAACACAAAGCTATGTGGCAGAGGCGTTCGGAGTAGAGCTTGACGGCAGAACCAATGTATGGACCGAAGCAGGAAAGTATAAGACCAATATTGATAAGGTGTTTACAGCAGGCGATATGCACCGCGGGCAATCCTTAGTAGTATGGGCAATCCGAGAAGGCAGAGAAGTTGCTAAGGAAGTGGATGCAAGCCTGATGGGATATACTAATTTATAAAATTTAATCGATCACAAGGAAAAGGCTAACCTGGGTAGAATGAATAATTTATTTCTACCTGGGTTAGCCTTTTCTATAGCTATCTGTAAATATGAGTGCAATTCTGTTCATATTGTATAACAATCCATTCTACATTTATTTTTTTACTTGCTTTTTTGTGCATTTGTTATGAATACCAATTAAAATAGTAGGAATTGTTATTGCTTATCGATATTGACAAATAATTAACAATATTCTACCATATAAGTGTGAATAAAGCACGGGTGCCCGTACATTAGCAGTTAATAGGTGCCTATGTTGGATAGCGTAACAGGAAACAATTAATACTATATGCCAAAGGCGGCATTTTGCAGAGCCTTTGGACTGCCTTGCGGCAGAAGGGAGGAAACATATGAGACAGGAATGGAATGATTTTGAACCCGGAAGCTGGATGACGGATATGAATGTCAGAAGCTTCATTCAACATAATTATACGCCCTACGAGGGTGATGCTACTTTTCTAACAAGCCCGACAAGGCGAACCTCAGAACTTTGGCTTCAGGTTATGGAGCTGATGAAGGAGGAAGCAAAAAAGGGAATTATAGATGCCGAAACCTCGATACCGTCAACCGTTACAGCTTTTGGTCCGGGATATTTGGATAAGGAGAAAGAGGTCATCGTAGGCTTTCAGACCGATAAACCGCTAAAACGTGGAATTATGCCAAATGGCGGAATTCGTCTCGTTAGGAATGCGCTGGAGTCTTATGGTTATATCCTTGATAAGAAGACAGAAGAAATATATTCGGAGAATCGGAAAACACATAATGATGGGGTGTTCGATGCCTATACGGATGCAATGAAGAAGGCAAGACATACCGGTATTATCACAGGCCTTCCGGATGCATATGGGCGTGGACGTATTATCGGAGATTACCGTAGGGTTGCTTTGTATGGAGTCGATTTTCTGATCGAAGAGAAGGTGCATGAGAAGAAGCTGTCAGAAATACCGACACTGGAATCCCCGGATATCCGGCTGAGGGAAGAGCTTTCCGAACAGATTAGGGCGTTAAAACAGCTGAAGAAGATGGCCTTGGAGTATGGCTATGATATCAGTAATCCGGCTTCTAATTCCTTTGAGGCAACCCAATGGACTTATTTTGCATATCTCGGAGCAATCAAGGAGCAGGACGGAGCAGCCATGAGTCTGGGTCGGGTATCAACCTTCCTTGATATTTATTATGAGAGAGATTTAGCAACGGGTATTATGACAGAGCAGGAGATCCAGGAGCTGACAGATCAGTTTGTCATGAAGCTTCGTATGGTGCGCTTTCTTAGAACACCTTCCTATAATGACTTGTTTTCAGGTGATCCTACCTGGGTTACAGAATCCATCGGAGGAATGGGTATGGACGGAAGAACGCTGGTGACGAAAAACAGTTTTCGAATATTGCATACACTGTATAATCTGGGTCCTGCACCGGAACCGAACTTAACAATTCTTTGGTCTGTATGTTTACCCGAGCCTTTTAAAAAGTATTGTGTTCAGGTTTCCATTGATAGCAGCTCGATTCAATACGAGAACGATGATATCATGCGCAAGGTATGGGGTGATGATTATGGAATTGCCTGCTGCGTATCCGCTATGAGAATCGGAAAACAGATGCAGTTTTTCGGAGCACGCGCCAACCTGGCGAAAGCTCTGTTGTATGCAATTAACGGTGGGAAAGATGAGATATATGGGGAGCAGGTAGGTCCGATGTTTGAACCTATTTTAGGAGAGTATCTTGATTATGATGAGGTAATGACTAAGTTCGATCAAACGATGGATTGGTTGTCCGGGTTATATATCAATACGTTGAATGTCATCCACTATATGCATGATAAATATAATTACGAGAGGCTGCAGATGGCTCTCCATGATATTGATATCCTTCGTACACAGGCATGTGGAATAGCAGGTCTTTCTGTTGTGGCAGACTCCTTGGCAGCAATTAAATATGCCAAGGTGAAGGTGATTCGAAATGAAGCCGGTTTGGCAGTGGATTATGAAATAGAAGGCGAATATCCCGCCTTTGGAAATGATGATGACCGAGTGGATCAGATTGCGATTGATATTGTGGAACGCTTCATGAATAAGTTACGCAAAGTGAAGACATATCGAGGAGCAAAACAGACGTTATCTGTCTTGACAATCACCTCAAATGTAGTGTACGGTAAGAAGACAGGAAGTACTCCGGATGGACGAAAAAAGGGAGAGCCCTTTGCACCGGGTGCAAATCCAATGCATGGAAGAGATAAAAAGGGTGCACTTGCCTCCATGGCTTCCGTAGCT
This sequence comes from Lachnoclostridium sp. UBA1308, assembly GCA_002307215.1. GTDB lineage: Bacteria > Bacillota > Clostridia > Lachnospirales > Lachnospiraceae > Mobilitalea. The sequence continues at coordinate 32,224 of DBTU01000023.1, forward strand.
AAGATTCCGTATAAACATGCAGAGGATGGTATTTCCTACACATTTTCGATTATTCCGAATGCGCTCGGTAAAAACAATACAGAGAGAGTAAATAATCTGACCAGTCTGCTGGACGGATACTTTTATAGCGGCGGGCACCATATTAATGTCAATGTATTTGACCGTGAGACTCTGCTCGATGCGATGGAGCATCCGGAAAAATATCCTCAGCTTACAATAAGAGTATCCGGTTATGCTGTAAACTTCATTCGATTGAATAAAGAACAGCAACTGGATGTTATCAATAGGACATTCCATGAGAGATAGAAAAAACGATGGACTTCAGTCTTAAAACCCGGAAAGGATGGGTACTTATGAGCATACTTGGTCGAATTCATTCTTTAGAAAGCTTTGGAACGGTGGATGGTCCCGGCATACGCTTTGTTGTATTTATGCAGGGATGCCCGCTCAGATGTAAATACTGCCACAATCCGGACACCTGGGAGATAGAGGAAGGCACGGAGTATGAACCACAGAGGTTAGCTGATGAAATAATAAAATATAAACCATATATGGATTTTTCCGGGGGAGGTGTAACTTTTACCGGAGGAGAGCCATTACTACAGGCGGAATTTCTGCTTGAAGTAAGTAAGCATTTAAAGCAGCACGGGATAACCATTGCTCTTGATACATCAGGGTATATTTGGAATGAATCAGTTCGGGAACTACTTGAGTTTACAGATGTTGTTCTGTTAGATATTAAGAATTATGATCAGACAGTATATGAGGATATTACAGGGGTTTCCTTAACGCCCACTCTCCAACTTTTAGATTATCTTAGGGAGAATCAAATCAATACCTGGATTCGTTATGTTCTGGTACCGGGATTGTCGGATAATATGGAAGCCATCAGAAGGCTCTCGAAACATCTTGAGCTTTACCCAAATGTCACAAGGATTGAACTTCTTGGATTTCATAAGATGGGGGAGTACAAATGGAAGGAACTTGGCCATGAATATGCACTTAAGGATACCAAAGAGCCCTCCGTTAAACTCTTGAGGGAAGTGAAAGAAATATTTGAAAGTAGTGGAAAAACAGTTTCTGCAAATATATAAATTGTGAAAGCGTTCAGCCTGGAACGGCTCTCTGTTAAGTGAAAACAGGAAATAAATAAAAATCATAGCAATGCGTCAATCGAAGGATTGGCGCATTTGTAATGTTATGAAATTATAGTGTAAATATATGGAATATTACATTAAAATAGAATTATGTGCACAAATAATAGGAAATACTCACTATTTTAAAAAAATACATAAAAATATTGTATTATGTCAGAATATATTGTACAATAATGATAAATATTTGATTAAAATGATAGCGGAGGTGGGCTTTTATGAAAAGTATAAAAATTCGAATCATGGTTTTCTTTTCAATTCTGATTATTGCGGTGACCGCAACTATTTCTGTTGTAAGTATAAATACCGGTAGTGGTCTACTAGAGAAAAGTTTAAAAAGTACAGTGATCACTTTGGCGGAGGATGACTCAAAGACAGTAGAAAATAGTGCACAAATATATTTAAGGGAACTTTCGATGCTTGCTTTACAGGAAGAGATTGTATCATTGGATCCGGAAATACAGACAGCAACGTTAAAAAAGCAGCTACCTAGTACCGGCTTTCTTGACCTTGCTGTTGTTACGTCAGATGGCACAGCTACCTATACAGACGGATCACAGAGTGATTTGAGTGACAGAGCATACATACAAAAAGCTCTGGAGGGCGAGGCGAATTTATCAGATGTCCTAATTAGTAAGGTCACCGGTAAGCCTGTTATCATGGTTGCGGTTCCGATTAAGAAGGGCGATACTGTTTCAGAGGTATTAATCGGAAGAATGGATGGGAATACACTTAGCGAGATAGTTACAGAGGCTGGCTTTGGTGAACAGGGATATGCCTACATTCTTAACAGTAAGGGGCAGGTTATTGCTCATAAAAATGCAGATTTAGTTTTAAACCAATTCAATCCTATTCTTGAAGTTGAGAAAGACAAGAGCTTACAGACTTTGGCAGATGCGTTTCAAACAATGATTACCAATGAATCCGGTATGGTTGAGTATGATTATAGCGGTAATTCTTTATATGCTGGGTATACTAAAATTGAGGGAACAGATTGGATAATTGCAGTAACAGCTGTCAAAAGTGAGGCTATGAATGCAATCAATGGTCTTAGAATTGCTATAGGAATCATTGCAGTGATTAGTCTTGCAGTTACACTGGTTATCGTATATATTATGGGAGATGCCATTACGAAGCCAATCAAGGTGGTAACCAGGTTATCTGGGAAGATAGCCGCGCTTGATATTTCGGAAGATGTACCTGCGAAATATTTGAAGTGGAAGGATGAAAACGGGATATTAGCGAGCTCGATGCAGGGTATCACAGATAATCTGCGAAAAATCATGGATGAGATTACGGATTCTTCCATGCAGGTATCCTCAACTGCACAGGAACTTACAGCAACCTCTGAGCAATCTGCCAGTGCGATTGAAGAAGTATCAAAGACAGTAGAGGACATAGCGAAGGGTGCATCGGATCAGGCCAGTAATACGGAGAGCGGGTCCGCTCAAGCAATTAAACTTGGAGAATTGATTGACAGAAATAGAGAACAGATAGACACAGTGAATAAATCTTCTGAAAAAATTACAGAGGTAGTTAGCGGAGGAATTAAAGATGTTGATCGGCTAACTGAGATTTCAGAAGAGAATAATACTGCAACAAAAGAAATTTATGAAATTATTTTGAGGACAAATGAAAGCACGGCTAAAATCGGAGAAGCAAGTAATGTTATCGCAGCGATAGCGGAGCAGACCAATCTCCTCTCACTGAATGCATCAATAGAAGCTGCAAGAGCCGGAGAAGCGGGCAAAGGCTTCGCTGTAGTTGCAGCGGAAATAAAAAAACTGGCCGGACAGTCGGCAGATTCAACGAATTTCATCAATGCAGTTGTAGATGAGTTACAGACGGTAGTTACAAAAGCGGTTGAAAGCATAGAAAGAGTTAACAGTATTTCGAAAGAGCAATATAGCAGTGTTGTCGGTACGAAGAAGAACTATCAAGCCATTAAGATAGCATTGACGGATTCAAAAGATGCAGTCAGTCAATTGAATTTGTCGGGAGATGAGATGACAAAGGCGAAGAATGATATTCTGGATATGCTTCAAACATTGTCGGCAATCGCCGAAGAAAATGCTGCAAGTACTCAAGAAGCCTCATCTACAATGTTAGAACAAACTACTTCCATGGAGGAAATCGCTAAATCCAGCGAAAAGCTCGCACTACTTGCGGGCAACCTACATGAAATAATTAAAAGATTTAGATTGTAAATACAATAATAGATAAATGATACAGCATAGGATATTTGTACGGATAGTGCATTATCCTATGCTGTTTTATTTCTAAACAAATAAGAGTAGCATTTTTGAACAAATTCATGTAAAATAATTATCATAAAAAATTACCCGGAGAATGTACATATGAAAATATACTTAATCAGACATGGTCAAACCGATTGGAATTTTCAAGGGCGATTTCAGGGTAGAGAAGACATCCCGTTGAATGAGGTTGGAATTAGGCAGGCAAAGGAATGCGGTCTGGCCTTGAAGGGTGAGATGTTTAGTGCTGTAATCACCAGTCCTTTGAGCAGAGCAAGGAGAACAGCAGAAATTATTGCTGAAATTATATCTGCAGATAAGGTGATTATTGAGGATAATATTACAGAACGTGATTTTTCCAAGGTTTCGGGTATGACTCCGAAGGAGCGTGAGAAATTCTATGCATCCGGGGAGACAGATGACAAGGAACCCTGGGATATTCTATGCAATCGTATGACATCAAGTCTCAAAAGCTATGGAAAACAGTTCGAGGATCATAATGTAATCATGGTGTCTCATGGCGCGTCCATTAACTCTGTATTATCAGTGCTCAGTGCAGGCAAAACCGGAACCGGAAAAATTCTACTTAAAAACACCTGTATCAATATTATTAATTATGAAAATGGTAAACTCAGTCTTGGAGAATATAATCTTTCCGCACAGGAATATCTAATCTTAAGGAACTTGGCTTTATTAAATAGGGAAACAACTTCGAATTGATTGACGTTATTTTACAATCATGTTATAAGGAGCATCCGTTAATTTATGATGAAATATTTAAAAAAGGTTTTCTTGATTTAATCAAGAATAAAAGTACCGAAAGGTACTCTGGGGCTTGGCAAGATATTTGCAAAAATATTACTACCAGGAGGTTAATGTGAATTATTGAAAAGCATAATTCACACTTAGAAGTTTGTGCCTGCGTAATCCTCGGCCCAAACTAATTCGAAGGGCAGGCGTTTTAAAATAGAATGAAAAAGAAAGAGTTAAATGACATTAATAAAGAGATATTGCCGACAGAACAGCAAGACGACGAGAGGCAGAAGGAAGAACAACATCTAAAAGAATGCATCGAAGATATACAACACAATGTCGATGACTATACGCAAAAGTACAATGAAATGAGTGCTGAAACAAAAGAGCTTTATGATAACTACAGATCAAATAACCCGGAACTTCATAACGATCTTGTGGTCGGACTGGATATGAGATCTATGATGAAGCTGATTTTGGATAGGAATCTTCGGGCACTAAAGAAACCTTATTTTGGGCGGATTGATTACAGGGAGGCAGGGGATGATGAAAACTTCTGTCTTTATCTAGGTAAGAACGGAATACGGAAGAATATCTCCGAGAATCTGATTATTGACTGGAGAGCTCCGATATCGAGTGTATATTACGACAGTGATATAGGAAAAAGTTCTTATCAGACTCCGTTTGGGGACCGGATTGATATTTTACTTGAGGGGAAAAGAACCTATGAAATATCGGATAGTAAATTGATTGATTTCTATGATTCCGATATAGTAGCAAATGATGAATTCCTGACGAAATATCTAGGCAAGAACAAGGAAGTGGTACTTGGAGAGATTATTGCTACCATTCAGAAGGAACAGAATGAAATCATCCGTGATACACCCTGGCATAATGTGATTGTACAGGGGGTTGCCGGAAGTGGCAAAACTACAGTAGCGATGCACCGTATCTCGTATATTCTATATAATTATAAAGATAAATTCAGACCGGATGAATTTTATATCATCGGGAGTAATAAGATGCTTTTGAATTACATTACGGGGGTTTTGCCAAACCTGGATGTATTTAATGTAAACCAGATGACTATGGAGGAATTTTTAACGTCGCTCCTGGATAAGGACTTTGACCGGAGTAAAGGAAAATATACGTTAGGGAACAGTTTACTAAAGCAACATTCCTATGCAGGTTCGGAGAAATTATCTGAATTAAAGCGCTTTAAGGGCTCAAAACATTTTTTCGGAGGAATAATGGAATACATGAGGGGTTATGAACGAAGAGCCATAGATAATTCCTGCGTGACGTATCACAATAAAATCATTTTTACAAGTGAGGATATCACATACTTTTGTAATTCATTTGAGGAATTGCCATTACAGGAGAAAATCGATTTATTAAATAAACGACTTACACAGAAAATTGCGTATATCAATGAGATGGAATACAGACAAAAAGACGAAATTAAATCTGAAGTTAACAAATATAAAAATCATTATGGAAGACGAAATCACAGGTATAATCTTATGGAGATCTATCAGGAATTTTTAGAGGATCTGGAGGTTAATAGGGAGGCATATACGAGCAGAAACATTCAGGTGCCACCCTCAGCCGTGATAAAGATTCTTTCTTATAATATTCATAATAAAAGTCTTGATATCTACGATCTTGGTATACTAACTTTTATTAAGAAACGATTGAAACGTACACAGGATTTTGATTTCGTAAGCCATATTGTAATTGACGAAGCACAGGACTTTGGAGTAATGTTGTTCTGTCTATTCAATAAGCTGTTTAAAACCTGTACCTATACAATCATGGGGGATGTATCCCAGAATATTAATTATGATACCGGAATGAATGATTGGGAGATCCTTACGCAGGAGGTGTTTTTACCGAGAAAGGATCGTTTTTATGTACTGGCAAAGAGCTACCGAAATACGATTGAAATATCTGATTATGCAAGTAACGTGTTAAGAAAATGTTCTTTCACGACATATGATATCGAACCCATTCTCCGTCATGGTAATGAGGTATCGGTTTGGCAATTGCGAAGTGAGCAACAGCTGGTATTAAAAACAGCGGCTATCATCTGCGATATACAAAAGTCCGGTTATGATACGATTGCAGTAATCTGCCGAACAATGGAGGAAACGGAAAAGGTACGGGATGAACTGAAGCAATATGTGAGCATGGAACCTTACATGGAGAACATGACCTTTCAAAATGGCGTGATGGTGCTTCCAATCTATCTGACGAAGGGACTGGAGTTTGACGCAGTAATACTTTGGAACCCCACAGAGGAGAATTATTCGATTTGCGATGCTGATGCGAAGCTTATGTATGTAGCCATAACCCGTGCGCTGCATGAATTGTATGTGGTATATCAAGGGAATTTGTCCGGCTTGCTGGAATAGTAACATTTGTTGAAATTCTATATAAAATTCAAATAATAAGGGAATGTCCTATTGACAAATATGTTTTCGCTTACTATAATTAAGCTACTTTCGAAAGGGATTCATGTCTCGTTTTCATTTGTTAGTGTGAAGTGTTATGGCGAAGTAGCTCAGCTGGCGAGAGCATGCGGTTCATACCCGCAGTGTCGGCGGTTCAAATCCGTCCTTCGCTATTAGGTGCATAATGAGGGACTTTTGCAATATAGCTGGTAGCTATAGAGCAAAGGTCTCTTTGACAATATAATGTTTATTACAGGAGGTATTATCAGACATGAGAATTGGAACCGGATATGATGTTCATAAGTTGGTATTGGAAAGAAATTTGATACTTGGTGGCGTTAGAATTCCTTTCGAAAAGGGATTATTGGGACATTCGGATGCGGATGTATTGATACATGCCATTATGGATGCATTGCTTGGTGCAGCCGCGCTCGGCGATATCGGGAAGCATTTTCCGGACACCGATTCAGAATATAAAGGAATTTCCAGCATCGAACTATTGAAGAAGGTAAGGATATTAATAGAGAATAAGCTATATTTTATTGAGAATATTGATGCAACTATCATAGCACAGAGTCCAAAGCTGTCGTCTTTTTTGCCGGAAATGGTAAGTAATATAGCAGGGGCATTAGAGATGGAAGAGGATAGGGTTAATATCAAAGCGACGACGGAAGAAGGGCTTGGCTTTACCGGAGAAGGGCTTGGTATTGCGGCGAATGCCGTATGTTTGCTGGAAAATATGATGAATTATCAATACGATGCTACTCCGAACAGTGATGCAGGAAGGAATTGCAGTGGCTGTAATGGCTGTTCAAAAAAGGAATAACGCTATTGACAAAATATCATTCTGTGCATACAATAATAACATAGGAATTGAATATACTTTAAAAGCGATGAACGGAAAAGTAGCTTATATCATAATATCAGAGATAGAATGTCACCGGCTGAAAGCATTCTTTACTAAGATATGAGGGAAGTGCATCCGGGAGCTGGTTCGGTGAGGGTATTCTTAGCCGGACACGGTAGCAGCCGTTATTTGATAAAGATGTTTGGACTTGCGTATTTAGTTCAGACAAATAGAGTGGAACCGCGTATTTTACCGCCTCTATCATGAGAGGTGGTTTTTTTGTGCAGTTTATTAAGCCACAGGAATGGATAGCGTGTTTTTATACTTTATTCGTATGATTGAAAGAAGGGGATGTGAATATGGGTATAATAAAATATATAAAAGAAGAAATGATGATTATCAAGGAACGTGATCCGGCCATCAAAACACCTTGGGAGGTATTTCTTTATCCAAGCTTTAAAGCAATCATCCGCTACCGCGTTGCGCATTACCTTTTTCAAAAGAAACATTATTTTCTTGCGAGATGGTATTCACAAAGAACCGTTAGGAAGACCGGTATTGAGATACACCCCGGAGCAACAATCGGAAGAGGTTTATTCATCGATCATGGTCATGGTGTGGTAATTGGAGAAACTGCTATTGTAGGGGATAATGTTACCCTGTATCAGGGAGTAACTCTGGGGGGAACCGGAAAAGAACACGGTAAGCGTCATCCTACCGTCGGCAATAATGTTATGATTAGCGCCGGTGCCAAGATACTAGGTTCCTTTACCATTGGAGAGAATTCTAAAATCGGTGCGGGTTCCGTAGTACTTTCCGAGGTACCACCGAATTCCACCGTTGTCGGGGTTCCCGGAAGAGTTGTAAAAAAGAATAATATCAAAATGCCAAGAGAAGAGCTTGATCAAATTCATTTTCCTGATCCGTTGATGAAGGATATGCAATGTTTACAGAATGAAAATGTCTGTTTAAGGCATGAGTTAAAATATGTATACGAGAAACTTATTCAGTTGGAAGCAGAAATTAATAGTCAAAAAGAAAATAGATTGTAACTAATCAGTACCACCGTGAAGTCCAAGGGATTTCGAGAAAATTCTGTGCTAAAACATGTGCTTTTCAACATATTTTGTGCGTATCGGTTCGAAAGAACCGCAGTGACTGAATAGTCACAATAAACGTTATAACATGGTACGAAACAGGAGGAAATGATATGAAAATATATAACACGTTGACACAGAAAAAGGAAGAGTTGATTCCTTTGGAAGAAGGAAAGGTCAGAATGTATGTCTGCGGCCCGACGGTATATAATTATATCCATGTCGGGAATGCCAGACCGGCCATTATCTTTGATAGCTTTCGAAGATATCTGGAGTATTGTGGTTACGAGGTAAATTATGTCTCAAATTTTACGGATGTTGACGATAAGATTATTAAAAAGGCGATCGAAGAAGGAGTAAGTACTTCTGAAATATCGGAGCGTTTTATCAAGGAATACAAAATAGATATGGAGGCTCTTAATATTAAAGAAGCGACTCATCATCCGAGGGCAACCGAGGAAATCGATGGTATGATTGAGATGATCGAGAATTTGATCAGTAAAGGCTATGCTTATGAGAAGAACGGCACCGTTTATTACAAGACCAGAAGCTTTAAGGAATACGGTAAATTGTCAAAGAAGAAGCTGGATGATCTGGAGGCGGGTATTCGAATTGCAGTTAATGAGGACAAGGAAGATTCGATGGATTTTGTTCTCTGGAAGCCGAAGAAGGAGGGCGAACCGTATTGGACATCTCCTTGGAGTGAAGGCCGTCCCGGTTGGCACATAGAATGTTCGGTAATGAGCAAAAAATATCTCGGGGAGCAGATAGATATCCATGCCGGGGGAGAAGATCTGGTATTTCCCCATCATGAAAATGAGATAGCTCAGAGCGAAGCTGCTAACGGCAAGGAATTCGCAAGGTACTGGATGCATAATGCATTTATCAATATTGATAATAAGAAAATGTCCAAATCCGAGGGTAATTTCTTTACGGTTCGTGAAGTATGTGAGCAGTATGAGCCGCAAGTGGTTCGATTCTTTATGTTGAATTCCCACTACCGAAGTCAGCTGAATTTTAGTAAGGAGCTGATAGAAGCGGCTAAGAATTCCCTCACCAGAATTTTAACCAGCATCGGACAATTAAAGCATTTATTGGACAGTCAGGCGTTGAAAAGAGAATTTGTTACATCCGATGAGCAACTTGTAATAATTGAGGCAGAGGCACTGAATGTTAAGTACATGAACGCCTTAGACGATGATTTTAATACAACGGATGCAATTGCTGCAATCTTTGAACTGGTTAAGCTGGCGAATACATCCTGCAATGGGGATAGCAGTAAGGAACATGTCAAACTTTTTCAGGAAAGACTCATGAATCTTTGCGATATTCTTGGTATTATTACGGAAAAAGAGAAAGAACTTCTGGATGCTGATATTGAAAAATTGATCGAGGACAGGCAGACTGCCAGAAAGAACAAGGAATTTGCCAGGTCTGACGAGATTCGTAACCTTCTTCTTGAAAAGGGTATTGTTTTAGAGGATACCAGAGAGGGCGTAAAATGGAAACGGAGTTAACGAAAAGTCAAGAAAGTTGGGATTTCGGAAGTTATATACGAAATTCCCTAAAGATACCCGAGACGGATATCAAGACTTATTCACCCCTGACGCTTGCATTTATCGGGGATTCCATTTTTGATCTAATGATTCGTACCGCTGTAGTTGAAGGAGGGAATGCTCCGGTTCATAAGCTTCATAAGCGTGCTTCGAGTCTGGTGCAAGCGTCTGCTCAAGCTAACTTGTATCATATGATTAAGGATCAACTATCCGAGGAAGAGTTAACAATTTTTAAAAGAGGCAGGAATGCAAAATCCTTCACCACAGCAAAGAATGCAGGAGTGGTGGAATATAGGACTGCTACCGGACTGGAGGCTTTGTTTGGTTATTTATATCTGACCGATCGGATGGACCGGTTGATGGAACTGGTTAAATTACATTTAAATAATGTTGAATAAATAGTGGGGGTTGCTTAGCAACCCCTTTATTGAGACTCGGAAAGCATCATCCTATTTATTGAATTTATGGAACCTTTTCCTGAATAGGAGCGTCTAATTATTGAAACGAGTAATAGGATGGATTGAAGGTAATTGTATAAATAGCAATGAAAATAGCAATTCAAACAGTAATGAAAACTGTAATGAAAACTGTAATGAAAAACAGTAATGAATAACAGTAATTCATGAGATGGACGGTTTATTATGTTTATTCCGCAAGTATGCGGGGAGAATGGAGGGTAGCATGAAAAGGGGAAAGATATGGATTGTAATTAATTTGCTGTTAATTATGGTAATGGTATTGTCAGGATGCTCAAGCAAAGCAGATAATATGTCATACAATACGCAGGAATCCGGCGCAAGCAGCGGTTCAGAACCGATGATTTCTACTTCAAGGGTGAATGGATCTAATTATGATGTTGCTAATGATTCAAGTGAGGATGGAACAGACTATGGTGTTGCTAATAATTCGGAAGTAGATGCCAATTCAACCACAGCTACAAAAAGTGAAAAGCCGGACGATGCGACAGGTGTTGATAACTCTGTTGTTTTGACCTCAGGTACTTCACAACCGGGAGCGCAGGATAAAATCATCAAAAACTATTATCTTGATGTTGAAACACAAGACTTTGATCAGTTGATAAAAGACCTAAACAATCAGATTAATAGTTTGGGAGGTTATGTGGAGAGCTCCTCCATCAGCGGAAAAAGCTATTATAACGATGATGTAACTCGAAGCGGAAGTATCGTTGCCAGAATTCCGGGTAAAAGTGCAGACGAATTTGTTAATACTGTGGATGAGACGTCCAACGTAACAAATAATCAGAGCTCTTCGGAGAATGTTACACTTCAATATGTAGATACCCAGAGCCGTATTGAGGCCTTGAAGACAGAAGAAGACAGATTGTTTGCGATTCTTGAAAAAGCGGTGGATTTGGACAGCGTTATTACATTGGAGAGCCGCCTGAGTGATATTCGGTATGAGCTTCAGAATTATGAAAGTCAGCTGAGAGTTTTTGATAATCAGGTACAATACAGTACAGTTACCTTAAGTATTCGTGAAGTGGAGCGAATTACTCCCGATACAAAGGTGAAACCGACCTTCGGAAACAGGATTAAGAATGGTTTCAGCGATACCCTTTATCAGATCAGTGACGGATTAAAGAATTTTGTTGTATGGTTTATCGTGAATTTGCCATATCTGCTTATATGGGGTGCAATCATATTCGTAATCGTACTTATTGTACGTAAATATATCAAAAAAGCAGAGCTGAGGAAAAACATAATAAATCAAAATGTGCAACAAAATACGGATCATCAGAATAAGCAGTAAATAATAACGGTAGTAGAACAAAACAGGGGTATGAGGGTGCTTCAATCGAAGGCGTTATCATACCCTTGTTTGTGAACTCTTTTTCCAATAACGAGAGCCGTTTGCCTCACGGCATAATAACCCATTATCAACAAGTTCTCGCCGGAGTATGAAGTAATCTCCGAAAGTATGCCATTCTTCACAGATGGAGTTTACCTCTTTTTCGGTATAGGTATGGTTTCCTTCAAATTTCTCTGCCAAATAGGAGAGCGTTGCAACTCTTAAGATTTTCTTTTGAGACAACTGCGTGATTTTTCCGGTATCATCAAGAAATCTACTTATTTCAATTTTTTGTTCCAATTTTTTCTCCTTTTTCATTAGCTTTTTAGATTTTCGGTCCATATTTCCAATAATGTATTTAAATCATCCGAAAATTCTCGATCTGTCTGCGTTTCCTTCTTTTGCATTTCTTCAAGTATTTCAAAGGTGAAAGCAGAGGCTCCGAACTGATTCCATGCTTTTATCATGCACGTTTCCGGGCAAGAATTAATCGACACAGAAAATTCAAAGCGATTCTTTATACCTTGCATATCTGTTGTTGTCAGAATCCAAAGTTTATTATTACTATTACATTTAACATAGTATACTCCACCAATGATTGCTCTATTTTTATACTGCTCTTTCAAAGATTTAGGCTTAGATTTTTCAATAAACGCTCCGTAGAGTTATCTGTGAAAGTATGGAAACAGATGAATATGTTTTGTTATGAGTCGGATGAGAAGAAAGAGAAGCTAGACAGGGCAATTGATAGAATTCGTAACCGATATGGAAGTGAAGCAATCCAAAGAGCAACACTAATCGAGCATAAACCGGATAAAAAGAAGTGATATCCTTCGATATTAATAGATATTCTGGAATAGAAGGCAGAAAACTGATTATTTACGTCGATAAATCGTATCCTGTTTCAATGGAATATATTTCAAATTTATGTTAATCTTTTTGTGATAAACTTGCAAACGTCCGGAAGGGGATACATTCATGAGAGGCTTCTTACTGTACTTATTAATCATTTTATGGATATCCGTTCCCGACGAAGATTCAATACATAGCATTTCAGATGATATGATTGCGGATATGCATCATATCATGGCGAAACAGACAATAACACCGATGGAAGCTCTGGATCTGGTAAAGGAACGTTACGCTGCTAATTTCGATAAAGTATATGAAGATACCGAGGATAATTATTATTATGAACTGCCGTTTGCTGATCTTTTCCTCGCTTATGAGGGAGAGGACGGGAAAGATAAGAACTATTTAATTCACTTGTATGAATTCGTTGTAGATGAGTCCGAGACCGGAATTGGTCATATGGTGACGTACGGTTGGTATAGTGTAGACCGTATCAGCGGCTTTATTACAGCCGCTTAAGTCCTAGTTATAAAGAAATGGAGGTCCACTTGCCTCCGGAGAAACGTTGATAGCTGGTAACTAGACGAAAACACTGGTCAACGAGAAGCGCCGCCCAAGCACCGTACAGCCCCATACCCAATGGAAAGCATAAGATCCAAGTTAACAACGGACGAACAAGTGCAACACTGATCAAAGACATAACGGCCACAAAAGCAGTATCTCCGGCACCTCTTAAGCAGCCGTTAAGAATAACCTGTGAGGTCTGCATATGGGTGCAAAGCGCAGCATAAATCATAATATAAGAACCAAGTGCAATCACCGCAGTGTCCTTGGTGAATAAGGAAACCAGAGAGACTCGTCCAAAGATAAAAATTACGAAAATAAAGCAAGATATCATGAAAGCAAGACGCTGACCGGTTTTACCATATATAATGGATAAATCCGGTCTTTTTGCACCCATATTTTGGCCGACCAGAGCAGAGGCTGCCACAGATAGACCGTCTCCAAAGCAGAAAGACAGGGTTAATAAATTCATACAGATGAGATGGGTAGTAAATTCGGTGGTTCCGATTCTTGCAACAATGGTTGCATAGGCCAGAAAGCCAAGGCGCATAAATACCTGCTCCACAAATGCACTGCTGCTTACCAGCATAATGGGCGCAGATACCACCTTACGAAGAGTCCAGCCGGCTTTGAAATGTAAATTCAAATAGGCATTGCAACGAAGAAGGGAGGTTAAGGAGATACCGAAGGCAACGATGGCACCGGTGGTTGTAGCGATTGCGGCACCTCTTACTCCAAGCCTTGGAAAAAACCCGATACCATTAATTAGTAAGATGTCAAAAATTATATTTACAACATTACTTGTCACATTGGTGGTTAGTGATATTTTAGTCTTACCGCAACCGCGTTGAGCGGCATTGATAGTTAAATTGAGGGATTGAAACGGAATGCTGAACATTAGGATTTTGAAAAAATGGACGGCGTCCTCAAGATAAGAACTGTCTGCTCCGGAAAAAACCAGAATCTGTCTGGCAAATATGAATCCTAGGGTGGCTGTAAGAAGAGAGATAACCGTACTAAGTATAATTCCGGCACGAACCGTCTGATTGGCACCTTTTTGATCTCCCTGTCCTTTTCTCCTTGCAGTAATGGCTGTAATTCCTGTATTCAAAGAAAAAACTGCAGCCAAAAGTACGAGTCTTGGCTGGTTGGTAATACCGACAGCTGTAATTGCCCCTTTTCCCAAGCCACCAACCATTATCGTATCAACGACTATGGTCATTGCTACAAGAAAAGCTTCTAGGGCAGAAGGCCAGGCCATCCGATAGAAATTACGGTAGATAATTCGAGAAGAGGGGACTTCTCCCAGAATTTGATCCTCTTTCAGCATATTATGGACTGATAGGAATTCGGCTGCAATCACATTAATCAACTCCTAATCCGTTATTTAAAGTATAAAGGTGATTATAACACTTTTTAAGAGGAAAGCAATGTAAATACACCCTATAATGTAGCTTTATTCTTCAAAATATGCCAATAAATAATTGCGGTTCGGAAATCTCGAATAAATCAGGCAATAAAGTGAAAATATTACTGCTTTTTTAGAAAGATTTTAGAAAATGCAATAAATACTGTTAGTCATATACAATATGTAATGCTAAATATGCAAGAACCAATTATACCAGCTCTAATTTTTCGTGTAAAATAGTATAATATGTAATGCTTTTCTAAAATTTAATTTGGCCATTCAATTTATTGGATAAAGAAGATAGAATACGTTGCGTTCAAAAGAAGTGGTAAAGATGATAATATTATATAAGAAATTATGAGATAGTACATGAATTATATAAGAAATGCCAATGTCGGGAGGAAAAACATGCGGAATGCAACAGTACAGCAGCTAAATGCTCTGAAATCTAAGAAAAGAAAGAGAGTACAGGGGATAAAATTATTTTTATACATAGTACCATTTTTAATTTTATCTTTTGTATTTTCATATTATCCCTTACACGGATGGATTTATGCTTTCTATGATTATAGGCCGCCACTAAAATTGTCACAGTGTGATTTTGTGGGATTGCAATGGTTTAATATGATGATTGGGAACAAGACGCAGCTGAGATTAATTTGGCAAGTAATGCTGAACACTTTTGCCATGAGTGGCTTAGCACTTGTAACCTCGTTTTTTCCGGTAATATTTGCTATTTTTTTAAGCGAAATCAAATGTAAATGGTTTAAGAACTTTGTACAAACATTTACCACAGTTCCAAACTTTATCAGCTGGGTAATGGTATTCTCAGTAGCATACAGTTTGTTTACTAATTCCGGTATGGTAAATACCTTATTAATGCACTTACATATCATCAATGAACCAATGAAATTCCTAGACAGTGATGCACATACATGGTTAACAATGCTGCTATGGGCTATCTGGAAAGGACTTGGGTGGGGCGCGATTATGTATCTTGCAGCCATCGCCGGTGTGGATCAAGAGCTATATGAAGCAGCCAGAGTAGATGGGGCAAACCGTTTTAAATTAATGAGACATATTACTTTACCGGCTTTATTACCAACTTTTTTTGTACTATTAATGTTAAGCATAGCAAACTTTTTAAACAATGGCCTGGATCAATATTATGTATTCCAAAATGCCTTTAATAAGGAACATATACAGGTTCTCGATTTATATGTATACAATGTTGGCATGACTGGGGCAAGTTATTCTTTGGCAACAGCGATTGGAATGCTAAAGAGTATTGTCAGTGTTACTTTATTGTTCGTGGTGAACTTCGTGTCGAAGAAAACACGTGGCGAATCTATTGTTTAGAAAGGAAAAAAAAATATGAATCAGATTACTAAAAAACGTAAGATCAAAAAAACTTCAACAGATTTTGCTTTTGATATATTGAATTATACATTCTTTTTGTTATTTACTTTGATATGTATCTATCCATTTTATTATTTAATTATCAATACAATCAGTTCGAATGTATTAAGTGCGAATGGAGCTATTAATTTCATACCGCAGGGTATCCATTTTGATAATTATGCCAATGTGATAAAAATCAGAGGTTTAGGTACCGCACTATGGATTTCAATCCTTAGAACAGTGATCGGTACGATAGGGACGGTATTAGCCTCAGCCTTTTTGGGATTTATGTTTACTCAGCAAAAGATGTGGGGGAGAAGATTCTGGTATCGCGTTATCGTAATTACAATGTATTTTAATGCTGGATTAATTCCCATGTTTTTAACTATGAAGGCGTTACATCTTACAAATAACTTTTGGGTTTATATTATTCCATTAATAGTTCAACCCTTTAATGTTATTTTGGTAAAGACATATGTAGAATCAATACCTGCTTCTTTACAGGAAGCTGCTGAGATAGATGGCGCAGGAATACTAAGAATATTTGCAAAAATAATTTTTCCAACCAGCAAGCCTATTTTGGCAACAATTGCAATTTTCTCTGCAGTAGGTCAGTGGAATTCTTTTTATGATACATTAATTTATATAACAGAGCAGAAACTATATTCTTTGCAATATTTATTGTATTGCTATATTAATCAAGCTAATTCACTAAAGGCTTTAATCAATAATGCTGCCGGTACCGGCGGTAACGTTATGTCATTAGCGACACAACAGACACCAACCTCGATCCGAATGTCAGTTACAGTAATCGTAGTATTGCCGATTTTATGTATCTATCCCTTATTCCAAAGATATTTCGTAAAGGGCATAATGATTGGTTCTGTCAAAGGCTAGAGTGGCACAATTTTATTAGGGCAAAACAAAATAAATAATATTATTTATTTTGCTAAGTATATGAAAAAAAATTAAATGGAGGAAAAGGTTATGAGGAAAAAATTACTAAGTGTACTTTTGTGTACAGTATTAGTAGCATCTATGTTTAGCGGTTGCGGTAAAAAAGCTGATCAATCGGCAGATACAAAAGATGCGGGAGTTACAAGTGGCGCAACGGCAACAAGTGCTCCGGATGCAACCACGGACAAAGAATTAACAGGGGCAGAAAAGTATCCAGAGTTTATTACTGTTGATGTATTTGACGGTCTTGCTAATTACCAAGGCATACAGTCAGGTTGGTTTGCAAAAATTGTTAAGGATAAGTTCAACATGGAACTTAACATGATTGCTCCTAACGTAGCTGGTGGCGGAGATACCTTATACCAGACCCGTTCAGCTGCCGGAGATCTTGGAGACTTAATTATTTATGGTGCTGATGGCGGTCATTTGCAAGATATGGTTACCGCAGGATTGTTAACAGACATGACAGATTTGATCGCAGATAAAGAAAACCTGAAGAAATACCAGTCAGGTATTGATTCCTTGAATTCTTTAGTAAATGATGGTCATATTTATGGCATTCCTTCTAGCGTATCCGAACAGCCGGCTACAAATCCTTCGGAAGGACTTGATCCAACTTTTGGACCTTATCTTCGTTGGGATGCATACAAAGCTGCAGGTTATCCGGAAATGAAAACTTTGGAGGATTTACTTCCTACATTACAGCAGATGCAAGCGGCTATTCCGACAAGTGATTCAGGTAAGAAGACTTACGGTATCTCCTTGTTTAAGGATTGGGATGGCAATATGATGTGCTTGGCTAAACAGCCTACCTGTTTTTATGGATTTGATGAAGCCGGTTTTCTGTTAGCTAAAGCTGACGGCTCGGAGTATCAGAGTATTATTGACAGCGATTCCATGTATGTTAGAGTATTAAAGCTTTATTATGAAGCTAATCAGATGGGTCTTATGGATCCTGAGTCTACAACACAAAATTATGATACTTTATATGCCAAGTATCAGGATGGACAGATTTTATATTGTCCTTGGCCTTGGTTAAGCCAGGCTGCATATAACACCGTAGATAACAAAGCAGCTGGTAAAGGATTCATGATTTCTTCTATCGACGATATGAAAGATTTCTCCTATGGATGTACACCTGACGGTAGCAGACAGATGATTGCTATCGGAAGTAAAGCAGAAGATAAAGAAAGACTTGCAGATTTTATCGATTGGCTATATTCTCCTGAAGGAATCCAGGATGCTACAGCTCAGACATCAAGTTCCAGTGGTCCTAAGACCTTGACATGGGATTTACAGGATGGAAAGCCTGTATTAACAGAGTTTGGTCTTGATGCTTTCTATGGTGGTGGCGACACAACTGTCCCTGACGAGTGGGGCGGCGGATCATGGAAAGATGGAGTTTCAGCACTTAACTTTGTAACAGTTACTCCTAGTGATATAAATCCGGATACAGGATATGCATATAACTATACTTTATGGGAATCTGTTATTGATGCGAACACAACACCTCTTGATACTGATTGGCAGACAAAGATGGGAGCTAAGACTACGATTGACTTCTTAAAGAGTAACGATAAGTTAATAGTAGCTCCTGGTTGTTCCTATATAGCTCCTGCAGAAGATTCTGAAATAACTACTTTAAGAGGCCAGTGTAAAGCTAAGATTATTGAGAACTCCTGGAAGATGGTATTTGCAGCTGATGATGATGAATTTAATTCCTTATTAAAAGACATGCAAGATACTGTAATTGGTCTTGGCTATAATGATGTGTTAGCAGTTGACTTAACTAACGCAAAAGCTCAGAATGATGCAAGAGTAGCAGCAGCAGCTGCAAAATAAGTAAGTGAGTTAACATAATTAAAAGACTTCCCGACAAATTAGAATCGTTCGATTCTGTTTGTTGGGAAGTCTTTTTGTGGTTCACCGTTCATGGCCGCTCGGTTTCACTTATTGTTTCGAGTTATACTTTTTACGGTATTCAGCAGGACTAAATCCAACATATTTTTTGAATTTCTTATGGAAGTAGTCTACATTATTGTAACCAACCTGTTCTGAAATCTCGTATACTTTTAAGTCATTCTGAAGAAGTAGATTCTTCGAAAGATTAATTCTTGTCCGGTCAATATAGGAGTTAAAGCTTTCTCCCATTCTCTTATTAAATATTTTTCCCAAGTAAGAACTATTATAACCAAACAGTGGTGCAATGGTTTCTAATTTAATATTATCGCAAAAATTATTATTGATATAGTTGATAATATCATCCCAAACGCTGTTATTAGATGAATTACCGATTGCATTCATAATCATTTCAAATTGTTCTGAGAAGAACTTAATGATTTCATATAAATAAAATTTACCTTCGATAAAATTAATAATCGAGAAGTTGGTTGGGAACGGTATATCCAGAGTATTATAGACCCTTGTAATGGTTTGCTTTATCTGCAGATAGATATCGGTCAGAAATAATTTCGTACCGGATAAATCAGCATTGGTAAAGTAAAGGTTATTCACCAGAGTGAGCAAGGAATCAGCAATCATGTTACGGTTATAACTCTGGATATAATCACATAGTAGCTCGCAGTATTTATTGGTTTCGTCAGAGGTGATTGCAAATATGTGCTTATCAAAATCAGGTAGTAATTTATATCCGATCGCATGCTGATTAGGCTCACAGAAGAAGCGGCGGTTTAAAAGAGAAAGGGCTTCTTCATAGGAATAATGAATATCTTCAGGCTTTTGCACTAAACGACCATATGTAATAAACAGGGAATCCAGTGGAGAACCTTTCTGAGGATTTGTCTCGTAATGTCGTAAGAAATCCTGGAATCGTTCTATAGCAAAATTTCCCTTCAACAGGAGGACATCCTTTTCATGAATCTTAATATGCTCAAAGGAATTATATCCCTGATTTGATACTTTCAAAAGATCAATAAAGCTATAGGTCAGATTGTAGACGCCTTGATTGTAGTTTTCATAAATAACGACCTGGTAAACAGATGCAGTCAAATTGATTTCGCTTAGGTTAATGGTATATAGAGCACTTGTGTTAAGTAAAATATCACATAAAATAGTGTATTTGGCTTTTTCACGATAATGCATCATAGAATCGGTTTGCTTTTGCTCCTCCAGTAGGGTTGTCTTAACCGCATTAACAGCCTGATACAATTCATCTTCGTCTATTGGTTTAGTGAGATAAGAATCTACACCATAACGAATCGCGGTTTGTGTATATTTAAAATCTGTAAAACCACTCAATATGATAAAGTGTCCTTTAAAATTATGTTCTCTAGCTTTCTGAACTACATCTGTTCCCTGTAGGATAGGCATATTAATATCTAACAAAACCAGATCGGGCTCCAATTCCAATATACTTTTTAAAGCTTCTTCACCGTCACTAGCCACGCCGCAAATGGAAAATCCCAGCTCTTCCCAATCTACTATAAATTTTAATCCTTCCCGAATAATTGCTTCATCGTCTGCTATAAAAACCTGCATCATGATTTTATTCCTCCATTGTATTATGTAAAGGGATGGTCAAAGTCACATGAGTACCATCGTTAGGATGGCTTTGAATCTCCATGCCATAGTTTTCTCCATAAAATAATTTGATACGTTGATTTATATTATAAAGGCCAATACTCAGGTTGGATTTCCGCTTGGATATTTGAATATTACTTTTTAACTCATTAAGTTCATCTTCCGTCATGCCATGACCATTATCAGAGACTTGAATAATCAAAAACTCATCTTCCTTCGTCTGAACATCTATGATGATCTGCCCATTATATTGAATGTTTTCAAGTCCATGTAGAATTGCATTCTCTACCATAGGTTGCAGAAGAAGAGGCAAAATCTGATACTCTTCTAAATCCATGTTATTAGGAATATTTAAGGTATAATTTACTCGATCACCAAACCGAAGCTTTTGTATAGCTAAATAGGTAGCGATATAATCCAGTTCCTTTTTAAGGGAAGTGGAGGAGGAACCATTATTCTCCAAGACGTAATGCATGGATTTTCCTAATAACTTAATCGCATTGGATACGCCTTTATTTCCTTCGGTAAGTGCCATCATTCGTATTATTTCCAAGGTATTATAGAGAAAATGTGGATTAATCTGACTGGCCAGCATCTTAAACTCCATTTTTTGTTGCTGGTTTTTTAGGACGTGTTCCTGTAATTTTGCTTCATACATTTGGGAGTCCATCTGCTTGATGCTTTGAATCATAACCTTTAAATCGCAAAACACTTCAGATAATTCATCATCACCCTTTAAGTTGTTAATAATATCAAAATCACCCTTACTGGCTTTGTGCATTTCTCCACGTAATGTTATGATACGTGCGCTGAATCTGTTGGTAAAAAGTGTAATTAAAATCAACGGCAGTATAGAAGTCAAGGCAATGATTGCTATAAAAGTCGTAATAATTTTGTTGGATTCCTTTAGAGCATCAGTATCCAGAGTTGTAATATATATTTTATCCTTTGAGGTATAGGGAAGCAGTGTTGAGATATGCACAATTGATTCCTTGTTGTCATAGGTGAACTGACCGGAATACACATCTTGTTGTTTGGAGTAATCAATAGGAAGTGTGATGTTCTTACCGGATAGATTCCGATCTGTACTAAAAAATATGGGATCTTGATTTACAGTTACTATATTCCAGGGCGTACTAAATTGAATTCTATTCTTTAAATAAATATTACTTACTCTGATAACCAAAACAACATATTCTCCGGTTGAAATTATTGGAATGCGTCGAAGTAAGCAAAGTTCCTGTGAGGTATGTTTCCAATTGTCCAGAGTGGCTAAGCTTCTCCAGATTATATCGGCATGATTACTGGCTCTATTATACCACTCTTCCTTAAAAATATCATTTGAAACAGTTTTTATCGAAGAATAATCTTTAATTGTCGGATTGGTTGTATAAATGTCTATAGAGGAAATAAAAGTATTTTTTGTAATGTATTTATTAATCTTTCCGTAATAAACTCTACAGCTGTTATAAGCATCCTCTTCCCTGGAATATTGTGTTTCAAAAAGAGTCTGAAGATTTTTATCGGTAGAAATCTCATCGGAAATATTGTAGGTCGTGGTGGTCACATCAAACATAATTGACTTGACACGAGCATTATCCGCTTCTACTAAATTATGGTAATGATCAAGCAAAAGCTTTTTTGTATTAAATATAAGAATAATTCCTATGAATAAAATAGGAATAAAAAGGCAAACAAAAAAAATGAAATTTAATTGTTTTTTCACTTTTGTATTACGAAATATTTTCCTGAGAAAAGGTAAAATGCTCATGATATGCTGCACCTTTCAGTTAAAATAAGTAATATCAATTATCTATAATTCTTATTATAGATGACAAAGAAATGATTGTCAAACACGCGCCTAAGGAAACAAGGATAGCTCTGTTTTCATGCAAATATTAAAGAAAGTCAAATTGCCTTTTTCTTCAAATTATGCTAATATTATTATAGAAAAAAGTTCAGAAAGTTAAAAAGGAGGATATTAAAATGAGTATACCGACCCCGCATAATGAAGCTAAAATTGGTGATATTGCAAAGACAGTACTAATGCCGGGAGATCCGTTAAGAGCAAAATTTATTGCTGAAACGTACCTCGAGGATGTGGTATGTTTTAATCATATCAGAAATATGTTAGGGTTTACAGGCACATATAAAGGTAAAAGCGTCTCTGTCATGGGAGGCGGGATGGGGATGCCCTCCATCGGAATATATTCGTATGAACTATATAATTTTTATGAAGTAAATAATATCATTCGTATCGGCTCTGCGGGTGGAATTACTGAGAACGTGAAACTTCGTGATATCGTAATCGGAATGGGAGCCTCTACCAATTCGAATTTTGCAGCGCAATATAAGCTACCGGGCACCTTTGCTCCAATCGCGGATTTTGACCTTTTACGTAAGGCAGTGGAGGTAGCTGAAAGGCTGGGAATTAAGACAATCGTAGGAAACATTCTATCATCGGATACCTTTTATGATGATAACAAGGAAGCCAATTCCTTGTGGAAAAAGATGAATATTCTTGCGGTTGAGATGGAAGCGGCGGCTCTATATATGAACGCAGCAAGAGCCGGCAAAAAGGCTCTCTGCATACTTACTGTCTCGGATCATGTATTTACAGGAGAATCTCTGCCGGCAGCAGACAGACAGTTGTCGTTTCATGAAATGATGCAGATTGCACTGGAGATTGTATAGTTAATATAAAAGTTAAACAGGAATATACTTTTTGGATTAATCCATAATGAAACAAAGATGTTTGAAATTATCGGAAAGGAACTATATAGATGGATATGAAACTGATCTTTGATAAGGTGGATCATACATTATTGACACAAACAGCAACCTGGGAGGAGATAACACAAATTTGCGATGACGCTATTGTCTACAAAGTAGCGTCCGTTTGCATTCCCCCTTCCTATGTGAAACCGGTGAAAGAATATGTGAAGGAGCAAATTGCGGTATGTACGGTAATTGGGTTTCCGAATGGATATAATAGTACCGCAGTAAAGGTGTATGAAGCAGAGGATGCTATTGCAAACGGTGCGGATGAATTAGATATGGTAATTAATATCGGTTGGCTGAGAGACAAGAAATATGATCTGATTCTACAAGAAATAAGACAGCTTAAAGAGGTCTGCGGCAAGCGGGTGCTTAAGGTGATAATAGAGACCTGTCTACTGAGCGACGAAGAGAAGGTTAAAATGTGTGAAATTGTAACAAAATCAGGAGCTGATTTTATTAAAACGTCCACCGGTTTTTCTAAATCGGGTGCAACCTTTGAGGATATTGCACTATTTGCCACAAATGTGGGTAAAGATGTACGGATCAAAGCTGCCGGAGGTATTACTTCTTTTGAGGATGCAAAAAGATTCATAGAACTTGGAGCTTCAAGGCTTGGAACCAGCAGAATCATAAAGTTGGCAAAGAATCAGGAGGGAGCAGGGTATTAATAAAATTCAAGCGGGAATTATTTCTTGCTCCTGTTATGATTTAAATATTATACGAGGAGGTTTTGTTTATGCAAGAACAAGAGAACATACAACAAGACATGGAACAAAGGAACAGCCTTGTACCTCGCGAAAGAGGAGAATTGATTTTGAAAGAAGGTATAGTAAGCCATTCCGTGGCACAGAATTTAATCAGGGATGCCATGAAAGGAATGACGAATGCTTATGCCCCTTATTCGCATTTTACAGTAGGAGCTGCACTACTTACCAAAAAGCAGAAGGTTTATCTGGGCTGCAATATTGAAAATGCAGCTTATGGGCCGACTAATTGTGCGGAGAGAACGGCACTGTTCAAAGCAGTCAGTGAAGGTGAGAAAGAATTCTCTGCCATAGCAATCGTAGGAGGAAAGAACGGTCTTATTACCGATTATTGTCCACCCTGTGGTGTATGCAGGCAGGTACTGCGAGAATTTGCGGATACGAAGAACTTTCTGGTTATACTGGCAAGATCAGAGGAAGATTATGTAGTATTTCTGCTCGAGGAGCTTCTTCCGTTGAGCTTTGGCCCGGAGATGCTGTAGTACGGTTATATTTTAAAGAAATAATAATGATAAGATGTTTTTATGAAGGAATGTGGAGCTCGCCGGTATTTTTGCTTCCATAATTAAAGATGATATGCTATACTATACAATGCGACAAAAGTCAGGGATACGCACCTGTTGCAGGATCAGCGGATGCCACGTTACTTGTCCTGAATGAAACCGGAAAGGAATTGAAGATAATGTATTCATTTGAAGATGTAAAATCATTTGACCCAGAATTAGCAGAAGCGATTTCACTGGAAATTGGAAGACAAAACAGCCACATTGAGCTGATTGCTTCTGAAAACTTTGTTAGCAAGGCTGTAATGGCAGCGATGGGAAGTCAGTTAACCAACAAATATGCGGAAGGATATCCCGGAAAGAGATATTATGGAGGCTGCGAATTTGTTGATATCGCTGAGACTCTTGCAATTGACAGGGCTAATAAATTATTTGGCAGTACCTATGCAAACGTTCAGCCTCATTCAGGCGCACAGGCTAATATGGCAGTCTTCTTTGCACTGGTAAGACCCGGTGATACTGTACTTGGTATGAATTTAGCTCACGGCGGACATCTGACACACGGTAGCCCGGTTAATATGAGCGGAAGCTATTTCAATATTGTTCCTTATGGAGTGAATGACCAGGGCTTCATTGATTATGATAGTTTAAGAAATATTGCAAAGACAAGTAAGCCGAAGCTGATTGTAGCGGGGGCAAGTGCTTATGCAAGAAAGATAGATTTTAAGATTTTCAGGGAAATAGCAGACGAAGTTGGTGCTTACTTGATGGTAGACATGGCTCATATCGCAGGGCTTGTTGCGGGCGGTTACCACGAAAGTCCGATCCCATATGCACATGTAACAACGACAACCACTCATAAGACCCTTCGCGGGCCCAGAGGTGGAATGATTTTATCGAGTGCCGAGTTTGCGGAAGAACATAAGCTAAATAAAGCGGTATTCCCGGGAATTCAAGGCGGTCCTTTAATGCATGTGATTGCAGCAAAGGCTGTATGCTTCAAAGAAGCGCTTGATCCGAGCTTTCAGGTATATGCTGGAAAGATTGTTGAGAATGCTCAGGCCTTGGCAAGCGGCTTAATGAAGAGAGGCTTTAACCTTGTATCCGGTGGTACAGACAATCATCTGATGTTAGTTGATCTTCAGAACATGGGCGTTACTGGTAAGGATACAGAGAAGCTTCTGGATGCGGCTAATATCACCTGCAATAAGAATGCAGTTCCTAACGATCCGGCTTCACCGTTTGTTACCAGCGGTATTCGTCTCGGTACTGCAGCTGTAACCACGAGAGGCATGAATGTGGCAGATATGGATGTTATTGCTGATGCTATATATCTGTTAATTAAAGATGTCGATGCTAACAAGACGAAAGCAATGGAAATGGTTAAGACTTTGACGGACAAGTATCCGTTGTACTAGATACAGATTTAGGAATGTGGCTGTTGCAAAGATATGATTGCAGCAGCCACATTCTTTTTGGTACTATATAGACCTTTATCCTTCTATCACCTGATATCCATTGATTGATACAGATAAAGCCTGTTGATCTGTCAGGTTTATCTGCGGTAATGGAAGGTCGATTCGAGGTTTCATATTCGCGGTGCAGTGAACGGATAGATAAGCGTTCACCAGACACAGTCCCGCTGTACTTTCATCAGAAGGACTGCCTATGTTTGGGGTGGCGATAATACTGCCTGCACTTACACCAACATATACCTTGTCTGCATGCATCATCTTTTTTATGATTAGGTCAAAGCCTGTTTCTTTGATACGCTTTTGTAGAAAACCGGTATCACCGCCTGTGAAGTAGATGACATCATATACATAAGCACCGTTCTCGGATAGACTGCCGTCAATATCGTATGTAGCAATATGTTCAGGTAAAATACCGATATGAATCAGCTCCCTACGGCACCAATCAGCCATTTCTTTTGCTTCTGAATTAACTGCGGCGGTGGGGATAAATAACACCTTGGCATCACCCGCAGGCATGCGAAGCATTTTGCGGAAGCAATCCACAATATTTGCTTTTAAAGACCCGTCCATATTCTCAAAGCCGGCAGAGGTAAGAAGTACATTCGGTCTGGCTGATTTTCCACCTTCGGCAGCCCAGTGCCGACAGACTTGCATCCGCGCACCCGGTGGTTTATCACCGTGTTCTGTGTCAAGATAGGAATAAGCGTACAGCTTATCACAAGGAAGTATGTCACACTCACCACAATGAACCAATCCTTTGTTTTGACAGCATATCGCAATAGGACATTCACCGTGAAAAGGATGCCCCATAGTTTCGATGCAGCCGCCGCAGCCGGTGGATTCTTTCCACTCACAGACTGTGCAGTGTAATCCGCAACGTGAATCAATCATAATTTCTTATCTCCGTTCCTGCGCGTTAGCGCATATCGTTAGTATATTTATACTTACTTATCCTAACATACCTGTCCTTTGAATTTCTTGTATGCTTTCAATAATGTATATTACCATAAGGAACAAGACAGCAGCGTGTCCTCTTTACTTATAGTTTTGAATTATTTTTTCGGCAATTCTTGTAATTTCTATTGCCATATCAATCGGTTCAAGCACCTCTACCTTATCTCCGAAACTAAATAGCCAGCTGATTGTGAAGGCTCGATTTGTATAACCAAGCTCCAGTCGCAGTCTGCCGTCTTCTGTTTCAGTGAAGCAGTTCAGACCGTAGGTTTCAATCAACTGATATTTCACGGAAGGATCGAATAACGCAACCAACTTTTTATCGTCCGGTAGGTGAGCGCCAAAATCCAGTCTATCTGACGGAATCTCACGTATTAGATAAGTTTCCGCACATAGCTTTAAATCCCACAGCCGCGCCAGTTTAAACATTCGCCAGTCTTGCCGCTCTAGGCAAAACCCAAATACATACCACGCTGTCCACTGAAAAATGACAAAGTATGGTTCTATGCGTCGCCGTGTATCACCTTTCTCATAGTAATATTCAAATTCAATCAGTCTTTGCTCCAGAACAGCTTGCTTAATCTGAGTAATTTTAGGTGTGAGACTACCTTTATAATGCGACGCAAGGTCAATAACAATCGGTTCCCTAAGAGACACCACTGCGTCCTTATTCGCAGAAAGTTTATCAAGTGTACGTTCCACTTGAGATTTCCCGGATACGCTGCCAATTCCTTTCAGTGCCGCGATGATATTGGAAAGCTCTTCCGTAGTGAGAATGCTTTTATCTAGCTTAAAGCCGTCGGCGATAGCTATACCTCCGCCCCCTCCCGGATATGTCACTATAGGTATTCCGGCCTGACAAAGCGCATCTATATCCCGACTGATGGTTCGGCGAGTGACCTCAAATCTGTCGGCTAGCTGAGGCGCGGTGGTGCGATTGTTCTGAAGAAGGATTGTTAGAATACCAAGCAGACGGTCCAGCTTCATTTGCATTCCTCCGTTATTTTATCAAGTTCTGCTTTTTCAATACGTGTTAGCTTACTTACTACTCGGTCATACGAATGATCAATCATATCAAATATCATGGTAATATTGACATCTTTATTTAGGTATACCGTGTTCATGTATGGCTTGAGACGATCGGGGCAATGATATCCGGGCAGTACAATACCGGGATATTGCTGCCGGTAAAAGTCCGCCAGCATAGGCTCGCAGCTTATTGTTATTTTATTATTATCCGTCATCGGATAGAGCTGTAAAAACAGCTTGCCACAGACCTTATAGCATATTGGAATCTCTCCGAAAGGAAGATCCTCATAAGATCCGGGTTTTGATAGGGAGTAAGCGGTTATTTGTTCGTTTTCCATGATAATCTCCAATCTGTAACAAACACACGAATTTGGGTGGTAGTACTTGATATCATTATAACATAATAACATGACATCAGTATGTCGTGTTTTGAAATAGGAAGTGTTGAATTTAAAATAGTTAGCCAGAAGTATATGGTAAGAAACCGAAGTTGGCTCTTACTATTGTGAATGTGTTCTATCATGTGATAAAATGTATTTGAGATGGCTTAGAATGTGGGAATGCATAATTCTTAAGCTACAATTGAAATATAAGAACCTATTTAATTGAATGGAGATTATTATGAATGAAAATAGCATTACAAAATTATTATATGAGGACAAGGAAATCATTCTGATTGCGACTGCTCATGTTTCACATGATAGTGTAGAGCTTGTAAAACAGGTAATTGCAGAGGAGCGACCGGACAGTGTGTGCATTGAACTTGATGAGGGAAGATTTCAAAATATTCAAAATCCAAAAGCATGGGAAAATACAGATATTATTAAAATCATAAAAACACACAAAGTTGGATTTCTTATAGCCAATCTTATACTTTCGTCCTATCAGAAAAAGATTGCCAAGAAGTTAAATACACAAGTTGGAGGTGAAATGCTTCAGGGCATAGAGAGTGCTAAGGAAATCGGAGCTAATCTTGTATTGGCGGACAGAAATATTCAGACGACTTTACTTCGTATTTGGCGTAAAACGGGTTTTTTTAGTAAGGTTAAATTATTAATGAGTTTGTTTTTCTCATCGAAGGATGATACTGAAGTATCAGATCAAGATATTCAAGATTTACTGCAGGAGGATATGCTGGAGTCAGCAATAGCCGGCTTGAAAGAACAATTTCCTCAAATTGGAGAAATACTGATTCACGAGCGCGATCAGTATCTTGCATCCAAAATAAAAGAAGCTCCCGGTGGAAAAATTGTTGCAGTGTTAGGGGGGGCGCATGTCCCGGGCGTTAAAAAAGAGATATATCAAGAACAAAATATTGAGGAAATATCGGTCGTCCCACCCACAGGCCGATTTTCTAAAGTTGCAGGCTGGATTGTACCTATCTTCATAACCGGTCTTTTTGTTTATTCCTTTGCTATAAATATGCATACAGGTTTACAGCACTTATCGTTATGGATATTATGGACAGGTGCATTGGCGGCTCTCTTTGCTGCACTCTCTTTGGCGCATCCGTTAAGTATTCTCACTGCGTTTGTAGCTGCACCTATTACCACGTTGCACCCACTTCTGGCCTGCGGATGGTTTGCCGGATTGGTAGAAGCCACAATAAAAAAACCGACAGTAAAAGATGTTCAGAATATGCAGACAGATATATTCAGTCTAAAAGGTATTTTTACAAATAGATTTATTAAAACCATTTTAATTATTGCAATGACGAATATTGGTGCTTCCATAGGTGCTTTTGTTGCGGGAATGGATATTATTAAAAATTTAGTGAAATAAAAGAGAATTCAATTAGTATCTACTAATAGGAGATTAGTGTGAAAATAAAAAGCTATTTTCACACGCAAATTTGTACCTGCGGCCCAAAGTTTGCAGGCTATGAAGAAAGGCATGGTTATTTTTATGAAAATAGACCGACTTATGGCCATAACCATGTATTTGCTCAACCGTGAGATTGTCAGTGCATCAACCTTGGCCGAGCGATTTGAAGTATCTAAAAGGACCATACAAAGGGATATTGAAGTTCTGAATCAAGCCGGAATTCCAATTGTTGCAACTTACGGAGCAGAGGGTGGATATGAAATCATGGATGGCTTCAAGCTCACGAAACAAATTGCCGGGGTGGATGATTACCTCAATATTATTACAGCCCTTAAGGGACTAAGTACAGCATATGAAAATGATAAAATCAGTGAAACACTTGAAAAAGCTCTTACGATTATGCAGAGTGGGGAGCAGAGGATATTTGTTGATTTTTCCGTGGCAAGGGAAGGTGTCTCTGTAAAAGAATACCTAAGCATGATAGAGAAAGCAATTTTTGATAAATCAAGCTTAAGAATAGATTATGTTAGTGCTGAGCAGTTAGTGTCTACACGACAGGTTGAGCCGCTTGCACTTTCTTATCAATGGTATGCTTGGTACCTGTTTGCATATTGTACGAGAAAACAGGATTACAGGCTATTCAAACTGCAAAGGATTGTAAAATGCGAACCCGTGCCAGGAATTTTTACGAAGGAGCATGGCAATATAGAGGAATTAATGAAGATAAAATCAGAGACTGATCAAAGAAAGTATTATCATATTCATTTATTATGTAAAAATGAAATTCGCCAGCAGGTACTTGAGTATCTGAACGGTAATATTATAGAAGAACACGAGAACGGTGATTTTATCATCACAATGAATGTGCCTTATGAACGTATGTGGTTTTCTCTGCTTATGGGTTTCGGTGATCAGATACAGGTGCTTGAACCGGAGGAATTAAAAGTTCTGTTAAAACAAAAAGCGGAAGGAATTCTGTCTATTTATTAAATGATGACATACTGTTGTCGCTGTTGACCTGTTATCATTCCTGTAAAAAAGGAGATAATTCCGTGAGATTTTACGAAGAAAAGGATTTAGCATTATGTGGTTTAGCCTGTGTTTTATGTAGTCAAGAGGATTGCCCCGGCTGTAAGGCAAGAGGCTGTAAGGAAGGAAATGACTGTACGGTCTATCAATGTGCTATGGGCAAAGAACTTGACGGATGCTACCGGTGCGACGAATTTCCCTGTGAGGAGAATATGCTTCAGAGTATTCGTATCAGAGCTTTTCTAAGGTTTGCAAAGGAACATGGTAAAGAGACGCTTCTTGAACGGTTGCAGGACAATTATGTAAATGGTATCACCTACCATAAGCCGAACGGCTTAAAGGGTGACTATGATGAGTTGGATACCGAAGATGAAATCATACAGCTTATTCAATATGGAATGAGAAATCCATATCTAAAATGTCCGGTCTATGAAACAGAAAATTTTATTCTGCGATTGATAACAGAGGAGGATACTGACGATCTATTCCTATGTTATTCTGATGTAAACGCACGCCCCGTGTTTAATTCGGATACTTGCACAAGCAATTTCTTTTATGATAATCTAGAAGATATGAGACACTGTGTAAAAATGTGGATAGACAGTTACAACCGGAAGGAATTCATTAGGTTTTCGGTTGTTGACAAGCACTCTCAGCATGCAGTCGGAACGATTGAAATGTTTGGAATGATTGGAAAATATAAAACAAGCCGAGGAATTCTCAGGCTTGATATAGCATCAAAATACGAAAATCCGACATATCTTACTGAGTTATTTACGGTTTGTCAGAATGAATTTTTTGAGCTGTTTGCGGTCAATCAAATAGTGACAAAAGCAGTACCCGAAGCAGTTACAAGAGTAAATGTACTGAAGAGACTAAGGTTTGAATCATACGATTTTCCGGAACGTGAGCATTATTGGATATTCGGTCGCTTAAGCTAGCAAAAAGGATTATATGGTAACATGTAGAAGGAAGGATATACATACTGAGTCGGACATCTATAAATTTTTAAGTAAATGAAATTATGTAGAGAATTAATAGATAATTACTCATTATAGTATGATTAGTAGTATGTAAATAACATAGAGAAATATAGTATATTTACGGAAAATATAAACATAAACAGAAATAAATGAAGAGGTTTAGAAAAAAGAGATATAGAATTATTAAGCTATAAAAGCTATAAAAGCTAT